>NZ_JACKTL010000044.1 GCF_025822245.1 Mycolicibacterium hodleri
TCTGCCGGGGAACGAACCGGTTACCGAGCGGGCTGCTCGGCAGGCAGCAGAGGTGTCGAGGGTGCGGCGGGCGCGGCCGGAGCGGGGGCGGCGCCCCCACCCTGTTGCGGGGCGGGGGCGGGCTGCTAGTTCCCCGGGCCCGCGGCCCCGCCCGGACCGTCCGGTCCGCCCGGTCCGCGCGGACCTGCAGGTCCACCGGGCGCACCCGGACCACCCGGACCACCCGGGGGTGGTGGCGGCGGGCCGCCGAACTGGCCCCCGGGCGCGCCGGGACCACCCGGAGGTGGCGGGGGAGGCGGACCACCGAACTGGCCGCCGGGTCCCCCACCTGGGGGCGGTGGCGGCGGCGCGCACATCTCGCCCTGTGCCGCGTAGTGGGTGGACATCCCGGCCGGGCCCACGTCGGGCGAGGGTCCGCCGAAGAGGGCGGCGCCCAGCAGGCCGCCCACGATCAGGGCCGCGACGCCCGTGCCGACGGCAACCCCGATGGGGTGCTGACGAACTCGGTCGCCGGTGTCCGACCACCGGCTGGCGGGCTTCTGGGCCGGCGTCTCGGGCTCCACGTGCTCTACGTGCTGCGTGCTCAAGTTGTCGGTGTTCTCGGTGTTGTCGTCGTTCACGTCGTCCTCACTTTGGTTGGCGGTTGCTGGTGACGACGTTGCTGGCTCAAGTTGAAGCGAACCTGAAGAATGGGGGCCCGCGGCGATTCCTTCAGCTTCGCTTCAGGAAGGTGGGGCCGCTACGGGACACAATGAACGCATGACCAGTCGCGCACCGTTGCGTCCAGAGCCGCGCGCCCGGGTCCTGGTCGTCGAAGATTCCGAGACGATCCGAGAGATGGTCAGCGAAGCCCTCGACGACGCGGGGTACGTCACCGGCGCACGCCCCGACGGCGCGGGACTGGAGGAGGTCCTGCACGGGTTCCGGCCCGACCTGGTGGTGCTCGACGTGATGATGCCCGGCCGCGACGGCTTCGCTCTGATCAACGTGGTCCGCGACTACGGGGACACCG
This sequence comes from Mycolicibacterium hodleri, assembly GCF_025822245.1. Taxonomy (GTDB): domain Bacteria; phylum Actinomycetota; class Actinomycetes; order Mycobacteriales; family Mycobacteriaceae; genus Mycobacterium; species Mycobacterium hodleri. The sequence continues at coordinate 1,013 of NZ_JACKTL010000044.1, forward strand.
GCATCGTCCTGCTCACCGCACGCGACGGGCTCGACGATCGGCTGCGCGGACTGGACGGCGGCGCCGACGACTACGTGGTCAAGCCCTTCGAGCTGGCCGAGTTGGTGTCACGGGTCGGGTCGGTGCTGAGGCGCCGTGGGCGGTTGCCGTCGGCCGTGCAACTCGGCGATCTGATGCTCGACGTCGACGCGGGCACGGCCACCCGCGCCGGTCACCCGTTGGACCTCACGGCCACCGAGCTGCGGCTGCTGGCCTACCTCGCCGATCAACGCGGCCGCCTGGTCAGCAAGGAGCAGATCCTCACCGCCGTCTGGGGTTACGACGCCTACGACGCCAACCTGGTTCAGGTCTACGTCAGTGCGCTGCGCCGCAAACTCGAGGCGCACGGCCCGCGAATCCTGCACACCAGCAGGGGAATTGGCTACCAACTGCGACCCACGACCTCGTGACCGAGACTCCGTCGCTGCGCCGCCGCGTCACGCTGTCGGCGTTGGCGCTGCTGGCGACCGCGCTCGTCGTCTTCGGCGTGGTGATCGACTTCGCCTTCGGCGCCCAGGTCAACCGCGACCTGCACGACCGACTGGTGGCCACGGCGGCCCGCGCCGACGCGCTCGCGCAGTCCGGCGCCTCGCCGCAGCAGACGGCGGCCGAGTTGAACGGGGGCGGCATCCGGGCGCTGCTGGTGACGGCCGACGGGCAGGCCTACGGGGATCCGGCGATCAGCCCCGACACCGTGGCGGGGCCCGGTACGGCCCTCGCACCTCCGGCCCCGCCGTCGCCACCCGGCCGGCCGGACGGACCCGGCAAGCCGGGCGGCCCACCGCCGCCGCCCCCACCGCCGCAGCCCCCCGACGAGACCAACACGGCGATGGTGCAGCCGCTGCCCGACGGGTCTCGGGTGATCCTCGTCGCCGACACCACCCCGGCCACCGCCGCCGTGCGCGACCTTCGCGAGCTGCTGATCGGGGCGGGCGCCGTCACCCTCGTGGTGGCCGCCGCGCTGCTGATCGCCGTTGCCCGCGGCGCGCTGCGACCCCTGGACCGGTTGACCATGGTGGCCAGGGCGATCAGCGCCGGTGACCGCGGCCGCCGCCTGCGTCCCGACCGACCGAACACCGAACTCGGCAGCGCCGCAGCGGCTTTCGACGTCATGCTGGACGCGTTGGAGGCCGCCGAGCGGCAGGCGCACGAGGCGGCGGAGGCGGCCCGCCGGGCCGAGGCGCAGACGCGGGACTTCCTGGCCGACGCCGCACACGAACTGCGCACCCCGCTGGCCGGCATCCAGGTCGCCGCCGAGCAGCTGACCAACACCGCCGACGACACCTCCCCGGACGCGTCGTCGCGCACCAAGCGCCGTCTGGCGCTGCTGCTGTCGGATGCCCGCCGGGCCGGGCGGCTGGTCACCGACATGCTGGACCTGAGTCGCATCGACGCCGGGTTGCCGCTGCGGATCGGCGACGTCGACGTGGTCGGCATCGCCGACGCCCAGGTGGAACGGGCCGACATGCTTGCACCGCAGATCACGGTGGTGCGGACGGGCGTCGACCGCCTCGTGATTCCCGCCGACCCGCACCGCGTCGGCCAAATCCTGGCGAACCTGCTCGACAACGCGCGCCGCTACACGCCGGCCGGTGGGCGGATCACCGTGCACGTCGACGTGCGCGGCGGACCCGATCACCCCGTCGCCCACCTCGTCGTCAGCGACACCGGCGAGGGCGTCGCGGCGGCCGATCGCGAGCGGGTGTTCGACCGTTTGGTGCGGCTGGACGCCTCGCGCAACCGAGACCACGGAGGCGCCGGGCTCGGGCTGCCGATTGCCCGGGCGCTGGCGCGGGCACATGGCGGCGATCTGGTCTGCGAACCCTCCGACGTCGGCGCGGTGTTTCGGCTGACGATGCCCGTGACCAGGGGTGACCGCACGGGTCGTTGACCTGGGCGCCCTTCTACGGGCACTATTGGACGAATAGTTCAGAAAAGGACTACTCGTCCAATTGCGGCAGGGGTGTCATGCAGTCAGAGCGACAGCGAATGGGCATCCCGTGCGCCGATCCGGGACACGGCAGATCCTGCGACGGTGACTCGGCCGCGACGGAGTCGACGTCGAGCAGCAGGGACGCCGACGCCGCCTTCGAATTCGACGCGAACCGTGCCATCATCGAGCAGGCGAAGGGCATGCTCATGTTCATGTACGGGATCGACGCCGACGAAGCGTTTCAGCGTCTGCGCGAGCAGTCCCAGCAGCACAACGTGAAGCTGCGGCTGATCGCCCAGCAGGTGTCGAAGGACCTGGTCGAACTCGCCCGATCGTCGTCACCGTCGCGCCGGATGGAGCACGACCTGCTGCTGAGGACCGCGCATCAGCGCGTCTCGGACGCCGCGGTCCGGCACTCGGGCGACGAGGCGGAACTGGGTGGTCGCCACGCCTGACCCTTGCCTGCGCGTAAATATTGCGCAGCTCACACCCCGCCAGACCCCCGCCGGCTCCGAATGCCTCTTCGTGGGGACTGGCGCAACGAACACGACGGATCAAATCAGACGTAGTCGTACGACGTGTGAAGGCGAGGCTTGAGACCGTGCCGAGTGGGCAATCCGTGCACATGAACGGCGACGACCACGACGGATCGGGGCTCGTCCTGTCCCGCCGTCGACGACGTGGACACCGCCCGTTGCCGGCGGTCAGAGCCGTCCGTGGGTCGGTCGACGTCCGCGGTGAGGTGCGGGCCCTGCTCGCCGACTTCGTCGCCACCGAATGCCTGCCCCAGCTCGACGGCACCGGGGTCGACGTCGCCAGCCGGGTGCTGTCGGACTTCCTCGACGGCGGCAAGTACGTGCGGTCGACGTTCATGTACCTGGGCTGGCTGTGCGGCGCGGAGGAGGACCAGTCGGCGTTGCGCGCCTCGGCCAGCCTGGAGTTGCTCCACGCCTTCGCCCTTCTGCAGGACGACGTGATGGACGAGTCGGCGTTGCGCCGTGGCCGCCCCGCCGCCCACGTGGCGTTGAGTGCCTGGCACCGGGGGCGCGGGCTGACCGATTCCTCGGACCGCTTCGGCGAGTCGGCGGCGACCGTCCTCGGCGACCTCTGCCTGGTGTGGGGCGAGAAGATGCTGCGGCAGAGCGGCGTCGGCGACGAGTCCCTTGCGCGGGTGTGGCCTCGCTACGACGACATGCGCGTCGAGCTGGCGGTCGGTCAACTCGCCGACCTGGTCAACGACTCCCACGCGTTCCCCACCTTCGACGAGGTGCTCGACGTGGCACGCCGCAAGTCGGGCAACTACACCGTGCGGCGGCCACTGGAGATCGGGGCGGCGATGGCCGGCTGCCGACCGGACGTCGTCGACGCGCTCGGCCAGTACGGCTCCGCGATCGGCGAGGCGTTCCAGCTGCGCGACGACCTCCTGGGCATCTCGGGCTCGCCGACGGTGACCGGCAAGTCCGTCGGCATCGACCTCGAGGCGCAAAAGGCCACCAGCGTCGTGGTCGCCGCGTACCAGCTGGCCGACGCCGGGCTGCAACGCCAACTCGCGGACCTGATGAGCACCCCGACCCTGACCGCCGCCGACGCCGAACGGTGGCGGACGCTGATCGTCGCCAGTGGCGCGGCGCAGTGGATCGAGGAACTCATCGAGGAGCGGCTGTCTCAGGCGCTCGGCTGTCTCGACACGGCCGGAATTCCCCAACCTGCCCGCGCCGCATTGGAAGACATGGCCGTGTACTGCACCGAGAGGAGTGCGTGATGCGCACCGTAAAGGGTAAGACCGACCGGGTCGTCGTGGTCGGTGGTGGCCTGTCGGGGCTGTCGGCGGCGCTGTACCTGGCCGGGCGGGGCCGCAACGTCACCGTGGTCGAACGCGAGGAGCATCCCGGCGGACGGGTGGGCCGGGCCGACGTCTCCGGATATCGCCTCGACATGGGACCCACCGTGCTGACGATGCCCGACATCATCGACGACGCGATGGCCGCCGTCGGGGAGAAGCTCACCGACCGCCTCGAACTGCTGCCCGTCCACCCGGCCTACAACGCGGTGTTCGCCGGTGGCGACACCCTGAAGGTGCACACCGACCCGACGGCGATGTACGCCGAGGTCGAACGGTTCTCCAGCCGCAAGGAGGCCGACGCCTACCTGCAGATGCGCCAGTGGCTGACGGCGCTCTACGACACGGAGTTCGACGGCTTCATCGGCGCCAACTTCGACTCGCCACTGTCGCTGCTGACCCCGCAACTGGGGCGGCTGCTCGCGATGGGCGGTTTCCGCCGCTGGGAGAGCGTGATTCGCAAGTTCCTCAGCGACGAGCGACTGCTGCGGGTGTTCACCTTCCAGGCCCTCTACGCGGGGGTGCCCCCGCAGAGCGCGCTGGCGGTGTACGCGGTGATCGCCTACATGGACACCGTCGCCGGCGTGTACTTCCCCCGCGGCGGCATGCGGGCGCTGCCCGACGCGATGGCCGCCGCGGCTGCCAGCGCGGGCGTCGAATTCGTCTACGGAGCAACGGTTTCCGGCATCGAGCGAAGCGGTTCGCGGGCCACCGCCGTGCTCACCGACGGAGGGCAGCGCATCCCCGCCGACGCCGTGGTGCTCACCACCGAGCTTCCCGAGACCTACCGGCTGCTGGACCATGCACCGCGACGATTGCTGAAGTTGCGCCCGGCGCCGTCGGCGGTCGTGGCGCACGTCGGCGTGCCGGCGGTCGACTCGTCGGTCGGCCATCACACGATCCTGTTCGGCGAGGCCTGGAAGCAGACCTTCACCGACATCATCACCGACGGCCGGGTCATGGGCGACCCGTCGCTTCTGGTGACGCGGCCGACGGCCGGCGATCCGAGCCTGGCCCCGCCCGGCCGCGACCTCCTCTACGTGTTGGCGCCGACGCCCAACACCGAAGTCGGCACGGTGAATTGGGACGACGCCACCTCGTCGGCCTACGTGGAGCACATGCTGGGCGCCGTCCGGGAACGGTTGCCGCACGTCGGAGACGACATGGAGGTGCTGTCGGTGGTCACACCCGCGGACTGGGGCCGCCAGGGCATGCTGGCCGGAACGCCCTTCGCGTTGGCGCACACCTTCGCCCAGACCGGTCCCTTCCGGCCGGCCAACACCGTGCGCGGAGTCGACAACGTGGTTCTCGCCGGCTCCTCCACAGTGCCGGGGGTCGGTGTCCCGACCGCCGTCATGTCCGGCCGACTGGCCGCCGACCGGATCACCGGAGTGCCGGTGCGGCAGGCGAATCGAGAGGTCGTGGGGCGATGATCAGCTCCGAACTGGACGCCGCCGGGGTACTCGACCCGTCGTTGCGGGAGGCCTATCGAACGTGCCGCGAGATCAACGCCCGCGACGGCAAGACGTTCTTCCTGGCGACCCGGCTGTTGGCGCCCGCCCAGCGCCCGGCGGTGCACGCGCTGTACGGCTTCGCCCGCCGCGCGGACGACATCCTCGACGAGTTCGACGACAGCCGCGGTGACGAGGTGCGGGCCCAGCAGCTCCAGCGGTTCTCCACGCAGCTGTTCAACTGCCTCGTGGAGAACCAGGCGTGCGCCGACGACCCCACGCTCACGGCCGTGGTGCACGCCGCCCGCCGCTACGACATCGGATGGCAGCTGTTCGACGACTTCCTGGCCTCGATGCGAATGGACCTGACGGTCACCGACTATCCGGACCGGGCGTCCCTCGAGCGCTACATGTACGGGTCGGCCGAGGTGATCGGGCTGCAGATGCTGCCCATCCTCGGGACCGTCGGCCCGCGGGAGGACGCCGCACCGTTCGCCGCCGCCCTCGGAAAGGCCTTCCAGCTCACCAACTTCCTGCGCGACGTCGACGAGGACCTGCGGCGTGGCCGGGTGTACCTGCCCGCCGACGAACTCGCCGTGCACGGTGTCGACCGCGACGTCCTGACGTGGTGTCAGACCAACCGGCGGATCGACTCCCGGGTGCGCCGGGCGCTTCGGGAACAGCACGACGTCACGCGGCGGGTGTACGTCGCGGCCCGGCCGGGCGTCGCCCAGCTGGCCCCAGCCTCGCGGCCGTGCGTCGAGACGGCGTTGAAGCTCTACTCCGAGATCCTCGACCGAATCGAGGAGATCGACTTCGAGATCTTCAGCCAGCGTGCCTCCGTCGGCAAGGGGCGTCGCGCCGCCGTCGCCGGAACGGGCATCGTAAGGGCCTGGGGCGCGCGACTGCGGCACCGGAAGGAGTAGGCGTGGACAAGCTTCGCGAAACCGTGCCTGCGCGACCGGGTTTGGCTCACGCCAGCGCGCTGCCGCACCCGCCGCGGGTGGTCGTCGTCGGGGCCGGCATCGCCGGTCTGGCGGCCGCCGCCGGTCTCAGCGAACGTGGCGTCGCCGTCGACGTCGTCGAGGCCAACGACTACGTGGGCGGTCGGGTCGGCGGCTGGCCCGACACCCTCGGCGACGGTTCCGCAGTGGCGATGAACCGTGGTTTCCACGCCTTCTTTCGGCAGTACTACAACCTGCGCGCCCTCCTGCGCCGGTCGGATCCACACCTGTCGGCGCTGACCCCGGTCGAGGACTACCCCCTGGTCGACGCCGACGGGCGCCGCGACACGTTCCGCGGCCTGCCGCGCACGCCCCCGCTCAACGCGCTGACCTTTGCCTTGCGCAGCCCCACCTTTCGGCTTCGCGATCTGGTCAGGATCGACGGAATGGCCGCCGCGCCGTTGGCCACCGCGTCGGTGCCCCAGACCTACCATGACCTCGACCACCGGACCGCGGCGGAGTTCCTGCAGGACATCAACTTTCCCGACGCTGCGCGCCACTTGGCGTTCGAGGTGTTCGCCAGGAGCTTCTTCGTCAAACCCGAGAAGCTCTCGGCGGCGGAGTTGGTGACGATGTTCCACATCTACTTCCTCGGCTCCGACGAGGGCCTGGTGTTCGACGTGGCCAACGCGAACTTCGACGACGCGCTGTGGAATCCGCTGCGAAAGTACCTCGAGGGCAACGGTGTTCGCTTCCACACCGGGACCTCGGTGCAATCGGTGGCACTCGGCGACGAGGTGCGGGTGACGTGCGGCGCCGACGAGGAGTTCACCGCCGACGCGGTGGTGTTGGCGACCGACGTCGCCGGACTGCGGCGGATCGTGGCGGCCTCGCCCGACCTCGGCGACGACGACTGGCGACGACGGGTGGCCGACGTGGGCAACGCGCCGCCGTTCGTGGTGCTGCGGCTGTGGCTGGACCGGCCGGTGCACTCCGACCGGGCGGCGTTCCTGGGCACCGGCGGCAGACCGCCGCTGGACAACGTCAGCGTGCTGGAGCGCTACGAGCGCGAAGCCGCCCAATGGGCCGCGCGCACGGGGGGTTCGGTGGTCGAGCTGCACGGCTACTCCGTCACCGGCGACGACGCCGACGTGCGTGACAGCCTGCTGTCCCGCATGCACGAGCTGTACCCGGAGACCGCCGGGGCGACCGTCGTGGACGAACGACTGCTGCGCCGCGAGGATTGTCCGACCTTCGGGCCCGGCGACTTCGAGCGACGGCCCACCGTCGTCACCCCGGACCCGCGGGTGGTGCTGGCCGGTGACGGCATTCGCGTCGACCTGCCCGTCGCCCTGATGGAACGGGCGGCCACGACCGGGTGGACGGCGGCCAACGAATTGCTCGGCGTCTTCGGACTGGCCGGCCACGAGGTGCACACCGTGCCAAACCGCGGCCGGTCCACACTGCTTCGCAAGCTGGTGGCACGACAGGAGGGTCGACGGACATGAGCGCTTTCACCGAGTTTCGCGCCAACGTGGCCAAGAGCTGGCCGTTCACCACGCTGCCGGCCCTGGACTGGGCGGCGCAGACGCCGACCTACGCCGACGCCGACCCACGGGTCATCTCCTCTGCGCTGACCCGCGCCGAGCGTCGTCCGAGCGGGAACTGGTTCCCGTTCGCCGCGAGTTCGAAGATCGCCACCAGGGCAACGGGTTCCGTGGTGGCGGGTGTGCAGATCGTCGCGTGGCGTGGCGCGGACGGCGAACTGCTCGTCGCCCCTCGGGCGTGCCCGCATCTCGGCGCCGACCTCGCGACCGCGCCGGTGGAGTGCGGCGCGCTGGTGTGTCCGTGGCACGGGCTGCGGCTCACCGACCGCCGGCACGGTACCTGGAAGTCGTTCCCCGCGTACGACGACGGCGTGCTGGCCTGGGTCCGGCTCGACGCCGTCGGGGGCGAGGAGCCCACCGACGCCCCGATCGTCCCCGAGCGGCCGGGCCATCCGCAGATGGCCGCCGTCGCCAGGCTCGAGGGCACGTGCGAGCCCCGCGACATCGTCGCCAACCGGCTGGACCCGTGGCACGGCGCCTGGTTCCACCCGTACTCCTTCACCCAGCTCAAGGTGCTCAGTGCGCCGCCCGCCGTCGACGAGCTCCCCGAGGCGCAAGACCGCTTCGTCGTCGACGTCACCTTCCGGCTCGGCAAGCTCGGCGTGCCGGTGATCGCCGAGTTCACGGCGCCGGGACCGCGGACGGTCGTCATGCGCATCGTCGAGGGGGAGGGTGTGGGCAGCGTCGTCGAAACCCACGGCACCCCACTGGGTTCCGGCCCCGACGGGCTGCCACGCACCGCGGTGCTGGAGGCCGTCATCGCGCATTCGGACCGACCCAACTTTGGCAAGGGCTTGGTCGCGGCGCCCGTGATCAAGCCCCTGATGCGGGCCGCCGCCGCACGGCTGTGGCGCGACGATCTGGCCTACGCGGAGCGGCTCTACGCGCTGAGGTCTGGGCGCTAAGCCAGCGATTCGCCGACCGCGCGCTTGTTGGAGCGTTCCTCGAGGAGGGGCGCAAGCTTCCGTGCAGTCGGTGACTAGTGAGATCGCGCGGCGTCGAGCAACGGCACCTGCTCGACGGCCCACGGGCTGATCGCCCACGGCATCTCGGTTGCCGCGCGCAACTGGTGCCACGGCACCCACGCCGAATCCATGATCTCGTCGGGGTCGGCGTCCAGTGGTCCGGCGGCGCGCGCACAGAAGACCGGGCACACCTCGTTCTCCACCACCCCGCCGGCGTCGACGGCGCGGTAGCGGAAGTCGGGCAGCACACAGCGCAGATCGGCCACGTCGACGCCCAGTTCGGCGCGGGCCCGGCGGATCACCGCGTCCTCCATCGGCTCGTCGGGCGCCGGATGGCCGCAGAACGAGTTGGTCCACACCCCGGGAAACGCGCGCTTGTCCAGCGCTCGGCGGGTCAGCAGGACCCGGCCGTCGTCGTCGAAGAGGTAGCAGGAGAAGGCGAGATGCAGGGGCGTCGCCCCGTCGTGGACGTCGGCCTTGCGGGCCGTGCCGATGCTGCGGCCCGCGTCGTCGAGGAGGACGACTAACTCGTCGGTCTGGATTGAGTTCATGCACACCCGCAACATCGCTCGTAGGAATCTCGCAGTAAGGATTCGTCGCCGCCGTCGGTCTGGACGGGTCGTCGGTCAGAGCACCCGTGTGCCGTACATCTCACCGAGCGGGTCGGCGATCAGTTCGATCCGCGCGCCGTCGGGGTCGCGGAAGTAGAGCGACACCCCGCTGTGCTCGGAGACCTCGACGTTCGCCGCGGCGAGCTTGTCCTTGAGGTGCTGCCACCGCTGGGGTTCGACGCTGATCGCCACGTGGTGCAGCCCGCCGAGGACCTCCCGGTACGGTTCGGTGTCCAATCCGGGGAAGTCGAAGAACGCCAACAGGTTCGAGTTGCCGATGTCGAAGAAGAAGTGCGTCGAACCGTGGTAGTCCCGGTTCTCGATGAGCTCGGTCAGCGGGAACTCGAGCAGTTCCTGATAGAACCGGATGGTCCGCTCGACGTCGCCGCTGACGAGCGCGGTGTGATGCAGCCCGCGACCCGACGACGCCGGACGTGAGACCGTCGGCCGAAGGTACGTCTCGGCTAGCTCGTGGCGCCGGGAGTCGAACTGTTGGGAGGGCACGTCGCCCGTGGCGGTCATGGCTGCATTCTTCCCGAAGTCGCACGCCGGCGGTGGGTGTGTCGGAGAACACGTGACGTCACGTGCCGAACTGCCCGATCGGCCACGAATAGCGGACATGGCACACCAAGACGACTCGACCAGTACCGCCGGACCCGTCGCCGGCGAGGGCCTCAGGGATGCGGCGCGCTGGCCCGGTTACGGGTTGATCGCCCTCGGTCTGGCCTTGATCGCTCTGAGCCTGGCCGGTTTCGCGGTTGGCCGCAGCTCGTTGGCGGTGATCGGCGCGGTGCTGGCTGGCCTGGCGGTCGTCGCCGGGGTGGTCTGGCAGTTCGTCGAGCACCGGCGGCTGCGCGCCCGGCACGGGGCGGGAACCCCGGAGCGGCCGGAGGATGCCGCCCCGCTGCGGTAGGGCCGCTATCGGTCGTGCCGTCGGCGGGTGCCGACGATCTGGCCGGCCGCCGTGCCCACGATCACGGCGGTCGCGACCGCGGACACGACGGAGAGCACCGTCGACCCGCGGTGAGCCGCCCCGATCGCGACGGCGACCAGCGCCCACGCCACCGCGGCGACGTATCCGGGCGAGCCGCGCAGGACGACGGTGAGCACGATCGCGGTCGCCGTGGCGGCCACCAGCACGGCGGCCTGCCAGCCCACGTCCCCCGCCGGCGCGCCCGCCCGGATCGCCGCGGCCGCGACGTTGACGAACACCGCCACGCTGCTCCACCCGAGATAGAGCCCAAAGGTCACCGTCGCGAGCAGGCGCACCCAGCGTGGGCACGTCAGGTCGCCGTCGTGGCGCACCATCAGGCGGACGACGTCGACCAGGGCGACGACCATGGCCGCGAAGACGGCCACGCTGAGCCACAGCCAGTCTTGCGCCGCGACGACCAACCACGCGCTGAAACCGGTGTAGACCACCGACAGCTCGGCGAGTATCCGCGTCTCCCACGTCGATCCGAGCCCGTATCGCAGCACGGCGACGCCCGTGGCGACGGTCAGCAGGGTGATCATCCCCCAGATGGAGAACGCGTAGCCCGACGGCGTGACGAGCGCCCGGTTGGTCGCGCCGGAGGACAGGAAGTCGCCGAACACCCGGGTGATGACCGGCGGGGTGGCCAGCTGGCTCACCGCCAGGAGCGCGGAGATCCACCGCCATGGCCGCGCCGACGAATTGGCCCGTCGCACTTCGGTTTTGCTCGTGGACATCGGTCAGCCTTCCGGGTCGACGTTGGCGGGCCACCAGATTCGCGGCCCGACGAGGGTGAACACGGCGGGGATCATCACGGTGCGCACCAGGAACGTGTCCAGCAGGATGCCGAGCCCGACGATGATGCCGATTTGGGTGAGCACGATCAGCGGCAGCACGCCCAGGACGGCGAAGACCGCGGCCAGCACGATGCCCGCGCTGGTGATCACCCCGCCGGTGGCCGAGACGGCCCGCACGACGCCCTCCCGGGTGCCGTGTTCGTGGGTTTCCTCGCGGGCCCTGGTGATCAGGAAGATCGTGTAGTCCACGCCGAGCGCGACGAGGAACAGGATCGCGAACAGGGGAGTGGTGGCGTCCAGCGCGGGAAAGCCGAGGGCGTGGACGCTGAGCCAGCCGCCGAGGCCCAGCGCCGCCAGCGCGCTGAGCACCGTCACCGCCACCAGGATCACCGGTGCCAACGCGGCCCGAAGCAGGACGTAGAGCACCAGCAGCACCACGACCAGGATGGCCGGGATCACCACGCGCTGGTCGCGCTGGGCGGCTGCGCGGGCGTCGAGTGCCTGGGCGTCGGCGCCACCGACCAGCGCTTGGTCGTCGACGCCGCGGACCGATCCGCGCAGGTGTTCGACGACGTCGAAGGCGGCCGGCGAGGCGGGCGCGGCGTCGACGACCACCGAGAACTGGATCAGGCCGGTCGGCGAGGTGCCGACGTCGCGGGTCGAGACGACGCCGGGGGTGGCGGCGATCGCCCGCCGGAGGTCCTCGGCGTGGTCGGTCCGGCCGATGACCGACGTGGGCGCGGACAGGCCGCCGGGGAAGTGGGCGGCGAGGGTGTCATAGGCCGACACCGATTCCGCCTTCACCCGGAACTGCTCGGTCTGCGTCAGCCCGACCGGTGTGGCCAGCACCCCTGTGCACAGGACCGCGAGCAGGGCCACGGTGCCAACGGTGACCCGGCCGGCGTGGTTGCTCACCCACGTCGCCACGCGGTACCAGGCGGTGGGGTCCGCCGCGGCGGGCCCCGGGTCCCGGCGGGGAACGAAGGGCCAGAACAGCTTTGGTCCGAGAAGCGCCAACAACGGTGGCAGCACGGCGAGGACGAACAGGGCGGCGACCACCAGCCCGCAGGCAGACTGTGCGCCGAGGCTGCGGGTGGACGGCACCACCGCCAGCAGCAGGGTCAGCAGGGCGAGCACCACGGTGGCGTTGCTGGCGAGGATGGCCGGGCCGGCGTGCCGCACTGCGACGCGCAAGGCATCGCGGTGCTGCGGTGTCGCGGCGAGCTCTTCGCGGTAGCGCGAGATCAGCAGCAGGGCGTAGTTGGTGCCCGCGCCGAACACCAGCACGCTGGTGATGCCGGTGGTGGAGCCGTCGGAGGTCAATCCGGTCAGGCCGGCGACCACGCCGCCGAGTGCGGCGGCCGTCTGGTCGGCGAGGGCGACGACGGCGAGTGGCACCAACCACAGGATGGGCGAACGATAGGTGACGATGAGCAGCAGCGCGACGACCGCGGCCGTGACCGCCAACAGGGTGAAGTTCGCCCCGGAGAACGAGTCGGCGATGTCGGCGCCGAAGGCCGGTCCGCCGGTGATGCGGAGCTGCAGTCCTTGCGGCGCACCGTCGTTCGCGGCGGACCGCAGGCCCTCGACGGTGTCGGCGAGGTCGAAGCCGGACAGGTCGGCGGCGATTGGTACCGGGGCCACGGCGACGACGCCATCCTCGGACGTCGAGAGCGGTGCGCCCCCTTGCGCACCCGCGCGGGCCAGCACCCGCTGGTGGGCGTCCTCCCCGCTGGCGAGGTCGGCCGGCGCGAGAGCGGCGCCGTCGGCGCGCGAGACCACCAGGAGCACCGGCGCTTCGTCGCCGGCGGGGAAGTCCTTGACGAGCGCGGCGGCCCGGGCCGATTCGGCGGACGGCGGCACCGGCACCGGTGACTGGGTGGATCCGGCATTCGCGCCGGCGACCGCCATCAGGAGGCCCGCCGCGACGGCGATCAGCAGCGCGACGATCCACGACCGCCGGCCGGAGACAATGGTGGCGTAACGGTCCCACGACTTCATGCCGCGAGTATATTAAGACACTTAATGATTAATCAAGTGAAGGACTAGCCGAGTGAGCCGCTCACCTGCCGCCAAGCGGGATGCCGTCGAGGCGCTGATCGTGTCCGACGTGCAATCGCTGTCCGCCGAGTCCGACGATCTCAGTCGGGTGTTCTGCGCCCGACATGACCTGAACGACAACGACTTTCGGGCATTGCTGCACGTCATGGTGTCCGAGCGCGACGGCGAACCCTTGACGCAGAGTCAGCTCGGCCAGCGCATCGGCGTCTCCGGGGCCGCGATCACCTACCTCGTCGACCGCATGGTGCAGGCCGGCCACCTAACCCGGGAGCAGCACCCGTCCGACCGCCGCAAGGTCCTGCTGCGCTACGCCGACCACGGCAACGCGGTCGCCCGCTCGTTCTTCAGCCCGCTGGCTCAGCACACCGCGGCGTCGCTCGAGGAGTTCTCGGCGACCGAGCTGGCGACGGCCCACCGGGTGCTGACGGCGGTGATCGGCTCGATGCGGGCCTTCAACGCCGAACTGCGCGAATGACGGTCCGGGCGTCACACCCATGACCTATTCGTGACGAAGCCGCCCAAAGGCACTCATGACGAGAACATGACGCGTCCCGCGCGGCACAATGAAGGCCGAACCCGGGAGCACACATCATGAGTCCCAAGCTCGCTGAACTCGCGGCCCATCAAGGTGACGCGATTGATTCGCGGTATCACCCGTCGGCGGCGGTACGTCGTCAGCTCAACAAGGTGTTCCCCACGCACTGGTCGTTCCTGCTCGGTGAGATCGCGCTGTACAGCTTCATCGTGCTGCTGCTCACTGGTGTCTACCTGACGTTGTTCTTCGACCCGTCGATGGCCGAGGTCACCTACCACGGGGTGTACCAGCCGCTCAACGGCATTCAGATGTCCCGGGCCTATGAGACCGCGTTGGACATCTCCTTCGAAGTGCGCGGCGGACTGTTCGTCCGCCAGGTCCACCACTGGGCCGCGCTGCTGTTCGCCGCGTCGATCATGGTCCACCTGGCGCGCGTCTTCTTCACCGGCGCGTTCCGCCGCCCCCGCGAAGCGAACTGGGTGATCGGGTCGCTGCTGCTGATCCTGGCCATGTTCGAGGGCTACTTCGGGTACTCCCTGCCCGATGACCTGCTCTCCGGGACCGGGCTGCGGGCGGCGTTCTCCTCGATCACCCTGGGGATGCCGCTGATCGGGACCTGGTTGCACTGGGCGCTGTTCGGTGGCGACTTCCCCGGCAGCATCATCATTCCCCGGCTGTACGCCCTGCACATCCTGCT
>NZ_JACKTL010000045.1 GCF_025822245.1 Mycolicibacterium hodleri
CGACGCGCCGGCACCGGTCGTCGACCCGGCCGCCCCCGCACCGCTCGCCGCTCCGGCCGCCCCGGCCGCCGATCCGTCGGTGCTCCCGCCCAACGGCATTCCGCACCTCGCCAGCCCGGACGCACCGCCGCCCGGGGCGACGATGGATCCCAACGCCGCCGGCCCCATGGACAGCCCGAACACGAGCTACCTGAAGGACCTCTGGCAAGCGGTCCAGAACCACGAAATCAGCGGCAAGGAAGCCCTCATCGTCGGGCTGTCTCAGCGCGGCATGAACACGCCGATTCCCGCCCAGGCACCGGGACCGAACGTGCCGACCGGCCCCGCGCCGGCGCCCG
>NZ_JACKTL010000046.1 GCF_025822245.1 Mycolicibacterium hodleri
GCCTGGGTTCATCTCTACAATCACCACAGACCCCACACCGGCATCGGCGGCAAGTCACCCATAGAACGCCTCACCGTTCACAACCTGCCTGCGAAGAACAGCTAGCCGGTCGAGACCTGCTTCTTGCCGTAGTGGCGCTCCAGCATGGCCGTGTCGCCGTATACATGGACCTGGACGGTCTTGCCGTCGCGGATCGTGTACACGTTGACGCCCTGACTGGTCTCGCCGTCGAGGCTGACGTCGCCGATCACGATCACGGTGTCGCCGTCGGCGACGAATCGGGTCGGCGTCACCGTCGCCGACTTCTCGGCCATCCGCGCGAGCAGCCCTCCGAGTTCACCCTTGCCGTGGTAGGTCCCGCTGATCGTGCTTCCACCGGGCTGGACCCATTCGACGTTGTCGTCGAGCAGGCTCATGAGCTGTTCTACGTCGCCGGCCGCGAAGGCGTCATACCCCTTCTTGACCAGCTCGACGTTCTGTTGTTCGTCTGACATCGTCCCGTCCCTTCCGTGTGCGTCTGGACTCCTGCCAGACAAGCACCGTCGCGACCGCGGCACATCATTCGAATGGTTGA
This sequence comes from Mycolicibacterium hodleri, assembly GCF_025822245.1. Lineage (GTDB taxonomy): Bacteria > Actinomycetota > Actinomycetes > Mycobacteriales > Mycobacteriaceae > Mycobacterium > Mycobacterium hodleri. The sequence goes on from NZ_JACKTL010000046.1 coordinate 575, forward strand.
GATTCGGTGGCTCGTGCAAAACGGGGCACCTTCCGCAGAAGGTGCCCCGTTTCGTCGGGATCGATCAGAGGATGTAGAGCATCTCCTGGTAGGTCGGCAGCGGCCAAAGATCGTCGGCCACAATGCCTTCCAGCGTGTCGGCGGCCGCACGGACCGCGTCCATCAGACCCAGCAGGCTCTGCGCGTGTGCGGCCTCCTCGGCGGCGGTGTCGCCACCGTGGGCGGCCATCGCCGTCTTGAGCGCGGCCAACGCACCCGTCAGCTCCGAGATCGGCGTGGAGACCATCTCCAGCAATGTGGTGTCGGGCTCGACGCCCGCCGCCTTGAGGGTGGCCACGTTGGACGCCAACTCGGTCTGATAGCGAACTGCCGCAGGCAAGATCACCGTCGACCCCAGTTCCAGCGTCAGCTTCGCCTCGACGTTGACCGTCAGCACGTAGGTCTCGTAGCGCACCTCTTCGCGGCTGTGCAGCTCGCGCGCGTTGAAGACGCCGTACTTCTCGAAGACCGCGATCGCCTCCGGCTTGCCCAACTCGGGGATGGCGTCGAGCGTCGTCTTGAGGTTGGGCAACCCACGTGCCGCAGCCTCGGTCTGCCAGTTGTCGGAGTAGCCGTCGCCGTTGAACACCACGGCGCCGTGCTCGGTGATGATCTCGGTGAGCAGCTTCTGCACCGCCATGTCGAAGTCCTCGCCGTCGCCGACGGCCTTCTCCAGCCACGTCGCCATGTAGTCCAGCGAGTCGGCCATGATGGTGTTCAGGATGATCATCGGCACGTTGATGGTCTGACCCGAACCCGGCGCGCGGAACTCGAACCTGTTGCCGGTGAACGCAAACGGGCTGGTGCGGTTGCGGTCGCCGGGATCGGTCGGCAGCACCGGCAGGGTGTCCACGCCGATGATCATGGTGCCCTTGCCCTTGGACGACGTCGCCGCGCCCTTGGCGATCTGATCGAACACGTCGGCCAGCTGGTCACCGAGGAAGATCGAGATGATCGCGGGCGGCGCCTCGTTGGCGCCGAGGCGGTGGTCGTTGGTGGCCGAGGCGACCGAGACCCGCAGCAGGCCGGCGAACTTGTGCACCGCGCGGATGACCGCGGCACAGAAGACCAGGAACTGCGCGTTCTCGTGCGGCGTGTCACCCGGCACCAGCAGGCTGCCGAACTGCGCGTTGCCGAGCGAGAAGTTGACGTGCTTGCCCGACCCGTTGACACCGGCGAACGGCTTCTCGTGGAAGAGGCATTCCATGCCGTGCTTCTTGGCGATGGACTTGAACGTCGTCATCAGCAGCTGCTGGTGGTCGGCGGCGATGTTGGCCCGTTCGAACATGGGCGCGATCTCGAATTGCCCTGGCGCAACCTCGTTGTGGCGGGTCTTGGCCGGGATGCCGAGCTTGAACAGCTCACGCTCGGTGTCCATCATGAAGCCGAGCACGCGGTCGGGGATCGCGCCGAAGTAGTGGTCGTCGAACTCCTGGCCCTTGGGCGGCTTGGCGCCGAACAGGGTACGGCCGGCGTTGATCAGGTCGGGACGGGCCAGGAAGAAGTGCCGGTCGACGAGGAAGTACTCCTGCTCCGGACCGCAGAACGACACGATGTGGTCGAAGTCCTCGTGGCCGAACAACTTCAGGATGCGCTCGGCCTGGGTGCCCATCGCCTGCTGGCTACGCAACAGAGGCGTCTTGTAGTCCAACGCCTCACCGGTCATCGAGACGAACACCGTCGGGATGCACAGGGTGTTGCCGTTGGCGTTCTCCAGGATGTACGCCGGGCTGGTGACGTCCCACCCGGTGTAGCCGCGGGCCTCGAAGGTGCTGCGCAGGCCACCCGACGGGAAGCTCGACGCGTCCGGCTCGCCCTGGATGAGGGTCTTGCCGGCGAACTCGGCCAGCGTCTGGCCGTCACCGACGGGCTCGAGGAAGCTGTCGTGCTTCTCGGCGGTGAGGCCGGTCATCGGGTAGAAGACGTGGGCGTAGTGGGTGGCCCCCTTCGACAGCGCCCAGTCCTTCATGACCGAGGCCACGGAGTCGGCGATGGCGGGGTCGAGCTTCGCACCCTTCTCGATGGTGGCCACCACGGACTTGTACGCCGCCTTCGGCAGGCGCAACCGCATCTCGGCCAGGGTGAAGACGTTGGCGCCCCAGATCTCACCGGGCGCCTCGGTGGGGTCGAAGCTGATCGCAGGAGGCACGTAGGCCTCGACGTTGTTGATCGCCTGCAGACGGACCGCGTTTCCGCTCAATGGAGTTCCTCTTCCGCGCGCGTCCGCAACTGGTTCGCGGACTGACCGGCCCACAGTAGGAACGCGTTGTTCCAGGACTGTTACGCCGGCGTCACCGACAGAAGGCGGGCACCCGGGAGTGGTCCCTTTCGGCGGCGTCGTCCAGTTTCAGCAACGACGGGTCTGGTGGCGGAATTCTTACCGTTGGCCGCCACGAGGCCCACGGTCGGCACCGACGGGTAGGCAGGACTCCATGAGAATGCTCCTGGCGTCGGTGTCGGCTGTCGCGTTGCTAGCCGGCTGCGGGGGCGCTCCACCCGCGCCGACGGCCAGCCAGACCACGCCGACCACCACCGGCCTGCTGCCGACGGGCGTCCCGACCGAGGGCACCCGTCCACCGGCCGACGCCCTGCCGCCACCGGCAGAACCCGGCCAGGCACCGGTGCCGGCGACCACCCCGCCGGGTCTGATGGTGCCCGTCGGCGACGCCCCCGAAGGAGTCGTCGTCGACGCGGTGACCCGCACGGTCGCCGTCGCCAAGCGCAACCCCTACGAGTTGGTGCTGATGAACGCCGACACCGGCGAGGTGACCAAGAGGGTCCCCCTCCCTGGCGCCGTGCGACACCTCCAGCTGGCCAAACCCGGCGGCCCCGTGCTGGTGCCCGTGGAGAGCGCCAACGCCCTGGTCCGCGTCGACCTGCCGGGTGGCACCGCCGAACCGCAGATCATCACCGGCACCGTTCCCCACGACGCCGCCGAGGCACCGAACGGCAGCGTGTTCGTCGCCAACGAGCACGGCGGGACGACGACCGTCATCCGCGGCGACGACATCGTCAAGGTGTTCACCGACAGCGTGCAACCCGCGGGCATGGCGCCCGTCGGCAACCTGATGGGCATGCTCGACGTCCGCAAGAACGATCTCACCGTCTACGACGCCGACAAGCTGACGATCGTGGGCTCCACGCCGGCCGGCGAGGGCCCGACCCACCTGGTCGCGGACAAGCACGGTCGGTACGTCGCGGCCGACACCCGAGGGAACGCGGTGCGCGTGTTCAGCACCGAACCGAAGGAGGTGGCCAGCGTGCCCCAGGCCGGGGCGCCCTACGGCATCGCCTACGACCCGACGCGTGACCGGCTGTGGGTCGCGTCGTCGGCCACCAACGAGGTCGTCGGCTACGACATGGCGACCGACACGCCCCGCGAAGTCGCGCGCGTTGCGACGGTGCAGAATCCGTACACCCTCGGCGTGGACGCCACCACCGGACGGTTGTTCGTCGCGGGCGTTTCCGGCGGCCTCGTACAGATCGTGGAACCACCGGCCTAGATTGGAGTCATGGGTATTCGGCGTCGGATGACGGGTCGTGACGTGAGCCGCGACATTGCGGTGAAGTACGACGAACACTCCGTGACCACCACCGGAGCGGAGCACGAGGCGGCCGGGGTGAAGGCCGTGATGGTCTCGCTGCAGCGCGGCGTCACGTCGATGGGTCCGCTGCGTACGGCGGCGGCGCTGGTCCGACTCAACCAGCGCAAGGGCTTCGACTGCCCGGGTTGCGCGTGGCCCGAGGAGCACGGTGGCCGCAAGTTCGCCGAGTTCTGCGAGAACGGCGCGAAGGCGGTCGCCGAGGAAGCGACCAAGCGCGTCGTCACCCCGGACTTCTTCGCGCGGCATTCGGTGGCCGACCTGTCCGAGCGTCCCGAGTACTGGCTGAGCCAGCAGGGCAGACTCACCCACCCGGTGATCCTGCGCGAGGGCGACGACCACTACCGGCCCATCAGCTGGGACCACGCGTATCACGTGATCGCCCAGCACCTCAACGCCCTCGCCAGCCCGGACGAGGCCGTCTTCTACACCTCGGGGCGCACCAGCAACGAGGCGGCGTTCCTCTACCAACTGCTGGTCCGCAGCTTCGGCACCAACAACCTGCCGGACTGTTCGAACATGTGCCACGAGTCCTCGGGGACGTCGCTGACCGAGTCGATCGGCATCGGCAAGGGCTCGGTGACCGTCGAGGACCTCGAGAAGGCCGACGTCATCCTCATCGCGGGGCAGAATCCCGGCACCAACCATCCGCGCATGCTCTCGGTGCTGGAGAAGGCCAAGGAGAACGGCGCCAAGATCATCGCGATCAACCCGCTGCCCGAGGCGGGTCTGATGCGCTTCAAGGACCCGCAGACGGTGCACGGGGTCATCGGCCACGGCATCGGCATCGCCGACGAGTTCGTCCAGATCCGCCTCGGCGGCGACATGGCACTCTTCGCCGGGCTCGGCCGGCTGCTGCTGGAGGCCGACGATCTGGCGCCGGGCACGGTGGTCGACCGCGCCTTCGTCGCCGAACACTGCGCCAACTTCGAGGCCTACGAGGCGCAGACCCGCGCCGTCGACCTCGACGAGGTGCTCGAGGCCACGGGCGTCGACCGCAGTCAGCTCGAACGCGTGGCCCAGATGTTGATCGCCTCCGACCGCACCGTCGCCTGCTGGGCAATGGGGTTGACGCAGCACCGCCACGCCGTGTCCATGATCTCCGAACTCACCAATCTGCTGCTGATGCGCGGCATGATCGGCAAGCCGGGCGCCGGGGTGTGCCCGGTGCGCGGACACTCCAACGTCCAGGGCGACCGCACCATGGGCATTTGGGAGAAGATGCCCGAAACCTTCCTGCAGGCACTGGATTCCGAGTTCGGCATCGTCAGCCCCCGCAAGCACGGCATGGACACCGTCGACGCCATCCGCGCCATGCGCGACGGCCGGGCGTCGGTGTTCATGGGCATGGGCGGCAACTTCGCGATGGCGACCCCGGACACCGAGGTCACCGAGGCGGCGCTGCGCAGTTGCTCGCTGACGGTGCAGGTGTCGACGAAGCTCAACCGCAGTCACCTGACGCACGGGCGCACGGCCCTGATCCTGCCGTCGCTGGGCCGCACCGACAAGGACTTGCAGTCCGGTGTCAAACAGCAAGTCTCCGTTGAGGATTCGATGTCCATGGTGCATCTGTCCCGCGGCAGCCTGCAACCCCCCGGCGAGCACGTCCGCAGCGAGGTCGCCATCGTCAGCCAGCTGGCCCGCGCCGTGCTTGGCGCCGATCACCCGGTGCCGTGGGAGGCGTTCCAGGCCGACTACGACCGGGTGCGCGACGCCATCGCGGCGGTGGTGCCCGGCTGCGCCGACTACAACCGCCAGGTCCGCCAGCCCGACGGGTTTCAGCTGCCCAATCCGCCGCGCGATTCCCGCGAATTCCCCACCACGACGGGCAAGGCCAACTTCGCGGTCAACCCACTGGAGTGGATACCCGTGCCGGAGGGTCGCCTGATCCTGCAGACCCTGCGCAGCCACGACCAGTACAACACCACGATCTACGGGCTCGACGACCGCTACCGCGGGGTGAAGGGCGGCCGTCGGGTGGTGTTCGTCAACCCGGCCGACATCGCGTCCCTCGGCTTCACCGACGGCGAGCGCGTCGACCTGGTGTCCGAATTCACCACCGCCGCAGGCGACGTCGAGGAGCGCCGGGCCGAGGACTTCTTGATCGTCGGATACTCGACACCGGTCGGAAACGCGGCGGCCTACTATCCCGAGACCAACTCGCTGGTCGCGCTGGACCACGTGGCGGCCCGCTCGAACACCCCGGTCTCCAAGGCCGTACAGATTCGACTGGAAGCCCGTGGGTAGGGTCACCGCCCGCCGCCGGGCCAGCCATCTCACCGCCGACGGCGCCACCGCCCGGCCCGAGACGCTCGCCGTCGAGGAGCCCATGGAGATCCGCGTCAACGGCACCGCGATCACCGTGACGATGCGCACGCCGGGATCCGACGTCGAACTGGCGCAGGGATTTCTGCTCACCGAGGGCGTGATCGGCAAGCGCGCCGACATCCTCGCCGTCCAGTACTGCCGCGGCGCCGGCGAGGACGGCATGAACACCTACAACGTGCTCGACGTGACGCTGGGGGCCGGCGTGCCGACGCCCAGCCTCGACGTGACCCGCAACTTCTACACCACGTCGTCGTGCGGTGTCTGCGGCAAGGGCTCCATCGACGCCATCCGGCTGATCAGTCAGCACTCCCCCGGTGACGATCCCACCGTCGTCGCGTCGGAGACGTTGTCCGCCATGCCCACCCAACTCCGCAGTGCACAGCGCATCTTCGCCACCACCGGCGGTTTGCACGGTGCGGCACTGTTCGACGCCGACGGCACGATGCTCGTCGTCCGAGAGGACGTCGGCCGGCACAACGCCGTCGACAAGGTCATCGGGTGGGCGGTGGAGAACCACCGCATCCCCCTGACCGGAACCGTCCTGCTGGTCAGTGGCCGCGCGTCGTTCGAGCTGACCCAAAAGGCCGTCATGGCAGGCATTCCCGTGCTCGCCGCGGTCTCGGCACCGTCCTCGCTCGCCGTCGACCTGGCCGCGCAGGCCGGCCTGACCCTGGTCGCGTTCTTACGCGGCCAGTCGATGAACGTCTACACCCGCCAGGATCGCGTCAAGCACTGATCTCCACCCGATCTCCAGCCAAGCTTCAAGCTCCGACGCCCCTCGTCGTGAAGCATCGACCCAGTCGATGCACGCACTACACGTCACGAGGGAGCCATCACCATGGCAGAAGTACTGATCGCCGCATGCCCGCACGTTGGACACGTGTCCCCGCTGCTCAACGTGGCCCGCGGGTTGGTGAGACGGGGACACAGCGTCACCTTCCTCACCTCGGGGCGGTTCGCCGACCAGGTGCGCGCGACGGGAGCGGCGGCGCGCGCGCTGCCCTTCGCCGCCGACCAGGCCGGCTCGCTCGACGACCTGCCCGGACGCGCCGAGACCTCGGGTGCGGCCCGGCTGAACTTCGACGTCGAACACGTCTTCGTGCGGCCCATGCCGCTTCAGACTTCGGCGTTGGACGAACTGCTGGCAGCCACCCGGTTCGACGTGATCCTGGCCGACGCCTTCTTCCTCGGCATCCTGCCGATGCTGCTCGGTGATCCTGCGGCGCGGCCACCGGTGCTGACCTATTCCACGTCGCCGTTGTTCCTCTCCAGCCGGGACACCGCACCTGGGGGCACCGGGATCTCGCCACACATTGGACTCACGGGTCGGCTGCGTAACCGCGTCCTCAACCTGGTGGCGCAGAAGCAACTGCTGCGCCGATCGCACCGCGCTGCCGACACCATGCTCACGGCGCTTGGACACCCGAAACTGCCGGTCTTCGTGCTTGATTCGGCCATTCTCGCCGACCGGGTGATCGTCCCCACGGTCCCGGAATTCGAATACCACCGCAGCGACCTGCCCGAGCACGTCCGCTTCGTCGGTGCGGTCAATCCGCTGCCGGCCGACGGCTTCGTCGCACCGGCCTGGTGGCGGGAGTTGGCCGCCGAGCGGCCCGTCGTCCACGTCACCCAGGGCACCGTCGACAACGGCGATCTGAGCAGACTGATCGAGCCCACCATCGAGGCGCTCGCCGACGAGGACGTCACCGTCGTGGTGACCACCGGCGGGCGACCCGTCAGCGAGCTCCGGCATCCGTTGCCGCCGAACACGTTTGCCGCAGAGTTCATCCCGCACGACGTCCTTCTTCCCTCGGTCGACGTCATGGTGACCAACGGCGGGTACGGGGCCGTGCAACGCGCGCTGACGGCCGGTGTGCCCCTCGTCGTCGCCGGCAACACCGAGGACAAGCCGGAGGTCGCGGCCCGCGTCGAGTGGTTCGGCGTCGGGGTAAACCTGCACACCGGCGTGCCCACCGCCGCCATGGTCAAGCGTGCCGTGCGCCAGATCGTCGGCGACGACACCTACCGGGATGCCGCGCGAAACCTGCAGTGCGCCTATGCCCGTCGGGACGGCGTCAGCTCGATCGCCGAACTGGTCGACGAGGTCGTCGCCGAACGTCGCCTCGGAGCCTCTGCGCGCCCGTCGCATCTGTGATCCCCTGGGCACATGACCAGAGACGAGATCACCCAGCAGATCATCGCGGCGCGCCTCGCCAAGGGCCTGACGTGGCAGCAACTCGCCGACGCGGTCGACCGCCCGGTCGTGTGGACCACTGCGGCGTTGCTCGGCCAGCACCCGATCCCGCCCGAGGTCGGCACCGTCCTGGCCGCGCTGCTCGACCTCGACGACGCGGCAATCCCCGTGCTGGCGGCCGTCCCGTTGCGCGGCGGATTCGAGACCGCGGTGCCCACCGACCCGACCATCTACCGGTTCTACGAGGCGCTGTCGGTGTACGGCGGGGCGATCAAGGAACTCATCCACGAGCAGTTCGGCGACGGCATCATGAGTGCCATCAACTTCAGCGTCGACGTCGCGAAGAAGCCGCATCCCGGCGGCGACCGCGTGGTGGTGACGCTGGACGGAAAGTTCCTGTCCTACGAGTGGAATCAGGCCACCGAGTAGTCCCCAGACAGCAGTCAGGGTCGTGAATCACTCGGATTCACGACCCTGACTGCTGTCTGAAGGGGCTAGGCGCTCTTCTCACGCCGTTCCGCGCGCGGCGGCTTGCGCGGCACGATCGTCGGCAGGACGTTGTCCTCGACGGTCTCCTTGGTGACGACCACCTTGGCGACGTCGTCGCGGCTGGGGATGTCGTACATCACCGGCAGCAGGACTTCCTCCATGATGGCGCGAAGACCGCGGGCACCGGTGCCGCGATGGATCGCCTGGTCGGCGATCGCGTCGAGGGCGTCGGGGGTGAACTCCAACTCCACGCCGTCCATCTCGAACAGCCGGCTGTACTGCTTGACCAGCGCGTTCTTGGGCTCGGACAGGATGGTGACCAGGGATTCCTTGTCCAGGTTGGTCACCGACGCGACGACCGGCAGACGGCCGATGAACTCGGGGATCAGACCAAACTTGATCAGATCCTCGGGCATGACCTCGGCGAAGTGGTCCTGGGTGTCGATCTCGGCCTTGCTGCGCACCTCGGCACCGAAGCCCAGACCGCGCTTGCCCACGCGGTCGGAGACGATGCGCTCCAGCCCCGCGAACGCACCGGCCACGATGAACAGCACGTTCGTGGTGTCGATCTGGATGAATTCCTGGTGCGGATGCTTGCGGCCACCCTGCGGGGGCACCGACGCCTGCGTGCCCTCGAGGATCTTCAGCAGCGCCTGCTGAACGCCCTCACCCGACACGTCGCGGGTGATCGACGGGTTCTCGCTCTTGCGGGCGATCTTGTCGACCTCGTCGATGTAGATGATGCCGGTCTCGGCGCGTTTGACGTCGTAGTCGGCGGCCTGGATCAGCTTCAGCAGGATGTTCTCGACGTCCTCGCCGACGTAGCCGGCCTCTGTCAGCGCGGTGGCGTCGGCGATCGCGAACGGCACGTTGAGCATCTTGGCCAGAGTCTGCGCCAGGTAGGTCTTGCCGCAGCCGGTGGGACCGAGCATCAGAATGTTGGACTTGGCCAACTCGACCGGCTCGGCACGCGAGTCGCGCGACTTCTCCTGCGCCTGAATGCGCTTGTAGTGGTTGTAGACCGCGACCGCGAGGGTGCGCTTGGCCGTGTCCTGCCCGATGACGTAACCCTCGAGGAACTCTCGGATCTCGGCCGGCTTGGGCAGCTCGTCGAGTTTGACGTCGTCGGCGTCGGCCAGTTCTTCTTCGATGATCTCGTTGCAGAGGTCGATGCACTCGTCGCAGATGTACACGCCTGGGCCCGCGATGAGCTTCTTGACTTGCTTTTGGCTCTTTCCACAGAACGAGCACTTCAGCAGATCGCCGCCGTCTCCGATGCGTGCCATTGTCCCTGCGGCCCTACTTTCCTGATCGCCGTCGGTTTGTCTCGGTGTGCAAGATCACCTCGGGGTTTCTCCCGACGCTACCCGTACCTTCCGGCGCCGTGCGACCGATAAAGCCGAATAGCGCCGTTGGTATTCATCTGTGTCGAGGGAGAACATATCCCCTGCCGTGTGCTGTGGTCCCCCGGAACGCGCTCACGTCGTTGGCGTGTCGTCAACGCAATCGGTGAGGGGTCGTCCCGGAACCACGGTACGCGCGCCCCCGCGGTGCGATCCGAAGCAGACTTCGGATCGCACCACGGCGTGCGTCAGGCCGGCTGAGCCGAGAGCTTGCGGTACTCCAGGACCGTGTCGATGATGCCGTATTCCTTGGCATCGGCAGCAGTGAGGATCTTGTCGCGGTCGGTGTCCTTGCGGATGACCGCGGCGTCCTTGCCCGTGTGGCGGGCGAGCGTCGTGTCCATCAGCGTGCGCATGCGCTCGATCTCGGCGGCCTGGATCTCCAGGTCGGAGACCTGGCCCTGGATCGCCCCGCCGACGGCGGGCTGGTGGATCAGGATGCGTGCGTTGGGCAGAGCCATCCGCTTGCCGGGCGTGCCCGCGGCGAGCAGCACGGCCGCGGCCGACGCCGCCTGGCCGAGGCACACCGTCTGGATGTCGGCGCGCACGTACTGCATGGTGTCGTAGATCGCCATCAACGAGGTGAACGAGCCACCGGGTGAGTTGATGTACATGGTGATGTCGCGATCGGGGTCGAGCGACTCCAGCACCAGCAGCTGCGCCATGATGTCGTTCGCCGACGCGTCGTCGACCTGCACGCCGAGGAAGATGATGCGCTCCTCGAAGAGCTTGTTGTACGGGTTGGACTCCTTGACGCCGAAGCTGGAGTGCTCGATGAACGACGGAAGGATGTAGCGCGCCTGGATCGGATTCACGGCACCGCCGTGGGGCTGCGTCATGAGGCACTCCCGTTGAAGTTGGCGTGGGTGATGATGTGGTCGACGAAGCCGTATTCCAGCGCCTCGGGGGCGGTGAACCAGCGGTCGCGGTCGGCGTCGGTCTCGATGCGCTCGAGCGTCTGACCGGTGAACTCGGAGTTGAGCCGGTTCATTTCCTTCTTCGTCAACGCGAACTGCTCGGCCTGGATCGCGATGTCGGCGGCACTGCCGCCGATGCCCGCGCTGGGCTGGTGCATCATGATCCGCGCGTGCGGCAGGGCGTAGCGCTTGCCCTTGGTGCCCGCGGCGAGCAGGAACTCGCCCATCGACGCGGCCAGACCCATGGCGTAGGTGGCCACGTCACACGGTGCGAGCACCATCGTGTCGTAGATCGCCATGCCCGCGGTCACCGATCCGCCGGGTGAGTTGATGTAGAGGTTGATGTCCTTGCTGGGGTCCTCAGCGGCCAGCAGCAGAATCTGCGCGCACAGCCGGTTGGCGATGTCGTCGTCGACCTGGGTGCCCAGGAAGATGATTCGCTCGGCCAGCAACCGCTCATAGACGGAGTCGGTGAGGTTGAGCCCCGACGCGCCCGAACGCATGTCAGTCACGGCTGGAATACCTGCTTTCTCGAGTTTGCGTACTCGTTCACTGACACTAACCAAAGCTGCGCGGTGAGCACTCCCCGAGAGGGGGGAGTTCGCTCACAGCGTCACTTCGGGGTTACTTGGCCTCGTCGGCCTCGTCGGCTTCCACGGCCTCGTCGGCAGAGTCCTCGGCCTCGTCAGCGTCGTCGGCGGCGTCGACCTCGATCGGGGTCGTCGGCCCGAAGAACTCGGTCGTGTCGACCTCGTTGCCCTCGGAGTCGGTGACGGACGCCCCGTGCACGACGGCGGCGATGGTCAGGCCGCGGCGGACGTCGGCGAACATGGTGGGCAGCTGGTTGTTCTGCTGCAACACCTGCAGCAGCTGCTGCGGCTCGATTCCGTACTGCCGCGACATCAGCACCAGACGCTCGGTGAGGTCGTTCTGGCCGACCTGGATGTCGAGCTGGTCGGCGACGGCGTCCATCAACAGCTGGGTCTTGACGGCCTTCTCAGCGTTTGAGCGGTTGTCGGCGTCGAACTCCTCGCGGGTGCTGCCCTCGGCCTCCAGCGCCTCGGCGAACTTCGCCTCGTCGTGGTCGAGCCCGTGGATCGCGTTGTGCACGGTGTCGTCGACCTGAGCCTGGACGATGGCCTCGGGCAGGGGCACCTCGACCTGCTCGAGCAGGGTCTCCAGCGCCTTGTCGCGGATCTGCTCGGCCTGACCGATGCGCTTGGCCTGCTTGACCTGGTCGACCAGGCTCGCCTTCAGCTCGTCGATGGTGTCGAATTCGCTTGCCAGCTGGGCGAATTCGTCATCGGGCTCGGGAAGCTCGCGTTCCTTGATCGAGACGACCTTGACGGTCACCTCGGCCTCTTCGCCGGCGTGCGTGCCCGCGACGAGCTTGGTGGTGAACACCTTGCTCTCCCCGGCCGAGAGGCCCTTGATCGCGTCGTCGAGGCCCTCGATCAGGTTGCCCGATCCGATTTCGTGGGACAGGCCCTCGGTCTTGGCTTCCTCGACGTCCTCGCCGTCGACGGTGGCCGACAGGTCGATGGAGACGAAGTCGCCGTCCTGGGCGGGACGGTCCACGCCGGTGAGCGTGCCGAAGCGGGCGCGCAGGTTCTGCAGCTCGGTGTCGACCTCGTCGTCGGACACCTCGATGGCGTCGACGGTGAAGGCCAACGCCGACAGGTCGGGCAGCGTGATCTCGGGCCGGACGTCAACCTCGGCGGTGAACGTCAGGTCGCCGCCGTACTCCTTGCTGGTGACCTCGATCTCGGGCTGCCCCAGGGGCTGCACCTCGGCGCTCGCGATGGCCTCGCTGTAGCGGGCCGGGACGGCCTCGCCGACGACCTGGTCAAGCATCGCCTGCTTGTCGATCTTTGACTCCAGCAGCTTCACCGGAACCTTGCCCGGGCGGAATCCCGGCATCCGGATGGTCCGGGCCAGCTCCTTGAATGCCTGGTCGAAGTCGGGCTGCAGTTCCGTGAACGGCACCTCCACGTTGATGCGAACCCTGGTCGGGCTCAACTTCTCGACGGTGCTCTTCACGGCGTTACTCCTTGCATGTCTGTGTCTTCTTCGACGGGTGTCGACGTTCCGGTCGGGGTGACAGGATTTGAACCTGCGGCCTTCCGCTCCCAAAGCGGATGCGCTACCAAGCTGCGCTACACCCCGTGCTTCACTGCGGTCGGAATACTACGGGCTGGCCTTGCGCGGGCATCAATTGGATTTGAATACGTCGTCGCCGGTACAGTCTCCCGTGCAGTGCTAACGCGGGCGTAGCTCAATGGTAGAGCCCTAGTCTTCCAAACTAGCTACGCGGGTTCGATTCCCGTCGCCCGCTCCACAGGTACCCGCGCGGAGGCCGTCGAACATCGGTTCGGCGGCTCTCGCGGTCCCGCGACACTCCTTGGTCGGGGTACCGAATCAGCCGGGGTACCGGACCGCCACCAGCTCCACCTGTTGTGTTCCGTGCGGCGTCTCGAACGTCACGACGTCCCCTGGCTGGTGGCCTGCCAGCGCGAGCCCCATCGGGCTGTCCGGCGACATCGCCTGCTCGTCCACGACCGGCACGTCGCCGACGATCGCGACCACCCGCAGGTGGACGAGCTCCTCATTTGGGAAGCGCAGCGTCACCTCGGTGCCGTCCGGCAGTGCTCCCGGCACCTCGGACTCGGGTGGCCCTCCATGCAGATGCCAGTTGAGTTCGGCGATCCGCTCGTCGATCTCGGTCAGCTCGTCGGCGAGGGCAATCTGGTCCGCCGCATCGGCGTCGACGAGGTCGCCGACCGTATCCCGGATGCTGTCGAGGTCCCCCGCCACGCGCTCGCGCTGCCGCTTCAGCCTTTCCAGCTCGGCCTCGAGAAGGGCGAGCTCGTCCGGAGTCAGCGTCGCCGGCCGGCCGTGCTCGCTCATGACCCCGCGCCCGCGCTAGACCCCGGGCGGCGGATGGTGTCGCGCCGCAGCTGACGGTTGCGCTTGGGTTCTCGCTCCGCCTTCTGGCGATCGATCTGAGTGATCAGGTCCCTCTTGGCTTCGGCGAGAGCCCGCACGAGATCCGCGTCGTATCCAACGGCTACGACCGGCGGGCAGCCCGGCAGAAGCGCGCGGAGCGTGACGCGCTGCTCCTTACCGCCGCGCTCGTGCACGGACACGTCGACTTCGACCTCGCTCGGGTCCCACCTGGCCAGATGTGGACCCAGCGCGGACAGCACTTCGAGGACCTGCTCGCGTTCCCGTTCCTTGAACCCGGCGCCCAGACGAAACGAGCGTTCGTCGAGACGGTCGCGCCGCGCGTTGTCGGTGCTACTCATGCCCATGAGCATTGGGCATGAACGACGTGCACCGCTTCCCCTCCTCAGGCCCGATCTCAGGGTGCAGAGTGCGCCTGCGAGGACATGGCGCGCGGCACAGGCCTGGCGTCCACACTGGCTACCCGGGTTCGATTCCCGTCGCCCGCTCCGACATTGGCGCCGTCGAGACGTGCGAAGGACGCGCTAGACGACGATCCGATCGCCAAAATGTAGCCATGATGGCAGCTATCCGGGTACCGTCCCACGCGGACGCAATGACGCGCCGTTAGCGCTTCGGGGGGGACTCATGGCAAAGCATCGGAAGTCGAAGGCGCACGGCGCTCGCAAGGCCACGTTGGTAGGCGTGGCCGCCGCAGGCATCTCCGGCGCGCTGGTCGCGGGCCACGCGACCAACACCACGGCCATGAGTTCCATGGTCGAACTGGCCAACACCGTGATCGGCGTCGGCGGACTCGGCGACAACACCGGCGTTCGGGTGCCACCCAAGCTGAACGCGACGGTCGTGCCCAAGGGCTACCAGTACGCCGGTTTGCAGTACGACTCCGGTCTCAATCTGGCCGCCAGCCGGGATGCGGGCACTCCGCTGCTGCACGCGCTGATCGTCGACACCTACGGCGCCGAGCCGTCGATCATCGTCGTGGGTTATTCGGCCGGGACGCTGGCCGTCGAGCAGGAGCGCCGCAACCTGCAGCAGCTCGACCCGTCCGACGCCCCGTCGGCCGATCAGCTCAGCTTCGTCCAGATCGCAAATCCCTTCGCGCCCAACGGCGGCATCTTCCAACGCTTCCCCGGGATCCCCGTCCCCGGCCTCGTCGACGCGATGGGTGCCGGCCAGGCGACACGGTACGACACGACCTACGTCGCCAACGAGTACGACCCCTACGGCGACTTTCCGGCGTACTTCAATCCGCTGTCACTTCTCAACACCGTTCTGGCGCTGCGGTATTCACATCCCGACGAGGCCTACAACCCCGACGTCCCTGGGACTACACCCGCCTACGTGACGACGGTGCACCACACGGTCGACGGGACCGACTCGACCGACACCTACGTCCTCTACTACCGGGCCCTTCCGTTGCTCGGACCACTGCGGGAATTGTCGACGCAGACCGGGCTCACGCCCTTCACGGAACCGTTCATCAGCGCCGTCGAGCCGGTGCTGCGCCTGCTGGTCGACATGGGTTACACCGATCGGGTGAACGCCAATCCGGCGGCACCCGTGCCGTTCTCGCTGATCATCCCCCCGCAGAACGTCATCGCGGCACTACTCGGCATGCCCGGTGCGATCAGTCAGGGCGTGACCAATTTGCTCTCGGGCGGCACCGCACCCACTGCGCTGCCCGACCCGCTTGGCAACCTGGTGCCCGCGTCGCCCGCGCCATCGGCCGCGCCGAAGATTCAGAGTTCTCCGGCGCGGCTGTCGCTGGTGGCCGACGACCAGTCGACGGCGCCGACGTCTCCCGCCACTTCGGAGCCCACCTCGACTCCAGAGCCCACCTCGACCCCGGCGTCCGTTTCCACTCCGAGCTCGACCGTCGCGGTGGGCACCTCGTCGCCGTCGGCTCCGACGTCCACTCTCCCGACCACGAAGTCCAACCCGCCGACGACAACCTCGCACCCTCTGCCGAGCGACGACGGCTTGCATCCGATCGTCACGTCCGACGGCAACAAGGCCGTGCCCGGCGGCAGCACGGAGTCGCCAGCCACGGGCACGGGCACCACGACGACGACCACCACGACCACCACCCCGGGGACCACGACGACGGGAAGTACCGGGTCGACCACCACGGCTGGTACGAACGAGTCGGGTGGCGGCACCGGAGCCGGGGACGCCGCCGCGTAGGGGTCGACACGCACCGTCGTCGGCGGCGTCGAAGGGACGCCGAAGACGAGCACTACCGCAAGCGACGGGACCAGAGGTCTCGCACCCTCACGCGCCCAGGGCCGCGAGGATGTTGGCGTCTTGCTGTTTGCCGTAGTCGGTAACCAGGTCCAGCGGAACGGGATCACCTGCGGCGCCGTTGAAACGGACTGCCGCCACCATGGGACCCTCGGCGAAGATCAGGACGCTGGCGTCCTGGCCGTTGGTCGCCCTGCCGGTGATCAGCGTTCCGTTCCGGCCGATCGAGATGGGGCGTGACGACGCGCCGGGGACGTCGTCGAGCACCTCGCCGCGGTCACCTGAGGCGTCCCTTCGGCCGACGCAAGTCATCAAGCGTTGACACCGTCGCCGGCGTGTCCTACGGTCATGTCACCAACTGTTGACATCGCCGGCGAGGGAGCCCACCGTGAGCCATCCACCACAGGTACGCACACCCCGCCATCGTCGCACCGCGCCGTCACGGTGGGTCGGCCTCGTCGCCGCATCCCTGACCGTCGCGTCGGTGACCGCCGTCGCGTCGCCGTTGGCGCCCAACGACGTTCGCGTCGCCCGCGCCACGGAAGTCGCACTTACCGCCGCCGTCACCAACGTCGCGCAGGTGGTCCAACCACCGCCGGTCAGCACCCTCTTCGACCCGGCCGTCACCCCGGTGTTGGCGAACGTCTCCACCGCGATCTACCGCCAGCTGCTCCTCTCGTTCCAGGATCCGCAGCAGCAGGAGGTGATCGGCGACTTCTTCCACGGCGGCATCGCCGGCGTCCTCAAGAAGCAGGCCACCTCCCGACTGCAGAGCCCCGACCAGACCCAGATCCTCGACGACTTCTTCGAGGGCGGGGTGTACCAGTCCGAGGCCCACCGCTTCCTGCAACTGTTCACCGACCCCGATCAGCACCAGTTCATCAGCGACTTCGTCACCGGCGGTCTCATCCAGGTCGTGCGGAACCGGCTGCTCGACGCGACGACCGACCCCGGTGCCAGACAAGCGATCGTCGACTTCTTTCCCGACGAGGTCACCGACTACCGCGGCGGACCCATCGCCGTCGTGCAGCGCCGGTTGATCGCCGCCGCCAAGGGCAATGCCCTCGTCATCGGTCTGGTCAACGGGGTCTTCGAGAACCCCGTCGTGGTGGCGGTGCAGCACATCCTCGGCGGCGGTCCGCTGATCGGTACGCCACTACACGAGCTGCCGCCGATTACCCCGGACGCGGCGGTCGCGCCACCGCACACCGCAACGGTCGCGGAACCGGCGCCGAAACTGGCTGCGATTCAAAGCGTTTCGTCGACTCCCACCGGGCCAGCGCAGCGCAAGACTCCGGAGGTTACCGCCACGTCCACGTTGAAGGTCGACACCGAACCCGTGAAGACCTCCAAGGAGAAGGACGCCGAGAAGACCGAGGCGGCCGACGTCATCAAGAGCGGCAACAAGGTCGAGCCGGCGGCCGTCGAGAACACCACCCGCCCGAAGCCCGACGATGCCAGCTCGGAACCGACCACTCCGGCGGCCGAGACGCCGCCGGCCGCCAACGCGGGCGACGACACGGCGAGCAAGAGCGACGGGAACGCCAAGAGCGGGCCAGAATGACCGGGTGACCCTCGACCTCGCCACCGCCCACCGCATCGTCGACGCCGCGCACGCCGAAGCCGCCAGACGATCGATCCTGGTGTCGGCGGCCGTCGTCGACTCGGGTGGTCACCTGGTGGCCTTCGGCCGGATGGACGGCGCCGAGATCGCCGGCCCGGTCCTGGCGGTCGACAAGGCCTACACCGCGGTCGCCAACAGCATCTCGACCGCCGAACTCGCCGTTCTCGCCGCTCCGGGTGGCGAATTGTTCGGCTTGCACGCCAACGGCGGCGGCCGGTTCGTCATCTTCGGGGGCGGTGTGCCGATCGTGTCGGACGGGCGCATCGTCGGAGGTGTCGGCGTCAGCGGGGCAAGCGCGGAGGACGACGCCGCCTGCGCCCAGGCCGGACTGCGCTCATTCTGAGAACGCCCTCATCGGGGCCGGTTCGACACCGTTTCCTGTAGGTAGGCTGAACGCCATGAACAGCTTTCTGCTGCTGCTTGTCGTGGTCCTCGTCGCCGTGATCGCCTTCGGGGTCATCGCCTCGTCCAAGGCGTCCGGCAAGCGCAACGCCGCATCCCTGGACGACGCCAAGGCCGACGCCCGTCGCGTGATCGACCGCCTCGGCGGTCAGGTGATCAACCTGACCGGCACCGACGACGCCTCCAAGCAGGCGTTGGCCGACGCCTCCGAGCGCTTCACCGCGGCCGGATCGCAGATCGAGCAGGCCACCACCGCCCGGCAAGCGCAGCTGGCCAAGGAGAGCGCGATGGAGGGGCTGTACTACGTACGGGCCGCGCGAGTCGCGATGAACATGGATCCCGGCCCGGAGCTCGAGAGCCTGTCCGGGCAGAACTCGGCAGGCACCGTAACCGAAGCCCGCCGTGTGCAATTCGAGGGCCGCGACATCGAAGCCTCGCCCGCGCCGTCGGAGCGCACCCCGAACTACTACCCGGGCGGCCGCGTCGCCGGGCGCCCCGTGCCCGCCGGCTGGTACTCCGAGCCGTGGTGGAAGCCCGCGCTCGTCGCGGGCGCCTGGGGCGTCGGTTCGGTGTTGTTGTTCAGCACCCTCTTCTCCGGCATGGGCGGCGTCGGCTACGACGCCCAAGGCTTCGAGAACGGATACGGCGACGGCTATCAGGACGGCCTCGATCAGGGCCAGCTCGACGGCGGCGGCGACCAGGGCGGCCAGGACTACGGCGACACCGGTGGTGGCGACGGCGGCTGGGGCGGCGACTCCGGCGGTGGTTGGGGCGGCGGCGACTCCGGCGGCTGGGGTGGTGGCGACTCCGGCGGTTGGGGCGGCGACTTCGGCGGCGGCGGGGACTTCGGCGGCTTCTAGCTAGCGCGCGAGGCGCCCTCCCCGACGGCGCCGAGTTTTGTCGTACCCCCTTCTGGTGATGGGGTCATGTCCTCGCCCGCAACGCCTTTGGTGAATGAGCTCATTCCCAAGGATCGGCGTGAGATGTTGCTGACCGAGGTCGCCGAGCTGACCGGTCAGCGCAATGCCGTCCACCGAACAGCCCGAATTAGAAGCGACTTTCGAGCCGCGCCGACACTCCCGCCTCCTGGAGGTCGAGCCGCTCGAGCATCGCGCGGGCCGCCTCGTCTTCGATGCGTCCTTCGTCGCGTTCGGTGATCAGGGCGGCGCGTTGCGCGTGGAGCACCTGCAGATACAGCGCGGCGAACACCTCGGCACGCAAGGTGTGGGTCGCCGGGTCGGGCATCTCGTCGGCGTCCTGCGAGTGCCGCGCGATGGTGTTCCGGATCTCGGCCAGCACCCGTGGGTCGAGGCCCTCGGGCGGATTCGCCCGGAACTCGGTGAGGACGCCGTCGGCCGCCTCGTACACCACGCGCTCGGCCTTCAGGGTCTGCTCGCGCTCGTAGTCGGACGAGTCCTCCGACAGGTGCAGCTTGCTGATCAGGAACGGCAGCGTGCTGCCCTGGATCAGGAGCGTGCCGACGCTGACGACGAACGCCACGGCCTGAATGGTCGCGCGCTCCGGGAACGGCTCCCCCGCCGCCGTCGTCACCGGAATCGCCGCCGCCGCGGCCAACGTCACCACCCCGCGCATGCCGGTCCACGACACGACCACGCTCTCCTGCCAACTCAGCGAGCGGCGGTCGATGACGGAGCGCCACTTGCCCGGCGGCTTGGCGCGGCGACGGGTCCCGAGGGCGCCCCGGCCGCCCGAGGCGGGAACCGGCACGCTGAGCCTGCTCTCCACGTGGCTCGACAACTTGCTCCGGCCGAACATGATCAACACCGACAGCGGCCGGATCGCCATCACGATGAGCAGCACGATCAGCGAGGCGACCGCGACCTCGCCGAGTGCTTCGTGCGCCTCGCGGAGGTCCTCCAGCACGAACCGCAGGTGCAGGCCGATGTAGGCAAAGACGAAGGCCTCCAACAACACGTCGACCGAGTTCCAGACGTAGCGCTCCTGCAACCGCGTCTGGTAGCCCGCGCCGAGGGTTCCGTTGCCCACGACGAAGCCGGCGACGACCACGGCCAGGACGCCCGAGGCGTGCAACTCCTCGGCCGCGATGAACGCCGCGAAGGGCACCACCAGACCCTGCACCGTCTCCAGGCCGGGGTTGGCCAGCCGCTTGCGGATCCACAGCGTCACCAGGCCCAGGGCGGCGCCGACGATTGGGCCGAGCACCGCGCTGTACCCGAACAGCAGGAACGGGTTCTCGATGAAGGTGTGACTGCCCGCGACCTGAGCCACCGCGATGGTGAACAGCGTCAGCGCGGCGGCGTCGTTGATGAGGCTTTCGCCGGTGAGGATCGCCATCACCTTCTTCGGCAACCCCAGCTTGCGGCCCACGGCGACGGCGGTGACGGCGTCGGGCGGGGCGACGATCGCGCCGAGGATCAGGGCCGTGCCAAACGTCAGCGGCACCACGACGAGCCAGGCCGACACCGCCGCCACCGTGAACGCAGTGACGACGACCAGGCCGACGCCCAGACCCAGGATCGGACGAATGTTGCGCAGGAACGTCGGGAACGAGAAGGTCAGCGACGCCGAGTAGAGCAGCGGCGGCAGCACCACCGTCAGCAGGATGTGCGAATCGAGTTCGGGCGCCTCGAATCCCGGGACGAACGACGCCGCGATGCCGATGACGACGATGATCAGCGCGGGTTCGAGCCCTCGATGGTGGGCGATGGCGGTGACGACGATCGCGCCGACGACGACGAGGATGAGTTCCACCCGCCGATTGTCCCGTCAAAGCGCCAGCGGTGCGCGGCGCCGGCCGCTACACCTGGCAGGTGGGACACCAGAACAGGTTGCGGGCCTCCATGACCTCGGTGCGAATCGGCGTCCCGCACACTCGGCACGGCTCCCCCGTGCGCCGGTAGACGTAGCTGCGCGGCCGGCCGCGGAGGCCGGGCAACCCCTTGTCGTCCTCGGGTCGGACGGTGATGATCTTCCCGCGGCTCACGCCGACCTTCATCAGGGCGACGAGGTCGGTCCACGCGGCGTCGAACTCATCCTCGGTGAGCAGGGTGCCGGGTCGATGCGGCTCGATGCGGTGACGGAAGAGAAGTTCGCTGCGGTAGACGTTGCCCACCCCGGCGATCACCTTCTGGTCCATCAGCAGCGCGCCAATCGCCCTGCGCGACTTGCTGATCCGCACCCAGGCGCGGGAGGCGTCCGCGGCGCGACGCAGCGGGTCGGGTCCGAGTCGGGCGACGATGTCGTCGACCTCGCCCTGATGGATCACTTCACAGACGGTGGGGCCCCTCAGGTCGGTGCCGTATTCGGCGCCGATCATCCGCATCCGCACCTGTCCCACCGGGTCGAGCAGCGGCAGGGGATGCTCGGTGAACTTGCCGTACAACCCGAGGTGGACGTGGACGATCGCGCCGCCCTCGTAGTGATGGAAGAGGTGCTTCCCCCACGCGTCGGCGGTGCGCAGCACCCGGCCGCTGACCGCCTCGGCGGCGTCGGCGAAGCGGCCCTGCGGGCTGGTCACGATGACCGGTGCCGCGCCAAACCGCTTCTGGTGCAGGCGCGCCAGGCGGTGGAGGGTGTGCCCCTCGGGCACGAGCTAGGCGCCCGGGACCGGCGGTGCGACGTGCGTCTGCTCGTACTCGGACATGATGTCGATGCGGCGCTGGTGGCGCGGCGCGTCCGACCACGCGGTGGTGAGGAAGGCGTCGACGAACGTCAGCGCGTCGGCGACGGTGTGCATCCGGCCGCCGATGCTCATCACCTGGGCGTTGTTGTGCTGACGCGCCAACGACGCCGTCTCGACGCTCCACGCCAGGGCGCAACGGATGCCGGGCACCTTGTTCGCCGCCATCTGCTCACCGTTGCCGGAACCGCCGATGACGATGCCGAGGCTGTCGGGGTCGGCGAGGGTCTTCTCCGCCGCGGCGATGCAGAAGGCGGGGTAGTCGTCCTCGGCGTCGTAGGCGAAGGCACCGCAGTCGACGGGCTCGTGGCCACTGGACTCGAGGTGTTCGACGATGGCCTGCTTGAGTTCGTATCCGGCGTGGTCAGAGCCGAGGTAGACGCGCATGGCGAAAACCATAACTGGCCCGTCCACGCCTACGTTTCGCGCCTACCCCACTCTCAGCCCGTCGAGCAGGACGCTGAGCAGCCGCGGGGTTCGGTCGTCCCACTCGTCGTGCTCGACGTGGGCGAGGAACCACGACAGCAGGATGACGTCCCGCGCGTCGACGTCGGCGCGGAGCACGCCCCGTTCGCGGCCGGCGTCGAGCAGCGCAGTGAGAGCTTCGGCGAGCTTGCCCATGGTCTGGGCCGAGATGTCTTGCCACACCGAGGCTTCCACGGCGGCGATCACTCCCAGCTTGACCCGGGCGTAGGCCGCGAGTTGCTCGAACCAGCGCGCGAGCGCCACGTCGGGCGCGAACTGCTCGAGCAGCTCGTGCGCGAGCGCGACCAAGTCGTCGATCTCCTGGTCGTAGAGGGCGCGAATCAGCTCGTCGCGGGTGGCGAAGTGGCGGTAGAGCGTGCCCTGCCCCACTCCGGCTCGACGGGCGACCAGGCTGAGCTTGAGCTCCCCCGGCTCGGCGAGCAGTTCGCGCGCCGCCTCGACGATCATCGCGCGGTTGCGCGCCGCATCGCTACGTTCGGCCATGACCCCCCTTGCAAACGGACAAAGTGTCCGATTAACTGAAGTGGACAGTTCGTCCGCTTCAATCAGGAGGTTAACCATGGACTCACTCGAGGACAAGGTGGTCGCCATCACCGGCGCGAGCAGCGGCATTGGCGCCGCGACCGCCCGACGGCTCGCCCGCGCGGGCGCCACGGTGGTGCTCGGCGCCCGTCGGGCCGACCGTCTCGACGCGCTGGCCTCGGAGATCTGCGCTGCCGGTGGCCGGGCCGTCGGGGTGGCCGTCGACGTGACCCGAGCCGAGGACCTGGACCTGCTCGTCGAGACCGCCGTCTCCACCTACGGCCGGCTCGACGTGCTGGTCGGCAGCGCCGGCATCGGGCCCATCTCA
Source organism: Mycolicibacterium hodleri (assembly GCF_025822245.1). Classification (GTDB taxonomy): domain Bacteria; phylum Actinomycetota; class Actinomycetes; order Mycobacteriales; family Mycobacteriaceae; genus Mycobacterium; species Mycobacterium hodleri. The sequence continues at coordinate 23,775 of NZ_JACKTL010000046.1, forward strand.
CCGATGACGGCTCGACGCCGGACGGACTGGGACGCGATGATCGACGTCAACCTGCGGGGCGTCCTGCACGGCGTCGATGCCGCCCTGCCCGTCTTCGAACGACAGGGCCGCGGCCACCTCGTCACGATCGTCTCCACCGCCGGGCTGAAGATCGTGCCGACGATGGCCGTGTACGCCGCCACGAAGAACGCCGTCCGCACCGTCTTGGAGGGGCTGCGTCAGGAATCCACCGACGGAACGCTGAAGACGACGGCCATCTCACCCGGCTACGTGCGGACCGAGTTCGGCGACAGCGTCACCGATCCCGTCATCCGCGCCGAGATCGGCCGCAACATGGCCGACTTCGCCCTCGACCCCGACGACGTGGCCAGGGCCGTGGAATTCGTCGTCGACCAACCCTGGGAGGTCGAGATCGGCGAACTGTCGATCCGGCCCACGAGGCAGGGGTAGCTAGCCGACGGTGATGGCGTCGAGGCGCTCCTTGATGAAGTCCGACGACGTCACGGGTGCCAGCCCGTCGACTCGTCCGACCGGCGGCGCGAGCGGCGTGACGAGCGCGTCGTGGTTGGCCTCGTAGAAGTAGATGAGCGACACCAGGTCCTCCTCCGGCGCCTCGGGCTGCGGCGGCAGGACGCGGTGCCTGCCCGACGGCCAGCGCCGACCGCTCCAGTACTCCAGGAGGTCGCCGATGTTCACCGTCAGCGCGTCGGGGTCATAGGGTGCGTCCTCCCACCCGCCGACCTCCGAATACACCTGCAGCCCACCGGCTCCCGGCTCGCGATCCAGCACGGTGACCGTGCCGAAGTCGGTATGGGGACCGATGCGGAACTGGCCCGGTTCGGGCTCCCCCACGACGCTCACGGGCGGGTAGTGGTTGATGTTCATCGTCCAGGTGGGCCGATCCGACATCGTCGCCCAGGGATTGGCGGGCAGTCCCAACGCGTGGGCGAACAGCGCCAGCAGATCGTCGGAGAGCCGACGCACCGCGTCGGTGTACTCCGTGACCAACGCCTGCCAGCCGGGCGCCTCGCCCGGCCAGACGTTGGGCGCGAACCAGATTCGGTCGACGTCCGGATCGCCCGTCGCCGTCTCGGCGCCCAGGCTGAAGCTCTCCTTGAGATCCGGCGGCGTCTCGGTGCCCTCGGCGTAGCCGTTGGCCTCGGCCCCCGGTCCGATCCACCCGTGACCGCCCACCGGCACGCTGTAGCGCTGCTTGACCTCGAGGGGTTGGGCGAAGAAGTCGCGGCTGGCTGCGCGCACCGCGGCCGCCAGTCCCGGGTCGACGCCGTGCCCGGTGACCAGGATGAAGCCCGCCTGCTGCAAGCTCTCGTCGACCTCGGCCGCGACGGCGTCGGCAGCGGATCCGCCGGCACGCCAGCGCGAAATGTCAACTGTGGCAACAATACTCACTCGCCGATGTCCTCCAGCCATAGTTCCGGGCGCTCGGCGATGAAGTCCGTCATCATCTGGATGCACCGCTCGTCTTCGAGAACCGTAACCTCGACCCCGTTCTCGGCCAACCAGTCGTGGCCTCCGCTGAAGGTCTTGGCCTCGCCGACGACGACCGCGCCGATGTTGAATTGCCGCACCAGCCCGCTGCAGTACCAGCACGGCGAGAGCGTGGTGACCATGATCGTCGACCGGTAGTTTCGTTGGCGGCCGGCGGCGCGGAACGCGTCGGTCTCCCCGTGCACCGACGGGTCGTCGTCCTGCACCCGGCGGTTGTGGCCGCTGCCGAGCAGCACGCCGTCGCGGCTGAACAGGGCTGCCCCGATGGGAATGCCGCCCTCCGACAATCCCTTTCGAGCCTCGTCGACGGCGACGTCGAGCATGTCCTGCGGGGTCACGGTGCTACGCGCTCGGCGGCGATCTTGGATCGGCAGGCCACCAGATATACGCCGCCGGCGATCAGGAAGCCGACGAAGAACGTGATGTCGCCGAGCTGGGGCGCTCCCCGGGCGATGAACCCGACGAACTTCTCCTGGTTGGAGAAGAGCAGGACCGACACCACGAGGCCGATCGCGAACGACGCGAGGCCGGGCCAGTTCGCGTAGGACCGGTCGTAGAGGAACCCGGCGACCGCCTGCCCCCGCCGCAGGTACTGGTCGGCGAACACCACCCCGAGCCACGGCCCAATCCAGTAGGCGATGATCAGCAGGAACGCCTCGTAGCTCGCGGCGGCGTCGGGCAGCGCCCACCAGGCCACCAGGAAACCTGCCACCCCGAAGAACACCGTCACCAGCGCGCGGGCGATGTGGGCAGGCAACTTGACGCCGATAGTCACGAATGCCATTGCGCCGGAATAGATGTTGATCGAGTTGGCGGCGATCGCGCCGATTGCGATGGCCAGCAGCGTCGCCTTGGCGATCGGGGAGGCGAGTTCCCCCACGAACGCCTCGGTGGGATTCTCCGACAGCGCGGGCCCGATGGTCACCGACGCCGCACCGACGATCTCCAGCAGCACACAGGACAGGAAGAGGCCGGCGGAGGCGAAGAACCCGGTCCGCGCGGTCGACACGGTCGAGGGCAGGTAACGGGTGTAGTCCGCCGCATACGGCGTCCATCCCGCGGCGTATCCGAAGGCCGTGCCGACGGTCAGCAGGAACCCGCCCATCGAGCCGTCGCCGACGAAGGGTTCCAGGGCGGGGGCGCCGAAGTTCGACTTGGTGAGAATGGCAACCGAGGCGACCGCGAAGATCACGGCCAGCACCGGGAACGACCACCGTTCGAACGCCTGCACCAGGTTGTGCCCGAAGAAGGCGAACGCGGTCTGGACGAGCACGATGACGATCAACCCGACCAGCGGTCCGATGCCGAACAGCGCGGCCAGGGCGTAGGCGCCGCTGACGCTGTTGGTCGCGAACCAGCCCACCCCGGCCGTCACCGACATCAGAACCGCCGGCACACCGTTGCCCTTGAAGCCGAAGGGCAGGCGGCCCAACACCATCTGCGGGACACCGTGCAGCGGGCCGCGCGCAGAGAGGAAGTAGTGCGCGAGGGCGCCGAGCCCCGTGCCGATGAGGATGCCGAGGACGGCCTGCCAGAAGCTCATGCCGTACACGGAGACGGCGAGCACGCCGACGAAGATCGTCGCGAATTCGAGGTTGGGCGAGGTCCACGTCCAGAAGAGCTGGCTCGGCTTGCCGTGGCGGTCGGCCTCGGCGATGAATTCGTTGCCGCCGGGCTCCACCGCAGCGATCTTGTTGCGGTAGGAGCCGTCGGTGGTGGGCTCGGCCGTGGTCATGAATGCACCGTCATGCGTACACCGTCGCCCGACGTGCGCGTCCCCGCAACTCGACCCGCGGCGTCCGGGCGCGCACCGGCAACGAATCACCACCATGACTTCGCCGGCGACATCCCCGACACCCGTCTCCGCCGGACGCGCCGCGGCAACCGGGCTCGTCGCCGTCGCCGCCGCCCTCGGGGCGGGCCACCTCGTCGCGGGACTGCTGCTGAGGCCGGCGGCGTCACCCTTCTTCGCGGTGGGCAACGCCGCCATCGACCGGACGCCCACGCCGGTCAAGAACTTCGCAGTCGAGAACTTCGGTACCAACGACAAGCCGGCACTGCTGATCGGCATGGCCGTCGTCTTGGCTCTGTTCGGGATGGTGGTGGGGCTGGCGTCACGCCGCAGCGCGATTCCCGGTCTCGTGGCCATCGTCGTCATCGGCGTCGTCGGGGCACTGGCGGTGCACGAACAGTCGACCGGCCCCCTCGGTCTGCTGGCGCCCGCCGCCGCACTGGCCGCCGGTGTCGGCGTGTTCTGGTGGCTGCACGGGCGAGCCCACCCGCGCGCCGCCGGCGTCGCGCCGCCGAACGCGTGGGGGCGACGACGCTTCCTGCTGAGCTCGGTCGCCGCGGCAGTGGGCGCCGTCGTCGCCGGCGCAGGTGGCTTCGCCCTGGCGCGTCGGGTCGACGTCGCCGCGTCACGACGGGCGGTCGGCGAGCTGGTGCCGACCACACCGGCGCCGCCGATCCCCCCTGGCGCCGCGTTTCCCGAGCTGGGTACTCCGACGTTCCTCACCCCGGCGGCGGACTTCTACCGAATCGACGTCAACCTGGAGGTACCGCAACTACGTGCCGAGGACGCCACGCTGCGCATCACCGGCATGGTCGACGAGCCGCTGGAGTTCACCTTCGCCGAGATCCGCGCCATGCCGCTGGCGGAGCAGACGATCACGATGACGTGCGTGTCGAACGAGGTCGGCGGACCCTACGTCTCGACCGGCACCTTCATCGGGGTACCGCTGCTCGACCTGCTCGACCGAGCGGGGATTCAGAACGGCGCCCAGCAGGTGGTCGGGCATTCGGTCGACGGGTTCACCCTTGGCACGCCGCTGGATCTGCTGCGCGCCACCGGCAAGCAAGCGATGCTCGCGATCGGCATGAATCGCGAGGCGTTGCTGCCCGAGCACGGCTTCCCGATGCGGACCGTCGTGCCCGGGCTGTACGGATACGTGTCGGCGACGAAGTGGCTGACCGAACTGGAGCTGACCACCTATGACGTGAAGCCCTATTGGGTCGAGCGCGGGTGGGACGGTCAGCCGCCGGGGGTCGTGCCGATCAAGATCTCGTCGCGCATCGACGCACCGACGGCCTTCCAGCAGCTGTCCGGCCCCCAGGTCACCGTCGCGGGTACCGCGTGGGCGCAGGGCCGCGGCATCAGCCGGGTCGAGCTACGCGTCGACGGCGGCGAATGGCAGCAGGCCGAGCTGGGCGCCGAGGTCAACCGAAACACCTGGCGGATGTTCAAGCTGACCACGACGCTGTCACCGGGCCAGCACACCGTCACCTCACGCGCCTACGACGGCGACGGCGTGATGCAGAGCGAGGAACGCCTGCGGTTGATCAACCCCGGCCCGGTGCCGGACGGCTCGACGGGCTGGCAGTCGATGATCTTCACCGTCGCCTGACGCGCCCGCCCGGATCAGTCGAACTGGGGCGACTCGTTGCGGGTGCGCTTGAGCTCGTAGAAATGCGGATATCCGGCGAAGATCACCGACGCGTCCCACAGCTTGCCGGCCTCCTCGCCGCGCGGGATGCGGGAGAGCACCGGCCCGAAGAAGGCGACTCCGTTGACGTGGATGGTTGGCGTGCCGACGTCGTCGCCGACCGCGTCCATGCCCTCGTGGTGGCTCTTGCGGAGGGCGTCGTCGAACTTGTCGCTGGTGGCCGCCTCGGCCAGCTCGGCGGGCAGCCCGACTTCCTCGAGCGACTCGGCGATGACCCGCTCGAAGTCGGGGTCGGTCTCGCGGTAGCCCTGGTTGTGGATCTTGGTGCCCATCGCGGTGTACAGCGGGCCAAGGATCTCGTTGCCCTTGGCCTGCTCGGCGGCGATCGCCACCCGCACGGGGCCCCAGGCCTTCTTCATCATCTCCTTGTACTCGTCGGGGAGGTCACGTCCCTCGTTGAGCACCGCAAGACTCATCACCTGGAACTTCACGTCGATGTCGCGCACCTTCTGGACCTCGAGGATCCAGCGTGAGGTGATCCAGCACCACGGGCACAGGGGGTCGAACCAAAAACCGGCTTCATCTCTCTGGGCGGACTTTTCGGCCATCGTCAAATCCTCTCGTGGGGCGTACGGGTCAGATGTGGGCACAACTCCGTTCAGCTCAACTATGCACGCCCCGCCCATGTTCCCGAAGTACGTCTAGGCTTGGCCGACGTGGCACTTCCCAACCTCACTCGCGACCAGGCGGCCGAGCGCGCGGCGCTCGTCGCAGTAGACAACTACCGGATCGCACTCGATCTGACCGAGGGCGGTGGGCGGACCTTCCGGTCGACGACCACCGTCACGTTCGACGCCACGGCCGGCGCGGACACCGTCATCGACCTGGCCGCCGACACCGTCCGCAGCGCCACCCTCAACGGCGTGGACGTCGACGTGACCGGCTACGACGAGTCCACCGGCATCCCGCTCGTCGGCCTCGCCGAGCACAACGTGGTCGTGGTGGACGCCGACTGCCGCTACTCCAACACCGGCGAGGGCCTGCACCGGTTCGTCGACCCGGTCGACGACGAGGTGTACCTGTACTCGCAGTTCGAGACGGCCGACGCCAAGCGGATGTTCGCCTGCTTCGACCAGCCGGACCTCAAGGCCACCTTCGACGTCTCCGTCACCGCCCCCGCCCACTGGCAGGTGATCTCCAACGGCGCCACGGCATCGGTGGACGACGGCGTCCACACGTTCGTCACCACGCCCAAGATGAGCACCTACCTCGTCGCGCTCATCGCCGGCCCGTACGCCCGCTGGGACGACGTGTACTCCGACGAGCACGGCGACATCCCGCTCGGCATCTTCTGCCGCGGCTCGCTCGCCGAGTACATGGACGCCGAGCGATTGTTCACCGAGACCAAGCAGGGCTTCGGCTTCTACCACCAGAACTTCGGCGTGCCATACGCTTTCGGCAAGTACGACCAGCTGTTCGTCCCGGAGTTCAACGCCGGTGCCATGGAGAACGCCGGCGCCGTGACGTTCCTGGAGGACTACGTCTTCCGCAGCAAAGTGACCCGTTACAGCTACGAACGGCGCGCCGAGACGGTGCTCCACGAGATGGCGCACATGTGGTTCGGCGACTTGGTCACCATGCAGTGGTGGGACGACCTCTGGCTCAACGAGTCCTTCGCCACCTTCGCCTCGGTGCTGTGCCAAAGCGAGGCAACGGAATACAAGGCCGCGTGGACCACGTTCGCCAACGTCGAGAAGTCGTGGGCCTACCGGCAGGACCAGTTGCCGTCGACCCACCCGGTCGCCGCGGACATCCCCGATCTGCATGCCGTCGAGGTCAACTTCGACGGCATCACCTACGCCAAGGGCGCCAGCGTCCTGAAGCAACTCGTCGCCTACGTGGGCCTCGAGGCGTTCCTGGCGGGCCTGCGCGACTACTTCCGCGACCATGCCTTCGCCAACGCCACGTTCGGCGATCTCCTTGGGGCACTGGAGAAGTCGTCCGGCCGCGACCTGTCGCACTGGGGCCGCCAGTGGCTCAAGACCACCGGCCTGAACACGTTGCGGGCCAACTTCGACGTCGACGGTGACGGCACGTTCACCCGCTTCGCGATCGACCAGAGCGGCGCGGCACCCGGGGCCGGCGAGACCCGCGTCCACCGCCTGGCCGTCGGCATCTACGACGACGACGGCTCGGGCAAGCTGGTGCGCACCCACCGCGAGGAACTCGACGTGGAGGGTTCGAGCACCGACGTGCCTGCCCTGCAGGGGGTGTCGCGGGGTCAGCTGATCCTGGTCAACGACGACGACCTGACGTACTGCTCGCTGCGCCTGGACCCGGTGTCGTTGCAGACGGTGCTGACCCGCATCGCCGACATCTCCGACTCGCTCCCCCGCACGCTGGCGTGGTCGGCGGCCTGGGAGATGACGCGCGAAGCCGAGATGAAGGCCCGCGACTTCGTCGAGCTGGTCAAGGGCGGCGTGCACGCCGAGACCGAGGTCGGCGTCGCGCAGCGCCTCCTGCTGCAGGCCCAGACCGCCCTGAACGCCTACGCCGATCCGGACTGGGCGTGCTCGCAGGGCTGGCCGGCGTTCGCCGATCGGCTCCTGGAGCTGGCCCGCGCGGCCGAGGCGGGCTCGGACTTCCAGCTGGCCTACGTCAACGCGCTGTGCACCTCGGCGTTGTCGCTGCGGCACACGGCGGTGCTGGCGGCACTGCTCGACACCGATCCCGCCGACCTGGAGTTGCCGGGCCTGACCGTCGACACCGACTTGAGGTGGCGCATCGTCACCGCATTGGCCGCCGGCGGCGACGTCGACGAGAACGGCACCGACACTCCGTTCATCGACGCCGAGGCGCAGCGCGATCCCACCGCCGCCGGACGGCGGAACGCGGCGGCCGCCTCGGCCGCCCGTCCGCAGGCAGCGGTCAAGGAGGCGGCGTGGCAGCAGGTGATCGAGGACGACACCCTGGCCAACATCACCACCAGGGCGATCGTGACGGGCTTCGTGCAGCCCGGCCAAGCCGCGTTGCTCAAGCCGTTCGGCGAGAAGTACTTCGACGCGATCCTCGGAGTCTGGGAGCGACGTTCCAGCGAGGTGGCCCAGACGGTCGTCATCGGCCTGTACCCGTCGTCGGACGTCAGCCAAGACGGCCTTGACGCGGCCGACCGCTTCCTGGCCGGAGAGGTCCCACCGGCGCTGCGCCGGTTGGTGATCGAGGGCCGCGCCGGCGTCGAGCGGGCACTGCGGGCGCGCGCGTTCGACGCGTCCTGACCGGGGCCGCCTCACCGAGTTTCGGCGGTTCGTCACCTACGCTCGCGCCATGGTTGCCTCGAACAGTCGCCGAGCGCGCGCGGCCCGCAGGCGCAAGCGACGGATGGACAGTGCCGAGAACGACCTGACCACCGAGGAGTGGGCGGCGATCAGGGCGTTGTGGGGCGGGTGCGCCTACTGCGGGGCGTCTGACCGCCCGCTGCAGCGCGACTGCGTCATGGCCATCTCGCGCGGCGGGCGCTACACGCTGGACAACGTGGTGCCCGCCTGCGCGGCGTGCAACGCCAGCAAGTGCAACGACGAAGTGACCGCGTGGCTGCGGCGCAAGCGCCTCGACGAGCGCGCCTTCCTCGAGCGGTACGTGCACATCCGGCGTGAGCTCGTGAGTGCTGCAGCAAACATGACCGTAGTCGACGTCGCACAAATCTGACGTCCTCGGACCTCGGCACCTCGTCCCGATCCAGGCGGTGGTGAGCGCAACATCACACGTCAGAGCTTGATTAACCTCGATTTAACATGGACGATTAGAGGGTCTGCCAGCGGGATGATCCCCGTGTTGGCGACGCGACAGCAACCCTCGTCCTGTGATCCAGGGCACAATCAAGGAGTACCAGGATGCCATTTCCGCGTTTGCGCGCCGAACTGACGCGCTCGATGAACCGCCGCCGCCTCTACGCACGAATCAACGCACTTCCCGATTCGACGGTGCGCGAAGAGCTGCTGGCCATCGCCCAGCGGCACGACGAAGACAACTGACGTACGCACGACTCAAAAGCCGGTGACCACGAGGGTCACCGGCTTTCGTCGTCTTTGGAGTGAAAGGTCCTAGCGGGGTGAGACGCCGGCGCTGAGGACGCGCACGGCGCTGATGAGCCCGTCGACGAGGTTGCCCTCTCGGAACGACGCGGCAGCCGCCGAGACGCCGAGCGGTGCGGCCTCTTCGATGCCGCGGCCCTTCACCTCGGACCCGTAGACCACTTCGATGGCCTTCTGGTTCGGGGAGACGGCCAGCAACACGGCGTTGTCCGGCGTGGGCACCCTGGCCAGGATCTCGCGCGCGGTGGCCGCGGTGTCGGCACCCAGCCCGCCCACGTAGACGGCGAAGCGTGCCTTGGCCGCCCGCGACCCGTACTTCAGGGCGTCGTCGAGGACGACGAGATCCTTGACGGGGAACGGGTAATGCACCGACAGCTCACCGGGTTCGGTGACACCGGAGATGCGTCCGCTGGCGGTGTAGGCGTAGCCGTAGGGCAGTACCTCGGACTCTTTCTTCGCGATCTCGGTCGAATGTTCGCTACCACTTGCCACTTGCGCCACCTCCCACCGTCAGATGCGTTCCGTGGCCGTGATCGGCCGGTTCGTCGGAGGCCCAGAGGATCGGTTCGTGGGTCCACTCGTCGGTCAACTTGTACGTCGCTGGGTGCGGGCCCTTGCGCCTGAAGATCAAGGCAGCCAAGACCAGGGCCAGAAGCAGCGGGACCCCGCCGAGCAGCGAGTGGGTAAGTGCTGTGCTCACATCGCAAACCGTATCTCAATACCCATCGGGGATGCCCACTCAGGCCGCTCCCTCGCCGAGGTATCGCACCCAAGCCGGATCGAGTTCCTTGATCGAGGACAGCAGTCGCCAGTGCTGCCCCTTCGGCGGAAGGGGTGTCGACCGCAGCGCCCACCCCAGTTCGGAGAGCAGACGGTCGGCCTTTCGGTGGTTGCACCCAGCGCACGCGGCCACGCAGTTCTCCCACGAATGCGCACCACCGCGGCTGCGCGGAACCACGTGGTCGACGGTGTCGGCCTTGGACCCGCAGTACGCGCACCGAAAGCGATCGCGGTGCATGAGGGCCGCCCTGGTCATCGGCACGCGCGCCCGGTAGGGCACCCGCACGAACGAACGCAGGCGAATCACCGAGGGCACCGTGATCGCCCTGGTGGCCGAGTGGATCACCGGACCACCGGGGTCGGCGTGGACGACGTCGGCCTTGCCGCACAGCAGCATGACCACGGCACGCCGGGCGGGCAGCGCGGCGAGCGGCTCGTAGGTCGAATTCAGGAGGAGCACCCTGCGGCGGCCCCACACGCTGCCGTCGGCACCGGGTGGTCGATCCTCGACGCCGGGAAGGGGCAGAGTCTGCGCAGCAAGCACCGATGCGCCAGATGAACACGCTGCGGTCAGATGCCCGCGGCTCTTCCTTCGCTGCGACATGGGTCCTCCGAGACATAGTGCACCACGGATCGCCGTCAATCGCACGACAAATTGGTCGGTGTTCGCAGGTCACTCCGATGAACATCCGGTGACGACAGCCGTGGCCCCCCGGTCGCTCGTCCCCGGGCCGCGGGAAGGGACAATGGAGCACGTGACGGAACAACCCACGTCGTTCTACGACGAAGTCGGCGGAGCCGAGACGTTCCAGACCATCGTGTCGACGTTCTACCAACTGGTTCGCGACGACGAAATTCTGCGACCGCTGTACCCGGAGGACGACCTCGACGGCGCCGAAGAGCGGCTGCGGATGTTCCTCGAGCAGTACTGGGGCGGCCCCCGGACCTACTCCGACCTTCGGGGGCACCCTCGGTTGCGGATGCGGCACGCCCCGTTCAAGGTGGGTCCGCTCGAACGCGACGCCTGGTTGCGCTGCATGCACACCGCCGTCGCCGAGATCGACTCACGCACCCTCGACGACGCACACCGCCAGGTGCTCCTGAACTACCTCGAGATGGCGGCGCAGTCGATGGTCAACTCACCGTTCTAACGCAGCACCACGGCCGGATCGCCGCGGCGGCGGTAGACGGTGCCGAAGCGAGCGTCGACCCGCAACCAGGTCGGCAGCACGCGCACCCGCACCACCTCGTCGGCCGCCACGGACTCGGGGGCGAATTGGTCGGTGGTCGCCGACTGCGGCAGGAAACCCATTGCCGTCAAGGCGAATACGCAACGCATCGGGATGCCGACTCCGACGTCACCGGAGCTGACCGCCACGACTTCCTGGTCCAGCAACGACGCCGGCGGACCGTGGGCACTGCCGTACTCCTTGGCCAAGGCCACCCCACGCTGGGCGAGGTCGAGCACCACCCGGGCCGGAACGTCGTCCAGGTGGACGAATCCCGACTCCGGCGGCAGCATCCCGCGCCAGGCCGAGTCCATCGCGAAACCGGGGTCGACGAACCCCGACCGATCCATCGACGGAAGCGCCGAGGCGAGGGCGTCCGCGCCGACGGACAAGTCGGCGGGGTTGACCCGACCGCCCACGACGCGACTGGCCAGGACGTCGAAACCCGTTGCCAGCCAAGCGACGACCTGTGCGTCGCCCCGCTGGCGCAGCCGGATGACGCTGGTGTCGTCGAGCCGGATGGCCCGGTCGACGAACGTTGCCAGGTCCTCTCGGTGGGCGGCGTCGTCGAGCCACAGCCCGCGTTCACTGCCGCTCATCGCTGGTAACGCTGGAGATAATCCCGGTGATGCGGCGCCAGTCGGACCAGTCGCTGGTCTGCGATGTGGAACGCGGCCAGCTGGGATTCGCCGATCACCGCCGGCTTGGAGTCCGGATCGGCCAGCGCCGACCGCACCTCGTAACCGAGGGTGAAGTCGACCGCCCGCAGGCGGTTGACCCAAATGGTCACTTGCAGTGGAGAATCCGCGAGTCGCAGCTGCCCCTTGTAGACCACGCGCACCTCGGCGATGAGCAAGCCGATGGTGTCGAAGTCGTTGGCGAACGGCTCGGTGAGGAAGGGCACGCGAGCCTCTTCGAGGATCGTCACCATGGTGCCGTGGTTGACGTGCTGGTACATGTCGATGTCACTCCAGCGCACGGGCACTGAAGAAACCCATCTTTCGGTCACCCGGTCGATCCCGTTCCGCTCGTCCTGGTCATGCTTCGGAGCTGACGAGCCGCCACCGACAAAGTCGCCAAGTCCTTCTCGCCGTCTTCCTTGATCTCGGTGAGCGTGCGCCGCGCGCGCGCCAGCCGTGAGCTGTTGGACAGCTCCCACTCCTCGATCTTCTGCTCGCCCGTCTCGTCGGGCTCACCGACGGCGAGGACGTCGAAGGTCAGCGACCGGAGCGAGCCGTAGATGTCGTCGCGAATCGCCAAGCGCGCCAAGGAATGCCAGCGATCGTCGCGAGACAGCCGCGAGATGGCCGTGAGCAGGGGGTCGATGCCCAGGTGGTCCATCAACGTGAAGTACGTGTCGGCCACCTCGACGGCATCCCGCTCGACGATGTCGGAGATGTCGATGACGTCGAGCAAGCTGTACTGGTACAGCCCGGTCGCGACCATCAAGGCCAGTTCCTCGGACACGCCCTGTGCCATGAAGTCCCCGGAGTCCTTGGCCACGATGGCGCGATCGTCGCCCCGCAGCCACTCCGACATCCGCGGTGTCAGGTCCGCCACCTTGGCCGCGAACCGGTTCACCTCCGCGCCGACCGCCAGCGGCTGCGGCCGGTAATTCAACAGCCACCGGCCGGCGCGGTCGATCAAGCGCCGCAGGTCGAGGGTCATCCGGTCGGTGACGGCCACCGGCACGCCGGCCTCCCCCGCCGCCCTGATCTGTCGCCACACCTGGCCCACCTGGAAGATCTCGTCGGTCGCCACGTACGCGCGCACCGCGTCGACCGGTCCGACACCGACGTCCTCGGCGACGCGGTAGGCGTAGCTGATCCCGGCGGTGTCGACGAGGTCGTTGACGAGCATCGTCGTGACGATCTCCCGACGGAGTTGATGGGTGCGGATCTCGGAGCCGAACCTGTCCCGAAGCTGATGCGGGAAGTACTCGGGCAACCGGGCCGCGAAGACCTCCTGGTCGGGCAGCTCGCTGGCGAGCAGTTCGTCCTTGAGTGCCAACTTCACGTAGGCCATCAGCGTGGACAGCTCGGGCGAGGTCAGACCCAGTCCCGCCTCGACGCGCCTGCGGACCTCCTTGTCCGTCGGCAGCGCCTCCAACTCGCGATTGAGGCCCCGCTCGGCGACCAGGGCCTTGATCTGGCGGGCGTGCACGTTGAGCAGACCCGCCGCGTTGGCCCGGCTGGTGCCCATCAAATCGTTCTGAGCGGCGTTGTCCTGCAACACGAGTGCACCGACCTCGTCGGTCATCGACATCAGCAGCGGGGTCCGCTCCTCCGCGCTGACCTGGCCGCCGGTGACGAGCGAGTCGACGAGGATCTTGATGTTGACCTCGTGGTCCGAGCAGTCCACCCCGGCGGAGTTGTCGAGAGCGTCGGTGTTGACGTGCCCGCCGTTGAGCTCGAATTCGATGCGACCGCGCTGCGTCACACCGAGGTTGCCGCCTTCGCCGATCACCTTGGCGCGCATCTGGTTTGCGTTCACGCGGACGGCGTCGTTGGCTCGGTCGCCGACGTCGGCGTCGGACTCGGACTCGGCCTTGACGTAGGTGCCGATGCCGCCGTTCCAAAACAGGTCGACCGGCGCCTGCAGAATGGCCTTCATCAACGCGGGCGGCGTCATCTCCTCGACGCCGTCGTCCAGGCCCAGCGCCGTGCGGACCTGCGGGCTGATCGGGATCGACTTGTGTTCCCTGCTGTACACGCCACCGCCCTCGCTGATCAGGCCGTGGTCGTAGTCGTCCCAACTGGAGCGGGGCAACGCGAACATCCGCTCCCGTTCGGCCCACGACGTCGCCGCGTCGGGGTTCGGGTCGAGGAACACGTGGCGGTGGTCAAACGCGGCGATCAGTCGAATGTGCTTGGACAGCAACATGCCGTTGCCGAACACGTCACCGCTCATGTCGCCGACCCCGACGACCGTGAAGTCCTCGGTCTGGGTGTCGACGCCCATCTCGCGGAAGTGCCGCTTCACCGACTCCCACGCGCCCTTGGCCGTGATGCCCATCGCCTTGTGGTCGTAGCCCACCGACCCGCCGGAGGCGAAGGCGTCGCCGAGCCAGAATCCGTAGGACTTGGCGACGTCGTTGGCGATGTCGGAGAACGTGGCGGTGCCCTTGTCGGCGGCGACGACCAGGTAGGCGTCGTCGCCGTCGCGCCGGACCACGCCCTCGGGCGTGGTGACGGCACCGGTGGCCGTGTCGACGTTGTCGGTGACGTCGAGCAGGCCGGAGATGAACAGCCGGTAGCAGGCGACGCCCTCGTTGCGGAAGGTGTCGCGGTCGGCGGCGGCGTCACCGGTGGGCGGCGCCGGGTTCTTCACCACGAAGCCGCCCTTGGCGCCGACGGGCACGATGACGGCGTTCTTGACGGCCTGCGCCTTGACCAGACCGAGGATCTCGGTGCGGAAGTCCTCGCGGCGGTCCGACCAGCGGAGGCCGCCGCGGGCGACGTTTCCGAATCGCAGATGGACGCCCTCGACCCGTGGTGAGTACACGAAGATCTCGTATCGCGGTCGCGGCAAGGGCAATTCGTCGATCAGCCCCGGGTTCACCTTGATCGACAGCACGTCCTGGCTGCGCGCGGAGCCCGGGCTGGTGACGAAGTAGTTGGTGCGCAGCGTCGCCTGGATCATCGAGGCGAACGCCCGCAGCACCCGGTCGGTGTCGAGGCTGACCAGGGCGTCGATGCCGACCGCGACCGCGGCCGCAGCGGCCGACGCGTCGCGCTTCTTCTCCCCCGACTCCGACTGTGCGTCGTCCGGATCGAAGAGCGCCTCGAACAGCTCGACGAGCGCGCGAGCCGTCGCCGGGTTGTCGTTGACCACCGTCTCGATGTGGGACTGACTGTAGGGAAAACCGGCCTGCCGCAAGTACTTCGCGTAGCTGCGGAGCACGGTGACCTGCTGCCACGTCAGCCCGGCGCGCATGACCAGTTCGTTGAAGCGGTCGATCTCCACCCGGCCGTGCCAGATGGCAGTGACCGTGTCGGCGAACCGCATGGCGGTGGCCTCGCGTTCGACGGCGTCGTCCTCCTCGCGGATCGACTTCTGCGGCGAGATCTTGAACTGGTAGATCCACACCGGCATGCCGTCGGCACGGGTGACGTAGAACGGTCGCTCCTCGAGGACCACCACGCCCATGCACTGCAGCATCGGCAACAGCACGCTCAGCGAAGCCGACCGCCCGGCGAGGTACCAAGTGAGGTTGGCCGGCTGACCCTCGCCGCCGTCGGCGAAGACCAGCTTGACCGAATTGTCTTGCAGCTGTTCGATGATCGCGATGTCACCGATGGCGTCGTGCGGGGTGAACGCCTGCCGGTACACCTCAGGGAAGGCCACCGAGTAGTGCTCGGCCTCGGCACGGGAGATGGCACCGGTGGGGACCGCCCCCATCAACCGGTCACCCCAGGTGCGGGCGGCCTCGGTCAGCAGTGTCTGAATCCGGGTCTCGGCCTCCAGCGACGTGTCGACGTCCTCGGGCTTGCTGTCGTCGGGCAGCCGAACGGTGAAGTGCACGACCGCCCAGGGCGATTCGCTGACCCGCGCGGTGTATTCGAGGCTCTCGCCGCCCAGCTCGCGGACCAGGATGTCCTGCATCTCGAGGCGGACCACGGTGGTGTACCGGTCGCGCGGCAGGTACACCAGGCACGACACGAAGTGCGAGAGCTGGTCGGTGCGCAGGAACAGCAGCGCACGGCGACGCGAGCCGAGGTCGACCACCGCGTTGGCCATGTCGAGGAGCTGCTGGGCGCTCAGCGAGAACAACTCCGAACGCGGGATCGTCTGGATGATGTCCAGCGTCAGCGGTCCGGGGTGACTGTTGTCGCCGTGCGACAGCGCGAGTGCTTCGCGAACCCGACGCGAAATCAGCGGTATCTCGAGGACGTTCGCGTTGGAGGCGGCGACGGTGAACAACCCGACGAACCGATGCTCGATTGCGGCGCTCTGACCGGGCAGCGTCTCGCGTACCACCACGATGTGGGGGTGCGCGCCGTAGCGCAGGTAGCTCGGCATGGTGGCCTGCGCCAGCACCAGCAGGTCGTCCTGCTCGGTCAGCTGCGGCAACACGTCGGTGCGCAGGCGCAGCACGCCGAGCCGACTGGGCGGGTCGACGGTGGCCGCGCCGTCCTCGACCGAGCAGCGTTGGTAGCCCAGCAGCACGAAGTGCCCGTCGGCGAGCCAGCGCAACAGGGCGGCCACGTCACGGCGGTCATAGGACGGGAAGTGCCCCTCGCGGTCGGAGTCCAGCTGACTGGCCAGGACGACCAGGGCGGCGTCGAGAGCCGCTTCGTCGAGTGCCACCTGCCGGGCGTCGCCGAGCACGTTGGGCAACAGGGCGACGGCTTCGGCGACGGCCTTGGGGTCCGCGGTCGGCGAGAGTTGGACGTGGATCCAGGCCTCGTCCGCGCCGTCCCTCGGGGCGTCGGGCGCGTTGACGGGATGGATGTCGAGCAGTCCCCCGGCCGGATCGCGCCGGACGCGGAACACCGGGTTCATGATCGCGGTGTACGCGACGCCGAGGCGGTGCAGGAGCACCGTCACGGTGTCGGTCAGCATCGCGCTCTGGTCGGTGACGATCTGGATCGAGGGGCCGATTCCACCGGGGTCGTCGGCCGCGTGCACCGCGACCTTGGTGTCGCCGGTGGCGCGCTGCTGCCCGACCGTCTGGTGGGCGGCGATCAGCGCCGGCGACACGCTTCGCCCCGAAGCGTCGACCGGCATCGTCAGGGCCGCGTCGCCGGCAGGTGCGTCGCCGTGAGGCCCGTGGTGAGTCTCGAGGTAGGCATTCTCGACGTCGCCGTCCCGCCCCCTGTCGATCACCGTGGTCTCGTCGTTGCGCCGTCCTCCTGGCACCGTCGTCATACCGATCGCTCCTACCTTGCGCGCGTGCCGTCCGCCGTTGGATGACGCCGCCGAAGCGGCTCAGTGGCCCGCGGAAGTGACACTAGTGGCCCCCGATGCCGCTGCGGTTGAACCCCGTCAGATCAGTCGCGGGTCAGCCTGCGGTGTGTGACCCGGTGCGGGCGAGCAGCATCCGCGCCCAGTCGCGACAGCTTGTTCTCCTCGTAGCCGCCGAAGTTGCCCTCGAACCAGAACCACTTGGCTTCGTTGTCGTCGTCGCCCTCCCACGCCAGGATGTGCGTACAGGTGCGGTCGAGGAACCAGCGGTCGTGCGAGATGACCACCGCGCACCCGGGGAACTGCTGCAGGGCGTTCTCCAGCGAGCTGAGGGTCTCGATGTCCAGGTCGTTGGTCGGCTCGTCGAGCAGGATCAGGTTGCCGCCCTCCTTGAGGGTCAGCGCGAGATTGAGGCGGTTGCGCTCGCCACCGGAGAGCACCCCGGCCGGCTTCTGCTGATCCGGTCCCTTGAAGCCGAACGCGGAGACGTAGGCGCGCGAGGGCACTTCGTTCTGCCCGACCTCGATGTAGTCGAGTCCGTCGGAGACGACCTCCCACACGTTCTTCTTGGGGTCGATGCCGCCGCGGTTCTGGTCGACGTAGCTGAGCTTGACGGTCTCGCCAACCTTGACGACGCCGCTGTCGGGCTCCTCGAGTCCGACGATGGTCTTGAACAAGGTGGTCTTGCCGACGCCGTTGGGACCGATGACGCCGACGATGCCGTTGCGCGGCAGCGTGAACGACAGGTCCTTGATCAGGATGCGTCCGTCGAAGCCCTTGTCGAGGTGGTCCACTTCCACGACGATGTTGCCCAACCGCGGGCCCGTCGGGATCTGGATCTCCTCGAAGTCGAGCTTGCGCGTCTTCTCCGCCTCGGCCGCCATCTCCTCGTATCGGCTCAGGCGCGCCTTGTTCTTGGCCTGGCGGGCCTTGGCGCCGGAGCGCACCCA
Source organism: Mycolicibacterium hodleri (assembly GCF_025822245.1). Lineage (GTDB taxonomy): Bacteria > Actinomycetota > Actinomycetes > Mycobacteriales > Mycobacteriaceae > Mycobacterium > Mycobacterium hodleri. The sequence goes on from NZ_JACKTL010000046.1 coordinate 41,684, forward strand.
CGCCAACTCCTCGACCAACCGCTTCTGCAGCTTCTGGTCCTTGCGGCCCTGAACGGCGAGCCGCTCGGCCTTCTTCTCCAGATAGGTCGAGTAGTTGCCCTCGTAGGGGTAGGCGCGGCCACGGTCGAGCTCGAGAATCCACTCCGCCACGTTGTCGAGGAAGTAGCGGTCGTGCGTGACGGCGAGGATGGCGCCCTTGTAGTCCGCGAGGTGCCGCTCCAGCCACAACACGCTCTCGGCGTCGAGGTGGTTGGTGGGCTCGTCGAGGAGCAACAGGTCGGGCTCGGAGAGCAGCAGCTTGCAGAGCGCGACGCGACGCTTCTCGCCACCGGAGAGGTGGGTGACCGGCTCGTCGGGCGGCGGACAACGCAGCGCGTCCATCGCCTGCTCGAGCTTGGAGTCCAGATCCCACGCGTCGGCCGCGTCGAGCTCCTCCTGCAGCTGACCCATCTCTTCCATGAGCTCGTCGGTGTAGTCGGTGGCCATCAGCTCGGCCACCTCGTTGTACCGGGCGAGCTTCGCCTTGATCGGCACGCCCTCCTCGACGTTCTCCCGAACGGTCTTCGACTCGTCGAGCTGCGGCTCCTGCATGAGGATGCCGACGGAGGCGCCGGTGGCGAGGAACGCGTCACCGTTGTTCGCCTTGTCCAGACCGGCCATGATCTTCAGGACACTCGACTTGCCGGCGCCGTTGGGACCGACGACGCCGATCTTGGCTCCGGGGAGGAAGTTCAGCGTGACGTCGTCCAGGATGACCTTGTCACCGTGCGCCTTGCGGACCTTCTTCATCGTGTAGATGAACTCAGCCATGCTTTGGGTAGTGCCTTTCCGGTCTGCGGGTATCGCTCAGCCAACCATCCTAGGCGCGACGGCTTACGGCTACGCCGTCAGTGGCAGGCCCCGCTCCTCCACCTCGGCGTCGTCGGCGTCGGACGCGTCCTCCTCGGAGTTCGCCTCGGCGCTGGGCTCCACCTCGTCTTCGGTGCGCTTGCGCTGCTCGATGCGCACGGTGGCGCGCGTCAGGTCCGGGCCGACGGCGGTGGCCCGAACCTCGACCGACGAGCGCCGGTTGCCCTCCTTGTCGTCGTACTCGCTGGTGTAGACGGTGCCCACCACGACCACCGGGTCGCCCTTGATCAGGACGCCACTGACACCGTCGACCACCCGACCCCAGCAGTTGACGTTGACGAACAGGGAGTTGCCCGACTCCCAGTTGCCCTCGGGCGTGCGCCGGCGCGAGTTGCTCGCGACGCGGAACTTGAACACCTGCTGATCGCCGACCCTGCGGAGGATCGGATCGGTGACGATGGTGCCGACCATGTGGAACGGGGTCTCGAACATTGCGCTTCCCTTCATCGGTTTCTCGATTCGGCAGCGCGTGTCGTGCTGCCCGAGACCATTCACCGTCGGATCGCCGACACCAAGGGACCGATCGGGGCCAGTAGTGGGGCGCCCTGTGGATGAAGTGCGGACTGTGGATGAAGGCGGCCGCGCTGACGCCGGGATGTCCCAAGGATGTCGGGAATGTCCCACGCCGTTCAGGTGTGGGCGACGCTCCGCGATCGGACGGTTCCGAAGATCGTGACCTTCACGCCGTGGGGTCGCGGCGACGTCAACGGCGGTGCCGTATCGAGCAGGACGACGCGTTCGTCGGTCGCGTCCGGATCACTGACCGGAAACGATGGCTCAAGAACCTAGCTTGTCGTGGGTGGTGGTTGGGGTTCGAACGGTGTGTACCACCACCATTGGGCGCGTTCCCCGAGCGGGCCGCGGCACGGTTTCACCGCGGGTGGGGGTTGGATCGGTGTGCGGGCCAGTGATCCTGGGTTCAGTGGTTCACCGTCGGCGTCGGTGACGACGAGCTGGTGGGCGGGGCCGGTGATGGTGATCCCGCCGCTGTGGTGCAGGCGGTGGTGGAAGGGGCAGAGCAGCACCAGGTTGTCGAGGTCGGTCGGCCCGCCGTCCTCCCAGTGCCGAATGTGGTGGGCGTGCAGGCCGCGGGTCGCCCCGCAGCCGGGGACCACACAGCAGCGGTCGCGGTGCTCCAACGCCCGGCGCAGGCGGCGGCTGATCTGCCGGGTGGCCCGCCCGGACCCGATGACCTGGCCGTGGCGTTCCACCCACAGCTCGCAGGTGGCGTCACAGAGCAACAGGCGGCGCTCGTCGTCGGAGAGCACCGGACCCAGATGCAGCCCGGCCAAACGCTTCTCGACGTCCAGGTGCACCACCACGGTGGTGTGCTGACCATGCGGACGCCGCGCCACGTCGGCGTCCCACCCGGCCTCGACCAGGCTGGTGAACGCGTCGACGGTGGTGGGGAACGGCGGCACCCGAACCGAGGCTTCCTCGGCAGTCTCGCCGTCCCGGGCACCGCCGTGCACGTCGCCGACGTAGTCATCGACATCGGTGTCGGAGTCGGCGGTATCGGTGTCGCCGTGGTCGCGTCACCACTGGGCGATCAACGCGTCGCGATGCGAGGCCAACCCCGCCTCGAACTTCGCCGCCTCCACCTTCGGCAGCGTGATCCGGTAGGTGGTGGACCTCTCCCCGACCGTCCTGCGGAACGACCGCTCCGGCTCCGCGATCACCCCGATCTGATCCAGGGAGAGTTGACCGTCGCGCATCATCGCCGCACACCGGGGGAACTCCTCGAGCCGCCGCGCCACGGTCACCATCGTCTCGGCGGTGTGCGGCGAGATCCCCAGTTTCCAGGCCACCAACGCCGGCACCGACCGCACCCCGGTCGCACCCCAAATCCTGTCGCCCTCGATCTCGGCGGCGATCTCCACCAACCGACTGTCGATCGCATTGCGCTGCCCGGCCAACTCCTCCATCTCCCCGAACAACAACTCCATGCGCTCCCTCGATCTCGGCGGCGATCTCCACCAACCGACTGTCGATCGCATTGCGCTGCCCGGCCAACTCCTCCATCTCCCCGAACAACAACTCCATGCGCTCCTGGGAGCTCAAAGACGTTGTCGCCGAAGCCATACCACCATTCTAGAAGCGGGGTCCGACACCCTGCCGTCGCCAAACGACGCGCTAGCGCTCCTCGAGCTTGGCCAGCTTCGCCAGCATGTTGTTGTACGCGGCGAGGTCGGCGTCGTCGTCGCGATCGGCGGCGCGGTCCAGCCGCACGGCGGTCCTCTGATCGCTGCGACGCCACTGGACGAACAAGGCGATCAGCACCAGCACCAACGGGACTTCGCCTGCGGACCAAGCGATTCCGCCGCCCAGGCGTTGATCGGCCAGCAGATCGGTGTGCCACGGCAGCTGCAGCGACTTGTAGAAGTCGCCGGCCAGCACGGCCTTGGTGCCCATCAACACGACGCCGAAGAACGCGTGCAGCGGCAGCGACGCGAACACCACGGCCAGCTTGGCGATGGGCGGTATCGGCCGTGGCGTCGGGTCGACGCCGATCACCACCCAGTAGAACAGGTAGCCGGTCACCAGGAAGTGCACGTTCATGGCGACGTGCGCAGCGTGGCTGGTGACCGCCACGTCGAAGATCCCGCCGAAGTAGAGACCATAGAAGCCCGACACGAAGATCACGGTGGCGACGATGGGGTTGGTCAACACCCGTGACACCCGGCTGTGCAACGCCGCCAGCAGCCACTCCCGTGGGCCGGGTGGACCGTCGGAGCCTGCCGCGGGCAACGCGCGCAACGCCAGGGTGACCGGTGCGCCCAGGACCAACAGCACCGGCACCAGCATCGACAGCAGCATGTGGGCGGCCATGTGCATGCTGAACATCGCGGGCATGTAGCGGCCGATCCCCGACGACGAGGCGAACAGCAACAGCGCGCAGCCGCACAGCCAGGCGACGATCCGTCCCGTCGGCCAGGCGTCGCCGCGCTTGCGCAGCCGCCAGACCCCGGCCAGGTACAACCCGGCGAAGGCGAGGGCCGCGGTGCCGAGGATCAAGTCGAAGCGCCACTCGAACAGGATCCGCGCGACGGTCGGCGGTCCCGACAGGTCGTAACCGATCTCCACCGCCGTCACCGACGGGTTGAAGATGGCCGGCGGCGGTGGCGGCGTGCGGCCCAGCGCGACGGCGATGCCGAACGTCAGGCCGAACACCCCGGCCTCGACCAGCGACAGCTTGATCAGGGCACCCCGCGCGTCCGGGTCGGCGTTCAGCGACGCCACGCCCCGACGGCGCTGCTGCCAGCCGAGTATGCCGAGCACGACCAACGCCGTGGCCTTGCCGACCAGCAGCCAGCCGTAGGTGGTGGTGAAGAGATCCTCGAGGCGGACGCGCACCAACGCGTTGACCACCCCGGAGACGGCCATCGCGACGAAGCACCACAGGGCGATGACGGAGAACCGTCGGGCGGCGAGGTCGGCGTGCTCGCCGCCGCGCAGGGCGTGGACGAGCAGGGCGATCAGACCGCCGGCCCACAGCGCTCCGGCCATCAGGTGGATGAACAGGCTGTTGGTGCCCAGGTCGTGGGACCCGCCCGCCGACGAGTGTCCCGTCAGTGCCAGCGGCAGCAGCGTCGCCAGCGCGCCCGCGCACAGCAGCGGCGTCCACGACCAGCGCAGCACCGGAATGCTGAGGACTGTCACGATCGCGGCGAGCAACGCGGTCCACCGCCACGCCCCCGCGACGTCGATCAGGCTGGCCACCGACCAGATGGCCGTGGGGTCGAGGCGGCTGGTCAGCGGTTGGCCAGTGACGTCGGAGACGGTCAGCGGCACCAGCAGCGCCGCGCACACGGTCCACACACCCGCCGCCACGGTCCCCGTGCGCAATGCTCGGTACCCCGCCGCGTCGAGCACGCCGTTGCGCTGCGGCGGCACCAGGAACGCGGCGACCAGGAACGACCCCACCGCGACGACGGCGGCGATCTCACCCGCGGCCCTCACGAACGGCAGCCCGTAATTGGTCACGGGGCCGGGGTTGGGCAGACCGGTCGCGGTCAACGCATCCGCCAGCGACAACGCGGCAATGCAGGCGGCGGTCGCACCGGCCAGCAGCCCGACGCCAAGCAGGATCGGCCACACCGCGCTGGTACGAGTCTGGGCCCGCGCCTCCGTGGTGGTCATGCCAACAGCGTATGGCGCAATGCCGACTTCGCTCCAACCGCGGCCGTCAGCCACTCTCCTTGCGCATGACCAGCTCGCGGACGAAGAACTGCTCGCGGGAGAACTCCTCGACCTTGCTCATGTCGCCGAGGATGTCGCGCAGCTCACGCAGGAACGCCGCACGCCGCTCCTCGAGGTCGGCAGCCGGCTTGAGCAGGTTCTGGTCGGCGATCACCTGTCGTGCGGTGGCGAAGAGCAACGCCGAGACCGACTCGTTGCTGCGGACCCTGTGCTGCGCGATGTACTGACTGCCGACGCCGAGGGCGAGGGTGGTGAGGTCCTTCTCGCCGATCTCCGGCGGCGTGCCGCGAAGGACGTCGGCGACGATTTCGTAGGCCTCGATGAAGGGTCGAAGTATCGCGCCGGCGACCAGGGGCCGTTTGGCCCGCAGGATCGCGTCGGTCTCCTCACCTCCGACGGCGACGTGCTGCTCCCAGTCCTCGTGCCAGGACATCTCCTCGGCGATGTGATCGCGGAAGGCCGCGGAGTCGGCGAAGTAGAACTCGAACTTCAGCAGATCCCTCAGCCGCATCGCCTGGGACCAGAACGCCTCGAGGCGATCGCCGTCGGCGCGGCCCGAGAAGGCAAGGGCCAGTTCGACGATGGCCGTCTCGAGGAACGCGTGGCTGAGCGTGTTGCGGTAGAAGGCGGCCTCGTGCTCGTCCTCGGGGGCGATGCGCCAGACCGGCTCCCGGCCCCCGTCGATCCGGGTCACCGGATGCCCACCGGACAGCGCGTCGACCGCCGCCCGAATGCCCTCGTTGGTGCGCAAGCGCAACGCGCTGTTGGTCATCGGCGTCTTGCTGCGCTGGAGGTAGTCCAACGAGTCGCGCAGTGTGTGGTGCAGCTGGCCGAGCGTGAGGGCGACGCCGTTGGTGGCGAGCAACACCGCCGACACCAGACCGGTTGCGTTGATGGGGGTGACGCGCAGGATCCGCCAGGCCACCTCGAACGCCATCTTCTGCATCGCGAGCCTCTTGGCGGCGTCGTCCTCCGTCATCGTGCCGTGCGGCTCACCGAGGTACTCGCGCATGGACACGGCCTCGGGGAAGCGGACGTAGATCTTGCCGTAGTTGCGATCGCCCTGCGCCTTGATGAAGTTGTACAGCCAGGACAGGCTTTCGGGTGTCTTCTCCCCGCCGCGGGCGTAGGCGGCGTACTCGGCGGTCTCGTGAAGTTGGTCGAAGCTGATCGACACGGGCTGGAGCAGGATGTCGTCGCTGCGGCCGGCGAGGTAGGCGTCGGCGACGTAGGCGAGCAGACCGAGCTTGGGCGGCAACATCTTTCCGGTTCTCGACCGGGTGCCCTCGATCGACCAGTTGAGGTTGAACCGCTTCTCGACGATGTAACCGACGAACTCCTTGAGCACGTACTTGTAGGTGGGGTCGTCGAGCTTGCGCCGGATGAAGATGACCCCCGAGCGGCGCATCAAGGGGCCCATCAGGCCAAAGGAGAGGTTGATGCCGGCGAACGTGAAGACCGGCGGCAACCGATTCTCCTGCATCGCCACCGGCACGATCGCGCCGTCGAGGTAGGAGCGGTGGGAGAACAGCAGCACCGCAGGATGGGTCTCCAGCGCCACCCGCATCGACTCGATCTCGGCGCGGTCGTAGTCGATGTTCGGGTCGAAACCCCGGCTGAAGATCGCCCTGCCAAGGGTGGGGATGAGGTCGACGGAGAACCTGCTCCAGCCCGTCGAGAGTTCGTCGAGCATGTCGCCCGCCGACTCCAGCGTCGCGCCGGGGATCTTCGCCAGCCCTTCGCGAAAGCGCGACGACGCCAACATCTCCGGCTTGATCAGCCGGGGTGACTTGTACTCGGGACCGAGGAGCCGCAATTCGACGCGGTCGATCGCCAACTCCGCGCGCCGCATCACGAAGTGCGCGAAGTCGCGCGGGTTCTCGGCGACGGTGGTGTCACTCCAGTGCTGGCGTAGCTCCGACACCTTGGCGGGTTCGCCTGCCACCACCCGGGCCCGCGCCGGATCCTTGTGAAGGATGCTGCGCTGCAACAACTTCGGTGGACGGTAGGTGTCCCGACCGCTGATCAACGCGACCACCTTGGACCGGGTGGGCAGACCACCGGGAATCCAGAACACGCGCACGGGGAACACCGACCGGTCCTCGTCGACGTCGAGCAGTTCGACGAGGCGGGCGAGGGTGGCCGGTGGCGGGTCGCCGTCGGCCGGGAGTTGCAGCACCTCGATGCGGGCTTCGGGGTGCGCCCTGCGCTGCTCGGCCAGCCACGCGTCGAGCATCTCGACCTCGGCGGGGGTGTCCACCGCCGCGAGCACCAGCGCGTCGTCGGTCGGGGTGAAGCTGTGCAGGGCGTCAGCGCTTACCTTCACGGTCGCCCCTTCTTCGCCGGAACCGCCTTGGCAGCAGCCTTCTTCGCGGGCGCCTTCTTGGCTGGCACCTTCTTGGCTGCAGCCTCCTTCGCGGGTGCCTTCTTCGCAGGCGCCTTCTTGGGCGGAGCGGCGGTGCGTTCGTAGAGCGGCGCGCTGGGCAAGACGTCCACGGGCCAGTCCTTGAGCGTGTCGAGGTAGAGTTGCCGGACCTCGGCGATGCGCTCCGAGAGGTTCTCGGTGGTCCAGTCGTCGACGGAGATCGGCGGGAACACCGCGACGTCGACCTTGCCGGCGTTGAACGTGCTCGAGTTGCGCTCGGCGATGACCTCCGCGTTGCGGATGACGATCGGTACCAGCGGCACGCCGGCCGCCATCGCGATTCGGAACGGCCCCTTCTTGAATTCCCCCACCTCGGTGGTGTCCAACCGCGTGCCCTCGGGTGCGATGAGCACCGAAATGCCCTTGCGCGCAAGCTCTTCGATCTTCGCCAGGCTCTCCACGGCGGCCTTCGGATCGTCGCGGTCGATGAAGGCGGCGTCCAGCACCCGGCCGACCGTGCCCATCAGGGGATCCTTCTCGAGCTCCTTCTTGCCGACGGAGGTGAAGTTGTCGCTGATCAGCCGGCCCGCGATGAACGGGTCGGCCTGGTTGCGGTGGTTGAACAGGAACACCGCGGGCCGCTTGGCCGTCAGGTTTTCCTCGCCGAGCACGTTGAGGTCGATGCCGATCGAGGTCATCAGCAGCCGGGTCCACGCCGCGGTGAAGAAGTTGACCCCGGTGCGGCGGTTGCGCGTGAGCAGACCGAGCCCGAGGCCGCCGGCGGCCGCGGGCAGCAGTGAGGCGATCCCGGCCACGGTCCGCAACTGCGCGACGGGGCTGCTGCCGCTGCGGCTGGTGAACTTGAGGATCGGCCAGCCCCGCTTGACGGCCACCGCCTGCAACTTTCCCGCGGGATTGGTCGGTCGCGGGTTGCCGACCAGGTACATCAGTGCGACGTCTTCGTCGCCGTCGGCGTAGAAGTAGCTCTTGGTGAGGTCGACGCCGTTCTTGGCCGAGAACGCCTGCACCGCACGGGCCTTGCCCGGACCCCAGATGATGGGCGTGCGCACCTCACCGGTGATCAGGCCGTCGTCGTCGGTCTCGAATTGGTTGCTCAGGACGTTGTCGATGCCAAGGAACCGGGCGACCGGTTCGACCTGCACGGTCAGCGCCGACGAGCTGAGGACGACGGTGTGGCCGCGGGCCTGGTGAGCGCGCACCAGCGCGCGCATCTCCGGATAGATGCGCCCCTGCACGTGTTGGACGAACAGTCGCTCGCCGAGCTCGTCGAGGTCGCTGATGGAGTTGCCGTGCAACGTCCGCGCGCCCTTGCCGATCAGGTCCTCGAACTCCGAGCGGCCCAGTTGGTGGTTGAGCCCGGCCTGCACCATCCCGATGAACTCGCCGACGCTCATCTGGCCGCGCCGCAGTCGATCCTGGGTCATCATCACCCCGGTGAAGCCCGCGACCAGCGTGCCGTCGAGGTCGAAGAAGGCACCGACCTCGGGTCCCTCCGGGCTGGCCTCGATCTCGGCGACCGAGCCGGGCAGCCGAAGGATCACGTTGTCGCCCTGGCGTTCGGGCTGTCCGTTTTGCGAAGTCATTGCGGGGCACTCCCATTGGCCGAGGTGGAGACGGACGTGGCGGACGTGGTGGACACGGACGCGGGTGGGTCGGGGGTGAAGGACGCGGGCGTCGACCGACCCTCACCGCCGAGCGCCAACACCTCGTCGAAGCCGGCCAGCAGACATCTGGCCCACAACGCCTCGTCGGCGACGGCGGCGCGGTCGTAGCGGGTGGTGATGGTGCAGTAGCCCGCACGGGACACCAGCACCACCATCATGGCCACCCCGGGCAATGGACCAATGCCGTAGTGCCGCAATATCTTCGCGCCCGCGATGAAGGTGTCGCCCGGGTAGATGGGCACGTTGCTGGCTTGCACGTCGGAGTTGACCACCGAGCCGGCCACGGATTCGAGGATGGCGTCGGGCAGCAGGCTGATCAGCGGTGCCATGGCCCCGACCATGTCGATGGCCCGTTCCTCGCGCTTGCGCATCATCTGGGCGCGTACCTTCGCGATGCGCTTCGCCGGGTCGACGACACCGACCGGGGCCGCGAGATTGACTCCGGCGAACCGGTTTCCGCCCGCGGGGTCGTCGTCGGAGCGCAAGTTGACCGGCACCGCCATGGGCAGCGACCGGATGGGGATGCCCTTGGCTTCGTGGTAGAGCCGCAGCGCGCCGCACAGGCCGGCCAGGTACGCGTCGTTGATCGAGCCGCCCGCCGCCTTCGACGCCTTGTGCAAGTCGCTGAACTTGATGTCGATCGCCTCGGTGCGCGAGGACATGCTGCGGCGCCGCAGCAGGGGCGACGGATCCGCCACCGGACCCATCACGCGCGCGCTGGATCGGGCGTAGTTGACGACGCCGCCGACCGTGGACACCGGATCGCGGACCACCCGGCCGAACAGCGACGCGGCTCCCCCGATGGCGCCGACGATGCCGCCGGCGATCGAGCCGGGAAGTCTGGCGATGCCCTCCCGCATGAGGTCGTTGGGCGAGAGGTCCTCGGGGATCGGCAGCGGCGCAACCTTGGCCGGTGGCGGGTCGCGCTCGACGTCGTAGATGTTGGCGAACATCTCGATGGCGCCGACGCCGTCGGTGACCGCGTGGCTCAGGTGCAGCATCGTCGCCGCCGTGCCGTCGGCGAGACCTTCCACCAGGGTCGCCGTCCAGAGCGGTCGCGAGATGTCCATCGGCGACTGCAGGGCGACCTCGGCCAGATCCATCACCTCGCGCAGCGTCCCCGGCGCGGGAACGCGGACCCGTCGCACGTGGAAGTCCAAGTTGAAGTCGGGGTCGACCACCCACCGCGCCGCCGCCGTGGGCAGGGTTGGCATGACGACCTTTTGACGCAGGCGCAACACCTTTCGGGAGGCGTTCTCGAAGCGCTCCCGGAAGCGCTCCCAGTCGGGCGTCGTGTCGAGCAGCTCGACGCCCATCAGACCCGACCGCGTGCGAGGGTTCGCCTCACCGCGGTGCAACAACTGGTCGACCGCGCTCAGCTCCTCGGGAAGCCCGCTCGCGGCGTTGTCCGGCACGTCGCTCATCGTCTGTTCGATCTCCTGCCGCCGTCTCCCCGAGTGCGGGGTCCACGCTAGTCCGCCACCCGGTACCGCGGGTCGCAATACCGGTGTTGCGAGGCGGTTGCCAGCGCCGTGCTCAGCTGCCGACCAACGGCTGAATCGGGAGTTCGCGGTACGAATCGGCGAACAGCACCCCCGCCTGCTGTCCGTTCCTGCTCGGGGTGATCCGGAGGGTGACCGACGTGCCGTGGGCGCCGGGGCGGACGTAGTAGCACCGGTCCGTTTCGGGACAGTAGATGGACACGAAGTCGACGACATCCTTGTCCATCGGCGTCGTATGGGTACCGTGTCGATCCGCCCACGTCGAGCGAAACTGAACCTTGACGGCTCCGGCGCGGGCGGACCGGTACGTCGCCCATGCCTCCGAGCGTAGGGAGTCGTGCGGCGAGTGAATCGCGGCAATTCCGCTAAAGTGTGTGCGCTGCCTCCGTAGCTCAGTGGATAGAGCAACCGCCTTCTAAGCGGTTGGTCGCAGGTTCGATCCCTGCCGGGGGCGCCAGGTGTTTCGGCCGCATTCGACCGAATCGTTGGCCGAGACCGCTACCCGGACTCGTCGACCAGGCCGGCGAGCAGCCCGCGTAGCTCGTCGGCGTAGGCGAGGTGCTTGCGCAGCTTGACCGCGCTCTCCTCGGCGGCGGCGTGGCACTCCCGCAACTTCTCGGCCGCCCCACGCCGCCGCTCGTCGGAGGCGTCGCCCTCGGCGAGCACGTCGACCGCCTCGAGCAGGTCCCGCATCTGCGCCAGGCTGAAGCCCAGCGGCTTCATCCGACGGATCACCAGGAGTCGTTCGACGTCGGCGTCGGTGTACAGCCGGAAGCCGCCCACCGACCGCGCCGACGGCGTGACCAGCCCGACCTCGTCGTAGTGCCGCACCGTGGCGATCGACAACTCCGTCTTGGCGGCCACCTGCCCGATCTGCATCTGCACCTCGTCGCCTAGTGTCCGGCGCCCAGGTTCCCGGAGAGTCGGTCGTGCCGGTCGGCGGAGTCGTCGTCGAGACCGATGATCTCGACGTGCTTGCCCTTCGCACGGTACTTCGTGGTCACCGCGTCGAGAGCGGCGACGGTGGAGGCGTCCCAGATGTGCGACTCGGACAGGTCGACGACGACGTTGGCGGGATCGTCGGCGTAGTCGAACTGGTAGACCAGGTCGTTGCTGGAGGCGAAGAACAACTCCCCGGTCACGCGGTAGACCACCGTGTCGTCGGGTTCGTCTGCGCCGCTGACCTTTTCGACGGTGACGAGGTGCGCGACCCGGCGCGCGAAGAGCACCGTCGCCGTCAGCGCGCCGACGATGACGCCGTAGGCGAGGTTGCTGGTGGCGACGGTCACGGCCACGGTGGCGACCATCACCAACGTCTCGCTGCGCGGCATTCTGCGCAGGGTCGACGGGGTGATGCTGTGCCAATCCAGCGTGCCGACCGACACCATGATCATCACCGCGACCAGCGCCGCCATCGGGATCAGGCCGACGACGTCGCCCAGTCCGACGACCAGACCGAGCAGGAACAGTCCTGCGAGGAAGGTCGAGATTCGGGTGCGGGCCCCGGACACCTTGACGTTGATCATGGTCTGGCCGATCATCGCGCAGCCGCCCATGCCGCCGAACAGGCCGGTGACGACGTTGGCGACGCCTTGGCCCCAGCTCTCCCGGGTCTTGTTGCTGTGGGTGTCGGTGATGTCGTCGACGAGCTTGGCCGTCAGCAGCGACTCCAGCAGCCCGACCAGGGCCACCGCCAATGCGTAGGGCGCGACGACCGCCAGCGTCTCCCACGTCCACGGCACGTGCGGGACCACGAGCGACGGCAGGCTCGTCGGCAGTTCACCCTCGTCGCCCACGTTGGGGATGTGCACCGAGAACACCAGCACCGCCGTGGTGAGCACCACGATCGCGATCAACGGCGCGGGGATCACGGTGGTCCACCTCGGCAGCACCACCATGATCAGCAGGCCGACGGCGACGAAGGGGTAGACCAGTGCCGGCACCCCGATGAGATAGGGCAGCTGCGACAAGAAGATCAGGATGGCCAGGGCGTTGACGAAGCCGACCATCACGCTGCGCGGGACGAACCGCATGAGTCGGGCGACCCCGAGCGCGGCGAGCACCACCTGCAGGACCCCACCCAACAGGACCGCGACGATGAGGTAGTCGAGCCCGTGCTCGCGGACCAGAGGCGCGATGACCAAGGCGACCGATCCGGTCGCCGCGGAGATCATGGCCGGCCTTCCACCGGTGACGGCGATGGTCACGGCCATCGTGAAGGACGCGAAGAGTCCGACCCGGGGGTCGACGCCGGCGATGATCGAGAACGAGATCGCCTCGGGGATCAGTGCCAGCGCCACCACCAATCCGGCAAGCACCTCGGTCTTGAGTCGACGCGGCGAACGCAACGCCGCCATGACCGAGATGTTCCGGTCACCCGCCTCCCCGACGGTCGGGGCGGGCGGGGTCGACTGAGACTTCACGAGGCGATCCGTTCATGTGCGGGGTCAGGGGCGCCGCAGACTCTACTCTCACCTTACATGAGAGTTGACACTCCCGCACCGCCGCCCTCACCGGCCGGGGACGGCGCCGTGCCGCCGTCCTCCGGCTGCAACTCGGCCGACCCGTCGTCCTCCGACGCGTCGAGGTGTTCCTCGCGCCGACCCTCGTCGGGCTCCGTCATCTCGTTCCCCTCCCGCGTCGTCCGCTCTCTGATGCGCAGATACCCGTGGGCTCGATCTCGAAACCGTCAGCGTCTGACGGGTTTCAAGGCCCCGACGACCGAGCACTCGACGAAAAGCACTGTCCCTATTGAAGGAAACACCACATGTCATCACGCAATACCGTCGTCCGATCACTCCACGACCTCGGAGCCGCCGCCTGGTTCGGCGGATCACTCATGGGCGCGGTGGGTGTCAACGGCGCCGCGGCAGCCGTCCGGGACCCGCAGGAGCGGGCGAAGATCGCCGCCGTCGGATGGGCAAAGTGGGCGCCCGTGAGCTTCGCCGCCATGGGAGCGCACCTGATCGGCGGCGCGGGGATCCTCAGGGCGAACCGGGGCCGTGCCAAGCATCAGGAAGGCGTCACCGCGAACACCGTCACCAAGCTGATCCTCACCGGCGCCGCCGTGGGCGCCACCTTCTACAGCGGTGCCCTCGGCGCGAAGACCGCTCAGGGCGACGGGCATTCCGTCGAGGGAGCCACCGAGCCGACGGCCTCGACCCCGGACGACGTCGCCGCGGCTCAGCGGCAGCTCAAGTATCTGCAGTGGCTGCTGCCGGTCCTCACGGGCGCGATCATCGTCCTCGGCTCCCAGCAGGGCGAACAGCAACGGTCGACGCAGGTGCTCGCGGGGCTGGGTTCCAAGCTGCTGAGCCGCGCCACCGACTGACCCGGAGGCACCTCACCAGGCCAGCGACGTGTCCGGCGAGCCCTCCCGTAGCCCCAGTTCGGCGGCGGTGAACCGCCTGGTCTCGTAGAGACCGCGCACCGCGCCGGGCTCGGCGGCGGGCTGGGGCCCGGCGGTCCAGCGCCGGGCCCGGTTCAGCGCCCACGACGAGCGGCCCACGACGGCGACGCCGTCGTCCTCGACGACCACCTCGCCGACGCCCGGCTCACCGCACGCCTCGACGAGGCGGCTCACCGCGGTCTGCGGGAGCACCGCGCGGCCGCTCGTCGAGACGACGACGCGGCACCGCGAACCGACGTCGGCCGGCGTAGTGCCGACGCGGATGCGGGGGTCGTCGTCGCGTATCTCGCCGCGCAGACGCTCGGCCGACGGGCCGTGGAGCCACATCCCCACGTCCAGGTGCAGGAAGCAGGCCAGGGTCGCCACCAGCGAGCCGGCGGTGTGGTTGGCCGTGTCGACCTCGACGGCCACCTCGGGAATCGCATACCGCAGCCCGTGGCGGCGGGCGTCGGGGTCGGTGACCAACCTGGCCACCGCGAGGGCTTCGTGGTTCTTGGCCGCGGTCCGCTCCGCGACGTCGCGGCCCGCCCAGTCGGGGCCCGAATGCCATGCCACGGCCAGGGGCTCGTGATGTAGCACGGCGCCGCCGCACACCGCGCGGTGCGCCAGCTCCCAGTCCTCCCCGCCGTAGCGCGTGAAGGACTCGTCGAAGCCGCCGACGTCGTCGAAAACCGCACGGCTGCAACACATCACCGAGCTGATGACGTAGCGGTAGGACCGGTGGTCGACGTCCAGCAGCCGCCGCGACCGGCCGTACTCGTCACGCAGCCACCGGGGTTCCTCGAACAGGTCGGGACCGGGACCGCCCGCCTGCCACGTGCGCCACCGCTCGGGCGTCCACCCGTCGAGTGCGGCGTGCCTGCGACGGCCGACCACCAGTGCGTCGGGCAGCACCGACGGCAGCCGGACGATTCGGCGCACGTAGTCGGGGTCGGGGTGGGTGTCGGCGTCGAGGAAGCACAGGATCGGGGCGGTGCTCGCCCGCGCTCCGAGGTTTCGCGCCGCCGCGGCCCGGAAGCCGTCGCGACCCTGGCTGACCACCGTGACGTTCAGCGTCGAGTCCGGACGTGGGGCCTCGGCCGAACCGTCGTCGGCGACGACGACCTCGAGCAGGTGGTGCGGGTAGGTCTGCTGTTCGAGAGCCGCCAGCGTCAGGGCGAGCTGGTCGTGCTGCTCGTAGAACGGGATGACCACCGCGACGCGGGACGCCAGCCCGGGATGGTCGTCGAGGAGGTCCCACCGGTTGCCCGGCACGGCAAATCGACCGCCGGACAACGGAATCGCCGATGCGCGCGGGTCAGTCATGCCATCGGGACAAGGCTCGGGCGTACCGCTGCGCGGTGGCACGCGACGACGATCCGCTGGCGACTCCCGGCGTAACCCACGTGGAGTCCGGATGGGTCAGGGCGTATTCGAGCGCCGCCCGCAGTCCGTGCGCGGTGTCGGGGTACGGCGTCACCGTGCCGGGGTGCCGCTCGGCGTGTTCGACGGTGTACCGGTTGACGGGAACCAGGGGCCGCCGGGCCGCGGCGATCCAGGTGTTGATCGACCCCGAGGCCGACACGTGCCGGTGATGGGCCACCGGCACCGTCACGCCGTGCAGGACACCGGCGAGCTCGTCGTCTGGCACGTACCCCGTCACGGCGAACCGGCGGCCCGCGCGCTCGGCCGTCTCGGCCAGGCTCTGGACGAGGTCGTCGTGCCCCGCCGACGGCTCGCCGACGGCCAGGAACCCCACGGCCGGCGGCAGGCTCGCCATCCCCGCGAGGACCTCGTCGTGCCCCTTCCCGGGATAGAGGAAGCCGAACACCCCGACGCTGCGGGCACCGGCCGCCGGTCGTCGCGGCGGAACGTCACCCACGTCCAGCGGAAGCGGGATGACGACGACGTCGGCGGGGGCCGCGATGCGGGACTCGTCGAGCAGCGACCGCTCGTGGTCGCTGTTGGTGACCAGGCCGTGCGCCGCCGCGCAGACCGTCCGATAGGCGTCGGCCCGCTGCGGGTAGTTGCCGCCGTCGGACGGTTGCGGTACGTCGTGCAGCGTCACCGTCACCCGTGACCCCGCGGCCTCGACGTCGCGGACCAGGGCGACAACGCGTTTCGCGGCGTCCGCCGGGCTGGAGCCGAACAACCTGTCGGTGACGTTCAGGTGAACCCCGTCGCACCGGCGGATCGTGTCGACGGCGTCGTCGAGGTCCCGCCAATGTTCCACTCGGACGACGTTGGTCGAGCCGTCCACGCACCGCAGCGACGCCGCGAGGTCGAGGGCGAAGGACACGACGCCGTGGCGCGCGGGCCCGACGACGAGGTGCGACGCGGTCACGACGCCGACGCCGTTCCCAGACCAAGCAGGTCCAGAGTCTTGGCGTGGCGCGCGATGGCAAGGTCGACGAAGTCGGGATTGTCGTAGTACCACTGCAATTGGGCTCGATGCACGTCCCCCGGCCTGAGTTCCGTGCCGTCGAACCACCAGTCGTCCCGAGCGGGGGCGACGATGTTCCGCGCCCTGAGCACCCGGGGATCCAGCGGTGCGATCACCGAGCCCAGCAGAGTCCGCGCTGGTGTCGGGACCGACCGCGTGACGCCCGCCGCGGAGAGGACCCGTCGCCCCAACTCCGCCAACACCCCGTTGCCGGGATGGTTGATGGTGTGTGCAGCGCCAACACCGCTGGGCCCCAACACATCCGACACGCCGACGTCGCACTGCAGGCTCTCCCGTCGGGCCAGCTCGGCCTGACTCGCCTCGGCGACCGCGACGAACGCCGCGTCGTCGACCTCGACGTCCCAGTCGTCGTCGGGTGTCTTTCCGTCCCGCGCGGCGACGACGGTGCGCAGGTCGTGGTACGGAACCACCGGCGGCACCACGCTCCTGTCGGCGGGGTTGCGCACGATCGCCTGGAACGGATGCAGACCGGCGTAGCGGATCACCGGCCACCGAATGAGCTGCGCGGTGCGCGGCAGTTCGGCGGCGAGTTCGGTGGTGCCGAGCGGCAAGTCGCGGTAGCCGTCCCTGATCGGTTGGCACAGCAACACCGCGGCGCGCCCGAGCAGCGCCCGCAGGGGTTCGAGGTCGGATTGCTCCAACTCGTGCACCGGTGGCATCCGGACCGTCGCGTACGGCCGGTCCTCCACCCCGTCGAGAACCAGCCGGAGTGCTTCGGCCTGACAGTTTCCGACCACCAGCCACAGCGGCCGGGACTCGACGTCGCGGGGTGGGTCGACGCGATAGAAGTCACCGTAGTGCCGCGTCCTCGGTGACGGTTGGTGCACGACGTCACGGTATCGGTCGGCGTGACTGCGCGCAGACGGGGTAAGACTTGGGTCGTGCTGACTGTGGCTTCGGTTCCCGCTGGCCACCCCTACGTCAGGTCGGTGGTCGACACGTCGCGCGTGACCCTGGTGCCCGACCCGGTGCCGCCGGGGGCCACCCTGCCGGGCCAGTGGTGGCCACCCCCGCTGTTGGACCCCGAGTATCTCCGCGCTCACGCAGGCACGTTCGACGTGTTGCACGTGCACTTCGGTTTCGAGGCCAGCTCCGTCGACGCCCTCCGGGAGGTGGTCGAGGTCGTGGGCGACGCCGAGGTCCCGCTGGTGCTGACGGTGCACGACCTGCACAACCCACACTTCGCCGATCCCACGCTGCACCTGGCCCAGCTGGACGTGCTCGTTCCCGCGGCGGCCGTGGTCGTCACCCTGACCCATGGGGCGGCCGCGGAGATTCGCCGACGATGGGGTCGGGACGCGGTCGTGCTCCCCCATCCCCACGTCCTGCCGATCGACGCCGTCGGCGGAGCACGACCGCGACGTCACGAACCCGTCATCGCCGTTCACGCAAAGGCGTTGCGCGCCAACATCCAGCCCTGGCCGATCGTCGACGCACTGGTCGACGGCGGGGTCGGCGGCCTTCGACTCGACCTGGACGAGGAGGCCATGAGATCGGCCGAGGCCCGGACGCGGGTGGAACGCCATCGACGCGCCGGGGTGGACGTTCGCGTTCATCCGCGCTTCACCGACGACGAACTGACCGCCTATCTCACCGAGGTCGACGTCGTCGTGCTGCCCTACCGCTTCGGGACGCATTCGGGCTGGGTCGAGGCCTGCCACGACGCTGGAACGGCCGTCGTGGCCCCCAACTGCGGTTTCTTCACCGAGCAGCACCCGGGCCACGAGTACGGCTACGGCCCCGACGGGCTCGACGCCGCGAGCCTGCTCGACGCGGTGGCCGCGGCGGTGAGCGCACACGAGCTCGAGCGGGGACCCGACCGCACCGACGACCTGGCGCTGCGGAACCGGCGCCGGCGGCAGGCCGACGACGTCAGGAACGCCATGGCGGAACTGTACGAGCGTTCGCTGGCCGCCTCGCCCGCGAACTGACCGTGTCCGTTACCTGAGGCGTCGTTGAGAGGCCACTGGGAACCGCCCCGAGTCGTTTGCGTCTCACCTCGGCGGATGGCATGGTCAGTCGCAACCCGCAGACGGGTGACCTCCGCGACGGCATTTTGTCTGTCGAAATGCATGCTGATAGGTGGGAGCACCGGCGAGTGACGGAGTACGTCTACGACATGTCGGATCCCGAACGCGACGCACTGACCGAGCACTTCCTGCGCACCAAGAGACTGGGTTGCAGCCGCTTCGCGTGCTTCGCTCTGGAGGGCACCGACCCGTTCGCCAACATCGCCCGACAGCTCGAGCGCGAAGTCTTCGAGGACTCGTGGGGCAACGACTCCGCCACCATGAAGCAGGAGTACGGCCCGTACGACGAGAGCAGCCTGTTCTTCATGGTCGTCGACACCCACGACAAGGTGCCCGCGGCGGCACTGCGGATGATCCGCAACTCCCCGGCGGGACTCAAGACGATCGTCGACCTCGACGACTGCGAGAAGTCTCCGATCGCACCGGAGGTGATTCCCGTCGACGAGGTCATGCGGCACCACGGGATCGACGACCTCGACCGCTGCTGGGACGGCGCGACCGCGGCCATCCCCCGCCGTTACCGCCGCCGGCTTGCCGCCACGCACGTGCACCTGATGCGGATTATGGCGCTGGCCGCTATGCGGGAGGACATTCAACACTTCGTGGCCGTCCTGGACGCACCCGTCGTCAGGGTCGCACGTGACATCCTGGGGCTTCCGTTGCTGCCGCTCGTCGGAACGCCCCCGTTCACGCACATGGACGCACCGAACAACCAGGCGGTGTACGCCCACGTGCCGTCGTTGCTGGGATTGGCCGGCCGCCGCAATCGCAAGGTGGGACAACGGATCAGGGCCAGCTTCGCCGAGCAGACCGCAAGCTCGGAACAGTTCGCCGCGAGGTGACGTGACGTGGCGCTGACTGTCGACCTGACCAATGTGGTACGCGAGTACCGCACCGGCGGGCACACCGTCCGCGCCCTCAACCGGGTGACGTTGCGGATCAACGGCGGGGAGTTCACGTCCATCGTCGGCCCGTCCGGTGCGGGCAAGAGCACGCTGCTGCAACTCCTCGGCGCCCTGGACTCCCCCGACTCCGGCTCGATTCAGTTCAACGGCACCGAAATCGCCACCATGACCGACGACCAGCAGTCGACGTTCCGACGTCACCAGGTGGGGTTCGTCTTCCAGTTCTTCAACCTGCTGCCGACCCTGACGGCGTGGGAGAACGTGGCCCTGCCGATGCTCCTCGACGGAAGGCGGCTGCGGCAGGTGCGCGCCGACGCCGTGGCGCTGCTCGACCGCGTCGGACTGAGCGACCGGATCGACCATCGCCCCGCCGAGCTGTCCGGCGGCCAGATGCAGCGGGTGGCCGTGGCGCGTGCCTTGATGATGGATCCGCCGCTCATCCTCGCCGACGAACCCACCGGCAACCTCGATTCGTCGACCGGCGCCGCGATCATGGAACTTCTGCGCGACGTCTCGCGTACCGACGGCGCCGGGCGCGCGGTCATCATGGTCACCCACGACCTCGCGGCCGCGGCGCAGACCGATCGGGTCATCACCGTGCAGGACGGCGCGGTGCGGTCCGACGTCATGGGCCGATCCGGTGGCGTTCCCCGGCCCGGACCCGGCGGCGGGCGGCACTCGGTCGGCATCCGCGACCAGCCGACCGAGATCATCCCCACCGTGCGCAACGGCGAATTCACCTCCCACGTCCTGACGACGGACCCACCACGGCAACGCGGCAAGCACTCCGCACGTCGGCGGTAGCCCGGTGCTCCTCGCCGCGGCCAGCAGGCTGAAGGTCCTCAACGTTCGTGAACTGCGCACCCACTGGGGACGTGCGGTGGCCTCCGTCGTCGTCGTCGCGGTGTCGGCGGCGCTGCTCGTCGCCGTCCTCGGCGTCTCGGGGTCGATCACCGGGTCGATCGACCGCCTGGCCACCAGCATCGGCGGTGACGCCGACCTCGAGATCTCCGGCATCACCGGCGAAGGCGTCGACGAGACCATGCTCGCCACGGTCACCGGCACCCAGAACGTCCGTGCCGCAGTGCCTCTGATCCGCGCGCGCACCACCGCCGACGGTCAACCCGCCCTCTTGATCGGGCTCGGCCAGAACGCGGCGGAGCTGCACTCGGACCTGCAAACCGCCATTCAGCGTCAACTCGAGCAGGGCTCCCCCGTGGCGTCGGCACCCGACGGGGTCATCGTCGGCGCCGGCCTCGGAGTGGCCAAGGGCCAACGGTTCGAGGTGACGGGCTCCACGCCGGTCACCGCCGTGGCGGTCGTGGACGGACCCGCCGCCCGCCGCCTGAACGACGCCCACTTCGTGATCGCGCCACTCGCCCTTGCACAACGCCTTTCGGGCCGCGACGGCCGGCTCGACTCGATCCTGGTCTTCACCTCGCCCGGTGCGGACTCAGCGACGGTTCGGGCGGCGCTGACGACCGCGCTTCACGGCCGGGCCGTGGTGGCGACGCCGAGTTTCCGCGCCGCGCAGGCGAGTAGCTCGTTCGCCATCCTGCAGGCCATGACACTGCTGGCCGCCTCGGTGTCGCTGGTGGTGGCCGCCTTCCTCAGCTACAACGCCATGAGCATCGCGATCGCCCAGCGCCGGCCCGTCATCTCCACGATGCGGGCGCTGGGCGGACGCAGGCGCACGATCATGTCCGACATGCTGGCCGAGGCCGCCCTGGTCGGCTTCCTCGGCGGCCTCCTCGGATCGGCGTCGGGAATCCTGATCGGCTACTTGGCCATTGGGAAACTCCCGTCCACGATGGTGCAGACGCTGGACGCCCGCCTCGAGTACGTCCTGCCCGTCTGGGTGGTGCCGCTGACCGTCGTGGCGTGCGTCGTCGCCAGCGTCAGCGCCTCGGCGCTGGCCGCGCGGCAGATCCACGCGGTCGCGCCGATCGAGGCGTTGGCGCCCAACGGCGCGTCGACCACGGAGCACGGTTCGCGACGGCTCAGGATCGCCTCGGGAATCGTCGGAGCGGCACTGCTCGCCGTCACCGTCGGCGTCGTCACCGCCGGCCTCGGCCAGATCGCCATCGCGTCGATCGCGTTGTCCTTCGTCGGATTTAGCGCGTTGTGCTTCGCCTTCTCGGGGTTCATCATCACGGCCGCCGCCGCGGTGGCCCGCCGATTCGGACCGGCCGGAGTGCTCGGCGCGGCGACCATCGAACGCGCCCCGCGCCGCATGTGGGTCGCGATGATGACGGTGTTGACGGCAGTCGTCACCACCGTGGCGGTCACCGGAGCCACCAGCAACGCCGTCGACTCCACGGTGGCCTCCTTCGCCTCGATCGCCCAGGCCGACGTGTGGGTCAGTTCGGCTGCCGCAACCGACTATTCGTCGACGCTGCTTCCGCCGAACACGGCGGCCGACGTCGCCGCCGTACCCGGCGTCGCGCGCGTCGTACCGGATCAGATGGCCTTCGCCACCGTCGATGAGTCGCGCGTGATGCTGCTGGGCATCGCGGCGAACTCCCATCGCGACATCTACACCTCGCTCTCCCCGGGTGACCGTCAGGCGTTGCTCGACGGCCAGGGCGTGGCCCTGTCGCGAGACCTCGGGACGTCGATGAAAGTGGCTGCGGGCGACCAGATCACGTTGCAAACACCCACCGGTCCACGCACCGTTCGGGTGCTCGCCCTGGTGCCATACTTCTCCGGGATGACGGGGACGGTCGCGATGAGCTTCGACGCCATGCAGGCCTGGTTCGACCGCGCGGGAGCCAGCGACCTGGAGGTCACCGTCGCCCCCGGGGCCGATCCGGACGCGGTCCGGGCCGCGATCCGCAAGGTCGTCTCCCCCGAGACCTTCGTCTATTCCGGCGACGAAGCCCTCGCCGGCGTGGCCAGTGCACTGGACCAGGTGATCGCCGTCATCACGATCATCGCGTGGATCGTGGTCGTGGTGTCGGCCGTGACACTGCTGAACACGCTGATGTTGTCGGTGCTGGACCGCCGACGCGAGATCGGAGTGCTGCGGGCCATCGGTGCGACCCGGGCCTTCACTCTCAAGGCCATTCTGGCCGAGGCCGCGGGAATCGGAATCGTCGGCGCGGTGCTCGGGCTCGTCCTCGGCGCCGCGATCCAGTACCTGACGTCCGTCGCGCTCACGAACGTCCTCAGCATCGACGTCGCGTGGCAGCCGAGCCCGTCGATGATCGGCATCGGCCTTGCGGCACTGGCCATTTGCCTGCTCGGCTCCGTGCCGCCGGCCGTGCGGGCAGCACGGCTCGACATCGTCGACGCGGTCAGCGCCGACTGACCGTCAGCGGGTGAACCAGGCGAACCAGTCGCGCGAGGACGCCTGCAGGTAGTGCTGCGGCGAGACCTTCTCGTCGGGGAACAGCTTGAAACCGCGCGGCGGCCCGCTGGTTTGCGGATGGAAGTACGCACCGCTCACCCAGTCCGGGTTGATGTCGAGCTCCATGCCGCGGACCACCCCGGCGTCCTGAAGGATGCGCCCCAGGGTGCACACCGACAGCGCCGGGCCGGCGACGTAGACCTCGACTCCGCTTGCCGTGACGCCAAATCCGGACCGATGGATGAACGCGGTTTGACCGATCGTGGTGCCCCACTCCTTGGTGCCGCCGGTGGCACACGTCGGGTTCAGCTGACCGCCGTCGACCAGGGGCACGAGGTTCTGCCTGACGCTGACGACACCGGGTGCCATCCGCACCTCCTGGTTCCACCGGCCGACGTCCGCGGTGCCGTCGGCCCGCAAGACCAGACTGGCCTCGCCGTCGACCAGCCGGCTGACGGTCCGCCCCTGGCTGTAGTACCCGGGACGGCTGGGATCGGTGAGCCGGAAGCCACCGTTGAAGGCGACCGCGACGTCGTTCCTCTCGGCGGGCGTCAGCGAGGACGGCGCCGACCACCTACCGCCGGGATCGGTGGTGCCGGGCCGCAGTTCCCCCCGTACCAGCGTGGGGTCCATCCGCAGAACGCCGACCACGAACGAGGTGTGTCGGTCGTCGGGACGCAACGCCGCCACCTGGACGGCGGGCTTGCCGTGGGCGGTGACGACCGTCTGCCAACTGCCCTCCCCGGGCAGCGCCGTCTCGCCGCTCAGCGGCGGCATGGGCGTCGAGGGCAGGGCCGCCGAACCAGCCGCCTGCGCCACGGTCCCCGCCGCCGCTGGGATGCCGCCAGGCGGCTCGCCACCGAGGGCGGGCTGGTTGCGGAGGTAGAGCTCCTTCTCGAGCCAGGTGACCTCGGCGTTGAAGCCGTGGCTGCGTCCCCACTCCGCCAGCTTGGCCGCCACGCCGTCGGTACCGGGAACCCGCAGCGCGTCGACGACGCAGCCGCCGACCATCAGCGCCACGACGGTGACCACCGCGAGCGCCACGCGAGACACGTTGACCACCGGTACGAGGTTGCCAGGACCTGCTGTCAGTTCGCCGTGGACTGGCTGTGGGCGACGAAGTCCGCCACGATGCGGCCGAGTTCCTCGCCGCGCTGCTCCTGCACGAAGTGGCCCGCACCGGTGATCGTCACGTGCTTCTGCCCACGTGCGCCGGGCACCCGTCGCTGGAACACCCGGTCCCAGCCGCGAGTCGCGGGGTCCCCGTCGGAGTAGGCGGTGAGGAACGGCTTCTCCCAACGCTCGAGCACCGCCATGGTGTCGCGGCCGATGGCGGCGCCGGGATCGTTGCGCGTCAACGGGATGAGGGCGATCAGCTGGCGGAGACCCGCCGTGTAGGACCGGTCGGGAAAGGGCGCGTCGTAGGCGGCCAGTACGTCCGCGGGCAGCGGGCCGGCCACCGCGTCGAGGAAGAAGCTGGGCACGATCGTCGGCGTCCGTTGGTAGAACGCCACGTAGTCGAGCAGGGTCTCCTGCAACATCATTCGGCCGTCACCCACCCCGTGATGGGCCCACTCGAGCTCGCCCTCCAACGCGGGATCGCACGTGTGCAGGATGGTGTTGGTGGCCACGACGCGCGCGAAGCGGGACTCGTCGCGAGCCAGCACGCTCAGACCCAGCGGCCCACCCCAGTCCTGGGCGACGAGCGTGACGCCGCGCAGGTCCAGCTCGGTGACGAGGCCGTGCAGCCAGTCGACGTGCCGGGCGAACGTGTAATCGGTTGCGTCGGTGAGCTTGTCGGAGCGACCGTAGCCGATGTTGTCGGGCGCCACGACCCGCAGTCCGGCGGCGACCAGAACCGGGATCACGTGGCGGTACAGGTAGGACCACGTCGGTTGGCCGTGCATCAGCAACACCACGGGCCCGTCCCTGGGGCCCGCCTCCACGTAGTGCATGCGGAGCGGGTCGACCTTCCTGGTCTGCACCTGCACGTAGTGGGGCGGGTACGGGTAGCCGGGCAGGTCGGCGAACCGGTCGTCCGGGGTTCTCAGGATCCCCATCAGGCAATGGTCACTTGGCCAGCTGCGGGTACAGCGCGGCCACCCCGCCCGCGAAGCCCGCCCGAACCTCGCGACTGGTGTCGTCGGCGAGCAGTTCGTAGTCCCCGGCTTCGACCGCGTCGACCGCAAGGGCGGCGACGACGGCGGGGTCACTCCTCGGCCCGTCGAGCCCCTCCGCCATGTCGGTGTCCATCAGACCGACGTGCAGTCCGGTGACCACGATTCCCTTGCCGGCCAGCTCGACGCGGACCGCGTTGGTCATCGACCAGGCCGCCGACTTCGAGGCGCAGTACCCGCTGATGTCGGGGTAGCTCACCCAGGACAGCACCGACAGCACGTTGAGGATGCCGCCACCGCCGTTGCCCTCGATCACCGGCGCGAACGCCCGGACCATCGACAGCGTGCCGAAGTAGTTGGTCGCCATCTCCCGGTGGGCGCCGTCGAGGTCGCCGGTCAGGAGATTCACGTTGGCCGCGATCCCGGCGTTGTTGATCAGCAGCGTCACGTCGCCGGCCGCTTGCGCGGCCGCGCTCACCGAGGCCGCATCGGTGACGTCGACGGCTAGGGGAATGGCACCGTCGACGTCGACGGCGTCCGGGTTGCGCGCACCGGCGTACACCTTGGCGACACGCCGGAGCAGTTCGGTGGTGAAGTGTCGGCCAAGTCCACGGTTGGCGCCGGTGACGAGGGCGGTGCACGTTGAGACGTCCATGGCACCATGGTGCGCCACGACGGCCCCGCGCGTGGACGATCTCCGGATCAGCTCGACTCCAGCCGGGTGATCAACCCTCGGTCGCCGTCCACCCTGACGCGGTCGCCGGTCTTGAGCACCTGGGTGGCCACCAACGTGTTGACGACACAGGGCAGCCCGTACTCCCGCGCGACGACGGCACCGTGCGACACCGAGCTGCCGATGTCGGTGACCAGTGCGGCGATCACGGTGAAGTACGGCGTCCAACCCACGTCGGTGACGGGGGCGACGAGGACCTCCCCGCGCTGCACGTCACGCGCGTCCTGAATCGACTTCGCCACCCGGACAAGGCCTTCGACGACTCCGCGGCTCGCGGGCCGGCCCAGAATCTCGTCGTCGGTGATGGTGTTGGGCGCTCGAGACAGGATGGGGGCGGGCCGTCCGACGGAGACGTCGTCGAACTCCAACGCCTGCTGGAACGCCAGCGCCGCCCGGCGCTGCCGCGCCCGGTCGACCAGCTCGGCGACGTCGGCGTCACCCACGACCCGGCGCAGCTCGGCTCGGTCGAAGAAGAAGACCAGGTCGGCGTCGGGCAGACGCCCCGAGGACGCCAGCACCTCCCCCAGATGGTGGTACCCGAGCTTGAGGCGGTGCGCCATCAACGCCATCTTCGACTTGGTCTCCTCACGCCCGCGCGCACCGCCCCGAGCCAGCCGGGCGAGCAGCCTGACCGTCCGCGAGGCGGGGAGGTCGACGGGTTGCCGCGGTGGCGGCTGACCGGTGGAGTCACGGGTCGACTGCAGCATGGCCTGCATCATCGACCCAAGTCCCTCGGCGTCCTGCGCCCACGCGGGATCTCGCATGCACAGTTCGCGGTACCCGCGGTGCCCGTGCCGACTCAGGAACGCGCGCAACGCATCTCCGGCCGCCCCGGGTGCGCCCCGCAGACGCACGAGGGCCTCCGCCGGCCCCGTCGCCAGGAACCACTCGGTGGCCGTGTCGTCGGCCGCGACCTGCCGCACCACCTGGTGCAGCTCCTCGACCATCAGCGCACTCTCGACGTCGGCGGCGCCGGCCATCAGCCGGGCGGCCTCGGCCTGGCCGTCGCTCTCGTCGCGACCGTCCTTCACGGCACTGCGCACCAGGTAGCTCTCGAGGACGTTCGCGCCGACCGCGGCGCGGGACGAGGACCGGACGTGGACCAGGGTGACGTGACAGTACAGTTCGACGCCCGACTCCAGTTGCCGCAGAACGTCTTCGGCGTCCCGACTGGTGGGGATGGGAAACGCGGTGATCTGCTGGCCGAGCCGCCGGATCGCCGGTCCGGCGGACAGCGCGTGTGAGGTGAGCAGGACCGTGTTGACCAGCTTGTCGAGGAACGGCTTCGGCGGTTTGGGCTCGAGTTCGTCGACCACCCGGCCGCAAATCGACATGGAGAACTGTTCGAGGGAGTTGCCGAGGATGCCCGAACTCAGACCCGTCCCCTCGGTCATGTTCAGGAACATGTGCCCGTAGAAGTAGCCGACCTGGCGCCACGGCATGTCGTAGCGTTCCTGCGCCCGGGCCACCACCTGAGTCATCTGCATCGCGTAGTCGATCGCGTGCCCCGACACCGACGCGGTGAGCGGGCAGAAGGCACCCGGCATCATCTCGCCGATGTTGCATCGCGTGTAGACGTCGGCGGCGCCAGTGACCGGGGTGTCCATCTCGTTGAGGTCACCCGGCAGCGTGGTGATGGGTCTGGCCTGCACCCACCACAGCCGGCCGTCATGGTCGACGGCCCACTCCAGATCCATCGGGCGACCCCAGTGCCGGGCGGCACGCAGTGCGCCAGTGCGGATCTGGTCGACCTCGTCGTCGCTCAGCACGGGTGTCTCACCGACGTCGCGCACCACCTGGGTGCCGTCGGAGGTCACCACCAGATGGTCGGAGACGGCCGATCCGTCGACGAGCGCCTCCCCCAACCCGGCGATGGCGTCGATCACCACGAGATCCCGCCGACCGCTGGTCGGGTCCGCGGTGAACACCACGCCGGCCGCGCGCGCGTCGACCATCCGTTGGACGACGACGTGCATCTCCACGGGGTCCGGACCGCCGTAGGCGGCGGCCCGGTCGGATCCGACCGAGGCAGCACACCGACCGACGGCGGCGACGAACTCCTCGGGTGTCCGTACGCCGAGCACGGTGTCGTACTGCCCGGCGAACGAGTGCTCGGCGCCGTCCTCTCCGGTGGCGGACGACCGGACGGCCACCGGCGCCTGCAGCTGGGCGAAGCGCTCCGTCACCGCGTCCGGAAGGGGAGCCCGGGAGACTCCCGCGACGACGAAGCCCGTGGGGACGGCGAGCCCGAGCCGGGTCAGCTCGGCCAGTCCCCACGCCTTTCCGCCGAAGCGGTCGTCGACGACGTCGTCGAACTCGATCGTGTCGATGTGCATCCCTCAGCCCAACGCGTCGATGATCTCGGCCAGCGCGTCGGCGGCGATGGGTCCAGGTTGATACAGACAGATGCGGTCCGAGATGCCGTCGACGCGGTCCCGGATGTGTGCGGCCACCTCGGCCGGGGTGCCGCAGGCGGCGATGGTGTGGAGCACCTCGTCGTCGATCAACGTGGACATCTCCTGCCATCGGCCCTGCTTGGACATGGCGTTCAGTTCGGGTTGCAGGTCACCCCAGCCGTGTGCCTCCAGCACCGGACGGTAGGCGGGCGTGGAGCCGTAGAACGCCAACAGCATCCGCGTCGACGTGTGATCCTCCCCGACGGAGACGATGATCTCCGGCACCACCGCGAAGTCGGCGGCGTCTCGTCCTGCCGACGCCAGGCCGTCGCGAACGGCGGGCATGGTGACCTCGTGCAGGAACCGCTTGGAACCGAACGGCATCACCAACAGACCGTCGGCTACCTCGGCGGTGGCCCTGGTCATCTGCGGGCCCAGCGCTCCGAGGTAGATCGGCGGCGGCCCATAGGGATTCGGTCCGGGATTGAACGTCGGCGTCATCAGGGTGTGCCGGTAGAACTCACCGCGGAAGTCGAGGCGCTCGCCGTCGTTCCACGTGGCGAAGATCGCACGCAGCGCGCCGACCATCTCCTTGATCCGCCCGACCGGACGATCGAATTCGGCCCCGTAGCGCTTCTCGATCTGCGTCCGGATCTGGGTGCCGAGGCCGAGGATGAAACGCCCCTCGGAGATCTCTTGAAGATCGTTGGCCTCGTGGGCCAGCTGGATCGGGTTGCGGGGGAACGCAATCGCGACGTTGGTCATCAGGTCCAGCCCCGTGACCGTCGACGCCAGGATCAGCGGCGTGAAGACCTCCCGCGGACCCTCGAAGGTGAACACGCCGGAGGCGCCGGCTTCGCGCAGCAGTGCCGCGCGGTCCACCGCATCGGTGGGGCCGAACAGCGCCGCCATGACCTTCACGCCGTAACCCCGGCCACGACGTCGGTCCAGTCGTGCAATCCCGACGGGTGGTGTGGGCCGATGACGGCGTGTTCGAAGAGCCCGACGCCGTCGCGCGTGCTGCCGTCGGCCTCGGTGCAGACCGCCGCACCGACGTGGTCGATCAGGCTGAACGGGGCTCGCGCCATGACCTCGGGATCGGTCAGGTCGTAGGAGACGCGTTCGGCGCAGCGACCACCCATCCAAGTGCCGTGTGCCCAGGAGGAGTCACCGCCGTAACCGGACCCGAAGGCGATGGGCGCGAACAGCTTCGACTCGACGTCGAGCTGCAGTCGGTCTCCGGACCGCGTCGTCATCTCGACGTGCACTCCGGAGGGGATCCGGGTGCCCGGCACGTAGTGGACGGTCGCGCGCACGCCGTCGAGCTGTTCGACCCTGCCGTCGGCCCAGCGCCGGGTGCAGTCGTACAGGCTGCGGTGACCGTCGGGATCCTCCTGGATGATCAGGAAGACCTGGTAGTCGTCGAAGGCGAGCGGAAGGTAGAGCCACCACATTCCGCCGAATGCGGTGTCGGGCCTGCCTGCCGGTTCCGCCTCCCCGATCGGCCGAATTCCCCACGACCTGTCCCGGCTGCCGACGGAGGTGGTCGAGTCGACGGTCAGGCGGTCGCCGTCGACCTCGATCCATCCCTCCCAGGTGCCGAGCTGGGCAAAACGACACGCCTGCAACGTCACCCGTCGTTCCGTGTACATATGGTGCGGATGCTCCAGGGCAGCCGGGAACAGCCCGCGCCACCTGAGGTCCGCCGCGACGCCCTCGGTCTCGGCGACGGTCAGGTGCAATTCCCGAAGGGGTTCGACGACGTCGAGCCGGTACCCGTTGACGTTCTGATGCAGGCGGTCGTCGTCGATCGCGTCGCTGAAGCGCACCGCGGTCTGGACGTCGCCGCGACGAATCAGGAGGTAGGCGTCCTTGACGCCGAGTCGGGGGTAGTAGCCGATCCCGGTGAGGGCCATGAACCGGCCGTCACGGTCGAGGACGTTGAAGTACGAACGGTCGTAGAAGTTGC
Source organism: Mycolicibacterium hodleri (assembly GCF_025822245.1). Taxonomy (GTDB): domain Bacteria; phylum Actinomycetota; class Actinomycetes; order Mycobacteriales; family Mycobacteriaceae; genus Mycobacterium; species Mycobacterium hodleri. The sequence goes on from NZ_JACKTL010000046.1 coordinate 71,696, forward strand.
GGTCCGAGGTGGCCGGGGCGCTGACGGGCACGGGCGCCTGGTGGATCGGGTATTCGTCGAGCGGGCTCAGGAACACGTCACTCCCCATTAACGATACGATGCGAGTTATATTGAAATCATGAGAACAGATCGGCCGATGGATGACAAGGACTCGGTCCGGTCGTCCGCGGGCCGGCCGCGCGACGGCAGGATCGACGCCGCAATCGTCGAGGCCACCCGTGATCTGCTGCTCGAGACCGGCTACACCGCGCTGTCCCTGTCGGCGATCGCGGCACGTGCCGGCACCACCACCGCTGCCATCTACCGCCGCTGGTCGGGCAAGGCGCAGCTGGTGCACGAAGCGATACTGCCCGCCGAGGTCACGGCCCTGCCGAGCGCATCCGGTGACGTCGAGGGCGACATCCGAGCACTGGTGGAGGCCACCCGCGCGATGTTCGACCGCCCGGAGGTCCGGATCGCCCTACCGGCGTTGATCGCCGACACCGTCGCGGACCCGGACGTGCACGGCAGGATGATCTCCCGCTTCGCCGACAGCCTCGCCACCTACCGGTCCAGAATCGGCGAGCACACCGACCCGACCCGCGACGACGGCGAACTGCCCCTGCTCGCGGAGGTCGTCGTCGGCAGCGCGATCTTCCGCATCATCGTGCGCCACGACGCCCCACTCGACGCGGCCTGGGTGGACGATCTCACCGCCCTGGTCACCTCTGGCTGGACGAACACGTCGCACGGGTCCTCACCCCGCTAGCCGCCCGACCGCCGGGCCGGCTGGATGCTCTGCGCCCCATCACTTTTTGGTCACTTCGCGGCGCGGCGCACCCCGTCGGGGTCGGGCGCTGGCAGACCATTGCCGCGCGACGATGACGTCGCGCACCCACGCCGACAAGAAATTGGCCGCAATGTGACGAACCGTGCAGAAAGCCGTGAACGCGCACCTCGAGGTGTCGGCGAGGCGTCGATCGGCGCCCGATTGATACACCACACCTCGATTTCGGGGTCCGGTCTGTACAGTCAGTGCGTCCGACCAGTGCTGAGGAGTTCACGCTTTCCCCACCATCGGCGCCCACAATGGCCGATGATGGACACATCCGTGCTGCTCACGCGGCAATGGCGCCTAGTCCCCGCGCTACCTCTTGAAGGTGCTCGACAGAGGGACGAATGCACGACGATCGAAGAAGCATCGCCGCCAACGCGCCAGAGCCAAAGGGACTTTCGTGAGTAAATTCACCGAGACGATGTTCGCGAACGCGAACGACAGCCGTAATGGAATGACCACCGGCGACCCCCACGCACCGGTTCGGCACACCTGGAAAGAGGTGTACGAACGGGCGCGGCGCATCTCGGGTGGGCTCGCCGCCGCCGGCATCGGACACGGCGACGCCGTGGCCGTGCTGGCCGGCGCCCCGGTCGAGATCGCGCCCGTTGCCCAGGGCATCTGGATGCGCGGCGCCAGCCTGACCATGCTGCATCAGCCCACGCCGCGCACCGACCTGCAGCGCTGGGCGCTGGAGACGATGGACGTGATCGGCATGATCGAGGCCAAGGTGGTCATCGTCTCCGATCCGTTCACCCCCGCCGCGCCGGTCTTGACCGAGCGTGGGATCCGCGTGCTGACCGTCGGGGAACTGCTGGCCGCCGACCCGATCGACCCCGTGGAGACCCACGAGGACGACCTAGCGCTGATGCAATTGACGTCTGGGTCAACGGGTTTCCCGAAGGCCGTCTGCATCTCCCACGCCAACGTCGTGGCCAACGCCGAGGCCATGTTCGTCGGCGCCCACTTCGACACCGACACCGACGTGATCGTCAGCTGGCTGCCCTGCTTCCACGACATGGGCATGACCGGCTTCTTGACGGTGCCGATGTACTTTGGCGCTGAACTGGTCAAGGTCACCCCGATGGACTTCCTCGGCGACATCCTGCTGTGGGCGAAGTTGATCGACAAGTACAAGGGCACCATGACCGCGGCGCCCAACTTCGCCTACAACCTCTTCGCCAAGAGGCTGCGCAGGCAGGCCACCGAAGGCCAGTTCGACCTGTCGTCGCTGCGCTGGGCCCTCTCCGGGGCCGAACAGGTCGACCCGGTCGACGTCGAAGACCTCGTCGAGGCCGGGGCCCCCTTCGGGCTGCGGCGCGAGGCGATCGTGCCCGCCTACGGCATGGCCGAGACCACGGTGGCGGTGTCGTTCACCGAATGCGGCGTCGGCATGGTCGTCGACGAAGTCGACGCCGACCTGCTGGCGGTGCTGCACCGCGCCGTCCCCGCCACGAAGGGCAACACCCGTCGCCTCGTCGCCCTGGGCAAGCCCATCGACGGACTCGACGTGCGCATCGTCGACGAGGACGACAACGTCCTGCCCGAGCGCGCCGTCGGCGTGATCCAGGTACGCGGCAAGCCGGTCACCAAGGGCTACATCACCATGGCCGGGTTCATCGGCGCGCAGGACAAGGCCGGCTGGTACGACACCGGCGACATGGGATATCTCACCGAGGTCGGCGACATCGTCGTCTGCGGCCGGGTCAAGGACGTCATCATCATGGCGGGCAAGAACATCTATCCCACCGACATCGAACGCGCCGCCACCCGGGTGGCCGGCGTGCGTGCGGGCTGCTCGGTCGCGGTGCGACTCAACGCGGGCTTGTCACGCGAAACCTTCGCCGTGGCTGTCGAATCCAACGACTACGACAAGCCCGACCAGGTCCGGCGCATCGAGCGTCAGGTGGCCCACGAGGTCTTCGGCGACGTCGACGTCCGGCCGCGCAACGTGGTGGTGCTCCAACCGGGCGTCATCCCCAAGACACCGTCAGGGAAACTCCGGCGCGCCCACGCGCTGTCCCTGGTCGACTAGGACCGCGAACTGCGCCTGCGACGCTCCTTCGGGGTGGCGGCCGGCACCTTCGGCGCTCCCCCTCCCCGGGCCGCGTCGACGATCTCGGCCGCGGTGCGAAACAGCGGGGTGTCCTGATGGGCCTCGGTCAGCGACATCCCCGCCGCGATCCGCAGCAGAAGCCCCGCCAACGTGCTGGGCGTCAGGCTGGGGACGACCAGCAGGTTGGCGGTCGCCGTGCGCCCCGTGATGGCCATCAGATGCTGGTGCTTGTTCTGCCAGTGCCGTGAGTTCAGGTCCGGCAGGTTCTCCGAGAGCGACCAGTTGACCGAGATGTCGACCACCTCACCGAGACGTCCGCTCAGCACGCCGACCAGCTCGGGTAGCTCGGTGGCCAGTCGGTTCGAGTGCGGCCACCACGCACCGTCGACCCGCTGCCCGAGACTGTCGCAGAGAGTGAGGCGGACGGGGCTCGCGGTGCGGCGCGCCGTGGTCATGCCACGGCTGACGGCGTCGACGCGCAAGTGGTTCGGGCCATCCGGTGATCCTTGCGATGGTGGAAAGCCGTCGGACGACGCAGGCTCACCGCCAAGCGTACGCATGCCCCCTGGGCGAGTACCGATCCACTACTGTCGACCCCGTGCCCGATCTCGTACTGACGCAGGTCGAGGACCGCGTAGCCCTCATCACGGTCAACGACCCGGATCGCCGCAACGCGGTCACCGCCGAGATCTCCGCGGCCCTGCGGGCGGCCGTCGACGCCGCCGAGGCCGACCCCGGCGTGCACGCGGTGATCGTCACCGGCGCCGGCAAGGCCTTCTGCGCAGGGGCCGACCTGACCGCGCTGGGCGCCGCCGCCGAGGACGGCCTTCGCGTGATCTACGACGGCTTCCTCGCCGTGGCCAACTGCGCGCTGCCGACCATCGCCGCGGTGAACGGCGCCGCGGTGGGTGCGGGCCTGAACCTGGCGCTCGCCGCCGACGTCCGAATCTCGGGCCCCGCCGCGATGTACGACCCCCGATTCCAGAAGCTCGGCATCCATCCGGGTGGCGGCGCAACGTGGATGCTTCAGCGCGCCGTCGGGCCGCAGGTGGCTCGCGCGTCGCTGCTGTTCGGGATGCGCTTCGACGCGCAGGCGTCCGTGGACTACGGGCTGGCGCTGCGGATCGCCGACGATCCGGTGGCCGCGGCCCGTGAACTGGCGGCGGGCCCCGCAGCGGCACCCCGCGACGTCGTCATCGCCACCAAGGCGTCGATGCGCGCCACCGCCAACCCGGGATTCGTCGACGCCGAGCAGCACCGGCTGGCGGTCGACGTCGAGATCGGCCCGCAGGCGACCTCGATCGAATCACCAGAATTCGCAGCACGTTTGGCCGCGGCCAAGCGCAGGTAGTCCGCTCAGTCCCCGGCGAGGTCGACGATGCGCTGGGCTCGCCGCAGCACCGGCATGTCGACCATCTGACCCTCGAACTGGAAGACGCCCCGCTCCGACCGGGCGGCGCCCAGCACCGCGCGCGCCCACCGCACCTGGTCGTCGCTCGGGGCGTATACCGCCCGGATGACGGCGACCTGCGTCGGATGGATGGCGACCTTCGCGTCGAAGCCGACGGCAACGGCGTCGTCGGCCTCGGCGCGCAACCCGTCGAGGTCGGCGATGTCGAGGTAGACCGAGTCCAGTGCCAGCTTCCCGTACGCCTTCGCGGCCAGAAGGCATTGGGAGCGAACGTGTGTGGCGACGTCGCGGTAACTGCCGTCGGGGCGCCGGTTGGCCGTTCCACCGGTCGCGGCGAACAGGTCCTCGGCGCCCCACATCACGGCCACCGTGCCGTCGACGCGGGCGGTCTCGCCCACCGCGAGCGCGCCCAGCGGGGTCTCGACGAGCACGACGACGTCGAACGGCGCCAACGAACGCACCTGCTCGGCGGTCTCGGTCTTGGCGAGCATCACCGTGGTGTAGTCGGTCTGGGCCAGGGCCGTCACGTCGAGGGCGTGGTCGGGGGTGCCCACCGGGTTGACGCGGACCACCGTGCTGGCCGGATCCAGGCGCGTCTCGAGCAGGGCCGCCCGCGCCGTCTCACGGTCTGTGGCCGCCACCCCGTCCTCCAGGTCGAGGATCACGACGTCGGCCGCGGCGGCGGCCTTCCCGAAGCGCTCGGGGCGGTCAGCGGGGCAGAACAGCCACCCGGGCCCGCGAGTATCGAGCGCCATCAGGACTGCTCCGCGGGTCGCTTGCGCACCATCGTCTTTCGCGACGCCGTGGCCACCACGTCACCGTGCTGGTTGCGACCGACGTGGGAGAAGGTGACGATGCCTTCGCCCGGCCTGCTCGCGGACTCTCGCTTGTCGATCACCTCGGTCTCGGCGTACAGCGTGTCGCCGTGGAACAGCGGCTTGGGGAACGCCACCTCGCCGAAGCCAAGGTTGCCGACGATGGTGCCCTGCGTCAGCTGAGCGACGGACAGCCCGACGAGCGTGGACAGCGTGAACATCGAGTTGACCAACCGTTGGTGGAACGGCGCCAAGGCATCCGAGAAGGCAGCGTCGAGATGCAGCGCCTGGGTGTTCATCGTGAGCGTGGTGAAGAAGACGTTGTCGGCCTCGGTGATCGTCCGCCCGGGGCGGTGCTGGTAGAGCACGCCGGGCTCGAACTCCTCGAACCACAGCCCGCGCTGGACGACGACTCTCTTCTGCGTCTCATCCGCCATTACAGGCCGGCCTCGCGCGCGATCAGCATCAACTGCACTTCCGTCGTCCCCTCCCCGATCTCGAGGATCTTGCTGTCGCGGTAGTGCCGCGCAACGGGGTATTCGTTCATGAAGCCGTAGCCGCCGAACACCTGGGTGGCGTCCCGAGCGTTGTCCATGGCCGCCTCGCTGGCCACCAGCTTGGCCACCGCGGCCGCCTTCTTGAAGGGCTTGCCCGCCAACATGAGTGCGGCTGCGTCGTAGTAGGTCGCGCGGGCCACATGGGCGCGGGTCTCCATCCGGGCGATCTTGAACGCGATGGCCTGGTTGGTGCCGATGGCCGCGCCGAACGCCTGCCGCTCCTTGGCGTACGTCACGCATTCGTCGACGCAGCCCTGCGCGACGCCCACCGACAGAGCCGCGATCGCAATGCGGCCCTCGTCGAGGATGCGCAGGAAGTTCGCGTAACCGCGGCCCTGCTCCCCCAGCAGGTTCTCCTGCGGTACGCGGACGTCGTCGAAGCTCAGCGGATGGGTGTCGGAGGCGTTCCAGCCCACCTTGTCGTAGGCGGGTTCGGCGGTGAAACCCTCGGTCGGCACGGGCACCAGGATCGACGAGATCTGCTTGCGGCCGTCGACGTCGCCGGTGACCGCGGTGACCGTCACCAGCTTGGTGATGTCGGTGCCGGAGTTGGTGATGAACTGCTTGGTGCCGTTGATCACCCAGTGGCCGTCGTCGAGCTTGGCGGTGGTCTTGGTGGCACCCGCGTCGGTACCGCCACCCGCCTCGGTGAGGCCGAACGCACCGAGTGCCTTGCCGGACGCGAGGAGGGGCAACCACTCCTGCTTCTGCGCGTCGTTTCCGAAGCGGTACACGGGCATGGCGCCCAACGACACTCCCGCTTCGAGGGTGATCGCCACGCTCTGGTCGACCTTGCCGAGTTCCTCCAGCGCGAGGCACAGCGCGAAGTAGTCGCCGCCCATGCCGCCGTACTCCTCCGGGAACGGCAGCCCGAACAGGCCCATGTCGGCCATGCCCGCGACCACCTCGTAGGGGAAGGAGTGCTCCCGGTCGTGCTTCGCCGAAACCGGCGCCACGACGCTGCGCGCGAAGTCGCGGACCGTCTTGGCCAGCTGCTCGTAGTGGTCCGGAAGTGTTCCTGTGGACAAGAATTCGCTCATGTCTGGGGCTCCTCGATGGTGGCGATGATTCGGGCCATCGGCTGGCCCACCTTGACCTGGTCGCCGACGGCGACGAGTAGTTCGACCACGCCGTCGACGGGTGCCGACAGCGCGTGCTCCATCTTCATGGCCTCGACGGTGACCACGACGTCGCCAGCCGCGACCTGGGCACCGTCCTTGACGCCGACCGCGACGACCGAACCGGGCATGGGACTGACGAGTTCGGCGTCGCCCGCGTGCGCGTCGTCGGCGCGAACCGGCGCCTCCCGTACCTCCTCGACCGCAATCGTGCGGCCGCCGCCGGCCAGCCAGAGGACCCCGCCGTCGGCCGCGACCACGTACCTCGAACGCAGACCGTCGAGCGTGACGGTGAGCGTACGACCGTCCAATGTGGCCGTCAGGGAACGGGTCTCGCCGTCCTCGATGCGCACCGTCGCGCTCTGCGGCGTGCCGCAGACGTGCACGTGCTCGGTGCGCTCACCAGCCCGAAGCCGGGTCGTCGTCGGCGCGTGGGTGCCGGTGCGCCAGCCCGACGGCACCGCCCAGAGATCGCCCGGCGTGGCGGGCCACCGGGCGAGCCAACGGTAGGCCGCGGCGGCGACGAGGTCGTCGTCGGTGGCGTGAATCCCGGCGTAGTCGGGCATCCGGCGGTCCAGCAGACCCGTGTCGAGCCGGCCCGCCACCACGTCGGGGTCGGCGAGCAGGAACCGCAGGAAGTCGACGTTGGTCGTCACGCCCAGCACCGCGGTGTCGGCCAACGCCTTGTCCAACGCGGCCAGCGCGGCCGGACGGTCCTCGGCGTAGGCAATGACCTTCGCGAGCATCGGGTCGTAGTCGCTGCCGACGACCGTGCCCGCCCGGATGCCCGAATCTACGCGTGCGGCAACGGGTTCGACCACGTCCAAGACCGTGCCTCCGGTCGGCAGGAAGTCGCGGGCCGGGTCCTCGGCGTACACCCGGGCTTCGACGGCGTGCCCGCTCAGGACGACGTCGTCCTGGCCGAGAGGCAGCGTCACGCCCGCGGCGATGCGCACCTGCAGCTCGACGAGGTCGAGGCCCGTGACCAGTTCGGTGACGGGGTGCTCGACCTGCAGTCGGGTGTTCATCTCCATGAAGAAGAACTCGTCGGGCCGGTCTGCCGAGACGATGAACTCGACGGTGCCCGCGCCCGTGTAGTCGACGCTGCGGGCGGTGTCGCACGCCGCCGCGCCGATGCGGGCGCGGGTCGCGGCGTCCAGCAGCGGCGAGGGCGCCTCCTCGATCACCTTCTGGTGGCGTCGCTGCAGGCTGCACTCACGCTCACCGAGGTGGACGACGTTGCCGTACCCGTCGGCGACGACCTGCACCTCGATGTGCCGGGGATTCAACACGAATCGCTCGAGGAAGAGGGTGTCGTCACCGAAGGCCGACGCCGCCTCCCGTCGTGCGGACGCCAGCGCGGCGGGCAACTCGGCCGCCTCGTGCACCACCCGCATGCCCTTGCCGCCGCCGCCGGCCGACGGTTTCACCAGCACCGGAAATCCGACCTCGGCGGCGCCGCCGATCAGGTCGTCGTCGGTGAGCCCGGGCCGCGAGACACCGGGCACCACGGGCACGCCGAACTCCGACACCGCCGCCTTGGCCGCGATCTTGTCGCCCATCGTCCGGATGGCTCCGACCGGTGGGCCGATGAACGCGATGCCCGCCGCCGCGAGGGCCGCGGCGAATTCCGCGTTCTCGGAAAGGAATCCGTACCCGGGGTGCACGGCCTGGGCGCCGGTGCGCTGGGCGGCGCGCACCACGGCGTCGACGTCGAGGTAACTCTGCCGCGCCGGCGCAGGGCCGATCCGCACCGCGGTGTCGGCCTCGGCGACGTGACGCGCCCCGGCGTCGGCGTCGCTGTACACCGCGACCGGACGGATTCCCATGGCGCGCAACGTACGGATCACCCGCACGGCGATCTCGCCGCGATTGGCGACCAGGACGGTGTCGAAGCTGCTGGTGGAAGTCATGCGCTCACATCCGGAAGACGCCGTAGGACACCGGCTCCAGCGGAGCCCGTGCGACGACGGAGAGGGCCAGCCCGACCACGGTTCTGGTGTCGGCGGGATCGATGACGCCGTCGTCCCACAACCGGGCGGTCGAGTAATAGGGGTTGCCCTGCCGCTCGTACTGTTCGCGAATGGGGGCCTTGAAGGCCTCTTCCTCCTCCGGGGTCATGTCACCTCGCACCGTCGCCAGCACCGACGCCGCCTGCTCGCCGCCCATCACCGAGATCCGCGCGTTGGGCCACATCCACAGGAAGCGCGGCGAATACGCCCGTCCGCACATCGAGTAGTTGCCGGCGCCGTAGGAGCCACCGATGACGACGGTCAGCTTCGGCACCCGCGCGCACGCAACGGCCGTCACCATCTTGGCGCCGTGCTTGGCGATGCCGCCCGCCTCGTAGTCGCGGCCCACCATGAAACCCGCGATGTTCTGCAGGAACAGCAGCGGCACGGAGCGCTTGTCGCAGAGCTCGATGAAATGTGCTCCCTTGACCGCGGATTCGCCGAACAGCACACCGTTGTTGGCGACGATGCCGACGGGGTGGCCGTGGATGCGGGCGAAACCGGTGACCAGCGTGGTGCCGTACTCGGCCTTGAACTCGGTGAACTCGCCACCGTCGACGATGCGGGTGATGACCTCGTGCACGTCGTAGGGCACCCGCGAATCGGTGGGCACCACGTCGTAGAGCTCGGCCTGATCGGCGGTGGGCTCGACGGTGGGCGTGACGTCCCACGGGGCCGGGGTGCGGGGGCCGAGCGTCGCGACGATGTCCCTCACGATCCGCAGTGCGTCGCGATCGTCGTGGGCCAGGTGGTCGGTGACGCCGGAGACCTTCGAGTGCAGGTCTCCGCCGCCGAGTTCCTCGGCCGTGACCACCTCACCGGTGGCGGCCTTCACCAGTGGTGGTCCCCCGAGGAAGATCGTGCCCTGGTTGCGCACGATGACGGCCTCGTCGCTCATCGCGGGGACGTAGGCGCCGCCGGCGGTGCACGATCCGAGCACCGCGGCGATCTGTGGGATGCCCCGGGCGCTCATGGTGGCCTGGTTGAAGAAGATCCGCCCGAAGTGCTCGCGATCGGGGAACACCTCGTCCTGGCGCGGCAGGAAGGCACCCCCGGAGTCGACGAGGTAGAGGCACGGCAACCGGTTCTGCGCCGCAATCTCTTGTGCGCGAAGGTGTTTCTTGACGGTGATCGGATAGTAGGTGCCGCCCTTGACCGTCGCGTCGTTGGCCACGATCATGCATTCCCGGCCCGACACCCGACCGATCCCGGCGATCATCCCCGCCCCGGGACACTCGTCGTCGTACATGCCGTCGGCAGCCAGCGGCGCCAGTTCCAAGAACGGGGAGCCGGGGTCGAGCAGGGACGAGACCCGGTCGCGGGGCAACAGCTTGCCCCGCCCCACGTGGCGCTCGCGGGCGCGAACCGATCCACCGAGCGCGGCGGTCGCGAGCTTGTCGCGTAGCTCCGCCACCAAGGCCAGGTGCTGCTCGCGATGGGTCGTCTGCGTGGGCAAGGTCCGGTCCCGTCTCTTTTGGTTAACCGTCACTAACTGATGCTAGGTTAGTCATCATTAACCGAGAAGTGCAAACGACAAGAGGGGCAAGCGTGGCCACGGCAAAGACGACGACGCAGCGCAGTCGCGCGAAGTCCGACCGTCGATCACAGTTGCTCAACGCCGCGGAGCGTCTGATGGCCGAGCACGGCTTCCTCGGCGTGCGCCTCGAGGACATCGGCGCCGCGGCCGGGGTGACGGGCCCCGCGATCTACCGCCACTTCCCCAACAAGGAAGCGCTGCTCGTCGAACTTCTCGTCGGCATCAGCACGCGTCTGCTGGACGGCGCGACGAACGTCGTCGGCGCCACCGACGAACCCGCCGTCGCGCTCGACGGATTGGTCGACTTCCACCTCGACTTCGTGTTCACCGAACCCGAACTGATCAAGATTCAAGACCGCGATCTGGCACACCTGCCCGCCACCGCCAAGCGCCAAGTGCGTCGCGCCCAGCGGCAGTACGTCGAGATCTGGGTCGACGTCCTGCGCACACTCGACACCGACCTCGACGAGGCCGACGCCAGGCTCGTGGCACACGCCGCGTTCGGCTTGCTCAACTCGACGCCACACAGCGTGCGGCCGGGAGCGGTGCGTGACTCCTCTCGGGCGGTGCTTCGGGCCATGACCCTGGCCGCACTCACCCGGCGAGGTTAGTACCAGACGCGCCTGCCGCCGACTGCATGGCCCAACGCGCCGAGCAGCCAGAACACCGCCCCAATCACAAGGGCGACCACGCCGACGTAGGTCAGCACCGGCATCGCGAACACGAGACCCAAGATCACGAGAATCACACCGATGGCGATCATGTCTACTCCTCGCTGGTTACTGGCTGGGCTGGGGGACGTTGATGTTGCAGTCGGCCACCTTGGGGTTGGCCCCCGCGTAGTTCAGCGGTCCGGCGACCACCGTCAGGGCGATCGTTCCCGCTGTGGCACAACTGGTTTCGGAAGTCTTGAAGTAATCGCGCTGGTAGGCGGCGAATACGCCGATCAGCAACCATACGAGAAGGATGGTGCCGATGATTCCGCTGCCTCGCATGCTGGACCTCCATGTCGATGACCGCCCGTGCGGCGTCGCGACCGTTTACCCCTCCGATAATTGAGGTAAACCCCGTGGCGTCCTTTGATCTTGACCGCTCGGGTCCCGCCGCCGACGCAGGTACCCTGCAGGCATGAGGTGGAGATGACGGATCCATCGCGCCGCGACGGGTGGGACCAACAACACCCCGGCACGTACAACTACCCCGCCATTCCCGGTTCGTCATACGGCCAGCAGGCGCCGTATCACGCTGCCGGTGGGCCGGGCGCCAACCAAGCGCGGCCCACCGAGCAACTGCCCGCGTACTCGCCGTACGGCTACGACGCCTACGCCACCGGGCCCTACGGTCCGCCCAATCCCCCCGGCGGTACGCCACCCGAGCCGCCGAAGCCCGACGGCCCCAACCCGCGGCGGTGGCTGTGGGCGTTGGCGGGCACCGTGCTGTTCGTGGTCCTGGGAATGGTCATCGGCCTGGTCATCGTCGACAGCTCCCACCAGGACACCCTCGTCGCGCCACCTCAGACGCCGATCGAACCGACCTCGACCAGACCGTCGACGACCACGCCGACCCCCACCACCACGCGCACCCCGACCACGGCGCCGACGCCGACGCCCGGGGTGACCCCGCCGACGACGCAGACGAACCCGAACGACACCCACACCGTCGTCTACTCGGTCGAGGGCGAGGGCCGGGCCATCAGCATCCTGTACCTCGACAGCGGCGGAGTGCTGCAGACCGAGTTCAACGTCATGCTGCCGTGGCAGAAGGAAGTTCAACTCGCCGGTGCGGCCAACAGCTCCGCCAGCGTCAGCATCGTCAACGTCGGCCGCGAACTCACGTGCTCCATCACCATCGACGGCACCGAGACCCAGCAGAACACCGGAACCGGACTGACACTGTGCACGGCGTTGGGCGGCCGCTAGACGGAATGTCGCGGCACGCGAACGCAACTGATCGCGAGCAACCCCAGCGCCAGGACGGTGACCAAGCCCCCCATGCCGGCGCGGTCCGAACCGAACACGGTGATGAACGTGGTGAACAGGATCGGGGCGAGGAACGTCGCCGCACGGCCGGTCGTCGTGTACAGCCCGAACGCGGCACCTTCCTTGCCCTCCACGGACATTCGGAGCATGGTCGTCCGCGCCGACGACTGGATGGGCCCGATGAAGAGGCACAGCAGCAGGCCGCACACCCAGAAGGTGGACGGTCCATGCAGGGCCATCATCACCAGCGCGATGCCGATCATCGCGATCAGCGACCCGACGATGATCGGTTTCGACCCGATGCGGTCGTCGAGCAGACCGCCCAGCACCGCACCCGTCGCCGCGACCACCAAGGCGCACATGCCGAAGAGCAGCACGTCGGCGCCCGACACCCCGTAGGCCGAGACGCCCAGCACGGCACCGAAGGTGAAGACGCCGGTCAACCCGTCGCGGAAGATCGCGCTCGCCCCGAGGTAGTACACGACGTTGCGGTCCCGGTGCCACTGATCCTTGAGGTCGGAGCCCAGCTTCCGGTAGGCCCCGAGCAATCCGGGTGGGGCGGCCGGAGACTCGAGCACCGGCTGGTCCGTGCGGGTGCGGGTGCCGACCAACAGTGGCAGTGCGAAGAGGGCGAACCACCCCGCCGCGACCAGAACCACTAGCCGTACCGGCCACCCGTCGACCGCCGACACTGCGAACAGTCCGCGGGTGTCGCCGTCACCGTTCATGAAGCCGAAGTACGCCACCAGCAACAGCAGCACGCTGCCGAAATACCCTGAGGCCGAACCGAATCCGGATATCCGGCCCGAGGTGTCCGGGGTCGACAGCTCGCGCAGCATGGCGTTGTAGGGCACCGTCGCCAGATCACTGCACGCCGCGGTCAACGCCAGTAGCACCAGGCCCAGCCACAGATAGTGGTGGTCGGCACGAATGAAGCTCATCGACGTGGTCAGCGCGATCACGACACCGGTGAGCACGGCGAGCACGGCGCGCCTGCGGTGAGCGGCGTCGACCCAGATCCCGGTCACCGGGGCCAGCGACGCGACCGCCAGACCGGCGGCGAACAGCGCCCACCCGAGCCAGGCCGTCGGCGTCGTGCTGCCCGGCAGGCCGGCACCGACCACACCGGTGAGATACACCGAGAACACGAACGTGACGACGGTCGCGTTGACTCCGGTTGCGCCGCAGTCCCACAACGCCCACGCGACGACGGGGAACCGCCCCGCGGTCCTGGTACCCGCGGGGTTGGTCATGAACGCACTCTATTGGTACCTACGATTGGGCCCATGTCCGTACCCGCTCCCAGTCCCGACGCGCGCGCCGTCGTCACCGGCGCCTCCCAGAACATCGGCGAGGCGCTGGCCACCGAGCTCGCCGCCCGAGGACACCACCTGATCATCACCGCCCGCCGGGCAGACGTGCTCACGGCGCTGGCGAACACGTTGACCGAGCGCTACGGCGTGACCGTCGAGGTGCGCCCCGTCGACCTGGTCGACCCGGCGGCGCGGGCCGAATTCTGCACCGAACTGGCCCAGCGCAACGTCTCCATCCTGTGCGCCAATGCCGGCACGGCCACCTTCGGCCCGGTCGCCAACCTCGACGTCGACGGCGAGAAGGCCCAGGTCCAGCTCAACGTCCTCGGCGTGCACGACCTGGTGCTGGCCGTCCTGCCCGGCATGGTCGAGCGCCGGGCCGGCGGCATCCTCATCTCGGGCTCTGCGGCGGGCAACTCGCCGATCCCGAACAACGCGACTTACGCGGCGTCCAAGGCGTTCGTCAACACCTTCAGCGAGTCGCTGCGCGGCGAGGTCAAACCCCTCGGCGTCCACGTCACCGTGCTGGCGCCGGGGCCGGTGCGCACCGAGCTTCCCGACCCCGACGAGCAGTCCCTGGTCGAGAAGTTGATCCCCGACTTTCTCTGGATCTCCACCGAGCACACCGCCAAGCTGTCGCTGGACGGCCTGGAGCGCAACAAGATGCGCGTCGTCCCCGGTGTGACGTCCAAGGCGATGTCGGTCGCCAGCGGCTACGCCCCGCGCTCCATCGTCACGCCGATCGTCGGCGCGGTGTACAAGAAGCTCGGCGGCGACTAGCTGTAATGACCAGGCAGGTTGTGAACGGCGTGGCTTCCGAAAGTAGGTGAGGACCTCCGGTATCGGTGTGGTTACCACACGCACCCCAATACCGA
>NZ_JACKTL010000047.1 GCF_025822245.1 Mycolicibacterium hodleri
CCTTTGGGCAGAACGCCGGGCCGATCTTCCTCTACACCGGACGTGACACCCTCACCGGCAGCTCAAATCCCGAGGACAACTACGGACTGTGGGACATGTTGGGACAACCCAAGGAAGTCATCACCCAGTTCCTCGCCCAGTGGTACAAAGACCACCCGCAAAACACCACGGTGCCAACCACTCCCGGCAACCCGGGAACACCGACGGACCCGGCAGCTGCACTGGCCAAGGCCTTTCAGGCGCTCGCCCAACAAATCGCCCAGGCAATCGCCAACGCCGTCGCGCAGGCGTTCGCCCAGCAGCAGCTGGCCCAGCAGATTGCGACGGCGGTCGTCTCGTCGATCGCGAATGCACTAGCCAGCATCGGCCAACCCCAGCCCGCCGTCGCCACCGCTCCGAAGACGGTGCGCGTCGCTGCCGTCCAGGCAGCCGACACTACCGACGCGTCGACGACCACGTCCGCCACCAAGGCCACCGCCGTCACCAAGGCGACCCCGGCGGTCGACGTCACGTCGACTGTCGCCGATCCCGTCGCGAGCACCTCCAAGGTGACGGAGCCGGCCGCCGTCACCGAGCCCGACACCAGCAAGGTGAACACCCCGAGTCCGGTCGCGACAGTGTCCGAACCCACCACGCCCAAACCCACCACGCCTGAACCCACCACGTCCGCCGCCCCGGAGTCGCCGTCGAGTTCCTCCGCGGGAGCGGGTAACTCCGCCGCCGCAAAGGGTGACGGCGACGGTGGCCAGGCGACGACACCCAAGGCGCCCAAGGCACCCAAGGCACCCAAGAAGACCGACGCGGCGAAGCCGGGGCAGGACAAGACCGAGCCGGAGGTTCGTCATCCCAAGGGCGGGGGTCGCGACGCGGATTCCGCCACCGACCCGAAGCCCAAGACCGAGGCCGCCAGCACATCGGAGGGGCACGCCACGGCGGGCTGACACCGCCACAATTCGACAACCGTTCACCTTCGCGACTCCATTCACAATGGGGTCGCTATGGTGCGTTTGTCATGCGTCCATTTGCCGTCACGAGTGAAGTCATGCATTGGTAGCGCCATTCGCGCAGTCGCCATTCCTCTACACCCAAATTCTTACGAATCCGCCCAAGAAAAAAACCTTTGGTACGAATATCGAAATGGCTCTTGCGATCATCGCTGAGAATGCTTCAGAGGTCGTAAAACCCAGGTCAGAATCGCTTGCTTAGCAGAATCGCTGTTTGCGTTAATTACCCGTCAGCGCACGTTGTGACCAGTGGGTTTGGCGGCACCCTCAACCAGCGGAACCGTGTTGCCGATTCGATGTGCGGTTTGCCGCAAAGCAGGTTAAATTCATCGCGTTGACGGTGGCGATAATTAGAGATCCGAAAGTGAGCAGGGGAATGACGAAGGCAAGCCAGGGGTTTTGGAAGTCCGTAGCGACGCGGGGCGTGATCGCTGCCATCCCCGTCGCCATGGCAAGCGCTTATGCGAGCAACTTGTTCGTGCCGACGCCACCGAGAATGGCCGCCTACGAATACCAAATGGTCGCCGAGATCACCGTCTCGCCGAACACGGTGGGCGTCGCCGCGTCCCCGCTCTACGGGCAGACGAAGGCGCAGATCGACCAACAGCTCGACGAGATGCAGGCGTTGGGCGTGCAGAACATCCGCGTATTCGTTCCGTGGGGGCTTGTCGACTTCTTTGGGCCGTCAGCTCCGGGCAGCTTGTCCTGGGCGACCCTCGACCTGGTCATGCAGTCGGCCAAGGAACACGACATGGGCGTCATGGCCGAGGTCGACAGCACCCCGCCCTACGCCGTGACCAACGGCATCCCGGGCAGCGGCACACCCGATCCCGCGGCCTTTGCCGCCTTCATGACGAAGTTCGCCACCAAGTACGGCTCCACCGTCTCGGCCTACGAGATCTGGAACGAGCCCAACGGCATCATGTCCTCCAACCCCATCGACCCCGCCGCCTACGCGGCACTGGTCAAGGCGGCCTATCAGGCCATCAAACCAATCGACCCGACGGCCACCATCGTCGCGGGCGCCGTCGGCCACGTCGTCACCGTCGGCAACCTGACCATGGACCCCGTCGACTTCGTCAAGGCGATGATCGCCGCCGATCCCACCATCGGGCAGTACTTCGACGCCCTCTCCTACCACCCATACGACCAGACCCTTCCGTTCTCCCAGGGCAACCTGGACCCCAACTCCGCCTGGTACGCCTCCGACACCGCGTACAACCAGCTCAAGGACCTGATCGCACTCTTCCCCACCAAGAAGGTGTGGCTCTCGGAGTTCGGTGTGCCGACCTACT
This sequence comes from Mycolicibacterium hodleri, assembly GCF_025822245.1. Lineage (GTDB taxonomy): Bacteria > Actinomycetota > Actinomycetes > Mycobacteriales > Mycobacteriaceae > Mycobacterium > Mycobacterium hodleri. Next base: position 2,300 of record NZ_JACKTL010000047.1, read on the forward strand.
CCTACACCGACGCCAA
>NZ_JACKTL010000048.1 GCF_025822245.1 Mycolicibacterium hodleri
TGTGGCAGTGGCGGCCGCACCGCGGACCGCTGATGGTCGCGGCGCTGTCGGTCGGATCGCTGGCGGCGGTGGGTGCCGCGGCCGGCGTGGGTGCGGCGGTCGCCCGCTGGCGCCACGGTGCGGTCGACGTCGCGGCGGCGCCCATCTCGCCGGAGCACCGGGTGTTGGGTGCCGCGGCCGGCGTGGGTGCGGCGGTCGCCCGCTGGCGCCACGGTGCGGTCGACGTCGCGGCGGCGCCCATCTCGCCGGAGCACCGGGTGTTCTACACCCACGAGGTGCCGGCGGTCTTCTTCGGCAGCGGACCGTTCCAGATCGCCGCGTCGATCGTCATCCCCGCGGGGGTGGCGGCCCTGGTCTACGCGATCTGCGCGCTGTCGACCAAGCGCGACGATCTCGGCGCCTGGCCACCGGTGGAGGTGGCCTACCTGGTGACGCCCGACGGGGCTACCGGTCCAGCTCCGACAGCGGTAGCCGATCCACCTTCCGACCCGTTGCCACCTTCGCCGAGATGAGCCCGAGCCGGAGCATGCCTCGGTAGGTCGACGGGTTCAGCATCGTCGGCCACGTGGTCCGCGCCCGCCTGCTGGACGCCGGTCGACCGGCGAAGCGGTCGCGCAGCCAGCGCAGCGTCATCGGAGCCGACAGCGGGTGCAGCAGCATGTGCTCGCTGAACATGTCGCGGTGGTAGGTGACGTCGGCACCGCCGGTGCTGTAGGTCTCGGTCAGCTCGTCGATGTCGGCGACGGACACGATGCGGTCGTGGACGGCCTGCACGACCAGCACCGGGAAGCTCGGCGCCGCAGTGCCGAGCTTGATGCTGTCGAAGACGTGCTGCACCTCCGGGGTGCGCAGGATGTTCTCCAGCGGCGCGTCGACCATGTTGGCCATGTCCTTGCCGATCAACTTGATGACGGCCTGGGCGGTCGTCATCTTCTGGATGTCGCTCAGCATGGCCTTGCCCTCGACCGTGACGTGCTGGTTGATCACGCGGTCCAGGCCGGGGTAGACGTGGGACAGGGCGGCGACCACCATCGCGGGCAGGCCGGAGTAGAAGCTGCCGTTGAGCCGGCGGAACGTGTTGCCCAGGTCGCCGACGGGTGAACCGAGAACGGCGCCGACCACGTTGAGTTCGGGCGCGTAGCTCGCGTGCACCTCGGTGGCCCACGCGGTGGCCAGTCCACCGCCGGAGTAGCCCCATAGCCCGAGGGGCGCCTCGTCGGACAGGTTGAGCGACTCGGTGTTCAGCGCGGCCCGCAAACCGTCGAGCACGTGGTAACCCGGTTCGTACGGCGCGCCCCAGATTCCGAGGGGGCCCTCGTGGTCGGGGATCGACACCGCCCAGCCCTCGGCGAGAGCCGCCGAGACCAGGAGGAATTCGAATTGCGCGAGGGCGCCGGTGGCCTTGGCACCGCGCCGCAGTGCGTAGGACGGGAAGCAGCTGCCCGCCACCGCGTCGATCGCGCACTGGTAGGACAGGATCGGTCCGGTGCTGCCTGTGGGCCGGTCGGCGGGCACGACGACGGTCGTCGCGACGGCCTGCGGGAGTCCGTTGAGGTCCGTCGAGCGGTACAGCAGCTGAGTGGCGGTCAGTTTCTGCGGGATCAGACCGAGGAAGGCGAGCTCGACGTCGCGCGACTGCAGCACCGTGCCCGGTTTGGCGTGCTCGAATCCGGCGGGCGGAAGGTAGAACGGGTCGGCCTCGGGCCGTAGGGGCCTGACCTTGCGGCGAAGCTCCTCGTGAGTCGGTCTCCCGATCCATTCGGCACCGGTCGAGGCGGCAGCACTGCCAAAGTCCATCGGGCCATTGTGGGTCACGTGGTTGTCAAAGCCAATTAGGGCGTGTTTGCCATGTCGGGAGCATCACGTCGGGGGACGGAGTGCGGCGAACTCGTCGGTGACGCGGTACCGCGCCTCGGTGAAGCGGTACATCGCGGCGGGCCGGCCGCCACTTCGGCCGGACTTCGCGGTGGTTCCGGTGGGGACGATCACTCCGCGTCGGGCCAGGACGCGCTGCAGGTTCGTGGCGTCGACTTGATAGCCAAGCGCGGCGTCGTAGACGTCCTTCAGGGTCGACAGCGCGAATTCCCTTGGCGCCAAGGCGAACCCGATGTTGGTGTAGGAGAGCTTGGCGATCAGCCTGGCGTGGGCGTGGGTGATCATCGGCCGGTGGTCGAACGCCATCGGCGGCAGCGCGTTCACGGGGTGCCACCGGGTGTCGGACGGCAACTCGGGCGTGGCGGGGGAGGGCACCAGGCCGAGGAACGTCGACGCAATGGTGCGCGGCCCGGGCACCCGGGCCGGGTCGGAGAACACCGCGAGTTGCTCGAGATGGGTCAGTTCCCGCAGGTCGACCTTCTCGGCGAGTTGACGTCGCGCTGAACTCGTCATGTCTTCGTCGTGTCGGAGCTGCCCGCCGGGCAGGGACCAGGCGCCGCGCTCGGGTTCCATGGCGCGCTCCCACAGCAGAACGCTGAGCTGCGGGTTTCGTGTCGCGAGCCCTCGAACCTGAAACACGACGGCCAGCACTTCGTGGGCAGTGCTAATATCGGGCATGTTTTCGATCATAAGTCGAAAACCCCGTCAGGATCAAAGGAGCGGCCATGGCGGTAATGGATCTCACGGCGCAGATCACGAACGGTCCCACCGGCTACGGCGGCGTCGTCGCCGACGAGGAGTGGGCGGCGGAGGTGCGGCGCCTCGCCGACCTGCGCGGCGCCACCCTTCTCGCGCACAACTATCAGCTGCCCGCCATTCAGGACGTGGCCGACCACGTCGGCGACTCGCTGGCGCTGTCGCGCATCGCCGCCGAGGCGCCCGAGGACACCATCGTGTTCTGCGGGGTGCACTTCATGGCGGAGACCGCCAAGATCCTCAGCCCCGAGAAGACGGTGCTGATCCCCGACCAGCGCGCGGGCTGCTCGCTGGCCGACTCGATCACCGCAGACGACCTGCGGGCCTGGAAGGCGGACTACCCCGACGCGGTGGTGGTGTCCTACGTCAACACCACGGCGGCGGTGAAGGCCCTGACCGACGTCTGCTGCACCTCGGCCAACGCGGTCGAGGTGGTGGCCTCCATCCCCGAGGACCGCGAGGTGCTCTTCTGCCCCGATCAGTTCCTCGGCGCGCACGTCCGTCGGATCACCGGGCGCACGAACCTCCACGTCTGGGCCGGGGAGTGCCACGTGCACGCCGGGATCAACGGCGACGAGCTCGCCGCGCAGGCCACGGCCCACCCGGACGCCGAGCTGTTCGTGCACCCCGAGTGCGGGTGCGCCACCTCAGCGCTGTACCTGGCCGGAGAGGGCGCCGTCCCCGACGACCGGGTGAAGATCCTGTCCACCGGCGGCATGCTCGACGCCGCTCGGAAGACCACCGCCCGCCAGGTCCTGGTGGCCACGGAGATCGGCATGCTGCACCAGTTGCGCCGCGCCGCGCCGGAAGTCGACTTCCAGCCCGTCAACGACCGGGCGTCGTGCGGGTACATGAAGATGATCACGCCGGCCGCGCTGCTGCGGTGCCTCGTCGAGGGCGCCGACGAGGTGCACGTGGACCCCGAGGTTGCCGCCGCGGGCCGCCGCAGCGTGCAGCGCATGATCGAGATCGGGCAGCCCGGCGGCGGAGAATGACCCCGTCCTGCGGTGGTCCCGGCTTCTGGCAGCAGCGGGCCGACGTCGTCGTCGTGGGCACCGGTGTCGCCGGATTGGCGGCGGCCCTGTCGGCACGGCGTAGGGGCCGCCGGGTCGTCGTGCTCAGCAAGGCCTCGCAGGCCGAGGGCGCGACCGCGACCTTCTACGCCCAGGGCGGCATCGCGGTGGTGGTGCCGCACACCGACGACACCGTCGAGGCACACGTCGCCGACACCATCGCCGCCGGCGGTGGTCTCTGCGACCCCGAGGCGGTGAGGTCCGTCGTCGCCGACGGCTACTCCGCGGTGGCCGAACTCGTCGACTTCGGCGCGCGCTTCGACGAGTCCGCGCCGGGACGGTGGTCGTTGACGCGCGAGGGGGGACACTCCCGGCGCCGCATCGTCCACGCCGGTGGCGACGCCACCGGGGCCGAGGTGCAGCGAGCGCTCGACCACGCCGCGAACACCTTGGACGTGAGGATGAATCACGTTGCCCTGCAGGTCATTCGTGACGAAGACGGCGTGACCGGGGTCCTCGTCCGCAACGACGACGGCCTCGGCGTGATCCACGCGCCGTCGGTCGTCCTCGCCACCGGGGGCCTCGGCCACCTGTACTCGGCGACCACCAATCCCGAGGGTTCGACGGGTGACGGCATCGCGTTGGCACTGTGGGCCGGACTGCCCGTCGGCGACGTGGAGTTCATCCAGTTCCACCCGACCATGCTCTTCGACGGCAACGCCGGAGGGCGCCGACCGTTGATCACCGAGGCCCTCCGCGGAGAGGGTGCGGTCCTCGTCGACGCCCGCGGCGACTCGGTCACCGCGGGGGTTCACCCGATGGGCGATCTCGCGCCCCGAGACGTGGTGGCCGCGGCGGTCGACGACCGCCTCTCGCGAACCGGCGACCCGTGCGTCTACCTGGACGCGCGCGCCGTCGCGGACTTTCCCCGCCGATTTCCGACCGTGAACGCCGCCTGCCTCGCCGCCGGCGTCGACGCCACGGTCGCGCTGATTCCGGTGGTGCCCGGTGCGCATTACAGCTGCGGAGGCGTCGTCACCGACGTGTACGGGCGTACCGAAGTGGCGGGACTCCTCGCCGCGGGCGAGGTGGCCCGCACCGGGATGCACGGCGCCAACCGGCTGGCGTCCAACAGCCTGCTCGAGGGTCTGGTCGTCGGCCGACGGGCCGGCGCCGCGGCGGCCGACCACGCCGCCGACGCGGCGGCACCACGCGCCGTCGTGGAACCCGTCGCCCGGGTGGCGTCGAACCGCGCGGAACTGCAACGCGCCATGACGAGGCACGCCTCGGTGGTTCGCGACGCCGAGGGTTTGAGCCGTGTCGCCGAACTGCTCGACACCGCCCGAACCCGAAACATGGATTCCCGCAAGGACTTCGAGGACGCCGCCCTGACCGTCACGGCGTCGGTGGTGGTGGCTGCCGCCCGGGCGCGGCTGGAGACACGCGGGTGCCACCATCGCGCCGACCATCCCGACACCGATCCGGCGCGTGCGGTGAGCGCCGACGTCCGACTCGAAGCCGAGGTGTGCTGCTGATGAACCTCACCGACGACGAACGCGACGAAGCCAGGGCGGCCGTCGCCCGCGGCCTCGCGGAGGACCTGCGCTACGGACCGGACGTGACGTCGCTCGCGACGGTCGCCGCCGACGCCACCACGAAGGCCGCCATGGTGAGCAGGCAGAGCGGGGTCGCCGCCGGCGTCGACGTCGCACTCCTCGTCCTCGACCAGGTGATCGGCGAGGGGGAGTACGGCGTGCTGTCCCGCGTCGCCGACGGCACCCGGATCGAACCGGGTGACGCCCTGCTGGTGCTGGAGGCGCCGACCCGCGGACTGCTGACCGCCGAACGCACGATGCTGAACCTGGTGTGTCATCTGTCCGGGATCGCCAGTACCACCGCGGCGTGGGTCGAGGCGGTCGAGGGCACCGGTGCGAAGATTCGCGACACCCGCAAGACGCTTCCGGGGTTGCGCGTGCTGCAGAAGTACGCGGTCCGGGTCGGTGGTGGGGTGAATCACCGCATGGGGCTGGGGGATGCGGCGCTGATCAAGGACAACCACGTGGCCGCCGCGGGATCGGTGCTCGCGGCCCTGCACGCGGTCCGCGCGATGGCGCCCGACGTGCCGGTCGAAGTCGAGGTCGACTCACTCGACCAGCTCGACCAGATCCTGGGCGAGGACCTCGGTGCGACACCGCTCGTGCTGCTGGACAACTTTCCGGTGTGGATGACGCAGATGGCGGTGCAGCGGCGCGGTGCCACGGCCCCGGGGGTTTTGCTGGAGTCCTCGGGCAACCTGTCGCTCGACAATGCCCACGCCTATGCCGGCACCGGCGTCGACTACCTCGCGGTGGGCGCGCTCACCCATTCGGTCCGGGTGTTGGACGTCGGCCTCGATCTGTAGCCGTGCGGCTAGGCTGCAGCCATGTCGACCAGCGAACAGCCCCGCCCGCAACGCGTCGTCCCGTTGGTCGCCCTGGTCCTCTCGGTGATCGCCGTGGGCGTGGCGACGTGGACGGCGTTGCGGCCCGCGTCGACTGGGCCCACCGAACCCACCTACACCTCCGCGCAGCAGAGCGACGCGAAGACCGCCATCTGCTCGGCGGCGGACACGGTGCGCAGGGGCGTGTCACTCAACACCAACCTGCAAGGCCCCGGCGGTGAGGGCGACGTCGTCGGCTCCCTCGCCGTGGCCGCCAACGCGCGACTGTCCCTCTCCGACGGCGGCCAGTACCTGATCACGAGGCTCGACCCCGCGACGCCGACCGACCTCGCCGACGCGGTCGTTTGCCAACACGCTGCTGGACATCGGCGCCGCCGCCACCGCGGGGATGCCCAACAGCGACCCTGCCCAGGCGGCCCGGTTGCGCACCGCCGACACCCAGAACAACGCGGTCGTCGACCGCTGCAAGTAGCCCGTCAGCCGTCGGCGCCCTTGCCGTCGGAGCCCTTGTCGCCGCTCGCGCCGCCCGTGCCGCCTGCTCCGCCCGCGCCGCCGCGGCTACCCGTGGTGCCCGTGGCCGC
>NZ_JACKTL010000049.1 GCF_025822245.1 Mycolicibacterium hodleri
ACCAGTCCGCCGCGGCGCGCCACCCGCGCCGCGGCGCGGCCGGCCGCGGCTTCCCGCGCCCGACGCGCCTCGCGTTGCGCGGCGCGGTCCACCCCAAACCCCCGCCCGTCAGCCGCCCACTGGGCACGGAGTTCGGTCCACGACAACGACTCCGGTTTGGTCGGTCTGGTGGCTTTTTGGGCGGCCGCCAACTGCCCCTGCGACAGCCCCTTCTTGCGGCCGGTGGCGGTGTCGACGACGGTCAGGTTGTTGGCCGCCCAGGCCCGCAATTGGGTGGACCTCTGGGACCACGCGGAGATGTTTTTGGGGTCGATTCCGGCGATCTCGGCCATCCCCGTCTCGGGGTTCACCGGGCCCCATTCCACCCCCGCCAGGCGGTGCAGTTCGTGGCGCAACGTGGCCTGATACACGATCCCCGCCGCCCGGGATTCGTGAAACAAACTGGTCCCGTCGATGGACACCAATCGGCCGTCGGCACGGGCTTGGCGGTTGGGCACCAGGACGTGGGTGTGCAGGTGCGGATCCCCCGCCCGCGACGTCTCGTGTTGATAGGCCGCGGCCACCAGTTTCTGCAGATCTTTGAGCCCGGTGATCGGGTTGTGCACCCGGGTGTACCCGGCATGATCAGCCAGATATTCCAGGGCTTCGGTGATCGCCGTGTGGTGCGCTGCAGACACCGCTTTGTCGACGACGTCGCCGCCGAATGCGCGCACCAATGACACCGATTTCGGGGCGCAGAACGTCAAGTCAAACCCGTGCACACCGCGCTTGCCGTGGGACCTTCCGCACTCCCCCGAGGGCGCCACACCGGCGTCCAACCAGCGCGCCACCACCTCCGGATCGGCATCCCCGCCGGCCCGCTGCGCGTCGGTCAACCCCACCAACCCTGCGACCGTGTGGGCATCCCCGGCACACGTCCACACCGGGGTTCGGGTGTCCCGTTCGGCGTAGTACTCCGCCAACCCACCACCAGCAGACTGGGCGTCCTTCGCGGCCTGCCCGACCGCCCGGGCGGTGTCGTTGTAGTAGTTCACCGACCACAATGACAACTTCGCGATCGTCAACACCTACACCACCCCCTACGGCCTCGGGCCGCCCGCCAGGATCAGTCGGGTGAACAGCCCTGACGGACGGCATCACCAGCATCGCACAAACCTTGTGCAAATGTGCCAATGGTCTATGAGGTGTGAAGGAGTTGTCGGTGGGTGGGGACACACTGGAGGGCGTGGACGACGGTGAGGTGGGGTTGGAGATGCCTGGGGAGTGCGTGGTGTGGTGTCGTGAGCAGGACTACGGGGTGAGCGTGTGTGACGACATGGCCAGAGTGGATTTGGACTGGTGGAACCGCCGCCTCGAGCGGCACGCGATTCCGGCCCGGATCGTCGGCTGCGACGCCGACGGACTGCTCACCGAGCACGGCGTCGGATACCTACGCCGCGCAGACCTCACCGGCGACCTTCACACCGACACGCCGGCGGTGCCCGGATCGTGCGAGTTGAACGTGCTCTACCGGGCCGCCGCGTGGCTGTCCGGGCACCCGCACCGCGACCGCCGCCGCACCTTTCCCGACGTGCGTACCGCGGCACCATCGGGACACCACTTCGACGCCGTCACTACCGCCCTGGCGGCGTGCCGGCACACACCGTGGCAGGCGATCCCCGACGCCGCCATCCGGCGACGGTGGTTGGGCTGGCCCCACACCCCCGGTGCCGGCCCCACACTGCTTTCGCTGTACTGCTGGGCCACCCATCACACCGACAGCACCGCGTACGGCGTGGTGCGCCCGCAGCTGCTCGACCAACACGCCGTGGCGTCCCTGATCCACCTCGGCTGGACCGAGGACCCGGTGGCCGCCCGGTTCACCTGGGCCCGCTACACCCGCTACTGCCATCTACTGCACACCTGGGCCGCCCAGGCCGGCGTCGGTGCCGAGCTGATCGAAATGTGGCTGAGCACCCGGTGGCGCGAGCGCACCGCACACCACCACCACGCACGGACGGGAGGGCCATGAGTAGGTCACGGGTCGAGGCGGCGGTGACCGACCTGCTGATCAAGTACCGCGGCCCGGCGGCCACCGCACTGATGCACTGGCTGATCACCGGCGACCAGCCGAACGACGACACCCGAGTGGACTACGCGTGGCGCCCACCCGGCGCGCCCGACCCTTCACCTGACCCACCACACAGGGCACGGTCGCGTGCGTGGCGGAACGCGTCGACCGGCACGGCCAGCGGTGCGCCTGGTGGGCAGTCTCACCGGTGCTGGTCGGTGTTCCCGCCGTCGGGGTTCAGGCCGCGGGCGGCGCGCACCGCGGCGTCGTGGCGGGCGGTGTCGGCGGCCACGGTCTGGGTGCGCCGGGCGAGGGCGCGGGCGGC
>NZ_JACKTL010000050.1 GCF_025822245.1 Mycolicibacterium hodleri
GCCCCGCCGGCACCACCGTTGGTCGAGCCCGTCCCGCCGTTGCCGCCGTTGGCTCCGTTGCCGCCGACTGCGGCCCCGCCCGCGCCCGTGGTCGACGCCGCGCCGCCGGCCCGCCCGCGCCCGTGGTCGACGCCGCGCCGCCGGCGCCACCCGCACCGCCGTTGGCACCGTCGGTGCCGTTGGCGCCTGCCGCGCCGTTACCACCGGTAGCCAATGGTGCGGTCCCCGCCACCGCGCCGCCGGCTCCGCCTGCGCCACCGGGGTTTCCGGAGGTCCCGGGCAGGCCGTTGCCACCCGTCACCGTGCCGGTACCACCGGCTGCGCCGTCTACTCCGGCCGGGCCGGTAGGTGCCGGGTTGACCCCGTTCGCGCCATTGGCGCCGACCGTCGTCCCGTTCGCCCCATTGGTGCCGTTGGCGGCCGCGCCGCCGGTTGCCGAGGTGCCGGGTGTGCCTGCCACCCCGTCACCGCCGACGCCGCCCGCGCCGCCGTGGCCGAACAGGGCCAGCAGTCCGGCGTTGCCACCGTTGCCACCGTTGGCACTGGTGCCGCCCGCGCCGCCCGCGCCGCCGCTGCCGAGCAGGGCGAACAGGCCGGCGTTGCCGCCGTTGCCACCCGCCGCACCCGCGCCGCCGGCACCGCCTGAGCCACCGTTGCCGAAGATCACGAACGTGCCCGCGTTGGCGCCGTTGCCACCCACCGCACCGAGGCCGCCAGCGCCACCGGAGCCGCCCGAGCCGAACCAGAGCGCCCCTGCGCCGCCGTTTCCGCCGGCCTGGCCAACGGCGCCGGACCCACCGGTGCCGCCGTAGCCGATGAGCAGTCCGGCGTTTCCGCCGTTGACGCCGGTGCCGACGCCGCCATTGGTGCCGTTGTGCACGAAGATGTTGACGATGGGCACCAGCCCGACGAGGTTGATCACCTGGTACAGCGGAGTGAATTCAACGGGCCCGATGAAGGCCGCCGACAGAGCGTTGGGGGTGGGGAGATTCGGGGTCGCCAGGAAGCTGCTGGTACCGATCACCATGGTGTTCGACGTCGTGCACTGAGCCGGTAGCAGCGGGCATCCGACACTGGTGGCCGGTGACAATGACGAAGTTTGCACAGGTGCGGCATGTGCGATACCGGCGCCGCAGGCGAGTGCCGCACCAGCGCCTGCGATGGACAGGCTGGTGGCTAACGAATAGACGGAGCTCTTCTTCACTTGGAGACTTTCTTTGTGGGCTCCTTAGAGCCATTAACTAGGGTTTTTGGAGCTGATGACCAGTCATCCCCTGACCGCGGCCGCGACCAAGGCGGCAAACACTGAATCCTTTCAACTCGGTAAGTACATCTGCATGTAAGCATAGCGATATGCATGTGTGCCTGCAATAGCTGAGTGTGCTGGAGCGAACGATTGCGGCGGTCGGAATGCACGCCAAGGGCCGATCATGGAATACATTGGCCAGATGGCCGAGTCGACGTGGTGGCAGTACGTGCTCACCGTGACCGGCAATGCCGCGCAACGGGACATCGCCGAGGCGACGGGAATCGACCAGTCCAGCATCTCGCGCTGGCAGCGGGGGACGACGACCCCGCGGGCAGAGGCGGTGGTCGCGTTTGCGAGGGCCTATGAGCGCTCGCCGGTCGAGGCGTTGGTTGCCGCGGGCTATCTGAGGAGCGACGAATTGGGTGTCGTGGAATTGACCACGCTCACCGGCGACCTCACTTCGGTGTCGGTCGACTCACTGCTGAGCGAGCTACGGCGCCGTGTGCTCGCCGGCGGCGAGGAGGCGCAATCGTGGCCGGCTGGCTGGGCCGCCGATGACACGCGAGTGCACCGGTCGCAGGACCAAGAGAAGAGCGGCGACCTCGGTCGCTGACAGGTCCTGGGGTCGCACCCGCGTCATCACCTGCTCCAACTCCCAGCGCAAGTGCGGAAGGGCGCCGTGCGCCTCGGGGCTCGACCCGGAGTTGTTGCTGATGCGATCGCCTGCCTTCGATGTGCCGTGCGGTGGTGGTTCACGGATCGGGCAGCGGGGTTCAGGCCAGCCGACGTCGTCAAGCCGCTGAGCGAACTCCGCGTTCCGACAACACCGTCATCGTGCGCCTATCGGGCGATAAGCGCAAGCAAACGATCTTACGTATTCGAGATGTCCTGACATTTGCCTGCTAATGGGCTTCCGTCGGGAGGCGGATGTCCTGTTGGCGAACCGCTCCGGCTCGGACCGGGCCGGCCGGATCGGTTCGGTGGGACATGGCCAATCCCGCCGTTGTCAACATGGAAGCGTCCTCTGGTGCGCTCGAATCGCAGGTAATGCAACATGAAGTGGGATTTGAGGCAACCGGGCCGACGTGTCGGTCGACACCCGGCGCGCGGTGACGGCGGTTGTTCCTGCCGGTCGCGAGCTACATCGCAATTCTTGACACGTGTGAATAGGCATCGTGGTTAAATGCCGCCGCCGCGCGGGCCGCCAGCGAACACCGATACTGATCTTGATCCCTGCGACCACGACGATCTCGGCGACGCCCCCAGTGCTTGCGCAAACGAACGTGCGGGTCCTACCGGGTGTGGTCGCGGTGCCGCACGGAGGCTTCGATGTCGCCGGCCGTGACGACGTGACCGTCCTCGCAGCGCACCTCGACGGCGATGGGGCTCCCGCAGTCGGCATGCGTCAGGGCGACGCGGCCGCCGTCGGAGCGCGTCCAGCGGTTGCCCCACTGCATCAGGGCGAGCAGTGCCGGCAGGAGCTCCTCGCCCTTGGGGGTGAGGTGGTAGTCCTCGCGGCTTCGTTGTCCGGCCACGTGGTACGGCCGCCGTTCGAGTAGGCCCTCGTCGACGAGCTCCTTGAGGCGGGCGGCCGTGATCCGTTCGCTGACCTGAGCCCGACGGACGAACTCGTCGAATCGGTGGGCGCCGTAGAACGCCTCTCGGAGCAGCAGCATGCTGGCCCGGCGGCCCACGACGTCGAGCGCGGCGGCCATGGTGCAATTTTCCGCCGACCAGCCGTCACGATCGGCGAGTGCGCCCGTCAGCGTCATGGAGGTCACATCGCCATGATGCCACGCTGACTTGCCAGAGGTAAAGTCAGCGTCGTACTGTCTGACTTACCCGGGCCGCAGTCAGCATGCACGCGACCCACCAGACGCGAGGTAGCGATGACGATCGACGTATCCCCCCAGGCCGCGGCACTCGACCGGACCGCCGCACTCCTCGCGAAGGACCCGCAGATTCAGCGCGCCACACCCCGGCAGGACGTCGTCACGGCAGCCCGCCAGCCGGGTCTGCGACTCGCCGAGGTGCTCGCCACCTTCGTCGACGGCTACGAGGATCGCCCGGCCATCGGCAGCCGCGCCCGCTCCGTCGTCACCGATCCCGCGACGGGCCGCAGCGTGGCCCTGCTGCGTCCCGAATTCGAGACCACGTCCTACCGCGAGCTGTGGTCCAACGTCACCGCCGTCGCGAACGCGTGGAGCCAGGCGCCGGACGCGCCCGTGCGGCCGGGGGACTTCGTCGCCACCATCGGCTTCGCCAGCGGGGACTACCTGACGGTGGACCTCGTCTGCGGCTACCTGGGCTTGGTCGCCGTGCCCCTGCAGCACAACGCGTCGGTGTCCCGGCTGCAGCCGATTCTCGCCGAGACCGAGCCGGTGGTGCTCGCCGTTAGCGCCGCCTACCTCGATCTGGCGGTGGAATCGGTGCTGGGCAACCGATCGCTGCGGCGGCTGGTCGTGTTCGACTTCTCGGCCGACGTCGACGACGATCGCGACCGGCTCGAGCGGGCCACCGCCCGCCTGGCTGCGGAGGGAATGGACGTCGTGGTGGAGACGCTCGACGCCGCGGTTGCCCGGGGACGGGCCCTGCCGGACACGCCGCCCTACACCGAAGGCGACCAGGACCGGCTCGCCATGATCCTGTACACCTCGGGCAGCACGGGTGCGCCGAAGGGCGCCATGTGGACCGAGAAGATGGTCGCCACGCTGTGGACGTTGCCGCTCAAGGCGCCGGATGTCCCGGTCGTCAACGTCAACTTCCTCCCCCTCAACCACCTCGGCGGCCGGATCCCGCTGTCCTCGGCCTTCCAGGCGGGCGGCACGAGCTACTTCGTGCCCGAGAGCGATCTGTCGACGCTGTTCGAGGACTGGTCCCTGGTACGTCCCACCGACGTCGGGCTGGTGCCGCGCGTGGTCGACATGCTGTTCCAGCGATACCAGCAGGGCGTCGAGCGGCTGGTGTCCCAGGGGGTCGACGAGACGACGGCCGACACCCTTGCCAAGGCCGAGCTCCGCGAGCACGTCTTCGGCGGCCGCGTGGTCGGGGGCTTCGTCAGCACCGCACCCCTGTCCGCCGAGATGAAGACGTTCGTCGAGTCCTGCCTCGACGCGAACCTGGCCGACGCCTATGGGCTCACCGAGATCGGTGCCGTCTCGACCGACGGAATCATCGTGCGGCCCTTGGTGATCGACTACAAGCTGATCGACGTGCCTGAGCTCGGTTACTTCAACACCGACCGGCCGTACCCCCGCGGGGAACTGCTGGTGAAGAGCAACGGTGCCACCCCCGGGTACTACAAGCGACCGGAGGTGACGGCGGAGGTCTTCGACGCCGACGGGCACTACCGCACGGGTGACGTGATGGCGGAGATCGCCCCGGACCACCTCGTCTACGTGGACCGGCGCAACAACGTCATCAAGCTGTCCCAGGGTGAGTTCGTCGCGGTTGCCAACCTGGAGGCCGTCTACGCCGGCGCCGCCCTGGTGCGCCAAATCTTCCTCTACGGCAACAGCGAACGCGCCGCGCTCCTGGCGGTCGTCGTACCCACCGAGGATGCCCTCGCGCGATTCGAGGGCGATCCCGCCGGGCTGAAGACCGCCATCCAGCAGACGCTGTCGCAGACGGCCCGCGAGGCGGAGCTGCAATCCTACGAGCTGCCCGCCGACATCCTCGTCGAGGACATGCCGTTCAGTGCCGCCAACGGGCTGCTGTCCGGCGTCGGAAAGTTGTTGCGGCCCAAGCTCAAGGAACACTACGGCGCCGCGCTGGAGCAGATGTACGCCGACCTCGACGGCGCCAGGGCCGACGAGCTTCGGGCGCTGCTCGACGCGGCCGCGAGCCAGCCCGTCGTCGACTCCGTCGTCCAAGCCGCCCAGGCGCTACTGGGCATCTCGGACACCGCACCGGAGCCCGCCGCCAAGTTCCTCGACCTGGGTGGGGACTCGCTGTCGGCGTTGACGTTCTCCAACCTCCTGCAGGACGTCTTCGGCGTCGAGATGCCGGTGGGTGTCATCATCGGTCCGACGACGACGCTGGCCGACATCGCGGCGTACGTGGAGCGCCAGCGATCCGGGGGATCGGCGGGTGCGACCTTCGGCGGTGTCCACGGCGTCGGCGCCACGGCGGTTCGCGCGTCGGACCTGACACTCGACCACTTCCTGCCTGCCGAACTTCTGTCCAATGCCGGTGCGCTGCCTCAGGTTTCGACTGACGAGCCGCGCACCGTCCTGCTCACCGGCGCCAACGGCTATCTGGGCAAGTTTCTCGCACTCGACTGGTTGCAGCGGCTGTCGACGGTTGGCGGGACGCTGGTCTGCCTCGTCCGGGGCGACGACGTCTCCTCGGCGCGCGCCCGCCTGGAGGCGGTGTTCGAGGGCGAGGACCCGGTGCTGCTCGACCGGTTCCGTCGGCTCGCCGAGGAGCATCTGGTGGTGATCGTCGGTGACGTGGCCGAGCCCCGGTTCGGCCTCGACGAGGACGCCTGGCAGCGGTTGGCGGACAACGTGGACCTCGTCGTGCACCCGGCGGCGTTGGTCAACCACGTGCTGCCCTACTCACAGCTGTTCGGCCCCAACGTCGTCGGCACCGCAGAGGTTATCCGCCTGGCGATCACGTCGCGGCGCAAGCCCGTCGCGTACGTCTCCACCGTGTCGGTGGCGATGACCGTCGACCCGGACCGCTTCGAGGAGGACGGCGACATCAGGACGGTCAGCCCCGAGCGCCCCGTCGACGACTCCTACGCCAACGGCTACGGCAACAGCAAGTGGGCGGGGGAGGTCCTGCTCCGGGAGGCCCACGACCTCTGCGGCCTGCCCGTGACGGTGTTCCGATCGGGAATGATCCTCGCCCACCGCAGCTACGCGGGTCAGCTCAACGTGCCAGACATGTTCACCCGCTTGATCTTCAGCGTGCTGGCCACCGGTCTGGCACCGACGTCGTTCTACGTCAGGGACGCCGACGGGCACCGGCAGCGCTCGCACTACGACGGTCTGCCGGTGGACTTCGTCGCGGAGGCGATCACGACGCTCGGCGCCGAGACGAAGACGGGGTTCCGGTCCCTCGACGTGATGAACCCCCACGACGACGGGATCTCGTTGGACGTGTTCGTCGACTGGCTGGTCGAGTCGGGTCATGCCGTCAACCGCATCGACGACTACGACGAGTGGTTCCGCCGCTTCGAGACCGCTCTTCGCGCCCTGCCGGAGCACCTGCGGCAGCAGTCGGTGTTGCCCCTGCTGCACGCCTACCGCCGGCCGGAGGTACCCGTCCAGGGCTCGCTGGCCCCCGCCGAGGCGTTTCAGGCGGCGGTGCGCGCCGCGAAGATCGGTGTGGACCAGGATGTTCCGCACCTGACCCAGGACTTCATCGGCAAGTACGTGTCGGACTTGCGACTGCTCGACGTCCTGACGTCGTGACCGACGCGCGGCGGTTCGGGGCGCAAAGACGGCGTGGGCGGGTGACGGCGAACTAGGTTGGTGTCTTTCCGATCGACGACGGGAGACCACCATGGGACGCGGCCTGAAGTTCGGCGCCGTCGGCGTGTGCGCGCTGATGGCCGTCGGCTGCGGTGGTTCGGGCGGCGGCACCCAGCCGGCTGCGGCGCCGAGCCCCAGCCCGACGAGCAGTTCCGCAGCACCGCGACCGGTGATCAGCCCGTCGCTTCTCGACGTCGGCAGGTATCCCACCGCACCGCGTCCCCCGCTGGGTCTCGCGGGTAATCCGGCCGTGGGAGCGGTGTCCGACGCCCAGCACATGGCCGACTTCGTGGTGGGTCCGTGGCAGGTCGACGACAAACTCGTCGGCACCTACCTCAACAGTTTCTACGTGCTGAGCTCGGCCAGCGTGCTGAAGCAGCTGGGCCCGGAGGGAGTCGCGACCGCGGCGGCCCAGGCCGGGATGATCAACGGATTCGCCTCGGCCCGACAGGATCCGGACCGGGAGTCGATGGTGAACGCCGTGCTGCGCTTCCCCGATCCCGCGGCCGCGACGGCGGCCAGCGCGGCGATGGGAGACGCCGCGGCCAGGCAACCCGTGAAGGGCGTCGCCCCGACGGTGGTGGCCATCCCGGGTCATCCCGACGCCGTGGCCTCGACCTATCCGTTCACCCCGAACGGCTCTACACAGACCAGTGCCACCGTGCGTTCCTTCACCCCGCGGGGTCCGTACGTGTTCATGCACTTCGTCCAGTCGGTCGACGGCGTCGACCGCGCCACAGGACTGGTGGCCAAGGCAATCGACGCCCAGGGGCCGGCCATCGACGAGTTCACCCCCGCGGGCGATCTCGCCGCCGTACCGCTCGACCCGACCGGGCTGCTCGCCAAGACCCTGCCCGCCGCCGTCTCCGAGGCCGCGAAGAATGCGGTGTACGCGACGAAGGGAGCCGAGCACTTCCAGAGCAACCCCGTGGCGTCGGCGACGCTGTTCTCCGACACCGGCACCACCCAGGTCGCGATGGGGAGCACGAACGTCTATCAGACCAAGGACGACGGCGCGGCGGTCATGATCATCAACGCGTTCAGCCAGGAGATGACGTCGGACGGGATGGCGATCGCCGACACGGTCACGGCCCTGCCCGACAGCCATTGCTACGCGTTGCCGAAGGGGTTCTACTGCGTGGCGCCCGCCGGCCGGTACGCGATCGAGGCTCGCAGCGATCAGCTGGCCGACGTCCACCAGCAGTTGTCCGCTCAGTACGTGATGCTCACGGCGAAGTAGGCGTCATCGCCTCCGCGGCGGCGGCCCGCTCGACACCGCCGGCCCGACCCTCGACGCTTCTGGCGAGGTAGGTGCCCGTCAGGATCAGCACGGCGCCGACGACCCCGGCGACCGTCACGGGATCGCCCGCGACCGTCACTCCGATCGCCGCCGCCCACAGTGGTTCGGTGCCAAGGAGCACGCTCACCCGGGCCGGGGAGGTGCGGCGCGCGGCCCACATCTGCACGACGAACGCGAAGATGGTGCACGACAGCGCCAAGTGGAGCACGAGGAGCCACGAGTACGCGGTCATCTGGGTGGCGACGTCGACGACGCCGCGTCCGGTGGTACCCGACAGGACGACGAAAATGCCCAGGGCGGCGGCGAATTGGACGAGGGTCACCCGCCCGGGGTCGAGGGCTCGACCCGCGGACACCCGCGAGATCACGATGACGTGGACCGAACGCGCCACGGCCGCGAGCAGCATCAGGAGATCGCCCAGGCTGGGCGTGGCGAATCCGCCGTTCTGAGTGAGAAGACCGACACCCGCCACCGCGACGGCGGCGGACCAGTAGAACGTGGCGGACAGGCGGGGGACCGCAGCGCGTCGGTCGAGAAGCGGCGTGACGACGATCGTCAGCGAGATGATCAGCCCGGCGTTGGCAGCGGAGGTCTTCGTGACACCGAACGTCTCGAGGAC
Organism: Mycolicibacterium hodleri; assembly: GCF_025822245.1. Lineage (GTDB taxonomy): Bacteria > Actinomycetota > Actinomycetes > Mycobacteriales > Mycobacteriaceae > Mycobacterium > Mycobacterium hodleri. The sequence continues at coordinate 8,649 of NZ_JACKTL010000050.1, forward strand.
GAGCACGACGCCGAGAATCGCGCCGAACACCGCACCCCACGCCAGCTCGTGGCGCGTGAGCCGGCGCAGACGCGGTGCCACGACGAGGGTCAGGCCGGCCGCGGCGATCCCGAATCGCAGTGTCAGGACGGCGAACACGGTGTCGGGGGTGACGGACTCCTTCGCGGCGAGGTAGCTCGATCCCCACGCGAGGGCGACCGCGAGCAGGGCGAGGTCGACGGTGTGCCGGTTCGTCGTGGGTGTCACGGGTCAATCGTGAGTGGGGGAGTCTCGGTAGACAAGCGAAATGAAATTCCGATATTGAGTAGAGTTACTACATGGATGTCGGGCGGCTGCGGCTGCTGCGTGAACTCGCCGAACGCGGCACGGTGAACGCGGCGGCCGGGGCCATGTCCCTGACGCCGTCCGCGGTCTCCCAGCAGCTGAAGATCCTGCAGCGCGAGGCGGGAGTGCCACTGCTCGAACCCGACGGGCGGCGGGTCCGGCTGACCGACGCGGGCCGCACACTGGTTGCGCGGACCGACGAGGTGCTCGCGGCGCTGGACCGCGCGCACGCGGACATGGACGGCTATCGGACGACGCCCCGCGGCACCGTGCGGGTGGTCATGTTCCCGTCGGGGGCGGCAATGCTGTTGGCGGGCCTCATCACTCGCGCGGCCGCGATCGGCGTGGAGGTGCTCGGCCGCGACCTCGACCAGCCCGCAGCCAATGCACCCGCCCTGCTGGCCGACGCCGACGTGGTGGTGGTGCACCGCGACGCGCGCGACACCGCCCCACTGAGCCCGCGGCTGGACACCACCGTGCTGCTGCGTGAACCCTTCGACGTACTGCTGCCGCCCGGACACCGCCTCGCGGATCAGGACGAGGTGGCGCTGCGCGACGTCGCCGACGAGTCGTGGGTGGGGGTCGAGGGCGGTCTCGTCGTCGACGACGTGATGCGATCGCTGGCTGCGGTGTCCGAAGTGCAGCCGCGAATAGTGCAACGGGTCAACGACTTTCGCGTCGTCGAGGAGTTGGTGCTCGCCGGGGTCGGGATGGCGCTGATGCCGCGCTACGTGGTGGGGGTGCGCGACCTGGTGCGCAAGCCGCTGAGTGGGGTGCGGGCCGCCCGTCGCATCGAGGCCGTCACCCGCGCGGGTGCGGCCACGCGCCCGGCCGTCGCGGCCGTCGTCGAGATCCTGGTGGCGCTGGCCGCCGACGTCGCGCGTTGAGCGTCGGCCATTTGGCGTGTAACGCATCGGGAAGGAGGTGACACTGAGGCGTGGAGTCACCGACGACATCCTTTCCCGCAACGGCAACGAATGGGTAGACGTGGACGATCCCGACCAACCCCGACGGCGCGGGTTCCCCGCTGGCCTCTGGCGGACGCTGGAGGAACATCCTCCGCCAGGACTGTCCCGCATCCGGTGGCGGAGTCCGCTGCGCGGCCCCTGGCTGACGTCGGTCTTCGCCTCCGCGCTGCTCGTCGTCCTGCCGATCGTCATCGTCACCGGCCTGCTGTCCTACATCGCGTACGGCCCCAAGTTCGGGCAGGCCATCCCCCTCGACGTGGGCTGGCTCAAGCTGCCGTCGTTCGACTGGCCGAGCAACCCGGCGTGGCTGTACCGACTGAACCAGGGGCTGCACGTCGGCCTCGGGCTGATCATGATCCCGCTGGTGCTCGCCAAGCTGTGGTCGGTGATCCCGCGGCTCTTCGCCTGGCCACCCGCCCGGTCGCTGGCGACCGTGCTCGAGCGCATTTCGCTGTTGATGATCGTCGGTGGCGTGCTCTTCGAAATCGTCACCGGCGTGCTGAACATCCAGTACGACTACATCTTCGGGTTTAGCTTCTACACCGCGCACTACTTCGGCGCGTGGGTGTTCATCGCGGGATTCGTTTCGCACGTCGCGATCAAGCTGCCGAAGATGATTCGGAGTTTGCGCTCCCGATCGTTCGTCACCGAGATGCGCACCTCGCGGGCCGACACCGTGCCGGAACCGCTCGACGAGGACGGGTTGGTGGCGCCCGACCCGGATCCGCCCACGTTGAGTCGCCGGGGGATTCTGGGGGTCGTCGGCGGTGGCGCACTGTTGGTGGCGGTGTTGACGGCCGGGCAGACCATCGGCGGCTGGACCCGGCAGTTCGCCGTCCTGTTGCCCCGCGGCCGAAGCTACGGCGACGGACCCAACGACTTCCAGATCAACCGGACGGCGGCCAGCGCGCGCATCGACCCTGGCCTGACCGGTGAGCGGTGGCGACTGCAACTGCTCGGCGGCCCGCGACCCGTCGCCCTCGACCGCGCCACGCTGGCCGCGATGCCACAGCACACCGTCGAGCTGCCGATCGCCTGCGTGGAGGGCTGGTCGACCGTCGAGACCTGGACCGGCGTGCGACTCGCCGACCTCGCCGCCGCGGCGGGACGGCCGACGCCAGGGTCGGCCGTGGTCTCCTCCCTGGAGCGGTTCGGCGCGTTCAACCACGCCCGACTGCAGCGCAACCAGGTGCTCAATCCCGATGCGCTACTGGCATTTCGGGTCAACGGCGCGGATCTGTCACTGGATCACGGCTACCCGGCCCGGATCATCGTGCCTGCGCTCCCCGGTGTGCACTGCACGAAGTGGGTGGCCTCCATCGAATTCCGGGAGTCGTGATGACCGTCTTCAGGCGCCTCTACGGCGACCACGTCCTGCATCTCCTCGTCCTGCTGGCGGCGTTGGCCCTGGGCGCGTACACGATCTCGGTACTCGGGGTCGACCAGTTGTTCAATCCACGGGTGTGGTGGCAGTCGATCGCGGTGTGGTTCGCCGTGGCCGTCATCGGGCACGACCTCATCCTGTTTCCGCTCTACGCGCTCGCCGAGCGGCTCCTGCCCAAGGCGCGCCGACCTGCCGACCCCGCCACGACGCGTCGGGTGCCGATCGTCAACTATCTCCGGATGCCCACCCTCGCAACGGCGTTGACGTTCGCCATGTTCCTGCCGGGCATCGTCGAGCAGGGCGCCTTCACCTATACCGCGGCGACCGGCCTCACCCAGGAGCCGTACCTCGCGCGCTGGCTACTGCTGGTGGCGGGCTTCTACCTGGTGAGCGCGGCCTGCTATCTGGTGCGTAGCGTCACGACCAGGACTCGTCCAGTTCACCCAGCGACTCGATGAGGGCGCTGTTGACGCTGTAGTCGACCGGGCAGGCGATGACGCTGACCGTGTCGGCCGCCAACGCCTCGCGCAGAGTGGGCAACAGCTCGCCGGCCGATGCGATGCGATGTCCCGTGGCGCCGAAACTCTCGGCGTAGGCGACGAAGTCGGGATTGGCGAACCTGGTGTCGACGTTGTGGCCGATCTCCAGATCCATCTTCCAACTGATCAGTCCGTAGGCGTCGTCGACCCAGATGAGGATGACGATGGGGGTGCCGACCCGCAGCGCCGTCTCGATCTCCTGGGAGTTCATCAGGAACGAGCCGTCGCCGGTGGCCACCAGCACCTTGGCCTCGGGCCGGGCGATCTTCGCGGCGATCGCACCGGGCAACGTCCACGCCATGGTGGACAGGCCGTTGGAGATGAGACAGGTGTTGGGTTCGTAGGTCGGGTAGAGCCGTGCCATCCACATCTTCAACGCGCCGGTGTCGACGAGCACGATGTCCTCACGACCCAGGGCCGCCCTGGTGTCGGCGACGATGCGCGCCGGGGCGAGCGGGAACCTGTCGTCGTCCCGGCCGTTGTCGAGCTCCCGGGTGAGCAGCTCCCTGATGCGCTCCTGCCCGGACGTGGGCGGATGGTCGCGGTGCACCGCGGCGGCGAGCTCGTCGAGACAGCGCCCGATGTCGGCGTGCAGACCCACGGCCACGTCGTAGTGCGCGTCGACCTCCGCCGGAAAGCGATGGACGTGAATGATCTTCGTGTCGCCGCGGGGGTTGATGCGGACCGGGTCGAACTCCTGGAGCTCGTATCCCGCCGCCACGATCACGTCGGCCTGGTCGAACCCGAAGTTCACGTAGTCGTGTCGCATGAAGCCGACCGCGCCCAGTGCCAGGGGGTGGTCGTCGGGCATGACGCCCTTGCCGTGGAACGTGGTGGCCACCGGGATGGCGAGGGTCTCGGCGAAGCGGCGCACCGCGGCGGAGGCATCGGTGCGCGCGGCACCGTGGCCGGCCAGCACCACGGGGTTGCGGGCGGCCCGAAGGATGTCGGCGGCACGGGCGATCTGGCTGGCCGACGGGTCGTCGGGGCGGGGCACGTTGACCCGCAGCGGCACGGCTGCTTCGGGGGCGTCGGCGGACTCGACGTCCTCCGGCACGGCCAGGTAGACGGCACCCGGACGCTCGGTCTGGGCGAGCTTGAAGGCCTTGCGGACCATCTCCGGCACGGCACCCGGCGTCGCGACCAGGGCCGACCACTTGGTGACCGGTGCGAACATCGACACCAGGTCGACGCCCTGATGCGATTCCTTGTAGCTTCGGCGCATGCCGACTTGCGCCGAGAGGGCAAGCACCGGAGTCGAATTGGTGGTGGCGTCGGCGACACCGAGCAGGAGGTTGATGGCGCCGGGGCCCAGGGTCGCCGAGCAGACCCCGGCCCGGCCCGTCAGCCGGCCGAAGACCTCGGCCATGAACGACGCACCCTGCTCGTGGCGGGTGAGCACGTATTCGATCGACGACCGCGAGAGCGCGTCGACCAACCTGATGTTCTCCTCGCCCGGAATGCCGAAGACGTGGGTGACGCCTTCGTTCTCCAAGCATTCGACGATCAACTCGGCCGTGATGCGACTGGGTGCTGCCATTCCTCGAGACTAGACACCGGGGCAATACCTGCTAGCCGGTAGACCGGCTGGGGGCAGGCATCGTCGACGCCGGCGGGCCGCTCACGACACGATCGAGACATGACCCAGCAGAGCTCCGTCCGAGACGACGAACTGCTCGGTGCGGTGAACATCCCCTACGAGGGCGGGTCGATGCCGGGCTATCTGTCCCTCGTCGACCCGGGTGGTCCGCCGCGGCCAACGGTGATCTACACCAACGGTTTCGGGGAGCGCTGCGAGAACGGCTACTCCGTCATCGGGGCGGCGGCACTTCGGCGCGGGTACAACTTCCTGACCTACGACGGGCCCGGGCAGGGCGCGATGCTCCGGGACCACCGGGCGACGATGCGCCCGGATTGGGAGAACGTGCTGGGTCCCGTCGTCGACCATGCCTCGACCGTCCCCGAGATCGACGACGGCGCCGTCGTGCAATTCGGCCACGGTCTGGGCGGTTACCTGGTGGCCCGGTACGCGGCCAACGACCACCGGGCGGCCGCGGTCGTCTGCAACGACGGCATGACGACGTTCTACGCGTCGTGCCCGCACATCCCGGAGCCGATCCTCGAGCTCATCGAAGACGGGCGCGACGACGAGGCGACGCCCCTGCTCGACGCGCTGATGCAGGAGGATCCCCGGGTCCGGTGGGGGCTGACCACCGGTCAACGGGCGTTTGGCGACCCGACTGCCGTGGGGTACGTCCGCAGGACTGCCGACTACACCCTGACCGCCGCGGACATCCGCCGGATCACCACGCCCGTGTTGGTGCTGGAGAGCCGCGACGACGCGTCACTGGCCGGTCAGGCGGCCAACTTCGCCAGGGCCATGACGGCGCCGGTCCACCACGTCGTGGTCCGCGACGCCGACGTCGTCCGTGAGACGGTGTTCGACTACCTGGCAACCGCGCTGCACCGGTGAGTCTCCGTGGCGCGGAGACCCCGGCCACCGCGTCGAATTCGACTGCGAGATGCAGGCTTTCGAGGTTGAGGGTGGGATGACGCCGTCGCGGACGGCACACGACGAGGTCCCCTCCACCCGGGGGCGGAAGGGACCTCGCGAGACCGTGGCGTCGGTTAGGAGGAACTGCCCTTCGACGACGACCCGGCGCCCTTGTCGGAACTCTTGTCCGAGGTCTTGGTGGAACCGGTGTCCGAGCCCTTCTCGGAACCGGTCGACGAGCCCGTCGACTGCTCGCTCGACGCGCCGTCCTTCGCCGGCGTCGTGGTGCTCGAGCCGCTCGACTTCGGTGTGTCCGAACCCGCCGAGGTTCCCGGCTCGACCTTGTTGCCGGTCGTCACGTCGGGATCTGACGTCGTCGGCTTCGTGGTCGGGGACGGGGCCGAGGACGTCTCGGACGGGGTCTTGGTCGAGGTCGACGGAGTCGTCGTCCCCGTGGTGTCCTTCGTCGTCCCCGTGGTCGTGTCCTTCGTCGAATCCACTGCACCGCTGGTGGATTCGCTACCGTCCTTGGTGCTCGCGGTGGTGCCGACGGCCTTGTCCGTGACGGCCGGCTGGTCCGCCGAGGCTGCCGGTGCGGTCGCGTCGGGGGTGGTGGCCGTGCCGGGCGTCGTCGCCGGGGCGGTGGCCGTGGTCAGGGTGACGGTCGCCGCGGCCGCGGCGGGGAGGCTGGCGATGGTGGCCGCGGGGGCGGGCGGTGCGATCGCATCGGTGATGAGCTTGAGGACCTGCTGGATGGCGTAGAGCGGGCCGCCGGTGTTGATGACGGCGTTGCCGTTCTCGTCGAAGGTGATCCCCGAGGACGCGAGCAGTCCGCCCGCCTTGACGATGATCCCCGACCCGTCCGGGATGCCCGCCAGCGGTCCGAGGTTGGGCCCGTAGCCACCGTTGAGGATGCCGTCGGCGATGGTGGCCGGGGCGGTGAAGACGGCATTCGCCACGGCGCCGAGGTCGCCGGTGCCCACCGCGTTGATCACGTTCTGGATGGCGGTAGCCGCGGCGGCGGGGGCGCTGATCAACGGGGCGATGAAACCGCTGACGGCGAGGAGCGTCGCGAGCGGATCGCGGGTGAACGCGTTGATCACGTTGACGAGGTTTGTCAGGGGCTGGGTGAGCACCGTTTGGAGAACGGGCAGGAGGTTCAACGCGGGTGCGGCGAGCGCGAGGGGAACGCCCAGCAGCGTGTTCACGGCGCCCTCGACGTTGCCCGCGGCGAGCTGGCTGACGGCGGTGGTCAGCGCGGCAGGCACCTGCGACGCCGCGGCGGCGATGCCCCCGCCGGTGGTCGCCAGCCCGTTGAGCAGCGTGGCGGCGCTGCTGACCTGGTTCTGCAGGATTTGGTTGAGCAGCTGCCCCGGAACGGTGTTCTGGATCAGGGTGTTCGTGTTGGCGAGCGCGGTCTGGAACACCTGGGCGTAGGCGTCGAGCGGATTGGCCAGGGCGGCGAGGTTGACCTCGGCGGCGTGAATCGACGGGAGCGCCACGTCCGGCAGGTGGATGTCGGGCATCGGCGTGACGGCGGCGGCGGCGATGACGCTCGCTCCGACCAATGCGACGCCGGCCGCGGCGAAGTGGGGACGACGGACGGCAGCTTCCATGGGAACTCCTTGACTGGATGTGAGCTCCGACACAGCGGAACCTACTTGCGAGTAACATCACGAACGGGGATGACTCAACCACCCGGGAGCCGGACTGCCCATCGCGCGAATTGATGATCTTGACTGGGCTTGTCAGCCCATTTGCTCCGATGTCCACGAGTGCAGCGTTGCGGCACGTCCTGCGCGGTTCGGTCGGGGGAAGGCGTCGTCGCCCGCCATCCGGTGGGCCTGGCGCCGCCCGCTCGTCTCCGCCGACGGAACGGGCGTGACCTCGACGGAACGGCCGCGCACACGACTCCGTCGTCAATATCATCCAAACGGGTGAGGGGGTGCCGCGGCCGGCCTTCGCCGTGGGAATTCTGACCGGCATTCGGCGTTCTGCAATGCGGGTCCTCGTAGAAGACCGGTGGACGGGACGGAGCCAGATGGCGCAGACGGTGCTCAGGGGCCGCAGCGACGCGATGTCGCGCGCACTGACCGCGCTGCGCCGAGCCAGCAGCACCGGCCAGGGCGCACTCATCGTGATCAGCGGTGAGCCCGGCATCGGCAAGTCGGCCGTCATGCGGGCGGTCGTCGAACAAGCCGCTCGGTCCGGTTTCGCGGTCGGCAGCGGCAAGGCCGAGCAGGGCGACCAGATCGCGCCGGGTGCGCCGCTGTTGGTGTCGCTGCGGTCGGGACGGCAACCGCTGCTGCCCGGCGAGGCATTCGCCAGCCTCGCGCCGCTGTACGACAAACCGCTGTGGCTGGTCGACCGGATCAGCTCGCTGCTCGAGGAGATGGCACTGAACACGCCGGTGTTGATCGCCGTCGACGACGTGCAGTGGTCCGACCGGTTGACCAGATTTGCGTTGCGCGTGCTGCCGTCTCGGCTTGCCGGGTCCCCGGTGGTGTGGGTGCTCACCAGTCGGTGGGCGCCGACCGGCCCGGTTCAAGAGGTAATCGCCGGCACCGACGACGTCACCGCGATCACGCGAATATCGTTGGGGCCGTTGGGTCCTGGTGACATCGCTAGCCTCGCCTCGGACCGGTTGGGCGCCGAACCGTCCGAACACGTGAAGAAACTCCTCAACGGCGTCGGCGGGAACCCCTTCTGGGCGGTGCAGGTGCTCGACGGACTGGCCAGGCGTCGCGAGCGCGGTCAGGGGGTCGGTGACTTGGCCGCCGAACTGTCGGTGGGTGTGCGCGAGCGGATGGGCGAGCTGTCGGAACAGACCGCGGCCCTGGTTCGGCTGACCGCCGTCTGGGGTCGACCCCTCGACGCGTCCGACGCGGGACGGCTGCTGGGCAACCTCTCCGACGCGCAGGTGAGCCTGCTCGTCCGTGAGGGCGTGGATCAGGGGTTGCTCGGCACCGCCGACGGCGAGGTGTTCCTGCCTCACGACCTGGTCGGCGAGGCCGTGTACGCCGACATCGTGCCGGGTGATCGCCGGGCGTTGCATCGGTCCGCCGCACGGTATCTGGTCGGCGAGGGCCGACCGGCATTGGCTGCGGCGACCCATTTCCGGGCCAGTGCCGTGCAGAACGACGAGGAGGCCATCCTCGCGCTGGAACAGGCGGCGAGCGAGTGCCTGGTGTCGATGCCGGAGCAGGCCGCCGAGCTGGCCCAGCAGGCCTTTGCGTTGACGACGCAAGCGAATCCGCTCTGGCTGGTCACCGGCACCCGCACGGTCGAGACTCTGGTCAACGTGCAGCGTGAGGGCCGGGCACTGGCCGTCGCCGATCGCCTGCTCGAGGTGGCCGTCGAGCCGGAGGTCGTGGCACGGATCGAGCTGCAGGCGTGCCGCGCGCTGTGGTGCCTGGGTGACTGCGTTCCGATGGAACGCCGCGCCGGTGCGGCGTTGGCCCTGACCGGAGTCTCGGAGGTGCTGCGGGCCCAGCTGTCGGCGGCGCAGGCCTTGGCCGCCTCCCGGACGAGCTCGGCGCCGCGAGCGGAGTCCATGGCCCACGTCGCGCTGGCGGAGGGGCTCCGCGTCGGAGACGACTACGGCCAACGCCTGGCGGTGATCGCCCTGATCGAGGCCGCCCGCAACGAGGGTCGGCACCGGTTGGCGCTGGACCGCTTCGCCGATTTGCGGCGGCTCTCGGACACCGCCTACGAGATCGAGGAGATTCGGACCCTTCAGCACCTGGACGCCTACGACGACGCCGAAGCCCTGCTGGCCAAGATTCGCGAGGCGCGCGACGACGTCGACGCGCTGCTGCCCTCCATGCTCTACGCCCAAATGTGGCAGGACCACAACCTCGCCCGATTCGACGCCGCCGAGGCAGGTGCCCGCACCCTGCTCAGGCTGGCCGACGAGACCGACAATCACGGCTACCGGCTCAACGCACGCATGGTGCTCGCCGCCGTCGCGAGCTATCGCGGTGAAATCGACAGGGCGACAGAACTCTTGGCGCCGATTGGGGACGACTGCCAGTCGTCCGACGGTGACCGGTCGCCGCGCGCGGAACTGATGCGGGGCTGGATGAGGGCCAGCTCCGGCGACCTGGCGGGAGCCTTGGCCATCCTGGGCCCGCTGCTCGATCGCGCGGAGGACGTCCGCGACCCCTGGCCGTGGACGCCGCCGTGGATGAGGATTCTGGCCGACATCGGCCTCGCCGCGGGCGATCGGGACATGGTGGTCGCGGCGTCACGCCTCGCCGACCTCGCGGCTGGGCGGAATCCCGGCGTTCCGAGTTTGGACGGCGTCGCGCTGCACGTTCGTGGTCTGATGAGTGACGACCCCGACGTGCTCGCCGTCGCGGTGAGCACGCTGCGGGAGTCGCCGCGGCCGATGTTGTTGGCAGACGCCCTGAAGGATTGCGGAACGGCGCTGCTGCGCCACGGGCGATCGGCGGAGGCCGTCGACGCCCTGGTCGAGGCCGCCGAGATCTATCAGCGGGTCGGCGCAACCTCGGCTGGGCGTGCGACAGCGAATGTGCTTCGCGGACAGGGCATCAGGGGAATCAGGGTGAGCCCGCCGGCGCCGCGCCCCCACAGTGGGTGGGCGTCGTTGACTCCTACCGAACTGCGGGTGGTCGAACTGATCAGCACCGGCTACACCAACCGCTCCGCCGCGGAGGCGTTGAGCGTGTCGACCAACACGGTGAACACCCACCTACGCGCGGTGTTTCGCAAGCTCGGGGTGAAGTCGCGAGTTCAGCTCGCCCTGGCCTGGGGAGGCCGGTCAGCCGGGGACGCGTGAGCCGGCAGGGTCGGTACGCCCCGAATGAGGAGCTGGCGTCGGAACGATCCGATTCTCGCCGGGGGTCGGCTGCCGACGACGTGACGGGGATCTCCACAGGTACGTCTGACACGCCACGTCGATTCTGTTTAGGGTTGCCTAACCTAAATGGAAAGGTGAGGCATGAGACGGATACGCGTCGCAGTCATCGGTGCGGGCCCGGCGGGCATCTACGCCGCCGACACCCTGGTGAACGACCACCCGGGGGCTCGGGTGGACGTGTTCGACCGGCTTCCGGCCCCGTACGGGCTGGTGCGTTACGGCGTCGCCCCGGATCATCCGCGCATCAAGGAGATCGTCAAGGCCCTGCGCCGGGTGCTCTCCCGCGACGGCATCCGGTTCCTGGGCAACGTCCACTACGGCACGGACGTGAAGCTGTCCGATCTGCGGCGCTTCTACGACGCGGTGATCTTCTCCACCGGCGCGCGGGCCGACCGTCGGTTGGACATACCCGGCGTCGACCTGCCCGGCAGTTACGGCGCGGCCGACTTCGTGTCCTGGTACGACGGCCATCCCGACGTTCCGCGGGAGTGGCCACTGACGGCCAAGAACGTCGCCGTCCTCGGGGCGGGCAACGTCGCACTCGACATCGCCAGGGTGCTCGCGAAGCCGGCCGACGAACAGCTTGCCACCGAGATACCCGGCAACGTGTACCGTGGCCTCGCCCTCAACCAGGCCACCGACGTGCACGTCTTCGCGCGCCGAGGTCCGGCCCAAATCAAGTTCACGCCAATGGAATTCCGCGAGCTGTCGCATTCGCCGAGCGTCGACGTCGTCGTGCATCCCGAGGGCTTCGAGATCGACGAGGCCAGCCAGGCCGCGATCGGCAAGAGCAAGTCGACCAAGCTCGTCGTCGACACGTTGATGCGCTATCTGGAGAAGGAGCCGACCGGCGCGCCGCACCGCATCCACATCCACCTCTGCCAGGCGCCGGTGGCGATTCTGGGCACGGACCGCGTCGAGGGGTTGCGGACCGAGCGCACCGAGCTCATCGGTGACGGAACCGTCCGGGGGACTGGCGAATTCGTCGACACTCCGGTGGAGGCGGTGTACCGTGCGGTCGGCTATCTGTCCTCGCATCTGGCCGACCTGCCCTTCGACCACGGAGCCGGTGTGGTGCCCCACGACAAGGGTCGGGTGCTCGACATGGACGGCGTCATGATGGAGGGCACCTACGTGACCGGGTGGATCAAGCGGGGACCGATCGGCCTCATCGGCCACACGAAGTCCGACGCGGCCGAGACCGTGACGAGCCTGTTGGCCGACCTGCCGGGAATCGCGCCCGCCGAGATCTCCGATCCCGACGCAATCCTCGCCCACCTGAGCGGCCGCGGCGTCGACTACACGACGTGGGCCGAGTGGGAGCGCCTCGACGCCCACGAGGTCGCGCTCGGGGCGGAGCAGGGTCGCGAGCGAGTCAAGGTCGTGCCGCGCGAGGACATGGTGCGGGCCGGCCGCCCCGCCTGACCCGCGCGGGGTTCGCGTACGAATCGTGAGTCAAGACAGGTCGACCGACACCTCGAAGGACGCCCGGTCGGCGCGGTAGACGTCGCGAGCGAACTCCACCCGTCGGTCGCCAACACCGAACGTCGTCCTGGTCAGCAGGGTGCCCGCCGAGCCGGGCCGGACGTTGAGCTGTGCACTCGAGGAATCGTCGAGGACGATCGACTCCAGCACGGCCGTCGAGCGGCTGAGTTCGATGCCGTACCGGTCTCGCAGCGTCGCCCAGAGGGACCCCTCGTCGGCGAGGTCGAGGATGCCCGGGGTCAGGTCGGCGGGCAGGAACGTCGTCTCTAGCGCGAACGGAACGTCGTCGACGGTGCGCAGGCGATGAAACACGTGTACGGCCGCCCCGTCGTCGAGTTCGAGGGCCAGCCGGACCGACGGCGTCGGCTCCTGATGTTCGGCCCACAGCAGTTTCGCGGCCGGGTGGCGGCCCAGCCGGGACACCTCTTCGGAGAAACTGCCGATGTGGAACCGCACGCGGGGCTCGGCGACGAACGTGCCCCGCGGTGGCCGTCGGTAGACCACGCCCTCGTTCTCCAGCAGTGACAGCGCCTGCCGCGCGGTCATCCGGCTGACCTGATGTAGTTCCGCGAGCTCGCGTTCCGACGGCAGCAGGGTGTGGGGTCCGAGCTGCTCGACGAGGATGCGATCCCGCAGCTGATTGGCGATCGCGATGTAGCGCGGTGTGGGCGACGGCCTCCGCTCGCTCCTCGACGCCGTCACCCATGCAGGGTAGCTCCGGGCCACCGGCCGGGTGACCGCTTGGTCTAGTCCACTGGCGTGTTAACAGTCGATGTCCGGGGTTGACGGCACGCGACCCCACTCCCATACTTTGGTTCAACCGCATGGTCTATACCATCTTGGAGGAGCCCCCATGAGCGATCCGAAGCCAGTCCCCCGAGGCGGGGGTGACGAGGCCGAACTGGCGCAGTTCGGTTACAAGCAGTCGATGGAGCGCCACACCGGGAAGTTCACGTCCTTCGCGGTGGCGTTCGCCTTCGTCTCCATCGCGACGGGCATCTTCACCACCTACGGCGCGGTGCTGAACTCCTCGGGTCCCGTCGGAATCTGGACGTGGCCCATCGCGGTCGTGGGCCAGCTCGCCGTGGCCTTCGTCCTGGGCACCATCGCCTCGCGGATGCCCGTGACCGGCTATGCGTACCAATGGATGTCGCGGCTGGCCAACCCGATCCTGGGCTGGATCATCGGATGGATCTCCTTCACCTTCCTGGCCATCGTCGTCGTCGCGGTCGACTACACGATCGCCTCGACCGTGCTTCCGGTGCTGCTGAACTACGAGGGCACGGCGGCCGTCACCTGGGGCGTGACCGCGCTGGTGCTCCTGCTGCAAGCGGTGCTGCTGGCGTTGTCCACCAAGTGGACCGAGCGCGTGAACAACGGCGCGGTGTCCCTCGAACTCGTCGGCATGGTCACGCTGACGGTGCTGCTGCTGGTGGTCGCGGCCGTCCGCGGCGACATGGATGGCGCCAATCTGTTCAGCAAGGGAGCCGTTGCGCCAGAGGGGTTCTGGAGCTTTGGCGACTGGACGTCAGCCGGCCCGTGGATGCTGGGCTTCCTGCTCGGCGCCTTCACGATCGTCGGGTTCGAGTCCGCTGCCAACCTCGCCGAGGAGACCAACGACCCGGAGCGCGTGGTGCCGCGGGCCATGTGTCAGGCCGTCATCGCCTCCGGCGTACTGGGTTTCGTGTTCCTCGTCGCCGTGACGCTGGCCGCGGGAGATCCCGTCGCCCTCGCCGAGTCCGGAACCCCGATCGCCGACGTCATCCACGACACCCTCGGGTCGGTGGTCAGCACCCTGCTTCTGCTCATGGTCGTCATCGCCATCTTCGCGTGCGGGCTGGTCATCATGATGACGGGAGTTCGCTTGACGTGGGCCATGTCTCGCGACGAGCGCTTCCCCGGCTGGCAGCAGTGGAGTCACATATCGCCGCGGTTCCACACGCCGTTCAAGGCGACGGTGCTGTTCGTCCTGCTCGCCGAGCTGATTCTGGCCATCTTCTCGCAGTCCGAAGACGCCCTGTTCACGCTGTTCGGCGCCGCCACGCTGCTGCCCGCGATCATCTACGCCGCGACGGTGGTGCTGTATCTGGTCAAGCGCAAGAATCTGCCCGTCAACGGCAAGTTCGACCTGGGCGCCTGGGAGAAGCCGATTCTGGTCGTCGCCGTGGTCTGGCTGGTCTTCGAACTCGCGCTCTTCCGCGACGCCAGCTTCAAGGACGCCTGGCTCTATGTCATCGTGATGGTCGTGATCGGTGCGGTGTACCTCGGCTATCTGCTCGCCCGCCGCGGGCGGGACGGCCTGGCCATGCCCGATCAGCACTCGATCGACGCGGTCCTCGACCACGAGGCGGGCGCACACCACCCATGAGCCACGTGTTGGCCGTCGACCAGGGGACCTCGGGCACCAAGGCGATCGTCGTCGACGACGCCGGTCGGGTGGTGTCGATCGCGGAGGTCGCGCTACGCCCCCGGTATCTGCCGGGGGGAGGGGTCGAGCAGGACCCCGAGGCCCTCTGGGACTCGGTGGTCGACGCGGGACGACGTGCCCTGGCCGAGGCGGGGGTGCCCGTCGCCGCGGTGGCGCTGGCCAACCAGGGTGAGACCGTGCTCGCCTGGGACCGCACGACCGGCCGTCCGCTGACCCCCGCGATCGTCTGGCAGGACCGCAGGGCGGAGACCGTCTGCGCGGCCCTCGCCGCCACGGCCGACGACGTCGCCCGGCAGACCGGTCTGGTGCTTGACCCGTACTTCTCCGCGCCGAAGATGGCGTGGATCCGGGCCAACCTGACCCGCGCCGGCGTCGTCACGACCACCGACACCTGGCTGGTGCACCGGCTCTGCGGCGCCTTCGTCACCGACGCCTCGACTGCCAGCCGGTCGCTTCTGCTCGACCTGGACTCGGCGACGTGGAGCCGCGGGCTGCTGGACGTCTTCGGCCTGGCCGACGAGCCACTGCCCGAGATCGTCGCCTGTGATCAGATCGTCGGTGAGACAACGGCATTCGGTGACACCCCGATACCCGTCGCCGGCCTCGTCGTCGACCAGCAGGCGGCCCTGCTCGCCGAAGCCTGCCTGGAGCCCGGGGCGGCCAAGTGCACGTACGGCACCGGTGCGTTCCTGCTCGCCCAGCTCGGCGACGACGCGGTCCGGTCGACGGCGGGGCTCACCACCTCGGTTGCCTGGACGCTGCGCGACCGGACGTCCTACTGCGCCGACGGACAGGTGTACACCGCGGCTTCGGCGGTGCGGTGGGCCGTCGACCTCGGTCTGATTCCGGCCGCCGACCAGCTCGACGCGGTGTCGGCGAGCGACTCCGCCGGTGTCCTCTGCGTGCCCGCCCTGGCCGGTCTGGCCGCACCGTGGTGGGACGCCCAGGCAGGAGCGTCCTTCACCGGGATGAGGCTCAGCAGCGGCCGGGGTCACCTGGTCCGGGCACTGCTCGAGGGCGTCGCCGCGCAGGTCGCATGTCTCGCCGAGCTGGTCGCCCAGGACATGGGGCGACCGTTGACGCGGCTGCGGGTCGACGGCGGGCTGACGCGCTCCGCGGCGCTGATGCAGGCCCAAGCCGACCTCGCCCGGATCCCCGTCGAGGTCTACCCGTCCGCGCACGCCACCCCGCTGGGCGCCGCGGCGTGTGCGCGGCTGGCGCTCGACCCGGCGCTGAGACCGGCCGACGTCGTCGGCACGTGGACGCCGGAACACACCTACGAGCCCCTGTGGTCAGACGAGCGCGCCGCCGAGTACCTGGCCCGCTGGCGGCAGGCCGCCGACGCCGTTCGTACCCCGAGTGAGGATCAATCATGAACACCCCCAACGGCACTCGCGACGTCGTCGTCGTCGGAGCCGGCATCGTCGGCAGTGCCATCGCCCGCGACCTCGGCGCCACCGGGCTGAGGGTGACGCTCGTCGACGGACGCGACGACGTGGGCGACGGCACCAGCAAGGCCAACACCGCGTTGCTGCACACCGGCTTCGACGCCACGCCGGGAACGTTGGAGTCGCGCCTGGTCGCCCGCGGCTACGACCTGCTCGGCGAGTACGCCGAGCGGGTGGGCATCCCCGTCGAACGCACCGGCGCCTTGCTGGTGGCGTGGACCGACGAGGAACGCGACGCCCTGCCGAAGCTGAAGGACAAGGCCGAACGCAACGGCTACCACGCCTGCGAGATCGTCGCGGGCGACGAGGTCTACCGTCGCGTGCCCGACCTCGGCCCCGGCGCCCTGGCCGGCCTCACCGTGCCCGGTGAGTCGATCATCTGCAGCTGGACCACCAACCTGGCGCTGGCGACCGAGGCCGTGCGGCGCGGCGTCGAACTGCGCCGGGGCACGACGGTCACCGACGTCGTCCGCCACGACGGGCACAGCACCGTCGTCACCTCTCGCGGAGAGATCCACGCGCGGTGGGTGGTCAACGCCGCGGGGCTCGGCGCCGACCAGCTCGACGGACGGTTTGGCTACGACCGCTTCACGGTCACCCCGCGGCGCGGTGAACTTCTGGTGTTCGACAAGCTCACCCGACCGATGGTGCCGTGCATCGTGCTGGCCGTGCCCTCGTCGCGCGGCAAGGGCGTGCTCGTCAGCCCCACCATCTACGGCAACGTCATGGTGGGGCCGACGTCGGAGAATCTGACCGACCGCACCGCCACCGGCACCTCCGAGGAGGGCTTCGAATTCCTGCTGAGCAAGGGCCGCGCGCTGATGCCGACCCTGTTCGACGAGGAGGTCACCGCGGCCTACGCGGGCCTGCGGGCCGCGATCGACCACGACGACTACCTGGTCGACGTCGACCACGACCAGCGGTACGTCCTGGTCGGTGGCATCCGCTCGACGGGACTGACCGCGGGAATGGCCGTGGCAGAACACCTTCTGGACCTCTTGGCCGACACCGACCTGGACCTGACGCCGCGCGAGGCGCTGCCGCCCGCGCCCCGGATGCCGAACATCGGCGAGGCGAGCACCCGGCCGTACCAGGACGCCGACCGGATCGCCGCCGACCAGGAGTACGGCCGCATCGTGTGCTTCTGCGAACGGGTCACCGCCGGTGAGATCCGCGACGCGTTCGACTCGACCATCCCTCCACGTGACCTCGACGGCCTCCGCCGCCGCACGCGGGTGATGAACGGACGCTGCCAGGGCTTCTACTGCGGCGCGCACACCCAGGCGCTGCTCGAGGCCGCGCTGTGAGGGTGGCGGTCGCCGTCGTCGGCGGCGGGCCGTCCGGTCTGACCGCGGCCGCGGCCCTGGCCCCGATGGTCGACGGCGAGGTGCTGGTGCTCGAACGCGAGGCTCATACCGGCGGAATCCCCAGGCACAGCGACCATCTCGGCTACGGGATGCGGGATCTCAAGCGTTTCGTCTCGGGCCCGACCTACGCCCGCCGACTGACGGCCACCGCGCGCGACGCCGGTGTGCGGCTGGAGACCGAGGCCATGGTCACCGGGTGGGGTGGCGAGCGCACCCTCGAGGTCACCTCGCCGCGCGGTCGCCGGATCGTCGAGGCCGACGCCGTCGTCCTGGCCACCGGCGCCAGGGAACGACCCCGTCCAGCCAGGATGATCCCCGGCGACCGGCCCGACGGGATCTACACCACCGGGCAGCTGCAGAACCTCGTCCACGTTCAGCACGCGGCGGTGGGCAGCCGCGCCGTCGTCGTCGGCGCCGAACTGGTCAGCTGGTCGGCGGTGCTGACCCTGCGCGAATCCGGTTGTGCGACGGTCGCAATGGTCAGCGCCCACCCGCATTCGGAGTCCTACGCGGCCTTCCGGATTCCCGGCCGTGCGCTTCTGCGCGGCCCGGTCCTGACGCGCAGCCGCGTGGTGAGCATCGACGGCAAGCGCCGGGTCCGGTCGGTGACCGTGGAGAACGTCGACACCGGCGCGCGCTCGACGGTCGACTGCGACACCGTCGTCACCACCGGCGACTGGATCCCCGACCACGAGCTCGCCCGCACCGCAGGTCTCGCGATGGACTCCGCCACGCGCGGACCCGTCGTCGACGCGAGCCTGCGGACCAGCACGCCGGGAGTGTTCGCGGTGGGAAACCTGGTGCACCCGGTCGACACCGCCGACGCAGCTGCCCTCGACGGCCGCCACGTGGCGCCCCGGGTTCGGGACTGGCTCGCCGGGAGACGCGCGGAGCGGACGGGTATCCGCATCCGAAGCCGGGCGCCGTTGCGTTGGGTCACACCGCAACTCGTCACCCCGGGCGGCGGGGTGGCCCCGCGCGGGGACCTGTTGTTCTGGGTCGACGAGTACCACCGCACCCCGCGGCTGCGGGCCGTCCAGGGCGGTCGCACGATCGGGGCGACGCGAACACCATGGCCGGCCGCGCCGGGGCGGATCTATCGGGCACCATGGTCACTGGTGTCCGATGCCGACCCGTCGGGTGGCGACGTCACCATCGAGCTGGTCCTCTAGTCAGGAGATCGTCAATGTCCGTCACCGTCATGCTCGAGCTGCGATTCAAGCCCGAATCAGTAGCCGAGGCGCGCGAGGTGTTCACCCGCGAGCTCGCCAAGACCCGCAGCTTCGCGGGCGCCCAGGTCATCGACGTCCTCGTCGACGAAACCGACGAGGCGCACTGGATCATCTACGAGGTCTGGGAGACCGTCGCCGACGACGAGGCCTATCGCGCCTTCCGCGCGGGTGACGGCAAGATCACCGATCTGCCGCCGCTGCTGGCCGCGCCGCCGGTCAAGACCCGCTACGTCACCACCGACGTCTGACACCCGCGCGAGTGGCCACTTGCCGAACGCTTCCCCGTCGACTGCGTGCAGTAGGTGGCCACTCGGCGGGTCGACATGGCTCTAGGTGCTTTACAAACCCGGTCGTCACCGCCACGCTCACAGGCATGTGCGCGCACACCGAGAGATGCAACCCCCGTCGCCCGAGGCCGGCATGAAGTCGTCCGTCGATCCCGGCAACGTCGAGGACATCCTCGCCCGTTCCGGAATCGTCCAGGGTGTCGAACCCGGCGCGGTCGCCGCCCTCGCGAGTCAGCTTCACCCCGTTGACTTCCCGCGAGGGCACACGATCTTCGTCGAGGGCGAGCCCGGTGACCGGCTGTACATCATCGTCTCGGGCAAGGTGAAGATCGTTCGCAGCGCTCCGGACGGCCGCGAGAATCTGCTCACCATCCTCGGCCCGTCCGACATGTTCGGGGAGCTGGCGATCTTCGATCCCGGTCCGCGGACCTCCAGCGTCACCACGGTCACGCAGGTGCGTGCGGTCTCGATGGATCGCGAGGCGCTGCGCACCTGGATCGCGGGCCGCCCCGAGATCGCCGAGCAGCTGCTGCGCGTGCTCGCCCGCCGTCTGCGTCGCACCAACAACAACCTCGGCGACCTCATCTTCACGGACGTGCCCGGGCGCGTCGCCAAGCAGCTGCTGCAGCTGGTGCAACGCTTCGGGGCGCAGGAGGGCAACGCGCTGCGCGTCACCCACGATCTGACGCAGGAGGAGATCGCCCAGCTGGTCGGCGCGTCGCGCGAGACGGTCAACAAGGCGCTCGCCGACTTCAGCCAGCGCGGCTGGATCCGCGTGGAGGGCAAGAGTGTGTTGATCCTCGATCCGGAGCGGTTGGCGAAAAGAGCCCGCTAGACCGTGCGTTGACGGTTCCGGTTCGATCGGCCATGCTCGAAGTTACTGGCGAGTAGTGGCGCTCACTTGATGATCGAACCGAAGCGGAGAGATCGACCATGAACGACGTGAAGTTCCTCAACCTGCACGGTGACCGGGTTGCCTATCGAGACGAGGGCAGCGGCGAGGTCCTGCTCCTGATCCACGGCATGGCGGGTAGTTCGGACGCCTGGCGCGAGTTGATTCCGCGCCTGGCCAAGAACTACCGCGTGGTGGCGCCCGATCTGCTGGGCCACGGCCAGACGGTCAAGCCCCGCGGCGACTACTCACTCGGCGCGTTCGCCGTGTCGCTGCGCGACCTGCTCGACGAGCTGGGCATCGCCCAGGCGACGATCGTGGGGCACTCCCTCGGCGGCGGAGTGGCGATGCAGTTCCTCTACCAACACCCGGACTACTGCGAGCGCCTGATCCTGATCAGCAGTGGCGGTCTGGGCTCCGACGTCGGCCTGATCCTGCGGCTGCTGTCCGCGCCGGGCGCCGAGTTCGTGCTGCCCGTCATCGCGCCGTCACCAGTTCTCAAGGCGGGCAACAAGATTGGCTCGTGGTTCACCGCGTCGGGCATGCGTAATCCGCGCGCGAGCGAGATCTGGCGGGCCTATTCGTCGTTCTCCGACCGCCCGACCCGGGACGCCTTCCTGCGCACTCTGCGGTCGGTGGTCGACTACCGCGGCCAGGCGGTGAGCGCGCTCAACCGCTTGCACGTGCGCGCCGAGTTGCCGACGCTGGCCATCTGGGGTGAGGACGACCAGATCATTCCCGTCGAGCACGGCCACGCGGCGATGGCGGCGCGGCCCGGCGGTCGACTGGAGGTGTTGCCCGGCGTCGGGCACTTCGCGCACGTCGAGGCTCCCAACGAGGTCGCCGACATCATCGACGACTTCATGCGGTCGACGAAGCACGACACCGGCGTCGACCTCGAGGTCGAGGTCGTGAATCCGCCGACCATTACGGATTCGGGCAAATAGGCCCGAAGTTCGCCGCAGTCGGGTTGACTTTGGTTACCGGTGGGTATTGGGTGTACAGGTGTTCACCAACTGAGCGCCGCTGTTCCATCGACGGATCCCGAGGTGCACCATGGCTCTGAACTTGCGCGACCTGGTCCGCTGGACCGAGAAGCCCGCCCGCAACGTGGAGGCGGGCACCGGGTCGCCGACGAACCTGCTCCGCGGCCTCGCGGCCCGGGCGACGACACCGCTGCTGCCGGACGACTACCTGACGCTGCTCAATCCACTGTGGTCGGCGCGTGAACTCCGCGGCGAGGTCGTTGACGTGCAGAAGGAGACCGAAGACACCGCGACCGTGACCATCCGGCCGGGGTGGGGTTTCTCCGGTGAGTACCAACCCGGTCAGTACGTCGGAATCGGATTGAGCATCGACGGCAAGTGGCACTGGCGGTCCTACTCGCTGACGTCGGTTCCGGTCCGCGACAAGAAGCTCATCTCGATCACGGTCAAGGCCACGCCCGAGGGTTTCCTGTCAACCCACTTGGTGAACGGTGTGGAGTCCGGAACGATCGTTCGCTTGGCGTCACCCAAGGGTGACTTCGCCCTGCCGGATCCGCCGCCTGCAAAGTTGTTGTTGGTGACCGCAGGCAGCGGAATCACCCCCGTGATGGCGATGCTGCGGTCGATGGCTCAGCGTGGGCAGACCTCCGACGTCGTCCACATTCATTCGGCGCCGTCGGCCAAGGACGTCATCTTCCGCGACGAACTGCAGGAACTCGACCGCGGGCCGTCGACCTACGAGCTGCTTCTTCAGCTGACCGGGGAGATGGGTCATCTGGACTTCGAGGCGGAGCTCGACCGGTTGGTACCGGACTGGAAGGACAGACCGACCTGGGCGTGCGGGCCGCCCGCGATGCTCGACACGCTCGAGAAGGTGTGGGCCGACGCCGGTGTGCCGGAGGACCGCCTGCACATGGAGCGCTTCGTCATCGCCCGCACCGACAAGGGAGGCGAGGGCGGCACGGTCACCTTCGCGATCTCCGACAAGACGATCGAGGTGGACGGCGCCACCTCCCTCTTGGAGGCCGGCGAAAAGCTCGGCATCCAAATGCCGTTCGGGTGCCGCATGGGCATCTGCCAAACCTGCGTGCTGCCATTGGAATCCGGCCACGTGCGTGACTTTCGATCGGGCAACGAACACGGGGAGGGCGATCGCATCCAGACCTGCATCTCCGCGGCATCCGGTGACTGCACCCTCAACATCTAGGAGTCGACATGGCCATCAGTGACATCAAGGAATACGCCCACCTGACGCCCGAGGACGTCGAGGAACTCGGACGCGAGCTCGACGCGATCAGGGCCGACATCGAGGAATCTCGGGGCGCGCGCGACGCACAGTACATCCGAAAGACCATCCAGCTGCAGCGAGGATTGGCCGCCTTCGGGCGAATCGCGTTGTTCGCCAGCCGCGACAAGCTCGCCTGGACCGCGGGCACCGCTGCTCTCGCCACCGCGAAGATCATCGAGAACATGGAGTTGGGCCACAACATCACCCACGGCCAGTGGGATTGGATGAACGACCCGGAGATTCACTCCACCGAATGGGAGTGGGACACCACCTCGCCCACCCAGCACTGGAAGAAGTCGCACAACTTCATCCACCACAAGTACACCAACATCGTGGGCCTGGACGACGACATCGGTTACGGCATCATGCGTCTCACGCGCGACCAGCGCTGGGAGAAGTGGATGATCGGCAACCCGATCTACAACATTTTGCTCGGCACGCTCTTCGAGTGGGGCGTGGCCCTGCACGGGGTGGAGACCACCAAGTGGCGCAAGGGCGAGAAGTCGATGGCCGAGGTGCGCAAGGACCTCAAGATCATCGGCAAGAAGGTCGGCAAGCAGGTCGGCAAGGACTACGTGGTGTTCCCGGCGCTCACCGGGCCGGCGTGGAAGCACACGCTTGGCGCCAACGCGGTGGCGAACCTGATCCGCAACTACTGGTCCTACATGGTGATCTTCTGCGGCCACTTCCCCGACGGCGCAGAGAAGTTCACGCAGGAGGAGTTCGAGAACGAGACGCAGGCCGAGTGGTACCTGCGCCAGATGCTCGGGTCGGCGAACTTCAAGGCCGGTCCGGTGATGGCCTTCATGAGCGGCAACCTCTGCTACCAGATCGAGCACCACATGTTCCCCGATCTGCCAAGCAACCGGTACGCCGAGATCTCCGAACGCGTTCAGGCCCTGTGCGACAAGTACGACCTGCCGTACACGACCGGCCCGCTGCTGCGGCAGTACGGCCAGTCGTTCTGGACGATCCTGAAGCTCGCACTGCCCAACAGGTTCTTGAAGGGCACACCCGACGACGCGCCGGAGACCAACTCCGAGTTGAAGTTCCGGATCCGTGGCGGCATGCGCGACACCTTCGGCATCGATCCGGAGACCGGCCGCCGACGAGGCCTGCGGACGGCACTGCGCGAGATGCAGAAGGACAAGGTGGCGGCTTAGCCACACCGACGACGACGATCGGCCCCGGCGACGCTGCCGGGGTCGATCGTCGCGTCGTGGGGATTACCGGGTGCGGGTGGTGCTGCGGCCGCCGACCCGGCTCCAGATCAGGATCACGATGATCGAGCCGATGATCGAGCCGATGATGCCCGACGGCTGCAGGAAGCCGTGGGCGGCGTCCTTGCCGAACAGCAGGTAGCCGAGGAAGCCGCCGACGAACGAGCCGACGATGCCGAGAGCGATGGTCATGACGACGGACATGCTCTGCTTGCCGGGGATGAGCAGTCGGGCGACCGCTCCGGCGATGAGTCCGACGACGATGATGCTGACGATGAGTCCGAGCATGGTGTGAGCCTTTCCGATTGGCACCCCGTGGGGCGCTTGCTCCGGGAGGTCGAGCGAGTGCCCGACGCTGACACCAGTCCACCCTCCCTAGGGCTGCCTCGGTACACCCCTAGGGAGGTAATCTCGGCCCTAGGTGATCGTCACCCCGCCGTCGACGGCGATGGTCTGCCCGGTGACGTAGCCGGCGGCCGGTGAGGCCAGCCACACCAGCGTCGCGGCCAGCTCGGCGGGATCGCCCATCCGCGGCAGCACGAACCGCTCGCTCAACGACTCGAGGTAGTCGGGCTTGTACTGGTCGGTCATCTCCGACTTGAAGAACCCGGGCGCGATGGCGTTGACCCGGATGCCCTTGCGAGATCCCCACTGCTGAGCCAGGTCTCGGGTCAAGCCGACGATTGCCGCCTTGCTGGCGCTGTAGGCGGCCTGCGGGAGCCCGGCGGTCGTCAGACCAAGGATGCTGGAGATGTTGACGATCGAACTGCCCGGCTGCATGACCTTGGCGCACGCCTGCGCCGCCCAGTACGACCCGTGCAGGTTGACGTCGACGACCGCGCGGAACTCCTCGGGCGTCTCGCGAGTGGCCGGCACCGCGGTGCCGATCCCGGCGTTGTTGACCAGCACGTCGACGTGGCCGAACTCGGCCATGGCGGCGTCGACCATGGCCTGACACTGGTCCGGGTCGGTGACGTCGGTCTGCACGGTCAGCACCCGCCTGCCCGCCGCGGACACCAGATCGGCTGTCGCGCCCAGCTTGTCGGCTCGCCGGGCGGCGAGCACCACGTCGGCACCGGCCTGAGCGCATGCCTCGGCGAACGCCACGCCGAGGCCGGACGAGGCGCCGGTGACGATGGCAACCTTGCCCTCGAGGGTGAACATCTTCATCACGTTCGCGTCAGCCATGGTTGCTTTCTACCCTGTCGGCCGGCGGTCACCGAACCCGCCACCGCGCTCGATCGAGCAAAGGGCGGTGCGACGTCGTGGTCTGGAAGTAAACTTCCACCATGCAACCGTCGGTGCCGATGAGCGAGGTCGGGGTCGGTGGCTGGATGTTCACCGTCGCCTCCGTCGTGGCCCTGCTGGCCGCCGGGGTCGCCGTCCGGACGGGTCGGCGCTTACTGCGCAGGTCCACCCCCGAGCTCGTCGTGCTGTTGAACGAGTCGGCGGCGTTCTACAGCCGTTGGCCGGAGGACCGGCTGTGGGCGGTCCCCGCCGCCGAATTGGCCGGCGAAGTGGCCAGATGTCGGCGCGTCGTCGAACTGCTGGAATCCCGGAGCGGCGCGGCGACGAGTGCGTCCCGTGGCGCCGTCGACGGTCTGCACGCGTGGATTGCGCTGTTGGGCAAGCGAATCGACAAACCCGTGAACTTGCCCTCGGGTGCGGCATACGCCTAGCGTGTTGGCCTGATGAGCCCACGACCGCTGCACTTCAACGCCTTCATCTGGCCCAACGGGTATCACGAATCGGCCTGGCGTCTCGCCCACGACGACGTCCGGAACGTGCTGGGGTTGCCGTACTACGCCGACATCGCCCGGACCGCCGAGCGGGGGCTGCTGGACTCGATCTTCCTGGCCGACAACATCGCCATCGCCGACTACCGCGCCACGCATCTGCCCCAGGTCCAGTTCGACCCCATCTCGGTGCTGTCGGCGCTGGCCGCGAGCACCGAGCACATCGGGCTGATCGGCACGGGGTCGACGACGTACAACGAGCCGTGGGAGCTGGCTCGCCGGTTCGCCACGCTGGATCACCTCAGCGGTGGACGGGCCGGCTGGAACATCGTCACGACCGTCACGCCACTGGCCGCAGCCAACTTTGGCAAGGGCGACCATCCCGATCACGCCGACCGGTATGCCCGCGCAAGTGAGTTCGTCGAGGTGGCCGCCCGGGTGTGGGACAGCTGGGCCGACGACGCGATCGTCGGCGACCGGGAGGGCGGGGTCTGGGCCGACCGCAGCAAGCTGCACGCCCCCCGCTTTCACGGACGCTACTACGACGTCGAGGGCATCCAGCCGTTCCCCCGCTCGCCCCAGGGCCGGCCCGTCCTCGTCCAGGCCGGCCAATCGGGGGCCGGAGTCGAGCTGGCCGCCCGTCACGCCGACATGGCGTTCTCCGGGCCGCCGTCGTTGGAGGCGGCGGTGGCCTTCCGCGCCGATCTGCACGCCAAGGCCGCGGCCCTGGGCCGCGATCCCGACCAGGTGCTGGTGCTGCCCGCACTGATGGTCACCCTTGGCGGCACCGAAGCCGAAGCCCAGGCTCGTGCGCAGCGGTTGGAGGAGCTGTCGAGCAGTGACTTTCGGTGGCAGAACGCGCTCTACACGGCGGGATTGGATCCCGACGGCTTCGACCCCGACGTTCCTTTGCCGGCGTCGCTCTGGAGGGACCCGTCCGTGTCCACCAGGACCGACCAGCTCTACGCCGCGGCCCGGGCCCAGCCGGATGCGCCGTTGCGGGAGGTGGCCCAGCGGGTCCGCGGCGGTGCCGGGCACACGCACTTCGTCGGTACCCCGGAGCAACTTGCCGAGCACGTGCTCACGTGGCAGGACGCCGGCGCGGTGGACGGCTTCACCATCATGGGGTCGACGCTCCCGCACGAGCTGACCACGTTCGTCGACCACGTCGTCCCGATCCTGCAGCGCCGCAACCGGTTCCGCAGCGAGTATGCCGGCACCACGCTGCGCGACCATCTCGGATTGGCGAGGCCAAGCGCCCCGTCCCGAGCTACAGCGGGATGACCGACTCGCTGTTGAGGAACCGCCAGAGACGGCGGCACGTCGCGCCGATCCGTCGGCGCGACGGATGGTGGGACAACGCGTCGACGAGTTCCTGGTCGGCGATCACGTAGCCACCGTCCAACCGGCGCCACCACCCGGCCAGCGACAGCTCGATCGCGGCCATCGTGCTGACCCGGCCGTGCGCCAGGGTGTCGAGGCTTTCGTCGGAGACGAAGTTCGCCCGGGTGGTGTGGGCGAGGTGGTCGACCACCCGGACGTGAATCTCGAGGGCGGCGGGCGAGAGGACCGCCCGCGCCGTGTCGGCGCGCAGCGCCGCGACCTCCGAGAAGACCGACTTGTCGTCCATGCCCACACTCTATCCGCAACACGGACGTAACAAGGCTTTTACATGGGGACGCTCAGCTCGAGACGCGGTCGACGATCAGGTCGGCCAGCAGGTCCGGTTGCTCCTCGGGCACCCAGTGCGAACCGCCGGCGATCTCGAATCGGTAGGGACCCGACACGCAGCGCGCGCACATCGTGGCGCCTCGCCTGCCGAGCGCGGTGTCGCCGGTGGTCCACACGTAGGTCGTCGGCGCGGCGACCTTCCTGGCGTACCTGGGGCTCGCGAACGGCATCGCGCGGTACCAGTTCAGGCTCGGGGTCAGCGCTCCAGAGTCGACGACTTCGGTTCGTACCGTGGCGATCTGCTGCGGCGTCATCCCGGTGCCGCCCAGCATTCGGGCCAGCAACCGCGGACGGCGGCACGCGAACTCCGGCAGCCACGGCAGCTGGAACAGCCCGATGTAGTACGAGCGCAGGATCTGACTGCTGATCGGCATGGAGCCCAGGAATGCCCTCGGATGCGGTACCGAGACCGCCGTGAGCGTGCGGACCACCTCGGGGCGACCGGCCGCCGTCGACCAGGCGACCGCGGCGCCCCAGTCGTGCCCCACCAGGTGCACCGGGGCGCCCGTCGCCTCGGCGAGGGCCGCCACGTCGGAGACCAGCCGGCTCATCCGGTAGGCGCGGCGACCCCGGGGCCGGGCGGTCGGGGCGTAGCCGCGCTGGTCGAACGCCAACGTCCGGTACCCGCTGGCGTGGAGCCGTTCGCGCACCGCGCGCCACGACGTGGAGGTCTGCGGAAACCCGTGCAGCAGCACGACGACGTCGCCGTCGACCGGTCCCTCGTCGGTGACGGCGAAGGTCAGGCCGTCGTTGGCGAACTGGCGGATGCGTTCAGTCATCGTTCCTCGGGTGGTTCGCAGTGAGCAGCGACAGCAGCAGCGGGATGCGGCCCGCCTCGAGCTCCGGCTGGGGCAGGACGCGACGGACGATCGCCGCCCCGTCGAAGGAGTTGGTCAGCAATGCCACGACGGCGGCGAGTGCGCCCTCGGGATACTGGTCGGCCGTGGGCAGGGTGCGCGCGGTGTCGAAGATTCGGGAGCTGTACTCCTTCAGCACCTCCTGCAGTGTGCCACTGAGCCTTTCGTCGGTGCGGGCCGCGACCAGGAGCTCGTACATCACCACGTTGGTGTCGTTGCCGGTGATGTCGCGCAGCGCGTGCAGGACCCCCTCGAGAGGGGGTTGGGTGGCCGGGATCTCGGCGACCAGCTTGCCGAATGCGTCGAGCTGGCGGCGCATCACCTCGTGGGCCGTCGCCGCCATGAAGTCGCCCATGGTGTCGAAGTGGCGAAACAGCGCCCCGCCCGACAGCCCGGCGCGTGCGGTGATCACCGCCGCCGACGCCCTGGCGTAACCGACGTCGACGATCGTGGCGATGCTCGCGTCGAGCAGGCGCGCGACGGTCTCTTCGCGACGCTCCCGCTGGGTCCTTGCCACGTCAGGCGGGTGCGGCGGCGACGGTTGGCCGAGCCGCACCCGCGGCCCGCAGGAACCGACCGGACTTGGCGGTCCGACCATAACCCTCCTGGAATTCTCCACTGCGGTAGACGATCTGGCCGTTGACCGCCGTGGCCACGACGGCGGCGTCGTTGCGGTTGACCATGCGGCTCAGCCCGCCGTAGAACGACACCGGAGCTTCGTGGTAGCCGTCGACGTCGTCGAGACCAGCCGGGTCGACGACGACGAAGTTGGCGGCGTCGCCTTCGCGCAGCCGGCCGGCGTCGAGGCCGAACCAGTCGGCGACCTCGCCGGTCAGGCGGTGTACGGCGTGTTCGAGGGTCATGAAGGGTCGACCGGCTCGGTCGGCGACGAGCACGCGCTTGAGCAACCGCAGGGCGTAGTTGTAGAACGCCATGTTGCGCAGGTGTGCACCGGCATCCGAGAAGCCCATGTGCACCGTCGGCTCGACGGCCAGCTTGTCGAGCTGGCGCTGACGATGGTTGGCGACGGTGGTCGTCCAGCGGACGTTGCGCTCCCCGTTCTCGACGAGCACGTCGAGGAAGGCGTCCAACGGATGCAGTCCACGCATCTCGGCGATCGCCCCGAAGCTCTTGCCGACCAGCGTCTGGTCCGGGCATTCGACGATCACCGCGTCGTGGAAGTCGCGGTGCCACAACGTCGGACCGAGCTTCTTGCGGTCGAACTCACGCCGGAACTCGCGGCGATACTCGACGTCGGCGAGCAGTTCGTTGCGCTCCAACTGGTCGCGCAGGTGCAGCGCCGCGGTCCCGGCACCGAACTCCTCGAACACCGGCAGGTCGATGCCGTCGGAGTACAACTCGAACGGGACGGGCAGGTGCTGGAACCGGACGCTGGCGCCGAGTACCCGATTCAGCAACCGGGTGCCCCTGCCGAAGACGCCGACCGCGCCAGGCGCCGCCTTGGAGTCGGCGGAGACCAGCAGGCTCATCCGCACGCCGTCGCGACGGCCGAACATCCGGCTGCTGGATAGGAAGAACAACAGTGCCGTCCACGGGCGCGCCACGTCGGGTGCGCTCTGTAACATCCTGCGACGCTTGCGAAGTACCGCAATGAGTGCGCGGCGCTCCCGCCAGGTCGCGAAGGTCGACGGCAATCCGCGGGACCGGTAGCGGTCGCCGTCGAGCTTGTCGATTGCCGAGTCCATGCCCGACATGCCGAGCAGGCCCGCGTCGAGCGCCTCGGCGAGCTTGGCGGTCATGGCGTTCAGTTCCGTCGGCGTCGGCCGAGTCGTGTCGTCGGTGGCGCGGCCGAGGCCGAGCACCGAGGTGCGCAGGTCCGAGTGCCCGATCAACGAGCTCACGTTCGGACCCAGCGGCAGGGCGTCGAGGGCGTCGACGTATTCGGCCGCAGTCGTCCAGGTCTTCTTGTCGTTCAACGCGCCGAGCACGAACTCGCGCGGTACGGCTTCGACCCGGCTGAACAGGTCGGCCGCATCCTCGTTGGTCGCGTACACCGCGGACAACGAGCAGTTGCCGAGCAGGACGGTCGTCACGCCGTGCCGGACGGACTCGCGCAGGCCGGGGTCGAGGAGCACCTCGGCGTCGTAGTGGGTGTGCACGTCGATGAAGCCAGGAAGGACCCACTTGCCCTCGGCGTCGACCACGTCGGGACAACCCGTCTCGTCGAGCGGTTGGTCGGACACCGAGGCGACGACGTCGCCGCGAATGCCGAGATTCCTCGTGCGCGGCGGGGCGCCGGTGCCGTCGAACCACAATCCGTTGCGCACGATCACGTCATAGGGCATGTGATGCACGCTACAGAAGATTGCGAGTGCTTACAATCTTTTTCTCGCTAGGCGGCCTTGAGCTCGGGACGCTCGGCGACGGCGGCGGGCCGACGACGGCGGCGCAACAGATCGGTCACCTTGAAGTCGTTGGGCAGCGAGAGCTTGAAGACCGTCTTCCACGCCGAGCCGACCTGCCGCGGCAGCGAACCGGTGGTGTAGGTCAGGCCGTAGCGCTCGAACACGTCCTGGATCTTGGGCGCGATCTCCTGATACCGATTGCTGGGCAGATCGGGGAACAGGTGGTGTTCGATCTGGAACGAAAGGTTGCCGGACATGAAGTGCAGCAACCGACTTCCGGAGATGTTGGCCGAGCCGAGCATCTGACGCAGGTACCACTCGCCGCGGGTCTCGCCGTCGATGGAGTGCTTCTCGAAGGTCTGCACGCCCTCGGGGAAGTGACCGCACATGATGACCGAGTGGGTCCACAGGTTGCGCACCAGGTTGGCCGTCAGATTGGCGGTCAGCGTGGGCAGGGCCGACGGGCCCGACAGCAGCGGGTGCAGCAGGTAGTCGCGGGTGGCCTGCTTGCGGATCTTGGCGAGCACCCGCTTGGCCTTGCCCTGGAACTCCGCCTTGTCGGTGCGGCCCTTGAGGTACTTGCCGATCTGCAGGTCGTAGGCGGCGATGCCGTATTCGATGACGCAGGCGTTGATGAAGTTCCACAGCGGCTGGGCGACGTAGAAGGGCACCCACTTCTGGTTCTCGTCGACGCGCATGATGCCGTAGCCGAGGTCGTGGTCCTTGCCGCGAACGTTGGTGTAGGTGTGGTGCACCTCGTTGTGCGAGTGCTTCCACATCTCGGCGGGGGAGGCGTTGTCCCACTCCCACGTCGTGGAGTGAATCTTGCTGTCGCGCATCCAGTCCCACTGGCCGTGCATGACGTTGTGCCCGATCTCCATGTTCTCGACGATCTTGGAGATCGACAGCCCGACGGTGCCGACGAACCAGGCGGGCGGGAACAGCGAGAACAGCAGGACGGCGCGGCTGCCCAGTTCGAGCTTGCGTTGACCGTCGATCACCTTGCGGATGTAGGCGGCGTCGCGCTCGCCGCGGCTGGCGATGATCTGCTCGCGAATCGCGTCGAGCTCGCGGCCGAGGTTCTCGACGTCCTCGGCGGTGAGGTGCGCGGTGGTGGGGTTCATGTCGATCTGAGCAGTGGTCATGGTGGTCTCCTGGTGGATTAGAGATCGATGTCGCACGAGCCCGCGGCGGCGGAGACGCAGGTCTGGATTTGGACGTTGTCGCCGGGTGCGGCGGAGGTGACGTCACCGGTGCGCAGGTCGCGCACGGCGCCTTGGCGGAGCGGGACGACGCAGCCGAAGCAGACGCCCATCCGGCAGCCCGACGGCATGAGGACACCCGCGGCCTCGCCGGCGTCGAGCAGGGTCTCGGCGCTGCCGGCGTCGACCACGGTGCCGGACTTGGAGAAGGTCACCTCGCCACCGTCACCCTCGGTGATGATGACCGGGCGGAAGCGCTCGGTGTGCAGTCGATCGGCGATCCCGTCGGCGGCCCACCGGGATTCGAGGGCGTCGAGCATGCCCGCCGGCCCGCACGCCCAGGTCTGCCGGTCGGCGAGGTCGTCGACCAGGTGATGCAGGGTTGCGACGTCGAGCATGCCGTCGACGTCGGTGTGCTTCTCCACCAACCGGATTCGCCCCTGGCGCTCCAGCTGTCGGAGTTCGCCGCCAAAGATGACGTCGTCGGCGGTCGGCGCCGAGTGCACGACGACGACGTCTGAACCCGTGTCGGTCATGTTGCGCAGCATCCCCATCACGGGGGTGACGCCACTGCCCGCGGTGAGGAAGAGGATCTTGGGTGGCGCCTGCTCGCCGAGGGTGAATTCGCCGGCGGCCTGGTCGAGTTGGACGACGGTGCCGGGTCGCGCCCGGCGGACGATGTGATTGCTGACCTTGCCGTCCGGAATCGCCTTCACGGTGATGGCGATGCAGCCGTCCCGCCGAGACGTCTCGGAGGTCAGTGAGTAAGCGCGCCACTGGCGAATGCCGTCGACGTCGATCCCGATGCGGACGTACTGACCGGGCGTGTGACCCAGCCACCCACGACCGGGCTTGATCACCACGGAGACGGCGTCACGAGTCTCGGGATGGATGGCGACGATGCGGCCGCGCAGGTCCGCACTCGAGCGCAGGGGATCGATGACGTCGAGGTAGTCGGCGGGGACCAGCGGCGTGGTCACGCGTTCGGCGAACTTGATGACCCGGGCCCGCAGCGCGCCGACGGCGGTCGGTAGAGGTGCTGTCGTCGTCATTACCCCACTCTGGCTGAGGTGCAGGTATAAAGTCTTGAATGTCAGGTGTGAATACTCACCATCAATTTGTTCGCAGGGAACAGTTTGTCTGAATCGGCGGTCCGCTTCACCGGTCTCGACCTCTCCGACGAGATGGCCGAGGCGCTTCGGGCCGTCCTGCCGCGGATGGCCGAGCGCACGGTGACCGCGGTGACGGTGGAGGTTCCCAGCTACACGCGCGCCTTCAGTGGCCCAATGGGCCAGACCATCGAGAACGCCGTGCAGATGGCCCTCGGCGCCTTCCTGCGGTTGGCCGTGCGCTCGCACGACTCCGACCCGAGCGCGACGCTGACCCCCGCCCTGGACGGGGCCTACGAACTCGGGCGCGGGGAGGCCCGTCAGGGCCGCACCATGGACGCGCTGCTCTCGGCGTACCGGGTCGGCGCGCGGGTGGCGTGGCGCGAGCTGTCGTCCACGGCCGTCGCCGCCGGGCTGGACGCCGAGACCGTCGCCCGCTTCGCCGAGTTGGTGTTCGCGTTCATCGACGAACTCTCGGCCTCCAGCGTCGCCGGACACACCGACGAATTGGCGACCACCGGTCGGGTCCGCCAGCGATATCTCGACAGGCTGGCCAAGCAGCTGATCGCCGGAGCTCCCGTCGACGTGGTGACGGCCAGCGCCGAGGAGGCGGACTGGCACCCACCGGACACCCTGACCGCAATCCTGGTCGCCGAGGCCCAGACCCGCGGATTGGCGGCCCGATTCGGACAGTCGACGCTGCAGTTGAGCGAGGACCTGCCCGGCGTCGAGCCCGCGGAATCACTTGCGGTGCTTCTGGTTCCGGACCTGGACGGCAGGTACCGCGGGCAGCTGCGGTCGGCGCTACAGGGTCGCCGAGCGGTGGTGGGCCCGGCGCGGCCGTGGGCATTCGTCGAGTCGTCCTATCGGCGTGCGCTGCGCGCCAGGCAGCTGGCGGTCGACGAGGAGATCGTCGACACCGAGGAGCACCTGGTCGAGTTGGTCCTGACCGCCGACCGCGACGCCGCCGCCGACCTTCGCCGCCACGCCCTGGCGCCGCTGGCCGACCTGCGGCCCACCACCGCGGACCGCCTGGCCGAGACGTTGCGATCGTGGCTTCTGCACCGGGGGCAGCGCGACGCCGTCGCCGCCGAACTCTTCGTCCACGCGCAGACGGTGCGCTACCGCATGACGCAACTCCGTGAGCTCTACGGAGACCGGCTCGACGACCCCCAGATGATCCTGGAACTGACCGTCGCCCTCGGGGTGTCGCAGTGACAACCCGGATCGCCGCCGCGTGCTGGGCCGTCGCCGGCGTGGCCTACCTGGGGTTGGAGGCGATCACCGCCGCGGCCCATCCGGGATACCGCTACGCGACGAACTTCATCAGCGACCTCGGCAGGCCCGATTCCCCGCTGAGCCCTCTGATGAACACGGCGTTCGTCGTGCAGGGCACGCTGTTCCTCGCGGCGGCGCTGGCGCTGACCCGCACCAGACGCGGCCCCGGCAGGGGCGTCTTCGTGGCATGCGCCGCGGCCAACGCGGTCGGCAACGTCGTCGTCGCGATGGTGCCCAGTGGCGGCGCGGGGATCGCCTGGGTTCACGTGTCGGCCGCGACGGTCGCCATCGTCGGAGGCAATGCCGCCATCCTCGCCGGGTATCGGTTGGTGAGCGAATCCCGTTGGTACCGATTGGTTTCCGCCGGGATCGCGGCACTGGGCCTGCTGGCCTTCGTCGTGCTCGCCGTCGGGGCGGTGACCGCCTCGACGGTGATCCTCCCTGGCGCGGTGTGGGAACGGACCTGCGTCTACACCATCATCGGCTGGCAGCTGCTGTCGGCGCTGCGCCTGCTCCGACGATGAAGCTCGCGGCGGTGAAAGCCGTTGCGGCTCAGGCGGGTGCGGGAGCAGGCGCCCCTGGGGCAGGAGCCGGAACGGCTACGGGCGCGGGAGCCGGAGCGGGCGCAGGTGCCGGAGCGGGAGCCGGCGGGAGGCCGGCGTCGGGTGCCGGTGGTGGTGGCGGCGGTGCGTCCGCCGGCGGTGGTGGCGGCGCTGCGGGAACGGGATACCCGAGCTTGCCGACGACGTAGTCGGCCGCCTGGTCCACCCGACCGTCGGGGACGTAGGCGTTGTGGAGGGAGAAGTCGCCGCCGTCGGAACAGATCGGGTCCCCGGGCACGCACGAGTCGAGGGTCTTGCCCGCGTACTTCGGGCCGATCACGATGTCGGGCTGGTTGACGAAGTTCATGAAGCGCGGCGACGGCTTGCCGAAGAGGGCCACCGCGGCCACGTGGTCGGCCACGGCCGGCGGCAGCGGGCCCGTCACGCCGGAGTCCGCGGCGCCCGGTGGCACGACGTCGGCGGTGACGAACCCAGCCACGGCGGCGCCCTGAGAAAATCCGCCGAGCACGATCTTGGACTTCGGGCAGTTCGCCACGGTGGCCTGGATGTGGGCGGCGGCGTCGTTGATGCCGTCGACGGCCCTGGGGAAGTCGATGGTGGCCGGATAGTTCACCGCGTAGACGTCGAGCGACTTGCCTCCCAGCTTGGAGCGCAGCGAATCCGCGAAGGAGTCGCCCACGTACCCGAGGCCGACGGGCTCGCCGGTGCCGCGCGCGAAGACGAGGTCGACGTCGGAGCACCCCGGGTTGGAGGCGTTCGGCAGGGGTTCGGCGGACGCGCCGGGAGCAGTGCCGCTCACCAATGACCACGTCAGAGCCGCCACAGCACCAAGGACGGGGGTGAGGGAGCGCAAAGTCATGCTGCTAGTTTGCCTAATTTTCGCGGATGCAAACCCTCCGAATGCACGTGATCTTCACGACGTCGGGGGTCAGGTGCCGCAGAACGTTTGGTACGGACCGAAGTCGTCGGGGGCCGGGGTGGCGTACCGCTCGAGGTCGGCGCGTTCGTCGTAGGGCGACGCGACGGCCTCGAGAAGCCGGTTCAGCGGGCCGACGTCACCGGAAGTGGCTGCGGCCAGGGCTTCCTCGACAAGGTGGTTGCGCGGGACGTACACGGGGTTTACCCGGTCCATCGCCTCGGCGTCCGGGTCGAGGGCCCGCCACCTGGCCAGCCAGTCGTCGAACCCGGCCAGGTCGAGGAACAGCCCGCGGGCGGGTTCGGCGTCCCCGCGGGCGGCCGCGGCCAGGTGGCGGAAGAACGACGTGTAGTCGACCCGGCTCTGGGTAAGTTGGGCCAGCAGGTCCGTGGCCAGGGACGTCACCGTCGCGTCGTCCACGCCGGCGGCCACGCCGAGCTTGGCTCTCGCGCCCGAGGCCCAGGCGGCGTCGTAGGCGGCGGTGAACCTGCCGAGCGATTCCACCGCGACCTCCACGGCGCGCTGTTGGTCGTCGTCGATCAGCGGCAGAAGGGTTTCGGCGAAGCGGGCCAGGTTCCACTGCGCGACGATCGGCTGGTTGGCATACGCGTAGCGCCCCGCGTGGTCGATCGAGCTGTACACCGTCGCCGGGTCGTAGGCCTCCATGAAGGCACACGGTCCGTAGTCGATCGTCTCGCCCGAGATCGTCATGTTGTCGGTGTTCATCACCCCGTGGATGAAGCCGACGAGCATCCACTGCGCGACCAAGCCCGCCTGTGCGGCGACCACCGCGTCGAACAGGGCCAGATAGGGCTGCTCGGCGCCCGCCGCGGCGGGGTAGTGCCGGGCGATGGCATGGTCGGCGAGCCGGCGTACCAGGTCGAGGTCCCCGGAGGCGGCTGCGTATTGGAAGCTGCCGACGCGCAGATGGCTGCTGGCGACGCGGGCGAGGACGGCCCCTGGCAGGGCGGTCTCCCGCCACACCTCGGCCCCGGTCGCGACGACGGCCAGGGCGCGCGTAGTCGGGATGCCGAGGGCGTGCATCGACTCGCTGACGACGTACTCGCGCAGCATCGGGCCGACGGCCGCGAGTCCGTCGCCACCGCGGGCGAAGGGGGTGCGCCCGGAGCCCTTGAGATGAAGGTCGCGTCGTCGGCCGTCCGAGTCGGTGAGTTCGCCGAGCAGCAACGCACGGCCGTCGCCGAGACGTGGTGTGTACCCGCCGAATTGGTGTCCGGAGTACGCCTGGGCCACCGGCGTCACACCCTCGGGAACCTCGGCGCCGACCAGCAGCCGCAGACCAGCCGCGCTTCGGAGCCACGGCACGTCGAGACCCAGTTCGGCGGCCAGTGTTTCGTTGAGGGCCAGCAGGCGGGGCTCGGGTGCCTCGGCGGCCCGCCACGCGACGGCCATCTCCGGCAGGTCGCGGGCGAAGTGGCTGTCGTGGAGGACCGTGGTCGGCAGTGCTGTGCTCACCTCGTCCAGGGTACGGAGCGGGCGACTCAGCGGTCGATCATCTTCATCTGCTGCTCGTTGTGGTGCTCGCCCACCGCGGGGGACACCTCGGTCAACTTTCGAAGCTGCTCCGCCGTCAGCTCGACGCCGTCGGCGGCGACGTTCTCCTCGAGCCGCGACACGCGCTTGGTGCCGGGGATGGGCGCGATGTCGTCGCCCTGGGCCAGCAGCCAGGCCAGTGCGACCTGAGCCGGGGTGGCGCCGACGTCGGCCGCGATGGCCTTCACCTCGGCGACCGCGCGCAGGTTCTGTTCGAAGTTCTCGCATACGAAGCGGGGGTTGGTCTTGCGGTTGTCGGAGTCGTCGAAGTCGGCAGTCGACGTGATCTGTCCGGTGAGGAAGCCGCGCCCCAGCGGCGAGTACGCGACGAACCCAATCCCGAGTTCGCGCAGGAGCGGCAGCACGTCGGGCTCCGGGTCGCGGGTCCACAGTGAGTACTCCGACTGCAGCGCGGTGATCGGGTGCACGGCGTGCGCACGGCGGATGTTGTCGACGCCGGCCTCGGACAGCCCGATGTGCCGGATCTTGCCCTCGGACACCAGCTCGGCCAGTGCGCCGACGGTGTCCTCGATCGGTGTCGCCGGGTCGACGCGGTGCTGGTAGTACAGGTCGATCCGGTCGGTGTCGAGCCGTCGAAGCGAGCCCTCCACGGCGGTGCGGATGTTCGCCGGAGTGCTGTCGAGATGGCCGGGACCCTCGCCCGCGTGCGAGACCATGCCGAACTTGGTGGCGAGCACCACGTCGTCGCGGCGACCCTTGACGGCCCGGCCCACCAGTTCCTCGTTGACGTACGGGCCGTAGATCTCGGCGGAGTCGACGAGGGTGACACCG
This sequence comes from Mycolicibacterium hodleri, assembly GCF_025822245.1. Lineage (GTDB taxonomy): Bacteria > Actinomycetota > Actinomycetes > Mycobacteriales > Mycobacteriaceae > Mycobacterium > Mycobacterium hodleri. The sequence goes on from NZ_JACKTL010000050.1 coordinate 45,977, forward strand.
AGGTCGAGGGCCCGCTGAATCGTGCGGATGGACTCCTCGTCGTCGGTGCCCGCCCCCGTGTAGGCGAACGACATGCCCATGGCGCCCAGGCCGATGCGGGCGACGTCCAGATCTCCGAGCGTGATGTGCTTCATGCGATCGACGTTACGACCGGACGACTCCGGGTGGGAGGGTCTGTCATTACCCGCCTCGGGACGCTGCCCCGCCGGTAGCGTCTGCCCGATGCGCAACGTCGTCATCACCGGTCCCGGCGCCGTCGAGCTCCGCGACGCCCCAGACCCGGTTCCGCCCGGAGCCGACGGAGCGGTGGTCGGGGTGGAGGCGACGGCGATCTGCGGATCCGATTTGCACTTCTACGACGGCGATCTGCCGGTCGGCGACGGGGTGGCCGTCGGTCACGAATTCATCGGCACCGTCCTGGAAGTCGGGCCGGAGGTGTCCAACGTGCGGGTCGGCGACCGCGTGCTCGCGGCATCGGTCACCGGCTGCGGAAAGTGCGCCGGGTGTGCAACGGGCAACCCCGTCACGTGTGTGCACGGCATGCAGATCTTCGGCTCCGGCGTGCTGGGTGGGGGGCAGGCCACCGCAGTCGCGGTGCCCAACGCCAACTTTCAGCTCCTCCCGATTCCCGAGGGGGTCGACGACGAGGCCGCGCTGTTGCTGACGGACAACCTCTCGACCGGGTGGATCGGAGCGAAGAAGGCCGACATCCCGCCGGGTGGGACGGTCGTCGTCATCGGCCTCGGCGCCGTCGGACTCTGCGCGGTGCGTGCGGCGTTCGCCCAGGGGGCGGGCACCGTCCTGGCCGCCGATCCGGTGGCGGGCCGCCGCGCGTTGGCGGTGGATTCGGGGGCCACGGCGCTTGAGGGGCCGACCGTCGCGGCGGTGCTCGAGCGCACCGGCGGTCGCGGGGCCGACAGCGTGATCGACACCGTCGCGCTGAACGCCACCCTCGACGACGCCCTGGCGTGCGTGCGTGCCGACGGCACGGTGTCGGTCCTCGGCGTGCACGACCTCGACCCCTACCCGCTGCCGATCCTGATGGCGCTGATCCGCAACCTCACCCTGCGCATGACGACCGCCCCCATCCAGCAGACGTGGGTGGACCTGCTTCCGCTGGTGACGGGTGGGCAGCTGCGCACCGACGGCATCTTCACGCACCGGTTCCCGTTGACCGAGGCGGCCGACGCCTACGCCGCGGTGGCGGCGCGCAGCCCGGAGTGCGTGAAGGTGATCCTCGACCCGGGCCGTAGCCCTCAACCGGCGTAGAGCACCTCGTCGAACGGCCAGGCGTCGGCGAGCCATTGCCGAACCGCTTGGCGCAGAACGGGATCGAGGTCGGCGACGTCGGCGCGAACCCACGACCGCACGTCCACCACGCCGGGCCGCGGTCCGGGATCGAGGTAGAGACATCCGATGACGTCGCCGTCCTCGGGCCGCAGCACGGTGTACGCGAACGCCACCCGCCGCTCGAATTCGTCGTCGTGGCGGACGAGGTCGACCAGGTTGGCCTCGGCCGAGAGGCCGCCGTCCGGCGGCCAGTCCCGGCGCTGAAACCCGGGAGTGGCCCGAATGTGCTCGATGCTGGTGGTCCAGGCGTTCAGATCGGCAGTGTTGTGCTGCGGGCCAAGGGGTTCGAGGCGAAACCGCGGCGCGCGAAGCTCGCGCGGCACCTCGAAGTCGTCCGGTACCAACGGCTGCGGGGTCATCGACGCACTCTAGCGTCACACCAGCCGGGGAGCGGTGGCCGTCAGCATTGCCGCGAGCATGTGCACGATCTCCTCGGGATCGCCGGGATCCGTGCCGTCCTGTGCCGCCCGCTCGTGCTCCGCGGCGAGCGCGAACATCGCGGTGGCGACCGCGGCGACGCGGCGGTGACGTGTCCTGCGGTCGCCGCCGGGCACCGCGTGCGAGAGCGCATCGAGCACCCTCGGCCAGGCGGTCTCGGCGGAATTCATTGGCTCCGTGCGCAGTCGGGGTCCGACCACCTGCACGAAGCGCGCGTAGTGCGTGCTCTCCAGGCGCAGCAGCGGCAGGACGAGCACCCGCATCAGCGCGTGCGCGTCGGCGTCGGCGTCGAGCTCCCCGAGCATGCGTTCGCGTTCCAGCTCCATGGGCAGCAGACGACGCGCCACCACGGCGTCGACGAGGTCCTGTCTGCTGCGGAAGTGGTAGTTGACCGCCGAGTTGTTGCGCTGGCCGGCCGCCTTGGCGATGTCGCGCAGCGGTACCTCGAACCCGTGCTCGGCGATCAGCCGCTCGGCGGCGTCGAGCAGCGCGTCCTTCGACCGGGTTCCACGATCCACGGGCTGATCCTAGACTTTCCTCGACATGGATTAAGCGGATGTGCTTAACTCGGTCATCGGCCAGCCCGCCGGAAGGATGCACGATGACTGCTGTCGACCACCCCCGCGAGAGCGGCGTCCGCGAGATCGACGCCGGCACACCCATGACTCGGTTCGCGAGGGGGTGGCACTGTCTCGGCCTGGCCGACTCGTTCCGCGACGGCGCACCGCACGGCGTCGACGCGTTCGGCACGCGCCTGGTCGTCTTCGCCGACCCCGAGGGCCAGCTCCACGCGCTCGACGGATACTGCCGGCACATGGGTGGGGACCTGTCGATGGGAACGATCAAGGGCGACACCGTGGCGTGTCCGTTTCACGACTGGCGCTGGCAGGGCTCGACCGGCCGATGCGTCGAGGTGCCCTATGCCCGCCGCACCCCACGGCTGGCACGCACGCGAAAGTGGTCGTGCCAGGAGGTGAACGGTCAGCTCCTGGTGTGGCACGACCCCGAGGGGTCGACGCCGCCCGCCGAGCTGACTCCGCCGACCATCGACGGCTACGACGAGGGCAAGTGGTCGCCGTGGACGTGGAACACGATCTTCATCGAGGGCTCGCACTGCCGGGAGATCGTCGACAACAACGTCGACATGGCCCACTTCTTCTACATTCACCGGGCGTACCCGACGTACTTCAAGAACGTGATCGAGGGTCAGACCGCCAGCCAGTTCATGGAGTCCAAGGCGCGTCCCGACACCACGGAGAACTACGACAATCTCTGGGAGGGAACGAATCTGAGGTCGGAGGCCACCTACTTCGGGCCCGCCTACATGATCAACTGGCTGCACAACGACGTCGCGCCGGACTTCACCCTCGAGGTGGCGCTGATCAACTGCCACTACCCGGTCACGCAGAATTCCTTCGTCCTGCAGTACGGCGTCGCCGTCCAGAAGATCGACGGCCTGCCCGAGGACAAGGCGGCGCGGCTCGCCGCGACGCTGAGCAAGAACTTCGGCGAGGGCTTCCTCGACGACGTGGAGGTGTGGAAGCACAAGACGCGCATCGACAACCCGCTGCTGACCGAGGAGGACGGCGCGGTGTACCAGCACCGGCGCTGGTACGAGCAGTTCTACGTCGACGTCGCCGACGTCACCGACGACATGGTCGACCGGTTCGAACTGGAGGTCGACACCACCCACGCCTACGGTGTGTGGCAGCAGGAAGTCCAGGAAAACCTCTCGCGCCGAGACGCGTTGGCGTAGGTCGGTCCCGTTCGGGCACGACCACCGGGATGACCCGATCGGTCGTGCTCTGGTAGTCGACGTAGTGCGGCGAGGCGGTGGTCATCGCGGCTCTCGTCTCGATCAGAGGTTGGCGTGGTCGTCGACGACCCGTGCGACCGTGCCGACGGCGCCGCGCAGTACGTCGAAGTCGGTCGAGCCCAAGGCCAGGCGAAGCGCCTGCGGCACGTGGCCTACGGCGAACGGCTCGGCGGTGGACACCGACACCCGCTGGTGTGCCAGGTCGGCCACGACCCGGTCCGCGCGCACGTCCTCGGGCAGGGGAAGCCACAGGAAGTACGACGCCGGATGGCCGACCACCGGCAGGCCCGCCAGCACGTCGCGCGCGATCGTCTGTCTGGCCCGCGCGTCGGCGCGCTTGGCGGTCTCGAGCCGCGCGACGGTACCGTCGTCCAGCCAGCGACAGGCGATCGCCGTCATCACCGCGGGCGTGTTCCAGGTGGTGGCACGGATCGCCCGCTCCAGCACCGGCATGAATTCCGTTGGTGCCGCGACGAATCCGACACGAAGTCCGGTGGCGACGCTCTTGGAGAGACCGGTCACGTGGACGGTGAGTTCCGGGGCCCGCGCGGCGAGCGATGCCGGCGGACGGTCGGCGAGATAGGCGTAGGCGGCGTCTTCGACGATGAGGAGGCCGTGTCGCCGCGCGATGCCGACCAGGCGGTCGCGGTGGGCGTCGGTCGTCACCCACCCCAGCGGGTTGTGCAGGGTGGGCATCGCGTACACCGCACGGACGCGCCGGGTGGCGCACAGACGGTCGAGGGCGTCCAGGTCGGTGCCGTCGCCGCCGGCGGGCAGCGGTGCCAGTTCGAGCCGAAGGGTCTCGGCGAGGACCTTGAACCCCGGATAGGTCACGGCGTCCACCGCGACGACGTCACCCGGTTGCAGCAGGGCCATGACGGTGACAGCCAAGCCATGCTGCGACCCGTTGACCAGCAGAACCCGGTTGGCGCTCACCGGCAACCCGTGCTTCTCGAGATATCCTGCCGCCGAGGCTCTTTCGTGCGACCTGCCCCCGTGGGGCTGGTAGCGCAGGAGGGCGGCCAGGTCACCCCCTGAAGCGAGGTCGCGCAACGCCCGTCGCAGGAGCTCGGGTTGGCCAGGCAGCGACGGGTAGTTGAAGTTCAGGTCGGCCACGTCGGCGCCGAGCGCCTGCTGGTCGACGCCGTGACCGGGGGACAGGGTGGTGTCGCGGACGAAGGTGCCGCGACCGCGCTCGCCGCTGACCAGCCCCATGGCCTCGAGTTCGGCGTAGACGCGCGAGGCGGTGACGACGGCGAGCTCCTCGGCGGCGGCCAGTTTCCGGTGGGTCGGCAGGCGGGTGCCCGACGGCAGCCGGCCCGACCGAATGTCGGCGGCCATCGCGTCGACCACACCCTTGTATCTCGACGGCGCCACCCCGAGATTGTATGCATGACAATTCTTTGATTGTCACGCTCGCCGGACCATACGATCGCCGCCATGCACATCGCCATCCTCACCTTCGACGGCTTCAACGAACTCGACTCGCTGATCGCACTCGGCGTCCTCAACCGCGTGACGCAGCCCGGCTGGCGCGTGTCCATCGCCAGCCCCACCCCGCGGGTGCGCTCGATGAACGGCGTCGTCGTGGACGCCATGGCCACCGTCGAGGAGGCCTGCACCGCCGACGCCGTGATCGTCGGCAGCGGAATGCGGACCCGCGAGGTCGTCGAGGACCACGCCCTGATGGCCCGGCTGCGCCTGGACCCGGCACGTCAACTGCTGGCAGGGCAGTGCTCGGGAACCCTGGTGCTGGCCAAACTCGGACTGCTCGACGGGGTTCCGGCGTGCACGGATCTGACGACGAAGCCGTGGGTGCGGGAAGCCGGCGTGGAGGTCCTGCACCAACCGTTCTTCGCCAGGGGCGACGTCGCCACCGCGGGCGGCTGTCTCGCGTCGCCCTACCTCGCCGCGTGGCTCATCGCCCGGCTGGTCGACGTCGAGGCGGCCGAGAGTGCGTTGCACTACGTGGCGCCGGTAGGGGAGAAGGACGACTACGTGCGGCGGGCCATGCGCAACGTCGGGCCCTACCTCGTTCGACCCGCGGCGGCCGTCTGACAAGATCGCAGGCGTGCGAACCGGACTGATGGTGGTGGTGTCGCTCGTCGTCGCGCTGGCGACCTCGGCAACCGTTCACGCCGACCCGAGCGCGCTGTGGAACATCGTGAACGGCCAGTGCGTCCCGAATCAGCTCGCCCACGACGACCCCGCACCGTGCGCGAGCGTCGACCTCGCGGCGGGCTCCGCGGTGCTCAAGGACCTCGTCGGCGCCACGCAGTTCCTGCTGATCCCCACCGAACGTTCCTCTGGCATAGACGATCCGGCAATCCTCGCGCCCACGGCGCCAAACTACTTCGCGGCGGCGTGGCGGGCGAGGTCCTTCGTCGACGAGCGGGCGGGCGCCCGACTCCCGCGGCAGTGGATGAGTCTGGCCATCAACTCGGCCTACGCGCGGTCGCAGGATCAGCTGCACATCCACGTCGACTGCGTGCGCCCCGACGTGCACGACGCGCTGACCCGGTACGGCAGTGCGGTCGGTCCGGGGTGGGCGCCATTCCCCGTCGAGCTGGCCGGGCATCGGTACGACGCCATGTCGATCGCCGGCGACGACCTGGGGTCGGCCAATCCGTTCGACCTCCTGGCCGACGGGGTGGCGGGCGCGCGCGGCGACATGGCCTCTCGCACCCTGGTGGTGGTGGGCTCGGTGGACGCGAACGGGCAGCCTGGTTTCGTGGTCCTCACCGACCGGGCCGACGCCGCGACCGGCAACGAGGCCGCGGGAGAAGAGTTGCAGGATCACGACTTCTGCCCACGCCTGGCGGCGACGCTGCCGGGCAAGTAGCGCTTACCGGTCGAATTCTCGCGTGCTCGACTCTGCGGTCCCCGTGGCTGCCTCTCGCACTTTTGCGCAGTGGTCGCAGAGTCGGCGCGCTAGTCCGGCTCGCCGTACTCGTCGAACCAGTACGCGAGCTTCCCTCGGCGGCTGACCGCACGGAGCCTGCGCTCGGCCGAGGCGCGGGTCTTGGTGGTGGTGACGATCAGCAGCTCGTCGCCGGCTTCGATGCGGGTGTCGGGCAGGGGGACGAACGTGTGGCCGTCCCGGATGATCAGCGTGATCACGCTGGGGTCGGGCAGCCGAAGCTCGAGGACGGTGACGTCATGCAGCCGGGAGGTGGGCCGCACGGTCAGCGTCAGCAGCTCCGCCTCGAGCACGTCCAGCGGCGCGGACTCGACGTAGATCTCCCGTGGCGAATCGCGCGGGATCAGCCGCAGCGCATGCGCCAGCGGGCGCAGGCTGGGCCCCTGCACCAGGGTGAAGACCAACACCAGAACGAACACGACGTTGAGCAGGCGGTTGCTGTCGGGCACCCCGGCCACGATCGGGAACGTGGCCAACACGATCGGCACCGCGCCGCGCAGACCCGCAAAGGACAGGAAGACCTTCTCGCGCAGCGGGACCTTGAACCCGGCCAGTGACCCCACCACCGACAGCGGCCGCGCGACGAGGAGCAGCACCAGGCCGACGACGATCGCGGGCACGAGGTCCGCGGCGAGCTCGCTGGGGTCGACCAGCAGGCCAAGGAGGACGAAGAGGCCGATCTGTGCCAGCCAGCCCAGGCCCTCCGCGAAGGACCGCGTCGCCGACCGGTGCGGCAGCCCGGAGTTGGCCAGGACCACTGCAGCGAGGTAGGCGGCGATGAAGCCGGAGGCGTGCACGGAGCCCGCCGCGGCGAACGCGACGATGCCGATCCCGAACGTCCCGATGGGGTAGAGGCCGGACGCGGGCAGGGCGACCCGTCGCAGCAGCAGCGCCCCGAGGTAGCCGAAGCCCAGCCCGATTCCCGTGCCGGCCAGCAACTCGTACACCAGGTCGCCGACGGCGCTCTCCGGATCGAAGACGAAGGGTACGGCGCTGAACATCAGCACGAAGATGACGGCGGGCGCGTCGTTGAAGCCCGATTCGGCCTCGAGTAGACCCGCCACCCGTCGGGGCAGCGGCAGTACCCGCAGCACCGAGAACACCGCCGCGGCGTCGGTGGACGACACGATGGCGCCGAGGAGGAGCGCTAGCTGCCAGTCCATGCCGAGCAGCAGATGCGCTCCAGCGGCGGTGACCACCAAGCTGATCACCACGCCGAGCGTGGCGAGTGCACCCGCGGGCGCGATGACCGTGCGGATGTCGGAGAACCGCGTCGTCAGGCCGCCCTCGACCAGGATGACGGCCAGGGCGGCGGTGCCGATGTTGCGGGCCAGCTCGACGTCGTCGAACTGCAAGCCGAGGCCGTCTTCGCCGATCGCGACGCCGACCAGCAGGAACAGCAGCAGGCTGGGAAAGCCGACCCGGGTGGCCACTCGGGTACCGACGATGCTGGCGAGCAACACGAAGCCGCCGATCAGCAACGCCAGGTACAACTCGTGCAGGCTCAATGGTTCCCGTTCGGACGTGGGCGGACGTGGCGGTTCGGACCGATGCGAGGGCCGGAGTGTGCGGTCAGTATTTCAGTAGGACGCCCGGTCGTCGTGCGTGCTGGCGACGCCACGGCCGAGGATGGACGAAGATGGACGGGTGGCGGGGGAGCGAAGGACACGCATTGGGATCGCCGGCGCGGGAAACGTCGGTCGCTCGGTGGCGCAGGAACTCCTCGACAACGGTCACAAGGTGCTGCTGATCGAACGCGAGCGCCGCAAGTTCGAACCGCACGTCGTGCCGGACGCCGACTGGTTGTTCGCCGACGCCTGCGAGGTGACGACGTTGGAGGAGGCGGGCGCCGAGACCTGCGACGTCCTCATCGCGGCGACCGGTGACGACAAGGCCAACCTCGTCGTCGGGCTGTTGGCCAAGTCCGAATTCGGCGTGCCGCGGGTCGTCGCCCGCATCAACGAGATCCGCAACGAGTGGTTGTTCACCCAGGCCTGGGGGATCGACGTGGCCGTCTCGACGCCCGGTGCGATGGTGGCGGGCGTCGAGGGCGCCATCGACGTCGGGCACCTGGTGCGGTTGATGGGCCTACGCGAAGGTCAAGCAGATCTGGCGAAACTCACTCTGCCACAAGACAACCCGCTGGTCGGCCAACGCATCGGAGATCTGGACCTGCCCGAGAACACCGCCATGGTGACCCTGGTCCGCGACGGCAGCGTGCACGTGCCGACGCCCGAGGAGGTGCTGCAGGCAGGTGACGAGATGCTGTTCGTCTCCGACAAGTCCGTCGAGAGTTCGATGCGCGCGGCGATCCACGGCGCCGAGCCGATTCGGGCGTTGAAGGACCTCTACGGGTTCTAGCCCGGCGGTTCCGCCGTCGTGGCCGCGCCGGATGCCTAGGCTGGAGCCAAGTCTAGGAGGGCCCGTTGACTGTCGTCGTCGTCATCTCGATCGCACTGCTCCTCGGGGCGGGCCTGGTGGTCAGCCAACTCGTCCGCCTCAAGGAGTGGCTCGGCAAGGCGCCGCCACCCGACCCCGGTCCCACCGAACCGCCCGGGTAGTCCGCGACTCAGCCAGCCGAACGCTGGCGGCCGTTCAGCACGACGTCGACGGCCGCCTCGATGACCGCGTCCTCGGGCACCGTTCCGAACATGATGGCCGGGCACGCGACGACACCGGTGAGCATGGAGACCGCGGCGTCCAGCGCGGCGCCGGAGAAGAGCTCACCGAGCATCTCGTACATCTGGTGCTGGCCGTCGGTGTTCACCCTCTGACGGATGCGCGCCATCTGCTCCTCCGACGCCCACTCGGCCATCCCGGACAGCACCCGGTCCAGTCGCATGTCCAGCACGCCGGCGCGAAACACGTGGAGCTCCCCGATCAGGTCGTCGCGTAGGACACCCGTGCGCTCGTGGTGTGGCATGTCGCCGATGCTCTCGATCGCCATGGCGATCAGGTCGACCCGCGCAGGCCAATGGGTGTACAGGGTGGTCTTGGAGTAGCCGGCGACCTCGGCGACGCGCGCGTGGGTCACCGCGTCGGAGCCATCCGTGGTGAGTACCTCGAGCGCGGCGCGCGCGACGTCGGCACGCGTGCGCGACACCCGGGCGTCCTCACCGGTGTCGCCTGCCTTGCTCCCGTCGCCGGATGCCATCGGAGTCCGTCACTTTCTCTGTGTCGCTGGCCGCCGAAATTGACGGACCTGAACGAGAAGTTAACTGATGCACTCCCAATCCAGTATTGGTCTGCTCTTCCACTATTGAACGTTTAGATCATTAGTGTACTGGGAATTTGTTATCTCGACGGCCGGCGCTACCTGACGGCGCCGCGTCGACCTACTTCGACAGGTAAAGGGAAGCCCATGTCAACGATCCTCTTCGGCTCCATCAGTACCCTCGCCGACACCTCAGAGCTCCAGCGTCGGGCGTTCAACGACGCCTTCGAGGCCTACGGCCTGGACTGGGAGTGGTCGCGCGACGACTACGCCTCGATGTTGGGCTCCAATGGCGGCGCGGACCGCATCGCGCAGTACGCGGCCTCTCGCGGGCTCGACGTGGACGCCGCGGCGGTACACGCCAAGAAGTCGGAGATCTTCCAGAACCTCCTCGGCTCGTCGTCGGTCTCGCCGCGGCCCGGCGTGGTCGACGTGGTCGAGGAAGCCAAGCGCGGCGGACACGAGATCGGGTTCGTCACCACGACCTCGCAGGGCAACATCGACGCGCTGCTGGCGGCCCTGCAACCGCACATCAGCGCCGAGATGTTCGACCTGATCGTCAACCGGGACTCGGTGTCCAGCCCCAAGCCGAACCCGGAGGTCTACGAGCTCGCCCTCAAGACCCTCGGTGCCGACGCGGGTAACGCCGTCGCGATCGAGGACAACGTCGGCGGAGTCAGCGCGGCGACCGCGGCGGGCATCACGTGCATCGCCTTCCCGAACGAGAACACCGCGGGCGGGGACTTCAGCGCCGCCGACGAGACCGTCGACTCCCTGGACGCCACGAAGATCTTCGGGCTGACCGCCCCGGATTCGCGGTCCTGAGCCACATCCCGATCCCGTCCACCCCTCGACACGGAGGAACACGATGAGCAACATGCAAGCCACGGTGACGGTGAGCGACCGGACCTTTCACGTCAAGGGCTACGAGAAGATCGAGTACGACCTGGTCTACGTCGACGGCGTATTCGCCGTCGACAATCCGGAGCTGGCAGACAGCTATCGTCAGTACGGCCGCGCATTGATGGTCGTCGACGAGTCGGTGCACGAGATCTACGGTGACGCGATTCAGACGTACTTCGACCACTACGGCATCGCGTTGACGGTCGTCCCCGTGCAGATCCGCGAGACGGCCAAGTCGCTGGAGACCTTCGAGATGATCGTCGGTCGCTTCGACGAATTCGGGCTCGTCCGAACCGAACCCGTCCTGGTCGTCGGGGGCGGGCTGACCACCGACGTGGCCGGATTCGCCTGTGCGAGCTACCGGCGCAACACCCCGTACATCCGTATTCCGACCACGCTGATCGGGCTCATCGACGCCAGTGTGTCGATCAAGGTGGCCGTCAACTACGGCAAGCACAAGAACCGCCTGGGCGCCTACCACGCGTCCCAAAAGGTGTTGCTGGACTTCTCGTTCCTGAAGACCCTGCCGGAGGACCAGGTTCGCAACGGCATGGCGGAGCTGATCAAGATCGCCGTCGTCGGCAACGCCGAGATATTCGGCCTGTTGGAGACGTACGGCCCCGAACTGCTCGCCACCCGGTTCGGGTACCTCGACGGCACCGCCGAATTGCGCGAGGCCGCCGACCGAGTGACCCACCAGGCCATCGCCACGATGCTCGAACTCGAGGCCCCCAACCTCCACGAGATCGACCTCGACCGTGTGATCGCCTTCGGTCACACCTGGAGTCCGACACTGGAACTCACCCCGCCGGTGCCGTTCTTCCACGGGCACGCCATCAACGTCGACATGGCCCTGTCGACGACACTCGCCGAGCAGCGCGGCCACCTGTCGGTCGAGGACCGGGACCGGGTGCTGGGTGTGATGAGCGGGCTCGGGTTGTCGCTGGATAGCAAGTACCTGACCCCCGAGCTCCTGGAGCAGGCGACGGCGTCGATCCTCAAGACCCGCGACGGTCTGCTGCGAGCGGCGATTCCCACCCCGATCGGTCGGTGCAGCTTCCTCAACGACCTCACCGTTGCCGAACTCGCCGACGCGTTGACGCTGCACAAGAAGATCTGCCTCGACTACCCGCGAGGCGGCGAGGGCGTCGACGTGTTCACCCTGGCCGACCCGCGTGACGAGTCGTGAACGACGCTGCGGTGCTTGACGACAACGCCGCGTCGACGGCTCGGCCGGTGACGCCGTCGACGATCCTGGCCCAAGAGCTCGGCGACGTGTGCCGTCAGCTCGCCGCGGCCGGCGGGGTCGACGCTGCGGTGCTGGACCGGTTGCAGCGGGCTCGTGACCTGGCGGCAGGGCTGGACCCGTACCTGGACCAGTGCACCACCCCGGAGTCACCGGCGCTGACTGAATTGGCCCGTCGGACCCGCGGCACCGACTGGGCCGCGCCGGACGCCGGTGGCGGCCGGCTGGAGCAGGAGATGCTCTCCGGCCACGTGGAGGGGCAGGTGCTGAAGTTCCTCCTGCACCTCGCCGACGCCAGGAGGGTGCTGGAGATCGGCATGTTCACCGGGTACTCGGCGCTGGCGATGGCCGAGGCGTTGCCCGACGACGGTGTCGTGGTCGCCTGCGAAATCGACTCCGACGTCGCACGATTCGCCCAGGAGTGCTTCGACCGGTCACCGGCGGGTCACAAGATCACCGTCGAGGTCGGGCCGGCGATCGACTCGCTGCGACGGCTGGCTGCCCAGTCGCCGACGCCGCGCTTCGACTTCGTGTTCGTCGACGCCGACAAGTCGGGGTATCTCGACTACGTGGAGTTCCTCCTGGCCGGCGACCCGCTCTCACCGCGGGCCGTCATCGCCGTCGACAACACGTTGATGCAGGGCCAGCCCTACGGCGACACGGACCTCACGGTCAACGGGGCGGCCATCGCGAGCTTCAACGCCGCCCTCACCTACGATTCGCGGGTCGAGCAGGTGTTGATACCGCTGAGGGACGGACTGACCCTCATCCGGCGGACGCCGTGACGTCGCTGCTGGACGCGGGAACGCCGGGCACGGACTCGGCGTCGGCGAGCCTGAGGTCGGCCAACGTCGGCAAGACCGTGGCCGCCTTCGGCGCACTGCTGCTCACGTTGCCCGTCGACCTCGCGCTGACCGCGGTGGCCCTGGCCATGCGACGACGAGACCCGTTGGCGCACAGTGCCGACGGGCCGCGGCGGACGGTACTCATCAGCGGCGGCAGGATGACCAAGGCGCTGCAACTGGCGAGGTCGTTTCACTCGGCCGGACATCGGGTGGTGCTCGTCGAGTCGGCGAAGTACCGGTTCACCGGGCACCGATTCTCCCGCGCCGTCGACGCGTTCCATTGCGTGCCCGAACCTACCGCGCCCGGATACGCAGAGGCCTTGCGGGACGTCGCCGTCGTCGAACGCGCCGACGTCTTCGTGCCCGTGTCCAGTCCCGCCGGCAGCGTCCACGACGCGCGCGCCGGCGAGCTGGTTCGCCACTTCTGCGACGTCGTGCACGTCGACTCCGCCACCGTCCGCACGCTCGACGACAAGACCGAATTCTCCAGCACCGCTGCGTCACTCGGCTTGCGGGTACCGGACTTCCGGCGCATCACCGATCCTCAGCAGGTGGTGGACTTCGAGTTCCCGCCCGGGCGCACCTACATCCTGAAGCGCATCGCCTACAACCCCGTCGGCCGGATGGACCTGACGCCGCTGTCGGCGCGGACACCCGAGCGCAACGCGGCCTTCGCGCGTTCGCTGCCCATCTCCGCCGACGACCCGTGGATCCTCCAGGAATTCGTCGAGGGCCAGGAGTACTGCACGCACGGCACCGTCCGTGACGGTCGGCTGCAGGTGTACGGCTGCTGCGAGTCGTCGGCGTTCCAGATCAACTACGCACACGTCGAGAAGCCCGAGATCCGTTCGTGGGTAGAAGAATTCGTGGGGGCCCTTGGCCTGACGGGTCAGGCCTCCTTCGACTTCATCGAGGCGGCCGACGGGCATGCCTACGCGATCGAGTGCAACCCTCGCACGCACTCGGCCATCACGATGTTCTACGACCATCCCCAGGTCGCCTCGGCCTACCTCGACCAGGGTCACCCCGTCATCACGCCGCGACCCGGTGCTCGGCCCACCTACTGGATCTACCACGAGATCTGGCGGCTGCTGACCCAGCCCAACCGGGTGGCCCGGCTCGCGACCATCCGCAGCGGCACCGATGCCATCTTTGCGTGGTGGGATCCGCTGCCGTTCCTCGCTGTTCACCATCTGCAGATCCCGTCGCTGCTGGTGGCCAACCTCCGGGCCCGGCGCGGCTGGAGCCGGATCGACTTCAACATCGGCAAGCTCGTCGAACCCGGGGGCGACTGAATGAGGCGCACGGTCCTGCAGCTCGTCGGTTCCGCGGTCGACGACTTCCTCGCCGATCTGTCCCGGCTGTATGCGGGCGCGTGCATCGAGGCGCTCGCGGGGGACGATCGATACGAGATGCGGGTGGCCTACGTGTCGCCGGATGGATTCTGGCGCTTCCCCACTGGCCTCGACGCCGACTCTCTGGCCGCGGCCGACCCGATGACGCTCGCCGAGGCCGTCGGTCACCTGCAGACCGCGGGCGTCGACGTGGTCGTGCCCCAGATGTTCTGTCTCCCAGGCATGACCGCCTACCGGGCGCTGTTCGACGTACTCGGCATCCCGTACGTCGGCAACCCGCCGGAGGTGATGGCGATCGCCGCCGACAAGGCCAAGGCGCGGGCGATCGTCGCCGCCGCTGGGGTCGCCGTGCCCACGGGCGAGGTGCTGGCCGCCGGGGAATCGTCGTCGCTGCCGTTACCCGTGGTGGTGAAGCCGGTCGACGCCGACAACTCGGCGGGGGTGACGCTGGTCCGAAGGGCCGGTGAGCTGGACGCCGCGGTCGACCTCGCGTGTTCCCGCGGTCGTGCCGCGCTGGTCGAGTCCTACGTCGAACTCGGTCGAGAAGTGCGGTGCGGCATCGTCGTCCGCAACGGTGAATTGGTCTGCCTCCCCCTGGAGGAGTACGCGGTCAGCGACGCCAAGCCGGTCCGGTTGGGCGACGACAAACTCGACCGCACCGCCGACGGCGATCTCTACCTGGTCGCCAAGGACCCGTCCCGAGCCTGGATCGTGCCGGAGGACGACCCGGTCACCGAACGCGTGTGGGCCGCGGCGCGGCAATGCCACGTCGCACTGGGATGCCGGCACTACAGCCTGTTCGACTTCCGGATCGACCCGGACGGCACCCCGTGGTTCCTGGAGGCCGGGCCCTACTGCTCGTACGCTCCGACGAGCGTGATCGCCGTGATGGCGGCCGCCGCGGGCGTCGACGTCGCGACACTGTTCGCGACCGCACTCACCGAACTCGACGACGAGGGGTCGCCATGCCTACGTACAGCCCGCTGACACCTGTGGGTGTCAGGGTCTCCGACGCGAGGGTCGACGAACTCGACGACGGTGAGATCGACGATCTGCGAACCGCTTTGGCAACCCATGGTGTGGCCGTCATCCCCGGGCAAGACGTCGACGACGAGGTCTTCCTGCGCTTCGTCCGCAGGTTCGGCGAGACGGTGTTCACCGTTGGGGAGACACCCGTGCCCGGCCGACCGGAGCTCAACGTCGTCACCAACGTCGGTCGGACCCGTCCGCCCAGGTCGAACTTCCACACCGACACCAGCTACATCTCGAACCCGCCGGCCTACACGGCACTGCGCGCGGTCTCCGTGCCCGAACGGGGCGGGCAAACCCTGTTCACCAACCAGTACGCGGCCTACGAGACGCTGCCCCGTCACATCCGCGAGTTCCTCGACGGGCGCGCGATCACACACGTCGTCACCGGGGTGACCCCCGACGGACGGCAGGAGTCCGCGGCGACGCACCCGATCTTTCTGGTGCACCCGGTGTCGGGTCGGACCGCGCTGTACCTGTCGACGCCCGAGCGATGTGCGGAGGTGAGCGGGATGTCGCCGCAGGACGCGGCGGCCACCGTGGCGTACCTGTTCGAGCATTCGACGCGCGAGGACAACGTCTACCGGCACGCCTGGTCGCCCGGCGACGTCGTGATGTGGGACAACCGGTGTGTGCTGCACAAGGCAGACCACCACGGCGTGGTCGGCGAACGGGTCCTCCATCGCGGCATGGTGGCCGCCCCGGCCTGACCGGTGAACAGTTCTCCGAAACTGTCAACCATCCCCTCCGGCGGCGGTAGCGTGCCGACATGACGATGCAGATGCAGGTGGACGACCTGGTGGCGACGGCGCGCGGGCTGCGCGACCTGGTGCGAGGCGAGGCAGCCGAGTCGGAGCGCCTGCGCACCATGTCGGCCCCGGTCGTCGACGCCATGTGGGCGAGCGGTCTGATGACGGCGTTCAACCCGGTGCCGGCCGGCGGCGTCGAGCCCTCGTTCGCCGAGATGATCGAGACCTGGATCGAAATGGCTTGGCAGGACGGCTCGTTCGGGTGGACCGGGATCGCGAACTTGCCGTCGTCGTTTGCCGCGGCGTCGTACCTGCCCGACCGGGGCTTCGCGGAGGTGTTCACCGACCACGACAATCGCGTCACGATGGGCGGACAGTTCGCGCCCAACGGCCAGGGTGTCGTGGTCGACGGTGGCTACCGGCTGACCGGGTCGTGGAACTTCGGGTCGGGCACCGGGCATGCGGAGTACGTCGCCGCCGGCTTCCTCCCGATGGACGCCGGCGAGATGCGCTGGATCAGCGAGGGCATTCCAGAGCTGATGATCGCCGTGCTGCCACGCGCCGAGGTGACCTTCACCGACGGGTGGAACGTGCAGGGGCTCAAGGGAACCGGGTCCTACGACTACGAGGTGGCCGACGTCTTCGTGCCGGAACACCGGACGTTCCGGCTGTTCACCACGGTGCCGTTGCGCGGGACGTCCCCGGCCGGGCGGATGGGCATGATGCCGGTGACCGCAGCCGGCCACGCCGCGTGGGCGCTCGGCGTCGCCAAGAGCATGCTCGACGACGTCACGGAGTTGGCGGCCGCCAAGTACCGCATGAGCGACATGGCGTCGCTCGCGAGCCGGCCCACCTTTCAGAAGGACCTGGCGCATCACGTCGCCGCGTGGCGGGCCGCCCGCCTCCTGGTGCTCGACGCCTTCTCCACCGCCGAGACGGCGGTCGCCGCGGGGGAGGATCTGACCCCGACGCTGCGAGTCGACATGCGGGTCGCGGCCGTTTACGCGACCGACGTCGCACGGGAGTGTGCCCAGTGGGCACACCTGGCGGCGGGCACCAGTTCGATCCGCGAGGGCAGCAGGCTCGAGCGGGCGTTCCGCGACGTCTACACCGGAACCCAGCACGCATTCATCAGCGAGAAGGTCGCGATCGACTCGGCGCAGGTGTGGCTGGGCATCATCGACGACCACTTCTCGCTGTAGAGCCGAGCGCTTTTGGGCACCACGGGGTTACGCCGCGCTCTCGTCGTCCCCCGGGCCGAGGAGTCGTTCGGGGTGGTGGAGGTAGTTGATTCGGGCTTGGCCGACGTCGAGTTGCGGGGGTGGGATCCACTCCACC
The DNA here is from genome assembly GCF_025822245.1 of Mycolicibacterium hodleri. Taxonomy (GTDB): domain Bacteria; phylum Actinomycetota; class Actinomycetes; order Mycobacteriales; family Mycobacteriaceae; genus Mycobacterium; species Mycobacterium hodleri. The sequence continues at coordinate 63,180 of NZ_JACKTL010000050.1, forward strand.
GCGCCGTCTCTGAGTTGGACGGTCCAGCCGTGTTCGGCGAGTCGGTTGTCCGGGCCGCAGGCCAGGACCACGTCGTCGACGTTGGTGTGGCCGTTCTTGGCCCACCCGGTCGTGTGGTGCACCTGAGCCCCGTACCCAGGCACCGTGCAGCCGGGTTTGGTGCACCCACGGTCCCGCGCATGCAGCACGATCCGTTGGGCGGCTGAGGCAAGGCGTTTGGTCCGGCCGAGGTAGAGGGCTTCGTTCGTATGTTTGTCGAACACCGCCAAGTAGTGGTGGGCGTGGGCGGCCATCCGAATCAGGTCGGCCATCGGCAACAGGGACCCACCACCGGTGACACCACTGCCGCGGGCGGCTTCCAGGTCCTGCAGGGTGGTGGTCACGATCACCGTGACGGGCAACCCGTTGTGCTGGCCGAGTTCCCCGGAGGACAGGACAGACCGGCCGATGGCGATGAGCGCGTCGTGGTTGCGTTGCCCGACGCTGCGGCCATCGGCGTCGATCTGCTCCTGTGACGGTGTGCCCGAGATTCGGGGTTCACGGTCGTCGGGGTTGCACATGCCGGGTGCGGCGTACTTCGCGAGGATCGGTTCGATCACCGCGCGGGCTTCGGGGTCGAGCAGTCCGGTGATGCGGCTCATCCCGTCGGCTTGCTGTGGACCGATCGTCACCGATCGTTTCCGCGCCCGGTCCCGGTCGTCGGGTTCGGGTCCGTCCTGGTCGATCGCGGCGGCCAGCTTGTCGGCGACCTTCTTCACCTCCTCAGGCCCGGTGCCGGACCCGACGACCACCAAGGTCTTCTCCGAGAGCTCCCGAACCTCGGGGTCCACCCACGTCGGCAGCTTGCCCAGAAACGACCGGATCTCTATGACGTGCTCGGGTCCGATCGCGCCCTCTTGCTGTGCGGTGGCGGTGGGGGCCAGCTTCGGGTTCAGCGGCTGCCCGTTGAACGCCGTCCGCGGCCCGAGATCCTCGGCCTCGGACAGCCGGCGGCGGACCTCCTTGCCCGAGATCCGCAACCGCTGCGTCAGCACCGACCCCAACGACTTCGCGCCCAACTCGACCGGGGAGGCTTCGCGTTGCAGGCGGGCGATCACCCGATGCCCCACCGTCGGCAGCTGCCAGGTCGTGGTTTCCAGTTCACCCAGCAACTCCACCAACTCGAGGTGGGTGAACTGGTCACAGTCGAGGTCGGCGAGTTCGGCGACGGCGGACACCAGCGACCCCACAGCTGCGACCACCCGATCCGAACTCATACCCGAACACTAGTACCAGCCACCGACAAAACAGTCACCCTGAAACGGATGTGACACAAGGGTTTTCACGCCTCTGTGAGCGTGCGCAAAGTGGGATCTTCGCTCGGGGTGTCGGGTGCAGACACGCACGCTCGCGCTGTGAGCAGACACGCTCGGGCGTAGTGGGTCAGGTCGGCTGGTAGTCCGGCAACACGGGGGCACGGTCCGGCGACGACGCCGTCAGCCGCGACGTCAGCGCCCGAGCGGGCGCACTGGCGGCGACTCTCACGGCGGTGCGGAACACGCCAACGCCAAGTCGGCTGGTCGGGTTGGCGATCCTCGGCACCCCCGGCGGCAGCTTCTGCGCTTCGTCGACGAACGGCCGCATGTGGCGCTCGTAGGACGCGAAGGCCTCGGCGTGGTCATCCGTGGCGCCGAGTGCTCCCGCCAGAAGGTAGGCACCGGCGAGGGCAAGGCTGGTGCCCATCCCGCTGACCGGGGTGGCGCAGTAGGCGGCGTCGCCCACCACCGCCACCCGACCCGCGGACCACGACGGCAGTCGCACCTGGGCGATCCTGTCGAGATACAAGCTCGACGGATCGTCGGAGAGGGCGTCCAGGACGCGCGGTGCCGCGTAGCCGACGTCGGCGAACACCTCCCGCAGCGCCAGGACTTGATCCTCGCGGCTCTGATAGTCCAAACCCGTTGGGCGACTGAAGAAGTTGAGGGACGCACGGGTGGACCCGACGTTGTCGGGCCGCAGCTGAACCGAGCGGCCCCCGGTCGTGGTGTACCACCGCCACCACTGGTCGTCGTCGGTGATCTTGGGGACGGTGCAGTAGGCGGTGTAGAAACCGAGGTCGCGGTAGTCCGGCTCGGCACCGAAGACGGCATTGCGGGTCGTCGAGCGGATGCCCTCGGCCACGATCAGGAGGTCGAAGCGGCGGGTGTTGGCCCCGGCGAAGGTGACGTCGAAACCACTCTCGTCCTGCGCGACCGACACGATGCGCTCACCGAACAGGAACTCCAGCTCGCCGGCCTCGTCGACGAGCAGCCGCGACAGCTGGCTGCGCAGGATCTCCAGCTCGGCCGTCGGGCCGTCGCCGGTGGCGGAGTCGCCGACGGGAAACTCGCCCAGCGACCGGCCGTGGTCGTCGATGAAGCGCAATCCGACCTCGCCGGTGCCCGAGGCGCGCACCCGGTCCTCAAGGCCCATGCGGCGCAGAACTTCTCGGCCGATGCCGCGAACGTCGACGTTCTGGCCGCTGTCGCGCAGCTCCGGTGCGCGTTCGACGATCGTCGGCGAGAAGTCGTACCGCTTGAGCCAGTAGGCAAGAACCGGTCCTGCGATGCCAGCTCCGCTGATCAGAACGGTCCGTGTGGTGATGAAGGCTCCTGGGTCAGGGGTAGGTGAGGTCGGTCTGGTCAGCTGACCGCGATGACCACTTTGCCTCGGGCGTGGCCGATCTCGACCGCGGCGACCGCGTCGGCGGCCTCGTCGAGTGGCCGCACGTCCTCGACGTGCGGGTCGAGCTTGCCGTCGGCGACGAGCCCGGCGACGATCTCGAGGACACGGCTGGTGCGGTCTCGTTCGATCGGGTGACCGCCGAGTTCGCCGACGGAGAAGTCGCCTGCGCTGATGAGTTTCGTTCTGTCCGAGACGAGTTCGGCCACGGCTCGCAGCGCGTCGCCGCCGGCCAGGTCGAAGATGCCGTCGACGCCGTCGGGCAGGATCTGCCGGATCCGGTCGGCGACGCCGTCACCCGACGGCACCAGGGTGGCGCCAAGGGTTTCCACCATGGCGCGCTTGTCCTCGCTACCGGTGCCGATCACGTTGAGACCGAGATCCCGGGCGATCTGGGCGGCTGCCACCCCGACGCCCCCGCCGACGCCGTTGATGAGCAGCGTCTGGCCCTCCTTCAGGCCGAGTTGCGTCACGCCGTCGTAGGCGGTGGCTGCGGCGACGGGCAGGGTCGCGGCGTCGTTGAAGGACACCTGCGGCGGTTTGCGTGCCGCGGCGCCGGCGGTCACCAGGGTGTACTCGGCGAAGGCTCCCGAGCCGGGTGCGACGCTACCGAAGACCTCGTCGTTCTCGGCAAAGCCGTCGACGTCCTTGCCGACCCCGCGCACCACACCGGAGACCTCGCTGCCCAGAACCGCGGGCAGGTCGCCCTCGCTCGCATTGCCGAACATACCGGAGCGGATCTTCCAGTCGACGGGGTTGACTCCAGCGGCTCGCACTTCGACCAGCAACTCGCCCGGCATCGGCGTGGGCACGTCGACGTCGAGGAATTCTTGGACCTCGGGTCCACCATTGCTGCGGTATCCAAATGCTTTGACCATTGACGGGGCGTACCCGAACACGGTGGTGCGGTAAACCGCAGGAGCAGGTCGCGAGCCCGCCGCTGATTAGGTTAGCCTGCACTACGTGGATGTGGTGGAGGCTTTCGTCGCCGAGGTGGTCGACGCCGGACCGCGGATGCGGCGCGTGGTCGTCGATGTTCCGCGGTTGGCCCAGCTGAACCTGCCCGGAGCGGGTGACGAGGCCGTCGGTGTCTACGTTCCCGACGACCAGGAGGGGCGCAACTACACCGTCCGCCACCGCGGTCCGGGTGGGAACCAGCTGACGTTGGACTTCGTCTTGCACGAGCGCGGCCTCGCCAGCGGCTGGGCGCGGCGTGCGACGGTCGGCGACCGCTTGGTGCTGGACCATGCCCGCAGCTGGTACCGGCCCGAGGCCACCAGCGCCTGGCAGCTGCTGATCGCGGATCTGTCGGGACTGCCCGCCCTGGCCCGCATCCTCGACGAGCTGCCCGACGGCACCCACGCCTCGGTCATCGTCGAGGTCGCCGACGACTCAGACCTCGCCTACGTGGCGGTACCGCCGGGCGTCCCGGTGGTCACGACGATTGGCACTGGCAACGGTTACGCCGCAAGCCGTCTCACCGAGCTGGTACGCGAGCACGTTCACGCCGACGGGCGTGGTTACTGCTGGTTCGCCGGGGAGGCACAGACCACCCGCGAGGTACGCAAGCATCTGCGTGCCGACCACGGCTGGAGTGCCGATCAATACGACATCGTCGGCTACTGGCGGTTCGACTCCGAGACCTGGGACCGCAAGTTCGAGGAGGTGAGCGACGAGATGGTCGCCGTCTACGAGAAGGCCCTCGCCGACGGCAAGGGCGACAAGATCGCCGCCGAGGAGTTCGACCTCGCCCTCGAGAGCGTCGGGCTCTAGCCGTTGGCCGTCGCCGCGCTCGACCCCGCAACCGGCACCGACCGTGCGACGCGCGGCCGGCGCCACGCGCTCGGCCTGGTCGCCGCTGCCGCCGTACTGGCGCTGACGTGTCTGCTGAGTCTGGCGATCGGCACCGAGAACGTCGGGCTGGCCACGGTATGGCACGCCGTCGTCGACTACTCCGACACCGGCAACCAATGGATCGTGCACGAGCTGCGCATCCCCCGCACGCTGCTGGGCATCGTCGTCGGAGTCGCGCTCGGCCTGAGCGGTGCGCTGATCCAGGGAGTGACCCGAAACCCGTTGGCCGACGCGCAGATTCTGGGCATCAACTCCGGTGCGGGTCTGTTCGTCGTCGCGGCGATCGCCTTCCTGGGGCTCCGATCCGTCTGGTCGTACGTGTGGTTCGCGTTCGTCGGAGCCTTCGTCGCGATGGCGTTGGTGTACCTGATCGGCATGACCGGGCGCGCCGTCGCCACCCCGGTGCGGATGCTGCTCGCCGGCGTCGCCGCGGGCGCGGTGATGGAGGGCATCTCCTACGGCATCCGACTGCGCAACCCGCGGGCGTTCGACTCGATGCGGTACTGGGACGCCGGCGCCCTGGACGGCCACACGTTGGCCGTGGTCGGCGTGATCACCCCGTTCATCGTGCTCGGGACGGCGATGTGCCTCTACGTCAGTCGCGGCCTGAACGCGGTTGCCCTCGGTGACGAGTTGGCCGTTGCGATGGGCGGCAACGTCGTTCGTACCCGGGTGGTCGGCCTGCTGGCCGTCACGCTGCTGGCCGGCGCCGCCACCGCGGGTGCCGGACCCATCGGGTTCGTGGGGCTGATGGTGCCGCACGCGGTGCGGTGGTTCACCGGTCCCGACTGGCGGTGGATCTGTGCCTACACCGTGTTCGTGGCGCCCGCGTTGTTGCTCGCCGCGGACGTCGTCGGCCGGGTGGTCGTGACACCCGGAGAGCTGCCGGCCGGAATCGTCACGGCCTTCGTCGGCGCGCCGGTCCTGATTTGGCTGGTGCGCCGCAGGGACGTGGCGGCGCTGTGAGCCCCCTCGACACCGTCGACTTCGGCCACCGGCAGTTGATCGTCCGTCGCGAGCCGGGCCTTGCGCTGCGGGCCGCGTGGCGCAGCGTGGCGGTGCTGGCGGTCCTCGGGGTGGCATGCCTGGTGATGGCCGTGCTGGCGCTTGGGGTCGGGCAGTATCCCGTGCCGCCCGGGCAGGTGCTCGCCATCCTGCTCGGCCAGGACACGTCGTTTGCGAGCGTGCTGGTGCTCGAATGGCGGATGCCGCGAATCCTGTTGGCGTTGTTGATCGGTGCGGCCCTGGGCGTCTCGGGGGCGATCTTTCAGGCGCTGACCCGCAACCCACTGGGGAGCCCGGACGTGATCGGGTTCGACTTCGGCGCGTACACGGGTGCGCTGATCGCCATCGCGGTGCTCGGCGGTGGGTACTACACGACGTCGACCAGCGCGGTGGTCGGCGGCCTCCTCACGGCCGTCGTCGTCTACGTGCTGTCGTACAAGAACGGGCTGGCCGGCTTCCGGCTGATCATCGTCGGGATCGCCGTCAGCGCGGTGCTCAGCTCCGTCTGCCAGTGGATCATCCTGAAGATCCGGCTCCACCAGGCAATCACGGCGTCGGTCTGGCAGCAGGGCTCGCTCAACGGCCTGGAGTGGGCCCAAGTGTTTCCCGTCCTGGGCGGTCTGGTGGTCGCCATCGCCATGCTGATGGTCGTGGGACCCCAGCTGCCGATTCTGCAGATGGGCGACGACGCGGCCGGCGCCCTCGGCGTCCGTCCCGGCCGGGTGCGCCTGGCCTACTTCGGCATTGGCGTTCTGCTGATCGCGGTGGCCGCGGCCGCGGCGGGACCGATATCGTTCGTGGCCCTGGCGGCCCCGCAGCTGGCGCGTCGCCTCACCGGCGCCCCTGGCGTCGGGCTCACGTCGGCCGCGGCGATGGGTGCCTTCCTGCTGTTGGGTAGCGACCTGATCGCCTTGAAGATCTTCGCGCCCGCCGAGCTGCCGGTGGGCGCGGTGACGGTGACCCTCGGTGGGCTGTATCTCGTCTACCTGCTCGTCGTCCAGGCTCGTCGTCGATAGGAAGGGCGAGGAATGACCCATGAAGTGCGGCTGGGTGCCCGCGAGCTGTCCCTGGGCTACGGCGGGTCGGCGATCGTCGACGGTCTGACCGTCGACGTCGCCGCCGGGGCGGTGACCGCGATCGTCGGTCCGAACGCGTGCGGCAAGTCGACCCTGCTGCGTGGGCTCGCCCGATTGATGAGTCCCTCAGCGGGACAGGTCATTCTCGACGGATCCGACATCACCCGGCTCCGCACGAAGGACGTCGCCAGGAAGCTGGGGTTGTTGCCGCAGTCGTCGATCGCCCCGGAGGGCATCACGGTGGCCGACCTGGTCACCCGGGGGCGCTTCCCCCACCAGACGATGCTGCGGCAGTTCACCCGCGACGACCAGCGGGCCGTCGCCGACGCCATGGCGGCAACGGGGGTCACCGCGATCGCCGGGCGCCCCGTCGACCAACTGTCGGGCGGTCAGCGCCAACGGGTATGGATCGCAATGGTGCTGGCCCAGCAGACGCCGCTCATCCTGCTCGACGAGCCCACCACGTTCCTCGACATCGCCCACCAGATCGAGCTGCTCGACCTCTTCGCCGAGCTGAACGCCGAACAAGGCCGCACCATCGTCGCGGTGCTACACGACCTGAATCACGCCTGCCGGTTCGCCGACCAGATCATCGCGATGAAGGCTGGATCGATTGTCGCCCAGGGTAACCCGGCAGAGGTCATCACCGCCCCACTGGTCGAGGAGGTGTACGGGTTGAAGTGTCAGGTGATCGACGACCCGGAGACGGGCACCCCGCTGGTGGTGCCGCGAGCATCGGCGCGAATGCGCGCCAGGAGGCAGGACCCCACCCGCCGCTGACCACCCGGGACGGAAGTGGACCTGAGTCTGTGAACCTTCTAAGGTTAGGGTAACCTCTCTAACGACCGACTGTCGATGCGTCGGTTGCCACGGACGTCAACAACGCTGGAGGGCAAGCAATGCTCCGAACCATGCTGGGGGGCAAGGTGCATCGCGCCACCGTCACCCAGGCGGACCTGCACTACGTAGGGTCGATCACCATTGACCAGGACCTCATGCGAGCCGCGGACATTCTGGAGGGTGAACAGGTCGACGTCGTCGACGTCACCAACGGGGCCCGGATCACCACGTACGCGATCACCGGTGCGGCCGGCTCCGGAGTCGTCGGAATCAACGGTGCCGCAGCTCATTTGATCAACCCCGGTGATCTCGTCATCATCATGTCGTTCCAACAGCTCGACGAAGGCGAGGTGTCGCGCCACGCGCCACGCGTCGTCCACGTCGACGAGGGCAACCGGATCGTCGCCGTCGGCGTCGACCCGGCCCAGCCCGTCCCAGGGTCGGTCGACCAACTGGCGAGCCGGTGATGACGTTGACCATGAACGGCAACCACCGACCACGCACCGACGACGACGTCCTCGGGGTCGTCGGCGTTGGGTTCGGACCCTCGAACCTCGGCTTGGCGATCGCCATCGAGGAGCACAACGAATCGCGCGAGCACGGGCCGGCGATCACCGCCGAGTTCGTGGAGTCGAAGGCGGAATTCGGTTGGCACACCGGCATGTTGATCCCGGGCACGACGATGCAGATCTCGTTCCTCAAGGATCTGGCAAGTCAGCGCAACGTGCGAAGCCGCTACACGTTCCTCAGCTACCTGACCGAGCGTGGGCGGCTCAACGAGTTCATCAACCACCAGACGTTCTTTCCCACGCGGCTGGAGTTCCACGACTACCTGGAGTGGGCGGCGGCGAGAGTGTCGGCCACGGTGCACTACGGCACCCGGGCGGTGGCCGTCCGCGACGAGGGTGACTGCCTGGCCGTCGACGTCGACGGTGCGACGGGTGGAACGCTGCGCGCCCGTGCCGTCGTGCTCGCCGGCGGGCTGCGGCCCCAGCTTCCCGGCGGGGTCACCGAGACGCCGCGCCAGTTCCACAACCACGAGGTGCTCGACAAGCTGCAGACGCTGCCTTCGATCACGCATCGGAGATTCGTGGTGGTGGGGGCGGGGCAGAGCGCCGCCGAGGTCACCGACTACCTGCACACCACGTACCCGGACGCCGAGGTACATGGCGTGTTCGCGAAGTACGGGTACAGCCCGGCCGACGACAGTCCCTATGCCAACCGGGTTTTCGATCCGGCCGCGGTCGACGACTTCTACACCGCCGAACCGACGGTGCGCCAGCGGCTGCTGGACTATCACCGCGCCACCAACTACTCGTGCGTCGACCTGCCGCTGATCGAGGCACTCTACGCGCGGGAGTACGCCGAACGGGTGGCCGGCAACCGCAGGTTGTACTTCCACGGCGCCTCGGGCATCCAGTCGGCAACCGAGGACGAGGGCGGAGTCCGCGTCGTCGTCGAGCATCATCCGACGAAGGCGGTCGAGACGCTCGACTGCGACGCGGTGGTCTACGCCACCGGCTTCGCGCCGATGTCGCTGCCCGACATCCTCGGCGACCTGTGCGACCCGAAGGTGTTCTCGGCAGACGGGCCCGAGGTGGCGCGTGACTATCGGTTGCGGACGGCGCGCGACGTGCCGGGGGCGATCTATCTGCAGGGCGGTACCGAGCACACCCACGGCCTCAGCTCGTCGCTGATCTCGAACATTGCCGTGCGGTGCGGCGAGATCGTCGAATCCATCGCCAACGACCCGGTTTTCGGTCCGTCTCGCCGCCGCACCGTCGGCACTGCCTCGGCGGGTTAGGGCTGATCGGTCAGATAACCGCCACCGCGTCCGAAGAATTCCAGCGCGGGTAGCTCGGTGCCGTCGTCGAGGCGAACCACCTCGACGACGAGCCCGGGCGCGTCGCCACGATGGGAGTGCGGGCCCGCCACGATGACCATCCCGTCACCCTCGGCGATGAACACCCGGCCCGGGGTGCCCCCGTAGCGGCAGCGCGACACCGAGGCCCGCAGGATGCGGATCCGCTGGCCCCGCCAATACGTGACGGCGTTCGGATAGGGATCGGAGAGTGCGCGGACGAAGCGGTCCAAATCCTCTGCAGGCCAACGCCAGTCGACGATGCTGTCCCGGGCGGACCGCTTGTGGAAGAAGGTGCGTTCGTCGAGATTCTGGGGCGTCCAGGTCGCGGTGCCCTGCTCGATGAGGTCCAGCGATTCGATCAACACGTCAGGGATGAGGTCGATGGTCGCGCGTACCAGCGAGGTTCCCGTGTCGGTCGGTCCGATCGGAATGGACCGCTGCAGCACGACGTCGCCGGTGTCGAGTTCGTCGTCCATGCGATGGGCCGTCAGCCCGACTTCGGTTGCGCCACTGATCATCGCCCAGATGACGGGGGAGAAGCCGGTGAACTTCGGCAGCAGCGAGTCGTGCAGGTTGAGGGTGCCGTGCGGCGGCAGGTCGAACAACTCCCGCGGCAACCAAGTCCGCCAGTTGTTGGCGACGATGATGTCGGGCTCGGCGGCCCTCACGCGTTCGATCAGCTCGGCGTCGGGCCGCTGCGCAAGATGAACCGGGATGCCGTGGTCACGTGCCAGTTCCTCGACGGAATCCGACCAAATCGACTCGTACGGCTGGTCACTCGGCGGATGCGTGACCGCCAGAACCACGTCGTGATCCGACTTGACGAGTGCCTCCAAGGTCTTGTGACCCCAGGTTTGGTATCCGAACGTTGCTACCCGCATGATCCACCTCCCATGTGTACCTAGATTTGGCTAGCCTAACCTTTGATAGGGTTGCGTGGTTCCGGTGGGCGCGCCAAGGGTGCGCCAGGGGCCATGACGGCACCCCCAGGTCATTATTGAGGAGAGCACATGTCGGGCAACCCATTTGACGACGAGACGGCCAGCTTCTACGTGCTCGTCAACGGCGAGGAGCAGCACTCGCTGTGGCCCACGTTCAAGCAGGTTCCCGGTGGCTGGACCATCGTCTTCGGCGCCGAGGGCGGGTCGAGCAGGCAGGAGTGCCTCGACTACGTCGACGAGAACTGGACCGACATGCGTCCGAAGAGCCTCCGGGAGCGGATGGCGGCTGCCTCACCAGGAGCTGACTCGACATCGTAGCCACGACCACGGATTCGCCGACGACGAGCGAGGAAACGCGTACGGGCAACGCGGTCCTGCGGCGAACCGTCACCCGAAATGCCCGGCTGCTCACCGTGGGATCGCTCCTGATCTGCGGTCACCAGCTGTGCGAGGCCATGGTCCCCGTGATGATCGGCGTCGTCATCGGCCGCGCCGTCGAGACCGGTGACGTCGGCCAGCTGGTCGTGTGGGTCGCGGCACTCGCGGCCCTGTTCCTCCTGCTGACCCTCTGCTATCAGAGCGGCGCCAGGTATCTGATGCGCGCCATCGCGACCGAAGGACACCAGCTCCGGGTCGACCTCTCGTCGCGGATCCTGCATCCCTTCCGGCTGCGTACTCCGCTGCGCAGCGGCGAATTGCTGTCCATCGCAGGCACGGACGCCGACGAGACGTCCTATCTGCTGGACTACGTTCCGCGCATCGCGGGGTCGGTCACCGCCATCGTGGTGTGCGCGGGGGTGCTGCTGTCCGTCGACGTGCCGTTGGGCCTGGTGGTGCTGATCGGGACCCCGGTGATCCTGTACCTGCTGCACTTCGGCGGCCCGGTGATCACCAGGCGCGTCGCAGACCAACAGGAACTGGCGGGCAAGGCGACGGCGATGTCGGCCGACCTGGTCGCCGGACTGCGGCCCCTGCGCGGCATCGGTGCCGAGGACGCTGCCACGCACCGCTATCGCGCGGTCAGCCAGGAGGCGTTGGCCGCCACCCTTCTGGCGACCCGTTCCCAAAGTGTCTACATCGGCGTCTCCACGGCGATGAGCTCGCTGCTGGCCGTCGGGATCGCGGTCACCGCAGGCTGGTTCGCGTTGCGCGCACAGATCTCGATCGGTGAACTGGTCACCGTGATCGGCCTGGCCCAGTTCCTGCTGGAGCCGTTCAAGACCATGGCCGACGTACCCAGCTGGGTCGCCGAAGCCCGTGCCTCCGCAGTGCGCGTCGGCTGGGTCGAGGACGCGCCGGTCGCGTTGTCACCGGGGACGGCCCAGCTCGACGCGGGCCCGCACGCACTGGAGTTGCGCGACGTCCGGCACGGGTCGCTCAAGGGCGCCACGCTGTCGGTCGAGCCCGGCGCGATGGTGGGCCTCGTCGCCGTTCGGTCCGCCGACGCCGACGCCCTCGTCAAAGTGCTGTCCGGACAACTGGTTCCGGGGGAGTACGGCGGAGAGGTGCGGGTCGGCGGGGTGAAGCTGGAGGATCTCGACCTCGCGGAATCGCACCGAGCGCTTCTGGTCGAGCCACACAAGACCGATCTCTTCACCGGGTCGCTGCGGTCGAACCTGCTCACCGGGGGCGAGGTGGCCGACGGTAATCAGTTGGACGCCGCGCTGCGGTCGTCGTGCGCGGTCGACGTCGTCGAGGTGCACGGTGGTGGCCTCGACCACGGCGTCACCGAACGCGGGGCCAGCCTCTCGGGCGGGCAGCGGCAACGGCTCACGCTCGCGCGCGCCCTGCTGCGCCGGGCCCCCGTCCTCGTCCTGCACGAGCCGACGACCGCGGTGGACGCCGTCACCGAAAGCGCCGTGGCCCAGGGCATCACGGAGCTGCGGCACGGACCCCGGGCGGGGAACTTCACGACGTTGATCGTGACCTGCAGTCCGGCGTTGCTCGCGTCGACCGACCGGGTGGTGTTCCTCGACGGGGGTCGGGTGGTGGCTTCGGGGTCGCATGCCGAGCTGATGCGGCGCGAGGACTATCAATCGGCGGTGTTGCGATGAGCGCTTGCGCGAAGAACCGAGGGTTGCGATGACGACGATGATCGCCGAGGGCGACATCCTGCCGGTGGCGACCGGTCGCGAGACGTGGACGTGGTTGCGCCGAGAGTTGCGCAGCCGTGCCGGATCCGGACTGCTGACGGTGCTCATGGGGCTGATCGCCGCCGCGACCGCGGTGCTGCCCGTCTACGTGCTCGGTGTCCTCGTCGACCGCATCGTCGACGGCTCCCCGCCGTCGGTGATCGTCGTGATCGCCGTCGTCGTCACCACCGCCGCGGTGGTCGGCGGGCTGGCGAGCGGGCTGTCGAACTACTTCATCGGCCGGCTCGGCGCCATCGCGCTGGCAGACCTGCGCGAGGCCGGGGTCGAGCGGGCGCTGTCGCTGCCGACGGCGACGGTGGAACGGGTCGGGCGTGGGGACGTGCTCTCCCGCGTCAGCACCGACGTCGCGACGATCGGCAAGGCGGTGAGCGACGTCATCCCGACGATGTTCTCGTCGATCCTGTTGGCCGTGCTCTCGCTGGCGGCGATGGTGGGCCTGGACTGGCGGCTCGGACTCGCCGGCGCGATCGCGCTGCCGCTCTACGTCTTCGCGCTGCGCTGGTACCTGCCACGCTCGGCGCCCCGCTACGCCGAGGAGCGGCGAGCCATTGCCGAACGCTCACAGGTGTTGATGGAGAGCATGATTGGCTCGGCGACCGTACACGCCTACGACTTGCACGCCGAGCACCAGAGCGCGATTCAGGTCGCCTCCGCCCGCGTCCGGGACATCTCGCTTACGGTGTTCACCCTCTTCACGCGGTTCGTCGGCCGCATCAACCGCGCCGAGTTCATCGGGCTGGCCGTCATCTTGGTGACGGGGTTCTGGCTGGTGAAGACCGGCGAAGGCACAGTCGGTCAGACGACGGCCGCGGCGCTGCTCTTCCATCGCCTGTTCAGCCCGATCAGCGAGCTGCTCTTCACCTTCGACGAGGCCCAGGACGCCGGCGCGAGCCTGGCCCGCCTGGTCGGGTTGGTGACCATGCCCGACGCGGCTGGCCGGCGAACGGCCGCACCGGATTCCGAGCCGCGGGACGCGTCTCTGGACCTCGAGGATCTGCACTTCAGCTACGACGGTGACCACACCGTCGTGCAGGGTGTCAGCATCCGGCTCGAGCCGGGCCAGCGAGTGGCGCTGGTCGGGTCGACGGGCGCCGGAAAGTCCACGGTGGCCGGAATCGCCGCGGGGGCACTGACACCTCAGCGGGGCGTCGTGCGCATCGGTGGCGTCGACGTGTCCAGCCTGACCGCCGAACAGCGCCGCAGACACATTGCGATCGTCAGCCAGGAGGTGCACGTCTTCGCGGGGACGCTCGTCGACGACCTGCGACTGGCCAAGGCGGATGCCACCGAGGACCAGGTGCGTGACGCGCTGCGCGCGGTCGGCGCCGACGAGTGGGTCGCAGGACTCGACGACGGGCTCGACACGGTCGTCGGCGAGGGCGGTCACGAGGTGACGTCGGCTCAGGCGCAACAACTTGCGCTGGCACGCCTGATGCTCGCCGACCCCACCGTCGCGGTCCTCGACGAAGCCACCGCCGAGGCCGGGAGTCAGGGAGCCCGGGAGCTGGAGCGCGCGGCGGCCGCGGTGACCGCGGGCCGCACGACACTGATCATCGCGCACCGACTCACCCAGGCCGCATCGGCCGACCGGGTGATCGTGATGGCCCACGGCAGGGTCGTCGAAGAGGGAAGCCACCATGACCTGGTCGCGGCGGGTGGGCGTTACGCCCAGCTCTGGCGCGCCTGGGCAGCAGACCATTCTCGCGGGGAGTAGCCAGACATGACGACGACCGAGATCGACGACGGCCTGACCCCAAGCGCTCGCTTGGAACTCTTGCGGGAGTGGAACGACGCGAGCTGGCCCGACACCACGACCACGGTGCCGGCGGCCTTCGCCCGGCAGGTCGAGCAGACCCCCGACGCGCTGGCCGTCGTCGCGGGCGACGTGCGACTGACCTATCGCGAATTGGCCGACCGTGCCTACCAACTGGCCAATCACCTGCGGGCCGCGGGCGTCGAGCACGAACAGATGGTGGCCATCGCGTTGCCACGCTCGGCGGAGATGGTCGTGGCGGCGATGGCGATCCTCGCCGCCGGTGGGGCCTTCGTCCCCGTCGACCCCCAGTGGCCGGCCGAACGCAGGCAGCAGGTCCTCGCCGACACCAGGGCCACCTCTGTCGTGGTGGCGCCGGGTGCGGCCCTGCCGACGGATCCGACCGCGATCGACATCGCGCTCGACGCATGGACGTTCGGCCATCATCCGACGGCGCCGCCGACGACCACGATCGACGGCAGCCAGCTGGCGTACGTCATCTTCACCTCCGGGTCCACCGGCAAGCCCAAGGGTGCGATGATCCGCCACGAGGCCATCGCCGAACGACTGACCTGGCAGGTCGAGGACGTCCTGGGATTCGGTCCGGGAGACGCCTCGTTGTTCAAGGCGCCGCTGTCGTTCGACATCTCCGTCAACGAGATCCTGCTGCCGCTGGTCTCCGGCGGCTACGTCGTGGTGGCCGACCCCGGTGGCGAACGGGACCCGCAGTACCTGCTCGACCTGATCTCCGGCGAGAACGTCACCTTCGTCTACCTGGTGTCGTCGATGCTCGACGTGCTCCTCGACCTCGCCCAGGGCACCAGTCTGCTGTCCGGGCTCAAGCACGTGTGGTGCGGCGGCGAGGTGCTGACGCCCGCGCTGTTCGACCGGTTCCGAGCCCAACTGAGCACGACGCTCTACCACGGCTACGGGCCTGCCGAGGCGACCATCGGGGTCTCCCACGTCATCTACCGCGACAGCGCCGAGCGGATCGAGACCTCCATCGGGCGGCCGAATCCGCACACCCAGCTCTACGTCCTCGACGACGACTTGCACCCCGTCCCGGTCGGTGTCGGCGGCGAACTCTACGCCGCCGGATTCCTGTTGGGGCGGGGCTACATTCACGCACCCGGGCTGACCGGATCGCGTTTCGTCGCCAACCCCTTCGACGACGACGGCTCGCGGATGTACCGCACCGGCGACCTCGCGCGCTGGACCGCGGAGGGCGTCCTCGAATTCCTCGGTCGCGCCGACAACCAGGTGAAGATTCGTGGGATGCGGGTGGAACTCGAGGAGATCGAGGTCATCCTGGCGTCGCATCCGTTGGTGCGGCATGCGGCGGTCATCCTGCGGCAAACCCCCTCCGGCGGTGCACGACTGACCGGCTACGTGGTCTCCAACGCCGGGGTCGAGGCCGACGACCTGCTGAGCTGGTGCGCCTCGAAACTGCCGGAGCACATGGTGCCCGCCGCGGTGATGGTGCTCGACGAATTCCCCGTTACCGCCAACGGCAAGCTGGACCGACGCGCGCTGCCCGCACCGCCGACCGCGGTCCCGAATGCGGCCGCCGCGCCGACCGACCCACGCACCCGCGCGATCTGCGACATCTTCGCCGAGCTGCTCGGGGTGGTCAGCGTCAGTGCCGACGCCGACTTCTTCGCCATGGGTGGCGACAGCATCGTCGCGATGGGCCTGATCAGTCGCGCCCGCAAGCTCGGCCTGCGGCTACGACCGCGCGACGTCTTTGCGGCGCGCACCCCGGCCGCATTGGCTGCCGCGGCATCCGACATCGGCTCGATCGCAACCGAATCCGTGACCGTCGACCCGGTGGGCGACGTCGCCGCCACGCCGATTCTGGCGTGGCTCCACGAGGTCGGCAACGGCGTCACCGGCCTGGACGGCTTCTTCCAGTCGGTCACGTTGCACAGCCCCGCCGGATTGACGACGGCGGCGCTGACCACCATGGTCGACGCCCTGCTCGACTGCCACGACGTACTGCGCGCCCGTGTCGGCACGGTCGACCCCGCCGGGCTGACGATCCCCGCCACGGGCTCGGTGACGGCGGCCGACGTGCTGACCCGGGTACCGCTGGACGGCGACGCCGACGCGGTAACGGCCGAGCAGCGGTCTCAGGCGGTGGGCCGCCTCGACCCGCGCCACGGGCGTGTGCTCGACGTCGTGTGGCTGGACGCCGGCGCCAACCGCCCCGGACGGCTCATCCTGATGCTGCACCACGTGGTGGTCGACGGTGTCTCGCTGCGCCTGCTTGGTGAGGACTTGGCCTCGGCGTGGG
Source organism: Mycolicibacterium hodleri (assembly GCF_025822245.1). Taxonomy (GTDB): domain Bacteria; phylum Actinomycetota; class Actinomycetes; order Mycobacteriales; family Mycobacteriaceae; genus Mycobacterium; species Mycobacterium hodleri. Next base: position 79,659 of record NZ_JACKTL010000050.1, read on the forward strand.
CGAACGTGCGCGCCGGGCAACCCATCTCACTCGCCGCCGCGGACACTCCGCTTCGCCAGTGGTCCGATGAACTCCGCGCCGCCACGACGGGCGGCGTCTTCGCCGCCGACGAGGACCACTGGCTGCGCGTCGCCGGCACCGCAGACGCCCTACCGCTCGGCAGCAGGCCACTGGACCCGGCGGTCGACGTGGTCGCGACCGAGGACAGGCTGACGGTGCGCCTCGGCGCCAACGCCACGGGCCGCCTGCTGGGACCGGTGCCGAACGCGATCCGCGGCGGTGTGGACGACGTGTTGGTGGCGGCCCTCGCGGTGGCCCTCGCCGAGTGGCGCGGGAGCGAGTCGTCGTCGGTCCTGCTCGAACTGGAGGGGCACGGCCGCGAAGCCGAACACCTCGGTGCGGCAGGCGAACACCTGGACCTGTCCCGCACCCTGGGCTGGTTCACCACGCTCTTCCCCGTCGTGGTCGACCCCGGTGCGACGCCGTGGGACCGCCTGATGTCCGGTGGACGGCAACTGGGCGACGCCGTCAAGGCGGTCAAGGATCAACTGCGTGCAGTGCCCGGCAACGGATTGAGTTACGGTGCCCTGCGCTACCTCTCGGGCCGGCCGCGCCCGGATCTGGCGATCCAGCCGCAGGTGCTGTTCAACTACCTGGGCAGGTTCAGCGGTGCGGGCGACGCACCGTGGACCCTCGCCGAGGACGTCGTGGCCGAGGACCGCGACCCACGCATGCCCCTGCCGAGGGCCCTCGAGATCAACGCCATCACCGTGGAGACCGACGACGGCTCGCGACTGGAGGCGACCTTCAGCTGGCCCTCGGGCGTCCTGGATCATTCACGGGTGCAGGCACTCTCGCACCTATGGGTCGGCGCCCTCGAGGCCATCGCGGTCAGTGACGCGGTGAGCGGCCCGACGCCGTCGGACTTTCCGCTCGTCACGCTCGACCAGTCCGACGTCGACGCACTCGGAGTCGGCCAGGACGAGCTGGTCGACGTCCTGCCCCCGTCACCGCTGCAGGCGGGGATTTACTTCCACTCCACCTACGCCGACGTCGACCCCTACGTCGTCCAGCAGATCGTCGAGCTGTCCGGGCCGGTCGAGCCCGAGCGGTTGCGTGCCGCCGCGAACGCCCTCATCGCGCGGCATCGCCACCTTGGCGCCGCATTCCGGCCCACCGCGGACGGCGACGTCGTGTCGGTGATCGGGGCCGCGCCCGACATGCCCTGGCTCTTCGTCGATGTGAGCGTCGTCGACGACGCCGCCGCCAGTCGTCGGGTCCACGAGGTGGCCGCCGAGCAGCGCGACCGGCCGTTCGACCTGGCGCGGCCGCCGCTGATGCGGTACGCGCTGCTGCGCCTGACACCGCACCGGCACGTCTTGATTCAGACCGTCCACCACATCGTCGCCGACGGTTGGTCGGTGCCCGTCGTGCTGCGAGAACTCGCCGCACTGCACGACGACCCGTCGGCGCCACTGCCCGCGGCGCCCCGCTACGGCGACTACCTGACCTGGATCGCCGAGGCCCCCGTCGAGGAGGCGCTCACGGCCTGGCGCACCGAGTTGGACGGCGTGACAGAGCCGACCCGGTTCGCAGACGCGCTGCCGCCCAGCAGATCTCGAGGCGAGGGCTTCGGCAAGGCCGGCGCGACGTTGGCGACGGACGTGGCCGCCGGGCTGGCCGACTGGGCCGGCAGCCACGGCGTGACCGTCAGCGCCGTCGTCGGCGCGGCCTGGGGTATCGCGGTGGGCCGGCTCAGCGGCCGAAGCGACGTGGTCTTCGGCTCCACGGTCTCGGGCCGCGGCGTCGACGTCCCCGGCGTCGACGACATGGTGGGCCTGCTGATCAACACCGTCGCCGCGCGAACACGGTGGACGGCCGGCGATTCCCTCGAGACCGTGGTGCGCCGGTTCGCCGACGCGCAGACGGCGCTACTCGAAGACCACCACGTGGCGCTCGCGGACGTTCAGCAGGCCATCGGTGTCACGGATCTGTTCGACACCCTGGTCGTCGTCGAGAACCATCCCGCCGCGCACCACCCCGGGGCGAGCATCCAGGTCACCTCGGTCGACGTGGTCGAGGCGCCGCACTACCCCCTGACCCTGATGGTCAAGCCAGCCGAGCCGTTCACCGTCGCGCTGACCCACGACCTCGGCGTCGTCGACGCCGCGACGGCGCAACGCGTCCTGGAGTTCTATCAACGCATCCTCGCGACGATCGTCACCTCCGGTGAACTGCCCTGCGGCGACGTCGAACTCCTCGCGCCCGCCGAGTACGACGCGGTCCTGGCGGCCGGGACCGGTGCGCCGGCGTGGCGGGGCACCGTCCTCGACGCGTTCGACGACCAGGTGCGCCGCGTGCCGAGTGCGGTGGCCGTCGCCGACGGCTCCGGACGGCTGAGCTACGCCCAACTGGACCGGGAGGCGACACGGCTGGCGGGTGCCCTCGCCGACGCCGGCGTCCGTCGCGGTGACGTGGTGGCCGTGACCGTCGGCCGCACCACCGACCTGGTGGTCGCCCTGCTGGCCGTCCTGCGCTCCGGTGCGGCGTATCTGCCCGTCGACCCGCAGTACCCCCACGCGCGCATCAGCTTCATGCTCGACGACGCCCGGCCGCGGGTGATCGTCACCGACGGCCGTCCGCTGCCACCACACGGGCTGCCCACGGTGTCCGTCGATGCGAATCCGGCAGCGCAAGAAGCGGTCCGCGTCGACGTCGGACCCGACGACGCCGCGTCGATCGTCTACACCTCCGGCAGCACCGGCCGCCCAAAGGGGACCGTCGGAACCCACGGCGCGTTGGCCAACCGGCTCGCATGGGCGGCCGACGCATGGTCGCACGAGCACGACGACGTGCGGGTCGCCAAGAGCTCGACGAGCTTCGTCGACGGCACCACCGAGCTCCTCGGGGCCCTGGTGGCGGGTGCCACCACGGTGATCGCCGACGAGGACACCGCCCGGGACGCCGCGGCGCTCGCCAGTCTGGTCGACACGGTCGGAGCCACCCAGCTTCTCGTCGTGCCGAGCCTCGCCGTGGCGATGGCCGAGTCGGCCCCGACCGGCCTCGGTCACGTCCGGCGCTGGATCTGCAGCGGCGAGGCGCTGGACCACGGCACCGTCACCGCGCTGCGGCGGGTGTCGCCGGACGCGCAGATCGTGAACTCGTACGGATCGTCCGAGGTGGCGGGCGACGTGCTCGCCGGGCCGGTGCCCGTCGACGGCCCGACCACCCTGGGCCGACCCGTGCCGGGTGTTCGCATCCTGCTGCTGGGACCCGACCTCGCGCCGGTGCCACCCGGCGTCATCGGCGAGATCTACGTCGGCGGAAGCCAACTCGCCCGCGGCTACCACGGCCAGAGCGGCATGACCGCCGCCCGCTTCGTCGCCGACCCCTTCAGTGCGCATGGGGGAAGGCTCTATCGGACGGGCGATCTGGCCCGGTGGACCCCGACCGGCGACGTCGAGTTCGTCGGCCGGGCCGACGACCAGGTCACGATCAACGGATTCCGCGTCGAGCTGGGGGAGGTCGAAGCGGCGCTCGCCGACCTGCCCGGCGTCGCCGACGCCGTCGTCACCGTTCACCACGGGGCCCACGGCTCGACACGACTGGACTCCTACGTGGTGACCCGCGACGCGTCGCCGCTCGAGCAGGCGGCGATTCGCGCCGCGCTGGCCGAGCGGTTGCCGGCGCACTTGGTGCCGGCGACGGTGACCCAGCTGCCCGGGGTCCCGCTGCTGCCCAACGGCAAGCGCGACCGCGCGGCGCTCCCCGAACCCGTGCTCTCGGTCTCCAAGGTCGCCGCCCGGACGCCGCGGGAGTCGTTGATCTGCAGCGTCTTCCAGGACGTCCTGGACATCTCCGACCCGATCGGCGTCGACGACGACTTCTTCGCCCTCGGCGGCGACAGCCTGCTGGCGCTGCGGGTGGTCAACCGTCTCGCGGGCGCCGACGTGACGATCCAGACCAAGGAACTGTTCCAGCTGCGCACCCCCCGCGCGTTGGAAGACGTGCTCGCCACCCGCGGCACCGCCGTCAGCCCCGCACCCGCGGCGGTCCCGGCCACCTCCGTCGCGTGGCACGGCCTCGCCGACGACGAGCTGGCCCGTCTGGTCGACGGCTGCCCCGTCGAGGTCCAGGACGTCTGGCCGCTGTCGCCGCTGCAGCAGGGCGTCTACTACCAGTCCACGTACACCGACGACGTCAACACCTACCTGGCGCAGAACGTCTTCGACTTCGACCGCCAACTCGACGTGGACGCGATGCGCACGGCGTTCGGTGCGCTGCTGTCCCGGCACGACAACCTGCGGGCCGGCTTCACCAGCGAGGACGTGGTGCGGCCCGTGCAGTACGTCGGTCGGTTCGTGCCCGCCGACGGCGCGCTCGTCGACCTGTCGGACCTGACGCCCGAGGTGGCCGCCGATCGGCTCGCCGAGGTCATGCGCGCCGACGCCGAGAAGCCCTTCGACCTCCGCATGCCACCCCTGGTGCGGCTGACGGTGATCAGGCGGCCGGGTCTGGGGGACAGGCTGCTGCTCACCTGTCACTTCCTGCTCTGGGACGGCTGGTCCCGCGAGCTGGTGCTCCGAGAGTTGTTCGCGCTGTACGACTCCCGCGGCATCCGCGGGGCGCTCCCCGCGGCGGGCAGCACGTACGTCGACTACCTGCGGTGGGTCGACGACCAAGACCAGGCCGCGTCCATCCGGGCCTGGTCCGACGCCCTGGCCGGACTGGCCGAGGCAACACTGGTGGCGCCTGAGGCCGTCGGCCGCGAACCCGCACTGCCGCAACGGGTCTACGGGGAGCTGTCCGACGAGCTGACCGCCCGACTCGAGAGGCACACCAGGACCCGGCCGACGACGGCCAACACGGTTCTGACCACCGCCCTCGGGATGGTGCTGGGCTTCGAGACGGCAAGCACCGACGTCGTGTTCGGCACGACCGTGGCAGGCCGGCCGCCCGAACTTCCCGGTGTCGAGAACGTGATCGGACAATTCCTCAACACCATCCCCGTCCGCGTGCAGACGACGCCGAACATGACGGTGGCCGAACTGCTTCGGCGCGTGGAGGACTTCCGACTCGACCTCATGGCACACGAATACGTCGGGTTGGGTGACGTCACCCGCAGCACCGGTCACCAGCCCCTGTTCGACACGCTGTACGTCCTGCAGAACTTCCTCGACGACGACACGTTCACCGACTTCGAGCGCCAGCACGGAATCATCGGCGTCGACTTCGTCGACACCACGCACTATCCGCTCACGTGGGTGCTGACCCCCGGCGAGCGGCTGACGATCAAACTCGAGTACCGGCCCGACGTCGTCGACGCGGGCACCGCCGCGGCGATGGTCGAGCGGCTGATCCGAGCCGTCGACCTGCTCTTGGCGCACCCGGACGCCGCGGTGGGCGATCTGGATCTGGCCCTGCCCGCCGATCGGGCCGCACTCGAGGCGCAGTGGCGGTCGACCGAACACGACATGGGCGACGACACCATCGCCGATCTGCTGGCCGACCGGGCTCGCATCTGCCCCGACGAGACCGCACTGGTCTTCGGTGACACCCGGCTGACCTACGCCGAACTCGACGGTCGGATCAACCAATTGGCCCGCCGGCTGCTCGACCGCGGCGCGGGACCCGAGCGCATCGTCGCACTGGCGCTGCCGCGTTCGGTGGACATGGTGGTGGCCCTGTTCGCGGTGCTGCGCACCGGTGCCGCCTATCTGCCGCTGGAGCGGGACTACCCGCTGGCGCGACTCACCGGGATGATCGACGACGGACGCCCGGTGCTGTTGGTCTGCCATGCCGCGAGCGCCGAGGTGGCCGAACACCAGGAGCGCCGCGGCGGCGACGTCCTGCGGCTCGACGATCCGACGGTTCGCGACGCGTTGGCGCGCACGTCGACCGCCGCACTCACCGACGCCGAACTCGGCGCGTTCGCCAGAGGTGCCGGCGCGCAACGCCTCGAGCACCCGGCCTACGTCATCTTCACCTCCGGATCCACCGGACGCCCGAAGGGCGTGGTGACGCCCTACCGGGGTCTGACCAACATGCAGCTCAACCACCGGGCCGAGATCTTCGAACCGGCGATCGCCACGGCCGGTGGCCGGCGGCTGCGCGTCGCGCACACTGTGTCGTTCTCCTTCGACATGTCCTGGGAGGAGCTGCTGTGGCTCGTCGAGGGACACGAGGTGCACATCTGCAACGAGGAATTGCGCAGGGACGCCACCGCTTTGGTGGCGTACTGCCACGAGCACCGCATCGACGTCGTGAACGTGACGCCCAGCTACGCCCATCATCTGTTCGCGCAGGGACTGCTCGACGCGGGCTCCCATTCGCCGACCCTGGTCCTGCTCGGTGGTGAGGCCGTGTCCGACGAGGTCTGGCGGCGACTCCGGGAGCTGCCGGACGGCACCGGCTACAACCTCTACGGACCGACCGAGTACACCATCAACACCCTCGGCGCGAGCACCGATGACAGTGCCACTCCGACTGTGGGACAACCCATTTGGAACACTCGCGCCTACGTGCTGGATTCGTGGCTGCGACCCGTTGGCGACGGCGTGGTTGGTGAGTTATACATCGCCGGTGCCGGCCTGGCGCGCGGGTACCTCGACCGGCCCGCCCTGACCGCCGACCGCTTCGTCGCCGATCCGTTCACCGAGGGTGGGCGGATGTACTGCACGGGCGACCTGGTCGCCCGCCGGCCGGACACCGGTGGCACGCTCGACTTCTTCGGCCGCAGCGACGACCAGGTGAAGATCCGCGGCTACCGGGTGGAACTCGGCGAGGTCGCGGCGGCGCTGTCCGCGCTGCCGGGTGTGCGGCAGGCCGTCGCGGTCGCGCGACCCGGCCCGTCCGCGTCGGTGAACCAGCTGGTCTGCTACGTGGTCCAGGACGAGCGGCGGGAGGATAAGGAGGCGTTCGCCGCCGAACTCCGCGCGGCGGTGTCGCAGACCCTGCCCGACTACATGGTGCCCGCGCTGTACGGGTTCGTCGACGAGATTCCCTTGACCGTCAACGGCAAGCTCGACGTCCGCGCGCTCCCGGAACCCGTGGTTCCCTCCGCGGGAGAGTCGCGCGATCCGAGAGACGAACGGGAAACGTTGCTGGCCAGCGTCTTCGCGGAGGTCCTCGGCCTCCCGCACGTCGGCATCGACGACGACTTCTTCACCCTTGGCGGCGACAGCATCTCGTCGATCGCGGTGTCGGGCCGGGCGCGCAAGGCGGGTCTACCCCTCACCCCGCGCGACGTCTTCCGCCGCAGGACCGTGGCCGCGCTGGCCGCCGTCGTCGGGTCCTCCGCGCCGACGGCACCCGCCGAGCCCGACAGTGGTGTCGGCACGATCGCCGCGACGCCCATGCTCGCCGAGACCGCCGACGCCAAGACGCCGCTGGCCAACTTCTACCAGTCGATGGTGGTGGCCACGCCGGCCGGCATCACCGACGGTCAGCTCGACGCCGTGCTGCAGGCGCTGTTGGACACCCACGACATGTTGCGTGCGCGACTCGACGTCGGCACCGCCGGCTGGACGCTGTCGGTGCCGGAGGAGACCGTGGCGGCCGGCTCGTTGCTGACCGTTCGTGACGGCGCCCTCACCGCGTCCGACGTCGCCGAGGCCACCACCGCGGCGGCCGCCGACCTGAGCCCCGAAGACGGTCGGATGGTCCGCGCCGTCTGGTACCGCGACGGTCAACTCCTGCTGGTCGTGCACCACCTCGTCGTCGACGGCGTGTCGTGGCGCGTGGTCACCGAAGACCTGGCGGCCGCGTGGGCGGACGTCGTCGCCGGCCGGCCCGCCGCGCTCGACGCCGTCCCGACCTCGTTCCGGACGTGGTCGAGCGCGATTGCCGGGACGCGGTTCGACGCCGAGGCGCCGTACTGGAACGACGTGCTGTCGACTGCCGATCCCGACCTGGGCCACCGGCCCCTCGACGCGAGCGTCGACACGGCGGAGACCGTTCGCGCCCAGAGCTTTACGCTGCCGGGCGACGTCAGCTCGGCACTGCTCTCCTCGGTGCCCGCGGCGATTCACGGCGGGGTCAACGACGTGCTGCTCGCCGCGCTGGCGCTGGCGCTGGCCCGCTGGCGGGCCGACCGTGGGCATGACACGAGTGCTGCGGTGGTGAACCTCGAGGGACACGGCCGCGAACCCGAACTCGTCGCGGGGGACCTCGACCTGTCCCGGACCATCGGGTGGTTCACCGCGATCTACCCGGTGCGCCTCGATCCCGGCATGCTCGACTGGACTGACGTGCTCGAGGCGGGCCAGCAGCTCGCGACGGCGGTGAAGTCGGTCAAGGAGCAACTGCGCTCGGCCCCAAGCCGCGGCCTCGGCTATGGCGTGCTGCGCCACCTCGACGCCGAGCGGCCCGTCCGCGGCGACGCACCCCAAATCCTCTTCAACTACCTCGGGCGCTTCTCGGGCGGCAGCGGCAAGGCCTGGGAACCCGTCGCCGACTTCGGTGGTCTGCGTGAGGGCGTCGACCCCACCAATCCGGCAGTGGCACTGGAGATCAACGCCATCGCCGAGGACGGTCCCGGCGGCACCCGCCTGACCGTCACGCTCGCCTGGCCGGGTGGTCTGCTGGACGCCGGCGACGTCGACGAGCTGGCCACCCTGTGGTCGGCCACGTTGACGGCCCTGACCCGGTGCGACGCGCTGGCCGGTCACACCCCGTCGGACTTTCCGCTCGTCGAGGTCACCCAGGAGGACCTGGACGACTGGCAGTCGACCGGACCGGTCGAGGACGTCCTGCCGCTGTTGCCGCTGCAGGAGGGCATGTACTTCCACGGCGCACTCGGTGCGGGTTCCGACGACTACGTCGACACCTACCGCGTGCAGCAGATCGCCGAGCTGTCGGGCCCGGTCGACCCGGAAGCGTTGCGGGCCAGCCTGAGTGCGGTCATCGCGCGACACCAGGCGTTGCGGGCCGGGTTCCACGAGCTGCGCGACGGCCGGATCGCGCAGGTCGTCTGGGCCGAGGTGCCCGTCGTCCTCGACGTGGTCGACGCGTCGGACCTCGACGAGGGAGTCGTGCGCCAACGTCTGGACGACGTTGCGCGCGAGCAACTCTCGCGACCGTTCGACCTCGCGGCCCCGCCCTTGGTGCGCTACGCGTTGGTGTCGCTGACCGCCCACGACCACCGCCTGATTCAGACCATGCACCACATCGTCGCCGACGGCTGGTCGTATCCCGTGATGTTCGGCGACGTCGTCACGCACTACAACTCGGCGCTCGGCGTCGGCGCGGGCCTGACCCCGTTGACCGCAACGCTGCGCGATCACGTCGACGCCGTCCGCGGCGGGGACCAGGACGCGGCCCGACAGGCCTGGGCGACGGCGCTGGCCGGGGTCGAGCCGACCCTTCTGTTCGACGAGCCGAAAGCCGTTGGTGAACATCACAGTTCAGTGCGTCGACTCTCGGTTGACCTCACTGCGGCACTGACGCGGGCGGCGCGGGAGCGTGGCGTCACCCTCGGCACCGTGGTGCACGGGGCGTGGGGACTGCTGCTCGGGCGGCTTCTCGACCGGCGGCGCGTGGTGTTCGGGTCGACGGTCTCCGGTCGCGGCGGTGAGCTCGCGGGCACCGACTCCATCGTCGGATTGCTGATCAACACGGTGCCGGTGCCGATGGCCTGGGACCACGACACGTCGGTCGCGGCGGTCATGGCCGCCCTCCAGGAGCAGCAGAGCGCCGTCCTGGACGCCCAGCACCTGGGCCTGGCCGAACTGGCCAGGCTCGCCGGGGTCCGCGAGTTCTTCGACACCATGGTGGTCGTCGAGAACTTCCCGACGGTGGCCGACGAACCGTCCAATGACGCTCGCGCCGTGCACTTCGAGGGCTTCACCGGTACCGACGCGCCGCACTACCCGGTGTCGCTCGTCGCCTACCTCGACGACCGTCTCACCGTGGAGATCAAGTACGACGCCGAAGCGGTCACCGCCGCTCAGGCCGACCGCTTCGCCGAACGCGTGGAGCGCATCCTGGCGGCGTTCACCGGGACGCCGGACACCGCCGTCGGCGACGTCGACCTGCGCACCGACGCCGAACGCGACCTCGTCGCCGCCACGCAGTCGCGCCGTGGCCCCGACCGCACGCTCGTCGAGGCCTTCACCGCGGCGGCCGGCGCGCACGCCGGTCGCACCGCGGTCAGCTGTGGCGCGGCCCGCCTGACCTACGCCGAACTCGACGAGAGGGCCTCGGCGGTCGCCGCGACGCTGACCCGGCTCGGGGTCCGGCCCGAATCCCGGGTGGCCGTTGCGTTGCCGCGGTCCCTGGACCTGATCGTCGCGCTGCTCGCCGTGGTCAAGGCGGGCGGAACGTACGTGCCGCTGGACGTCGACTCACCCGAGGCGCGCCTGCGCCACATCGTCGTCGACTCGGCACCGGTCTGCATCCTGGTCGACCGGGTCGACCGGCTACCCGACGGGGTCTCGACCGCGGCCACGCCGGTGGTGCTCGTCGACGACGCCGCCCGGCCGCAGCCCGGTACCCTGCACGCACCGGCGCTGGTGGCGGACCACGCGGCCTACGTCATCTACACGTCCGGTTCCACCGGCCTGCCCAAGGGCGTGACGGTCACCCACCGCAACGTCGCAGCGTTGTTCGACGGCACCGCAACGCTGTTCGAGTTCGGCCACGACGACGTCTGGACGATGTTCCACTCGGCGGCGTTCGACTTCTCGGTGTGGGAGCTGTGGGGTCCGCTGCTGCACGGCGGTCACCTGGTGGTCGTCGAGCAGGCCGTCGCCCGCGACCCCGACCGCTTCCTGGAGCTGCTGGAGTCCGAGCGGGTCACGGTGCTGAACCAGACCCCGTCGGCGTTCTACCCCCTGATCGAGGCCGACCGACGACGGGGACGTCCGTCATCCCTTGGTTCGGTGCGCTACGTGGTCTTCGGTGGCGAGGCGCTGGACACCGGCCGGCTGGTCCCCTGGTACGAGCGGCACGACGCCGACTCGCCGCGGCTGGTCAACATGTACGGCATCACCGAGACCTGCGTGCACGTCTCGCACCGCCCGCTCGCGGTCGCCGACGCGACGAGTGCGACCGGCAGCGTGATCGGAGACGCCATTCCGGGACTGCGCATGCACCTGCTAGACGACTCCCTTCAGCCGGTACCCACGGGGGTGGTCGGCGAGATCTACGTCGCGGGCGGTCAGATCGCGCGCGGGTACGTCGGCAAGCCGGGTCTCACGGCGTCGCGATTCGTGGCCAACCCGTTCGACGGCGACGGTGAACGGCTCTACCGCAGCGGCGACACCGCGATGTGGACCGAGGACGGTCAGCTCGTGTACGTCGGACGCTCCGACCAGCAGGTCAAGGTGCGCGGCTATCGGATCGAGCTCGGCGAGGTCGAATCGGCGCTCGCAGCGCTGCCGGACGTGGCCAACGCCGCCGCCGCGGTCCGTCAGGACGAGACGGGCCGCAGCCGGCTGGTCGGATACGTGGTCGGTCGCACCCGGGTCGACGTCGCCGAGATCCGTGCACGACTGTCCACCCGGCTGCCCGACTACATGGTGCCGTCCGCGTTGGTGGTCCTGGATTCGCTGCCGTTGACGGTCAACGGCAAGCTGGACCGCGCCGCGCTGCCCGCACCCACCGAGGCGCCCGTCGCGACCGCGCAACCCGTCGTCGACCCCGATGCCTCCGGGAGCACCGCCGAACTGCTGGCGGCGCTGTACACCGAGATCCTGGGCGCCGCAGTCGGAGTCGACGACGACTTCTTCACCATGGGCGGCGACAGCATCGTCGCCATCCAGCTGGTGAACCGGGCCCGCCGCCAGGGCGTCCACATCACCCCGCAGCAGGTGTTCCTCAGCCGGACGCCCGCAGCACTGGCCGGAGAGGCCGACGCCGCGGCGCCGCGGCAGGCCGCCGTCGACGACACCGACGCCGGACCGGATCTCGGCGAGGTCATGGTGACGCCCATCGTGCAGCGGCTCGCCGAACTCGGCGGCGGCGTCGACCGTCTCAACCAAGCCGAGCTGCTGCTAGCACCGGCCGGAGCGACGGCCGAGCAGCTCGACGCGGTGGTCAACGCCGTCGTCACGCGACACGACGCGCTCGGGCTGCGGCTGCATCGGCCCGCACCCATGCTGTGGTCGTTGGAAGCCGCTGTGGCGCCGCACGTCTCGATCCGTCGGGTCGACGCCTCCGGGTTCACCGACGACGAATTCGTCGACGCGATCGGCCTGCAGTCCGACGCGGCGGCCGACCGCCTCGACCCGGGGACGGGAGCGTTGGTCGACGCCGTGTGGTTCGACCTCGGCCCGCAGCGGCAGGGCCGCCTGCTGCTAACCGTGCACCACCTCGCAATCGACGGCGTCTCCTGGCGCATCCTCGTCGACGACCTGGGGGAGGCCTTCGACCAGGTGCGCGCCGGCAACCGGCCCGCGCTGCCCGCGGTCCCGACCTCGATCCGGTCGTACGCCAGGGCCGTCAACGAAAGTGCGCAGCAGGCAGCACGATTGGCGGAGTTCGAACACTGGACCTCGGTCCTCGCGCCGGGCGGTGAGCTCGACGACCGGGCCAACACGGTGGGTTTGACCGTGGGCGCGACCCGCGACCACGAGGTGCGCCTGACGGCGGCGGAGACGCTGCCGCTGCTGACGTCGGTGCCCGCGATGGCCAACGCCGACGTCACCGAGACGTTGGTGGCCGCGTTGTCCATGGCCGTACGACGCTGGCGCAGTGCCAGCGGTGGCAACCCGGACGCACCACTGGTGGTGGACCTGGAACGTCATGGTCGCGACGGGTGGGGCGACGACATGGACCTCTCGCGCACCGTCGGGTGGTTCACCGCGATCGCGCCGGTTCGGTTGTCCAGCAACGCGACCGACGACCACGTCGCCGTTCTCAAGGAGACCAAGGAGCGGCTGCGCGCGGTCGCCGACGGCGGGCTGGGATTTGGTCAGCTGCGCTACTGCAACCCGCGCACCGCAGCGGCGCTCGGGCGCCTGCCCGCGCCGCAGGTGCTGTTCAACTACCTCGGTCGGTGGGCGGCCGACGGCACGGCGGACTGGGACTCGGCACCCGAGGTGGCCACGCTGCGCGGTGCCCCCGACCCCGACCTCGGTACGCCGTATCTGCTGGAGGTCAACGCCGTCTGCGACGACACCGTCGACGGACCGGTGCTGCGTGCGACGCTCACCTACGCCGATGGCGAACTGGGCGAGGAGCCCGTCGTCGAGCTGGCGGACCACTGGACGGCGGTGCTACGCGAGCTGGGTCAGCTCGACCAGCTCGACGGCGGCCCGTCCGCACCCTCTCTGACGCCGTCGGACCTGAGGTTCGTCGACCTGTCCCAGGCCGACGTCGACCGGGTGACCGCCGCGACGACGCCTGGCGTCGAGGACATCTGGCCGCTGTCGCCGCTGCAGGAGGGGGTGTACTTCCAAGCCAGCTACGCCCAAGCCGCGGTGTACATCGTGCAGAACGTCTTCGAGTTCGCCGAACCCGTCGACCCCGACGCCCTGCGCACCGCGTACTCGGCGGTGATGGCGCGCAACCCGGTGCTGCGCTCGGCTTTCCTCGCCGACGGACTGCCGCATCCGGTTGCCGCGATCGCGAAGGACCCGGTCTGTGAGCCGGAGTTGATCGATCTGACCGACGTGGCACCCGACGACCTCGACGCCCGGCTGGCCGAGATCACCGCGGCCGACCGGCTCCGCACCTTCGACCTGGACTCCCCGCCGCTGGCCCGGATGACGATCGCCCGGACCGCCGACCGCGACCGCCTGATCTTCAGCTACCACTTCCTGCTGCTGGACGGTTGGTCGCGTGAGCAATTGCTGCGTGAGTTGTTCGCCGAATACGCAGCGGCGAGAACGGGTGTCGCGGCTCGACTGCCCGAGCCGACCGCCCACTTCACCGACTATCTACGGTGGCTCGACCGCCAGGACCGGGACGCGTCGGCGGGGCGGTGGGCCGCGGCGTTGGCCGACCTGGCCGCACCCACCCTCCTGGTCCCCGCCGCCGTGGGCACCGAGCCCACGCTGGCGCTGCGCCTGGACTTCACGCTGACCGAGGACCAGAGCGCGACGTTGCTGCAGGCGGCCCGCGACGCGGGGGTTACCCTGAACGCCCTCGTCAGCACCGCGCTGGCCATGGTGCTCGCGTACGAAACCGGGAGCGAAGACGTGGTGTTCGGCTCCACCGTGGCCGGGCGGCCGACCGACCTCGAGGGCATCGAGGACGTCATCGGACTCTTCCTCAACACGGTCCCGACCCGGGTGCGGCTCGAACCGGGCCGCTCGGTCACCGAGACGATGCGGGCCGTGCAGTCCGAACGCCTGGCCCTGATGGACCACGAGTACCTCGGCCTCGGCGACATCCAGCGCGCGTTGGGCTCGGGCAGCGGCCCGTTGTTCGACAGCCTGTACGTGCTGCAGAACTTCCTGGACGACGACACCTTCACCGACATGGAGTCGGAGTACGGCATCGTCGGCCACGATTCGGTCGACGCGTCGCACTACCCGCTGACCTGGGTGGCCTCGCCCGGCCGCGAACTCTGGGTGAAGCTCGAATACCGGCCGGACGTGGTGGACCGGGCCGACGCCCAGCGGCTGCTCGACCGTCTGCGCCAGACCATGCTCCAGATCGCCGACGGTGCAGCGACTCTGGCGGCGGTGCCCATGCCGCTGCCGGCCGAGACCGGCGCGCTGACGGCGCACGACGCGGCAACCCGCCACGACCTGCCCGCCGCCACGGTGATGGACCTGCTGGCCGAGCGCTGCGTGGAGTCGCCCCGGGCGACGGCACTGGTGTGCGGGGACGACAGCGTCGACTACCGGACGTTGGACGAGCGGGTCAACCGCTTGGCCCGGCGGTTGCGGGGTAGCGGCATCGGTCCAGAACAGACGGTGGCGCTTGCCATTCCGCGATCCGTCGACGCGGTGGTGGCACTGTTCGCGGTGTTGCGGGCCGGCGCCGCCTACCTGCCGCTCGAGCTGGACTACCCGGACGAGCGGTTGGCGATCATGCTCGACGACGCGGGACCGGTCCGTCTGCTGACCACCTCGGCCGTGGCATCGCGCATCGCGGCCGTCGCGCCGCCGAACTGCCCGGTCGTCGTGCTCGACGACGAGGACGTGGCCGCTCGACTCGCCGCGGAGGCGCCGGATTGGGACGGTGTCACGCCCTCGCTGGACCACCCCGCCTACGTCATCTACACCTCGGGGTCGACGGGCAAGCCGAAGGGCGTCGTCACCCCGCATCGCGGCCTGACCAACATGCACCTCAACCACCGCGAGGCCATCTTCGCACCGGCGATCGCCAAGGCCGGTGGGCGACGGCTTCGGATCGCCCACACGGTGTCGTTCTCCTTCGACATGTCGTGGGAGGAGCTGCTGTGGCTCATCGAAGGCCACGAGGTTCACATTTGCGACGAGGACTTGCGCAGGGACGCAACCGCGTTGGTTGCCTACTGCCACCGGTACGAGGTCGACGTCGTCAACGTGACACCCACCTACGCGCAGCTGCTGTTCGACCAGGGCCTCCTCTCACCCGGTGGGCATCCGCCGGTCCTGGTGCTGCTGGGTGGTGAGGCGGTGTCGGCCGCGGTCTGGGACCGGTTGCGCGACAGCGAGACCAGCTACGGCTACAACCTCTACGGACCCACCGAGTACACCATCAACACCCTCGGTGGTGGGACCGACGACAGCGCGACGTCGACCGTCGGAACGCCGATCTGGAACACCAGGGCACACATCCTCGACCCGTGGCTGCGGCCCGTCCCCGACGGTGTCGCCGGCGAGCTGTACATTGCCGGTGCGGGTCTCGCCCGCGGCTACCTCAACCAACCGGGGTTGAGCGCAGGCCGATTCGTGGCCAACCCCTTCGAGACCGACGGCCGGATGTACCGGACGGGGGACCTGGTGGTGCGCCGCCGCGCCGCCGACGATCGGGCCGGGAACCTCGACTTCCTGGGCCGCACCGACGACCAGGTCAAGATCCGTGGCTATCGCGTCGAAGTCGGCGACGTGCAGAGTGCCATCGCCGCCCATCCGCGCGTGTCGCAGGCCGCGGTGGTCGCCCGCCCCGACCCGAAGACCTCCGGGTCACACCAGCTGATCGCCTACGTGGTGCCCACGGGTGGGCTGGCGCTTTCCGACGAGGACGCCGCGTCGCTCATCGGCGGGGTGCGCACCCACCTCAAGGGTGCCCTGCCCGGCTACATGGTGCCCTCGGCGATCGCGGTGCTCGACCGACTTCCGTTGACCGACAACGGAAAGCTCGACATTAGAGCGCTGCCTCAGGTCGACCCCGCCACCCACCGCGCGCCGAGCCGGGCCCCGCAGACCGCGACCGAGGAGGCGCTCTGCCGGATCTTCGGCGACGTGCTGGGTCTGGACGACGTCGGCGTGGACGACGACTTCTTCGACCTCGGCGGCCACTCCCTGCTGAGCATTCGTCTGATCGGTGCTGTTCGGACCGCGCTCGGCGTCGAGACGTCGATCCGCGACGTCTTCGACGCTCCGACCGTCGGTGCGCTTGCGGCCCTGGTGGATTCGCAACGGACCGCCCGGGCACCACGGCCGGCGCTGGTCGCGGCGCAGCGCCCCGAGGTGGTGCCGACCTCACCCGCGCAGGAACGCCTGCTCATCCTCGACCGCCTTGGCGAGACCGGGCTGGCCTACAACTATCCGCTGGTGTTCCGGGTTCGCGGCCCGCTCGACGTCGAGGCGCTGCGTGCCGCTCTCGGCGACGTCGTGGACCGCCACGAGGCGCTGCGAACGGTCTTCGGCGACCGCGACGGTGTCCCGTTCCAACGCATCCTGGCCGCCGGAACCCCCGTGCCGCTGCGGGTTCTCGACCGCGCCGAGACCGACGTCGCGGCGCAGATCGCGAATTCCGCGCGGCATGCCTTCGACCTGGCGTCGGAGATCCCGTTGCGCGTCGACGTCATCCGGGTCGGCACCGACGACCACGCCGTGGTCGTGCTGCTGCATCACATCGCCACCGACGAGTGGTCGGACGCGCCCTTCGTCGCCGACCTGAACCGCGCGTACGCGGCCAGGGTCGTCGGCACCGACCCGGACCTGCCCGACCTGCCGGTGCAGTACGCGGACTACGCGTTGTGGCAACGCGAACTGCTGGCGTCCATCGGCGACGAACGGCTGACCCATTGGCGCGCGGCGCTCGCCGGCGCGCCCGACGAGCTCACCCTGCCGACCGACCGTCCCAGGCCAACCAGGCCCAGCGGTGTCGGCGGCACCGTCGACGTCGAGCTCCCGGCGGAAGTGGCTGCGGCGGTGCGCAATCTGGCCGCCGAGCGCCAGGTCAGCGTGTTGATGGTGTTGCACGCCGCGGTCGCGGTGCTTCTGCACCGGTTGGGCGCAGGGGACGACATAGTGGTCGGGACACCGGTCGCCGGCCGAGCCGACGCCGCGCTCGACGACGTGATCGGCTTCTTCGTCAACACCGTGGTGCTGCGGGTCGACGTCGCGGGCAACCCGTCGTTCGGCGACCTGCTGACCCGGGTCCGGACGGCCGACCTGGCCGCATTCGCCCACCAGGAGCTGCCCTTCGAACGACTGGTCGAGGACCTCAACCCGCCACGCGTCGCGGGCCGCAATCCGCTGTTCGGGGTCTTCGTCGGCTATCACCGGCGCGACGGCGCGGACGCCGACATGTTCGGCCTGCCCACGCAATGGGTCGAACCCGACACGTCGGCGGCCATGTTCGACCTGGGCTTCACGGTGATCGACGGGGGTGCCGAGGGTGGCGCCACGATCATGGCCGAGTACGGGGCCGACCTGTTCGACGAGTCGACGGTACGAACCCTGACGTCGCGGTTGGTGCGCATCCTGGGCGAGGGCGCGGTGGCTGCCGACCTGCCAATCGGGGCCGTCGAGCTGCTTGGTGACGGCGAGCTCGACGACCTGGTGGGCGAGCGCAACCGCACCGCCCACGACGTTCCCTCAATGGGATTGGGCGCGTTGGTGTCTCGGCAGGCGACGCTCACGCCGACCGCGACCGCCGTGGTGTTCGACGGGCGGGAGCTGAGCTACGCCGAGCTCGACGGGTGGTCGGACCGCCTCGCCGCCCAGCTCGTCGAGGACGGCGCCCACCCGGGCGCAATCGTCGGGGTGTCGCTGCCCCGGTCGGTGGAGCTGATCGTCGCCCTGGTCGCCATCGCGAAGTCGGGTGCGGCGTTCCTGCCGCTGGACCCCGAGTATCCCGCGGATCGGTTGGCGTTCATGACCTCCGACGCGAACCCCGCCGTGGTACTGGACGACCCGTACACGGTGGTGTGCGCGAGCGGTGACACTGCGGTGGCGCCGCCGACCGACGTCGACCCCCGACAGCTGGCGTACGTCCTGTACACGTCCGGTTCGACGGGACGACCCAAGGGCGTGGCGGTGCCGCACGCAGGCATCGTGAATCGCATTGCGTGGCTGCAGGACGCCTACCCGCTGGGGTCCGAGGACCGGATGCTGGTGAAGACGCCGATCAGCTTCGACACCTCGGTGTGGGAGGTCTTCTGGCCGTTGAGCGTTGGCGCGACGCTGGTGGTGGCTCGCCCCGGCGGGCACCGCGACCCCGGCTACCTGGCCGAAACGATCGTCTCCGAGCGGGTCACCGCGGTCGACTTCGTCCCGTCGATGCTCGAGCTGTTCCTGGAGGAGCCGCGAGCCGCGCGCTGCACGTCCCTGACTCGGGTCACCGTCGGCGGGGAGGCGCTGGCGGCCGACGTGGCGGCCCGCTTGGCCGACGTGCTCGACGTCCCGCTGCACAACCTGTACGGCCCCACCGAGGCGTCAGTCGACGTCCTCGGGTGGACGGCCGACGGCGGGCCGGTCGCCCTGGGGGTGCCGGGGTGGAACGTCCGCGTCTACGTGCTCGACGCGTACCTCAACCCCGTCCCGGTGGGCGCCCCCGGCGAGTTGTACCTGGCCGGCGTGCAACTGGCCGACGGCTACCTGCACCGGCACGGGCTGACCGCCGCGAGCTTCGTGGCCAATCCGTTCGAGGCCGGCGCGCGGATGTACCGGACCGGCGACGCGGTGCGTTGGCGGCGCGACGGGATGCTCGAGTATCTCGGCCGTACCGACGAGCAGATCAAGCTGCGCGGCGTCAGGATCGAACCCGGCGAGATCGAGACCGTCCTGGGCACCCACCCGTCGGTGGCCTCGGCACGCGTCGTCGTCCGCGGTGACGTGCTGGTGGCGTACTACCTGCGCGCCGAGGGCTCCGAGGGGACAGACACAGACGCGCTGCGGACGCATGCGCTCGCGTCGCTGCCGATCCACATGGTGCCGTCGGCGTTCGTCGAACTCGCGTCGTATCCGTTGACGCCCAGCGGCAAACTGGACCGCAAGGCGCTTCCGGACCCGCAGATCGTCTCGGGCACTGGACGACCCGCGGAGACCGCGTTGCAGCAGCGCCTGTGCGACCTGTTCTCCGACGTGCTCGGGGTCGCCGTGACGAGCGTCGACGACGACTTCTTCGCCCTCGGTGGGCACTCGCTGCTGCTGGTGCGGCTGGCCTCGGTCATTCGCCGGGAGCTGGACGTCGACGTGCCGGTGGCGGGCTTGATGGTCGCCCCGACCGTCGCCGAGGTAGCGGCGTTGCTGGACGACTTTGGCGGGACCGTCGACGGCTTGGCGCCCGTGCTTCCACTGCGCGCGGCCGGCGCGGCGGCGCCGCTGTTCTGCCTGGCCCCGGCCAGCGGGCTGAGCTGGCAGTTCGCCGGACTGAAACGGCATCTGCCGCAGGACGTTCCGCTGTACGGACTGCAATCGCCACTGTTCCACGGCGGGCGGTTGCCCGACGACATCGGCACCCTCGCCGCCGAGTACGCCGACAGGGCGGGCGAGGTCGCACCGCGGGGGCCGATCCGGCTCCTCGGGTGGTCGTTCGGCGGCTCGATGGCGCTGCTCGTCGCCGAGGAACTGGTCCGCCGCGGCCGCGAGGTGACGTTCGTGGGGATGCTCGACGCGCGCACCGACGTGGTCGCCGATGCCGACGAGTTCGACCCGGCGACCGTGTTGGCCGGCCTGCTCCGAGAGATGGGCTTCTCCGTCGACCCCGGTGCCACGATGACCGTCGACGAGGCCGTCGCCCTGGTGCGGACCAGTGGCGACGCGATCTCGATACTCGACGACGTGCAGATCGCCCGGGTCGTCGAGAACTACGTCGCGGCAGAACGATTGACGGCGGGAGCGGACTACGGTCGCTACGACGGGGACGTGTTCTTCGTCGACGCCACGCAGCTGGAGATGAACCTGACCGGGGTGGCGTCGGAGGGCTGGCGCGCTCACGTCGGCGGCGAGCTGAAGGTGGTCTCGCTCGACTGCGCACACTCCGAGCTGATGGACGCCGAAGTGCTCGATCGGCTGGGCCCGCTCATCGCGGCCGAGTTGGCCGACTGAGACCCCGCGACCAGACGCAAACGGCCCTGAATCTCGTCGATTCAGGGCTGTTTACGTCTGCTCGCGCAAAGACTGCTCGCGCAAAGACTGCTCGCGCGCGGGGGTGCTCAGGCGTTGGAGAGATCCTCGACCGGCTTACCCGTGTAGGCGTTGGACAGCTGGGGGACCAGCAGGTCGAGGGCGTACATCATGGCGTTGGGTCCGTGGAAGGCGATCGCACCGCTGAGGGTGGAGTCCGAGCCCGCGTACAGGGTGCGGCCGTCGCGAACGACGTTGAGCCGCTGGAACGCCGGGACGTCGGCCAGCTGTTCCTTGCCGAGGCCGTTGACGAAGAGGGCCTCGCCGTCGAGCAGGTTCAGCTTCTCCTCGGAGACGTCGCCGATGGTTCCGCCGGTGTCGAGCCCGAGTCCGTCGAAGATCGCGTTGCGCGGGTCACCCTTGCCGATGACGTAGTGCGCGTTGGGTTCCGAGGTGAAGTCGGAGACCAGCTTCTTGCCCGCGAACTCGGGATGGGCGGCCTTGGCCTCGTCGAACTTGGCGTTGACCTGGTCGACGAGCTTCTGGGCCTGCTCTTCGCGGCCAAGCGCCTTGCCGGTCGTCATCAGCTGGACGTTCCACGGCGTTTCCTCGTCCGGGTAGTCCGCGGACTGGACGACGGTGGGGGCGATCTGCGAGAGCCGGTCGTAGGTCTTCTGGTCGACGGTCTCGTTGATCGCGAAGATGACGTCGGGCTTGGCCGCGGCGATGCCCTCGAAGTTGATGGAGTCACCTTCGATGGCGGGGACGCCCTTGCCGCCGGTCTCCTGCTGGACCCACGGGAAGCTGTCGTAGTTCTCGAAGTAGCCGCCGCGACTGCCGACCGGCACCACGCCGAGCGACAGCACGAAGTCCTGGTCGATCCATCCGGCGGTGACGACGCGCTTCGGGTCGGCCGGAATCGTGGTCTCGCCGAACTTGTGCGACACCGTCACGGTGTCACCGGCGGCGGCCGAGGACGTCGACTCGTTCGCCGGGGTGGACGAGCTGCCGCATCCGGCGACGAGAGCCGCCCCGAGAAGGACCGTGGAGGCAAGGGCCAGGGCACGTGGTGCGTGTAGGGCACGACTAAAAATCCGCATTTGGCAAGGCTAGCATTGCCTAACTTCAATGGGTGCGGGCCGGTGTGAGCCCCGCCGCTTGCAGACGAATCGGTAGGGTGTCGTCCCGACGGCCCGCAAATCTCGGGTCATGCGCAACGGAGCGTCGATCGTTCCGGCATGCCGCCCGACGTGAATTCCATGATGTGAATTGGAGCAGTCCCTTGGCCCTCAACACCATCGCGCTGGAACTCGTGCCGCCCAACGTCGACCGCGGCGCGGCCTACGCCGTCGACGAAGCCCACAAGGTGCTGCAGCTGGCCAAGGACGCCGGCATCGAGGGCCGCATCAAGCACGTCATGATCCCCGGCATGATCGAGGAGGACGGCGACCGTCCCATCGAGATGAAGCCGAAGCTCGACGTCCTCGAATACTGGTCGATCATCCGGCCGGAGCTGCCGGACATGAACGGCTTGTGCACGCAGGTGACGTCGTTCCTCGACCAGCCGGCACTCGAACGACGCCTCGGCGAGCTGCTGACCGCCGGTTTCGACGGCATCGCCTTCGTCGGCGTCCCGCGCACGATGGCCGACGGCGAGGGTGCGGGCGTCGCGCCCACCGACGCACTGTCGCTCTACCAGGGCGTCGTGCCCAACCGCGGTGCGATCCTGATCCCCACCCGCGACGGCGAACACGGCCGCTTCAACTTCAAGTGCGACCAGGGCGCGACCTACGGGATGACGCAGCTGCTGTACTCCGACGCGGTCGTCGGCTTCCTCACCGACTTCGCGAAGGCGACCGACCACCGCCCCGAGATTCTGCTGTCGTTCGGTTTCGTGCCGAAGATGGAGACCGACGTTGGCCTCGTCAACTGGCTGATCCAGGACCCCGGCAACGCCGCCGTCGCCGCCGAGCAGGCCTTCGTCAAGGAATTGGCCGCCGCCGACCCGGCCTTCAAGCGCAAGCAAATGCTCGACCTCTACAAGCGGGTGCTCGACGGCGTCGCCGACCTCGGCTTCCCCCTGAGCATCCACTTCGAGGCCACCTACGGCGTCTCACGGCCGGCGTTCGACACCTTCGCGGAGATGCTCGACTACTGGTCGCCCGACCGCTGACTCACCGGCCCGCGGCGACGTAGTCCGCCAGGGCCGTCCCCACCGCGCGGGCGCCCGCCCCGTTGGGATGCAGCGGCGCCGCCGGGCTGACCGGCGCGAAGCCCTCGACGAAGCGATCCTGCGGCGCCGCGCAGATGTCGTGCCCCACCGACAGCGGCCGGACGTCGAAGAACTCGACGCCCCGATCGGCGGCCACCCGAGACAACCGCTCGTCCAATTCGTCGACCCTGGCCTGGAAGTAGGCGGCGTCGACCGGATTGATGGGCTCGTCGGGAAAGCACCCCTGCGGCCGGACGTAGGTGCCGTAGCCGACCAGGATCACCCGGGCCGACGGCGCCCTCCCACGGATGTCGTCGACGAGGTCGGACCAACCGTCGGCCTTGGCCTCGATGGCCGTGGAGATGGAGTCCGCGCCGTCGACGACCAGGTCCGGCGAACAGGGTGGTACGTCCAGGCTGGTCCGACGGCACTTGGCGGCGATGGTCGGCAGGTCGACGTCGTTGCCACCGATCGTGACCGTGACCAACTGGGTGTCGGCGGTCACCGCGTCCAGCTGGGGCGGCACCGAACCGGTGCGGGTGGGCTGGAAGTGCGAAACGAGGTCCTCGGTACGCGCTCCGCTGCACGTCACGTCGGTGAACGACGCCGCCCCGATGCGGCGGGCCAGCACCGACGGGTAGTCGTTGGTCGACTTGAGGCACCCCACGGGCTCGGCCTGGTCGGGCACCAGCGGCGCCGCCGCGGCCGAGTCGCCCATCGCCACGTACCGCGGACCGGACCCGGGCGGTGCCCCGGGTGGCGGCAGTGCGGCGGTCGACGACGGCTCCGGCGCGATCGGCGCGGGCGGGGCATCGACGCACGCCGACGCCGTCAGCACGGTCAGCAGAACCGCGACCACCGTCCGGTGGATTCGGTTCGGAGCCATCACTCGTTCATACCCAGGCCCGCCGACCATGCCACTGTGGGCTGCGTGACTCTTCCCTCGGACAACCACGTCCACACCGAGTTCTCCTGGGACACCGGACCGGACGCCTCCATGGTGAACACCTGTCGCCGTGCCGTCGAGATCGGGTTGCCCGCGGTCGCCTTCACCGAGCACGTCGACTTCACCGACTGGGGCGACCTCGACCGTCCGCCGACGGGTGCCCTGGTCGGCGCTCGCAAGCGCGTGCTCCCGGTCGACGTCGACGAGTACCTGGGAAGCATCGAGCGCTGCCGTCACGAGTTTCCCGGGCTGCGCATCCTGTCCGGCATCGAGGCCGGCGAACCCCACCTCTTCGCGGGCAGCGTCGCGGCGGTGCTGAGGTCGGGGCGCTTCGACCGCGTACTCGGGTCGCTGCACTCGATCGTCCACGACGGCAAGCTCGTCTACGCCAACCACGTCTTCCGATCGCGGCCCGCCGACGAGGTCGTGCGGGACTACTTCGCCGAGCTGCTGCGTCTCGTCGAGGGATCCGACGTCTTCGAGGTGCTGGCCCACTGCGACTACCCGCGGCGCTACTGGCCCGCGGCGCGCGAGGGCCGGTACCGCGAGGCCGACTTCGAGGAGGAGTACCGGACGGTGTTCCGCGCGCTTGCCAGCTCCGGGCGGCCGCTGGAACTCAACACCTCCAGCCCGCTCGCGTCGGTGGACCTGATGCGGTGGTGGTACGAGGAGGGTGGCGGGGCGGTGTCCTTCGGGAGCGACGCCCACGTCCCCGTCCGGGTCGGGGACAAGTTCGACGTGGCCGTCGACGTCGTCGAGGCGGCCGGGTTCCGGCCGGGCCGCGACGAGTACGACTTCTGGCGCCGCTGAACCTCCGTGGTCGACCGCCTATCGTTGACCGAGTGTCCGGCGACGAATTGCGCGACTTGCGTGCGCGCCTCGACGGCCTGACGATCCGCGACGCCGACCGGCTGCGGCGTCGGCTTCGGGGCAGCGGAGCCAACCCGGAAACCCTGGCGAAGCTCGCCGGTCAGTTCGCCACGGCGGAAGCCCTCGTCGCCACCCGGCTCGCGGCCGTGCCCGAGATCTCCTATCCCGACCTGCCGGTCAGCGAGAAGCGCCACGACATCGCCGCCGCCATCCGCGACCACCAGGTGGTCGTGGTCGCCGGTGAGACCGGGTCGGGCAAGACCACCCAGCTGCCGAAGATCTGCCTCGAGTTGGGCCGCGGCATCCGGGGCACCATCGGCCACACCCAACCGCGCAGGCTCGCCGCGCGCACCGTCGGCCAGCGCATCGCCGACGAGTTGGGTGTCCCGCTCGGCGAGGCGGTCGGCTACACCGTCCGGTTCAACGACCACGCCAGCGACCGCACGTTGGTCAAGCTGATGACCGACGGCATCCTGCTCGCCGAGATCCAGCGCGACCGAAGGCTGCTGCGCTACGACACGCTGATCCTCGACGAGGCCCACGAACGCAGCCTCAACATCGACTTCCTGCTCGGCTATCTGCGGGAGCTGTTGCCGCGCCGGCCCGACCTGAAGGTGATCGTGACCTCGGCGACCATCGAGCCGGGCCGGTTCGCCGCGCACTTCGGGGGACCGGAGGGCCCGGCACCCGTCGTCGAGGTGTCGGGCCGCACCTATCCCGTCGAAATCCGTTACCGCCCACTGGAACTCCCGGTATCTTCCGACGACGAGGACGATCCCGACGACCCGGACCACGACGTGATCCGCACCGAGGTGCGCGACCAGACCGAGGCGATCGTCGACGCGGTCCGCGAACTGGAGGCCGAGCCGCCGGGCGACGTCCTGGTGTTCCTGTCCGGCGAGCGGGAGATCCGGGACACCGCCGAGTCGCTCCGCGACGCGCTCAACCCCAACACCGAGGTGCTGCCGCTGTACGCGCGGCTGCCGACCGCCGAACAGCAGAAGGTCTTTCAGCCGGGTCGATCGGCACGGCGAATCGTGTTGGCCACCAACGTCGCCGAGACGTCACTGACCGTGCCGGGCATCCGCTACGTCGTCGACCCGGGCCTGGCTCGCATCTCGCGGTACAGCCGGCGCACCAAGGTGCAGCGGCTGCCGATCGAGCCCATCTCGCAGGCGTCGGCCGCGCAACGCGCGGGCCGCTCGGGGCGCACCGCACCGGGCGTGTGCATCCGGCTGTACTCGGAGACCGACTTCGAACTCCGCCCCCGCTACACCGATCCCGAGATCCTGCGCACCAACCTCGCCGCCGTCATCCTGCAGATGGCCGCCCTGGGTCTTGGTGACATCGAGAACTTCCCCTTCCTCGATCCGCCGGACGCGCGCAGCATCCGCGACGGCGTGCAACTGCTGCGCGAACTCGGTGCGTTCGACGGTGACGGCGCCATCACCGAGCTGGGCCGCCGGCTCGCGAAACTCCCACTCGACCCCCGGATCGGCCGGATGATCCTGGCCGCCGACGCCGAGGGGTGCGTTCGCGAGGTGTTGGTTCTCGCTGCGGCACTGTCGATCCCCGATCCGCGCGAGCGGCCGACCGACCACGAGGAGTCGGCGCGGCAGAAGCATGCCAGGTTCGCCGACGAGTTCTCCGACTTCACCTCGTACCTGAACCTGTGGCGGTACCTCGGGGAGCAGCGACGGGCGTTGTCGGGCAGCGCCTTCCGGCGCATGTGCCGCACCGAGTACCTGCACTACCTGCGCATCCGGGAGTGGCAGGACCTGACGGGGCAGCTGCGCAGCATCGCGCGTGACCTCGGCATCCGCGAGAGCGACGACCAGGAACCCGCCGACCCGGCGAGGGTGCACGCCGCCCTGCTCGCGGGATTGTTGTCGCACGTCGGTTTACGCGAGGGCGACGGCAGAGACTATGCGGGCGCGCGCAACTCGAAGTTCGTGCTCGCACCGGGTTCGGTGTTGTCGAAGAAGCCGCCCCGCTGGGTGGTCGTCGCCGACCTGGTGGAGACCAGTCGACTGTTCGGACGGATTGCGGCACGTGTCGAGCCCGAGGTCGTCGAACGCGTCGCGGGCGACCTGGTGCAGCGCACCTACAGCGAACCGCATTGGGACGCCCGGCGGGGTGCGGTGATGGGCTACGAACGCGTCACCCTCTACGGCCTGCCGCTGGTGGCCCGCCGACGCATCGGGTACGCACAGGTCGACCCGGTGGTGGCACGGGACCTGTTCATCCGGCACGCCCTGGTCGAGGGCGACTGGGACACCCGGCACCACTTCTACCGCGACAACACCCGGCTGCGCGAGGAGCTCGCCGAGCTGGAGGAGCGGGCCCGACGGCGCGACCTGCTGGTCGACGACGACGAGATTCACGCCCTCTACGACGCCAGGGTGCCGCCGGAGGTGGTGTCGGCGCGGCACTTCGACGGATGGTGGAAGAAGCAGCGGCACCGCACGCCGGACCTGCTGACGTTCACCAGGGACGATCTGCTGCGCCACGACGCCGACGCCGATCAGCCCGACACCTGGGAGGCCGACGACCTGTCGTTGCCCCTGACCTACCGCTACGAACCGGGCCGGGAGGACGACGGCGTCACGGTGCACGTCCCGGTCGAGGTGCTCGCTCGCCTCGGCGGTGACGAATTTGGTTGGCACGTACCGGCATTGCGCGAGGAGCTGGTCACCGCGCTGATCAAGTCGCTGCCAAAGGACTTGCGGCGCAACTTCGTTCCCGCGCCGGACACCGCACGGGCCGTCGTCGGATCGCTGGATCCCAGTGCCGGGTCGCTGCTGGACGCACTGCAGCGGGAGCTGCGCCGTCGCACCGGCGTGCTGGTCCCCGTCGACGCCTTCGACCTCGGCAAGCTGCCCGACCACCTGCGGGTCACCTTCTCCGTCGAGGCCGGCGACGGCACCGAGCTGGCCCGCGGCAAGGACCTCGGCGTCCTTCAGGAACGGCTCGCCGCGCCGGTGCGCGACGCCGTCGCCCAGGCCTTTGCCGGCGATCTCGAACGGACCGGGCTGCGCACCTGGCCCGAGGACCTCGACGACCTCCCTCGCGTCGTCGATACGGCGGGCGGTGGCCGCGCGGTCCGCGGCTACCCCGCCCTGGTCGACGACGGGACGACGGTCAGCCTGCGGGTGTTCGCCACCGCCGCCGAGCAGGGTGCCGCCATGGGGAAGGGCACCCGGCGACTGCTTCGACTGGCGGTGCCGTCGCCGACGAAGGCACTGGAGAAGCAGCTCGACACCCGGACCCGTTTGGTGCTCGGCAGCAATCCCGACGGATCACTGGCCGCGCTGCTGGACGACTGCGCCGACGCCGCCGTGGCCGGCCTCGCGCCGAAACCGGTGTGGAGCCGGGCCGAGTTCACCGCCCTACTCGAACGGGTCGCGGCGGCCATCGCCCCCACCACGCGGGACGTCCTCACCCGGGTTCAGCGGGTGCTGACGGCGTTGCACGACGTGCAGGTGGCGCTGCCCGCCACGCCGGTACCCGCCCAGGCCGACGCGGTCGCCGACATCCGCGCGCAATTGGCCGCGCTGCTACCTCCGGGCTTCGTCGCCGCCACGGGCGCCACGCACCTGCTCGACCTGGCCCGCTACCTGACGGCCATCGGCCGTCGACTCGAGCGGTTGCCCCAGGGCCTGGTGGCCGACCGGGAGCGGATGGACCGGGTGCACCACCTACAGGACGCGTACGACGACCTGGTGGCCGCGCTGTCGCCGACCAGGGCCGGGGCCGACGACGTCCGGGACGTCGCGCGTCTCATCGAGGAGTTCCGGGTGAGTCTGTGGGCCCAGCAACTCGGTACCGCGCGACCGGTCAGCGAGCAGCGGATCTACCGCGCGATCGACGCCGTCACCCGGTCCTAGCGCGCAGGCCCCGGGCACGACGAAGGGGGCATCCGCGGTGCGGATGCCCCCTTCGGTGTCTGAGTTAGCGGCTCTGGTGAACAGTCGTGTCGACGTGCGGCACGTTGACCTGCTGCGTGATGTCGTTGATGAACGCGTGGTGGTCGATGTCGGCCTGCGCGGCACCCGAGAGTCCAAGGGCGCTGGCGGCGAGTCCACCGGCGACGATCGTGGCAAAGCCGAGCTTCTGAATCTTCTTCATGATTGTCATCCCTTCATGTCGAACGTGTTCGAGTCGTGGCCTTCTTGCCGCGATTCGGACGCTCTTCCGGAGCGGAGTTTCCTTCGTGCCGGTCTAAAGGGTTGAACCTGCACCGCAGGGGTTTTCATTCCGTCTGTGTCCGGTGCCACACCGCGGGTAGGCGACGGAATGGTCTGCGTCTCAATGACGTTGAACAAGTAGTTAGTTAGAAGATGATTGCCGCGTTCCGCGGCTCAAAGGACTCAACATGCACTTCGCTTCCCGTTACTTGACCCCGATGGCCCTCGCAGGAGGTGCGGCCCTCGCGATCGCCGTGGCACCCACGGCCGCCGCGTCACCGCTCAGCTGCACCGACGTCGGCTCGGCCACGCAGTGCGTCTCGCCGGGAAACAGCCAGATCACCGCCAACGCCCCGGTGGTGCAGCAGCAGCCCCAGCTCATCATCATCCACCGCAACCGCTTCTAGGTCTCACGGCACGAGCGAGCGCACCTGCCCCGCGGTGGCGATGAAGTCAGCCATGCCGTCCGCCGAGTCCAGTGGTTGCAACGCGACGGCGTCCACTCCGGCGGCGAGGTAGGGCGCCACCCCGTCGGCGATCTGGGCGGGGGTGCCACCGACGCCGAACACGCCTCCGGAGGGGACCTCCTGTCGCGCCGCCTCGTCGGCCAGCCGTCGTTCGGCGCGCTCGCCCGGCACGCAGGCCAGGAACAGTGTGGTGTCGAAGGGCCGGGTCGCGTGGGTGCGCCCCTCGGCGACGTGGCCTAGCGCCTCGCCCACCGTGTGCGTGGCGTATCTGCTGTCGAGCAGGACCCCGTCGGCGATCTCCCCGGCCAGCCGTAGGGTCTTGGGCCCCGTGCCGCCGATGAGGATCGGGTAGGGGCGGGCACTCGGGAACTCCAGGCGCACCTGCGACAGCCGGACGTAGCGGCCGTCGGTGGTGACCTCCTCGCCGGCCAGTAGGTCCCTCAGTGCGGTCACGTACTCGCGCAGGAGGGTGAGCGGCGACTCGACCGCCGCACCCGCCTGTCGCATCCAGCTCTGCACCCCGTGGCCGACCGCCACGCGGGTGCGGCCGGGGAACGTCGCATCCAACGTGGCGAACTCCATCGCGGCCGCGGCGACGTTGCGCAGCGGGGCCGGAATCAGCCCGATCCCGACGTTGAGCCGCTCGGTGGAGGCAAGGGCGACGGCGACCTGGGCGACGCCACCCTGTTGGAAGCAGTCCTCCCACAGCCACAGTTCGTCCACGCCGGCGGCCTCCGCCGCGGTCGCGATGCGCCGGAGTTCGTGCGGGGGGAAGTCGGGGCGGAAGATCACACCAAGGCTCGTACTCACGACCCCATCATGCGGGACGCCGGGAGACGCCGGACACCGGCCGGGGTGGCGCGCGGCAAATGGTTTGCTAGCTGGGCTAGGCACCTTCCGGCGTGACGCGTTCCTGCCACGCGCCGGTCAATTTCCGCCAGCGGAATTACCGCGCTGAACTGGGCGTTACAACCACCAGACCACCAAGAGGAACGAGAAAGAAGGGCTTCGAAAGTGAAGAAGTTCGGATTTGCCACCATCACCGCCACCGCATTCGCGGCTGCCCTCGTCGGGCTTGCGGGGCCCGCCGCCGCGGCGCCCGTCGCCAACCCGGCACAGGTCGGATACTCCGCTGGCATCGACCATCACCAGTGGATCAACGACATCCAGCAGCAGGTGAACCGGCCGCCCGCGCCCATCGTGGGCAACGGCCGCTAACCGCGGCACCAATCAAGAGGGGCATCCGCCAGGCGGGTGCCCCTCTTGCGTTGTTCTTGCTACATGTCCGCCGCCGCGCGCCGACGCGCGAGTTCCTTGATGTCGTCGGGCAGCGCATCGGCGGCGAGGACCTCCGGCAGCAGGTCCTTCTCGACCAGCAGGGCGCGGTACACGAAGCCGACGGTAATGCCGTGCCCCGGGACGTCCACCACGTCGACGGCGTCACCACCGGTCAGCGATCCCGGTTCGAGCACCCGCAGGTAGGCGCCCGGTGTGCCACCGTGGGCGAAAGTCTTTATCCAGCCGGCGATTCCGAGGCGCTTGGCGAAGGTCTTGCACGGCGTCCGTGGACTGGTGACCTCCAGAAGCACCCCGTCGGTGCCGACTCGCCACCGCTCGCCGATCACCGCACCGGTGACGTCGACCCCCATGGTCGTCAGGTTCTCGCCGAAGATGCCGTTGGGGAGCTCGCGGTCCAGCTTGGCCGCCCACGCGTCCAAATCCTCACGGGCGTAGGCGTAGACGGCCTGGTCGTCGCCGCCGTGCAGCTTCCGGTTGCCGATCACGTCGTCGACGACCCCGCTACCGAGGCCGCCGCGCATGGGACCCGGTGCCCGAACCGCGACCGACCCGTTCACCGGACGCTTGTCGATGCCCGTCCTCGAGCCGGTGCCGTTCGACTCGACCTGCGTGCGGTTGACCGTCAATACCGTTGCCACCCCACGAGGGTAGAGCGCGACGGTGTCATCCGCCGTTCTGGGCCGCCGCCGCGTCGCGCAGGATCTGCTGCAACCGATCCAGCGGATCGCCGGCCCCGGGGTTGAGTCGCAGTCGTTGGTCGGGCTCGTCGGGGCCTGGCCCCGACGCCGCGGGCGGCGGGGGAGGCGGCGGCGCCGCCGGTGGCGGGGGAGGAGGCGGCGGTGGTGGAGCCACCGACACCGCGTCGATCTTCGCGTTGAGACGGGCCGCGGTGGCCTCGAGCACGGCGCGACGGTCGGGGTCGGCGTCGGTGCTGCCCGTGAAGCAGCCGGCGGGGGCGGCGTCGACGACGGCCAACGCGTTGCGGTACCAGCCGACGGCGGCACCGTCGAACGTCTCGGCCGCCCGGTCGCCGAGGGTCTCCCTGACCAGTTCGAGGTTGACCCGAACTGGGCACGACGCGGCCGCGTCGGTGCCGGCCAGCACCAAGGCGAACTGGCCGTCGGCGTCGGTGAGCCGATCCTCCAGGACGGCGAGAGTGCCTGCGGCGAAACGGGTCCGGGTCGGCTCGACGACGTCGGCGATGCTCAGCGTCGACACGTCGCCGCGGAGGGCGTCGGCGTCGCGTGCGGCGAAGTCGGCGGGGGCCGAGCCGCCCGCGACGACGACCGTCCACAGCTTCAGCAGTACGACGACCAGTAGCAGGGACACTGGCGCCGAGGCCACCAGCAGTCGCGTCCGAAGCGAACCCCGTCGCCACCACGCTCGTTGGCTCATATGGACACGTCCACCATGGTTTGCCGGGTCCGGCGGAACTCCCGCAGCACGTGATACAGCTCGATGAGCGCCAGCAGGGCCGCCACCGCGGCCGGCGCCCAATACAGCTCCGTGCGGCTGGCGGTCCCGCTGCCGGTCGCGGCCTGGCCGCGGTCGCCGGGCTCGGCGGGCAGCACCGACGCCAGTCCGTTGCCATCGCCGCGCAGGGCATACGGGACGCCGATCTGGTCGGCGACGCCGCGCAGCGTGGCCTCGTCCACCACCGACTGCGTGACGTCCGTGCCGGGAATGGGACCGCCCACGGGGCTGCCGTAGCCGAGCACCGCCCCGCCGTCGACCGCGCCCTCGGGCAGGTTGAAGTCGCGCGGTGGGAGGGCCGCTTCTGGGGCGCCGGCCCCGAGGTAGTAGACCAGGTTGCGCGCCCTCGGGTACTGCTGCACCGCACTGATCAGCTGGTAGCGCAACATGTTTCCCGCCGCCCCGGCGTTGGTCTCGGCCGCCGCGTCGGGGCCGGCGGCATACGGGGTCAGAGTGGAGACCACGGGTCGAAGGCTCCAGGTGTCCGCCGACAGCGGCCAATCCAACGACGCCCGGCTCGCAAACGAGATGACGGCGACGCGCGCATCCGGGTAGCGGTCGAGCAGTGCGGCGACGTCCGTTCGCGCCGCGGTCATCCTCGACGCACCGTCGGGTTCGTCCCGGACGTCCATGTCGGGGGACCGGTCGACGAGCACGAACACGTTGGGCGCCTGGGAGTCCGCCACGCGGGTGTCGGGGTCGGCCGGGTCGAGCACGGGTCGCGCCGCGGACACGACGAGCAGCAGTGCCGCCGCGGTGAGTCCACCCCACCGCCACAGTGCGCCCCTGGTGCGGGCCGCCGGGGACAGCCGGCGCAGCGCGACGACGCGGGCAACCAGGATGATCACGGCGACGGCGGCCAGCAGCAGCGGCGGAAACACGGGTTGCAGCGTCATCGGCGTTGCACCATGGGCCATCCGGCCAACGCGACGGCCGCCGCGAGCGCGATCAACACCGGTACGTCGGGGGACTCCGGCGCCGTGTCGCCGTCGGCGTCCTCGCTGAACCTGGCCGCAGGCGGGTGGGCCCGGATGTCGTCGAGGCTCGCGGTCACGCTGGGACCCGCGGAGAGTGCGCGTCCGCCGGTGTCGCGGGCGAGTGCCGACAGCGCGCCGGAGTCCCGCCCGGTGAGCACGGCGTTCACCTGGACCGCACCCGTGACCGCGAGATCGTGCAGCCGATCGGGGGTGAACAGCGCCGGATCGCCGGGCGGGGTCGAGTCGGGGCCGACGTAGATCAGCGAACGACGTTGTGCCGTCGGCTGATCGAAGCCCGGGAAGCCGGTCAAGCACAGGCTCAGCAGATCGTCGAGGTTCGCGGAGTAGTCCACGTAGGTCACCGGGGCCGAGAACGCCGCCACGTCCCCGCGCTGGTCGGCAGTTTGGGCGTAGTCCGAGAGCGTCTGCTTGGCGTATTGGTAGTCCCGCGTCAGCGGGATGACTCGGCGGTTCGTCGACGTCAACCCGATGCGCTGGGTGCCGAAGTCGTCGACGTGGCCGGCGAAGTACCCCAGCGTCGCCGCGACCGCCGGGTCCGTCGGGGGCGCTCCGACGCAGATCATCACGTCCTCAGGATCACCGCCGCCGAAACGCGTTGCCGTCGTGGGTAATCCCGTGGGTCGAGCGGCGACGATCACCGATCCGGCGAACATCACCGCGAGCAGCACGATCGTCACGACCGCCGCCACCGTGCGGGCCCGAACGGCACGTGCGTATTCCGGCAGCAGGGTGAGTCGTGCGGTGTTGGCCAGCGGGCGCAGCCGCCGGCGTTGGGCGCCCATCGGCTGGAACAGCACCGCGGCGATGCAGCCGGCGAGGGCAACGCACCCCGCGATGACCACCAGCATCCACGTCAGCCCCACGAGCGGATCAACTCCTCGGCGTCCCGGCTGATCTGGCCGACGTCCAATTCCGAGGCCGCGTTGAAGCGGACGTCGACCAGGTTCGCCAACAGCGGTGCGGCAGGCGCGATGTCACTGTTCTCGACGTCCTCGATCTGCATGTACTCCGCGCGAACGCCGCTGACCTGGCGGAGGAAGCGCCGCAGTTCGCGGCTGACGGCCTCCCCGGCGGGTGCGGCGGCCAACTCGCCCGCCCGGTACCGGTCCCCGATGGCGCGGACGTGGTGCGCGGCGCGGTAGCGGATCACGCGGTCGCGGGCCGCCCCGACCAGTGGCATGGTGCGCAACCGCCGGCGCGGCATGGTGAGCACGAAGACGCCGACGTACCAGGCGACCAGCAGCAGCGACAGCCCGATCGCCAGCCACAGCCACCACGACGAGTAGGGCGTCGGCCCGATGACGTGGCGCAGCAGGTCATCCGGCACGGGCGTACACCTCGGTCATCCCGATCAACTGGTTGCGGATCGCGGTGCTGCCTCCGATCACGGCATGCGGGATGCCGTGGCCGACCATGAAGTCCGAGAGCCGCTCGCGCCGTTGAGCTTCGGCGCGGCGGTAGGCCTCCACCACGCGCGAGCCGAGCGCGGCACCACCGAAGACGAAGCCGCCGTCGGCGACGTCGAAGCCGTCGTCCTCGTCCTCTGCCGATCCGATCGCCGGCATGTCGGAGACCATCGCCCACATGACGTCGTGCCGCGCGGTGAGCCGGGAGAGCACCTCGGCCAGCCGGTCGTCGGGGTCGGGCTCGTCGGACACCACGAAGAGCAACAGCGGGCGGCGTTGGTGCCGGGCCACCCAATCGAGTTGCGCGACAATGCGACTGGCCGCCGGCCGGTCGGTGGCGTGGTCGTGGAAGCGGTGCAGCATGTGCTCGACGTGGGTCTCGCCACGCCGCAGCCGGACGTCGACGCAACCGCGCGCGTCCCCGAACACCATGCCGATCTCGTCGGAACGCGGCAGGGTGATCAGGCCCATGGCGCCGATGACGTTGGCGGCGACGTCGCGCTTGCGCTCCCCGGACGGCGCCGACGCGGACATGTTCCGGCCCGCGTCGGCCACCACCATGATCTTGTGGTGCTTCTCGGTGACGAAGCGCTTGATCAGCACCTGGCCCGACCGGGCCGAGGCCTTCCAGTCGATGTCACGGACGTCGTCGCCCTGCACGTAGGGACGCAAGTCGTCGAACTCGAGGCTGCGGGTGTGCACCAGCGCGTACCGGCCGCCCTCGAGCAGGCCGTTGCCGTCGCGGCCGAAGTGCGTCCTGGCGCGGTCGAGATGGACGCCCACTCACGGCACCCGCACTGCCTGCAGGACCGCGTCCACCACCACGTCCGGGGTGACGCGGGCGCTGGCCGCCTCGAAGCCCAGGATCAGCCGGTGGCGCAACACGCGGTGCGCCAGCTTCGCGACGTCGTCGGGCACGACGTGGGTACGCCCGCGCAGCACCGCCAGCGCCCGGGCGGTGCGACAGAACGCGATGGTCGCGCGGGGGCTGGCACCGTACTCGATCAGCCGCGCGATCCCCGGGGACAGGTGAGCCTCCGGGTCGCGCGTCACGCCGACCAGATGGCTGGCGTACTGGATCAGGGCGCGGTCCATGTGGACCGACGCCACCAACCGCCGAACCCGGCGCACGTCGTCGAGGCTGACGACCGGCATGGTGCGGTGGTCCTTGTCGAAGAGGCCCGCGTCCATCCGGGAGATGACCTCGACCTCGTCCTCGGTCGACGGATAGTGCACCACCTCCTTGAGCATGAAGCGGTCGGTCTGGGCCTCCGACAGCGGATAGGTGCCCTCCTGGTCGACCGGGTTCTGGGTGGCGATTACCAGGAACGGCTCCGGGATGGGGTACTCGACGCCGGCGATGGTGGTCTGGCGTTCCTCCATGGCCTCCAGCATCGCGCTCTGGGTCTTGGCGCTGGACCGGTTGATCTCGTCGAGCAGCACCACGTTGGCGTGCACGGGGCCGAGCCGGGTGACGAAGGAGTTGGTCGCGGCCTCGTAGATCTGGGTGCCGATGATGTCGCTGGGCAGCAGGTCGGGAGTGCACTGGATGCGCTTGAACTCTCCGCCCACCGATTCGGCGACGACCCTGGCGGCGGTCGTCTTGGCCAGCCCGGGCACGCTCTCGACCAACAGATGGCCGCCGGCGAGCACGCCAATCAGCATGGACTCGCGGAGGTGGTGCTGTCCGACGACCTTCGCCGAGAACGCGCCGGCCACCGCGGTCACGACGCGCTGCGCTTCGGCCAAGGCGGACTGGTCGAGATGCTGTCGTGCTGCTGTCATGGGTCCTTTCATGGGGCCGGTCGGGAGAACGGGTACCCGGACGGACCGCGTTCACGCCCCGCCGTCCATTGGTACACGCCATGTCGTCGGTTACCCCCTTCCCATCTCGCTCCCGTAGGTTCGTCAGGTCATGCTGGGACTACTGCTACCACTGCTGGGCTTCGCGTTACTCGACTCGTTGAACGTGCTGAACCTGGGAGTGACCTCGGCAGTCGTCTACGACAGCAGGCTGAGCCGCAGGTCGGCGCTGCCCGGCGGGCTGAGCTTCATCGGCGGAGTGTTCGCGGCGACGTCGACGTTCGGTGTACTCACCGTGCTCGGGCTGAACCTGCTGACCGACCGCGTCGACCTCGAGGTGACGCCGACCCTGCGGTATTGGGGCCAGCTGGTGCTGGGCGTCGTCCTGGTCGCCGTGGCCAGCCTGTCCGGCTCGGCGCGTCCCACCCCGCCGTTGTGGGCGCTGAACCTGACCCGCCGCAATCCGTGGCTCTTCGCGATCGTCGGAATCGTCGTCGGTTTCGGTCAGTCCGCGACGTCGGTGCCGTACTTGACGTCGCTGACGATGCTGTCCGCGCGCAACCCGCTTCCGTCGGCGTGGCCGTTCCTCGTACTGGCCTACTGCTCGGTGGCGCTGCTGCCGTCGCTGCTGGTGCTGGCGCTCTCGATGCGACGGACGATCCGGGCCAGGCGCGCGCAGCGGACCATCGTGCGGGCGACCACCCGATTCGGACCGGTGATCGTGCGGATCCTGTTCTTCGGCGTCGGCCTGGTGCTCGTCGCCGGGGCGTTGGTGAACTACCGCGCGCTGTGGTGAGACCGAGGCCGACGGAAAATCAGTTGATTCGCACCGATGGGCGCGCGTTGACTGGGGTCATGGACCAACGGGAGAGGGCGCTCTTGGCGGGCCTACCCGACGTCGGGTACGCCGCAGGGGCCCCTGGCTGGAACGGATTGTGGCAGAACGCGGTTGGGCAGGCCATGGGCCGCGACGAGGCGACGGTCGCACACGTCGACGGCGAGGGACTGCTGGCGACGATCTGGGCGGAGCTGTCCCGCTAGCTCTCGTAGTAGTCGCCGCCGCGGGAGCATCACGTCTCCCGCCGCGAAGACCTCTTCGGAGCCGTCGGCCATCCGCACCCCGAGCGCTCCGCTGATCACGACCGCCACGTGCGTCAATTCGCACAGGTGTGATCACCGCCGCGCGAGACTGCACTGACGGTCGCTACCGGGCGGACTTTACGACCGTCGACGCAGTCTCGACAC
Organism: Mycolicibacterium hodleri; assembly: GCF_025822245.1. Taxonomy (GTDB): domain Bacteria; phylum Actinomycetota; class Actinomycetes; order Mycobacteriales; family Mycobacteriaceae; genus Mycobacterium; species Mycobacterium hodleri. Next base: position 116,961 of record NZ_JACKTL010000050.1, read on the forward strand.
TCAACCGCGGGTGCCGTCGGCGACGCGTGGCGGCTTCTCCGCCGTCGCGGTGTCGAGGACCAGTTCGGCCACCCGGGACCGGTGCTCCTCCGCACTGCCGAGCAGCGCGGCGTCGACCGTCGCCCGCTTGAAGTACAGGTGCGCCTGGTGTTCCCACGTGAACCCGATGCCGCCGAGCGTTTGGATGGAGTCGGCGGCGATCCGGCTGAAGGCGGCCGAACACGTCGCCTGGGCGATGCTGGCGGCCAGCGCCGGATCGTCGGAGCCCTCGGTGAGCGCCCACACCGCGTGATAAGCCGTCGACCGGGCGTGTTCCAGGTCGACCATCATGTCGGCCAACCGGTGCTTGACGGCCTGAAAGGAGCCGATCGGCCTGCCGAACTGCAGGCGGTCCTTGGCGTACTGGACGGCGACGTCGAGCAGGTGCTGAGCCGCCCCGACCTGTTCGACGGCCAGCAGCGCCGACGCGACCTGGAAGGCGTGTCCGAGGACGCGGTCGGCCTCGTCGGGTCCGGCCACCAGGCGGGCGGGCGCGTCGGTCAGCGTCACCACGGCCTGCGGTCGGGTGAGGTCGACGGTGAGTTGGTTCGTCCGTTCGACGCCCGACCCGGCGGCGTCGACCGCGAACAGGCTGACGCCGTTCTGGCCGACCGCCGCGACGAGGAGATCGTCGGCGGCACCCGCGTCCACGACGCCGGTGACGGTGCCGCTCAGCGTCGGAGAGTCGTCCGAACCGGACGCGGTCACCGTGACGGCGGCGGCGTCGAAGGCGCCCGCGCGGTCGGGCACGGCGAACGCCGCCGTGCGGCGGCCCTCGACGAGCTCGGCGAGCAGTTCGTCGCGGACGGGGCCCGGGGAGGCCGCCACCAGTGCGGGTATTACGAGGAAGACGGTGCCGAACATCGGCCCGCAGGCCAGCGCCGCGCCGAGCTCCTCGACGGCGACCGCCTGGTCGACGAGCGTGCCGCCCACGCCACCGTCGGCCTCGGGCACCGAGAGCCCGAGCACACCAAGCTCGCCGCCGAGCCTGTTCCACGCCTTCGGGTCGAAGGGCGGGTCGGACTCCATGAGCCGGCGCACCGTCTGCTCGTCGAAGTTCTCGGCCGCGAACCGGCGGACCGCCGAGAGCAACTGCTGCTGCTCGTCGGTGAACATGAACTCCGCGCGGGGTTCGTTCACGACCGTCTCAGCCACGGCGTCGGGCTGATTCGCAAGCTTCTCAGCCACGGGGGATCTCCTTCCACGGCATGCCCGCATCGGCACGCAGGTCACCGGGCAGGCCGAGGACCCGCTCGCCGAGAATGTTGCGCATCACGTCGGACGTACCGCCTTCGATGGTGTTGGCGCGGCTGCGCAGGTAACGCTGCTGGATCGGACCGCGCCAGTCGGAGTCCTCCCGCTCGGCTTCGGGTTTCGCATAGCCGTGATACAGGATGCCTTCCGGCCCAAGGAAATCCATGCAGAACTGGTAGATCTGCTGGTTGAGCTCGGCGCCGACCAGCTTGCCGATCGACCCCTCGGGACCCGGCCCACCGACGGTGGCCGACACCCGGGACCGCTCGGAGGTCAGCCGCTGCGCTTCGGACCGCAGCCACAGCTGGGTCAGCCGGTCGCGCAGGACGGGCGTCTGCCGCTCCGGCCGGGTCGCCCACAGCGAGACCGCCTCGGAGATGGTGCCCGCGCCGCGGCGGCTACCGCTGCCGCCGAGGGCGCTGCGCTCGTTCATCAGGGTGGTCATCGCCACGCCCCAGCCGTTGCCGACCTCGCCGAGCCGGTGGGCGTCGGGGATGCGGGCGTCGGTGAAGTACACCTCGTTGAATTCGGCCTGGCCGGTGAGCTGGCGCAGCGGCCGCGTCTCGACACCCGGTGAATGCATGTCGACGACGAAGTAGGTGAGGCCCTTGTGCTTTGGCACGTCGGGATTCGTGCGGGCCAGCAGCAGACCCCATCGCGCCCGGTGCGCGAGGCTGGTCCACACCTTCTGCCCGTTGATCACCCAGTCGTCGCCGTCGCGCACCGCGGACGTGGCGAGGCCGGCCAAGTCGGAGCCGGCGCCCGGCTCGGAGAACAGCTGACACCAGATGTCCTCGGTGGTGGCCAGCGGGCGCAACCAGGACTTCTTGACCTCGTCGGACAGGGCGTGCTCGCGAATGGTCGGCGCCGCCATGCCGTAGCCCATCGGATTCAGCCCCAGCGGCACCGGGCCGCCCGCACCCTGCAGGATCCGATCGGCGACGGCCTGGTTCCCACGTGAGAGGCCAAGTCCACCAAGGCCTTCGGGGAAGTGCACCCACGACAGTCCGGCGTCGTAGCACGCGCCAAGGAAGTCCTGAATGGGCGCAGAGGTGGGATCATGATCGGCGACGACGGACCTCGCGAGGTCGGCGACCCGATCGGCATCAGCAACGTTGCTCATCTGGTCACGATAGAAGTAGACACCCGTCAAGCGACACCGGGGGGCCCTTGGGTCGGCGACGGGTCAGGCGGCGGAGCCCTTGAGCGCGTCGCGCGCCCGGTCGAGCAACGAGGCGAACGGGCCCACCGCGAAGTTGACGGCAGCCGACTCGACGCCGGGATGCGGATGCGTCGGTGCGATGCGCTCGGCGAACACGACGGCCTCGGTCAGCTTCTTCAGCTCCGCGGCGTCGAGTTGCTCCTCGAGGCGGGGGAACTCCTCGGTCTCCTCCTTCTCGGCGTGCTGAAGGACCGCTGCCTGCAGGTGGATGAGCGCCTTGCTGAACTCGGCGGTGCCACACTCGAGCTTTTCGATCTCCGCGAGCGCGACCTTGGACTCGTGCTCCTCGGCGAGGCGGGCGTCGACGATCTCGTCTCCGCCGGAGACCTTGCGGCGCACGCGCGGGTGCACCATCATCTCCTCGGCAGTCTCGTGGACGGCGAGCATCGTGCGCAGTGCGTCGAATGACTTCTGTTGTGTCGCAGCATCGGACGCGTCCAGCGTCTCGACGAACAGCCGCTTGATGGCCTCGTGCTGCTCGGTCAGGAACGCGACGACGTCCTGATTGGTGCTGATGGTCCTGTCGCTGTTTGACATGGAGATACCTCGTCGATCGGACTACGGATGGCGGCGCACTGGGCTGAGCGCCTCGGTGACCACGTACCCGTGGGTCGAATCCGCGAAACGGCGACGGGTCCGTCCCGGCACCGATTCAGTAGCGGTGGAGTTCGACGAGCCGCTCGTCGCTGATGCCGAAGTGGTGGGCGATCTCGTGGAGCACGACGTGCTTGATCTCGCGGTGAAGACGGTCCGGGTCGGCGGCGAACAGGCGCGTGATCGGACCTCGGAAGACGGTGATCTTGTCGGGTAGTACCCCGCTGTACGCGGTGGTCCGCCGCGTCAGCGGGACGCCCTGGTACAGGCCGAGCAACCGTTGGCCGTCGGGAGGTTCGTCCTCGACGACGATCTCGACGTTGCCCATCGCGGCGAGGAGTTCGGCGGGCAGGGAGTCCACTGCCTCGTCGATGGCCACGTCGAACGGGTCTTCGGGCTCCGGCACCGCGGGTGTCTCCACGCCTTCGAGAGTGCCAGAACGACGACGGCCCGTCGCGGCCCACGACGCGACCGGCCCCTCTACCCTGGTCGGGTGAGCACTCGGCTGATGCGCCGCGACGACCTCCTGGGCGCGTGGCACCTGGAGTCATACACCGCCGAATCGGACGGCGCCGTCGACGAACCACTCGGCCCCAGGCCCCTGGGCATCATCATGTACACCGCCGACGGCTACATGTCCGCCCAGCTCATGCGCCGCGACCGGCCCGCCTACGACAGGGCCGTCACCGGTGGTGGCACAGCCGAGCAAATGGCAACGGCGGCAAGCGGTTACCTCTGCTACAGCGGACCCTTCACCGTCGACGAGGCGGCGGGCGTCGTCTCCCATCACGTGGAGGTGTCGCTGTTGCCGAACTGGGTCGGCGGCACACAGGTGCGGCACGGCCGACTCGAAGGCGACGCGCTGGTGCTGCGCGCCGAGGTCACCTCGCGCGGCGGCGCGTCGACGGCGCACGTCCTGACCTGGCGTCGGCCCTCGCGCGACAACTAGAACGTGTTACATTTTGGCTCGCCCGGAACCCGAGGAGCCAATGAGTAAGACCCGGTCACTGGTGATCGTCACCGTCGCCTACGTCGTCGCCATCGGTGTCGGTGCGGCCTGGTTGGCGTGGGGGCCCCGCACCGGTCAGCTGTGGTTGGACACGTTCGTGGCCGACGTGCTCGCCACCGTCGTCATCTTCGCGTTCAGCCGGGCCTACCGGAACTCCAGCTTCTACGACGCCTACTGGAGCGTCGTCCCGCCGGTGATGCTCCTCTACTGGTGGAGCCAGGCCGGCCCCGGCGTGGCTCAGCTGCGGTGCTGGCTGCTCTCGATCGTGGTGCTGCTCTGGGCGATTCGCCTGACGGCCAACTGGGTCTACGCCTTCCCTGGACTGCACCACGAGGACTGGCGCTACCCGATGTTCAAACAGCGCGCGGGCCGCCTCGAGCCGGTCGCCGACCTGGTCGCCATCCACCTCATCCCGACGTGTCAGGTGTTCCTGGCCATGGTGCCGGCGTACGTGGCCGTCACCCGCGCTGGCGCCGGCCTCGCGTGGCTGGCCTGGTTGGCCTTCGCCATCGGACTCGCCGCGGTGGCACTGGAACTCGTGGCCGACGTCCAGATGCACCGGTTCGTGCGGCACCGGCAGCCGGGGGAGGTGATGGACCGTGGACTGTGGGGCTGGTCGCGCCATCCAAACTACTTCGGGGAGTTCGGCTTCTGGTTCGCCGTCGCCCTGTTCGGCATCGCGGCGGCGCCCGCCGACGCATGGTGGCTGGTCCTCGGTGCGGTCGCAATCCTGGCGATGTTCCTCGGCGCCAGCATCCCCATGATGGAGGCGCGCAGCCTCGAACGGCGGCCGGCGTACCGCGACGTGGTGGACCGGGTGTCGCGCTTCGTGCCGTGGCCCCCCAAGGCGCTGCCGTGACCAGGAAGCGCGTCGTCGTCGCCGGGCTCGGCGACAGCGGGATCCTCACCGCGATCCGGCTTGCGAAACACGCCGACGTCGTCGGGATCTCGGCCAAGCCCGCGCTGGTCAGCGGTCAGGAACTGGGCCTGCGCCTCAGCCGGCCCGACGACTGGTCGCGCGACTACTGCATCGCCTTCGACAGGTTCCGCGGGATGGACCGCGTGCGCACCGTGCACGCCCGGCTCACCGGAGTCGACCCCGCCGCCCGCCGCGTCGTCGTCGAACGCGAGGACGGCACGTCCGAGACCGAGGACTACGACGCGCTGGTGATCTCGACCGGGGTGACCAACGGTTTCTGGCGCAGGCCCACGCTGCAGTCAGCCGACGACGTCGCCGTCGACCTGCGCACCGCGCACGACCGGCTCGCGCACGCGGAGTCCGTCGTCGTGATCGGCGGCGGCGCGGCCGCGGTGAGCAGCGCCGCCAACCTCGCCCGCACGTGGCCGCGTACCCGCGTCGACCTGTACCACCCCGGCCCACGTCCGCTGCCCACTCACCACCCCAGGGTGGGGGGCCGCGTCCAACGTCGGCTCCACGAGCTCGGCGTGGGGGTGCACGGGGGCCACCGCGCCGTCGTGCCGGACGGGTTCGGCTGCGACGAGATCACCACCGGCACCGTGCAGTGGAGCACCGGGCAGGAGCCGGTGGCGGCCGACGCCGTGCTCTGGGCGATCGGGCGGGTCACCCCGAACACCGGCTGGTTGCCGTCGGACATGACCGACGACGACGGTTTCGTCCGGGTGACGCCCGACCTCAGGGTCCCGGGGCGGCCCGGGGTGTTCGCCATCGGCGATGTCGCCGCCACCGACCCGTTGCGCAGCTCGGCTCGCAACCGGGCCGACGGTCTGCTGGCCCACAACGTTCGAGCCGACTTCGCGGGAGCGCCCCTGCGCGACTATCGGGCCCCGACGCGGCGTTGGGGTTCGGTGCTGGGCGCCCAACCCGACGGCTTGGAGGTCTTCACCCCGAGCGGTCGGGCGTTCCGGTTCCCGGCGTGGTCGATCGACCGAATCCTGCAACCGCTGATCGTCCGCAAGGGCATCTACGGCGGCGTCCGACCCTGACGCGCGGTCAGCCGAGCCGGACGCACGCCTGCATGCCGTCGCCCGTCGCGATCTTGACCGACAGGTAACCGTTGGCCGGGTCGGCCAGATGTGCCAGCAGCGGGCCGTGAACGTCACTGCCCCAATCCATGTCGACGTCGTCGACGAGGATCAACGAGCCCGGCCGCAGGGACGGTTCCAGCAGTCGCAGCACCGGCAACGCCAGATCCGGCCAGCCGTCCAACAGCACCAGGTCGACCGCGTCCGGCACCTCGGCCAGCGTCTCGAGGGCGTCGCCGACGCGGAGGTCGATGAGGTCCGACACCCCCGCCTCGTCGAAGTTGCGTTGGGCCGCAACGGCTTTGTCGTGCTGCAGCTCGGTGCCGATGACGGTCCCGCCACCGTTGTCGCGCACGGCCGCGGCCAGGTGGATGGTGGAGACGCCGAACGACGTGCCGTATTCGACGACGGTGCGGGCGCCGGTCGACCGGGCCAGCAGGTACAGCAGCGCGCCGCCGTCGGACGACACGGACATGTACACGTCCTTGAACAGCTCGGCGCGCTGCGCCGCGCTGAGGTGGGCGGGGAACCCGTCGACCCCGGTGGCGGCGAACGCCTGTGGGTCGTGTTCCTCCTCGGCGGACAACATGCGTTGCAGGACAACGGAAACGGGCTCGGTGTGAAGGGTGGACGTCATGGTTTAGAACCTCTCTCGTGGTGACGGACACCAACGTACGATCGAGTCGGATTGTCGTCCAGTGCATGCTTGGTAAGGAATGGTTGCAAAAAATGGAATCTAGTCTGGATCTCAACCTGTTCGTCGCGCTCGACGCTCTGCTCGACGAGGGCAGCGTCACCGGTGCGGCGCAACGACTGCACACCTCCGCCCCGGCGATGAGTCGGACGCTCGCCCGCCTGCGGCGGATGCTCGACGACCCGATCCTGGTGCGCGCGGGCCGGACGATGGTGCCGACGCCGCGGGCCCTCGCGATGAAGAGCGGGGTGCACGAGCTGGTCGAACGGGGCCGCAGCCTGATGAACCCGCAGGAGCAGGCGGACCCGGCCAATCTGCGTCGCACCTTTTCGGTGCAGATCGGTGACCTGCTGTCCAACGGCATTGGTGCCCGGCTGGTGTCGCGCATCCGTGGCGAGGCGCCCGGGGTGACGTTGCGCTTCGTCGGCGACAGCCACGAGGACACCGATGCGCTTCGCGACGGCAGCGTGGACCTGGAACTCGGCCAGATGCGCCGCACCCACCCGGAGACCCACATCGAGCCGCTGTTCTCCGACCGAATGGTGGGAGTGGTTCGGGCGGATCATCCGCTCGACGGGAAGCGGGTCACGCTGCCGCGGTTCGCCGCCGCCGAACACGTGGTGTCCTCGCGCCGCGGCCGCCTCACCGGGCCGGTCGACGACCTCTTGGCCGAACGGGGTCTGCGCCGTCGGGTGGCCGTCTGCACGCCGACCGCGCTCGCCGCGTTCCACCTGATCCAGAACAGCGATCTCGTCGGCATCGCGCCGCGGGCGATCACGCGCGACACCCTGACCGCCTTCGGGCTGCGGTCCTTCGAGGTTCCGCTGGACCTGCCGACGCTGGACGTGAGCGTGGCGTGGCACCCCAGGTACGAGGCCGACGGCGCCCACCGATGGTTGCGGCAGTGCGTTCGGGACGCCATTTCCGACGTCTCGTCGTGAAACACGATAACGATTCGGTCACGTGATTTCCGGCGCTTCATCACGATCACTTAAGAGTCGGGGCCGGACTTTCAAGATCTTGTCCGAGCGCTTACCAAATTCGGTCGGAAATGTCGTCCATTTCACGTGGTTTCGGCGTAACGCCTGGCAGGGCTCCCGCGAGGGGCTAATCCGGGCCTTCTCGTGGCCTTTCGAGCGGTGCGTACCGTGGATTTCGGGTCGAGTACACGGCTTGTCACACGAGACTCTCAACGAGGAAATCAATCATGAAATTCACTGGTATCGCCATGCTCTTCACCGGTATCGCCGCCGCCGCCACCGTCGCGGCACCGGCAGCCTCGGCCGCGCCGGACTGCAGCGGACAGGGCGTCGCCAACACCGTCAGCTCCGTGACCGGCTCGGCTCGCGACTACCTGCGCGCCCACCCGGGTGCCGGCCAGGTCGTCTACGCGGCGCAGGACCAGCCGCGGGACCAGGCGGCCGCCAACATCCGGAACTACTTCACGGCCAACCCGCAGGAGTACTACGAGCTGCGCGGCATCATCGCTCCGATCGGCGACACCCAGAGGGCGTGCAACGTCTCGGTGCTGCCGCAGGACTTGGAGTCCGCCTACGCCGAGTTCATGGCCGGCTGACCTACCAGGTGTCGACGAACCGCGGCCGCCGAGCATCCAGCGGGTGCTCCGCGGCCGCGGCCAGCGTCGCGGCGATCACCCGCCGGGTGTCGGCCGGGTCGACGACGTCGTCGATCTCGAACAGCGCCGCGGCGTTGAGCGCCCGGGCGTTCTCCTGAGCCGCGGCGGTCGCCTGACGGACGCGTTCCTCACGCTCGTCGTCGTCGGCGATCGCCTCCAATTCCTTGCGCAGGCCCAACCGGACCGCGCCCTCCAACCCCATCGGTCCGAGGTGAGCACCCGGCCACGCCACCGTCAGCAGCGGCTCGTGCAAGCCACCGCCGCACATCGCCTGTGCGCCAAGGCCGTACCCACGCCGCAGCACCACCGCCACCAGCGGCACCCGGATCGACGCGCCGGCCACCAGAAGGCGAGAGCCGTGCCGCACCAACGCCTCGGCTTCGGCGGCCTGGCCGACCATGTAGCCCGGACAGTCGACCAATGAGACGACCGGAAGACTGAACGCGTCGCAGAGCTGCAGGAAGCGGGCGGCTTTGTCGGCCGCTCCCGCGGTGATGGCGCCCGCCATCACCCGGGTGTTGTTGGCGAGCACGCCCACCGGCCTGCCGTCGACGCGCGCCAGCGCCGTCACCATCTCCGGGGCGAATCGCTCCCTGAGGAACGTCACCGAGCCCTCGTCGGCGATGGTCTCGATGATCGGGCCGACGTGATACGCCCGGCGGGCGCGCTCGGGAACCATTGTGCGCAAGGCGGTTTGGTCCGCCGCGGAGCCCGGGGTGGTGACGCCACGGAAGTACCCGAGGAGTTTCTTGGCCGTCGCGGTCGCCGCCGCCTCGTCGGCCACCACCACGTCGACCACCCCGTTGGGGGCCTGCACCGAGATCGGCCCCACGTCGTCGGGCGCCACGGAGCCGAGTCCGCCGCCGGCGATCATGGCCGGGCCGCCCATGCCGATCGACGCGTCCTCGGTGGCTACGATCAGATCCGAGCATCCCGCGATCACGGCGTTGCCGGCGAAGCAGCGCCCCTTGACCACGGCGATCCGCGGTACCACTCCCGACAGGGCGGCCCACAGCTTGAACGCGCGCACGTCGAGCGACGAGACGACGGGGTAGTCGGTGTCCCCGGGACGGCCGCCGCCACCCTCGGCGAAGAACACCGTGGGCAGTCGCAGGCGTTCGATCACGTCGAACAGCCGGTCCTTCTTGCGGTGACCGAGCGCGCCCTGCGTGCCCGCGAGCACCGTGTAGTCGTAGGCCAGCACCGCACAGGCCGCACCGTCGACCGTGGCCGTGCCCGCGACCATGCCGTCGGCGGGCGTGCGGGCGATCAGATCGTCGACGCCACGCCGGAGACGTTGCGCCGCAATGGCATACCTGCCGTATTCGACGAACGAGCCCGGGTCGACGAGGTCGGCGACGTTCTCCCGCGCGGTGCGTCCACCCGCGGCATGCCTGCGCTCGACCGCATCGGGCCTGGCGGCGTCCTCGGTCAAGGCCCGGCGGCGGTCCAGCTCCACCAGGTCGTCGCGCAACGTCTCGTCAGTCGCCAAGGTTCTCTCCCGCGGAATAGTGTGTGCCCGGTCACGGGTTGGGGTTGTCATGACCAGCTCCACATTCAACCCGCGAACCCTGCTCGCCGACGCGCGACTCGGCGTGCTGGCCACCATCAAGGCCAACGGCCTGCCACAGCTGTCCCCGGTGACCCCGTACTTCGACCAGGCCGCCGACGTCGTCTACGTCTCGATGACCGACGGGCGAGCCAAGACCGCGAACCTGCGGCGCGATCCGCGCGCGGCGCTCGAGGTCACCAGCGCCGACGGGTGGTCGTGGGCGACCGCCGAGGGCACCGTCACGCTGACCGGGCCGGGCACCGACCCGCACGGCCCCGAGGTCGAGGCGCTGGTCGACTACTACCGCGCCGCGGCAGGGGAGCACCCCGACTGGGACGAGTACCGGTCGGTGATGGTGTCAGATCGCCGGGTGCTGATGGCGCTGACGGTCCAGAAGGTCTACGGCGAAGCCATTCGCTGATCCCCTGTCGCTCCGCTCCTGCCCGCCGACCCGCTAGCCGTAGAGCTCCTCGAACTTCTTGACCGACTTCTCGATGTCGCCCTTGACGGCGCGGGCGGCGCCCATGCCGATCGGGCCGAACAACGGCGCCCCGCCGAGGTCGATCTTCACCTTGAACTCGCAGCCCGTGGACAGCGGCTTGACCGTCATGCGCAATGCGTACCTGGTTCCCCCGACCCCGTCGCCGGTGATGTCGATCAGATTTGGCGGGTCGTAGTCCTTGATGGTCCAGGTGACGCGGTTGCGCATGCCCTTGGCGCCCGCGACGCCGACGAGGGTGGTGCCCACGGCGAGCTCGTCGGGAAGGTCGCAGCGCCAGCCCTGATGCATCGTCAGCCAGTCCCCGAGCGAGGACAGGTCGGCGACGTGCGACCACGCTTCCTCCGGGCTGATGGACAGTTTGCGGGACAGCTCGACTTTGGCCACCCGGACAGGCTAGCCCGCGGCTACCCGGGGGAATCCGGCGGCGATGGCGTCGAGCACGGCGGGATACCGCTTGGCCTCGCGGTGGCCGCCTGGCTTGCCGCTGCTGACCACCCCGACCGCGAGGTCGCGCTCGGGATCCGCCCAGACGGCGATGTCGACCAGGCCGGTGTGGCCGAACGCCGCGGGAGCGTTCAGGCCGAACGGGCCAAACCGCTTGCTTCCCAGCATGTATCCGGTGCCCCAGCGCATCGGCATGAGCCCCATGGCGATGTCGGGCCGCAGCCGACGTGCCTGGGTCGTCGCGGCGCGCAGCGTCTCGGGCGTCATGATGCGCACACCGTCGAGTTCGCCACCCCGGCGCAACATCTCGGCGAAGCGGGACAGTTCGTGGGCGGTCGACACCGTGCTGGACGACGGCACCACGCTGGTGAGGAACTGAGGGGTGTTGGTGAACGGAATGATCTGATGCGTCGTGCCGCCGATGGCCAGCTTGAAGGCCGCCGCGATCGGTGCGGGCAGCGGCGTACCCGTGGCATGGCTCGGGGCCACCAGCGGAACGTCTTGCGGTGCAACGCCGTAATTGGTCCAGCGGAACCCCAGGGGTTCCAGGATCTCCTCGGCAAGCACGTCGCGGATGTCCTTGCCGGTGGCAGCCGAGACGATCTCCCGGGTCAGCGGTCCCCACGTCAGCGCGTGGTAGACGTGCACCATTCCCGGCGGATAGATGGTCCTCAGGTTGCCGAGCATCTCGCGGGCGTAGGCGCTGTCGTTCATCCGCTTCAGGTCGGGCTTGGGCCCGGTCGCGAAGGGCACGCCCGCGCTGTGGGTCAGCACGTGGCGGATGGTGGTGCGGTCCTTGCGATGGCTGGTGTAAGTCGGCAGGTACTCGCACACCCGGTCGTCGAGTGAGAAGACGCCACGCTCGGCCAGCAGGTGAAACACCGTGGTGGTCATCGCCTTTGCCGCCGAATACACGCAGAACGGCGTTTCGGTGGTCACCGGGATCTTCTCGGCGTCCGCCGGGTCCTGCGGGCCGTTGCCCCACCCGTGACCGATCGCCCGGTCGAGCACGACCCGGCCGCGGTGGCGTACGCACACCTGGATGGCGGGGTGCATGCCGGCCGAATACCAGTGACGGGTGGCCTGCCAGATGCGTTCGACCGCCGCGGCGTCGACCCCGGAGTGGTCCTCCTCGCCGCGCGAGGTGACCGCGTCGAGATCGCTCGGTACCCGGATCCGTCCGTCTGTCGTCATATCGTCTTCCTGTGCAACGTGGCGGACAGGTGATGCTGAAGCGGCTGACCCACCGCACCGAGGCGAAGGGTGTACGTCAGCTCGTTACCGTCGATGCGGAACGAGCGACTCAGGGCGGTAACGTCTTTCGCCGAGGTGGTGAGTCCGATCGACGTGGCCGTCAGCTCCAGCTGCACCACGTCGTCGCGGACGGTCACCGTGCCCTCCTGGATCTCGGTGACACCCGTCGGATGCGCGAGCACCAACTCGACGCGACCGTCCGCCGGCACCCGCAGGTAGCCCGTCTCGGCGTGCAGTGGTCGCCCGTCGTCGGCGGCCCTGGTCCGCTGCCCGTAGCCGAGGAACGGTTTGCCGACGTGGCCGAACGTGACCTCCTCGAGGTAGGAGAACGACGGAATCGTCGGGTACTCGCCCACGCCGGCACCAGCCCATGTGCCCAGCAGGGGAGCGAGGACGGTCAGCGCGGGGTGAAGGTCTGGCGGGCCGCCGTTCGTCATGTCAAAACCCTACTCACGTCGTCGACGGTCCCGCCGGCCGCACGGGCCGGACGTGTCGGACCACGCTTCTAGAATGGTGGCATGGTCACGGCGACAACGTCTTTGAGTTCTCAGGAGCGCATGGAGTTGTTGTTCGGGGAGATGGAGGAGTTGGCCGGGCAGCGCAATGCGATCGACAGTCGGTTGGTGGAGATCGCCGCCGAGATCGAGGGAGCGCATGGAGTTGTTGTTCGGGGAGATGGAGGAGTTGGCCGGGCAGCGCAATGCGATCGACAGTCGGTTGGTGGAGATCGCCGCCGAGATCGAGGGTGACGGGATTTGGGGTGCCACTGGGGTGCGGTCGGTGCCGGCGTTGGTGGCCTGGAAGTTGGGCATCAGCCCGCACAACGCCGAGACGATGGTGACCGTGGCGCGGCGGCTCGAGGAGTTCCCGCGGTGTGCGGCGATGATGCGTGACGGTCAGCTGTCGTTGGATCAGATCGGGGTGATCGCCGAGCGGGCCGGTGAGGGGTCTGACGAGCATTACGCCCAGCTGGCGTCGGTGGCCACGGTGACCCAGTTGCGTTTTGCGATCAAGCTCGAGCCCCGTCCCACACCGGACCGGACGCCGGAGCCGGAGCGGTCGTTCCGCAGGACGGTCGGGGAGAGGTCCACCACCTACCGGATCACGCTGCCGAAGGTGGAGGCGGCGAAGTTCGGGCTGGACTCGCATCGCGACGCGTTGATCGCCCAGTGGCGACGCGACCACGGCGGTGACTCCGATACCGGCGACTCCGACGAGGACGCGTACGACGCCGATGGGCGCGCGGAGGAACCGTCGGTTCGGGTGCCGCCGTTTCCCACCACCGTGGACGCGTTCACCAGCCTGGTGGAGGCCGGGTGGGACGCCGACGTGGCGCGGCGTCCGCATGGTCAGCACACCACCGTGGTGGTGCACCTGGATGTCGAGAGGCGTTTGGCCGGGCTGCATCTGGGTCCGGTGCTCTCCGACGACGAGCGCCGCCTGCTGCTGTGTGACGCCACCTGCGAGCTGTGGCTGGAACGTCACGGCCAGGTCATCGGGTCCGGGCGGGTCACCCGCACCATCAGCCGGCGGGGCGACCCGCGGATTGCACTGGTCCCCGGGTGCGGGGCGACCCGCGGATTGCACGCCCACCACATCCGGCATTGGGAGGACGGCGGGCCGACCGACCTCGACAACCTGGTGCTGCTCTGCCCCTTCCACCACCGCCTCCACCACAGTGGCGGGATCACCATCACCGGCCCCGCCCACCAGCTCGTCGTCACCGACGCCGACGGCGAACCACTGAACCCGGGATCATTGGCCCGCACACCGACCCAACCCCCACCGGCGGTGAAACCGTGCCGCGGTCCCCTCGGGGAACGCGCCCAATGGTGGTGGTACACACCGTTCGAACCCCAACCACCACCCACCGGCAACTAGGGGCAGAGGTTCTCGAGGTCCTCGAGCAACCCGGGATGGGTGGTGCGCCATCCGAGCGCTTCGCGCGTATGACGGCTGGACGCCGGCTGGTCCATCAGGAAGATCTCGCCGAACGGGCCGAACTGCTCCGGTGACACCGGCTGGACGGGCAGTCCCAGTCGACGTCCGATGACGGCCGCGATGTCGCGCACGGCGATGCCCTCCTCGTCGACCGCATGCCACGACGTGCCCGCCGGCGCGGACTCCAGGGCGAGCCGGAACAGGACGGCGGCGTCGCGTGCGTGGACGGCGGGCCAGCGTTGGGTGCCGTCGCCGGGGTAGCCCGCGACACCGGTGCGCCGCGCCGTCGTGGCGAGAACCCCTGCGAATCCGCCGTTTCCGCGGTCGTGGGCGGTACGTGGGATGCGCACCGCGACGCTGCGCACCCCCTGCGACGCGAGACCCAGCAATGCCAGCACGGCGCGGCCCCGACCCCCGACCGGCCCTTCCGTCGGTGGCGGGTCCGCCTCGGTGGACGCACGTCCGGCGACCCATGGCGTACCGGAGGCGACGACGATGGGCCGGTCGGTGCCGGACAGCTCGTCACCCATCGTCGTCAATGCGTCCGTCTCCGTGACGATCTCGCGCGCCAACGCCTCCGGGGTGGCGGCTTCGTGTCCGAACGCGAGGTGGATGACGCCGTCGGTTCGGCGGACTCCGTCCCGCAGGGCGTCGAGATCCGACAGGGTGCCGCGCAACACCTCGGCGCCCACGTCGGACAACGTCGTTGCAGAGGCGTCCGAGCGGGCCAGCGCGAGGACGGCGTGGCCGTTGCCGAGGAGTTCGGCGAGGACGGGTGAGCCGATGGTGCCGGTTCCTCCGGTGACGAAGACGCGCACGGGACGCTCCAATCGTTAGGATGAGACCTTTGTCCCGTCACCGTACAACGTGATGGGACAAAAGTCCCGTCGCCTAGGATGTGGACATGGGTCGCTGGGAACCGGGTGCGCGGCAGCGACTGGTGCTCGCGGCCGTCGACCTGTTCACCGAGCAGGGCTACGACACCACGACCGTCGCCCAGATCGCCGAGCGGGCCGGCGTCACGAAGAGCACGTTCTTTCGCCACTTTCCCGACAAGCGGGAGCTGCTCGTCGCCGGTCAGGAAAGCATGTGCCAGTTGCTCTCCGAGGGCATTGCGGAGGCGCCCGACGGCGCGAGCCCGCTGGCGGCCGTCGCGGCGGCCCTCGAACGCGCCTCGACGATGATGGGTCCGGACAACCGGGAGCTCGGCCCCCGCATCAAGGCGGCCGTCGCGGCGAGCACCGAGCTACAGGAGCGCGACGCCCTGAAGACGGTCAGCCTGGCGGCAGCCATGACGACGGCACTGTTGGCCCGCGGCGTTCCCGAGACGACCGCACACCTGGCCGGAGAGCTCGGCGTGCTGGCCTTCAAACAGGGTTACGCCCGCTGGTCCGACGACCAGAACGGACGCGGCTTGGCCGAGTACGCCCTGGCGGCGCTCGACGAACTGCGGGCGGCGTCGAGGTCCTTGGACTGACTAGCCGCAGACCGCGCCGGTCGCGGCCGAGCCGACCAACTTGCGGTACTTGGCCAGCACGCCGGTGGGGTACTTGGGCGCGGGCGGGGTGAAACCCTCCTTGCGGGACTCGAATTCGGCCCCGTCGACGAGGAGGTCCAGGGTGCCCGTGCCCACGTCGAGGCGGATGCGGTCACCGTCCCTGACGAAGGCGATCGGTCCGGCGTCGACCGCTTCGGGCGCGATGTGGCCGACGCAGAGACCGGTGGTGCCACCGGAGAACCGGCCGTCGGTCATCAGCAACACGTCCTTGCCGAGCCCCGCGCCCTTGATTGCGCCGGTGATGGCGAGCATCTCGCGCATGCCGGGTCCGCCCTTGGGGCCCTCGTACCGGATGACGACCACGTCGCCGCAGGTGATGGTGCCGTCCTCGAGCGCATCCATCGCGGCCCGCTCGCCGTCGAAAACCCTTGCGGTGCCCTCGAACACGTCGGAATCGAACCCGGCCGACTTGACCACGGCACCCTCGGGGGCCAGCGACCCGTGCAGGATCGTGATGCCGCCCGTCGGGTGAATCGGATTACTCATCGCGCGCAACACCTTGCCGTCGGGGTCCGGCGGCTCGATGTGGGCGAGGTTCTCGGCCATGGTCCGACCGGTGACGGTGAGGCAATCCCCGTGCAACAGGCCGTTGTCCAGCAGTGCCTTCATGACGACGGGCACGCCGCCGATCTCGTCGACGTGCTTCATCACGTGACGGCCGAAGGGCTTGACGTCGGCGAGGTGCGGCACCTTCTGCCCGATGCGGGTGAAGTCCGCCAGCGTGAGCTTCACGCCGGCCTCCCACGCGATCGCGAGCAGGTGAAGCACGGCGTTGGTGGACCCGCCGAAGGCCATCACGACGGCGATGGCGTTCTCGAAGGCCTCCAGCGTGAGGATGTCACTGGTGGTGATGCCGCGACGCAGCATCTCCACGACGGCCTCGCCCGACTGACGGGCGTACTCGTCGCGGCGCTTGTCGATGGCCACCGGGGATGCACTGCCCGGCAGCGACATGCCCAGGGCCTCGGCGGCGCTGGCCATGGTGTTGGCGGTGTACATGCCGCCGCACGCGCCCTCGCCCGGACAGATGGCGCGCTCGATGATGTCCACGTCCTGACGCGACATCAGCCCGCGGGCGCAGGCGCCGACGGCTTCGAAGGCGTCGATGATGGTGACTTCGCGCTCGGTGCCGTCGGTCATCTTGGCGACGCCGGGCATGATCGAGCCGTTGTAGAAGAAGACACTCGCCAGGTTCAGGCGCGCGGCAGCCATCAGCATGCCGGGGATCGACTTGTCGCATCCCGCCAGGAGCACGGTGCCGTCGAGGCGCTCGGCCTGCACCACGGTCTCGACGCTGTCCGCGATCACCTCGCGGGAGACCAGCGAGAAGTGCATGCCCTCGTGGCCCATGGAGATGCCGTCGGACACCGAGATGGTGCCGAATTCCAGCGGGTAGCCACCGGCGGAGTGCACGCCGCCCTTGACCGACTGCGCCAGTCGCTGCAGCGACATGTTGCACGGCGTGATCTCGTTCCACGACGATCCGACGCCGATCTGAGGCTTGACCCAGTCGTCGTCACCCATGCCGACGGCCCGCAGCATTCCGCGGGCGGCGGTCTTCTCGAGGCCGTCGGTGACGTCGCGGCTACGGGGCTTGATGTCGGGTTGTGAGGCGTCTGAGGGCATTGGTCAAGTATGCCTCCGGGTCGTTCGCCGACCAAACCATTTCGGATACCCCGGTGGGGTATCCGGTACGGTGGCTTTCATGAAGACGTTGATCGCCTTGGTGGCCGCCGTCGCCACCGCACTGCTCGTGTCCTCCTGTACCAGCCCCAGCTCGACCTCGTCCGACGGTCACACCGACCACACCCACGGGAACGAGTCCAGCGCGGCCGCCCCGAACGCCGCCCCGAACAACGCCGCCGACGTCACCTTCGTCTCCGGCATGATTCCGCACCACGAGCAGGCGGTCGAGATGTCCGCCCTCGTCCCGCAGCGGTCCACGAATCCCGAGGTGATCAAGCTCGCTGCCGACATCTCGGCGGCCCAAGGGCCCGAGATCCAGACGATGAAGGGCTTCCTCACCCAGTGGAACGTCGACGCGGGCGCCGCGCACGACGGACACGACATGGGCGCCATGACCGGCATGGTCGACGAGGACGCCATGGCGAAGCTGGAGACCCTCAAGGGCGCCGACTTCGACAAGCTCTGGCTGACGTCGATGATCGGCCATCACGAGGGGGCCGTCGCGATGGCCAAGACCGAGATCGCCGACGGCGCCAACGCCGACGCGAAGGCGCTGGCCGGCCGCATCGTCACGGCGCAGGAAGCCGAGATCGCCCAGATGAAGCAGATGGTGGGGGCACAATGACCGACGAACCAGTGGAAAACCCTGCGCCGCATGGGTATTCGCCGCACAAGGAGAACTACGCCAAGCGGCTGCGGCGCGTCGAGGGTCAGGTGCGCGGCATCGCCAAGATGATCGAGGACGACAAGTACTGCATCGACGTCCTCACCCAGATCAGCGCCGTCAACAGCGCGTTGCAGTCCGTCGCACTGGGTCTTCTCGACGAACACCTCGGCCACTGCGTGACCCAGGCGGTCGCCGAGGGCGGATCCGAGGCGGACAAGAAGCTCGCCGAGGCGTCGGCCGCCATCGCCAGGCTGGTCAAGTCCTGAGAGTCCCGCTGCGAGCAACGTAACGAACCGTCACCGGGATCCGAAGAACTAGCAGGTCAGTGCCGCCTAGGTGGTGCGACGGTCATGGCCGGGCGCTCGTCGCCGGAAATACCTGGTCCCCGCGCTGTGTAACACTGGTTTCACTCGTGTATTGGAGGTGGCGCATGCGCCGGGAAACAATCAGACGTTCTGCGACGCGATTTGCCACGGCGGTCGTCGCCGCCGGCATGGTCGGCGGTTTCGTCATCGGCAGCCCATCTGCCTGGGCAGACCCCGAGGTCAACCCCGATCCGGCCGCGATCGACTCGCTGCCCGTCGAGCAGCCGGCCCCGCCCCCATTCGGGGAGGCGCCGCCGCCCGCTCCGCTGCCGTTCGGCTTCCCGCCGCCCGCAGATCCCAACGCTCCCGCGCCGTTCAACCCGTTGGCCGCACCCGCGCCGGCACCGACGGTGATTCCCGAGGGCACCCCGGCAGGCCAGGATCCGACGCCCTACACCGGGCCGCCGGTCTTCGCCCCGCCGTCGTTCAACCCGAGCAACGGCTCGATGGTGGGCGTCGCCAAGCCGATCGCGATCAATTTCGCCCGGCCGATCGCGGACCGTCAGATGGCCCAGGCCGCGGTGCACGTTTCGTCGGTCCCGGCGGTGCCCGGCAAGTTCTACTGGTTGAGCGACACCCAGCTGCGCTGGCGGCCGATCGACTTCTGGCCGGCGAACACCACCGTCAACGTCGACGCCGGCGGCGCCAAGTCCAGCTTCCGCACCGGTGAGTCGCTGGTGGCGACCGTCGACAACAACACCCACCAGATGCAGATCGTGCGCAACGGCACGCTGGAGAAGACGTTCCCGGTGTCCATGGGCAAGACCGGCCACGACACCCCGAACGGCACGTACTACGTACTGGAGAAGTTCCCCAGCATCGTGATGGACTCCGCAACCTACGGCGTCGACAACACCTCGGCGCAGGGCTACAAGCTGACGGTGCAGAACGCCGTCCGCATCGACAACAGCGGGAACTTCGTCCACAGCGCGCCGTGGTCGGTGGCCGACCAGGGCAAGCGCAACGTCAGCCATGGTTGCATCAACCTCAGCGCCGCCAACGCCCAATGGTTCTTCGACAACTTCGGTAGTGGCGACCCCATCGTCGTGAAGAACTCCGTCGGCACCTACAGCCAGAACGACGGCGCCCAGGATTGGCAGATGTAGGATCTGATACTCCCGAGAACGGCCGCCCCATCGGGGCGGCCGTTCGTCGTTTCAGCGAGCTCTAGTTCCAGATGTGCACGCGCTGCGCGGGATCCAGGTACAGCTCGTCGGACTCGGCCACCTCGAACGCGTCGTAGAAGGCGTCGAGGTTGCGGACGATGCCGTTGCACCGGAACTCCGGCGGTGAGTGCGGATCGATCGCGAGCCGGCGGATGGCCTCGGCGTCGCGGGACTTGGTGCGCCACACCTGCGCCCAGCCGTAGAACACCCGCTGCACGCCCGTCAGCCCGTCGATCACCGGGGCGGGTTTGCCGCCCAGGGACAGCTCGTAGGCCAGCAGGGCGATGGACAGGCCGCCGAGATCGCCGATGTTCTCACCGACGGTGAAGGCGCCGTTCACGTGTTGTCCGCCGGCGAGTTGCCGCGGCACGTACTTCTCGTACTGGGCGATCAACGCCTCTGTGCGCGAACCGAATTCGGTGCGATCGCTGTCTGTCCACCAGTCGACGAGGTTTCCGTCTCCGTCGTACTTGGCGCCCTGGTCGTCGAAGCCGTGGCCGATCTCGTGCCCGATGACCGCACCGATGCCGCCGTAGTTGGCGGCGTCGTCGGCTTCGGCGTCGAAGAACGGCGGCTGCAAGATGGCTGCGGGGAAGACGATTTCGTTCATGCCGGGGTTGTAGTAGGCGTTGACCGTCTGCGGCGTCATGAACCACTCGTCGCGGTCGACCGGGCCACCGAGCTTCGCCAGCTCGCGGTCGTAGCCGGCGGCGTTGCCGCGCTTGTAGTTTCCGTACAGGTCGGCCCGGTCGATCACCAGATCCGGGTAGTCGCGCCACCGCACCGGATAGCCGATCTTGGGGGTGAACTTGTCCAATTTGGCCAGCGCCCGCTCGCGCGTCTCCGGCGTCATCCACTCGAGGTCGTTGATGCTGACGCGGTACGCCTCACGGAGATTGGCGACCAACTCGTCCATCCGCGCCTTGGCGTCGGGCGGGAAGTGCCGTTCCACGTACAGCTTGCCGACGGCGTCGCCCATCAGGTTCTCGACCAGGGCCACGCCACGCTTCCAGCGGTCGCGGATCTCCTCCGTGCCGCTCAGGGTGCGGCCGTAGAAGTCGAAGTTCTCGGCAACCAGCTCGTCGGTCAGCATCGCCGACCGTGAGCTGATCAACCGCCACCGCAGCCACCACTTCCAGTCCTCGAGGTCCCCGTCGGCCCACAGCGCGGCGAACGCCGTGAGGGTGTCGGGCTGACGCACGACGACCTCGGCGGCGGCTTCCGGCGTGGCGCCGACCGCGGTGATCCACTCGGCCCAGTCGAACCCCGGCGCCTCGGCAACCAGGTCGGCGAAGGTGCGCAGGTTGTACGTCAGGTCGGCGTCGCGACGCTTCACCACGTCCCAGTGCGCGACGGCGATCTTGGTCTCCAGCGCCACGATTCGGGCGGCCGTGGCCTCCCACTCGTTGGGGTGCGGCTCCTCGCCGAGCGCGAGTGCCAGCATCCGGGTGATGTGGCCGGGATAGGCGGCCAGGATCTCGGCGTGCTGGGCGTCGCGGTAATACGACTCGTCGGGCAGGCCCAGGCCCGACTGCGACAGGTGCAGCAGGTAGCGCGTCGAGTCCTTGGAGTCGGTGTCGACGTACAGGCCGGTGCCCCCACCCACCCCGGTGCGCTGCAAGCCGCCGAGGACGGCCGCCAAGGTGGTCCGGTCGGCCGCGTCGTCGATCGTCGCGAGCTCGTCGAGCAGCGGCGTCACGCCGATTCGTGCGACCGCCTCGGTGTCCATGAAGCTGCCGTACAGGTCGCCGACGCGCTGCTCGTCGGTGTTGGGCGCCGCGTCCTGCTGGCTGGCCTCGACGATCAAGTCCCGCACCTGCTCCTCGGCCCGGTCGGCGAGCAACCGGAACGCGCCGTCGGTGGCACGGTCGGCGGGAATGTCGTAATCGGTCAGCCAGCGGCCGTTGACGTGGCCGAAGAGGTCGTCTTGCGGGCGGGTGTCGCCGTCGACGAAGGACAGGTCGATGCCGGAGTGGGCAGCTTCTAACGTCACTCGACCATCCTGCCAGCCGCGGCCGTCTCGGGGAGCCGGGTACCCTCACGGCCATGCCAGACCAGCTCGACGACGAGCCCACCCCGGCCGCCGGCGGCGGCATCAGCGGGTTCGGGATCGGCTCCGCAGTACTCGGCCTCGTCTCGGTGGCGGCGGTCGTGCTGGCGGTGCTGCTGTGGAACGGCCACCGCCACGACGTCGACGAACGGGCGTACCAGACCCGGGTGCTGCAGGCCGCGGCCGACTGGACCGGCGTGTTAATCAACATGAACTCCGGCACGGTCGTCCAGAGCATGCAAACCCTGCACGACGGCACCGTCGGACAGCTCAACGCGAACTTCGAGACGGCGGTCGAGCCGTTCAGCCAGGTCGTGCAGAAGCTGCAGTCCCAGACGGTCGGCCAGGTCGAGTCGGTGGCCATCGAGTCCCTGTTCCACGCGACGCCCGGCGATCCGGGGCTGCCGCCCGTACCGCAGCCCGAGCTGGCCACGGTGTCCTCGCGCACGGACAACGTCCTCGTCGTCGCCACGTCGGTCAGTCAGAACGTGGGGGCCAAGCCGCTGACCGTGCATTGGGCGCTGCGGCTGGCCATCTCCGACGTCGGGGGCAAGCTGCTGGTGTCGCGGCTGGAGACCATCCGATGAGGAACCGCTTCCGGGTGTTGGCATTCGACGTGCTCGCCCCGCTCGCCGCGGTGCTGGCGCTGGTGTATCTCGGCGTCGCGCTCGCCTGGCCGCTGTGGTGGGTGGCGGTGTGCTCGGTGCTGTGTCTGCTGATCGTCCAGGGCGTCGTGGTCAACACCGTGCTGTGGCGGCGCGACGGCGTCACGGTCGGCACCGACGACGACGGGCCCGGTCTCCGGCTCGCCGTGGTGGGGCTGGCCACCGTCGCGCTGGCGGCTGCCGTCGTGGTCGGATACACGCGGTGGGCGGGGCCGCAGGCACAGATGAACCGCGACATGACCGAGGTGGTCGGCATCGCCAGCAGCGCGGCCGAGGCGTCGGCGACGTTCACCCCGCAGAACCCGAGCGCCAACGTCGACCGCTTGACGGCGATGATGACGACCAAGGGCGCCGACGGGTTCCGCGGTGAGTTCGACTCCATGGCAAAGGATCTGACGGGCAAGGGGCTCACGGTCTCGGCGAGTACCGTCTCAGCGGGCGTCGAGGCGATCGGTCCGCAAGCCGCGGTCGTCGCGGTGATCATGCGAGGGACGCAGAACGCACCGGGCAAGCAGCCCGCCAGTGTGGCTCTGCCGCTGCGGGTTTCGTTGCTCAAGCAGGACGGACGCTGGCTGGTCGACGACCTGTCGCCGATCAACTCCCGCTAGTCAGTCGGGTTGGCCGTTGCGCATCTTGGCGAAGCGGTCGGACAACCGGCGCATCCTGATCATCAGCGAGGCCGCGGGGCTGTTGGTGCCCTGCAGGTAGGCCGCGAACTGGTCGGCCGGAATGCCGATGCGCGAGGCGAACTCGTCCTGACCGAGGCCCGAGCGCTGCAGCAGCATGTGGATGTGGCGGCCGACCTCGGCGCACTCGTTGGCCTCGAGCTGTGCGCGGGTGCGGGTGAGTACCTCGTCCAACGCCTTGGACACCCCGTAGGGGGGTGCGTTGTCCAGAACCTCTTCGACCTGACGGGCCGTTCGGCCGTAGGGGTCGCGCTTGATGGCGACGACGATGCGTTGCCACACGGTCAGGTCGTCGGTCTCGAGCGCCTCGCGAATGGCCGACGTGGGCCAGAATTCGACGGGTCGCTGGTCGACGGTGGGGCGCCGCCGGGGTGCGTTCGCCGCGGGCCTGGGGCGACCGGCCGCATCGCCCCGCGTATCCGAAGTCAACGTCACCTCGCCTCCTCCAACATCGCAACTGCCACCGACAGGCAGCGCTGCCTGACGTGTGCCCAGTCGGACTCCGCCTCGGCGCCCATCCAGTCTTCGTCGTCGTCCGACGGGTGTGGGTCGGCCAACCGCCGTACGAGTTGCGTCGCCACCCACTGGCTTCTCAACCGCTCTCCAGAGTAGTACCGGTCCATTTCGGCCAGCACCACCGCCGCGGTTTGAGTCTCCATGGACTCGACCAGATCGGCAAACTCTGCGTAGTCCCTGGCGCTGTTGCGGCACATGATCAGGTAGCACTTGAGCCGCAGGGTCTCCGCGCCGGTGGGGATCTCCAGGCGGTCGCCGGTCGGCAACAACACGTTGGTGGTCTCCATCGGGCTGCGCCGTCGCACCGTGGGCCGGTCCTCGTCGGCCGCGGTCGCCAGGGCGTCGAGCGCCACCGCGAGCCGGCCGCGCCACATCGTCACCGGGTGCACGGGCTGGCGGGGGAAGAACCGGCTGCCGCCCTTGCCGTTCCGCGCCGCGGCGATTCGCCCCGTCCGGCCGCCGCCGTGGTGGTTGGTGTTCAGCCGCAAGGTGTCGCCTGGCGAGAGCTTGGCCAGCGGTTCGTCACCCCCCTTGACGTGCGCGGCGATCGATCCGCCCGGCGGAAGGCAACCGCTGAACGCCAGCGGGTCGGCCACGGTGACGGTCTGCCGCGCCAGCGTCTTGAGCTTGGCCGCGGACTTCACGACGCTGCGGATGTCGGCTCCCGACGGTCCCATCGTGGAGATGTCCTCCGGAATGACGACGAGGTCGCCGATGTCGGCCTTGGGCAGCGGCTTCTCGAAGTCCACCGACGGCAGGATGCGATCCAGCCAGCCGGGCAGCCACCAGTTCCACTGGGCGAACATCGCCATCAGTGCCGGCACCAGGACCAGGCGGACGATCGTCGCGTCCACGGCGATGGCGACGGCGCACGCCACGCCGAGCTGGGCCACCAGCGGCATGCCCGCAAAGGCGAATCCGACGAACACCGCGATCATGATGAGCGCCGCGCTGGTGATCGTCCGGGCGCTGGTGCTCACGCCGTAGGCCACGGCGTCGCGGGTGTTGTTGGTCTGCAGGAAGCGCTCGCGGATGCGGGTGAGCAGGAAGATCTCGTAGTCCATCGACAAGCCGAACGTCATCGCGAGGACCAGCGGCGGGATGGTGCTGTCCAGCGAGCCGAGGGGTTCGAGCCCCAACGCCTCCAGCCAGCCCCACTTGAACACCACGACGAGGCTGCCGTAGGCCGCCGCGACGGACAGGCACGTCATCAGGACGCCCTTGAACGCGAGGAACACCGAGCGGATCGAGATCAGCAGCATCACGAAGGCAATCAGCGCGACGAAGACGAACACCATCGGCTGCGTGGTGGCCACGCGTCGGTCGAAGTCCTTGAGCAGCGCGGTCGGACCGCCGACGTCGACCGCGGCGGGGGAGCCCGCCGTCGCGCTCGGCAACTCGGCACGCAGCCAGTCGACCGTGTCGCGGGCCGCCGGATCCTCGGGGTCGATGGACAGCACCGCCGACAGCAGCGCGCTGCGGTTGTCGTTGGCGAACACCGGCGGGGACACCGTCGCGACGTCGGGCCCCTGGCTCATCTTCTGCTGCAGCGCGTCGAGCGCACCGGTGTTCTGTGAACCGTTGGCGTTGCCGTCGGGGAACGTGACCAGAACCTTGATGGGACCGAGCGCGCCGGGGCCGAGGGCCTGCGCCGCCGCGCTGATGCCGCCCCGGATCTCGTGGGTGGGAGCGAACTGGCGTTGCAGGCTGTTGCCCAGCGTCATGTCGAACGCCGGGGTGGCCAACGCGACCAAGACCACCGTGGCGCCGAGTGCGGAGATCCACTGCCGCCGCATCACCCAGCCCACCCATCGGGTCCAGAACCTCGACTGCGTGGTCTCGGGTCGACGCGAGACGTGGAGGTACGACGACCGCTTGGAGGCCGCCTTGCCGAAGGTCGCCAGCACCGCGGGGATCAGGGTGGTCGACGTCAGGACGGCGAGCGCGACGGCCAGGATCGCTCCGGTGGCCATCGACGCCAGCACGGGCGTGTGGATCAGGTAGATGCCGGTCACCGAGGCGATCACCGTGAGACCCGAGAGCAGCACGGCCAGGCCCGACGTCGCCATCGCGGCGTCGGCGGCCTGCGCCGGATCGCGGCCCGAACGCAACTCCTCCCGGAACCGCATCAGGATGAACAGGGAGTAGTCGACGGCCAGCGCGATGCCGAACATCGACACCGTCGAGGTGACGAACACCGACATCTGGGTGACCATCGCCAGGAGGTAGACCAGTCCCATGGTCACCACCACGGTGCAGATGCCGAGGACCAGCGGAACTGCGGCGGCGGCGAGCGAGCCGAAGACCGCGAGCAGCACGATCAGCACGATCGGCAGGTTCCACTTCTCGGCCTGGGCGATGTCGTGCTTGGTGGCCTCGCTGGCCGCGGCGCCGAGCGCGCCCTGGCCGATGACGTAGAGCTTGACGTGGCCGTTCTCGATTTGACCGGGCTGGTCGCCGTTGATGCCGACCTTCTTGCGCAGCTGTTTCGCCACGTCGGAGCTGCCGCTGTTGAAGTCCGTCTGCAGCGAGACGACGTAGGGCCGGTCCGGCTGCGGCGGGGGCTGCTGCGGGTTGGGGATCACCTTGACGCTGGAGACCTCGGCCGCGATGCGCTCGAGCTGCGTGACCGCCGCGGTCATGTCGTCGAACGAGGCGTCCGCCCGCGGCGCGGCGACCAGGGCCAGGGGCGAGGCACCCTGGTCTGGATAGTGGTCTTGAATGGCGTGCTCGACGCTCAGCGACTGCGAACCGGCTACTTCGAAACCGCCGCCGGTGAGGTTGCCCGACTGATTCAGGGCGAGGTACACCGACGGAACCAAGAGGAGCAGCCACGCGACGAAGACTGCCCAGCGGTATCTACGCAGCTTGCTGCTCAACCGCAACATGAACTGCTGGATGGCTGGCCCTGCCTAACTCCCCGGGTTGCTCCTGCGTTTCAAAACGGAGCGTACCGCAGCACGAGGTAGGGTTGCCGACCCTCGCGGCCGTGAGACGGGCCGCCGGGCCTTCGCCGCACCGACCTGGGTATTTGCTGCGCCAGTTGGTAGCCACACCGTCGCGATGGCATCATGACCCGTGACCGTGTCTGGGTCGGTGATCCGATTGCTCGCATTCGTGCGCTCACGAGGCAATTGGGCTGTGAACTCGCTAAGGAGCCAACCCATGAAGTCCACTTCCGCCGCTCGGCGCTGCCTCGCGGGCGTGTTCGCTGCATCCGCCGTGGGTGGTGCCGTCGTGACCGCCATGGTGACCCCGTCGACTCCCTCGGCCACCGCCGCCGCCGATCCCTGTGCGGCCAGCGAGGTGGCGCGCACGATCGGGTCGGTGGCCACCTCCACGGGCAACTACCTCGACGCGCACCCCCAGACGAACGCCGCGCTGACCACCATCTCGCAGCAGCAATCGGGTCCGCAGTCGCTGGTGGCCCTCAAGGCGTACTTCGACGCCAACCCGCAGGCGGCCAAGGACATGCAGGCGTTGCAGGCGCCGCTGCAGGGGCTGTCGGCCCGCTGTCGGCTGCCGCTCACGCTCCCGCAGGTGATGGGGCTGCTGCAGGGGGCGCAATCGCAGGCCGGCGCGCTGCCGGGCAGTTTGCCAAGTGCGCTCTCGAACGCGCAGAACGCGGGCGTGCCCGGGGCCGCGGTGCCGGGCCCGTCGTCCCCCGCCGCCGTCGTCGCGCCGGGTACCGGTCCGCTGCCGGGACCCGCGACGACCACTCCCAGGTAGTCCCCAGGGACTCCTCTGCGTGTTCACGAGGTCGACGTGAACAGGATCTTCGGTGCTCGGGGCGTCGGATTGGACGCAAGGCGAGAAACTCGCCACCGATTCTGCTTAGCTTTCCGATGTCGGCATCCGCGCGAACGCGTGGTGGACGCGGCAACGTGGAGAACCGTGCACATTCGAAGAAGGAGCTTGATCATGTCGATCTCGGCCCGTGCTGGGCGACGTGCGGTAGCTGGCGCCATGGGCGCCAGCGCGATCGCAGGGGCGATGTTGTTCGGAGCGCTGCCGTCTGCGCTGGCAGATGATCCGGCCTTGAATCCGCCGAACTGCTCCGCCGCGGACCTCGCGGGCGTGGCGTCGGGAGTGTCGGCGTCGACGTCGGCCTACCTGTTCACCCACCCCGACGTGAACTACTTCTTCACCAGTCTCGAAGGTCTGCCCCGCGAAGAGGTTCGCACCAAGGTGGCCGACTACATGAATGCCAACCCGGGGCCGAAGGCCGATCTGACGGGCATCCGTCAGCCTCTCGTCGACCTGAAGAATCGCTGCGGCGCCGCGCCCGCGCCCGTGACTCCGTAACCCGGGTGCGGGTGGCGGAACCAACCGCGCTGGAGGGCGCGGGTCGCACGGTGTTGATGGTCGACGACGACCCCGACGTTCGAACGTCGGTGTCTCGCGGACTGCGGCACTCGGGCTTCGACGTACGGGTCGCGGCGACGGGCAAGGAAGCGCTGCGGCTGCTGTCCAACGAGTCACACGACGCGTTGGTCCTCGACGTGCAGATGCCCGAACTCGACGGCGTCGCGGTCGTCACGGCGCTGCGGGCGCTCGGCAACGACATCCCGATTTGTGTGCTGTCCGCGCGCGACACGGTCAACGACCGGATCGCCGGGCTCGAGGCGGGCGCCGACGACTACCTGACCAAGCCGTTCGACCTCGGCGAGCTGGTCGCACGGTTGCATGCGCTGCTGCGCCGGTCGAGCCTCTCGGAGCGGTCCCCGGACACCATGACCGTCGGTCACCTGACCATCGACACCGCGAGGCGGCTGGTGTTCGTCGAGGGTGAGCGTGCCGAACTGACCAAGCGGGAGTTCGACCTGTTGGCGGTCCTCGCGGAGAATGCGGGTGTGGTGTTGACCCGGCAGCGGCTGCTCGAGCTGGTGTGGGGTTACGACTTCGAGGTCGACACGAACGTCGCCGACGTCTTCATCAGCTACCTGCGGCGAAAGCTGGAGCGGGAGGGCCACCCCCGGGTGATCCACACCGTCCGCGGGATCGGGTACGTCCTGCGCGACGAGCCCTGAGGTGCAGCTGCATCGGCTCGGTCGGTCCGCGTCGCTGCGCACGCGCGTCGCGTTGGCCGCGGCGGCCGCGGCCGCCGCGGTGGTCGCGGTGTTCACCGTCCTGACGTCGCTGGTGCTGGCCAACAACGACGCCGCGCAGCTGGACCGGCGGCTGGACTCGATCGTCGACGCCAGCGTCTACGACCAGACCAACGGCGTGCTGCAGACGGGGCGCTCGCGGTCGTCGGGACAGGTGGTCTTCCAGCGGGGCTTCCAGCTGCCGCAGCTGCCGCCCGGCACCGAGACCGTCGAGGTCAACGACATCGAATATCGCGTACGCACCATCCCGGTGGACCAGCAGGGCGGGGTGCTGATGTCGGTGGGCATCCGCGCCGACAGCATCCTGCTGAACCGCGCTCGGATACCGCTCTACACCGCCGTCGGCGTGGTGACCGTGCTCATTGCGGGCGGGCTCGGCTGGATGCTGGCGGGTCCGGCGATCCGGCCGTTGCGCAGGCTCACCGAGCAGACGATGCGGCTCGGCAAGGGCAGCGACCGGATGACGGCGGTGAGGGGCGCGCGGGAGGCCGAGGAACTCTCCGACGCCATGGCGGGCATGCTCGAACGCCTCGCCGCGGCCCAGCTCGCCACCACGAATTCCCTTCAGGCGGCCCAGGACTTCGCGGCCAACGCGGCGCACGAGCTGCGCACGCCGTTGACCGCGATGCGCGCCGACCTCGACACGCTGCGCATCCACGACCTGCCCGCTGACGAGCGCGACGAGGTCGTCGGCGACCTGGCGCGCGCCCAGCGGCGGGTGGAGGCCATCATCACCGCGCTCGGCCAGCTCGCGTCGGGTCAGCTCGCGCAGGTGGAGGACCGCGAGCTCATCGACGTCACCGACATGCTCGACCGGGTGGCCCGGGAAAACGCCAGGGCGGGTGACGTGGAGATCGTCGTGCAGAGCGACGACGCCCTCGGTGCGATCTGGGGCTGGCCCGGTGGGTTGCGGCTCGCGGTGGACAACCTGGTGCGCAACGCCATTGCCCACGGCGGCGCGACCCGGATCGTGCTGGCGGCGCACCGCCACGTCACGAGTGACGGCCGCGGCGAGGTACTCACCATCGTGGTCGACGACAACGGCTGCGGGCTGCCAGTCGACGAGCACCAGTTCGTCATGGGCAGGTTCGCCCGCGGCAGTACGGCGACCCCGGGTGGATCAGGGCTGGGGCTGGCGCTGGTGGCTCAGCAGGCGCAGCTGCACGGCGGCGGCATCGAGCTGTCCGACGGGCCGCTCGGCGGGCTGCGCGCGACGTTGACGGTGTCGACCTCGCCCGAGCCGGAGTCGGATTCGGCCGACGACGAGGCGCTCAGCGGCGAGCCAGGGCCCTTGCGCCGAGGCGCCAACCGAGTAGCAGGATGGCGGTCGAAAGCGAAGCGACCACCACGAAGCTGAGCGCCGTGCCCGCGGAGGTGGCCTTGCGCAACGCCATTCCGACGACGACGGTGCTCAGCCAGACGACGACGCCGGTGGGCGCCAGGGTCGTCGGCCGGCGCCACGCCCTGGCGGCCGCCCATCCGATTGCGGTGCCCGCGAGGAACGGCCAGGCCGTCTCGGCAACGCCGGCCACGGTGATTCCCTCGGCGTGACTGCGCCTGCCGATGGCGCAGAACACCAGCACGCACAACGCGTCGGCCGCGGCCGACGCGGCCACCGCCCTGCGGTCAGCCTGCGGCATAGGTCATCACGTCGAGCACGAGCGGGCTCAGGTCCTTCTCGTCGCGCGGCGTCGCGCCCGGCGCCATCGGCGCGGGTCGGCCGGTCAGCAGGGGGTCGAGTGCATCCATCGAGGCCAGTCTTCCGTCGAGGGTGAAGTCCTTGAACGTGAACGGTAATCCATTGGACCGCAACGGGTCCGGCGTGCTCATCACGTGAAAGTGGAGATGCGGGGCATCGGTGTTGCCGGAGTTGCCGAGGTTGGCGATCACCTGACCCGTGGTGAGCGAGTCGCCGGGCTTGACCTTCACGCTGCCGGTCTTCAGATGCGCGTACAGCGCGAAGTTTCCGCCCCCGATGTCCTGCACCACGTGGTTGCCGGCGTACTGGTCGAGCGCAAGGCCCACGGGACTGGTGCCCGCCACCTGTTCGGGCAGCCCGTCGAGCATGCCGACGACGGGCCCGTCGGCGACGGCATGGACGTTCGCGCCGAAGTAGGGGTAACTCTCGGGCCGGGACCGGTCGCCGCTGAAGATGGTGCCGTCGGCGCTGATCTGGAGGTAGTCGATCGCGAATCGTTCTGCGGCCCAGAGGCTTCCGTCGAGCGGGTTGAGCGCCATCCGATGAGCGGTCATGTCACAGCAGCTGTTGCCGTCCAGCCAGCGCGGACCGTCCAGGGGCGGGGAGATCACCACCGGCTTCTCGGTGGAGACCGTCACGGGCGCGACGGCGGTCTCCGTCACGGTGGCCGGCAGCAGCGGTGGCATCGGCTTGGCCAGGTCGGCGACGATGGTGTGCGACAGCTCGGTGGGGACCGGTGCCGATTGGTCGAGGACCACGTCGAGCCAGACGATGCCGGCCCGGCCGGGCCCGAGCGTCGTGGTGGGGGTCTGGGTGGCCCCGAGGGCCCGCATCCAGTAGGCCAGCCGGTCACCCGACAAGGTGAGCAGCTCCGTGGTTCCGGCCTTGACGGACAACGACTTCAACGTCACGTCACCGTCGAGGGCGTTGGTCAACTGCACTTCGTAGGCCAGGTGGCGCTTGCCGTCGGTGGTCGGTACCGGCACGGGTGCGGCGACGACGCTGGCGAGGACGGGCGTGGCCTGAACCGGCGGTGAGGTGGTGGGCGTCGCGGCGGACGGGCGGGCGGCGCTACTGGAGGTGGGCGGGCCCTGCGTCGGGCTGCCGCACGACGTCAGCAGAACGACCGCGCCGAGGATCGCGACGGTGCGGGAGCCGATGCGGTGCATCCGCCGATCCTATGGCCGGTCCTCGGACTCGCGGCCCGCTTCCGGGTCATGCGTCGTCTCGGGGGCAGAGAGCGTCTCGGGAGCACAGAGCGTCTCGGGGTCGTAGGTTACCTCTGGGTCGGGGCTGAACTCGGCAGGCGTCGCCCCGCCGTCACCCGGGCCGGCCTCGGGCGTGGCATCCGGGTCGACGGCACTTTCGGTGCGGAAGAGGAAGAAGAACACCACCCAGCCGATCGACGAGATGAAGATCCAGCTCACCAGCCGGTAGATCAGCATCGCCGAGATCGCCGACGCCAGCGTCATCCCGCTGGACACCAAACCCGGCACCAGAACGGCCTCGACCACCAGAAGTCCGCCGGGCATCAGCGGGATGGACCCGACCGCGCGGGCCGCCGCATAGGCGACCGTCAGGCCCGCCAGCGACGGTTTGCCGCCGGCGGCGTAGGCGGCGAACGCCAGGCAGGCGACGTCGGCGACCCAGTTGAACACCGACCAACTGAACGCCGTACCCAGGGTCCGCCGGCTCATGCTGACCGACTCGAGCTGGCAGAGGATTTCGCGCCACTTGGTCAGGCCCGTATCGGCGGGCTTGCCGAGCAGGGAGTTGATCCCCGACAGCACCCGCACGCCGATCCCGTCGATCTGCTGGGGGTTGGCGGCCACCGACTGCGCGAGGACGAGCAGGGCGAGGAACCCGCCGAGGGTGAAGATCAGCGACAACGGGTTCTTGCTGGCCCCGAGCAGGAAGGCGCCCGCCAGACCGATCAGCGCCAGGCCGACCACCTGCAGAACCCCTGACATGACCAGCTGCCACGACGCCACCATCGGCGAGGCGCCCCACAGCCGTTGCTGCCGGTACACGAACGTCGCGGAGAGCACCGGGCCGCCCGGCATCGTCGTCGACAGCGCGTTGCCGGCGTAGAAGGCCGTCTCCGACCGCCACTGCCGCACGACGACGCCGGCGGACTTCAGCAGCGTGCGCTGGATCTGGGCGAAGCTGTGCATCGACGCCAGCGCCGCGAACGCCGCGGCCAGCACCCACCACCAATTGGCCGACAGCAGACTCCGCCACGCCTTGGCGAGCTGGTCCCAGACGAGTACCACCTCGACGGCGAGCACGCTGACGGCGACGCCGACGAGTAGCCAGCGCACCCACCAGTACTTTCCGCGTGGGCGGCGCTCCTGGGTCATTTCCCCGGTCGCTCCGCCCCCGCCGTGGTCGGCATCCTGCGACACGGGTACAGGGTAACGGCGACCCGTCGCCCGGCGAGCTTTGCCAGAACCGGCGCGGCGAGTCGTTACGCTACCGGGATGCCCTCCCGGTTGTCAGAGACCCCCGCGTCGCCGCCTTACGCAGTGTCACTCGATCCGGGGGCGGACGCGTCGGTGCACCCCCTCGTCCGCAAGACCGCCGCGTGGTCGTGGCGGCTGCTGATCATCCTCGGCGGCCTGGTCGCCGTCGTCTGGGTGGTGTCGCGCCTCGAAGTCATCGTGGTGCCGGTGTTGCTCGCGACGATGGTGACGGCGATGTTGCTGCCGCTCGTCGACTTCCTGGACCGCCGGGGACTGCCGAGGGGCGCGGCCGTCGCCGCGGTCATCGTCGGCAGCATCGTGGTGGTCGGCGGTCTCCTGACGTTCGTGGTCAGCCAGTTCATCCAGGGCGCTCCCGCGCTGGTCGACCAGGTGACCCTGAGCATCACCAACGCGCGCAACTCGCTGAACAGCGGCTTGCTGTCGCACTTCAGCAACGACCAGATCAAGAGTGCGACCGACACCGCGATCGAGGCGCTCAAGAACAATCAGTCGAAGCTGACCAGCGGCGCCCTGTCGACGGCGGGCACCATCACCGAGATCGTCACCGGTGCACTGCTGATGCTGTTCACGCTGATCTTCCTGCTGCAGGGCGGCCGCCACATCTTCGCGTTCGTCACCAAGATCTTCCCGACGACCGTGCGGGAGCGGGTGCGCGACGCCAGCCGGGCCGGTTTCCATTCGCTGATCGGCTACGTGCGCGCCACGTTCCTGGTGGCGTTCGTCGACGCGGTCGGCATCGGCACGGGTCTGGCGATCATGGGCATCCCACTCGCGCTGCCGCTGGCGTCGCTGGTGTTCCTCGGTGCGTTCATCCCGCTGGTCGGCGCCGTGCTCACCGGCGGACTGGCCGTCGTCGTCGCCCTGATCGCCAAGGGCTGGGTCTATGCGCTGATCACCTTCGGGCTGATCATCGCCGTGCAGCAACTCGAGGCGCACGTGCTGCAGCCGCTGGTGATGGGCCGGGCCGTGTCACTGCATCCGCTGGCCGTGGTCTTGGCGATCACCGCGGGCGGCGTCACGGCCGGCATCGTGGGCGCGCTGCTCGCCGTGCCGATCGTCGCCGTGGTCAACAGCGCGATGCGCGTCCTGCTCGCCGACGACCCGGCCGCCGAGGAGGCTGCCCTGGCCGCCGACACCGGACCGCCCGTCGCCAGCGAGACCGACGACGTGCAGCCTGCGAGCGACCGCTAGAGCCGGCCCTCGCGCCGCAGCAGGTCGGCAGCGCTCATGCCGCCGCCCCGACGCTTGGGGGCGTCCTCGGCCGCCTCACGGGTGTCGATCTTCTCGGTCTGATCGGAGTCCGTCGGCCGCTGGGTGGGAATGGCAGTGGTCGGCGGCTCGGCGGCCGGCGGCGGGGGTTGGCGTCGACCGGCCGTCGGCGGACGCTTGGCCTCACCCTGGGCGGCACCGCCGCGCAGATCGCCCAACCAGGACTCGATTTCCCGGCTGCCGTCGGCGCCCGACCCACGCGGGGCCGATCCGCGCGCCGGGGTGGCGGTGCGGCTAGGGTCCACGCGCGGCGTGCGCGTCGTCGGCACGTCGGCCTGAGCCGGCATCCGGGTGGTCGCGTCGACGGGTGCGGCAGGCATCCGCGTGGTGGCCGGTTCGGCAGCGGGCGTAGGCGCGGGC
>NZ_JACKTL010000051.1 GCF_025822245.1 Mycolicibacterium hodleri
GACAACGTCTCCGTCCCCGGCCGAGTCGGGTCCGGAATGTAGTACACGCTTTGGGTGACCGACGTCGACGAGCCTGGAAACGGCGGGCTGCTCACGCCCGTGGGCACGGGCACCAGGCCCGCGGCATCGGCGTACAACCCGCCATGCACGGGCGTTGCGATGTAGCCGCTTGTCAGGTCACCTTCGGGCTCGGCGTAGGTCAGCGTCACCTTCACCGCGCCGTTGGCCGCACCGGTCTCCTCGGTCACCACCGACAGCGTCGGCGCGTCGTTGACCGGGTTCACCGTCATGGTCACCGTGCCCAGCGCGGACGCGTTGGCGGCGC
Organism: Mycolicibacterium hodleri; assembly: GCF_025822245.1. Classification (GTDB taxonomy): domain Bacteria; phylum Actinomycetota; class Actinomycetes; order Mycobacteriales; family Mycobacteriaceae; genus Mycobacterium; species Mycobacterium hodleri. The sequence goes on from NZ_JACKTL010000051.1 coordinate 326, forward strand.
CGGTTCCGTCCTCGACCGTGTACGCAAATGTGTCGGTGCCGTTGAAGTTTCCCTTCGGTGTGTAGGTGAAGGTGCCGTCGGCCTTGATCGACACGGACCCGCCTGCGCTGGTGGCTTTGGTCACCGGCACCGTATGCAGCGCGTTGCCGTCGGAATCGGAGTCGTTGCCGAGCACCGACCCACTGAAGGCAGTGTCCTCGTCGGTGGTGAACGAATCGTTCCCCGCCGCTGGCGCGTGGTTGACCGGAGTCGTGCTTGGGGCCACCGTGACGTCCACGCGGGCGGCGGCGGTGTGGGTCTGGCCAAGGGCGTGAACGTGCGAGGCCCCGGTGGCGTCGGTGGCGGTGACGAAGAAGTAGTCCTCTCCGACGTATCCGGCGGTGGGCGTGTACGTGTAGGTGCCGCTGGCCTGATCCACGGTGACGGTGCCGTGGGCGGGAGCACCCGTCCCGGTGCTGGGCACGGTGTAGGCGAGGACGTCGCCGTCGGCGTCACTGCCCCCGAAGGTTCCGTGCACCTGGTCGTCGTCGAGGTCCTGGCTGGTCTGCCGTGGCGCCAGGACCGGGGTCGAGTTGGCGAACGATTCGTTGAACTGGCGACGGACGAAGGCCAACACACCCCACAAGACGGGGTTGTCGGCGGGTGCACCCGGGCCGATGAGCGGAGCCAATGCCGCCGATATCAGATTCAGCGCGGTGGAGATGATCGTGCCTGGCAATGCCAGCACGGCGTCCGCGAGGGTGGGCTGCGGTGCCGTCGGAACCGGTAGCACGGGTACGGCCAACGCGCTGATGGTGTTGTCCTGCAATGCGTTCGACTCTGGAGCATTGATAGTCGCCAGTCGGGCGGCAAAGACGGGCGGTGCCTCGTGACCGGCGGGAGTCGACGCTGCGAACGTCGGGCTCCCCGTGGCGACGGCGGTACCGTTCGTGGCGATGGCGCCGTCGTGGTCTTGCGCACCAACGGGCACGGCAGGTGCCGACGGTGTGGACGTCGGCGGGACCGGCGCCGGAGTGGCGACCACCGTCGTCGGACTCGCGACGGTCGGGTCGGGATTGGCGGCCTCGGGCGCGGTGGTGGCGGTGCTTGGCGGAAGCGGAGGTGGGCTGTCCTCCGTGGTGGCCTCGCCGATGCTGCCGGTGTTGCTTGAGCTGCCAAACGTCACCGTTGGTCCGGATGGGCCGCCCCCCACCGTCGTCGTGGTCGACCCCTGCTGGGTGGTCGTGGTGGTCGCGGTACCGGTGTCGGTGATGCCGTCCTGTGCCGCGCCGGGGGTGCTGGTGTCGGAGCTGCCGGTGTCGGCGTTCGGCCCGGCCGGGTTCGCTCCGTCTTGCGGTGGGTTGTCGTTGCTCGAGGCGCCCGTGTCGTCAGCCCAGGCGATGCCCGGCGCGGTGACGACCGCCGTGCCAATGCCTAGGGCCACGGCCAGGGCGCCGACTCGACCGACATACTTTGCACAACCCACGAAGACTCCCCCCAGAGACTGCGGCCGGCACCTTTGCCAGCGCTCACAGCAAAAGTGAAGCTAATCGCCAGCGGCCCTGGGGGAAACGGGGAAAACCCTACGCGCTCGGGGTGAGAACCCGAGATTGGTGGGGACCGGCGCAAACGCAAGAACCGCCCTTACCTGCGTGAACAGGAGGGCGGTTCGTGGCGGTGGCGGAGGGATTTGAACCCTATTCGTCGCTGCTGCGTGTGGGCTGAAAACGGTGCTGAACGGCGAGTTTAGATCACTGGAGATTCGAACAGATGACCACTAATCAGGGGCATGTGTGGGCAAAATGTGGGCACGACGTTCGCCCACCTTCCGAAGTTGGGCTTCGACGCCTGGTGTTGAATGAAACGCTGTTCGTCTGCAATGCCCCGTATTCCTGGCCCTCCTGACCCGTGCGCTGGAGGCAGAGGATCCGCGCCGGGTTGCGTCCAGCAGAGTGGTGTACGAGTCGGACCTGATCAGCGGTACCGGCGTGTCGTAGCCGACTGATTGAAGGTCATCGCGTGCTTCTTCGAGGGACCGTCCAAAGTCACTCGAGCAAAGGAACCACGCGATGACCGCTGCCCAGAATATCGACCTGCCCACCGTGCTGGCCGAACGACTCACCACCACCCACCCCGACGTCCTGCGAGAGCTGCTCGCCACGTTCATCCACACTTTGATGGGCGCCGAGGCCGACGCCCTGTGCGGCGCCGGTTATGGCGAACGTTCGACGCAGCGCACCAATTCCCGCAACGGCTACCGGCACCGCGAATTCGACACCCGCGCAGGTACATTGGATCTCGCGATCCCGAAGCTACGGCAAGGTTCGTACTTCCCGGACTGGCTGCTGGAACGCCGCAAACGCGCCGAGCGGGCGCTGACGACTGTGGTCGCGACCTGTTACCTGCTCGGGGTGTCCACCCGGCGGATGGACAAGCTCGTCGACACGTTGGGCATCACCAGCCTGTCGAAGTCTCAGGTCAGCGTGATGGCCAAGGAACTCGACACCGCCGTGGGGGCGTTCCGCACCCGCCCGTTGGACGCCGGCCCCTACACGTTCGTGGCCGCCGACGCCCTGGTGCTCAAAGTCCGCGAAGGCGGGCGGGTGGTCAACGTGCACGCCCTGATCGCTGTCGGGGTCAACGCCGAGGGCTACCGGGAGATTCTGGGTATCGACGTCAGCACCGCCGAGGACGGCGCCGGCTGGTTGACGTTCTGGCGGTCGTTGACCGCCCGCGGCCTGTCCGGGGTGAAGCTGGTGACCTCCGATGCGCATGCCGGCCTGGTGGCCGCGATCGGTGCCACCCTGCCCGGAGCGACGTGGCAGCGGTGCAGCACCCACTACACGACCAACCTGATGGCGGTGACCCCGAAGTCGTCGTGGCCGTGGGTGCGCACGCTGCTGCATTCGGTGTTCGATCAACCCGACACCGAATCCGTTGCCGCGCAATATGATCGGATCATCGACGCGCTGGCCGACAAACTGCCCAAGGTGGCCGACCACCTCGAGGCAGCCCGGCCGGATCTGCTGGCGTTCACCGCGTTCCCCAAGCAGATCTGGCGCCAAATCTGGTCGAACAACCCCCAGGAGCGGCTCAACAAGGAGATCCGCCGGCGCACCGACGTCGTGGGCATCTTCCCCGACCGCGACGCCCTGATCCGCCTCGTCGGCGCCGTGCTGGCCGAACAGCACGACGAATGGGCCGAATCGCGATTCGCTACCTCGGATCTCCCAGTTTCAGCGAACCTGGGGCGGGGTGTTTACAAAATATTTGCATTCGTGTCTATAGTTTGCCGTGCAAGCCCCGGTACGTGATCACCGATCCCAGTGACGACAGTCAAGATCAGCGCTGACGCACCCTATTCGAAGCAAATCCGGGTAAGCGCGCGCGTCGGGGAAGCGGGATTGCTGTCATGAGTGCTCATCGGGTGAAGAATCGTGCCAAGGCAAAGGCTCGAGCAGCCAAGTCGGGTCGCGGCCGCCATCGCGTCCCGTCGACCTACGAGGTGCCGACGTGGGTGAGGACCTCGGCGGTGACCGTGGGTTTGGGGGCGGCGTTGATCAGCGGTTCGGGTGTGGCCCACGCCGACACCGACGCCGCGTCGGGGTCTCCCTCGTCGGCGAGTAGTAGCTCCAGCACCGACACCGGCACCGGCACCGCCAAGACCGCCACCGAGGGCACGGCGGCAACCCGTACGACGTCCTCGCCCGCCGCGGGGGCCAGCTCGACCACGACGACCTCACCGTCGTCGACGATTTCAGCGACCACGGTGGGCGGCAGTTCCGGGTCGACCACGACCACTTCCGCGGGCGCATCCAGCTCTGAATCGACCGGGTCGACGAAGCCGATCACCTCCTCGAGTTCCTCGGCGGCCAGTTCCGGTTCGGAGTCGACCACACCGGCGTTATCGGCGTCACCGTCGTCGACCACGTCGTCGGCTGGTTCCAGCGCGGAGTCGACCGCGCCCGCCTCGTCGGATCCGGTTGCGCCCACCACGGCGGGTCCGACGACCCCGGCTACCGAGCCCACCGGGACTGCGCCGACGGTGCCAGCCTCCGAGCCCACCGGGCCGGCGTCGACGCTTACCCCGACCACGCCGGCTTCCCCCGCCACCACCGCGGGGGCAACCGCTCCCACGCCGGCCCCGGCGACGGGTGCGGCGACACCGGCGGCGTCCTCGGCGCCGGCCAACCCGCTGCTGAAGGCCGCGGTGTCCAAGACCGCAGGGTCATCCACTGCTTCGTCGAGCGCCGCGAACGCCGTGGCGTCGGGAGTCGCACCGGTGGCATCGACGGCCAGGTCGACCGCCCTCACCCCGGCAGCCCTGTCGGTGACACCGGTGGCGCCGGTGTCTCAGGCGGTGGTGACGCCGTTCACCGCGATCGTCGGCGTGGTGTTGTCGATCTTCGGGCTCAACGCCGGAAACGCGTTGAGCTCCCCGTCGGCTCCAGTCACCCCGCCGAACCCGTTGGCCGATTTGGTGGTCGCGGTGTTCCGCCGCATCCAAGCGGTGTTCACCCCCTACGCCGCTGACCGCGTTCAACAGAGCGTGGATCCGGTGACCGGGGTGGTGACCGGGTCGGTGGCGTTCACCAGCCCGCTGTTCCTGCCCCAGACCTACACCGTCACCACAGCGCCGACCTCGGGCACCGTCACCGTCAACGCCAACGGCACCTACACCTACACCCCGAGCGCGGCCGCCCGTCAGGGCACGGTGAGCAGCGACGGGTTCACGGTGACCGCGTCGAACTTCTTCTCCTCCGCCTCCAGCACGGTGTCGGTGCCTATCTCGCGGACCAATCAGGCTCCCGTCGCGGGGGCCACCTACGTCACCAACCCGGGGGAGAACGGGGTGGTCCTGGGTCAGGTCAGTGCGACCGACCCCAACGGGGACCCGATCACCTACACCACGGCGGCGACCTCGACGTTGGGCGGCACCGTCGTGGCGCTCAACGACACCGGCGGGTTCGTCTACACCCCGACCGCCCAGGCCCGCCACGACGCCGCCGCGACCGGCGCGCCGGCGTCGGCGTTGTCGGATTCGTTCACCATCACCGCTTCTGACGGCCGCGGCGGGGTGACACCGATCGTGGTGTCGGTGCCGGTGTCCCCTGCCGACGCCGCCCCGGTGCCCGGTACCACCACGGTCAACCCGGCCGGGACCAATGGTGTGGTGACCGGCACGGTGTCGGTGATTGACGCCGACGGCGACCACCTCACCTACACCGGGCCCACCGGCACGACCGCCAACGGTGGGACCGTGACGACCACTGCGACAGGGGGTTTCACCTACACCCCGAGTGCGGCCGCGCAGCACGCCGCCGCCGGTGGTGGGCCGAGCACCGACGGCTTCACCGTGACCGCCGATGACGGCCACGGCGGCTCGGTCGCGGTCCCGGTCAGCGTCACCATCGTCCCGACCAACACCTCGCCCACCGCCACCTACACCGCCGGCGCCCCCGGCACCACGGGGGTCGTCACCGGGGCCATCACCGCGACCGACGCCGACGGTGATCCGTTGACCTACACCGGACCCACCACCACGACCACCCACGGTGGCACCGTCGTGGTCACCTCGACCGGCGCCTTCACCTACACCCCGAGCGCTGCCGCCAGGGCCGCGGCCGCGGTGGGCGGGCCGACGACCGACACCTTCGCAGTCACCGTCGCCGACGGGCACGGCGCCACGACCACGGTGAACGTCGTAGCCAGCATCAGCCCCCCCGCCAGTCTCCGTCTCCCCTACATGGGATTCGGCGGCGACCTCATCCTCCAGAGCGACGGCACAAGTACTGTCTATGAGCTTCCTGACGGCGTCACCGGCGGTACGACCGCGTTGGGCGGAACCGTCACCGCCGTCGTCGCAGCGAACGTGAACGGCGTTTTGGAGTACACCCCTAGCGCGCAGGCCCGCGCCAACGCCGACGCGGGCGGGCCACTGGTGGACGTCTACCAATCCATCATCGTCGACCCGACGGGCACCCCCATCGGCTTCGTCGAGGTCGGGTTCCCGATCGTCCCGGCCTCACAGCAACCCGTCCTGCTGGAGCTGTTCACGAACGTCGGGCCACTCTGGACGGATAATCAAGGCGGCCTCGTCTCCCAAGCCTATATAGCTTTGAGCATCAACGACCCGTACTACGGTTATATAAAGGTCCACACCGCGCTAGGTGGATCGATTTGTCAACAACCGGACCCCTTCTTCTTCACCTACCGCAGCCCTGCCGGCAGCACCACCATCGTCGACAACGCCGTCGCGGGTGGACCGCTCCTCGATACTGGCGTCATCAACGTGTACGCCAGTGGCGATATACCGCCCGACCCACTTGTCTTTCAATTGGGTGTCGGGATACCGATTAGCCTTCCCGCCGGCGTCACGGTATACGCGGACGTGCCAATACCACCACCGGCGGCAGTCACTAACCAGACATGAGCGTCGTCGGCAGCGAGTCGCTCGTACCCTCGGCGCGCCGGGCACCATCTCGTTTCTAGAAATTCGAGACAGGAGTTCTACTTCGGCAATCCGTTCGGATCGGACCAGGTCGCAGCGTCTCGAATCCTGTCTCGCACATGCGGTCTTACGTTTCGTCTGGTGCTCGCAGTGAGATGGTGGTGGGGAAAATCCGATCCATCGACGCCCGGTCAGTACTCAGCGCAATCCGCCTGAAACTTGTCACGATCAACTCCAGGGCCAGCGAGCATGAAGGACGTTGTCGACGCCGTGATCGAATCCAGTTTCGAGTGTGTGTGCTCCGTCGATGATTCCCTGCACTGCCGGGTCGACGACCGCGTTGATCGCGATCTGCGGAACACCGACAGTGTGGCCTATCGTGTTGCCAATTGCGCCGACCACGGCGCTAGTGGCACCGCCTGCGGCGTCGAAGGGATGGGTGATCAGGTATTGCACGAACTCGCTTGGTGACAATGGTGGGCCGCTCGTGGTGAACGACTTGGCGGCTTGAGCGGACAAGTCGAGGAAGATGCCCAGACCTCTGACGAGGAATATGGGGTTGGTTTCCAAGGCTCCTGCGCCCAATTGCACTGTGTCGTATAGCGCGTCGCCGAATCTGCCCTGGGCCAGGTCGTCGAAGATCACGCTGACGTGCAGTGCGGAGCCAATGACGCCTACCTTAAAGTCATCGAAGATCGTTCCGATCGAGTCGATCCATAGATGCATCGCGTCGTTGCCGCCGGCTGAGCCGGTCCCGCCGGTCGACGTTCCGCCACCGGTGGTTCCCCCACCTGAACTTCCCCCACCTGAGGTACCGCCTGTGCCCGTTCCGGCGCTGGCAGCGGGAAACTTGGTGGTGTCGAAGACGTAGACCGTGCCCCCGCCGCCATTGTCCATCAGGGTTTGAGCTGCGTAGAGGAAATGGCCGTCCGGGCTCAGGGCGTAGTTGGGATACTCCAGCAGGGGGCTCGACGTCTGGTTGGTGAGGGAGAGTGTGCCTGCGTCGAATACATTCACGTATTCGGTGCCCGTGGAGTCCATTGACTCGGCGTAGACCTTGCTGCCGTCGGGGCTGATCGCCACGCCGTCGCCGCCATAGCCGAGGAGAACGACACCTTTCGTCGTCAAGGTGCCGTGTCGATGACCGCCAGAGTCGCGTTCGGGCCTGTTCCGAGTGCATTTCTCGACACGACATACATGCTCTTGCCGTCGGGGCTCAACACCGCCGACGTCACTGGCATCGCCACGGTGGTGGTGCGGTTCGTTGCGGTGTCGACAGCGGTGATAGTCCGGTTGGTCGTGTCGGTGACATACACGGTCTTGCCGTCGGGGCTCACCACAAGCCCTCCCGTGTGGGTGGGTGTCAGCGGCACCGTATTCGTGACCGTGTTCGTCGTAGCGCCGTCATCAACTGAGGTCGGGTCGCCGAACGTACCGTCAGTGGGTGGCGAGGCACCGCCGCGCGCTCGGACTCGCTGGTCGATCAGGGGCGGCTACGACAGATTGTGGTCAAAATGTGGGCAGGGAACGACTCATCACATCCCCTGACTATCCAAAAAACCGCCCTGACCTGCGTGAGCAGGGGGGCGGTTCATGGCGGTGGCGGAGGGATTTGAACCCTCGGACGGGGGTTACCCGTCACACGCTTTCGAGGCGTGCTCCTTAGGCCGCTCGGACACGCCACCGTGGGGCAGCTTACCGGGAAGGCGGCGCGGCCCCTAATCGCCGCCGACCGTGGGCCGCATGGCGAATTTCGGGCCGCCTTTCGCCATGAGACCCACACTCGGCGCGCCCGCCAAACGCTCACCGCTGGCGGGCGAAGAACTCCGTCAGCGGCGCCGCGCACTCCTCGGCCAACACGCCGCCGCGCACCTGCGGCCGATGCGTCAACCGTCGGTCGCGCACGACGTCCCACAGTGAGCCAACGGCACCCGTCTTCGGCTCCCACGCCCCGAACACCACCCGGGCGACGCGTGCCATCACCAGAGCGCCGGCGCACATGGTGCACGGCTCGACCGTCACCGCGAGCGTCGCGCCCTCCAACCGCCACCCGTCGCCGAGCACCGAGGCCGCCGCCCGCAGCGCCAGGATCTCGGCGTGCGCGGTCGGATCGCCGAGCGCTTCCCGCGCGTTGGCCGCCCGCGCCAGCTCGACGCCGTCGGAACCGACCACCACCGCACCGATCGGCACGTCGCGGGGTCCGACGGTGCAGGCCGCCTCCAGCGCGAGACGGATCAGGTCGGCGTCGGACTTATCGGTCAAGCTTGTCCAGGAAGGCCGACATCTCGTCGCCGAAGCCCATCTCCTGGGCGATCCGCGAGAGCTGCTCGTCGGCGTAGTCGTCGTCGGAGATGATGATGCTCAGCACGCCCTCGGACAACCCGATGTCGGAGAGCACTCCGAGGTCACCCTCCTCGAAGGGATCCTCGTCCTCGAGGTCGTCGGGGTCGACGTCGGTGCCGAGCTTCTCGAGGACCTGCCTGGCGATGTCGTAGTCCACGGCGGCGGTGGCGTCGGACAGGAACAGTCGAGCACCGCCCGGTGCGGGCCGCACGATGACGAAGAACTCGTCGTCCACGTCGAGCAGACCGAATACCGCCCCGGCGCTTCGCAGTTCCCGCAGCTCGGTTTCGGCATCCGACAGGTTCGTCAGCGCGCCGTTACGCAGCGCCGAACAGCGCCACTTGCCGTCCTCGCGGACCACCGCGACGCCGAATCCGTCCGGGAGATCTGCGGCTTGGTTCTGCGCCTGCGCTCGCTGTACTCCCATGGAGGGCAACGCTAGTCCCAGCTCAGGGTTTTTGACCAGCCATCACGATCAGTGTCAACCTTGCAGGGTGACCAGACGACCGGTGTGCGTGTTGGGCCTCGGGCTGATCGGCGGATCGTTGATGCGCGCGGCGAGCGCCGCCGGCCGCGAGGTCTTCGGGTACAACCGTTCCGTGGACGGCGTGCGCGGCGCCCGCGACGACGGCTTCGACGCCTCCACCGACGTCACCGAGGTCCTGCAGCGGGCCGCGGCGGCCCAGGCGCTCGTCGTACTCGCCGTCCCGATGCCCGCCCTTGCGACCATGCTCCACCACGTCGCCGCGACGGCGCCCGACTGCCCGCTCACCGACGTCACCAGCGTGAAAGTGGCCGTCCTGCAAGCAGTTCGAGAGCACGGTCTGCTCGCGCGCTTCGTCGGAGGGCACCCGATGACCGGGACCGCCCACTCGGGCTGGACCGCCGGGGACGCCACCCTCTTCGTCGACGCGCCGTGGGTGCTCGGCGTCGACGACCACGTCGACGAGCACGTGTGGGCCGAGGTCATGCACCTGGCGCTGGACTGTGGGAGCTTCGTCGTCCCGGCCCGGTCCGATCAGCACGACGCCGCCGCGGCCGTCATCTCCCACCTGCCACATCTGCTGGCCGAGGCACTGGCCACGACGGCGGCCGACGTGCCCCTGGCGTTCTCGCTAGCCGCGGGCTCGTTCCGGGATGGAACCCGCGTTGCCGCCACCGCGCCCGACCTGGTGCGCGCGATGTGCGAGGCGAACGCGGGCCCGTTGGCCTCGTCGCTCGACACGGCCATCGAGTTGCTGAGCCGCGCCCGCGACCATCTGGCCACCCGGGATTCCGTCGCCGAACTGGTCGAGTCGGGCCACGCCGCCCGCACGCGCTACGACGGCTTCGACCGACCGCAGATCCTGACCACCTCGATCGGCGAGGAGGGCTGGCGCGAGCAACTCGCCGCCGCCGGGCGTGCCGGCGGCGTGATCAGATCCGCTCTGCCAGTCCGGGATAGTCGAGGATGAATCCCTCGTCGTCGACGGTGACCGTGGTCTCCGCGACCGGCGACTTCAGCTCGATGCCGGCGCCGGGCTTCCCACTCGCATAGTCGATGGTCACGGTGTCCACCGTCAGCTCCGGCAGCCGCACGTAGACCACGGGCAGCGAGACCGACTCGGCCTCCTTGTAGAGCCCGGTCCGCCGAATCGGCAGCGCGTTGAAGAACGGGCTGTAGATCACGTCGACGTCGAGTGCACCGCCGTACGGCTCCCGCGTGGAGTGGTTCTGCTTGTCCTGCACCAACCACATGTTCTCTTCGTCGCGGGCGATGTTCAGCTGGCGTTCCCGTTCGGCCATGGTCACCGTCAAGGACAGCCGCTTGGTGGCGCCGCTGTCGTCGGTGACCAGGTCATAGGACGCGCTGAACGCCGGGTGCACCTCCGTCGCCGCGGCCACGATGCGACCGTATGCCTTGATGCGGTTGCCCGACAGTTGCACCCGAACCGATTCCATCCGGGGCACGTCCTGCGCGCGCCACGTCAGAACTGCCGGCCAGTTGTCCTGCGACTCAGAGCGGACTACTTCACTCATGCCTACACCGTAGGCGACGGCCCCCGTGCTTCGTGGTCTCCTCGCGAAAGCCCACCAGATCGTGACGTCGATGCGGCTTCGAGCGCGACCTCGTCGCCGAGGAACGGCTGCGGCATCTTCCGGAATCTGTCGGTTCCCGGCTCCGACAGCCACACCGCGAAGGCCAGCGCGGCGTCCAGGATCAGCGCCAGGGCCGTGACGACCAACGCGCCGACCAGGGCGAGGTAGAACTGGCGCACCTTGATGCCGTCGATGAGGTAACGGCCCAAGCCGCCGAGGCTGGCGTAGGCGGCGATGGTGGCCGTGGCGACGATCTGCAGCGTCGCGGTGCGCACGCCGCCGAGGATCAACGGCAGGGCGTTGGGCACTTCGACCCGCAACAGCACCCGGGACTCGGTCATCCCCATCGACCGGGCGGCGTCGACGACGGCGCGGTCGACGTTCGCGATGCCGGAGTAGGTGCCGGCGAGGATCGGCGGGATGCCGAGCAGCATCAGCGCGATCGTCGGCGGAACGAGGCCGAGCCCCCACAGCAGCACGCCGAGCAGCAGCACGCCGAGCGTCGGGAGCGCCCGCAGGGCGTTCACCCCGCCGACGACGACGAAGGTGCCGCGGCCGGTGTGCCCGATGATCATGCCGATCGGGATCGCGATCACCGCCGAGAAGACGAGCGCCACGGCGGTGTACTGCAGGTGCTCGAGGATGCGCACCGTCAAGCCCGCGGGCCCGCCCCAGTTGGCGGCGGTGAAGATGAAGGACAGTGCCTGCTGCAGGAAGTTCATCGGGCACCCGCCTTGGTCTTCTTGGCCGACCGCACCCACGGGGTCGCGAACTTGCCGCCGACCATGATGAGGGTGTCGACGACGATGGCGAGGACGAAGATCGCCACGATGCCGGCGATGATCTGATCGCTCTTGTCCGCCTGGTATCCCTCGGTGAACCAGGTGCCGAGGCCGCCGATGCCGATCACCGAGCCCACCGACACCATCGAGATGTTGGTCACCGCGACGACGCGCAGGCTGGCGACGAGGACCGGAATGGCCAGCGGCAGCTCGACTTTCACGATGCGCGTCAGCGGTTTGTAGCCGACGGCGGTCGCGGCGTCCAGGACCGCCGGCGGGACGGCGTCGAGCGCCTCGGGCACCGCCCGCACCAGCAGTGCCACCGTGTACAGCGTCAGGGCGACGATGACGTTGGCCTGGTCGAGGATTCGGGTCGGGATGACCAACGGGAGGACGACGAACAATGCGAGCGACGGGATCGTGAAGATGATGCTGGCCACGACGGTCGAGAAGCGCCGGAGCACCGTCGTGCGCTGCACCAGGGCGCCAAGCGGCACCGCGATGACCAGACCGAGAACCAATGGCACCAGCGACAGCCAGAGATGGATCAGCGTCAGATCCCAGGCGTCGCCGAGGTGTGTGAAGAGATACCGCACCTAGGTGGATCCCTTCTTGCCCTTGATGGCCGCGATGACGTCGTCGGCCTTCACGCCGCCGATCACCTGCTGCCGGTCGTCGACGACGACGCCGAGCCCAGCCGGCGACGACAGTGCGGCGTCGAGCGCCAGGCGCATCGTGCCGTTGGGGACCAGGAGCGAGCCGCCGGCAATGGTGCTGTCGTACAACGACTTTCCCTGCCGATGCAGGCCGACCCCGTTCACGTCGATCCAGGCGTACGGCGAACCGTCGGCCCGCGTGACCAAGGCCCACTCGTCCGGACCCAGATCGAGGGCGTCGACGCCGGCCTCGCTGACGGTCCTGAGGTCGTGCAGCGGCAGCCCGGTGCCCGGCGTGAACTGCAACCCCCGGTAGCCGCGGTCGGCGCCGATGAACCCGGCGACGAAGTCGTTGGCCGGGTTGGACAGCAGGCGCCGCGGCGCGTCGTACTGCTGCAGCTTGCCGCCGCGGCCGAACACCGCGACCTTCTCGCCGAGCTTCAGCGCCTCGTCGATGTCGTGGGTGACGAACACGATGGTCTTGCGCAATTCGCTTTGCAGCCGCAGGATTTCGACCTGCAACTCCTCCCGCACCACCGGGTCGACGGCGCTGAACGGCTCGTCCATCAACAGGATCGGCGGATCGGCGGCGAGCGCGCGGGCCACCCCGACGCGCTGCTGCTGACCGCCGGAGAGCTGGGCCGGGTACCGGTCGGCGAGCTTCGGGTCGAGCCCGACCCGCTCGAGCACGCCGAGGGCCGCCTTGCGCGCGGAGCGGCGCGACTCCCCCATCAGCACCGGCACCGTCGCGACGTTGTCGACCACCTTCAGATGCGGCATGAGTCCCGCGCTCTGGATGACGTAGCCGATGCCCAGCCGCAGCTTCACCGCGTCGACCTTGGTGACGTCCTTCCCGTCGACGGTCAGCGTGCCCGACGTCGGGTCGATCATCCGGTTGATCATCCGCATGGACGTCGTCTTGCCGCAGCCCGACGGACCGACGAACACGGCCAGGGTGCCGTCGGGGACGTCGAGGGTCAGATCGTCGACGGCGACGGTGCCGTCCGGGTACTTCTTCGTTACGCCGTCGAAGGTGATCATCGGAAGTCCTCTGCTGTCTATCCGGTAACCGGCTTGTCGAACCCGTTGTCCTGGACCCACTTGCGTGCCGCCTCGTCCGGGTCGACGCCACTGTTGCCCGACGTGGCGGTGTTCATCTCGATCAGCGCCTGCGTGCTCAACTTCGCCGACACGGCGTCCAACACCGACTTGAGCTGATCGGACATCTTTTGCGAGGCCACCAACGGAACGACGTTGGCGGCCAAGAAGTTGTTCTTCGGATCCTCCAGGACCACCAGGTTGTTCTGCGGAATCGCCTGCGACGTGCTGAAGATGTCCGCCGCGGTCACGGTGCCGTCGACCAGTGCCCGGACCGTCGCGGGACCGCCGCCGTCGCTGATCGAGACGAAGTTGGCGGGGGCGATGTCGAGCCCGTACTTGGCCTTGAGGCCCGGCAATCCCTCGGCGCGAGTCTGGAACTCCGACGGCCCACCGACTTTCACCTCGGCGGAGTGGGCGGCCAGATCGCCGATGGTCTTGAGATTCCACTTCTGCGCCGTGGCGGCGGTGACCGCGATGGTGTCCTGGTCGTTGGCCGGCGACGGCGTCAGGATGGAGAGATCGCCTGGCAGCGCGCGGTACAGCGCCAACTCGACCGACTGCGGATCGGTGGCCTTGGTGTTCTTGTCGAAGTACTGCAGGAGGTTGCCGGTGTACTCCGGGATCAGGTCGATCGAGTGGTCCTTCACCGCGGGCACGTAGGTCTCGCGACTGCCGATGCCGAACTGGCGACGGATGTCGAACCCGTTGGCCTCCAACGCCTGTGCGTAGATCTCGGCGATGATCTTGGACTCGGTGAAGTCGGCCGAACCCACCGCGATGGACTTCAGGTCACCCGACACCTCACCCCCGCCCAAGGGATTGGAGCTACCGCACGCGGCGGTCACCAGGGCGAGCGTCGTCGCCACCACGGCGAGGGCGCGTCTGCGCGTGGATCGTCGTACGGGGTTCACATGAACGTCCTTTCGGCGTCACCGGCCTGGAGCGACCATAGCCAGCCGATGCGGATGCTGCTTGGCTTTGACTCGGGGTGATTTCGCTGATGACGATCCGGGGACTACCCACTGCCGACGGTTTTCAATTCGCCGGAAAGGGGCAAGGATGGACCCATGAGCGTCGACCCGCAGTTCCAGCCCACCGATCCGAGCCATTCCGGCCCGCTGGACCCGGTCGAGCCCGGACCCGTCGACGCGCCCGCGTCGAGACCGGTACCCGAGAATGCCGTCCACTTCACCAGGGCCGCGGCGCTGTGGTCGGCGCTGATCGTCGGCTTCCTGGTGTTGATCGTGCTGTTGATCTTCATCGCGCAGAACACCGCGTCCGGCACCTTCCACTTCCTGGGCTGGTCGTGGAGCCTGCCACTGGGCGTCGCACTCCTGGCGGCCGCCGTGCTCGGCGGCCTGGTCACGACGCTGGCCGGCGTCGTCCGCATCGTGCAGCTGCGACGCGCGGCGAAGAAGAACTACAAGGCCGCGCTCAGGTAGCGGCGAGCTCCGAAAGACCGGCCGCCACCAAAGGTGCGACGGCCTCCCCCACCTTGTCTCCGTACTCCGTGCCGCCGCCCATCCGGTCGCGGAACTGAATTCCGGCCGCGATGATGGCCAGTTTGAAGTACGCCAGCGCCATGTAGAAGTTCCAGTGGTCCAGCGGCACGCCGGCCGCGACCGAATACTTCTGCGCCAGTTGGTCTGCCGACGGAATCTGCGGGGACGCCCACGCCGCGTTCGCATGGACCATGTCGAACATCGGATGGCGGTACACGCACATCAGCGCGGCATCGCTGAGGGGATCGCCCAACGTCGACATCTCCCAGTCGAGCACGGCCCGCACCTTCGTTGCGTCCGTCGCGTCGAGCATCGTGTTGTCGATGCGGTAGTCCCCGTGCACGATCGAGCTTCTGGTCTGCGGCGGCAACGACTCCCCGAGCGCGGCGTGCAACCGCTTCACGTCGGCGTCGCGGGGGTCGTCCTCGAGGCGCACCAGATCCCACTGCCCACCCCAGCGCCGCACCTGGCGTTCCAGATAGCCGGTCGGCTTGCCGAAGTCGCCGAGCCCGACGGCTTCCGGGTCGAGGGCGTGCAGGTCGGCCAGCACCGTGATCAGCGCGTCGACGCAGGCGTCGATGGCACTCTGATCGCCGAGTGCGGTCAGTTCCTCGGAATAGCGCACCACCCGGCCCGGGACGAAGTCGACCATCTGGAACGGCGCACCGAGCACCGAGTCGTCGTTGCGCATGGTGACGGCGTGGGCGACGGGCACCGCGGTGTTCTCCAGGGCGGCCACCACCTTGTACTCGCGGGCCATGTCGTGGGCCGACGGCGTCAACCCGTGCAGCGGCGGGCGGCGCAGCACCCACTTGGCGGCGTCGTCGAACACCAGGAAGGTCAGGTTGGACCGGCCGCCCGCGATGAGCTCGCCGCGCAGCTCACCCTGGCGTGGGACCCCGATCTCTCGCAGGTGCACGTCGAGCGCATCCAGGTCGAGGCCGTCGAGTGGGGAAGCATCCGTCGTCACCGGACTTGTCTACCACCGCAGGTTTCGCGGCAGCAGGTCCCATACGTGTTCGGTGCCGTTGATCGACGCGACGTTGAGGCCGGCCCTTCGCGACGACAGCAGTCGCGTCACGCCCGCGTAGTCCACCTGGACGCACAGCAGCCGCTCGGTCTTCATGACGGTGTGCACCACGGCGTTGATGACGCCGCCGTGGCTGAACACCGCGACCGTCTCGTCGTGCCCTGCGGCCGCGACGACGTCGTCGACGCCGGCCCTCACCCTGGCGATGAAGGCGTCCTCGTCCACGTCACCGGGCAGCCGCCCGCTCATCAGGCGCTTGAGGTCCTCCTCCGAGGCCTGCTCGATCGGGGTGTAGTGCGACAACCCGTAGTCGTATTCGGCGAGGCGTTCGTCGACCTCGATTGGCAGCCCCAGGGCGTCGGCGACCGGTTGCCCGGTCTGCAGGGCGCGCCGCTGCGGGCTGCTGACCAACCGCGTGATGGGAAACCGCTTCAGCGCGTCGGGTAGCCGATTGGCCTGCTCGACGCCCTCGGCGGACAGGTCGGGGTCCGACCCCTGCCCGGCCTCGCTGCGAAGGGGTAGCGCATGTCGAACCAATAGCAGTTGCACCGTGACACCATATGGCTGCCGAGAGGGGAGAGACCCACCGTGGGGTATGCCGACGAGTTGTTCGACCTGACCGACCGGGTGGTGCTCGTCACCGGCGGCAGTCGCGGTCTGGGCCGCGAGATGGCCTTCGGCGCAGCCCAATGCGGCGCCGACGTCGTGATCGCCAGCCGGAACCTCGAATCGTGCGTCGTCACCGCCGAGGAGATCTCGGCCGCGACCGGCCGCACCGCGTTCCCGTACCAGGTGCACGTCGGGCGGTGGGATCAGCTCGACGGACTGGTCGACGCCGTCTACGACCGGTTCGGCAAGGTCGACGTGCTGGTCAACAATGCCGGCATGTCACCGCTCTACGAATCGCTGACGTCGGTGAGTGAGAGGCTCTTCGACGCGGTACTCAACCTGAATCTCAAGGGCCCGTTTCGGCTTTCGGCGCTGATCGGCGAGCGCATGGTCGCCGCGGGTGGCGGCTCGATCGTCAACGTCAGCTCCGTCGGCTCCATCCGGCCGACGCCCGACCTGCTGCCCTACGCCGCGGCCAAGGCGGGGTTGAACGCCCTGACCGAGGGCCTTGCGAAGGCCTATGGTCCGACCGTGCGGGTCAACACGTTGATGGCGGGCCCGTTCCTCACCGACGTGAGCAAGGCCTGGAATCTGGACGGCACCGAGACGCCGTTCGACGACCTGGCTCTCGAGCGCGCCGGACAGCCCAGCGAAATCGTCGGCGCCGCACTGTTTCTCGCTTCCGACGCGTCGAGCTTCACCACCGGGTCGATCCTGCGGGTCGACGGGGGCCTCCCCTAGCCCACCCCGGGCGATTTGCGGTGTCTTAGGAGCGCTCACCGCTCCTGATCGCACACAAATCGCGGGTGGGGCTAGGCAGCTAGGGGGTGACGATCGCGAAGTTCGGGTCCGGGCGGTCCAGCACGCCGAGCAGCGACGCCATCGCGGAGGCGTCACCCGCGATCTGCACCCCTGGCGAGGCGGTGTCGCCCGTGGCGAAGGTCACCAGCCGCAGCTTGTTCACCACCGTGACCGTCGCCGTGGCGGTCTGCGGGTCGGCGGATGTCTTGCGATACACCAGCACCCCGTTGCGCAACGTCAAGCGGTAGTTCGCCGCCAGATCCTCGAAGGTGACGTCGAGGGCGAGGTCCAAGCCCCAGGCCTTGGGCCCGTTGACGCTGATCGCGAAGCTGTCGAACATCTGCTCCGGCGTCAGCTGCGACAACAGCGACAGCGACGTCGTCTGCGCCGGCGTACCGAAGTTGCCCTCGCGCAGTTCGGTGGCGCCGCCGAGGAAGAAGTTGCGCCACGTGGCGTTCTCCGCGCCGTAGGCCAACTGTTCCAACGTGTCGGCGTACAGCGTCCTGGCCCCGTCGTGGTTCTCGTCGGTGAAGATGGCGTGGTCCAGAAGTGTTGCAGCCCAGCGGAAGTCGCCTTCGTCGAAGGCGGTACGGGCGATCTCCACCACCCAGTCGAGGCCACCCATTGCGGCCACGTAACGCGGTGCGATCGCCTCGGGCGGGTGCTGCCACAGCCGTGCCGGGTTGCCGTCGAACCAGCCCATGTAGCGCTGGTAGACGGCCTTCACGTTGTGGCTGACCGACCCGTAGTAGCCATGCGTATGCCAGGCCTCGTGCAGCGCGGGCGGCATCTGGAACGTCTCGGCGATCTCGATGCCGGTGTGGCCCTGGTTGATCAGCCGCAGGGTCTGATCATGCAGGTATGCGTACAGATCCCGTTGCAGGGACAGGAATTCGACGATGCGCTCCTCGCCCCACGTCGGCCAGTGATGCGAGGCGAACACGACGTCGGTGCGGTCGGCGAACGCGTCGATTGCCTCGGTGAGGTAACCCGACCACGCGTGCGGGTCGCGCACCAGCGCACCGCGCAACGTCAACAAGTTGTGCAGATTGTGCGTCGCGTTCTCGGCCATGCACAGCGCCCGGTAACGCGGGAAGTAGAAGTGCATCTCGGCGGGCGCCTCGGTGCCCGGCGCCATCTGGAACTCGATCTCGACGCCGTCGACGGTGCGCGTCTCACCCGTGGCGGCCACGTTCACGGTCGGCACGATGACGGCCACCTCACCGGTCGACGGCGTCTGTCCGAGGCCGCACCCGACCTGACCTTGCGGTCCGCGGGCCAGCACGGTGCCGTACATGTACGCCGCCCGGCGCGTCATCGCCGTGCCCGCGTAGACGTTCTCCTGCACCGCGTGCTCGATGAACCCCGCCGGCGCGATGACCTCCACCCGGCCCGCGTCGACGTCGGCCTGCGTCGTCACCCCGAGAACGCCACCGAAGTGGTCGACGTGGCTGTGGGTGTAGATGACGGCGGTGACGGCGCGATCTCCCCGGTGCGCGCGGTAGAGCGCCAGTGCGGCCGCCGCGGTCTCGGTGGACACCAGCGGGTCGATCACGATGACGCCGGTGTCGCCCTCGATGAAGCTGACGTTGGACAGGTCGAGGCCGCGGACCTGGTAGACGCCCGACACCACCTCGTAGAGGCCCTGCTTGGCCGCCAGCGTCGACTGACGCCACAGGCTGGGGTGCACGGAGGTCGGCGCGTCCCCGGTGAGAAACGAGTAGACGTCGTTGTCCCACACCACGCGACCGTCGGCGGCCTTGACGACGCAGGGTTCGAGTGCGGCGATGAAGCCGCGGTCGGCGTCGGCGAAGTCCCTGGTGTCGGCGAACGGAAGACCGCTCACGTGCTCGGCGTGGGCCGTTTCGATCACGGCGGTGGGCGGCTTCTGGTCCATGCCCATGACCCTGCCACCACGCGATGGCGGGTGAGGCCGAAACTCACACGCGGTGCAGTGTGACGTCCGACAGCACCGCGTCGTGGACGGTCGCCGTCATGTAGGTGCAGAACGGTTGCCGGCGCCGATCGGTCGGGGAGCCTGGATTCAGCAAACGCAGGCCCGTCTCGGCGGTGGTGTCCCAAGGGATGTGACTGTGCCCGAACACCAGCACGTCCACGTCGGGGTACGCCTTCGCCATCCGCTGGTCCCGGCCCGTCGACGCACCCGTCTCGTGCACGACGGCGAAGCGCACCCCCTCGAGCTCCACGTCGGCGCGTTCGGGCAACCTTTGCCGCAATTGGTCACCGTCGTTGTTGCCCCAGCACCCCACCAGCCGCGCGGCCCGGGCCTCCAGCTCGTCGAGGAGTTCGGGCACCACCCAGTCACCGGCGTGAAGCACCACGTCGACGTTGCCCACGCGGTCCCACACCGAGGTCGGCAGGTCCTTGGCACGCTTCGGCAGGTGGGTGTCGGCGATCAACAGCAACTCCACGCCGTCCACGGTAACCGCAATACGGCAGACGCACTCACTCCGTTGCTGGGATTTCGTTTACCGGACCACGTAGGCTGGCGGGCACGTGCTCCAAACGGAGGAAAATTGACGCTGCGATCAGCGACCTGGGGGGGTCCATGACGGTACGGCCCCGCAGCCGGGCGACGATCGCGCCTGCCACCGGCGTGCTCCTGGTGTTTGCCAGCTGGCTTGCATTCGGGTGGGGCGGACCGGTGGTCACGGCGTGGTTCAGTGAGGTCGCCTCGGTGGTGGCCAGCGCGTTCGCCACCAGCTGCACGGTCGCGGCCGCCCGCCACACCCACGGGCGCCAGCGGAAGTCCTGGGTGTGCCTGTCGGTCGGCCTGTCCGGATGGGTAGCCAGCAATCTGTTGTGGGCCTACCTCGAGCACGTCGCCCACCAAACCCCCTCGGCGCCGGGCCTAGTAGACCTCGGCTACCTCCTGCTACCCGTCAGCGGCTGTGCGGCGGCGCTCTTCGTGCCCTTCGGCGGCGCCCGGTCCAGCCTGCGCATCGTCCTCGACGGAGTGCTGGTCGCGACGGCACTCTTCGCCATCGCGTGGACCACGTTCCTGCGGGAGCTCTTCGAACTGAGCAACGTGTCGGGTCTCGCGTTCGCCGTCTCGGTGGCCTATCCGGTCGGCGACGTCGCCATGGTGACCTTCGCCCTGGTGATCGTCGCGCAAGCCAGGCCCGGTCGTCGGCTTCCCCCGGCGCTGCTGGCGGTCGGGTTGGCACTTCTCGGCGTCGCCGACGGCATCTACGTCGTCGAGGCTGCGCACGGCGAGTATCCGAGCCCCGCCATCACGATCGGGTGGGTCACCGGTCTTTACGTCATCGGACTTGCCGGCCTCGTGGCGCAGCGCCTCCCCGCCACCTCGCTGCCCTCCATGCGCGCGACGCCACGCGCCGTCTTCTGGGTTCCCTACGTGCCCGTGCCGTTCGCCGTCGTCCTCGGCGCTCGCGAACTGTTTGCCGGAGAGAGCCAGCCGATCCTGATCGCCGGGATCGTCCTGATCTTCGTCGCGCTGGCCCGCCAGTTCGTGCTGCTCGACGAGAACCGCCGGCTTCTCGAGATCGTGGCCGAGGTGGCGCTGCGCGATCCGTTGACCGATCTCGCCAATCGGGCCCTGTTCAACGACCGACTGGCTCACGCCATCGAACTGCGCGGTCGCACGGGCGCACCCGTCGGCGTGCTGGTGGCGGACCTGGACGACTTCAAACTGGTCAACGACAGCCTCGGCCATCCCGTCGGCGACGAGTTGTTGCGCAGCGTGAGTGACCGCATCCAGTCCGTGGTGCGCCCCGGCGACACCGTCGCCCGGCTCGGCGGCGACGAATTCGCGATCCTCGTCGAAGATTCGCCCGCCGTCGCCGACCAGATTGCCACGCGCGTGGTTCGGGCCATGGGCGAACCCTTCGTGGTCGACGGTCGCCCGGTCGACGTGCGACTCAGCATCGGGCTGGCCACCGCCGCCGGTGATGCGGACCTCTCTGCCGAGGAGCTGTTCAAGCGGGCAGATCTGGCGATGTACTCGGCCAAACGGGCGCACGCCGGGTCTCGCAGCTTCACCCCCAACATGCGGCAAGACGCCACCGAGTTGAACCTCCCCAGCCAGCAAGAGCGGACGGGCTGCCGCAGCGGCGTCGCCCGCATCGAGTTCCTGAGCGACCTGCGACGGGCCGTCGACGACGGCGAACTCGATCTGGTCTACCAACCGAAGATCAGCCTGCACACGTGGTCAGCCGTCGGCGTCGAGGCGTTGATCCGTTGGCCACACCCGGAATTCGGGCTGCTCGAACCCGCTGACTTCCTCCCGATGGCCCGCGAGAACGGGATGATGGAGACCCTCACCGACTTCGTGCTCGACCGCGCACTGGCCGATGCCGCCGGCTGGCGCGCGGCGGGCGTCGACATGCCGGTAGCGGTTAACGTGTCGGCGCCGTCGCTGAACGACGACGCGCTGCCGGACCGGGTGCTGTCGGTGCTCGCCCGCCACGGGCTGCCACCCGCCACGCTCACCGTCGAGATCACCGAAGACGCGTTGGTGTCCAGCGTCGCCCGGGCCAGAACCGTGCTCGAGGAGCTGCGGGATTCCGGTGTGCGGGTTGCCATCGACGACTTCGGAAGTGGTTATGCCGCAATGACCTACCTCCACGAACTGCCGGTCGACGAACTGAAGCTCGACCGGGAGTTCGTCAAGCCGATCCTGCACGACGAACGCGCCGCCGCCATCGTCGTGTCCGTGCTGCACCTGGCGAAGGGGTTCGGGCTGGCCTGCGTGGCGGAGGGTGTCGAGGACCGGGCGACGGCGGAACTGTTGAAGAGTCATGGCTGCGGTTACGCCCAGGGCCACTACTTCAGCCGGCCGGTGAGCGCACAGGCCATCAGGCACTGCATGCCCGCGGCCGCACCCGCCGTTACGGCGACGACAGCAGTTCGGCCATCCTGGGCATGATTGCCTGCAGTCCCTTGAACGGGCGCATCATCACCTTGAACGAGACGATGCGGTCGTCGTCGTCCCACCGGATCGCGTCGATGCCGTTGACGTAGACGCCGTCGACCGTGGCCTCGAACTCCAGGACCGCCGAGCGATCGCCGACCCATTGCTCGACGTAGTGGAAGTCGGTGCCGCCGAACATCTTCGCCGCCGCCATCAGGTAGGACGCCGTCTTTGCCCGGCCCTCCTGAGGGGTGAACACCGCCGGTGAGTAGAAGACCGCGTCGTCGTGGAGTAGGTCGTTCAGCGCGGCCGGGTCGTGGCCGCCGTCGATGAACTGGTGCCAGCGATCGATCACAGACGACGTCATGGGGTCATCTTCGCAGGGCGCGTCAGTGGTTGGACGCAAACCCGTCGACCACCGTGTACCCGATGTCCTTCAGGATGCCGAGCTCGATGGGGCTGAGCGTCCTCAGCCGTGGACCGGTACCGCTGAAGGCATTCATCAGCTGCTGGTTGGCGCCGGTAAAGGTGTCGTCGTCCAAGTGCGCCACCGCGCTGTTCGAAAACTCAGCGGGCGTGTAGACCGGCACGGGTCCGCCGTACGCGGCAACCGCATTGGGACCGGCGAAGTACAGGCCGCCGTCGCCCCCAGTCAAGTTCGCGTCGAAGGCCGTGTCCCAGGTGAAGTCCTTCGTGATCACGGGGTTCCCCGCATCATCGACGACATAGCCGTCGTACACCGCCCAGTGCGTGCCAGTGTTCGTGCCGGGCGCACCGGCAATGGACGTGAACCCGAACGAATGCAGCAGCTCGTGAATCACGATGGCCCGGAAGTCGAACTCGGTGCTTGCGACCGAATCGCCGAGCGCCCAGGAGTAGCCCCAGTTCCAGTTGAGGATGCCGTCGGCTGCCGCGCCGTTGACGTCGATGCCGTTGGTCATCTTGTACTGGACCACGGTCGGACAGAACGAGGGCACGCTGAATCCGACCAATCCGCTTCCGGCCGAGGCTAGCACGTCGCTCTCGGGGTCCGACGTACCGGAAACGGCATAGCTGAGCGTGACCGGCCTCGTGACCAGGAAGTAGGCCGTCATGGCGTCGGCCGCGTCCTTCAATGCGGCTCGGCGAGCGGGTGTCCAGGTGTTCGCGCCGGTCGTGTAGTTGAAGTCGAACTTGATGGCGCCCTGGTTGACCAGCGCACCGGCGGCAGTACCGGTTCCGCGGAACGGGTCGAGCAGGTTGACGTGGAGACCGAGGTCCTGGGCCACCACCACGAACGAGTCGACGCCGTCGAAGCCCTCGGCGGGGGTGTAGGTAAAGCTGCCGTCGGCGTTCAGTGCCACGGTGCCCGACGACGGACCCCGCACCAGTCGATAGACAATCGCGTCGTTCTCCGGATCGGTGGCGTCGACGCGACCGTTGACCACCGTGTTGGACAGGCCGCTCACCGTAAGAGGAGCCACCGTCGGCGCGAGGTTGAACAGAGTTCGGCGCGTGGTCCACAGCGCTCCCTCCAGATGCCATTTCAGCGCTTCCGGCACGGGGAGCGAATCGATCCACCCCTGCGAGGAATTCGTCCACGCGGTCAGCTGATCGGTGATGAACTGCTGTCGCGGGTCGACCGGCGCCTCGACCTGAACCGCCCATGGTGGGGTCGAATTCACCGCCGGCGCAACGTCCTTGGTGATCTCCGGGGTGGGTGTGCTGACCGGTGCGGCCGCCACGGGCTTGGCGGCGACGCTCTTCTCGTCGTCGTCTTCGCTCTTGGTGACGTCACTCGTCTTGACGTCGTCCTTCTTGACGTTGATGTTCTTGACGTTGCCGTTCTTGACGTCGCTGTTCTTGGCGTCGCGCTTGGTGGTCTCGGGCTCGTCGTCCTTCTCGGTGTCGGCCTCGTCCCTCACACTCGAGGACGGCGAGGCTCCCACCGAGGTCTTCGGTCCCGAATCGGGATCGGCCGCCGACCCCGGCGGCGACGAGTGGGCCGCCCCCGACCCCGATCCCGCTGCGCCGGTGGACGACCCGCCGTCGTCTGACCCCGTAGATCCGCCGGAGGCCGACGATGACGCCCCCGACTCGTCGGCGAGCGCGACACCGACCTGCGGGCCCAGCGACGACAGCCCGAACAATGCCGCACTCACGCCGGCCGAGGCCGCCCCCAGCTGCAGCCAACGCCGCATGCCCGCCATGTAATGACCCCCACGTCAATTAATTCTGAGCAAAGGTACAACAGCGGTCGCGGTGGTGCAGCTATTCCTGGGGGCTGGCTGCGTCCGGCAGCAACGGCGGGCAGGTGCCCGTCGCGTCGGCGGTGAGCTCGAAGTGCCACGCCTCGTTGGCGTAGACCTGACACAACCCGTAGCGAGAGCCGTTGGCCGCCAGCCACTGATCCGCGCCGGCGCCCCCGACGTCGACCGCCTCCCCCACGACGTGCTTCGACTTCTGGGGGGTCTGAACGTACCTCCGCGCCGCAGCGAGGCTGCCGTAGGTCTGGACGGCGTCGTCTAGGAGCTGCTGCTGAAACTCCGGCGACCGCCACCCCGAGGTGACGGTCATGGTCACCCCGTCGGCCGACGCGGCGACCGCGGCGCTCTGAAGGGCACTCAGCAAGCCCGGGTCGAGTCGGCCGACCGCCGGGTCCGCGACGTCGAACACGGACGCGCCGGGATCGGCCGCGGCGAGCCCGGGACTGACCCCGAGCGCCACGAAGACCACCACCGCGACGGCGATCGACCGCATCGTTCACCCCTTCACCTAGACGCCACCCGACCGTACGGAGCGGCGGGTGCCTGCGTCGAACCGGGGTGTTCGGCGTTCCGGTCACAGCCGTACCGACATTTGCCGTAACGTCATCCCGCGGAGGATTTGCCAGCAAGACAAGCCTGTGGCATGAACGAGGAGAGTTACACATGCCAGCGAGCGACGACGAACCGGCCGCCAAGTACCAACTCCACTGGCTGCCGATCACCGCGGCCTACTGGGTCGTGGCGGCCATCGTCGCGATCGTCGCCGGGAACGCCTGGCTGTTGTTTGCGTTCTGGCTGGCCAACCCGGCAGTGCTGGCCGCGGCCTGGCTGCTCTGGGTGAAGGTACTGCCACGGCTGAGCCGTGATGCTGAGTGCGCCCGAAGGGATTCGAACCCCTAACCTTCTGATCCGTAGTCAGATGCTCTATCCGTTGAGCTACGGGCGCGTGCTATTCAGTTGTACGGCTGACGCGAGTCAGCCGCGGCGGAGGCGAGAGGATTTGAACCTCCGGTCCGCTTTAAGACGGACAACTCATTAGCAGTGAGTCCCATTCGGCCGCTCTGGCACGCCTCCTGACCGATCCCGAGGGTACCGGACGTGAAAGCAATCCCCAGAACCGCCGAGGAGGAAGCGTACACAGGGGGCACCGCCGAAGGCAAAGCAGCGTCTCGGCCACCCCTAGACTGGTCGCGTGACCGCCCGTCTCCGCCCCGAACTCGCCGACCTGCCCGCCTACACACCCGGCAAGACGGTGCCCGGGGCGATCAAGATCGCCAGCAACGAGACCGTCGACGGTCCGCTGCCCAGCGTGCGGGCAGCGATCCTGGCCGCGACCGACGGCATCAACCGCTACCCCGACAACGGTTACGTCGAGCTCAAGGAACGCCTCGCCAAGCATCTCGACGGCGGCGCCTTCGCCCCCGAGCACATCTCGGTGGGCTCCGGCTCGGTCAGCCTGTGCCAGCAGCTCATCCAGATCACCACGACGGTCGGCGACGAGGTGCTCTACGGCTGGCGCAGCTTCGAGATCTACCCGCTGCAGGTCCGCACCGCGGGCGCCACCCCGGTCCAGGTGCCGCTGACCGACCACACCTTCGACCTGGACGCGATGCTCGCCGCGATCACCGATCGCACCCGGCTGATCTTCATCTGCAACCCGAACAACCCGACGTCCACCGTGGTCGACCCCGACGCGCTCGCCCGCTTCGTCGCCGCGGTCCCCAGTGACATCCTCGTCGTCCTGGACGAGGCGTACGTCGAGTACATCCGCGACGGCATGCTGCCCGACAGCTTCGGCTTGGTCCGCAACCACCGCAACGTCGTTGTCCTGCGGACGTTTTCGAAGGCCTACGGGCTGGCCGGCCTGCGCATCGGCTACGCCGTCGCCGATCCGGACGTCATCTCCGCGCTGAGCAAGGTCTACGTCCCCTTCACCGCCACCAGCGTCTCTCAGGCCGCCGCCATCGCCTCCATCGACGCCGCCGACGAGTTGCTGGCGCGCACCGACGCCGTGGTCGAGGAGCGGGCCCGCGTCACCGCGACGCTGCGCGAGGCCGGCTTCACCGTGCCGCCGTCGCAGGCGAACTTCGTCTGGTTGCCGCTCGCCGAGGACACCAATGCCTTCGTCAACGGTGCCGCCGACAACCGGATTCTGGTGCGGCCCTATGGTCAAGACGGTGTGCGCGTCACCGTCGCCGCGCCGCACGAGAACGACGCCTTCCTCGAGTTCGCCACCGCTTGGATGGGACACAGATGAGTACCGCGCGAAAGACGTTCGCCGCGTTGACCGAACGCACCGAACAGATACCCGACGCCGAGCTGGACGCGTTCTGGGACACCCTGCAGCCGGCCACCCTCGACTTCATGATCGGGGAATGGAAGGGCGGCGAGTTCGACACCGGCCACCGCGCCAACGGGTTCATGAAGCGGCTCAACTGGTTCGGCAAGACGTTCCTGTCCGCCTCCGACGCCAAGCCGCTGGTCTGTCTGGACGCCGACGGAAACAAGTTCTCCAACACCGAGGCCATGAAGGGCGAGGCCAGCCTGTGGCTCGAGGAGTTCCGCGGCGAGGTGACGGCGTCGATGGTCTACGACGGCGCACCGGTGCACGACCACTTCAAGAAGGTCGACGACAACGCCGTCATGGGCATCATGAACGGCAAGGGCTCGCTGGACGACAGCACCGGCTCGCCGCGTCACCTGTACTTCTACCTGGAACGCGTCTAGCCCCTATCGTCTCTCAGATGAGGACGCGCGTTCTGGTCGCCACCGGGCTCGTCGTGGTCGCCACCGCGGTAGCTAGCTGCGACCGGACCACCGATGGCACGGTGGCCATGACCACCCAGGCGGGTCCGCCGCTTCCGAGCTCGACGTCGTCGCGGCCCACGCCGTCCTCACCAAGAACCACGCTTCCGCCGTCGTCGTCCCCCGCCCCGCCGCCGGGCGACTCGTTCGCCGTCACCTGCAAGCAGTACGTCGGGCTCGACGAAGCGAGCCGCACCGCGGTGGTCCAGGAGATCCTCAAGGACGAGACCTCGGTGCTCAGCCCGGGTGACGCGGACATCGCCAAGACGCTCGCCGACGCCGTGTGCACGTTCCTGCCCGACAGCACGGTGGCCGAGATCCTCCTCGGCGAGACCCCGCCCTGAGACCGGCTGCGGCTGGCCGTAGCCTTCCTGCCATGGGCGATGCATACGAATCCCTCACCGTCGACGTCGACGATCACGTCGCTCGCGTCACGCTGACGGGTCCCGGCAAGGGCAACTCGATGGGGCCGGCGTTCTGGGCCGAACTCCCCGTGGCGTTCACCAAGCTCGACGCCGATCCGGACGTCCGCGCGATCGTGCTCACCGGATCGGGCAAGAACTTCAGCTACGGGCTGGACCTGGCGAGCATGGGCGGCACCCTGGCGCCGGTGCTCGCCGACGGGGCGATGGCCAAGCCTCGCACCGAGTTTCACACCGAGCTGAAGGCCATGCAGGGCTCGATCACCGCGGTGGCGGACTGCCGCACACCGGTGATCGCGTCGGTTCACGGCTGGTGCATCGGCGGCGGCGTCGACCTGATCTCGGCGGTCGACCTGCGCTACGCGAGCGCCGACGCGAAGTTCTCGGTGCGCGAGGTCAAGCTCGCGATGGTCGCCGACGTCGGCAGCCTGGCGCGGCTGCCGCTGATCCTCTCCGACGGCCACCTTCGCGAACTCGCGTTGACGGGCAAGGACATCGACGCCGCCCGCGCCGAGAAGATCGGTCTGGTCAACGACGTCTACCCCGACGCCGAGGCCTCGCTGGCCGCCGCGCACGAGACCGCCAGGGAGATCGCCGCCAACCCACCGCTCGTGGTGCGGGGCATCAAGGACGTCCTCGACGAGCAGCGCACCGCGCAGGTGTCGGCGAGCCTGCGATACGTGGCGGCGTGGAACTCGGCGTTCCTGGCGTCGAAGGACCTTACCGAGGGCATCACCGCCATGTTCGCCAAGCGGCCGCCGGAGTTCACCGGCGAGTAGCGCCGTGCAAAGAGCGGTGGCGGAGGGATTTGAACCCCCGGACGGTGTTAGCCGTCTCTCGCTTTCAAGGCGAGTGCATTAGGCCGCTCTGCCACGCCACCGCCGACAACTCTAGGCGAGTGGGCTCCGAACCACCCTCGCGGGCGGTAGTAGCGTTGGGCCCATGCGTGCGATCGTTGTCGAACCAGGCCCGAACCTTGCCTGGGGAGAAGTCCCTGACGTCACCGCCGCCGACGGCGAGGTGGTCATCGACGTCGTCACCGCGGGGGTGAACCGCGCCGACCTGCTGCAGGCCGCCGGTCATTACTCGCCGCCTCCCGGCGCCAGCGAGACGATGGGCCTCGAAGTCTCCGGCCGGATCTCGGAAGTCGGTGCGGGGGTCACCTCGTGGACCGTCGGCCAACCGGTCTGCGCCCTGCTCGCCGGTGGCGGCTACGCCGAGCGCGTCGCCGTACCGGCCGGGCAGGTCATGCCCATTCCCGACGGTCTCGGCCTGCACGAGGCCGCGGCACTGCCAGAGGTGGCGTGCACGGTGTGGTCCAACCTCGGGATGACCGCGCACCTGGCGGCCGGCCAGACGGTGCTGTTCCACGGCGGCGCAAGCGGTATCGGCACGCACGGCATCCAGGTGGCGCGCGCGCTGGGGTGCCGCGTGGCCGTCACCGCCGGGTCGGCCAAGAAGTTGGAGGTGTGCCGCGCCCTCGGTGCCGACATCACCGTCAACTACCGCGACGAGGACTTCGTCGAGCGGGTCAAGGCGGAGACCGACGGAGTCGGTGCAGACGTCATCCTGGACCTCCTCGGGGCGTCGTATCTGGACCGCAACATCGACGCCGTGGCGCCGGACGGCCGCATCATCGTCATCGGGTTCCAGGGCGGACTGAAGGCGGAGTTGAACTTCGGCAAGCTGATGGCCAAGCGCGCCGGCGTCATCTCCACGGCACTGCGCTCCCGACCGGTCGACGGGCCGTCGGGCAAGAGCGCCATCGTCGCGTCGGTGGTGGAGAACGTGTGGCCGATGGTCGCCGACGGTCGGGTACGTCCCATCGTCGGCGCGGAGCTTCCCGTCGAAGAGGCCTCCGACGCCCACCGCCTACTGGAGTCCGGCGACGCTCACGGGAAAGTGCTTCTGCGCGTTCGAGATTGAGCTATCCGAGCGAGGCAATCGCGCGCACCAGCTGGTCGACCTCGGCCATCGTGGTGTAGTGCGCCAGCCCGACGGTGACGGCGCCGCCGATGTCGTTGACCCCGATCAGGTCGAGCACCCGCGAGGTGGTGTTCAACGACGCCAGCACCCCGTTGTCGGCAAGCCTCTGCACCACCCGCGGGGCTGGCACGCCGTCGAGGGCGAAGCTCAGCACCGGGATGCGTTCCTCGGGCTGGCCGATGACCATCACCAACGGCAGCGACCGCAACGACGTCAACAGGTACTCGAACAGCCGGTCCATGTAGGCCGCCGCCGATTGCATTGAGACCGAGAGTCTTTCGCGACGGGTACCGGTCGCCGACTCGTCGAGGTTCGCCAGGTATTCGACGCTGGCCACCACCCCGGCGAGCATGCCGAACTGGTGGGTTCCCATCTCCAGCCGTTCGACTCCGGCGGCCAGCGGGTCCAGCGACACCGCACCGAACGACTCGATGGTCGACGGGTCGCGGAACACCAGCGCACCAATGGGCGGGCCACCCCACGCCACGGTGTTCACCGCGAGGATGTCGGCCTCGATCTCGTTGACGTCGACCAACCGGTACGGCGCCGCGGCCGAGTGGTCGACGACCACAGTGCCGCCGTTCTCGTGCAGCAGCTTGGTGACCGGACGCAGGTCGGTGACGGCGCCGATGGCCGAGGACGCCGACGTGATGGCGACCAGCTTGGTGGGCTTGTCGATGAGTGATTCCCACTGATAGCCGGGCAGTTCACCGGTCTCGATGTCCACCTCGGCCCACTTGACCTTGGCGCCATAGCGATTCGCGGCGCGCAGCCAGGGTGCGATGTTCGCCTCGTCGTCGAGACGCGTGACGACCAGTTCGTGCCCCAGCCCGACCCGCGACGCCGAGGCGTCGGCGAGCGAGGTCAGCAGGATGGCCCGGTCGGCGCCCAGCACGACCCCGCGCGGGTCGGCTCCCACCAGGTCGGCCACCGCCTGCCGGGCGGCGTGCAGCACCGCGGCGCTGCGCAGCGCGGCGGGATGCGGCCCTTGGCCGGTGGTCATCGAACCGCGGAACGCCGTCGAGACGGTGGTCGCCACGGAGTCCGGCAGCAGCATGCCGTTCTGAGCGTCGAAGTGCACCCAGCCGTCGCCCAGAGACGGGTGCAAACCACGCACCCGGGCGACGTCGTATGCCATGCCTGCCACCTTCGAGCCCTGTGAATACCGCGACCGAACCGATTGCCGATGGTGCCCGGCGTGTGCACGCCGTGACGGACCAATTCACCTGCGTGGTCATACTAGTGCAGTGAGCCTGGCGTCCGGAGTGGTAGTCGCGTGGGCGTTGCTCATCATCCCAGGAGCAACCATTGCGCGGGCCGCGCAGCTAACGTGGCCAACCGCGGTCGCCGTCGCTCCGGCACTGACCTACGGCACCGTAGCGCTGGCAATTCTTCCCCTCGGAGCCGTCGGCGTCCCGTGGACTCTGGTGACCGCATTCCTCGCCTTCCTGATCGTCGTCGCCGTCGTCGCGGGTTTGCAGGCAGCGCGGACGCGGTGGCGCGACCGCCCCGCGGACGGGGAGCACATTCCGCCGGGACCGGCGCTCGTCGTCGCCGCGGGCGTCGTCCTCGGTGCGACGTTGATCACACTTGCAGCAATCCGCGGCATGCCCAACTGGCAATCCATCCCGAGCACCTGGGATTCGGTCTGGCACGCCAACACGGTCCGGTTCATCCTCGAGACCGGGCAGGCCTCGCCCACCCACATGGGCGAGCTGCGCAACGTCGAAACCCACGACGCGCTCTACTACCCGTCGGCGTTTCACGCGCTGGTCGCGATCCAGTGTCAGCTCACCGGCGCCGCTGCCACCACTGCCTACACGCTGAACTCGCTGGCCGTCTCCGTCTGGCTGTTCCCGGCCAGCGCGGCGGCGCTGGCGTGGCAACTGCTGCGCGGCCGCGAGGTCGGCCAATGGCAGGCGGCGGGCTCGGCGGCGGCCGCGGCGGCACTGGCCGCGTCGTTCACCGCGGTGCCCTACGTCGAGTTCGACACCGCGTCCATGCCCAACCTGGCGGCGTACGGGTTGGCCGTGCCGACCATGCTGCTGACGGTGTCGGCGTTGAGACACCGCGACCGCATACCGCTGGCCGTGCTCGCGCTGCTCGGGGTGTTCTCGGTGCACATCACCGGTGGCGTGGTGACGGTGTTGTTCATCACGGGGTGGTGGTTGGCCGAAGGGCTCTGGCGGCCGATCCGCGGGCGGCTGGCCGACTTTGGCACCCTGGTCGCGATCGCAGCGCCGGCGGTGCTTCTGCTGCTGCCCCAGTTCGTCGGCGTCCTCCAGCAGGCCGAGATCATCGCCGGGCACGAATTCGACACCCACGAGGGCAAGAAGAAGGCGCTGTTCGACGCCGTCGTACAGCACACCAGACACCTCAACGACTATCCGATCCAGAACGCGCTCATCGCGCTGGCCGCCGTCGGCTTCGTCATCCTCCTGATCCGGCGCATCTGGTGGCCCGCGGCGATCTGGCTGGTGCTGGTGTACTCGATCGTGCACTCGTCGGCGCCGTTCGGCGGAGTGATCGGCAAGGTCACCTCGCTGTTCACCGACCTGTTCTACAGCGATCCCCGCCGC
Organism: Mycolicibacterium hodleri; assembly: GCF_025822245.1. GTDB lineage: Bacteria > Actinomycetota > Actinomycetes > Mycobacteriales > Mycobacteriaceae > Mycobacterium > Mycobacterium hodleri. The sequence continues at coordinate 32,591 of NZ_JACKTL010000051.1, forward strand.
CTGTCGGCGGTGGTGACGTTGCTGCTCGTGCCCATGGCGGGCATCGCGCTCTTCACCGTCACTTCGGCCGCCCTGGCGGGGCTGCGACGGCTGGCCCCGCGGCTGAACAGCCGTGTCGGCCACGCCGTCACCGCGGTGGTCCTCGTGCTCGTCCCGGTCGGCCTGGCCTGGCACTACTTCCCCCGCCACCGGCACCTCATCGGGGAGAAGTACGACAAGGTGATCATCGACGACAAGGACCTCGAGGCGTTTGCCTACCTGTCGACCCTGCCCGGGGCCCATGACACCCTGATCGGCAACGCCAACACCGACGGCACGGCCTGGATGTACGCCGTCACCGGTCTGCATCCGCTGTGGACGCACTACGACTATCCCCAGCAGCAGGGACCGGGCTACCACCGCTTCATCTTCTGGGCCTACGCCGACGACGCCGACACCGATCCCCGGGTCGCCGAGGCGGTCCACGCGCTCGACATCAGGTACGTCATCACCAGCACACCGGTGGTCCGCGGGTTCGTCATGCCCGACGGACTAGTGTCGCTAGGCAAGTCGAAGTCGTGGAGGCTGATCTACGACAACGGCGAGGACCACATCTATGAGTGGCAGGGACGTTAGATCCAAGGGAGTGTCAGACGTGACGAGTAACGCCGACGAGAACGACATCGAGATCATCGGGGACGTCTCCGCGATGGGCGACGACGCCGACGGCAAGTCCCTGAGCGATCTGGTCGAGCAACCGGCCAAGGTCATGCGGATCGGCACCATGATCAAGCAGCTGCTCGAGGAAGTGCGCGCGGCTCCCCTCGACGACGCCAGCCGCAGCCGGCTCCGAGACATCCACGCCCGCAGCGTGCGCGAGCTCGAGGAGGGACTCGCGCCCGAACTGCGTGAGGAACTCGAGCGGCTCGCCCTGCCCTTCGGCGAGGACACGCTGCCGTCGGACGCCGAGCTGCGGATCGCCCAGGCTCAGCTGGTCGGCTGGCTCGAGGGTCTGTTCCACGGCATCCAGACGGCACTGTTCGCCCAGCAGATGGCGGCGCGGGCCCAGCTCGAGCAGATGCGGCAGTTGCCGCCGGGCGCCGCCGGTGCACCAGGGCCACGCGGCCCGGGCAGCGCCGGCACGGGGCAGTACCTCTAGCGGTGGCCGACCCCCAGATCGAGACCCGGAACGCGTGGGTCGAATTCCCGATCTTCGACGCCAAGTCCCGATCGCTGAAGAAGGCGTTCCTGGGCAAGGCGGGCGGCACGATCGGGCGCAACGAGTCCAACGTCGTCGTCATCGAGGCCCTCCGCGACATCACCCTCTCGCTGAAGATGGGCGATCGCGTCGGCCTCGTCGGCCACAACGGCGCCGGCAAGTCGACGTTGCTGCGCTTGCTGTCGGGCATCTACGAACCGACCCGCGGGTCGGCGACGGTCCGCGGCCGGGTGGCGCCGGTGTTCGACCTTGGCGTCGGCATGGACCCCGAGATCTCCGGCTTCGAGAACATCGTCATCCGCGGCATGTTCCTGGGGCAAACCCGTAAGCAGATGGCGGCCAAGGTCGACGAAATCGCCGAGTTCACCGAACTCGGGGACTACCTCTCGATGCCGCTGCGCACCTACTCGACCGGCATGCGGGTGCGGTTGGCCATGGGCGTGGTCACCAGCATCGACCCGGAGATCCTGCTGCTCGACGAGGGCATCGGCGCGGTGGACGCCGAGTTCATGAAGAAGGCCCGCACGCGGTTGCAGGATCTGGTGGCCCGGTCCGGAATCTTGGTGTTCGCCAGCCATTCCAACGAATTCCTGGCCCAGCTGTGTGACACCGCCATGTGGGTGGACCACGGCACGATCAGGCTGGCGGGCGGCATCGAGGACGTCGTGCGCGCCTACGAGGGCGACGACGCGGCCCATCACGTCCGCGAAGTCATCGAGGAGAACAAGCGCTCGGACGTCCGGCGTGACTGATCGCGTCATCGCCGTCGTGGTCACCCACCGGCGCGTCGCGGAATTGGCCCTGTCGCTGGACGTCGTGTCCGGGCAGACCCGAGCCCCCGACCACCTGATCGTCGTCGACAACGACGACGACGACCGCGTCCGGGAACTGGTTGCCGCACAACCCATTCCGACCACCTACCTCGGGTCCCGCCGCAACCTGGGCGGGGCGGGCGGCTTTGCGCTCGGGGTGCTCACCGCCCTGTCACTCGGCGCGGACTGGGTGTGGTTGGCCGACGACGACGGCCGACCGGCGGACGCCGCCGTCCTCGGCACGTTGCTGGACTGCGCGACCCGTCACGAGCTGGCCGAGGTCTCCCCCATGGTGTGCGACCTCGCCGATCCGACCCGGTTGGCGTTCCCGCTACGCCGCGGGTTGGTGTGGCGAAGGTGGGTGCACGAACTGCGCACCGACGGATCCGGTGACCTGCTGACGGGCATCGCGTCGCTGTTCAACGGCGCGCTCTTTCGCGCCGCGACGCTGGAAGCCGTTGGCGTTCCCGACATCCGGTTGTTCATCCGCGGCGACGAGGTGGAGGTCCACCGTCGGCTGGTGCGGTCGGGACTGCCGTTCGGCACGTGCCTCGACGCGGTGTACCTGCATCCCCAGGGCTCCGACGAGTTCAAGCCGATCCTCGGCGGTCGGATGCACACCCAGTACCCGGACGACGCCACCAAGCGCTACTTCACCTATCGCAACCGGGGTTACGTCCAATCCCAGCCCGGCATGCGTCGACTGATCCCTCAGGAATGGGTGCGATTCGGCTGGTTCTTCCTGGTGACCAAGCGCGACCCGGCCGGGCTGCGGGAATGGATCCGGTTGCGGCGGTTGGGCAGAAACGAGAGGTTCTCCAGATGACCTTCATCGACGCGGCGGCGCAGTCGAAGACCTTCGGCCGGGCCTGGGGCGACCTCACCGAGGGCTTCGGCAAGCGCGAGCTGTGGTTGCACCTCGGCTGGCAGGACATCAAGCAGCGCTACCGCCGCTCGGTGCTGGGGCCAATCTGGATCACCATCGCGACCGGCACCATGGCCGTCGCGCTGGGCGGGCTGTACTCCACGCTGTTCCACTTGCCGCTGGCCGAGCATCTGCCCTACGTCACCCTCGGGCTGATCATCTGGAACCTGATCAACGCCTCCATCCTCGAGGGCGCCGACGTGTTCGTCGCGAACGAGGGCCTCATCAAACAACTTCCGACCCCGCTGTCGGTGCACGTCTACCGGCTGGTGTGGCGCCAGATCATCCTGTTCGCGCACAACATCGTCATCTTCGTCATCATCGCCATCATCTTCCCCCAACCGTGGAAGTGGACCGACCTGGCGTTCATCCCCGCGCTGATGTTGATCTCGTTGAACTGCGTGTGGGTGGCGCTGTGCTTCGGCATCCTGGCCACCCGATACCGCGACATCAGCCCACTGTTGTTCAGCCTCGTGCAGCTGTTGTTCTACGTCACGCCGATCATCTGGAACGACCAGACGCTGCGACAGCAGGGCGCGGGCACCTGGGCCAAGGTCATCGAGTTCAACCCGCTGCTGCACTACGTCGACATCGTGCGCGCGCCGCTGCTGGGGGCCGACCAGGAGCTTCGGCACTGGGTGGTGGTCATCGCGCTGACCGTGGTCGGTTGGACCGTCACGGCCTTCGCGATGCGGCAGTACCGCTCCCGGGTGCCGTACTGGGTCTGACTAGCGGCGCGGCGCCTTCATCCGCGTGGCGACGTTGAAGCGGTTCCACGCGTTGATGGTGACGGCCATCGCAATCACCTGGGCCAGCTCCTTCTCGGTGAACACCGCCGCGGCCTTGGCGTAGACCTCGTCGGGAACGTGTCCGTGATGGAGCTCGGTGATGGCCTCCGTCAGCTCGAGGGCCGCCCGCTCCCGGTCGGTGAACAGGTCGCCCGCCTCCTCCCACGCCGCGACCAGCGCCAGGCGCTGCTCGGTCTCGCCGTTCTTGCGGGCGTCGGCGACGTGCATGTCGAGGCAGAACGCGCAGTGGTTGACCTGAGAGGCGCGGATCTTGATCAGCTCGCCGATGCCCGGGTCGACGTCCTTGGCCGACGCGGTCGAGAGCCTCATCATCGCGTCGTACAGCTCGGGCGAGACCTGGTAGATCGACAGGCGGTCGATGGCGGTGGGGTGTTCGAGTGTTTGTGTCATGACCACCACGCTAGCCACTAAAGACCCGTCCACATGGTTCAATTAACGAGTGACTTCATGGGCCAATTCGGGGGCCCGCGACCTGCACCTCGACCTTCGCGAGGTCATCGTCCCCGGCGCCCGCGGCGCGCGTGAACTGCTGATCGCCGCGCTTCGGGACGCCGTCAGGTCCGGCCGCCTCGCGTCGGGTACGACGCTGCCACCGTCACGCACGCTGGCCTCGGATCTCGGACTGGCCCGCAACACCGTCGCCGAGGCCTACGCCGAACTCGTCGCCGAAGGCTGGCTGGCGTCCCGGCAGGGTGCCGGCACGTGGGTGGTCGACGCGGCGGCCACGCCGCTGCCCACCCGCTCGCGCGGAACACCCGTCGTGCCCACCCACAACCTGATGCCCGGCTCACCGGACGTCAGCGCCTTCCCCCGCGCGGCGTGGCTGGCCGCCACCCGGCGCGCCTTGGCCGCCGCCCCTCACGAGGCACTGCGGATGGGCGACCCGCGCGGTCGGGTCGAACTGCGAGAAGCCCTCGCGGAGTACCTCGGCCGGGTCCGTGGCGTGCGGGCCTCACCCGAGTCGATCGTCATCTGCGCCGGGACGCGGCACGCCGTCGAGATCCTCGCGAAGACACTCGGTGGCCCAATCGCGGTCGAGGCCTACGGGCTGTACCTGTTCCGGGAGGCGTTTGCCGGCGTCGGCGTCGCGTCGACCCCGATCGGCGTCGACGAGCACGGAGCGGTGGTCGACGACCTGGCGCGGACCACCGCGACGGCCGCACTCCTGACCCCCGCCCACCACTTCCCCCACGGCGGTCCGCTGCATCCGGCGCGACGCAAGGCGGTGGTGGACTGGGCCCACCGAACCGGGGGCTACCTGCTCGAGGACGACTACGACGGTGAGTTCCGCTACGACCGCCAGCCGGTCGGAGCCGTGCAGGGACTCGACCCGGACCGCGTCGTCTACCTGGGTTCGGCGAGCAAGAGCCTGTCGCCGGCACTGCGGCTGGGCTGGATGGCGCTGCCCGACGACCTGGTCGACCGCGCGCTGGCCGCTTCAGGCGGGCAGCAGTTCTACGTCAACGCCATCACCCAGCTGACCATGGCCGACTTCATCGCAAAGGGCCACTACGACAAACACATTCGACGGATGCGGCTGAGCTACCGGCGTCGCCGCGACCGTCTGGTCGAGGCCCTGCAGCCGTTCGACGTGGGCATCCGAGGTCTGTCGGCGGGCCTGCACCTGCTGCTGACGCTGCCCGCCGGCAGCGAGCCCGAGGTCATCCGGCGGGCGGGCGAGGCGGGCATCGCACTCGCCGGACTCCGTCTGCTTCGGCACCCCGACGCGGGCCCGGACGTACCCGCCGCCGACGGCATCGTGATCAGCTTCGGCACGCCTGCCGAGAGCGCCTTCGCCGCGGCCGTCGACGCCCTGTGCGGAGTGCTGGCCGGTCTCCACCGTCACCCCTGAGCCAACCGGTACGCACCGGGCGGGCTTCCGGTCCATCGACGGAAGGCACGCCGGAAGGCGCTGGGCTCGGAGAAGCCCAGACGCGCGGACAGTTCGTCGACCGTCTCGCGTCCGCTCGCCAGCGCGGCAATCGCCGCGTCGCGCAGAACGTCCTCCTTGATCTCGCGGAACGTCGTCCCCTCGTCGCGGAGCAGACGCCGCAGATGCTGGGCGCTGACGTTCAGCGGCTTGGCCACGTCCTCCACGGTGAGCAGGTCGGGAAGGGGTCGGCGTTCGACCATCCTGCGGACGCGACTGGACGTGGTGGGGTGGTAATCCTGACGAAACAGCAACGCGCCGGGGAGATTTCGCAGAAAGGCGACCAGCTCGTCCTCGTTGCGCACCACGGGCGCGTTCAAGTATTCGCTGCCGAAGGCGATCGACGCGGCCGGTGCGTCGAATGCCGGCGCGACGCCGAAGATCGACGGATAGTCCGCGTGGGACGGCGCGGGTTCGGGCAATTCGACCGCCGTCAGCGCGATCTCTCGACCGATCAGCCAGCTGGCGAAACGGTGCCCCACCACGATGCCGATGGCACCGACGAGCTGATCGGCCCGGCTACGGCCACCGGGAGTGACGATCATCCGGGTGGTCGTGGCGTCGCCGGTGAGCTCCGTTACCTCGAAACCGATTCCGATGCCGACGAATTCGATCAGTCGCCGCAACGCGGCGCGGAGATCTGGGGTGTGGATCAGTCCCAACGTGACCATCCGAAACGTGCCGCGGGGAATGACCATGGGGCCCAGCCCCACCATCTCGTCACCGGTCACCGACCAGAGGACCTGGATCACCCGCGCGGCCTGCGCCTCGGTCACCCGGGCGGCGTCCTCGTCGACCAACCCGGCCGGGATCCCCGCTTCGCGCAGCACGTGGCCAACGTCGAGGCCCCGGGCCGCCGCCGGGGCGATCGCCGCACGGATGAGCTGGATTGCGACTGTGCGGGCCGCCACGATGAGAAATTACCACCGCACACGTGCGCGATTCGGTCACTGACCTCGCTAATTGCGGTCATTTTCGCCGGCGTCAAACCCTCTTAACTTTGAGCCGAATGACCGACACACCAGAACGGACGCGGACATCCGTCGCAGAGAAGGGCAGTCGTCATGCTACGAGAGTTCGTCAGTTCCGTTGCCGTGGCGGCAATCGTCGCCACGCCCGGCGTCGCGATCGCGGCGCCCACCACGTTCACCCTCGGGGGTACGTGGCAGTTGACGGACACCGGCCAACCCGTTCCGCCCCTCAACCTCGTGGGCGTCCTCGGCGGCAGGTACGACGACGGTCCCGCGGTCTCGGTACCCTTCCCGGCCACCGTGATCGGCATGGATCGCTCCGTCGCCCTGGGCGCGGAACACCTTGTCGCACAGCTTCAGTCGACCACAGGCGAGAGACGCGCCCTGGGCCTCAGCCAGGGCGCCATCGCGGTCGCCGAGGCCAAGCGCCGCCTGATGGCGTTGCCCGCCGATCAGCGGCCGGACCCCGGCACCCTGACCTTCGTCGCCGTCGCCGACCCGACGCGTCCCGGCCACGGTGCACTGACGCAGATGGGCTACCAGACCCCGGACACCCCGTACGACACGGCGTACTTCACCCGCGAATACGACGGGTTCGCCGACCTTCCGGACCGGTTCAACGTGCTCGCCCTCGTCAACGCTGCCGCCGGAATCGTCTACCTACACCCGTTTTACGGTGAACTGCCCGCCGACATCCCCGCGAAGAACGTCACCACGACGGTCAACGGCGCGGGTGGCGCGGTGACCGACGTGCTGATTCCGACCCCACACCTACCCATGCTGCAGCCGCTCCGCAACCTCGGCATGAACGTCGACCGTCTGGAGGCGACGCTGAGGCCGATGGTGGACGCCGGGTATTCACGCAACGACGTCGAGCCCGCCGCCGCATCTGGCACGAAGGCCGATGCAAGCAACGTGATTCGCAAGACGAACCGCCAAAGAAGCCGCACCGCAACGTGCAGGCCTCCGACGCCACCCACGAGGTCGAGAACCAGAAGCCTGCCACACCGGACGACGAGAAGACCGGGAACAGCGCGCCGGCGCCTACGCCGACGCCCAAGGCGGAGGCGGACGAACCGGCCGCCGGTCCCGACGCCAACGACACCGAAGGCGCCGACACCGCTGAGGGGTAGCCGCGAAGATTGGTGCGCGGACCCCCGTTGGCGGCTGGAAAGATCGACGTAATGCCCAAGAAGCAGCTGACGGACCCGCTCGCGCTCGACGAAAGGGCCCCGACGCCGGGTCTCGCCGGCTGGCAAGCCACGGGCCTGTGCGTCGCCGCCGTCGCCATGACGGGTATCTCGGGCGGGCTCGGGGGGTTGCTTGGGGCAGTGCTCTTCGCCCCGGTGATCTACGCCCTGGTCCGCCTGCGCAGACATGCGCCCGGCGCGGTGTCCACGGCAGGCCTGGTCGGCTCGACACTCGGCCGTCGGGCTGCCGCGTTGGCCGGCGGAGTGCAGATCCTGGCGTACTCGGCACTGGTCGTCACCTCCGCACAGGGGATCGCCCTGGTGTGGCTGCCGGTCGAGGCGCCGAGCGATCCGTTCGGCGAGCTGGTGTTCAGCAACTCGCTGTGGTCGCTGTACGCGGTGACGGCGCTCGTCGTCGCCGGGGTTCTGGTGTTCGCCCTGCCCGAGCGGGTGACCATCGGGTTCGCCACTGCCCTCGCGGCGGGCGGACTGCTCATCCACTTCTATCTCGGGCTGGCCATCGTTGCCACGATCCTGTCGGGAGGCGCCACGGATGAGCCGCACAACGCGGCTCCCCCGACGACGGGCCTGGACGCAACCACTGCGCTGGCCATACTCGCCGTCGGGATCGCCGGCTTCGAGGTCATCACCACCCGCCGCCGGCGGGGTACCTCGTCGGGCTGGTCCATGGGACTGGCCCTTGGGATCGTCGCGATGTGCGCCGCCATCGTGTCGTGGGCCGGCCAGCTCGGCGCAAACGGTCTTGGCCCCTTCGATCGCGGCGACACCTCGCTGATCGCCGGGCAGTTGTACGGGTCGACGGGCACGAACCTGATCACCGCCGCGTCGACGATGATCGTCGTGGCCGGCATGCTGGCCCTGCTCTGGGGCATCATCCAAATCGTCGGCCGGCTGGGCACCGCGGTCTCACCTGAGATCCTCTACGCCGGCGTGCTGGCGGCGATGGTGGTCCTGACCGTCGCCACCACCCAACTCCGCGTGCAATTCGGCTACGTCGGTGGACTGTTGCTCGTCGCCCTGTATGCCATCGTGCTCGCAGCGAACGCCCGCATTCCAGGGGACAGCGTGGTGACCTGGTGGCTACGCATCGTCATGCCCGTCGTACTGGTGGTCATCGTCCTGCTCCCGCTGGTGAACGCACAGTTCTCGATCGGAGCGCTCATACCGGTCGTAATCGCGGCCGCGCTGGTCGCGATCGCAGGCGCCGTTGCCACGGTCACGACCCGCAGCCGGCCTGACTAAGCTGCCCCCGTGGCCGAGCCCCCGATGTCGCCGAATCTGTCCCTGGCGACCCAGGCGTGGCGCTTCGTGGTCACCGGCGGACTGTCGGCCGTGGTCGACTTCGGGCTCTACGTGCTGTTCCTGCACCTCGGCCTGAACGTCAACGTGGCCAAGACGCTCAGCTTCGTCGCCGGAACCACCACGGCCTATCTGATCAACCGTCGATGGACCTTCCAGGCCCCGCCCAGCAGGTCCCGGTTCATCGCGGTGGTGCTGCTGTACGCCGTGACCTACGCCGTCCAGGTCGGCATCAACTACACCTTCTACACGCTGTGGGCCGACAAGCCGTGGCGCGTACCCGTGGCCTTCGTGATCGCCCAAGGCACCGCGACGGTGATCAACTTCGTGGTGCAGCGCGCGGTGATCTTCAAGCTGAGGTGAGGGCGGTACCCTCGTCACGATGTTCGAAACGACCACCAAGCAGCTGATGGGCTGGGGGCGCACCGCGCCGACCGTCGCCCGGGTGCTGTCGACCCCAGATGCCGAGACCATCGTCGAAGCCGTCACCAGTGCCGACGGCCGCGGCATCGTCGCGCGCGGCCTGGGGCGCTCCTACGGCGACAACGCCCAGAACGGCGGCGGCCTCGTCGTCGACATGACGGCGTTGCACCAGATCCACTCGATCGACCGCGACACCCACCTCGTCGACGTCGACGGCGGGGTGAATCTCGATCAGCTGATGCGCGCGGCACTGCCGCTGGGGCTGTGGGTGCCCGTGCTGCCCGGCACCCGACAGGTCACCGTGGGCGGGGCGATCGCCTGCGACATCCACGGCAAGAACCACCACAGCGCGGGTAGCTTCGGCAACCACGTCCGCTCCATGGAGTTGCTGACCGCCGACGGTCGGGTCCGCCACCTCACGCCCGACGGCGAGGACGCCGCGCTCTTCTGGGCGACGGTCGGCGGCAACGGCCTCACGGGCATCATCCTGCGGGCGACCGTGGCGATGACGCCGACGGAGACCGCCTACTTCATCGCCGACGGTGACGTCACGCCCACCCTCGACGACACCATCGCCTTCCACAGCGACGGCAGCGAGAACGACTACACCTATTCGAGCGCCTGGTTCGACGCCATCAGCGCGCCGCCGAAGCTGGGCCGCGCGGCCATCTCGCGTGGCTCGCTGGCCAGGCTGGACCAGCTGCCCGAGAAGCTGCAGAAGAACCCGCTGAAGTTCGATGCGCCGCAACTGCTTACGTTCCCGGACGTGTTCCCGAACGGGCTGGCCAACAAGTACACCTTCGGCCCGATCGGTGAACTCTGGTACCGCAAGTCGGGTACCTACCGCGGCAAGGTGCAGAACCTGACGCAGTTCTACCACCCACTCGACATGTTCGGAGAGTGGAACCGGGGCTACGGGTCGGCGGGCTTCCTTCAGTACCAGTTCGTGGTGCCGACCGAGGCGGTCGAGGAGTTCAAGCGCATCATCGTCGACGTCCAGCGCTCGGGGCACTACTCGTTCCTCAACGTCTTCAAGCTCTTCGGGCCGGGAAACCAAGCGCCGCTGAGCTTTCCGATCCCGGGCTGGAACGTTTGCGTCGACTTCCCCATCAAGGCCGGACTCAACGAATTCGTCACCGAGCTCGACCGTCGGGTGCTCGAATTCGGCGGTCGGCTCTACACCGCCAAGGATTCGCGGACCACCGCGGAGACCTTCCACGCCATGTACCCGCGGATCGACGAGTGGATCGAGATCCGCCGCAGCGTCGACCCCGCCGGAGTGTTCGCCTCCGACATGGCCCGACGTTTGGAGCTTCTGTAAATGGTTTTCGATGCCGTCGGCAACCCCCAGGCCATCCTCGTTCTCGGCGGCACGTCCGAGATCGGGCTGGCGATCGCCGAACGCTACCTCCGCGACGCCTCGGCGCGCGTGATCCTGGCCGACCTTCCGGACCACCCCCGCAAGGCCGACGCCATCGCCGCGATGACGTCGGCGGGCGCCAAGTCCGTGGAATGGGTCGACTTCGACGGCGTCAAGACCGACGCTCATCCCGCCGTGATCGACCAGGCCTGGGCAGGTGGTGACGTCGACGTTGCCGTCGTCGCCTTCGGGTTGCTCGGTGACGCCGAGGAGCTGTGGCAGAACCAGCGCAAGGCCGTCCAAATCGCCGGAATCAACTACACCGCAGCCGTTTCCGTCGGCGTCCTGCTCGGGGAGAAGATGCGCGCGCAGGGTTCGGGCCGCATCATCGCGATGAGCAGTGCGGCAGGCGAGCGGGTGCGCCGCTCCAACTTCGTCTACGGCTCCACCAAGGCCGGGCTCGACGGCTTCTACCTTGGTCTGGGAGAGGCGTTGCGCGAGTTCGGTGTTCGCGTGCTCGTCATCCGTCCCGGACAGGTACGCACGAAGACCACCATCGACTACCTGTCGGCCACGGGCGCCAAGGAGGCGCCGATGACCGTCGACAAGGAGTACGTCGCCGAACTCGCCGTCACCGCGTCCGCCAAGGGCAAGGACCTGGTGTGGGCGCCCGGCGCATTCCGGTACGTGATGATGGTGCTGCGTCACGTGCCGCGGCCGATCTTCCGCAAGCTGCCGATCTGACCGTGCTCAGGACAGCGGGCCGGTCGGCGGCGGCCATGCTCGCCGCGACGGTGACGGCGGCGATCGTCGCGGGCATCTCGCTGATGGCGATCGCGAGGGTCGAGTGGCCCGCGTTCAATTCGTCGAATCAGCTGCACGCGCTCACCACGGTCGGCCAGTTCGTGTGCCTGGCGGGGCTCTTCGCCGCGGGTTGGCTGTGGCGCATCAATCGACGACTGATCGCCAGGGTCCTCTCGGTGGTGTTCCTCTCCGCCCTGTCGGCCGTCACGCTGGCAATGCCGTTGGGCGCCACCAAGCTCTACCTGTTCGGCGTCTCCGTCGACCAGCAGTTCCGCACCGAGTACCTGACGCGGTTCGCCGATTCCGCGGTGCCCCACGACATGACCTACATCGGTCTCCCGCCGTACTACCCGAGCGGCTGGTTCTGGTTGGGCGGCAGACTCGCGCACCTGACCGGCACGCCCGCCTGGGAGATGTTCAAGCCCTGGTCGATCATCTCGATCACCGCGGCGACAGCCGTCGCCCTGGTGCTGTGGACGACGCTGATCCGCTTCGAGCTCGCCCTGGTGGCGGCGACGGCGACCGCCGCGGCCACGCTCGCCTACGCCCCCACCGAGCCGTACGCCGCGATCGTCACCGTGCTCTTGCCGCCGGTGTTCGTGCTGGCGTGGTCGGGGTTGCGGGCCGACCGCGACAGGGGCAACGGCTGGGCGGGCGTCGTCGGCGTCGGGCTCTTCCTCGGGCTGGCCGCGTTGTCCTACACGCTGCTGCTCGGATACGCCGCCTTCACCGTGACGATCATGGCTCTGCTCGCCGCCGCCACCCGGCGCAGCTGGGCTCCCCTGCTGAGACTTGCCGTCGTCGCCGTCATCGCCGGTGCGATCGCGCTGATCCACTGGGGGCCGTACGTCCTGGCCGCATCGCGGGGTGCGCCCGCCGACAGCGGCACCGCCCAGCACTACCTGCCCGCCGACGGCGCCCAACTGACGTTCCCGATGCTCGACTTCACCCTGCTCGGCGCGCTGTGCATGGTCGGCACGCTGTGGCTGGTGGTGCGGGCGCGCACCTCCGTCCGCGCTGGCGCACTCGCCGTCGGTGTCCTGGCCGTCTACGCGTGGTCACTGTTGTCGATGCTGACCACCCTGCTGGGGACCACGCTGCTGTCCTTCCGGCTGCAGCCCACCCTCACGGTGCTCCTGACGGCGGCCGGTGCGTTCGGCTTCGTCGAGGCGACCGTCGCCCTGGCCGCCAGGTACACCCCCCGCACGCGGCAGCGCATCGTCGCCGCGGGCGCGGTCGTCGGCGCGATCGGCGCCGTCACGTTCACCCAGGACATTCCCGACGTGCTGCGACCCGACCTCGTCGTGGCCTACACCGACACCGACGGCAACGGTCAGCGTGCCGACCGTCGCCCACCGGGCGCCGAGCAGTACTACCGCGAGGTCGACGCCAGGATCGCCGAGGTCACCGGGCGCCCTCGCGACCAGACCGTGGTGCTGACCGCCGACTACAGCTTCCTGGCCTACTACCCGTACTACGGCTTCCAGGGCTTGACGTCGCACTACGCCAACCCGCTCGCGCAGTTCAAGGAGCGGTCCGCGGCCATCGAGGGCTGGGCCACGATCACCACGCCCGACCAGTTCGTCGCCGCCCTCGACAAGCTGCCCTGGCAGCCGCCGACCGTCTTCCTGATGCGGCACGGCGCCAACGACACCTACACGCTGCGACTGGCCAGCGACGTCTACCCGAATCAGCCCAATGTCCGCCGCTACCAGGTCGCGCTCGACGCCGCGTTGTTCGACGATCCGCGCTGGGCCGTGTCCGACATCGGACCGTTCGTCCTGGCAATCCGGCGGTAAGTGATCATGACCGGTGAGGGCCCGTCGAACGGGGAACTATCATCTAGCCCCGTGAGCCGCGAGGGAGTGGAAGCCAAACCTCCTCGGGGCACCGGAAACCACGCCACCGCGCGCCTGGTCGCCATCGTCGCCGGTTTGCTGGGGTCGCTGCTCGCCATCGCGACGCCCTTCCTGCCGGTCACCCAGACCACCGCCACCCTCAACTGGCCGCAGAACGGCGTCATGCAGAGCGTGGACGCGCCGCTGATCGGCTACGTGCCGACCGACCTGACCGTGACCATCCCATGTCGCGCAGCCGCGGGCCTGGTCGGCGCCGAGAATGCGAACCGGACCGTCCTGCTGTCCACCGTCCCCAAGCAGGCTCCCAAGGCCGTCGACCGCGGGCTGCTGGTGGAGCGTGTCGGCGGCGACCTGCTGGTCATCGTGCGCAACACCCCGGTGGTCAGCGCCCCGCTGAGCCAGGTGCTGAGCCCCGCCTGCCAGCGCCTGACGTTCACCGCGCACGCCGACAAGGTCACCGCCGAGTTCGTCGGACTCGTCGCCGGGCAGGACGCCGAGGGCCAGGTCAAGCCCGGCGACCCGCTGCGCGGCGAACGCGGCGGTTACGACTTCCGCCCCCAGATCGTCGGCGTCTTCACCGACCTGTCCGGACCCGCGCCACCCGGCCTGCAGTTCTCGGCCACCGTCGACTCCCGGTACAGCACCTCCCCCACGGTGCTGAAGATGCTGGCCATGGTCGTCGGCATCGCGATGACCGTCGTCGCCCTCGGCGCACTGCACGTCCTCGACACCGCCGACGGCATGCGCCACCGCAGGCTCCTTCCGCCGCGCTGGTGGTCGTTGACGCCGCTGGACGGCCTCGTGACCGCGGTGCTGCTGTGGTGGCACTTCGTCGGCGCCAACACCTCCGACGACGGCTACATCCTGACGATGGCGCGGGTCTCCGAACACGCCGGCTACATGGCCAACTACTACCGATGGTTCGGTACGCCCGAGGCGCCGTTCGGGTGGTACTACGACCTGCTGGCGCTCTGGGCCCACGTCACCACCGCCAGCATCTGGGTGCGCCTGCCCACGTTGCTGATGGCCCTGGCCTGCTGGTGGGTGATCAGCCGCGAGGTGATCCCCCGACTGGGTCACGCGGTCAAGATCAGCCGGGCGGCGGCCTGGACCGCGGCCGGCATGTTCCTGGCCTTCTGGTTGCCCCTCAACAACGGTCTGCGGCCCGAGCCGATCATCGCCCTCGGGATCCTGCTCACCTGGTGTTCGGTGGAACGTGGCGTTGCCACCAGCAGGCTGCTGCCGGTCGCGATCGCCATCATCATCGGGGCGCTCACCCTGTTCTCCGGGCCCACCGGCATCGCCGCCGTCGGCGCCCTCCTGGTCGCGATCGGCCCGCTCAAGACCATCGTGGCCGCGCACACGTCCCGCTTCGGTTACCTCGCGCTGCTCGCACCGATCCTGGCCGCGGGCACCGTGACGATCTTCCTGATCTTCCGCGACCAGACCCTGGTCGCCGAACTCCAGGCCAGCGCGTTCAAGTCCGACGTCGGCCCCAGCCTGGCCTGGTTCGACGAGCACATCCGCTACGAGCGACTGTTCATGGCCAGCCCCGACGGTTCGGTGGCCCGCCGCTTCGCCGTCCTCGCGCTGTTGCTCGCACTGGCCGTGTCGGTCGCAATGTCGTTGCGCAAGGGCCGAATTCCCGGCACGGCCGCGGGCCCGGCCAGACGCATCATCGGCATCACGATCATCTCGTTCCTCATGATGATGTTCACGCCGACGAAGTGGACCCACCACTTCGGCGTGTTCGCCGGGTTGGCCGGATCGCTCGGTGCGCTGGCGGCCGTCGCGGTCGCCTCCGCCGCGATGACGTCGCGCCGTAACCGCACCATCTTCGCCGCCACGGTTCTGTTCATGACGGCGTTCTCGTTCGCCAGCGTCAACGGCTGGTGGTACGTGTCGAACTTCGGCGTGCCGTGGTCGAATCAGTTCCCGCAGTACAAGTTCGGCTTCACCACGATCCTGCTGGGGCTGTCGGTCGTCGCGCTCCTGGTGGCGGCGTGGCTGCACTTCACCGGCCGGGACGCGTCGCCACCGAGCAAGCCTCGACGCTGGTCCTGGGTCGCCCGGGTGCCGCTGACGATCGTCGTGTGGGCGCTGGTGGTTTTCGAGGTGATGTCGCTGACCGTGGCGACGGTCGAGCAGTACCCCGCGTGGTCGGTCGGCCGGTCCAACCTCGAGTCACTCACCGGCAAGACGTGCGGGCTGGCCACCGACGTCCTCGTCGAGCAGGATCCCAACGCCGGCATGTTGGCGCCGGTGAGTGCTCCCCTGGCCGTGGCGCTCGGACCGTCGTCACAAGGCTTCGGCCCCAACGGCATTCCGGCGGACCTCTCGGCCGACCCCGTCGCCGAACCCCAGGGCAGCAACAACTTCGCCGACACCGACGGATCGGTGGTGAGCGGCAGTGAACCGGGCACCGAGGGCGGCACGACGGCCGCCGCGGGCGTCAACGGCTCGCGGGCGCGGCTGCCGTACAACCTGAACCCCGCCACCACCCCGGTGATGGGCAGCTGGCGTTCGGGTACGCAGCAGCCGGCCCAGCTGCGGTCGGCGTGGTACCGCCTGCCGCCGCGCGACCAGGCGGGTCCGCTGCTCGTGGTTGCCGCAGCCGGGCGATTCGACCCGGGCGAGGTGACGATCCAGTGGGCGACCGACGAGCAGGCGGCCAGCGGACAGCCCGGCGGCAGCGTCGGCTTCGGCGACGTCGGCGCGGTGCCGGCGTGGCGCAACCTCCGCGTCCCGATGAGCGCCATCCCGTCGCAGGCCACGCAGGTGCGGCTCGTCGCCTCCGACCAGGACCTCGCGCCTCAGCACTGGATCGCGGTGACGCCCCCACGGATCCCGCTGCTGAAGTCACTCCAGGACGTCGTCGGGTCCACCGACCCGGTACTGCTGGACTGGCTGGTCGGCCTGGCGTTCCCGTGCCAGCGGCCGTTCGGACACCAGAACGGCGTCACCGAGGTGCCCAAGTGGCGCATCCTGCCCGACCGCTTCGGTGCCGAGGCGAACTCACCCGTCATGGACTACCTGGGCGGTGGACCGCTGGGCATCACCGAGCTGCTGGTGCGTGCCGTGCCGGTGCCGACGTATCTGAAGGACGACTGGTTCCGTGACTGGGGCGCCCTCCAGAAGCTGACCCCTTGGTACCCCAACGCCGAGCCCGCGCGGCTGGATCTCGGCACCGCGACACGCAGCGGGTTGTGGAGTCCCGGACCTCTTCGTTTGAGCTGAGGCCCGCATGGCGGCGCAGCGCACACGAGTGCGTCGCCTAGCATCGAACCTCGTGCCCGCCCGGACCCTACGACTCATCGCGATCATCGCGGGGGCCCTGGGACTCCTGCTGTGCGCCCTCACCCCCCTCCTTCCCGTCAAGCAGACGACCGCCACCATCCTGTGGCCGCAAGGCGTCGGGACCGACGGTCTGATCACCGACGTGACGGCTCCGCTGGTCTCCGGCGCGCCGCTGGCGCTCGACGTGACCATCCCCTGCCAGGTGATCTCCACGCTGCCCGCCGCGGGTGGGGTCGTCCTGTCGACCATCCCCGACGGCGGGATCGACGCCGGCCGCAACGGCCTCTTCGTCCGCGCCACCGCCGACAGCGTCATCGTCGCGTTCCGTGACTCGGTCGCCGCCGTCGCGCCACGGCCGGCCGTCAACTCCGGGGCCTGCAGCTCGCTGCACGTGTGGGCCAACGTGGGCGGCGTCGGCGCGGAGTTCGTCGGCATCCCCGGCGCCGCCGGCACCCTCGCCCCTGAGAAGAAGCCTCAGGTGGCCGGTGTGTTCACCGACCTGAAGGTCGCCGCCCAGCCGGGGCTGTCCGCCCGCGTGGACGTCGACACCCGCTTCATCACCTCGCCGACCGCCCTGAAGACCGCCTTCATGGTCCTCGGCGTGCTGTGCACCATCGCGTCGATCGTGGCGCTGGCCCTGCTGGACCGTGGGCGGCGCGCCACCGGTGCGTGGCGTCGGTTCTGGCGGGCGAGGGTGGCGACCTGGCTCGCCGACGGCGCGGTCGTCGGCACCCTGCTGCTCTGGCACGTCGTCGGGGCGATCTCCTCCGACGACGGCTACAACCTGACCATCGCCCGGGTGTCCGGCGACGCCGGCTACGTCGCCAACTACTACCGCTACTTCGGCGCTACCGAGGCACCCTTCGACTGGTACCAGTCCGTGCTCGCGCACCTCTCGGCGATCAGTACCGCCGGGGTGTGGATGCGACTGCCCGCCACGCTGGCCGGCCTTGCCACCTGGATGCTGCTGAGCCGCTGGGTGCTGCCTCGACTCGGCCGGCGGCTGGCTGACAACCGGGTGGCCGTCTGGACCGGCGCCGCGGTCTTCGTCGCCGCGTGGCTGCCGTTCAACAACGGCCTGCGCCCCGAACCGCTCATCGCCTTCGGTGCGCTGCTGACGTGGGTCCTCGTCGAGTACGCGATCGGCACCCGCCGGTCGTGGCTCGCCGCCGTGGCGATCGTGGTCGCGATGTTCAGCGTCACCCTGGCCCCGCAGGGCCTGATCGCGCTCGCCCCGCTGCTGGTCGGCGCCCGGGCCGTCGCCAGGAACGTCCGGGACCGGCGGACCGGGCTGCTCGCGCCGCTGGCCGCCTTCGCCGCGTCGCTGTCGCTGGTGTTCGTGATCGTCTTCCGCGACCAGACGCTGGCGACGGTCGCCGAATCGGCTCGGATCAAGTACACCGTCGGCCCGACGATCTCCTGGTACCAGGAGTTCCTGCGCTATTACTTCCTGACCGTCGAGGACAGCGTCGACGGCTCGCTGACCCGACGCTTCTCGGTGCTGATCCTGCTGCTGTGCCTCTTCGGCCTGCTGGCGGTCATCCTGCGCCGCGGCAGCCTGCCCGGCATGGCCACCCCACCGGTCTGGCGTCTGCTGGGCACCACCGCGGTAGGTCTGCTGCTGCTCACGTTCACCCCGACGAAGTGGGCCATCCAATTCGGCGCGTTCGCCGGGCTCGCCGGTGCGCTGGGCGCCGTCACCGCCTTCACCTTCTCCCGCGTCGGGCTGCACAGCCGACGCAACCTCGCGCTCTACGTGACGGCGCTGCTGTTCGTGCTGGCATGGGCGACCTCGGGCATCAACGGCTGGTTCTACGTCGGCAACTACGGCGTGCCGTGGTTCGACAAGCAACCCGTGATCGCGGGTTCGCCGGTGACCTCGATGTTCCTCGGGTTGGCCATCCTTACCGGCCTGCTGGCTGGCTGGCTGCACTTCCGCATGGACTACACCGGGCACACCGAGGTCGAGAACACCCGGCGCAACCGGGTGCTGGCCTCCACCCCGCTGCTGGTGGTGGCCACCCTGATGGTGCTTCTCGAGGTCGGGTCGATGGTCAAGGGCGCCGCCGGCCGCTACCCCAACTACACGACTGCCAAGGCCGACGTCGACGCGCTGGCCTCGGGCCTCGGCGCGACCAGCTGCGCGATGGCCGACGCCGTCCTGGTCGAGACCGACCCGAATGCCGGCCTGCTGCAACCCGTTTCGGGTCAGCAGTTCGGATCCGACGGACCCCTCGGCGGCGTCGACCCGCAGGGCTTCACCCCCAACGGCGTCAGCGACAGCCTGCTGCCACCCGAGCCGGTCACCGCCAACCCGGGCACCGTCAACTCCCCGGGATCACCCGACAAGCCCAACGTCGGCATCGGCTTCTCGGCGGGCACCGGCGGTGGCTACGGACCGGTGGGCGTCAACGGCTCGCGGGTGTTCCTGCCCTTCGGACTCGACCCCGCGCGGACCCCCGTGATGGGCAGCTACGGCGAGAACACCGCGGCCGCCAAGGCGACGTCGGCCTGGTACGAACTACCGCCCCGCACACCCGACCGGCCGCTGGTCACCATCTCGGCCGCCGGCGCGATCTGGTCGGTCGACGAAGAGGGCGACTTCAACTACGGGCAGTCGCTGAAACTGCAATGGGGCGTGCGCAATCCGGACGGCAGCTTCCGCGCGCTCGCCGCCGTGGAGCCCATCGACCCGCTGGTGCCGCAGCGAGCCTGGCGCAACCTGCGCTTCCCGCTCGCGTCGGCACCGCCGGAGGCCAACGTGGCCCGCATCGTCGCCGACGATCCGAACCTGTCCACCGACCAGTGGTTCGCGTTCACCCCGCCGCGCGTCCCGACTCTGGAGTCGGCGCAACGATTCCTGGGGTCGACGACGCCGGTGCTGATGGACATCGCAACCGCGGCGAACTTCCCCTGCCAGCGCCCCGCGTCGCAGCACCTCGGCATCGCCGAGCTGCCGGACTACCGGATCCTGCCCAACGCCAAACAGGTCGTGGTGTCGTCCAACCAGTGGCAGTCCGCCGACGACGGCGGACCCTTCCTCTACATTCAGGCGCTGCTGCGCACGTCCACCGTGCCGACCTACCTCAGCGGCGACTGGTACCGCGACTGGGGCACCATCGAGCGCTACGACCGGATCGTGCGCGAGTCCACCGCGCCCAGCGTCACCGTCGACCAGGGCGCCGAGACGGTTCTGGGCTGGACGCGCCGCGGACCCATCCGAGCCCTGCCACTGGAGACGGACAAGTGAGGACTACCCGCTGGGTGGCGATGATCGCGGGGCTGATCGGCTTCGTGCTGTCGGTGCTGACCCCACTGCTGCCGGTGGTGCAGACCACCGCGACGGTGAACTGGCCCCAGGGCGGGCAGGTCGCTGACGTCACCGCTCCGCTCATCACGCTCACGCCGGTCACCATGACGGCAACCGTGCCCTGTGACGTGTTGCGCGACATGGCCAACCGCGGTGGCGGCACCGTGTTGGGCACCGCTCCGCCCAACACCAAGGACGCGGCGCTGAACTCGCTGTTCGTCAACGTCGGCGGAAAGCCCGACGACCAGCGGGTCACCGTCACCGACCGCAACGTCGTCGTGGCCACGATGCCGATGAGCCGGGTCCGCGGCCCCGAGTGCACCCGCTTGGAGATCACCTCGTCCGAGGCCGGCACGTACGCCACGTTCCCGGGGATGAGCGATCCGACCGATCCGCAGAAGGACTTCCGCTCCGGGTTCGCCGACCCCAACCTGCGGCCCAACTTCGTCGGTGTCTTCACCGATCTCACCGGACCTGCGCCGCAGGGACTTTCGGTGTCGGCGACGGTCGACACCCGCTTCACCACCAAGCCGACGGTGGTGAAGCTCGGGGCGATGCTGCTCGCCATCGTGGCCACCGTCATCGCGCTCGTCGCCCTGTGGCGTCTCGACCAGCTCGACGGCCGCCGCATGCAGCGCGTCATCCCGTCGCGGTGGCGGACCTTCTCGGCGACCGACGTCGTGGTGGTCTGCGGGTTCCTGATCTGGCACGTCATCGGGGCCAACTCGTCCGACGACGGGTACATCCTGCAGATGGCCCGCGTCGCCGACCGCGCCGGCTACATGTCCAACTACTTCCGGTGGTTCGGCAGCCCCGAGGATCCCTTCGGCTGGTTCTACAACGTCCTCGCGCTGATGACGCACGTCAGCGACGCCAGCATCTGGATGCGCTTGCCGGACTTGATTTGTGCACTGGTGTGCTGGCTGCTGCTGTCGCGCGAGGTGCTGCCCCGACTCGGCCCCGCCGTGGCCTCCAGCCGGTCGGCCACGTGGGCCGCGGGTCTGGTCCTGATGGCCGCGTGGATGCCGTTCAACAACGGCCTGCGGCCCGAGGGGCAGATCGCCACCGGCGCCCTCATCACCTACGTGCTCATCGAGCGGGCCATCATCTCCGGCCGGCTCACCCCGGCCGCACTGGCGATCGTCTCGGCCGCGTTCACCCTCGGCATCCAGCCGACCGGCCTGATCGCCGTCGCGGCGCTGCTGGCCGGCGGCCGACCGCTGCTGCGCATCCTGGTCCGACGCCACCGCGTCGTCGGCACCTGGCCGCTGGTGTTGCCGCTGCTGGCCGCGGGCACCATCATCCTCGCGATCGTCTTCGCCGACCAGACCTTGGCAACGGTGTTGGAGGCCACCAGGATTCGCACCGCGATCGGACCCAGCCAGGCGTGGTACACCGAGAACCTGCGCTACTACTACCTGATCCTGCCGACGGTCGACGGCTCGCTGTCGCGCCGCTTCGGATTCATGATCACCGCGCTGTCGCTGTTCGCGTCGCTGTTCATCATGTTGCGGCGCGGGCGGGTCCCCGGCGTCGCACGCGGGCCGGTGTGGCGCCTCGTCGGCATCATCTTCGGCACCATGTTCTTCCTGATGTTCACCCCCACCAAGTGGGTGCACCACTTCGGCCTGTTCGCCGCCGTCGGCGCGGCGATGGCCGCGGTCGCCACCGTACTGGTGTCGCCGGTGGTGCTGCGCTCGGCCCGAAACCGGATGGCGTTCACCGCCGCGGTGCTGTTCGTGACCGCGCTGACCTTCTCCACGACCAACGGCTGGTGGTACGTCTCCAGCTACGGCGTTCCGTTCAACAACGCGCTGCCCAAGATCGGTGGGGTGACCGTCAGCTCGATCTTCTTCGCGCTCTTCGGCATTGCCGCACTGTGGGCGTTCTGGCTGCACCTGGGGCGCGATCGTACCGAGAGCAAGGTGGTGCGGCTGGTGACCGCGGCGCCGATTCCGGTCATCGCGGGCTTCATGGTCGCGGTGTTCGTCGGGTCGATGCTCGTCGGCGTGGTGCGGCAGTACCCGACGTACTCGAACGGGTCGTCCAACCTGAAGGCGTTGACCGGCGGCTGCGGTCTGGCCGACGACGTGCTCGTCGAGCCGGACGCCAACGCCGGCTTCCTCGCAGCGCTGCCGGGCAATTACGGACCCCTGGGTCCGCTCGGTGGCGTCGGCGCCGTCGGGTTCACCCCCAGCGGCGTCCCCGAACACATCGTCGCCGAGGCGATTCGCAGCGATCTGCCGACGCCGGGCACCGACTACGACTGGGACGCACCGGTCAAGCTGTCGAGTCCCGGGGTGAACGGGTCGACGGTTCCCCTGCCGTTCGGTCTGGACCCCCGGCGCGTGCCGCTGGCGGGCTCATACGTCAACGGGCCTGCGCAGCAACAGAGTCGGCTGACTTCGGCGTGGTACCAGTTGCCCGCCGCGGACGAGGCCCACCCGCTGGTGGTCGTCACGGCTGCGGGCAGCGTCACCGGCAACAGCATCTTCAACGGCCGCACCGAGGGTCAGCGCGTCGAATTGGAGTACGGCAGAACGGGTCCCGACGGCACACCCCAGGCCGCGGGCCGTGTGACGCCGTACGACATCGGACCGATTCCGTCGTGGCGCAACCTGCGCTTCGACCGGTCCCAGATTCCGGCGGATGCGACGTCGGTCCGGATCGTGGCCGAGGATCTCTCGCTGACGCCGGGCGACTGGGTCGCCGTCACACCACCGCGCGTGCCCGAGCTGAAGACGGTGCAGCAGTACGTCGGCTCCACCGAGCCGGTGCTACTGGACTGGGCCGTCGGCCTGGCCTTCCCGTGCCAGCATCCGATGCTGCACTCCGACGGGGTCACCGAGATCCCCAAGTTCCGCATCACGCCGGACTACAACGCCAAGCGCAAGGACACCGACACCTGGCAGGACGGCCTCAACGGCGGTCTGCTCGGGATCACCGACCTGCTGCTACGGCAGAACCTGATGGCGACCTACCTGAACCACGACTGGGGACGGGACTGGGGCTCGCTGCGCAGGTTCGACACCGTCGTCGAGGCGCAGCCGGCGCAGGTCGAGCTGGGCTCCGCGACCCACAGTGGGTTGTACTCGCCGGGCAAGATCCGGATCAAGCCCTGAGACCCGCGATGACCACCCGCACCATGCGGCGGGCGTCGTAGCCCCGATCTCCGTCGGCGCCGATGCAGATGTTGCCGACGCCGCGCATCAGCCACAGGGCGTCGACGTCCGGGATGATCTCGTCGGCCGCGGCGGCGAGTAGGTCCTCGCACACCGGGACCAGCCGACTCAGGAAGTAGGCGTGCAGGCTCTCGTGACCCGTGGAGTCCGACTGCCAGGCGTGTGCCAGGCCGTGTTTGGTGACGAGGAAGTCGACGAAGAGGTCGATCCACTTCGCCAGAGCATCGTAGGGAGAGTCGCTGGTGCTCAACAGGGTTGGGCCCGCCTCCGCACAGGCCTCGACCTGGTGGCGGTAGACGGCGACGATGAGGTCGGCGCGCGTCGGGAAGTGCCGGTAGATGGTGGCGACGCCGACGCCGGCCGCGGCCGCGATGTCGCGCACGGGTACGTCGACGCCGGACTCGACGAACGCGGCAGCGGCCGCGGTCAGTAGGGCCGCTTCGTTGCGGCGAGCGTCTGAGCGCTTTCGCGGCGCCGTCATGAGCCACCCTCCTTGCTAAACGGAACACTGTTCCGTATGGTTCGACATCAGGAACGGTGTTCCGTTTCGTGAGTCTATCGGCCTCGAGGAGGCGTCGCGTGACACCTACATTCCCGGTGCGGTTCGGCATCATGACGGCCCCGCAACAGGTCGCCTATGCCGACGTGCTGCGCGTCTGGCAGGAGGCCGACGCGCTTCCCGAGCTCGAGCACGCCTGGCTGTTCGACCACCTGATGCCGATCGGTGGTGACCCCGACGGTCCGATCTTCGAAGGGTGGACGCTGCTCTCCGCACTCGCCGGCCAGACGCAACGGCTCCGAATGGGACTACTGGTGACCAGCAACCGCTTTCGACCACCGGCGCTGCTAGCCAAGATCGCCACGACCGTCGACGTCGTCTCCGGAGGGCGTCTCGACTTCGGCATCGGTGCCGGATCGCGACCCAGCCACCCCCTCGCCCGGCGCGAGTACGAGGCGAACGGCCTGCCCTACGACGACTTCGCCGACTCCGTCGCCAGCCTCGCCGAGGCGCTGGTGGTCATCAAGAAGTCGTGGACCGAGACCCAGCCGTTCGACGTCGCCGGTGACCACGTCACCGTGACCGGAGCGTTCGGCAATCCCAAGCCCGTTCAGCGGCCGCATCCGCCCATTGTGATCGGCGGGCGTTCAGCCATGCTGCTGCGCGTCGTCGCCGAACATGCGGACGTCTGGAACATCCCCGGCGGGGACCTCGACGACGCCGTCGAGCGCAGCGCCCGACTGGACCGCTACTGCCACGAGATCGGGCGCGATCCCGCCTCGATCGTCCGGTCGATGCACGTACCGGTCTCCTACGACCGGCCCGACGCCACCCGAGACGCGATCCGACACGCCGTCGACGCCGGCTTCGAGCACCTGATACTTGGGCTGTCGGATCCCTACCCCTCGGGCGTCGCCCAGTGGGTCGTCGACGAACTCGTTCGCCCCTCGGTCTGACGACTTCGTCGTAGGGTCGACGCATGACCGACCGCATCGCCCTGGGCAAGGCGACGATCACCCGGGTGTTCGAGTGGCAATTCGACATCGGCACTGGGCTATTCGCCGACACTCCAGCACAGGCCTGGGTGGACGAGGCCGAGCTTCTGGTCCCGACGTTCTACGATCCCGGGACCGGGCGGTGGCGCGTGGCCCTGCAGACCTGGGTGGTCGACGTCGACGGTCTGACGGTCGTGGTGGACACCGGTGCCGGCAACGACCGTGAGCGCCCGCACCTTCCGGCGCTATCGGGTCTCAGCACTGACTTCCTCGGCGCATTGGAGCGAGCCGGGGTGGCTGCCGACGAGGTCGACGTGGTGGTCAACACCCATCTACACACCGATCACGTCGGCTGGAATACCCGGCTGGTCGACGGCGAGTGGGTGCCGACGTTCCCCAACGCCCGATATCTGATGCCCGAGGCGGACTACCGATTCTTCGCGCCGGACGGACCGGGCGTGACCGACGGGTCGCGGATCGTGTTCCAGGACAGCGTGTTTCCCGTGGCCGACCAGATGCAGCTGTGGGCCGACGACCTGCAGATCAGCGAGTCGCTGCGACTGCGCCCCGCCGCCGGGCACACCCCCGGCTCGTCGGTGCTGTGGCTCGACGCGGGGCAGCCCGCGGTGTTCGTCGGCGACATGACCCACTGCCCCATCCAGATCGCCCGACCCGACGACCCGTGCGGGTTCGACGTCGATGCGGCCGCCGCCGCAGTGACCCGCAAACGGGTCTTCACCGAGGCCTCCCGGTCGCGGGCCGCAGTGATTCCGGCGCACTACCCGGGCCACGGCGGCGCGACGCTGGTGGCGCGTGGCGACCGGTTCGAGGTGGACGACTGGCTGGAACTGCCGGGGATTTAGGGTACTTCCCGCTCTTGGTTGAGTTGGCGTTCGTGGTGGATGCGGCGGGCGCGGTTCTGGGCGCGGGTGGTCGTGCGCCGCGGCATGGTCAGACCCGACGCGTGCCGTGCTGGAACGCCGTTCGCCTCAACGGTTCTGGTCGGCTGGGACAGTTCGGGGAACAGTAGGCGGCTGCCCGGTGTGGTGGTGTGGGCGCGGCCGTCGGGTGCGGTCCACACAATGGTGCCGTCGTCGAGTTGTTCGTCCCGCCAACCGTTCTCACCGCCCCAGAACGTCTTCAGCAAGTGATGTCGACGGCAGAGACACTTCAGGTTGGACGCCGCCGTCGGCCCGCAGGGCCACGGAATCGTATGGTCGACGTCACAAGTCGTCGCCGGCACGCGGCAGCCCGGGAAGCGGCACGTCAGGTCGCGGCAGCGGACGAAGTCGGCCAACTTCCTCGACGGTCGATACCGGGGTTCCGGTGGGGCGTGCCCGGGGTGCACGACCGCGGTGATCGTCGCCCCGACCGTGGCGCGGCAGGCGATCGCCCCGGGCAGGAACCGTCCACCCATCATCGCCGCCGGCCGAATGCTGGCCAGCCAGCCCGGGGTGGGGGTGAGGGCCTCGGTCAGGGTCAGCTCACGCAGCGGCTTGGCGAACATCGCCGGGGGTTCCCCGTCGAGGGCGGTCCGCTCGTCGGCGGGGGCCGGGCTGGCCGGGGTGTCGGCCGACTCGTCCTGTGCGGCAGCCTCGTCGGCTGTCGCGGACTCGTCGCCGACAGTGTCGATCGGTTTGGGAACACCGGGCTTCGGATCCGATGGGGGCGGTGCTGGTGTCTCTGGCGGGGTGAGCGTTTCCTGGCTGGCGATCACGTAGACCACCACCCCCGTCGAGGGTGGGTTGTGCGCGGCGGGGCAGTCCTCGGTCCCACACAGGCAGGCCAGGCGGTCCGCCCCATGCGACAGCGCGCCCATCGCATCGGAGCGACGCTGATCCAGGGCGCGAGGGTCGGCCGGGCAGACGGTGCGGGCCAGCGCGTCGATACGGGTGTCGAACGCCTTGGCGTCGTGAGCGAACAACGTCGCGAAGACGGTCGCCATCCCGCTGCCGTCCTCGTCCCCGATCTCCACCGACCGGCCCCGGGCCCTAGTCTCGGTTCGGATCACCGCCTGCGGGTCGACTTGGGCGACGAACCCGTCGATCGTCTTCTCCAGCGTCGCCACCGACATGGGTTCCCGGGAGCTCAACGCCGCCGCCAGCATGGCGTCGAGAGCGTGGAGGGCGTCGGGGTCGACGACCAGGGCGCCGCGCTGCACCACCGTCCGCACCAGTTGATAAGTGATGAGCCCGTCGGCGAACACCGCGGCCACCTTGGGGAAGCGTTCATGCAAGGCCACGGCGACCAACAACTGGTTGGACGCGGCGCCGGGGGTGATC
>NZ_JACKTL010000052.1 GCF_025822245.1 Mycolicibacterium hodleri
GCGGTCGTTGAAGGCGTGCCCGTCGGGTGCGGAGACGGTGGCGTGGATCTCGGCCAGCCCGTTGTCCACGTCGCCGACGACCACGTCGCGTCCGGCGAGGCGGTCACGGCGCCGCCGCACGGCGTCGAGGTCGACCTTGGGCGGTCGTTGAAGGCGTGCCCGTCGGGTGCGGAGACGGTGGCGTGGATCTCGGCCAGCCCGTTGTCCACGTCGCCGACGACCACGTCGCGTCCGGCGAGGCGGTCACGGCGCCGCCGCACGGCGTCGAGGTCGACCTTGGCGATGACCCGGTCGATGCGCGCGGCGAGCTGGGAGCGGTTGCACGACCCCCAGCGCGGGGCGCTGATTGCGAGTTCGGCGTCCACTGCGGCCAGGGTGTCGTCGTCGACGATGAGCCCGGTCCGGAACACACAGGCCCGGAAGGTGGTCTCGTCTATGTCGCCGGCGATGAACGCCCTACCCAAGCGGGGGAGGCAGAACCGCAGGGCGTGGGCGTAGCGGACGTGGCTGGCGGCCAGGTCGCGGCTGATGCCCAGGGCGGCAGCGACTTCCAGGGTGACCGCGTCGGTGGCGTAGATAGGGGGTATGCAACGACACCAGCTCTCCGATCGCGACGAGCCGTTCGGCGGCGGCGCAGGCCTCGGCCCGCGCAGCCGAGCACATCCGCTGCAGCAACGCCGCCGACGCTCCCGATTCGCTCATGTGTTCGATTGTAGATAGGGGGTATGACACGCTGATGGGACACCACGAATCGGACAAGGCGACACTTAGCCGGCCGAGCGCGCGGCCTCCCACCTAGGCCAGCCCGCAGACGTCGGCGCTGGGTGTCCGGTGAGGGGTCGGCGCGTGATGCCGCACGTCGACGGCGCCCGACCGTCATGGGACGCCTCCGCGTGACGCACGGTGGACATCACCCGGGTCCGCCGCTGGCGGAGATCCTGGCAGTCGCCGCGAGAGCAGAACGCGCCGTTGATCCACACCAGCATTCGTCCGAGGTTACGACCCGACGTTCTTCGGGGTCGAGGCGATCAAGATCCACGAGAGGCGGACCCACCCTTGAGTACTGGCACTCGCGTGTATAGAGTGCTAAGTGGCAGGCGGCCAAACCCCGCTCCGGCTCCCGCGACGACGGTGTCGAGGTTCAGGACGTGTGCCGATCGACATGACAATTGCAGGAAATCCGTGAAGGTCCGGGAATCGTCCCGGATCGCACCCCTATCAATGTGGAGGGCTAATCGTGGCCGTGAACATCAAGCCACTCGAGGACAAGATCCTCGTTCAGGCCAATGAGGCCGAGACTACGACCGCTTCTGGTCTGGTCATCCCCGACACCGCCAAGGAAAAGCCGCAGGAAGGCACCGTCGTCGCAGTAGGCCCCGGCCGCTGGGACGAGGATGGCGAGAAGCGCATCCCCCTGGACGTCTCCGAGGGCGACACCGTCATCTACAGCAAGTACGGCGGCACCGAGATCAAGTACAACAACGAGGAGTACCTGATTCTGTCGGCACGTGACGTGCTGGCAGTCGTCTCCAAGTAAGCATCACCCATTCCGCCCCGGAGATCCCCGTCATACGCGGGTGATGTCCGGGGCGGCATGCGTTGCGTCTCATCTACGTAGACAGAAAGAACCATCATGAGCAAGCAGATTGAGTTCAACGAGACTGCGCGCCGGGCCATGGAAGCCGGCGTCGACAAGCTCGCCGACGCGGTCCGCGTGACGCTGGGGCCGCGGGGCAGGCACGTCGTCCTGGCCAAGGCCTTCGGTGGCCCGGTCGTCACCAACGACGGCGTGACCATCGCCCGGGAGATCGACCTCGAGGATCCGTTCGAGAACCTCGGCGCGCAGCTGGTCAAGTCCGTGGCCACCAAGACCAACGACGTCGCGGGCGACGGCACCACCACCGCCACCGTGCTGGCCCAGGCCATCATCAAGGCCGGTCTGCGCAACGTGGCCGCCGGCGCCAACCCCATCGAACTGGGACTCGGCATCGCCAAGGCCGCCGACGCGGTGTCCGAGGCACTGTTGGCCGCCGCCACCCCGATCACCGACCAGAACGGCATCGCGCAGGTCGCCACCGTGTCCTCGCGTGACGAGGTCATCGGCGCCCTGGTCGGCGAGGCCATGACCAAGGTCGGCCACGACGGCGTCGTCACCGTCGAGGAGTCCTCGACGCTGAACACCGAGCTCGAGGTCACCGAGGGCGTCGGCTTCGACAAGGGCTTCACCTCGGCCTACTTCATCACCGACTTCGACGCCCAGGAAGCCGTCCTCGAAGACGCACTGGTGCTGTTGAACCGGGAGAAGATCAGCTCGCTACCGGACCTGCTGCCATTGCTGGAGAAGGTCGCCGAGTCGGGCAAGCCGCTGCTGATCATCGCCGAGGACGTCGAGGGCGAGGCACTGTCGACCCTCGTCGTCAACGCCATCCGCAAGACGCTCAAGGCCGTCGCCGTCAAGGCGCCGTTCTTCGGTGACCGCCGCAAGGCGTTCCTCGACGATCTCGCGGTCGTCACGGGTGGCCAGGTGGTGAACCCCGACGTCGGTCTGCTGCTGCGCGAGGTCGGCCTCGAGGTGCTGGGTACCGCCCGGCGCGTCGTCGTCAGCAAGGACAGCACCGTGATCGTCGACGGCGGTGGCAGCCAGGACGCCATCGAGGGCCGCAAGTCTCAGCTGCGCGCCGAGATCGAGGCGACCGACTCCGACTGGGATCGCGAGAAGCTCGAGGAGCGGCTGGCGAAGCTCTCCGGCGGCGTCGCGGTCATCAAGGTCGGCGCGGCCACCGAGACCGATCTCAAGAAGCGCAAGGAAGCCGTCGAGGACGCGGTCTCCGCGGCCAAGGCTGCCGTCGAGGAGGGCATCGTCACCGGCGGTGGCAGTGCCCTCGTCCAGGCCGGGTCGGTTCTGCCGGCCCTGCGTGAGTCATTGTCGGGAGACCAGGCGCTCGGCGTCACCGTCTTCGCCTCCGCGCTGTCCTCGCCGTTGTTCTGGATCGCCACCAACGCCGGGCTGGACGGCTCGGTCGTGGTGAACAAGGTCTCGGAGCTGTCGGCGGGTCAGGGCTTCAACGCCGCGACGCTGACCTACGGCGACCTGCTGGCCGACGGTGTCGTCGACCCCGTCAAGGTGACCCGCTCCGCGGTGCTCAACGCGGCGTCGGTCGCCCGGATGATTCTCACCACCGAGACCGCGGTGGTCGAGAAGCCCGCCCCGTCCGAGGACGACGGACACGGCCACGGGCATCACGGACACTCGCACTAGGAGAGTTCGCTCGAGCAGCGCCCCCGGCCACGCGGTCGGGGGCGCTGTTTCGTTTGGCCCTCGCTCGCGGCGTTCGATTGGCCCGTCGACGGGGCCGATTCGGGGCTAGCGTGGAACGCATGGTGGCCATCCGAACGACCAAGGTCGCCCTGCGTCTCCCCGCCGTTCGTCAGGGATCGGCGTGACGACCATGCGGGCGGTCATCGCGCGGAATCGCACCGCCGGGCTCGAGCTCGCCGACGTAGCGTATCCACACGCCGCGGAGAACGACGTCGTGGTTCGGGTGCACGCGGCCGGCTTCACCCCGGGTGAACTGGACTGGCCCGCCACCTGGACCGACCGGGCCGGGCGGGATCGGACGCCCACCGTGCCGGGCCACGAGGTCGCCGGTGTGGTCACCGAATTGGGTTACGGCACAACCGGATTGGACATTGGGCAGCGCGTCTTCGGGATCACCGACTGGTGCCGCGACGGCACACTGGCCGAATACGTCGCGGTGGAGGCGCGCAACCTCGTCGCCCTGTCCGACGAGGTGGACGACGTCACCGCCGCGGCGGTGCCGATCTCGGGCCTGACCGCATGGCAGGGCCTGTTCACCCACGGCCGCCTCGACGCCGGTCAGACCGTCCTCGTTCACGGCGCCGCGGGCGGCGTCGGCTCCGTCGCGGTTCAACTGGCGCGGGAGGTGGGAGCCCGGGTGATCGGCACCGGCCGCGCCGCTCATCGACAGGCCGTGCTCGACCTGGGTGCGCACTCCTTCGTCGACCTCGAGCACGACCAGCTCGACGGGGTCGGCCGGGTCGACGTCGTGTTCGACGTACTGGGCGGCGAGCTTCTGAACTGCTCGGCGGCGCTGGTGCGCCGCGGCGGTGCGCTCGTCAGCATCGCCGAACCGCCGCGGACCCGGCCCGAGGCGGGACGGGCCGTCTTCTTCGTCGTCGAGCCCGACCGCGCAGGGCTCGCCGAGCTGGAGATCCGGCTTCGAGACGGCCGGCTGCGGCCTCTCCTGGGCGCGACGTACGCCCTCGAGGACGCACCCGACGCGTTCGCCCCGGGCACGCGCGGTCAAGGCAAGCCCGTCATCCGCGTCGTCGACGAGGGTCAACCGGAGGGAGACGGCCGATGACGGACATTCCCCAAACGCCGGCGGCGACGGCCGCGCTGGCCGTGGCGACCCGCTTCTACACGCCGGCACTGCTCAACCATTGCGTGCGCTCGTACCTGTGGGGGCGGGTATACGCCACCGCGCACGACGTCGCCGTCGACGACGAGCTGTTCTACGTCTCGGCGATGCTTCACGACATCGCCCTGACCGACTCGTTCGACAGCCATCGGATGTCGTTCGAGCAAGCCGGCGGCGACGTGGCCTGGGTCTTCGGCGTGGCGGCGGGGTGGCCCGCCGATCGGGCGGAGAGGGCGACGGAGATCATCGTGCGGCACATGCGCGACGACGTCTCGGCGGCCGTCGACCCCGAGTCTCATCTCTTGCAGGTCGCCACCAGCTGGGACGTGGCGGGGCGGCGACCCGAGGAATTCTCCCTGGCGGCGAGGGCGGAGATCGTGGGGCGCCATCCGCGGCTGGGCTTCGGGCGCGAGTTCGTCGCGTGCTTCCAAGACCAGGCGGCGCGCAAACCCGACGGTGCCGCAGCCGCCTCGATGGCCAGCGGGGGCGCTGGCCGCATCGCGGCCAACCCGCTCGACGGCTAGGGCTACCTCAGGCTGCGACGGGCAGACGAGTTTGCGACGTACTGACGTGGAAGTAGATCTGGTTGCACGGCGAGCACGACACCTCGTACTGCAGACCGCCGCCGCTGACGGCGTCGAGCTGAAAGTTGAGTGGGGCCGCGCACCGCGGGCAATGCGTGGTTCCGTTTTCGATGGTTGACGTCATCGCCGGTGCCTTTCCGTTGGGTCGCTCATGCGTTGAGCAATGGATGCCCATCAAAGTAGGAAGCTAACCTAATAGATCGCTTAGAAAACGCCGCTCGTGGCGCTTGTGTGCCCAGTCTCACGAGTGCCTAAGCACCGAAAAAGGGGTTGCCATGAGTAAAATCGATTTTGCTCCTGACCCACACCGATGAGTGTCGGAGCGGCCGTGAAACAGGAGATCAGTGCAGTGAACATGCCCGGTAGTCATGCGGGCCAGCAGTGGCGGGCGCGTCAGCGCGACATTCTGAATCGCATCGTGCGCGAAACCGACCCGCCGACCGGCAGCCTCCCGCGGATCACGGAGAGTAGCCAGAAACTCGACGCCGCCTATAGCGCGCGAGTGGGTGAGGTGCTCGACCTGGCCGGATCGATCGGCGCCATCCTGATGGCGTCCGGAATGCCGGCCACCGCGACGATGGAGAACGTCACCGCGATCACCCTCGCCTACGGCCTGGAGCGCTGCGAGGTCGACGTCATCAACACGACGATCCACGTGTCCGCCTACCGCGGCCCGACGGCCGCGCCTGCCAGCACCCTGCACATCGTGCAGAGCAGGTCGATGGACTTCAGCCGACTTGCCGCCGTCGACCGGCTGATCACCCGCATCCGCGCGGGGGAGTTGTCCCCGACGACCGCGCGTGACGAACTCGACGCCATCACCACCGCGCCACATCCCTACAAGCGGTGGATCGCCACCCTTGCCTGGGGTGCGCTCGCCTTCGCCACCGCCGGAACCCTCGGCGCCAGCTTGCTCGCCTGCCTCGTCAGTGCGCTGAGTGCCATGACGATCGATCGGGTCAACCGCCAACTGAACAGGCACGGACTGCCGTTCTTCTTCCAGTACGCGGTGGGGGGCGCGATCGCGACCGCGCCGCCGCTGGTGCTCTACTGGCTCAGTCCCAAGATCGGCCTGGACTTCGAGCCAACCGTCGCAATTGCCGCGGGACTCGTCGTCCTGCTGGCCGGGCTGTCTCTGGTCGGCTCGGTCGGCGACGTCATCACAGGTGCGCCCGTGACGGCCGCGGCCCGGTTCTTCGAGTTGGTCATGATGACCGCCGCCACCATCTCCGGTGTGGCCCTGGTGCTGCACCTGGCTAGCCAGTTCGGCGCGCCGTTCGTCGCGATCGGCGCCTACGCGCCGCCGGC
The DNA here is from genome assembly GCF_025822245.1 of Mycolicibacterium hodleri. Taxonomy (GTDB): domain Bacteria; phylum Actinomycetota; class Actinomycetes; order Mycobacteriales; family Mycobacteriaceae; genus Mycobacterium; species Mycobacterium hodleri. The sequence goes on from NZ_JACKTL010000052.1 coordinate 6,335, forward strand.
GCTGGCCGAGATGCCGGCGAGGGTGGCCTTCGGTGCCGCGAGCGCGGCGGCCTACGCCCTGGCTTGCTACGCCGAACGCAACTCGGCGGTGGCCGCCGCGTTCGGCGGTGCCGCGGGCACGGTCGTGTTCCTGCTGGCTCAGGGACTGGGCCTGGGTGCGGTGGTGGCGTCATTCGCCGCCGCGGTCCCGATCGGACTCGTCGGCCGGCTCATGGAGCGCCGCAGTCTGGCACCGCCGCTGGTCGTCTCCATCGCAGGCATCGTCCCGCTGCTGCCGGGTCTGGCCCTGCTGCACGGCATCTACGCGATCCTCAACGATCAACACGCCGTCGGGTTCGCCTCGGTGCTGGGGGCAATGGCCATCGGTACCGCGTTGGCGGCCGGCGTCACCCTTGGCGAGTGGAGCTCCTTCCAGGTCCGCACACGGCGGCTCCAGGTACGCCGACTCAGCCGTCGGGCCCGCCCGGGATCAGACGGTCACGCCGCGTTCGTCGACCCGGCGCACGCGGTCGACCGGGCGATGAACGGGAAGCCGTAGCTAGGCGCTGCGGCGAATGCCCCGCTTGAGCAGGAGCTCGCGCTCGGACTCACTGAGGCCACCCCAGATGCCGTAGGGCTCCCCGACTGCAAGGGCGTGCGACCGGCACTGCGTCACCACCGGGCAACTGCGGCACATCTCCTTGGCGCGCATTTCCCGCTGGGCACGGGCACGTCCACGCTCCCCGTCGGGATGGAAGAACATCGAAGAGTCGACGCCCCGGCAAAGTCCTGACATCTGCCAATCCCAGATGTCGGCGTTGGGCCCGGGCAACTGCTGCGGCTGTGGCATTGGGAAAACCCCTCTCTACGCACATCTTTCGCGAACGATCGAAAGCGTGAGTCGTGTAACCGATCCGAGCACGTGTCGCCGATGACTACTCGTGCACACAAACTAGAAGGGCTCGTGAACATGGGTCAATAGCCCGCGCATGTGCTCAACCACATAACGGCAGGCCGAGAATTTACATCACGTTCATCAATGCGACGCGGGCGAAACGAGACCGACCACTCGACATCTCGCTCAGGCCGACGTGATCCTGCGTTTGCGCTGTTCGCGAGCCCATGGTCGGCATCCATGCGCGTAGAGCGCGCCGCCCCGGTTGACCTGGACGTAACACGGCGAGCATTCACTGTTAACCAAACTTGGCACGTGCAACGGCGACACGGCGGGTTCGACCCCGCCGACGGGCGTCTCGGCACGCGTTCCACGTTGATAACGTCCCCGCTGATGACCGACTTCGCCGACGCCGCATTCGGGGAACAACCCGGCCGCTGGCCCCTTCCCCCGGCGACCACCCCGACGGACCTGTGGCTACGTGCCGTCGCGGCCGGGGGACAGGGCCGCTACTGCGCGGCCCTTGCCGACCTCGACGCGCTCGCCCGTATCCACCCCCAGGGCGCAGTGGCGTCGCTCGCCAGCAGCACCCGCGCGTCGTTCCTTCGCCAGTTGGGCGGACACCGCGTCGCCCGTGGTTGGGACGGCCGGGCCTGGGCGGCCGCCGGCTCGGACGTCACCGCGGGCACCGATGCGCTCGTCGGGCTGGCCGCCGACGCGTTGGGCGTGGGCCGATTCGCTCTGTCGGCGCAACTGTTGCTACGCGCCCACAATCTGCTGGGCGCCGGCGCCGGCCGACTGCCGATCCGCCTGGCCTGGGTCAGCGCGGAACTGTCGATGTTCACCGGCGACGGTGCCGCCGCGGTGGCTCACGCCAGGCGCGCGGTGGACCTGGCGTCGGACTTCGGCTCGGCGCGCCATGACACCAAGTCCCGGGTCGTCCTGGCGGCCGCGCTCTGCTCCGTCGGCGACCTCGAGGCGTCCCGTGACGTGGCCGACGACGCCCTGTCGAGCGCCAAGGGGCTCGGGCTGGTGCCGCTGATCTGGGCCGTGGCGTGCCTGCTCGCCGACATCGGAAGCGCCGTGCACTCCCCGGCGCAGATTGCCGCAGTTCGCGACGCGTCGGCAGACCTCGTCCGCCACCGGGGCGGCGCGTGGACGGCGCGGTGAGTCTGCGAGTCACTGGACGATCACTAGTCTTTAGCTGGCACACCCGCCGATATCCGCCCCATCCGTAACGCTGGAGATACTGCCCACGATGACAATTTCGGGAGACAGTCTCGATGGTGTCGTGGCCAGAGCGGTTAACGGCGATCGGGATGCACTCCGGGAAGTGCTGGAGACCATCCGGCCGATCGTCTTCCGGTATTGCCGGGCGAGGGTCGGATCAGCGGAACGCAGCGGTCTGTCAGCAGACGACGTTGCTCAGGAGGTGTGCTTGGCCGCCATCACGGCGCTGCCGCGCTACAAGGATCAGGGACGACCGTTCCTGGCCTTCGTCTACGGCATCGCCGCTCACAAGGTTGCAGACGCTCACCGCGCCCAAGGGCGCAACCGGGCCGACGCAACCGACACCCTTCCGGACCGACCCTCGCTCGAGGCCGGTCCCGAACAGATGGCGATGGACTCGGACGCAGCTGAACGCATGAACAAACTGCTGGCAATCCTGCCCGAGAAGCAACGAGAGATCCTGGTACTGCGGGTGGTCGTCGGCATGAGCGCCGAGGAGACCGCCGAGGCCGTCGGCAGCACTGCCGGCGCCGTGCGGGTCGCCCAACACCGGGCGCTGGCACGACTCAAGGGCGAACTGAACGGAACGGGACGCGCTGATGCCTGATTCCAGTCGGTGGACCAATGGCGGCGGAGATCCGTCGCTCAACGAGATCAACCGCGCCGATCGCTTCTTCGAGGCGCTCGCCGCCAAGCAACCCGCCTACCCGACCGACCATGCGGAGGCCGAACTGGCCTTCCTCTTCGCCGGGCTCCGCGACGACGTGCGCGACGCGCCGGTCACCTCGCCGGTCTCGCTGAGTGCCGCCGTCGAGGCCCTCAACGGCGGCATGGCCAAGAACAGAAGCCCCCGCCGACATCTCGCGGTCGTCGGCTCGGTGGCCGCCGCCATGCTGTGCATCGGCGGCTTCGGGACGGCCGTGTACGGCGCCGGGCCCGGGGACAGCCTGTACGGCATACGGACCGCCCTGTTCGGGCAGCACGAGCAGACCCGCGACGACCAGGTGTCCCTGGCGTCCGCGCAGCTTCAGCAGGTGCAGCAGCTCATCGACAACGGGCAGTGGGAAGAGGCGCAGAGCAAGCTCGTCGCCGTCAGCACGACCGTGCAGGACGTCGGCCAGGTCGAACAGAAGCAGCAGCTCGTCGAGCAGTGGAACGCGTTGACCTACAAGGTGGTCGAGCAGGACCCCGCCGCCACGTTGCCGCCGGGGGAGCCGTTGCCGGCCCTGCCCTCGTCGCCGTTGACCTGGCTGCCGGTGCCGGTGATCGACGCGACCCCGAGTTCGGACACCACGACGTCGGACTCGCCGACCACTACGCCGTCGACGTCGGAGACCACCGAGACCACCGAGACCTCGCCCTCGGATTCGACGGTGGCGCCCGGGAGCACCACGCCGCCGTCCGACCAAACGTCGACGTCTCCGTCGTCCTCGACCGCGTCGCCGACCTCGACGTCCGTGCCGTCCACGTCTGGGTCGTCGCCGGTGGCGGAACCCGGGCCCCCGTCGTCGACTCCGCCGAGCAGCACCGCGGCAGCGCCGAGCAGCACGACCGTGACCACCACCGCTGCCCCGAGCACGACCACCACCACGACCGTGACGCGGCAGCCGGCCGCTACTCAGCAGTCGTCGACGTCACCGACCGCCTCGTCGCCCGCCGAACGGCCGACCTCGACCATCGCGGAACCACCTGCGGTTCCCCCGCGGGTAACCCCGACGCCGGCGCCAGCCGCTACCGCACCGGCGCAGCCCAGCCCGGCGGCCACCTCGACGGCGCCCGCGGCACCAACCGCGACGACCACGACGACGGTCGTACCGCCGGCCTAGCCGGCTTGGGTGTGACGAGGGAGAAGTAAGCCCTCAGCGATATCCGTCGGATTCCGTCGTCGCCTCGTTCAGCGAGGCGTCGGCGTAACCGCGGCAGTAGTCCCACGTGACGTAGGCATCCGGTTCGGGATCGTAGGCGGGCTCGTGGGGTCGCACGGTGCCGTCCACCAGCAGCTGCAGGAGGTTGGCCCGCAACATGTCCCAGTCGTGATAGTGGTCCTGCTGGCATTCGTCACAGCAGACGACCAGACCGCGAATGCCCTTGTGCGCCAGAAGCGCTTCGTACACGGCAAGATCGGCCAAATCGGCCTCGACAGCAATGCGTTCCTGGGAGTCGAGTGGCTGGCCAGGCTCCAGTGCGTCGAGCGCCGCGGTGGGGTCGCTCGGATCATCGGCGAAGGGATCGGGCGGCAAACCCGGTGGCAGATGGTCACGCACGGCTCCACACTACTCAGCACGCCGGGGTGCGCGCCAGCCGTCCACACCGTAGACCACGGCTCGCTCGCGGCATGTCCGGTGTTGCAACCGCGTTGCCAACGGTGCGTGGAACCCAAGCTCTGCGCGGGACCCCGATAGGATGGTCCCTTAGTCCTGCGCCACCTGGAGGCCCACCCATGTCGATCGCTGAAAGCGACCTTCCCATCGCCGTACCGGTGTCCACCGGAGGGGACGATCCCACCAAGATCGCAATGCTCGGGCTGACGTTCGACGACGTTCTCCTGCTCCCCGCGGCATCCGACGTCGTTCCGGCCAACGCGAACACGTCCAGCCAGCTGACCAGGCGCATCCGCCTGCGGGTGCCGCTGGTCAGCTCGGCGATGGACACCGTGACCGAATCGCGGATGGCCATCGCGATGGCCCGCGCCGGCGGCATGGGCGTGCTGCACCGCAACCTGCCCGTCGCCGAACAGGCCGGGCAGGTCGAGACGGTCAAGCGTTCCGAGGCGGGCATGGTCACCGATCCCGTCACGTGCTCCCCGTCCAACACGCTCGCCGAAGTCGACGCCATGTGCGCCCGGTTCCGCATCTCGGGGCTGCCCGTCGTGGACGGGAACGGGCAACTCGTCGGCATCATCACCAACCGTGACATGCGCTTCGAAGTCGACATGAACAAGCCGGTGTCCGAGGTGATGACCAAGGCGCCGCTGATCACCGCGCAAGCGGGTGTGACGGCCGACGCCGCGCTCGGCCTGCTGCGTCGGCACAAGATCGAGAAGCTGCCGATCGTCGACGGCAACGGCAAGCTGACCGGCCTCATCACCGTCAAGGACTTCGTCAAGACCGAGCAGTTCCCGCTGGCCACCAAGGACAGCGACGGCCGTCTGCTGGTCGGCGCCGCGGTCGGCGTCGGCGGCGACGCCCGGGAGCGGGCCATGACCCTCGTCGACGCGGGCGTCGACGTCGTCATCGTCGACACCGCGCACGCCCACAACCGTGGCGTGCTGGACATGGTGCACTGGGTCAAGACCGTCGCCGGGGACCGCGTCGAGGTGGTCGGCGGCAACGTCGCCACCCGCGCTGCGGCCCTCGCGCTGGTCGAGGCCGGCGCCGACGCCGTGAAGGTGGGCGTCGGCCCCGGCTCCATCTGCACCACGCGCGTCGTCGCCGGAGTCGGAGCACCGCAGATCACCGCCATCCTCGAAGCCGTCGCGGCGTGCGCGCCGCATGGCGTTCCGGTGATCGCGGACGGCGGCCTGCAGTATTCGGGCGACATCGCCAAGGCCCTGGCGGCCGGCGCGTCGACCGCCATGCTGGGGTCCCTGCTCGCGGGCACTGCCGAAGCGCCCGGCGACCTCATCTTCGTCAACGGCAAGCAGTTCAAGAGTTACCGAGGCATGGGGTCATTGGGCGCCATGCAGGGCCGGGGCGAGCAGAAGAGCTACTCCAAGGACCGCTACTTCCAGGACGACGTGTTGAGCGAGGACAAGCTGGTGCCCGAGGGCATCGAGGGCAGGGTGCCGTTCCGCGGTCCGCTGTCGACCGTCATCCACCAGCTCACGGGTGGGCTCCGCGCGGCGATGGGGTACACCGGGTCGCCGACCATCGAGCACCTTCAGCAGGCGCAGTTCGTCCAGATCACCGCGGCGGGGCTCAAGGAGAGCCATCCGCACGACATCACGATGACGACCGAAGCCCCCAACTACTACGCGCGCTAGGGAACCGCCGATGAGCGCTCGCGCGAAGAGAGACAATCCGAAACATGCGTGACATGGTCGAAATCGGCATGGGCCGAACCGCCCGCCGTACCTATGAACTCCGCGACATCAACATCGTGCCGTCGCGACGGACGCGGTCGTCGCAGGACGTGTCGACGGCGTGGCAGCTCGACGCCTACCGCTTCGAGGTTCCCGTCGTCGCACATCCCACCGACGCCCTGGTGTCGGTCGAGTTCGCCATCGAGCTGGGCCGGCTCGGCGGTCTCGGGGTGCTCAACGGCGAGGGGCTGATCGGCCGGCACGCCGACGTCGAGGCCAAGGTCGCGCAGGTGGTCGAGGCCGCCGCGAAGGAGCCCGACTCGTCGGCCGCGATCCGGCTGCTGCAGCAGTTCCACTCGGCGCCGTTGGATCCGGAGTTGCTGGGCAGCGCCGTCGCCCGCATTCGCGAGGCCGGCGTCACCACCGCCGTGCGCGTCAGCCCGCAGAACGCCCAGGCCCTCACCCCGGCACTCGTCGCCGCCGGGATCGACCTGCTCGTCATCCAGGGCACCATCATCTCCGCCGAGCGCGTCGCCCAGGATCGCAACGGGTCCGGCGAGCCGCTGAACCTCAAGACCTTCATCTCCGAGCTCGACGTGCCGGTGGTCGCCGGCGGCGTGCTCGACCATCGCACCGCACTGCACCTCATGCGGACCGGCGCGGCAGGCGTGATCGTCGGCTACGGCTCGACCTCGGGGGTGACCACCAGCGACGAGGTGCTCGGCATCAGCGTCCCCATGGCCACCGCCATCGCCGACGCGGCCGCCGCGCGCCGCGAATACCTCGACGAGACCGGTGGCCGCTACGTCCACGTGCTCGCCGACGGCGACATCCACACCTCCGGCGAACTCGCCAAGGCCATCGCCTGCGGTGCCGACGCCGTCGTGCTCGGGACACCGCTGGCGACGGCCTCCGAGGCGCTCGGCGACGGCTGGTTCTGGCCCTCGGCTGCCGCGCACCCGTCGCTGCCCCGCGGCGCCATGCTTCAGGTCGCCCACGGCGAGCGCCCGTCGCTGGAGCAGGTGCTCACCGGACCGTCCGACGATCCGTTCGGCTCGCTGAACCTCGTCGGTGGCCTGCGGAGGTCGATGGCCAAGGCCGGCTACTGCGATCTCAAGGAATTCCAGAAGGTTGGTCTGACGGTCGGTTCCTGACCCGTTTTCCCTGCTACCCGAAGCGCGGCTTTACAAGTTAGGGTGTCCTGTCTAGCTAGTTACCCGCCGGTAAGTTCATAATGGGCACATGGTTGCTGACTATGACGTCTTGATCATCGGCTCGGGTTTCGGCGGCAGCACGAGCGCCCTAAGGCTCACCGAGAAGGGCTACCGCGTCGGGGTGCTGGAGGCCGGTCGCCGGTTCGAAGACCAGGACATGGCGAAGACGTCGTGGGACCTCCGAAAGTTCCTCTGGATGCCGAAGCTCGGCATGTACGGCATCCAGCGCATCCATCTCCTGCGCAACTGCATGATCCTCGCGGGCGCCGGGGTGGGCGGCGGCTCGCTCAACTACGCCAACACCCTCTACGTCCCGCCGGAGCCCTTCTTCGCCGACAAGCAGTGGGCCCACATCACCGACTGGCGTGCCGAACTGATGCCGCACTACGACCAGGCCACCCGCATGCTCGGCGTCGTCACCAACCCGACGTTCACCGATGCCGACCGCATCCTCAAGGAGGTGGCCGACGACATGGGCGTCGGGGACACCTTCGTCCCCACTCCGGTCGGCGTGTTCTTCGGCGAGGACGGAAAGAAGGAGCCGGGCAAGACGGTGCCCGATCCCTACTTCGGTGGCGCCGGCCCCGCCCGCACCGGGTGCATCGAGTGCGGTTCGTGCATGACCGGCTGCCGCTACGGCGCCAAGAACACCCTGCTGAAGAACTACCTCGGACTCGCGGAATCCGCTGGTGCACAGATCATTCCGATGACGACCGTGACGGGATTCGACGAACAGCCCGACGGCAGCTGGAAGGTCCACACCGTCAGAACCGGTCGCTGGTTGCGCAAGAAGAAGCACACCTACACCGCCTCGACGGTGATCCTCGCCGCCGGCACGTGGGGCACGCAGCAGCTGCTGCACAAGATGCGCGACACCGGCCGCCTGCCCAAGCTGAGCAACCAGCTCGGCGTCCTCACCCGCACCAACTCCGAATCGATCGTCGGGGCGGGCCGCCTGCGGGTGCGCGACGATCTCGACCTCACCCACGGCGTGGCGATCACGTCGTCGATCCATCCGACCGAAGACACCCACATCGAGCCCTGCCGCTACGGCAAGGGGTCCAACGCCATGGGCCTGCTGCAGACGCTGATGACCGACGGCGTCCTCCCGGACGGGACCGGCGTGCCGCGCTGGAAGCAACTAATCCAGTCCGCCCAGTCCGACCCCAAGGGCACTCTGCGTCTGCTGAACCCGCGCCGCTGGAGCGAGCGCACGATGATCGCGCTGGTGATGCAGCACCTCGACAACTCGATCACCACCTACACCAAGAAGAGCAGGCTGGGATTCCGGCGGATGGTCAGCAAGCAGGGCCACGGGCTGCCCAACCCGACCTGGATTCCGGCGGGCAACGAGGTCACCCGCAGGATCGCCAAGAAGATCGACGGCGTTGCGGGCGGTACCTGGGGAGAGCTGTTCAACATTCCGTTGACGGCACACTTCCTGGGCGGCGCGACCATCGGCGACAGCGTCGAGACCGGCGTCATCGACCCGTACCACCGGGTGCACGGCTATCCGACGCTGTCGGTGGTCGACGGCGCGGCGATCTCGGCGAACATGGGCGTCAACCCGTCGTTGAGCATTACCGCCCAAGCCGAGCGTGCGGCCTCGCTGTGGCCCAACAAGGGCGAGGTTGACCAGCGGCCCGCGCAGGGTCAGCCGTACGAGCGTCTGGAGCCCGTCGCCCCCCGTCATCCCGTCGTCCCGGCCCACGCACCTGCGGCGTTGCGTCGCCTACCGATCGAACCGGTCAGCTCGGCGGGTTGATCGACATCCCCTGGTGACCAAGATGGCTGCAGTTCCGGTCGCCCGGCTGAGACAATGACGCCGTGAACTACATTCAGCGCCGCCGCGCGCGGCTGCTGATCAGACGGGCGCAGCCCTTCGCCGACGAGCCGCTGACGGCCGTCGCCAACTTCACCTGGGTGGGCAGCGGCATGGGCGCCCAAGCCGGGGCGTCCGGGCGCGAGGACCTCGCCGGCGGCCTGCCGATGTGGACGTTGATCGGCGCGGGCGCCACCCGGCTGTTCATCGTCGAAACCGACGAGCTCGACCCCGACCGTGGCGAGCGACTCGTCGGGTCGTGGCCCCTGAACCAGACCCAGATCGACGAGGAAGGCCTCGACCGCAAGGTGGGCCCGGTCCAGCTCGGCGTCTACCGCGCCATCAGGTTCACCCTGCCCCGCCGCGATCCCGCCGTCCTGCAGCCGTTCGGCCGCGAGGTCGAGGACTTGCTCGAGGCCCACCGCGCGGCGCAACCCAACACCCGCAGCTCCGACGGACTGACCCAGGTGGCGCTGATGACCACCTCGCGCGACTCCGCCGACGACGACGCCTTCTTCGTTCTCACCTACCACGACGGCCGCACGTCGTCGGTCCCGGTCGGCGAGGCCCACGACCTTTTCGGCGAACTGCAAGACCTCCCCGGCTTCGACAACGAGGAGTTCATCCGGGCGATCGCCGTCACCGACGAGGGCGTGTCCGTGCTGTGGCGGGCCTGAACGGCGTGCGCCACTAGACTGAGCGGGTGGAAACCGCATCACCCCGGCCCGTGTTGGTGGTCGACTTCGGAGCGCAGTACGCGCAGTTGATCGCAAGACGCGTCCGCGAGGCACGCGTGTACTCCGAGGTCGTCCCTCACACCGCGACCGTGGACGAAATCAAGGCGAAGGACCCGGCCGCGATCGTGCTGTCTGGCGGCCCGGCGAGTGTGTACGCCGACGGTGCGCCGCAACTGGATCCGGCGATCTTCGACCTCGACGTCCCCGTCTTCGGCATCTGCTACGGATTCCAGGCGATGGCCCAGGCCCTGGGTGGCACCGTCGCCCACACCGGCACCAGCGAGTACGGCCGCACTGACCTAAAGGTGTCCGGGGGAGAGCTCCACGCCGACCTGCCGGTCAGCCAACCCGTGTGGATGAGCCACGGGGACGCCGTGACCGAGGCGCCCGACGGCTTCACCGTCGTCGCCACCAGTGCCGGTGCGCCGGTCGCGGGGTTCGAGAACCGGGAGCGCCGACTCGCCGGCGTGCAGTACCACCCCGAGGTCATGCACAGCCCGCATGGTCAGCAGGTGTTGAGCCGGTTCCTGCACGAGTTCGCGGGCATCGACTCGACGTGGACGCCCGCCAACATCGCCGACGCGCTGGTGGAGCAGGTCCGCGCCCAGATCGGCGACGGCCGTGCCCTGTGCGGATTGTCCGGCGGCGTGGACTCCGCGGTGGCCGCGGCGTTGGTGCAGCGCGCCGTCGGTGACCGGCTGACGTGTGTCTTCGTCGACCACGGCCTCCTGCGTGCCGGGGAGCGGGGGCAGGTGCAGCGCGACTTCGTCGCCGCCACCGGCGCCAACCTCGTCACGGTGGACGTCGAGGCCCGGTTCCTCGAAGCCCTGTCCGGGGTGACCAATCCGGAGGGCAAGCGCAAGATCATCGGCCGCGAATTCATCCGCGCGTTCGAAGGCGCGGTGCGGACCCTGGTCGAGGACGGCGGCGGTGACGTCGACTTCCTGGTCCAGGGGACGCTGTACCCCGACGTCGTCGAGTCCGGCGGCGGCACCGGTGCGGCCAACATCAAGAGCCACCACAACGTTGGCGGGCTGCCCGACGACCTCAAGTTCACACTCGTCGAGCCGCTGCGGTTGCTGTTCAAGGACGAGGTGCGCGCGGTGGGTCGCGAACTCGGTCTGCCGGAGGAAATCGTTGGGCGCCAACCGTTTCCGGGACCTGGTTTGGCGATTCGCATCGTCGGCGAGGTCACCGCGAGCCGGCTGGACACGCTGCGCAGGGCCGACGCCATTGCCCGCGAGGAGCTCACCTCCGCCGGGCTGGACAACCAGATCTGGCAGTGCCCGGTGGTGCTGCTCGCCGACGTACGGTCGGTGGGCGTACAGGGCGACGGCCGGACCTACGGCCACCCGATCGTGCTGCGGCCCGTCTCCAGCGAGGACGCGATGACCGCCGACTGGACCCGCGTCCCGTACGACGTGCTCGAGCGGATCTCGACGAGAATCACCAACGAGGTGCCCGAGGTGAACCGGGTGGTTCTCGACGTCACCAGCAAGCCGCCCGGCACCATCGAGTGGGAGTAGCGCCTCCCGGTCAGAGGTCTTCGGACTTGTCGATGAGGTCGCCGAGGATCTGACTGACCGAGGACTCGATCGTCGACTCGATCGAGAATGCGAGGGTCGCCGACACCGCGGCCACCGCCTGCGTGCGGAACCGCACCAGCATCGTAATCAGTTCGGCCACTTCGGTATCCGGCGGAAGGGCGGCGCCCGGGTTGATCCGGGTGAGGACGTGCTCGACGCCCGCGCGCACCAGGATGCCGCTGATCTCGTCGATCAGCGGTGCGGTCTGCTCGTGGATGTCGACGAGTTTGTCGGTGCTGACGCCGTACTGCTTGATCTCGTTGAAGGCCTCGATCAGCTTGGGCCGCACCACCGTTGCCACGTCGTCTTCGACGGTGATGACGCCGAGGCCCACCATCCGGTCGAAGGCGCCGTCGTCGTCGACCAGGCTCCTGGCCTCGGCGACCGACATCCGGTCGGGCTTCTCCGAGGCCCAGCTGCCCGCGATCGCAGACTCCAGGCCCAACATGTCGCCGAGGTTCTTGCCCTCCTCCCAGGCGCTGAGCATCTCGTGCACGTGGGAGATGTTGTAGCCCCGGTCCAGCATCGAGGTGATCAGGCGTAGCCGGGTGAGGTGGGTGTCGTTGAACAGCGCGATGCGGCCCACCCGTAGCGGCGGGTGCAGGAGGCCGCGGTCGCGGTACACGCGGATGTTGCGCGTGGTGGTACCCGCCAGCCGCGCGAGCTCGTCGATCCGGTACTCCCCGGACGCCGCGACGCCGTGAGGTTGGACCGCGGCGTCGAACAGCTGTGACACTGCGTTCTCGATGACGTCGCGAGAGCCCCGCCGAATCTGCCGCGGCGCACGACGAAGCCCGTTGAGGATCGTCGAGATCGCGCCCGCTTGTTGCCGCGGCTGCTTGGCGGGCGGCACGTCAGGCCGACGAACTGATGCTCACGGCGGGTGCACCCGCCGGTGACGATCCCCCGGTCGCTTCGCTCCTGCCCGACGGCACCGCCTCGTAGTCGCCCAACCTGAAGTCACGCATCTGTCGAAGATACTGCGTGGCGAACCCCGGGTACATCGAGGCGTTGAATCCGTCGGCCGTCAGATACCAGCTGCTGCATCCGCTCATCCACGTCGTCTTGGTCAAACGCCGTTGAAGGTCCTCGTTGTGGCGGCGTTGAACGTCGGCGCGGACGTCGAGGTAACGCAGGTCCTCGCGCAGGATGGTGGTGATGCCCGCGACGGCGTAGTCGAGCTGGCCCTCCACGAAGACCAGGAGCGAATTGTGCCCCGGCCCGGAGTTGGGACCCGTCATGAAGAACAGGTTCGGGTAGCCGCTGGCGTTGATGCTCTTGTACGCCTGCGCGCCGCGGACCCATTCCTCGGCCAGTGACCGCCCGCCCAGCCCGGTCACCTCATACGGCGGGCCCGTCAGGTGCACGTCGTACCCGGTCGCGAACACGACGCAGTCCAGGTGATGTTCGATGCCGTCGCCGGTGCGGATGCCCACCGGACTCATCGTGGCGATCGGCCAGTCGATCAGCTTGCAGTTGTCGCGCTGCAGGGCGGGGTAGTAGTCGCTGGAGACCAGCATGCGCTTGCAGCCCGGGGTGAAGTCGGGCGTCAGCTGCCTGCGCAGCCACGGATCCTTGACCTGGCGGTGCAGGTGCGCCTTGCCCAGTCGGGCGACCAGCCCGCTCAGCGGTGACTTCCACACCAGCGCGGTGGCACTGGCCTCGTGCCCCCAGAACAGCGCCTGCCGCGCTGCCCGTTGCACCGCAGGCACTTTCGCGAAGAGATCCTGGGCCCGGGCCGGGGTGGCGACGTCCAGACGCGGGATCACCCAACCCGGCGTGCGTTGGAAGACCTTGACGAACGCCGCCTGCTTGACCAGCTCCGGCACGATCTGCACGGCGCTGGCACCGGTGCCTATCACGGCGACGCGCTTTCCCGTGAAGTCGTAGTCGTGGTCCCAACGGGCACTGTGAATCTTGTGGCCCTCGTAGGTGTCGATGCCGCGGACGTCGGGCCACGCGTGATCCGGCAGCGGGCCGGACGCCAGCACGACCGTGCGGGCACGGTAACGCTTGCGTCCGGTGGTTCGGACGTCCCAGACGCCCTCGGCCTCGTCGAAGGACAGCCCGCTCACCTCGGTGCCGAAGTCGATCCGACGCCGCAGGTCGAAGCGGTCCACCAGGTCCTCGATGTGTAGCCGGATCTCCTCGGCGGGGGAGTAGGCCCGCGACCAGGTCGGGTTGGCGACGAACGAGAAGGAGTAAAGCAGTGACGGAATATCGCATGCCGCACCGGGATACGTGTTGTCCCGCCACGTGCCGCCGACGCGCTGGTCGCGTTCGACGATGACCACGTCGTCGACGCCGGCCTGGGTCAGCTTGATCGCCGCGCCGATCCCGGTGAACCCGGTGCCGACGATCAGGGTGTCGTAGACGTGCACGTCACGCTGCCGGTTCATAGGTCAGCTCCTTGAACCAGGTGGGGATGGGACTCAGCAGGCTGTTCGGGTAGCGATCGGAGAGCCAGACCATCGAGTTCGCCAGGTAGTGATACGGGTTGTTCGGGTTGACCACCAACCGGGAGTGGAACTTCAGCAGCTGGTAGGTCGGGACGCGGCGGGTGAACTCGGCGCGCTCGCCCATCTTCTTGAAGCGCATCATGGCGTCGTAGAGCCGCTCGGGCTGCAGGCCCATCTCCACGATGTTGTTGCGCATCCGGTTGAGCAGGGGCGCGTACATCAGCATGCCGAGGATCACCCCCGGCGAGGCGACGTTGCCGACGAACTGGATGGCCAGCCGGCGCGCGGTCGCGTTGCCGATCATGTTGAGCACGTCGAAGTCGACTGCGATGTGGCGGGATTCGTCGTTGTTGATCTTCTCGAACACCTGGTGACACACCGGGTCGTGCACCTCTTCGAGCAGGAACTTGAGCAGCGCGCCGTCGAGGGCGACCTCCAGCATCGGGATGACGGTGCCGAGAATCGACAGCGACATGTCGTCGGAGTACTTGTCCAGCCACTGGATGGCCAACCGGATGTTGATGTTCGGTTCCGGCATCTCGCCGTCCTCGAGCATGCCCCACCGCTTCATCAGGGCGAGTTCGGCGTTGGCGTGCCGCTGCTCCTCGGCGTGGAAGTAGCGGTAGATCTCGGCGAGGACGGGCGTCGGCGCCTTCTTGGCCAATGCGGCGAACCCGCGGGCGCCCACGTTCTCGATCCAGCACAGGTCGGCCATGAAGGCCTTGAGCTTGGGCCGGAACTCGTCGCTGATGGTCTCTGCGCCCGGTGCGTCCCAGTCGATGTCGGCCAGCGCCCATTGCCGGTCCTTGATCTTCTCCAGCATTGCATCCATGTCGATTGCCACGGTCGTCTCCTAAGTGGTCGCGCGATTGGTCAGCCCGACGGCACGGGTGTACACCGTCGGTGTGAATCGTTTGATGCCCCAGCCGATTCGGGCATCGGGCTGCGGCATGCAGTACAGCGCGCCGCGGTCGTTGGCATCCAGGCACGTCCGGGCGACGCGCTCGGGAGAGAAGCCGGTCCACCGCATCAGGCGGTCGGCGAGTTGGGTCGAGCGCGCCGAGATGCGGCCCGCCTCGACGATGTTGGTCTTGACGAACGTCGGGCACAGCACGGTCACGTTGATTCCGGTGCCGGACAGCTCGGCGGCCAGCGTCTCCGACAACGACAGCACGCCGGCCTTGCTGACGTTGTAGGCCGCCATGCCGGGGGCTGCTCCGAACGCGGCGGCCGAGGCGACGTTGACGATGCCGCCGGGCTGACCCGCCTCCCGCAGGATCGGCGTGAACACCTGGCAGCCGTGGATCGGTCCCCACAGGTTGATGCCGAGAACCCAGTTCCAGTCGTCCATCTCGATCTCACCGATGACGGCGCCTCCCGCGCCGACGCCCGCGTTGTTGACCACCAGCGTCGGCGGTCCGCCGAACCACGACTGCGCCGCCTCGGCCAGGTGTGCCACGTCGTCGAGTTGCGAGACGTCGCAGCGGACGGAGGTGGCGTGACCGCCCGCGGCGACGATGGCGTCGGCCGTGGCCCGCGACGACCCCTCGTCGACGTCGCTGCACACGATCCGACCACCACGCTTGGCGAGTTCGACGGCGAACGCGGCGCCTATCCCGCTGCCGGCTCCGGTGATGACGGCCGCTGCCCCGTGGCTGCGCTTGGGTGAGGATCCGAAGAGGTTCACCCGGCCGCCTGGTCAATTGCTCTGTTGCGCAACGACTCTGCGATGAACGCCGCAACCTCCCGCATTGCCGGTGCGGCCTCGGGGGTGAGCCTCGGGAGTGCCTGGAAGACGTGCACCTGATCCGGCCACACCTGCAACTCGCAGTCGCCGCCGGCAGCCGTGATGTCGGCCGCCAGCCGGCGAGAGTCGGCGACCAGCATCTCGCCGCCACCGGCCTGGACGAGGGTCGGCGGCATCCGTCGACCACCCGCGACGTCGAGGGAGAGTCGGGGATGTGTGAGATCCGTTCCGGCGCAATACAGTCCGACCAGTTTCGCAGCGTCGGCGGCGCGGATCGCGGGGTCGCGGCGCAGCTCCTCCCTGGTGCGCGCCAGCCCGAACGTCAGGTCGAGCAGCGGGGAGAACAGCGCAAGGCCGGCGGGATGCGCCACATCGGGTTGGAGAAGCAGGTCGACGGCGAGATGTCCGCCGGCCGAATCGCCCGCGACGACGATCCGATCGGGGGCGAAACCCTTCACCGTGCAGAGCCACTCCCAGCCGGACCGGACGTCGACGGCGGCAGCGGGAAAGCGGTGGCGCGGAGCCAGGCGGTAGTCGAGGCAGAACACGGGCAGCCCGGTCAGGCGCGACAGCCAGGCCGTCAGCCTGCGGTGCGTGCGGGGTGAACAGAGCGCGAAGCCGCTGCCGTGCAGGAAGTAGATGCACTCACCCGGCTCCTGCCCCCCGGCGGCCGTGACGCCGGCGCCCCGCACCCACTCGCCGACGACTCGGCTGCCGTCGCGAAGGCGGACGTCGACTTTCTCGACCTCGGTGCCCGCCAGCGACGGGCCGAAGGCGTCCATGATCCGCTCGACGATCCGGCGGGACGCCCACAACCCCCAGGCCCGTTCCGGCGGCAACGCCGCGCTGATCTGTCGCAGGGTCAGTCCGCTGACCGTGGCCGCGGCCCGCGATCGCTTGGAGCCCCGGTGGGGAATCGTGTCGGTCGTCACGCCGAAAGTACAACAGCGATTGGTGACATTTGTCAATGTCACCATTTAAGCGTGGGAGAGTTAGGCCACAGCGAGGGGCGACGGAAGGGGTCAGCGCAGCGGGTCGCCGCGCCAGAGGAAGCTGTTGACGTATTTTCCCATGTCAAGGGCGATCTGCAGGTTTGCCGCCGACGGTTTTCCCGAGCCGAAGTCGGGCCCGAAGGCGTGATACGGCCCGACGGCGCCGGCGACCAAGGCGAGGTCGTTCTTCACCGCCACCACGACGACCAACCGCATGCGGCTGTAGCTCGCGTTGGAACCCTGCGGCCAACAGTCGGCGACCAGGCCGTAGCCCGGTTGGTACCCGACCATTGCGTTGGGGATTTCGTAAGCCATCTTCGTGTCGGGAAAGGTCGCCTTGACCAGCTGGTTGGCGATCTGTTTCGGGGTGCGGCCGGTCGCGGGTTCGCTGAACAACCGCAGGGTGCCGCCGTCGCCGGCCAGCAGGTCGGCGGTGACGCCATGGTCGCCCGTGGTGACGTTGTAGGCCGTCCCCTCCGCCGGGTAGGCGACTGAGAACGTCCCGTCCGGCGCGGTGAAGCGGGGATTGACCGTCACCGGCAGTCCCAGCGGTGGTCGCCCGCAGTCGGGTGGACACACGTACCGAGCCGACGGCTTCTCGATCGCACCGGACATGACGACGAGGCCCGCGGCGACCAGGCCGATGGCCGCCACCCAGACGACGAGGAGCCGGCGGTGTGAGGTCTTGCGCAGCGCCGGCGCGGTGTAGGTGCCCGCGTGCGTCGAGTAACCCTGGACGATCGTCGTCACGCGTCGCCCGAACCCGGCTCGGTGTCGACGCGGATCGGCCTGATCTCACGCCGGGCCTGCCGCGACGATCGCGAGGACGCTCGGGTGGCCGCTCCGCAAGCCACGCAGAACGCCATGTCGGGCACGACGTGCCCGCAGTGCTGGCATAGCAGGGGTTGGTCGGAGAGGATCTCGTCGTGGGCTTCGTGCAGCAACGCCAGATGCAAGCCGACCCGCAACGCGAGTAGTGCGGTTGCCGCCACGCCGAGATGCAAGGCGAGCTGGAGCAATTGGGGCATCCTGGCCACGTCGACGAGGCCAAGGCCTGCGTAGAGCACCAGCACCACCAGTGCGAAGACAGCCACGGCGAGGCGGACGTAGTTGCGGTGCTGGTGTTTCTTGTTCTCCGGACGGGTGAACCAGAGCGCCGTGCCGATCAGACCGCCGACCGCGGCCGCGGTCAGTGGCACGGCGACGCCCCGGATGCCGGCTTCGACGATCAGACCGTTCATCGGGCGCGACCGGGCGATCATGCCGCCCGCGAACTGCGGTGCCAGCCGGGTCATTTGGGCCGCCGCGGTGAACATCAGGGCGCCGAGTGCGCCAATGGCGAAACCGTCGAGGGCCTCTCGCTGACCGGGTCGCACCAACCTCACCAACAGGGCGGGGACGAGCATCAGCACCACGCCGCCGATGGGGACGCCCAGCCCGTCGTGCAGGATGCGGGATCCGGCGATGCCCATCCCCAGACCGACGTCGTAGGCCCGTGCGACGACGGCCCCCGTGAGGAGCACCCATCCGACGCCAAGTCCGATGCCCAATCCCGCCGTGGCCACCAGGGTTCCGGTGGGGACGTCGTCGTAGACGTCGGACTCCTGCAGGTAGATCAGGAACAGCAGGGGCAAACCCAGTGCGGCGACGGTGATCAACGCCGCCGGTAGCCGAAACAGGCTGGTGGCCACCAGGGCCGCCAGGATCACCCCGAGGCCGACGAGGAACGGCATGCGCGAATTCGGGGACAGGTGGGGGAACAGCGAGCTGACGATGTTGGGCCGGAAGAGATGCTCCCCGGGTGATGCGCTGTAGGCCCTGGCCCGCAACCAGCCCGGCCCGTCGGCGCGGTGCTCGCTGAGGGGGATGCCGCACAGTCCGCAGTACTCGCCTTCGGGCACCTCGGTCTTGCACACCCGGCACTCGACCATTCCCGGGGTGGGGTCGTCCGTGTCGGGTTGGGTACTCATGGCGAGATCCTCTGGATGGTGAGCAGGTTGCGGGCGAGGTTGTCGACGTCGGGGGTTCCGAGCCCGCTGACCAGGTCGTAACCCGGTCCCGCGATGTCAACGGCATTGCCGCCCAACGTCACGTCGCGGAAGGCGGGCAGCGGCGCGCCCTGAGCGATGCGGTAGAGCAGGGGGTTGATGTCGCCGATCTCGCGACCACCGTTCTCCTTCAAGAACTGTGTCATCACCGCGGTCAGCCCCGCCCAGATGGGTGCCGACTGCGAGGTTCCGCCGCCGACGACGTTGTCGCCGTTGAGCACGATCTTCACCCCGGTGAACGGGTCGGCGACGGCGGAGATGTCCGGGGTCAGTCGCTTGCCCGTATTGCGGTCCGCGGGAATCTGTCCGGAGGCAACCTGCTGCCACGGGGGCCGGTCGAAGAGCGTCGACACGCCCCCGCCGGTGCCCTGAGAGAGCGGCACGTCGAACCACGCCTGCTCGGCGAGCCACTTGCCCTGGGCGTCGGTGGACAAAGTGGTGCCCCCGACGCTGGTCATCTCGGGAACGGAGGCAATGGAATCCAGCCCGACGTCGGCCGGTCCGGGTGGTGAGTCCCAGTCGTCACCGCCCTTGCACTCGAGGCCGGCGAGGTCGCCGCTGGCGTTGAACGCGGTGGTGCCGTTCTCGTGGGCGTCGGCGAGCGCGGAGCGGACCGGCTCCAAATCCGCTGCGGTGAGCAGCTTGTCGCAACCCCAGCCGATCGAGAGGCTCCAAATCGACCCGGGGAACTTCTCATTGGTGTCCTCGAGCATCTGCCCGATCTTCTGGAAGGCGCCGTCACCCTGGACGGTCGGTCGGGCGTTGACCACGACCAATTTGGCGTCGGGTGCAATCGCATGGGCGACTTCGAGATCCATCGTGGTCTCGCCGTACGGCTCGTTCAGTTGGTCGCCGACGACGGTGGGGGTGAACTTGGGTAGTGCGTTCTGGGTGGCGAACATGTCGAGGTCGGACTGAGCGAAACCGTTGAAGGCGAAGATGACGATCGTGGTGCCCTTGCCGGTGAAGCCGCTGCGTGCCATGCCTGCCGCGTTGTAGGTGTTGAGCAGGGCGGTGGGCGTCAGTCCGCGGTCGGGGACGTCGAGCGGCAGGATGTCGGGCCGTGACTCGTGATGCGGTGTGTAACTGAGGATTCGGCCTAGCTGCAGCACTTCACCCCGTAGTGGCGTGGGTACCTCCGGCTGCTGCGGTGAGGCGTAGAACTCTTGGCCACGCCGGCCGAGGTAGTCGTGGACCTCGACGGCGAAGGCCGCTGCCACGTGGTCGGGCGGCCCCTCCACCACGGCCCAGCCGTCACTGGTGCGCCATTGCACGGAGAGACCGTGCCGGCTCGCCCAGTCGATCAGCGCAACGGGACGACGGTCGTCGTGCAACATCGCGGTGAGTTGGACGTGGTTGCCGCGGGCCGGTCCCAGATCGGTCGACGCGGCCAACAGCGAGGCAAAGGGTCCGTCGATCACGTTGGACCGGTCGGCGTCCGGGGCGATCCGCAGATCGGAGGCCAGCGCCAGAACGGCCAGCATGATGACGGGCAGCAGCCACGGCCAGGCATTCGAACGCCTGGTCCGTGGTGCTGTCACGGTCGGTGACGGCATGGTGTCGTGACGTGGTCCCGCGACGGATTCGTGAACCGACGGAATGTCAGTTGTCGCCGGGGATGGCCGTCGGTGCGGGGGGCGCCTTGACCGGAGGTGTGAACAGGTTGCCGCCCGTGGGGTTGATCGACTTCTCGGTGGGCGTCACCGAGGGGGCCGACGTCGACGACGATGGGGCGGTGGTCGTGGTGGGCGTGGTTTCGGGGGCCTTGTTCGAACTGCCGCCGCACGCTGCGGTCAGGCCGACCATCGCGACGACGGCGGCCCCTCCTGCGTAGGCCGCGACACGGCGAGCCAGGCGATGTGACCTCATGATGCTGTCCTTACTAATCCCCGAATTGCGAACGCGTGTCCTTCGGCGAATCGCGAGGCGATTCCGCACGGTCCCTGGTGCTGGACGCGCGCACCAGCCCCATCCCGAAGCGGGTTCCGGTGACAAAACTCTAGCTGACCACGGGAACGACCACGCAGGTATTTCACTGGAGGCGTAGAGGGGCCTCCCGGTGACCTCGACCCGCTTGACGGTGTCAGAGGGTAAGTGTTTACTCGTCCAATCGAACATATTTTCGAATTAGGGAACGAGTCGGATGGTGCGGAAGGTGTTCTCGTGGCAGTCGTGATGGATGTGACTCAGTCCGGGAAAAGCCGCGCTGAACAGGTGGAACACCTTCGACGCAAGATGGCCGAGGTGTCCGGCAGGACGTCGCCCACGGCGGGTGCGACGCACCGCGGTTCCATGCCCTCGCGCGCCTCGATTCCGACCTCGGAAAATTTGCTGCCGATGCCGGAATCGCTGTCCGAACTGCTGCCTGACTCGTTGCCGCGGGGTTCGGTCGCGGTGCTGTCGGGAGCCCGGTCCCTGCCGCTTCGATTGGTGGCCGCGGTGACGGCGGCGGGTGGGCATGCGGCGATCGTGGGTCAGCCGGGCGCGGGTCTGCTTGCCGCCGTCGAGATGGGTGCCGACCTGAGCAGGCTTGCGGTGATCCCCGACCCCGGTGCCGATCCGGTGGAGGTGGCTGCGGTGCTGATGGACGGATTGGATTTGGTGGTGCTCGGCCTGGGCGGACGGGCGGTCTCGCCGACCAGGGCGCGTGCCGTCACGGCGAGGGCGCGGCAGAAGGGATGCACCCTGCTGGTCGTCGACGGCGACTGGCACGGAGCCTCGGCACGGCTGGAGTCGAGGGTCTCCGGTTTCGAGGTGACGGGTGCGGGCGCCGGTGCCCCCACCCCGGGATGCGGACGGATAAGCCGGGTGAGGTTGGCGACCAAGGCCTCCGGCCGCTCGGTCGGTCTCGCCCGAGTAGTGGGCGGATGACGTGCCAGGCCGAGTGCTGGCCATCTGGTGCATGGACTGGCCCGCGGTGGCGGCGGCTGCCGCGGCGGGTCGGCCGGCGACCGATCCCGTCGTGGTCACCCTGGCCAATCGCGTCGTGGCGTGCTCGGCGTCGGCTCGCGCGGCCGGGGTGCGCCGGGGGCTTCGTCGCAGGGAGGCGCAGGCGCGCTGTCCCAGCGTCCACGTCGTCACCGCCGACCCCAGTCGCGACGCCAGGCACTTCGAAGGCGTGACGGCGGCCGTCGACGAGGTCGTGCCACGTGCGGAGGTGCTGCGACCAGGCCTGCTGGTGTTGTCGGTGCGGGGCGCGGCCCGTTACTTCGGGTCGGAGCAGTCGGCCTCGGAGCGGCTGGTCGACGCCGTCGCCGCGGCCGGCGCGGAATGCCAGGTGGGCATCGCCGACCAGTTGGCCACTGCCGTATTCGCCGCTCGCGCCGGCTGCATCGTCGAACCCGGCCGGGACGCGGCCTTCCTGGCCGCCCTGTCGATCCGGCAGCTGGCCACCGAACCCAGCCTGTCGGCACCCGGTCGGGACGATTTGGCCGACCTGTTGTGGCGCATGGGGATTCGCAGCATCGGGCAGTTCGCCGAGCTGTCGCGTACCGACGTGGCTTCCCGGTTCGGGGCCGATGCGATCTCCGCCCACCGGTTCGCCCGCGGGGAGTCGATGCGCGGGCCGTCGGGTCGGGAGTCACCACCGGAGCTCGACGCGGTCATGGACTGCGATCCACCGGTGGACCGGGTCGACGCCGCCGCCTTCGCCGGCCGCTCGCTGGCCGGCGAGCTGCATCGCAGCCTGGAGGCGGCGGGGGTGGGCTGTACGCGGTTGGCGATCCATGCGGTCACGGCCAACGGTGAGCAGATGCACCGTGTCTGGCGCTGCGCCGAGCCGCTGACCGAGGATGCCACGGCCGACCGGGTGCGCTGGCAGCTCGACGGCTGGCTGAACCGTCGGCGCGAGGGGCGCCCGGCCGGGCTCGGTGGCCCGATCGTCACCCTGCGGCTGCAGCCGGTG
Source organism: Mycolicibacterium hodleri (assembly GCF_025822245.1). Lineage (GTDB taxonomy): Bacteria > Actinomycetota > Actinomycetes > Mycobacteriales > Mycobacteriaceae > Mycobacterium > Mycobacterium hodleri. The sequence continues at coordinate 28,969 of NZ_JACKTL010000052.1, forward strand.
GAGGTGGTGTCGGCCTCGGCGTTGCAGCTGCCGCTGTGGGGTTCCTCCGGTGACGACGACCGGTTGCGGGCCCGTCGGGCACTGGTCCGCGTCCAGGGACTGCTCGGGCCGGAATCGGTGCAGGTGCCGGTGCTCAGCGGCGGGCGTGGGCCCGCCGAGCGCATCACCTTCACGCCGTTGGGCGACGAGCCCGTACCTCGGGCCGATCCGGGCCAGCCCTGGCCCGGGCAGCTCCCCGAACCGTCGCCGGCCGTGCTGCTCGACGATCCGGTGGAACTGCTCGACGCCGAGGGCAATCCGGTCCGGGTGACGGGGCGGGGGTTGTTCTCGGCTGATCCGGTGCGGCTGACCGGGGACGGCCGAAGGTCGGGACGGTTGAGGTGGTGGGCTGGCCCGTGGCCGGTGGACGAAAGGTGGTGGGACCCGCAGGAGTCGGGGAAGGCGGGGCGCACGGCGCGGGTGCAGGTACTGGTCGAGGAACCGGGAGGTCGAGGCGACGTGGTCGACCGGGCGATGCTGCTGTGCTATCGGCAGCGGCAGTGGTTCTTGGAGGGGGTCTACGAATAACGATTGTGCACAATTGAATTGTGAGCTACGGTTTTGGCATGGCGGTTCTGAGCGTCGATCGGCAACTGTGCTTCGCCCTCTATTCGGCGTCACGGGCGATGACCGCGGCCTACCGACCGGTCTTGGCGGAGATGAACCTCACCTATCCCCAGTACCTCGTGCTCTTGGTGCTGTGGGAGGCCGCGACTGCCGAGGGGCGCGTCACCGTCGGCCAGCTCGGCGAACGTCTCCAGCTGGACTCCGGGACGCTGTCTCCGCTCCTGAAGCGGTTGGAGGCCAACGGGTTCGTCCGTCGCGAGCGCTCGCGGGACGACGAGCGCCTCGTCGAGGTCACCCTCACCGAGAGCGGACGCTCCCTGGAGAGCCGCGCGCAGTGCGTCCCCGAACGACTGTTCGCGTCCACCGGCATCACCGAGCAAGACGCCGCCGACCTGCGTGATGCGGTGCGACGGCTCACCGAGGCGCTCGCCGCGTCACCCGACGCTTCCCACGCACGATCCACGAGTCCGCACTAGGAATCACACGAAGGGAAACCGCAATGAAGACCTTGTACACCGCAGAGGCGTTGGCCACCGGCGAAGGGCGCGACGGACAGGCCAGGAGCGCCGACGGCAGGTTGGACCTCCAGCTGGCCATTCCCAAAGAGATGGGCGGCAGCGGCGACGGCACCAATCCCGAACAGCTGTTCGCCATCGGCTATGCCGCCTGCTTCCACTCGGCGCTGCGACTGGTCGCCCGGCAGGAGAAGGCGGACGTCTCGGATTCGACGGTGGGCTCGAGGGTGTCGATCGGCACGCTCGACAACGGCGGCTTCGGTCTCGCGGTGGAGCTGGAGGTCACCTTGCCCAACGTCGACCACGCCACCGCACAGGCGCTCGCCGAGAAGGCGCACCAGGTCTGCCCCTACTCGAACGCGACCCGCGGGAACATCGACGTCACCCTCGTGGTGACCGACGACTGACGCTCACCCGAGGGTGGCGGCGAAGGGTCCCACCCGCGCGATGAACCGGTCGAAGAAGACCTCCGGGTCGACGTCGACTCCGATGTGCGCGTTGGGGTATCGGCCCCAATGTCCACGCCAGTCGGCGACCGTCATCCCGCGGGTGAGGGTGCCCGTCAGCTCGACGTCGACGGTCGCCTGCCGGCAGCCGACGAGGTCGGGGTCCAGTGCCACCGCGGCGGCGAGGGGATCGTGCAGGTGGGCCAGGTAACCCTCGCCCTGGTCGAAGTGGAACTCGAAGTAGAAGCGCATCGCGTCCTCGAGCACGCGTATCAGCGGGTTCGACGCCGCCGATCTGGTCCCTCGGTCGTCGAGCACGCTCATCGGCGTGGTGGCCGACCCGGCCGCCGCCGCCAGCCGGCTGAGGGTCGCAGGTGTCATCACGGCATTCTCGGTCAGGTTGAGCCCCAACACGATTGGCAGGTGCGTCGGCTTGTCCAGCCCCCACGCCGCACCCCACACGGTGAAGACCTCCGAGCCCGACTCCGGGTCGACGTTGATGTTCCACTCGGCCACCGGGGTGGTGTTGCCGCGGTAGTCGAACGCGCCGCCCATGATGACGAGCCGTCGCAACAACCGGGGCAGGCTCGGTTCGAGGCGCATGGCGAGTGCCAGATTGGTCAACGGTCCGGTGACCAGGCCGACGAGCTCACCCGGGTGCTCGCGGGCCGCACGCACCCAGGCCGTGGCGGCGTCGTAGTCGGTGAGTCGGCCGTCGCCGGCCGGTAGTCGGGCGTAGCCGAGGCCCTCGGGGCCATGGGTGTCCTCGGCGGTGCGCAGCGGCATCGCCAACGGACGTTCCGAACCCCTCGACACCGGGACGTCGCCCGCACCGCAGAGGGCGAGCAGCCCAAGGTTGTTGACGCAGACCTGGTCGACGGGCACGTTGCCCGCGGTCGAGGCGACGCCGACGAGCTCGGCGTCCGCACTGGCCAGTAGGTAGGCGAGCGCCATCGCGTCGTCCACACCCGTGTCGACGTCGGCGAAGACGGGCAATCGAGTCGTCACGTCCGCGCCCGCCCTCACGACCTCCGTCACGCGGCCAACACTAGGGCGGGGCCGTCACCAATGCACACCAGGTACCAGTCGGACCGCCCGCTTGATCGGTCCCGGTGTGCGCAGGTTCACCAAGCCCGGGCCCAGCATGCGAACGGGTCGTCTCGGCCGTCGCGTCGGCTGGTGCTCCGTGGGCGTGGCGACTCCTCGGGCGGCCGGCGAATCGGGATAGCCGAGATACAACTGGTGCAGGATCCGACGGGACAACCCGGGTGCGAAGTAGTGCCCGACGTCGGCCAGCGTGCCGACCGGCGTGTCGATCCTGGCGGGCTTGTCCACCAGCCCGCGGACCACCATCGCGGCCGCGTGGTCCGCGGTGATGGCGGGCATCGGGTTGAGCTTGCGCGACGGCGCGATCATCGGTGTCTTGACCAACGGCATGTGGATGCTGGTGAAGGTGATGTGGTCCGAAAGCGTTTCGGTGCCAACCACTTCGGCGAAGGAGTCGAGTGCGGCCTTGCTGGGAACGTAGGCGCTGTACTTCGGGCTGCTGGCCTGTACGCCCGCGCTCGACACGTTGACGACGTGGCCGAAGCGACGTTCGCGCCAATGGGGTAGCAGTGCAAGCACCATGCGCACGGACCCGAAGTAGTTCACCGCCATCACGCGCTCGTAGTCGTGCAGCCGGTCGGTGGAGGCCGACACCGACCGCCGGATCGAGCGGCCCGCGTTGTTCACCAGGTAGTCGACGTGGCCAAACCGACCGAGGATGTCCTTCACGGTGTGATCCACCGACGCCGAATCGGTGACGTCACAGGTGAATGCGTGCGCGTCGCCACCGGCCTCGCGGATCTCGGCGACCAGGTCGTCGAGTGCGTCGGCGTTGCGCGCCAAGGCGAACACGCGCGCCCCGCGTTCGGCCACCGCGAGGGCGGAGGCCCGGCCGATGCCACTGGACGCACCCGTGATGACGACGTGGCGGCCGACCAGCGCACCCGCAGGATCGTCGCGGCGGGCCCGGTCCGGGTCCAGGTGCTCGGCCCAGTAACGCCACAGCAGGGGTGCGTAGGACGCGAAGTCGGGAACCCGTATTCCGCTGTCGCGCAAGGCCTCTACGGCATTGTCGGAAGTGAACGTCGGGGCAAGGTCGACGACGTCGAGGATCTCCGCCGGGATGCCCAGTTGGGTGGCTGCCATGTTGCGCAGGATCTTGGCCCGTCCGGTGGCGGTGAGCAACGGCGTCGCCAACGACCCGGGCAGTGAGCCACGGAGCTCCGGCAAACGTGCCTCCTTGGCCACGCCGCGGTAGATGTGCGTCAGGCCAATCGATTTCGGTGCCGTCAGGTGGAACGTCTGCCCGTCTCGGTCGGGGAGGTGCATGAGCGTCGCGACGGCGTCGACCACGTAGTCCACGGGGACGACGTTGGTGCGGCCGGTGTCGGGCAGCATGATCGGCGTGTATCTCGGCAGCACGGCCAGCTTCGCGAGCAGCCCGAAGAAGTAGTACGGACCGTCGACCTTGTCCATTTCGCCGGTGCGGGAGTCCCCGACGACGACGGCGGGCCGGTAGACCCGGTATCGCAAACCCGGTGCGGCGCGGACCAGCATCTCTGCTTCGAACTTCGTCTGGTGGTACGGCGTCGGCAAATCCTGTGCGACGTCGAAGTCGTCCTCGGTGTACACGCCGGGAAAGGTGCCGGCGACCGCGATCGAGGACACGTGGTGCAGGGTGGCGTCCACCCGCAACGCCAAGTCGACCACCGCCTTCGTACCGTCGACGTTGGCGGCGCGTTGAGCCTCGTCGTCGGCCGTCACGTCGTAGACGGCGCCGCAGTGCACGACGTGGTCGACGGATCCGAGTTCGGCGACGGCCGCCTCGGACAGGCCCAGGTTGGCTGACGTCAGGTCTCCCACCAGCGGTTTCACGCGTTCGCCCCACTGTGCGGCGAGCCGCTCGAACCGGGACAGCGACTCCCGGCGGACCAAGATCCAGACGTCGGAATCGTCGGTTCTGGCCAGAATCGCGGACACGACGCGGCGGCCAATGAACCCGGTACCGCCGGTAACGACATAGCGCATGCGAGACATGGTCACCCTAGTTCCGGCAAAGGTCAACCCACCGCGCCTCGGTGCGGGACCGTCGCGCTATCGTCCGATTGAGCCGCCACCGCCTTCAAGGGAGAAGAGCATGCCGATCAACCCCGACGCCATCGGTGCCACCACCGCACCGCAACCGTTCGAGTGGACCGAGCGCGACACGCTGCTCTATGCGCTCGGGGTCGGCGCGGGCGTACGAGATCTGGCGTTCACGACCGAGAACAGCCACGACATCCAGCAGCAGGTACTGCCGACCTACGCCGTCATCGCCTGCCCGGCGTGGGGGGCGGTCGGCGAGGTCGGCAGCTTCAACTTCGCCATGCTGCTGCATGGTTCGCAGCAGATCCGGCTGTACGAGCCTCTTCCGCCGTCGGGAAGGCTCGACGTCCACTCCGAGGTCGTCGACGTCCAGGACAAGGGCGAGGGGAAGAACGCCATCCTGGTGTTCAAGGGCGTCGGCACCGATCCCGACACCGGCAAGGTGGTCGCCGAGACCACGTCGACGGCCGTGATTCGCGGCGAGGGCGGCTTCGGCGGTCAGCCCGGCGAACGCCCCGTCGCCCCGGAGATCCCGGATCGCGAGCCGGATGCCACGGTCGCACTGCCCACGACCGAGGATCAGCCGCTGATCTATCGGCTGTCGGGGGACCGCAATCCGCTGCACAGTGATCCCTGGTTCGCGCAGAACCTCGCGGGCTTCCCAAGGCCAATCCTGCACGGGCTGTGCACCTATGGGGTCGCGGGCCGGGTGCTGGTGGCCGAACTCGGCGGCAACGACGCCACGAAGATCACCGCGGTCGGCGCACGGTTCACCTCGCCGGTGTTCCCCGGCGAGACGCTGACGACGTCGGTGTGGCGCACCGAACCCGGGCACGCGGTGTTCCGCACCGAGGCTGCCGGGGCCGACGGGTCCAACGCGCGCGTGGTGCTCGACGACGGCACCGCGGAGTACGTGGACTGACGGGACCTCAGCGCCGCGGCAGGACGTTCGACGCGCGCTAGCCGCACCGGGGCCGGGCGCCGTCACCAGGTCTGTTCGGCCGCCCGCACCAGGATTTCGTTGACGGCGACCCGGCGATCGCGCGTCACCATGTAGGTGACCGCGTCGGCGATGTCGCCCGGCTCGAGCTTCACCATGCCCGGGCTGCGCTGTTCGATGGCCTCCCGATCGGCCACGGACAGGTTGTCGGTGATCTCGGTCTGCACCGTCCCCGGCTCGACGAGGCCGACCCGGACCCGCTGGCCCAGCACCTCCTGGCGGACGGCCTCGGAGAACGCGCCGACGCCGAACTTCGTCAGTGAGTAGACGGCGGTCCCCGGGCGCGCGACGCGACCCGCGGTCGAACTGATGTTGACCACGTCGGCGACACCGCGCGGCGAATCCGCGGCGGCCGCGATCAGGTGCGGCAGGGCGGCCCGCGTCATGTACAGCACGCCCGCGACGTTGACCGACAGCATCGTGTCCCAGTCGGCGGGGTCGGCGTCGGCGGCCGGTCCGATCAGCATCAGGCCCGCGTTGTTGACCAGGGTGTCGAGCCTGCCGAGGCGGTCGACCACCCGCTCGACCGCGGCGGCGGCCCGAGACTGGTCGGACACGTCGGCCTCCACGGCCAGCGCCGTGCCCCCGGCGGCTTCGATGCGGGCGGTGAGGTCGTCGAGCCGGTCCTTGCGCCGGGCCAGCAGGGCAACGGTCGCGCCCTCGGCGGCCAGGGCGATCGCCGTGGCCTCGCCGATGCCACTGCTTGCGCCCGTGACCAGTGCCACCGTGTTGTCGAGTCGTCGCGTCACGATGGCCACAATCCACTTTGGACCGCAGTTATTCCGCTGCGCTACCCGGTGCCGTACGCCGCGGCGATGCCGGGGGAGTCCAACCACTTGGAATAGGTGGGAGCCTTCGGCCATCCCCGTGGCGAGTCCTGCCATTCCTCCTGACGACCCCACGGCAGCAGGTCGATCAGCGCGAAGCTGTGGCTGAGCTGCTCGGTGCCGCGACCGTCGGTGTGCCAGGTGCGGTACACGGTGTCGCCGTCGCGGAGGAACACGTTGACGGCGAAGCCGGTGCCCGGTGCCGCACCCACGTCGGCGCCGAAGCTGCTCTCCGACGACGAGTACCACTCCATCTGGTTGCCGACCTTGGCCTTGTAGGCCAGGGCCTCGTCGATGGGTCCGTTGGTGACGATCACGAAGCGGGCGTCGTAGGCGGCCAGGAACTCCAGCCGGGTGAACTGCGACGTGAACCCCGTGCAGCCGCCGCACTGCCAGTCCGCGCCGTCGGTCCACATGTGGTTGTAGACGATGAGCTGTCGGCGACCGTCGAAGACGTCGACGAGCGGGACGGGACCGTCGCGTCCCACCAGCGTGTAGGGCGGCATCTCGACCATCGGCAGCCGCCTGCGCTGCGCGGCGATCGCGTCGAGTTCGCGGGTCGCGGCCTTCTCCCGGGCGCGGAGGTCGTCGAGGGCGGTGCGCCAGGTGGCCTGGTCGACCACCGGGGGCATGGCGGGCGTGGTCATGGGTGTCTCCTCGCGGTTGGGTTCCTCCGATGATGACCCGGTCGACGCCTGAAAGTCATCGCGTCGACTGTCGAACGCATGTTCGATAGACTGGGCCGATGGGTTGGAACGACGGGCCGTCGACCTGGGGCGAGATGCAGCGCGTGCTCACCAGCAAGCCGCGCCGCGCCGGGTCCCGCCTGCCCGAGCCCACCGGCGACGGCGGTGACAGCCCCGCCTGGTCCCGCAAGCGGGGCAGCTACGAGCGGCCCGACGATCATCAGCGCACGGGCGCGTCCACCCCGTACGCCGAACTCCACGCCCACTCGGCCTACAGCTTCCTCGACGGGGCGAGCACCCCGGAAGAACTCGTCGAGGAGGCCGCCCGGCTGAACCTGCAGGCCATCGCGCTGACCGATCACGACGGGCTCTACGGAGTGGTCCGATTCGCCGAGGCGGCCCGGGAACTCGACGTCCAGACGGTGTTCGGCGCCGAGCTCTCGCTGGAAAACGTGCCCCGCACCGAGACGCCCGATCCGCCGGGGCCGCACCTGCTGGTGCTGGCGCGCGGACCGGAGGGGTATCGGCGACTGTCGCGGGAGCTTGCCACCGCCCACCTCGCAGGCGGGGAGAAGGGAAAGCCGCGCTACGACTTCGACGCACTGAGCGAGGCCGCCGGCGGACACTGGCAGATCCTCACCGGTTGCCGCAAGGGCCATGTGCGCCAAGCGTTGTCGACGGGTGGACCCGAGGCGGCCACCGCCGCGCTCGCCGACCTCGTCGACCGGTTCGGCGCCGACCGCGTGAGCGTCGAGCTCACCCACCACGGACACCCCCTCGACGACGAACGCAACGCCCAGCTCGCCGCCCTGGCGCCGCGGTTCGGGGTGGGCGTCGTGGCCACCACGGCCGCACACTTCGCCGAACCGACCCGCGGCAGGCTGGCCATGGCGATGGGTGCCATCCGGGCCCGCAACTCGATGGACGAGGCCAGCGGATGGCTTGCCCCACTGGGTGGTTCGCATCTGCGGTCGGGCGACGAGATGGCCAGGTTGTTCGCCCACCATCCCGGCGCGGTGGCGGCCGCGGCCGAACTGGGGGAGCAGTGCGCGTTCGGGCTGGCCCTCATCGCCCCGAAGCTGCCCCCGTTCGAGGTGCCGGCGGGGCAGACCGAGGACAGCTGGCTGCGGCACCTGGTGATGACGGGTGCGCGCGATCGGTACGGCCCGCCGGAGCGTGCCGCGCAGGCCTACGCCCAGATCGAGCACGAGCTGAGCGTCATCGCCAAGCTCGACTTCCCCGGCTACTTCCTGGTGGTGCACGACATCACCCGGTTCTGCAAGGACAACGGCATCCTCTGTCAGGGTCGGGGATCGGCGGCCAACTCCGCGGTCTGCTACGCCCTCGGCGTCACCAACGTCGACCCCGTCGCCAACGAGTTGCTGTTCGAACGGTTCCTGTCACCGGCGCGCGACGGACCGCCGGACATCGACATCGACATCGAATCGGACCTGCGCGAGAAGGCGATTCAATACGTCTACCAGCGTTACGGCCGCGACTACGCCGCCCAGGTCGCCAACGTCATCACCTACCGCGGCCGCAGCGCGGTGCGCGACATGGCCAGGGCGCTGGGGTTCTCCCAGGGGCAGCAGGACGCCTGGAGCAAGCAGCTCAGCAAGTGGAACGGGCTTGCCGACTCACCCGACGTCGAGGAGATTCCCACGCCGGTGGTCGACTTGGCGCTGCAGATCAAGGATCTGCCTCGGCACATGGGCATCCACTCCGGCGGCATGGTGATCTGCGACCGGCCGATCGCCGACGTGTGCCCGGTGGAATGGGCGCGGATGGAGAACCGCAGCGTGCTGCAGTGGGATAAGGACGACTGTGCGGCAATCGGTTTGGTGAAGTTCGACCTGCTCGGGCTTGGCATGCTCTCGGCGCTGCACTACGCCATCGACCTGGCCGCCGAGCACAAGGGTCTCGAGGTCGACCTGTCCAAGCTCGACCTGTCCGAGGAGGCCGTCTACGAGATGCTGCAGCGCGCCGACTCGGTCGGGGTGTTTCAGGTCGAGTCCCGCGCGCAGATGGCCACGCTGCCCCGGTTGAAGCCACGGGTGTTCTACGACCTGGTGGTCGAGGTCGCGCTGATCCGCCCGGGGCCCATTCAGGGCGGCTCGGTGCACCCGTACATACGGCGCCGCAACGGAGACGAGGTGGTCACCTACGATCACCCGTCGATGGAGCAGGCTCTGCGGAAGACGTTGGGAATTCCGCTGTTTCAAGAGCAGCTCATGCAGTTGGCCGTGGACTGCGCGGGCTTCTCCGCCGCCGAGGCCGATCAGCTGCGTCGCGCCATGGGGTCCAAGAGGTCCACGGAGAAGATGAAGCGGCTCCGCAGCCGGTTCTACGACGGCATGCGAGCCCGGCACGGCATCACCGGCGACGTCGCCGACCGGATCTACGAGAAGTTGGAGGCGTTCGCCAACTTCGGCTTCCCGGAGAGTCATTCGCTGTCGTTCGCCTCACTGGTGTTCTACTCGTCGTGGTTCAAGCTGCATCACCCCGCGGTGTTCTGTGCCGCGCTGCTCCGCGCGCAGCCGATGGGGTTCTACTCCCCGCAGTCGTTGGTCGCCGACGCCCGTCGGCACGGCGTGCTGGTGCACGGCCCCGACGTCAACGCCAGTCTGGCGCACGCCACGCTGGAGAACCGTGGCCTCGAGGTCAGGCTGGGTCTCGGTGCGGTGCGGCACGTCGGCGACGAGTTGGCCGAGCGCATCGTCGAGGACCGAAATGCCCACGGCCCGTTCACGTCACTGGTCGACCTGGCAGGCCGAGTTCAGCTGTCGGTGCCGCAGACCGAGGCGTTGGCCACCGCGGGTGCGCTCGGCTGTTTCGGGGTCACCCGGCGGGAGGCGCTGTGGGCGGCGGGGGCCGCGGCATCCGAACGTCCCGACCGGCTGCCCGGCGTCGGGTCGTCCTCCCACGTCCCGTCCCTGCCCGGCATGACCGAACTCGAGTTGACGGCCGCCGACGTCTGGGCCACCGGGGTCTCGCCGGGCAGCCACCCCGTTCAGTTCCTCCGCGAACGCCTCGACGAGCTGGGCGTCGTGCCGGCCAACCAGCTCTTGTCGGTACCCGACGGCACCCGGGTGCTGGTCGCCGGTGCGGTGACCCACCGGCAGCGACCCGCGACCGCCCAGGGGGTGACGTTCATGAACCTCGAGGACGAGACCGGCATGGTCAACGTGATGTGCTCCAAGGGGGTGTGGGCGCGGCACCGCAAGCTGGCGCAGACGGCGTCGGCGCTGGTGATCCGGGGCATCGTGCAGAACGCGACGGGCGCGGTCACCATTGCGGCCGACCGGATGGGGCCCGTCGACCTGAGGGTGAAGACCAAGTCCCGCGACTTCCAGTAGGCGCAGCAGTGAGTGATCCTCAGCCCCTGGAGGTTTCGGACAGCGACCGTGAGGGTCGCCACAGAAGGGCGCCGACGACGAGACCCATGAACGGAATGGCGGCCAGCACCGTGCTGAGCGTGGCGCTTCCGCCGGTGACGAGGGTGAAGTTCGTCAGGACCAGCCACATGCTCGCGACCAGGCCGAGGCAAGCCAGTGCTGGCGCGATTCGCGTCTGCCAGATGCGTCCACCGGAGTGCTCGCGGTGGCGCACGAAGTAGGCGAGCACTGAGACCGACGTGGTGAGCATGAGCAGCACCATGCCGACGGTGGCGACGCCGGCCATCGAGCCGAAGACACCTACCAGGGGGTCGATTCCCAGTATCGCCAGGATCGCCACGATCACCGCGGCTGTCACCGTCTGCACCGCCGACGAGAACGCCGGAGAGTCGTGGCGTCCGTGCACCTGCGCAAGACGTTCGGGAAGCAGGCCCTTTCCGGCGAGCACGAACTGGTAGCGGGCGATCACGTTGTGGAAGGACAGCACGCAGGCGAACAGACTGGTCAGCAGCAGGACGTTGACGACGTCGCGACCTATTCGGCCAAGACTCGCTTCGGTGGTGTCGAGCAGCATGTTGCCGTCACCGGCAAGGGTGCGCTGGGCGACGGCAGCCACCTGGTCCGGACCGAGCGCCACGACGAAGGCCCAGCACGTCACGGTGTAGAAGGCGCCGATGATGAGGACCGCTGCGTACGTGGCTCGGGGGATGGTGCGTTCGGGATCACGGGCTTCGTCGCGGAAGACCGCGGTCGCCTCGAAGCCGATGAAGCCGGTGAGGGCGAAGAGTACGGCGATGCCCAGCACGCCGTGGGTGAACACGTCGGGCTGAAACGAGGTGAGGCTCAGGCCGCTGGGGCCGGGCTTGGCGACGATCGCGAGGTCGAGCAATACGACGATGCCGATCTCCAGGACCAGTGCGACTCCCAGTACCTTGGCGCTGAGTTCGATGTGGCGGTAGCCGAGCAGCGCGACGATGGCGAGCACTGCGAACGAATAGACGGGCCAAGGTATTTGCGGTCCGTCGTAATGGCCGACGGTGTCACCTATCGCCCACCCGATGTAGCCGTAGATGCCGACCTGAATGGCGGTGTAGGCGATCAGCGCGACGACCGCTATGCCCTTTCCCGCTCGTTGGCCGAGGCCGACCGTCACGTAGGAGAAGAAGGCACCTGCCTCGGGCACGTGCGGTGTCATGGTCACGAAGCCGACGCTGAACAGCAGGAGTACCAGTGAGGCGATGAGGAAGCCCACCGGTGCGCCTGCACCGTTGCCAAGTCCCATTGCCAACGGCATGTTGCCGCCGATGACGGTCAGTGGCGCGGCCGCGGCGATCACCATGAAGACGATGCCGACGGTGCCGAGCCGACCGGTGAGGCGATTGTCCTTCTTGGGCAGCGGGTGTTCGGTCATCGGGTCTCCTGGAATTCCGGGAACGGGGTGGTGAGTGCCTCGTGGAGGAGGTCGTGATCTAGGGCATGGGCGGTCAGTCCGTTGCGGCCGACGAGGGTCGTGGCGGAGGTCAACACGTTGACGATGGCTTCCTCGGTGGCCTCGATGGTGAGGTCGAAGAGACGGGTCATCAGCTGGGGGGCGACCATGCGCAAGGGAATTTCGGGGACGGCGGCGTCGGGATCTTCGTCCCATGCGTAGGGCGGGATGCCGCGGTTCCCGGTTGCGAATGCGAGCATCATGTCCCCGCTGTACTGCTCGCCGCTACCGCCGACCCGGCTCACTGCGAGCGCTGATCGCTGGGCTAGTCGGGCGCACTGATGTGGCAGCAGCGGAGCGTCGGTGGCGACGATGACGATGATCGATCCTGATCCTGGCTCGTAGCGGCGGGACACTTCGGGAAGAGGCACCGCGTCGGGTCCGATCCGCTCCCCAACGGGTACGCCGTTGATGCGGAGTCGTTCGCGCCGACCGTGATTGGCCTGAACCAGGACTCCCACCGTGTATCGCCCGGTGGCGGTGTCGGTGACTCGGGAGGAGGTTCCGATGCCTCCCTTGAAGCCGTGGCAGATCATGCCAGTGCCACCTCCGACGTTGCCCTCGGCGACGGGCCCGCCGCGCGCGGAGTCGAGTGCGGATCGGACGTGCTCGGCGCGGACGTGGTGGCCGTTGATGTCGTTCAGAAGCCCGTCGTAGGTTTCACCGACGACGGGTAGGGACCAGTAGACGCCTTCGCCGCGGGCCTCTACCTGGGCGGACACCAGGGCGTCCCGAACCACTCCGACGCTGTGCGTGTTGGTCAGGCCAATGGCGGAGGTGAGCTCGCCGGATTCGCGAATCCACTCCAGCCCGGTCAGTTCGCCGCTGCCGTTGAGGCGGTGGGCTCCGGCGAAAACCGGTTCGGTCCAGATGTCGTCGTGCGGGACGACGACGGTGACGCCGGTGTGGACGCCCGGGGACCCAGGCTCGTCGAGGGTGACGTGTCCGACGCGCACGCCGGTGACGTCGGTGATGGCGTTGTTCGGCCCGGTGGGGTGTTCACCGACGACGACGCCGAGATCTCTGGCGCGCAAGCGATCCTCCAGGTCCGGTAGTTATTTTCCGTGAGTGAAAAGAATGCGCGCAGGTGGAGGTCTGCGCAAGTGGAACGACCAAATTGGTGTCGGCTCGTTCGGAGTCCGACGCGTCGGCAAGTACCCTCGCCTGATCAACGAACGGATCGAGTCGACGGGTGGCGGGAAGCGGGTGACGCGTGGCACGGCCTAGCCGGCAAGAGGAGCGACGCAGCGAAATCCTCGATGCGGCAATTGGTTTGATCGAGCGACACGACTTGGCGAGTCTGCGGATCACCGATGTCGCCGCCGAACTCGGACTGACGGCCAATGCGGTCCGTTACTACTTCAAGGACATGGATCAGCTGTTGGCGGACCTGGCGCTGCGGTCTGACGTTCGCTTCTATGACGAGCGCCTCGCGGTGGTCGAACGCACCGACGGCGCGTGCGCACAGCTGGCGTTGACGATCGCCGCAGGGCTTCCCACCGGTCCCGAGGACGCTGAATGGCGAGCCATCTGGCGCGCGGTCCTGGCAGCCGGATTCGAGTTGGACCAGCGTCGCGACGTCCAGGGCATCTACCACCGGCAGGTCGAGCTCTACGTTCGGGTTCTCACCACCGGGGCTGAGGCGGGTGAGTTCCGCCTTGGCTCGCCGGTCCGCGACATCGCGATGACGTTGATGGCGCTGGAGGACTACCTCGGCTATCGCATCGTGGCGCGTGACCCAGCGCTAGACCGTGCGACGGCCCTGCGGCTGTTGTCCGAGTATGCCGAGCTTGCGACGGGTGCTCACCTGCCACCGATGGCGTAGAACCAGTAGCCCGTCCCCCAATCGGTGGACAGCGCGTTCATCCCGTCCGTCCACCGGTCACCCGACAGACTTTGTCGCCGCGCCGCGACATAGTTGTCTCATCGCCGGAACACACCGGCCAGCCAGGGCCAAAGGGCCACTTAGACAGAAGGATTCGACATGACCACCATCTTCCGCACCATCGCCGCCGCCACCATGATCGGTGCCGCCGCACTCGGACTGGCCGGAGCCGCCAGCGCCTCCACCTCCACCTCGCCGCAGGGCCCGGGCAACGTCTTCAGCCCCGGCACCTACGCCACCCCGGCCCCCACCGTCGGCCCCGGCTGGTACGGCAACCACGGCCCCGCCTACATTGCCCACCTCACCGGCAAGTAGCCCGGCCCGCACCACCCCAGAACCCATCAGGCCCTCCCCAACCAATCCCCGGGGGAGGGCCTGATGTATTTCCGGGGCGGGTTTTGATGCTCCTATTCGAGTCACGCGGCTCGCTGCTGGCTGGAGATCGTGCGCGGGCGAATTCAGCGCTAATCGCCGTCCATCGCCGACAGCAGTGCCGACACCGCCGGGCGGCGGTCCTGCGCATTGCCGACCAGTACCAATGCGACGTCGTCGAGGTCGACGATGGGCACGAACGACAGCTCCGCACCGCCGTGCGCCTGTGCGACCGACAAGCTGGTGATCGCCATGCCACGCCCGGCCGTCACGAACGCCATCATCTCCTCGACCGTCCTGGCGGGCGGCCCCACGGTCCGCGGTGCGCGACGGCCCGGCCGCGGGTTGACGATCCAGTAGTCCCGGTCGCTGGCCGCATCGACGATCGGCTCGTCGTCGAGCTCAGCCAGCGCAAGCTGCGCCCGTGAGGCCAGCTGATGCAGGCGAGGGAACACCGCCACCCGGCGCACCCGGCGCAGCGGCACCACCCGCAGCGCCGGGTCGGTGAAATTCTGCGGCACCTGCAGGAAGCACAGATCGAGTACGCCGCTGCGCAGCCGGTCGAGTTCGTGGCCCCACGGCACATGCTCCAGGCTCAAGGTGATCCCGAGCTCGTCGCCGGTCCCCAGCAGGTGGCTCGTCACGTCTCGCGGTGTGCTGCTGCCGAATCCGACCGCCAAAGGTGCCGAGAGGGCGGTGCTGCGCGTCGACTGCAGCGCCCGGTCCACCCGCTGCAGAATGTCGACCGCCGCGGGCAGCAGCACCTGCCCGGCCTCGGTCAGCACCACCGAACGCGTCGACCCGCGCGGGCCACGGTCGACCAGCCGGGTCCCGACGATCTTCTCCAGCCGCTCGATACCCTGACTCAGCGTCGGCTGCGCCACGTGCAACGCCCGGGCCGCCTCGGTGAAGCTGCGAGACTCGGCCAGGCCGACGAAGTACCGCAGCAGCCGAAGGTCGAGATCGGACACGCCCAGACCTCCAGCGACACGATGAGCTGGCCTGATTGGTCAGGCCTATGAGCGCTGATTAAACGCCTATTCGACGGCGTTCGCGCGCTGAACTTAGGCTCCCGTTGCATGCGCTCCCTTCGCGACCTGCCCAAGGCGCATCTGCACGCCCACCTCGACGGTTCCTACCCGGTGGCCGCCGTCCAGGAGTTGGCCCAGCGCCGCCGCACGCCGTTCGACCGGCCCGCCCAGTTTCCCGACGTGTGGGCGTTCTTCGACGCGTACGGCACGGTGCCCGCGCTGGTGGAAACCCGCGAAGACCTCGCCGGGCTGTGCCGGGCGCTGGTGCACCAGGAAGCCGAAGAAGGCGTCGTCTACCTGGAGCCGGCCATCGAACCGCAGCTCTACGCAAGACTCGGCACCCTGACAGCCGTCACCGACACCATCCTGCGGGCGTTCGCCGAAGCTGCAACCGAAACCGGCATCGAGGTCGGCGCCACCCTGACCATCAACACCGACGCCGACGAGGAGATCGCCGTCGAACTCGCCTCCGTCGCAGCCGCTTTCGCAGGAACGGGTGTGACGGCGCTGGGCACCGCCGGGTTCGTCGAACCCGCCGGGCTGCATCGCTACACCGCCGCCGCCGACAAAGCCCGCGCGGCGGGGCTGCCGATCGTCAGCCATGCCGGCCAGACCGGTGGCCCTGACAGCGTGCGCGAAGCCTTGGATGTGCTTGGCGCCAGCCGACTTTCGCATGGCTTCCGCTCGATCGAGAACCCGGAGTTGATGGCCCGGCTGGCTGCCGATCAGGTCTGCTGCGACGTCTGCCCGGTGTCGAACGTCGCACTCGGCGTCGTCGCCGACTTGGCCTCCCATCCCGCCCCAGCTCTGCTGAAGGCAGGCGTGCCGGTGACGCTCAACGCCGACGACCAGCTGTGGTTCGGCGTCGGCATCACCGGCCAATACGAGATCGCCCGGCGCACCTGGGCTCTCGACGACCACACCCTCGCCGAGTTCGCGCGGTCCGGAACGTCCGCGCGAGGCATGAGTACCAGCACAAAAACCCGGATGACCACCGCCATCGACGCATGGCTCCAGGAGGAACCGCGATGAAGCACCTCATCTTGTCGGCGTTCGAAATCAACGGGGTGAACCTCACCAGCCAGGGGCTGTGGGCGCACCCCGAGAACCAGACCTACCGCTACAAAGACCTGAACTACTGGGTCGACCTGGCCAAGCTGCTCGACCGCGGCGGCTTCGACCTGCTGTTCCTGGCCGACTCGTACGGCTACCCGGTGCTCAACGGCACGACGCCCGACGTCGCGTTCGAGCAGGCGGTGGAGATCCCGAAGAACGACCCGATGCTGCTGTTGCCCGCCATGGCCAGCCACACCGACCAGCTGTCCTTCGCGATCACCACCTCGACCACCTTCGAACATCCCTACGCCAATGCGCGGCGCCTGGCCACCCTCGACCACCTGACCGGCGGTCGTCTCGGCTGGAACGTGGTGACCACCAGCAGCGCCGTGGTCTGCGAGCTGTTCGGCCGGACACCCGTGCCGCACGACGAGCGCTACGCCATGGCGCAGGACTTCCTCGACGTCACCTACAAGCTGCTCGAATCCTCCTGGGAGGACGACGCGGTGGTGGCCGACAAGGCAGCCCGGTTGTATGCCAATGCCTCCCGGATCCATCCGATCGAACACGACGGCCCGTACTTCTCGGTGTCCGGCTACTTCAACTGCGAACCGTCGCCGCAACGCACCCCGGTGATCCTGCAGGCCGGCGCCTCCCCGGCCGGCCGCAGATTCGCCGGCGCCAACGCGGAAGTGTCCTTCCTGCAAGGAAAGGACGCCGCCATGCTGCGCGGCCAGGTCGACGATCTGCGGGCCGCCGCGGTGGCCGCCGGCCGCGAACCCGATGCGATCAAAAGTATTTCGGGCCTGTCGGTGGTGACCGCGCCGTCGCGGGCGCAGGCCGAAGAGCGGCTCGAGGAGTACCTGTCCTGGGTCGACCCCGAAGCGGCCCGGACCTACTACGCCAGCATGACCGGCATCGACCTGAAGAGCCTCGACCCCGACGCCTCCTTCGCCGACGTCCGCACCGAAGGCGGCCGCACCCAGGTGGACCGCTACCGCGACAACACCGTTGCCGAAGCCACCGCCGACTTCCTGCGCCGCGGCATGCGGGAGCTGATCGTCGTCGGCACCCCGGATGAGGTCGCCGACGAGATCGCCGCCCTGGCCGACTACACCGGCCTCGACGGGTTCAACGTCACGCCGTTCGTCTCACCCGGCTCGTACGCCGAGTTCATCGACGACGTGGTGCCGCAACTGCGTCGACGCGGCCTGCTGCCGACCGAACCGCGCCGCGGCACCCTGCGCGAACGAATCTTCGGGCAGGGCGCAGTACGGCGCCCCGCGGCCGTGAGTACCGCCCGATGAAACTCCCTCGCTCAGCGTTGAGCACCAACCACCCGAGCAGAGGACGATCATGATCGACAAAGCGTTCGCCGTCGAAACCAACGGCATCAACCCCATCGCCGAACACGAACGCAAAGGCACACCGCGAGACCTGTTCTGGCCGTGGTTTGCCGCCAACGTATCGGTGCTGTCGGTCAGCTACGGCTCGTTCGTGCTGGCGTTCGGCATGTCGGTCTGGCAGGCGCTGGCCGTGGTCGTGATCGGCGTGATCGCGTCGAATCTGCTCTGCGGGTACATCGCGACCGCGGGACGACGCGGTTCGGCACCGACCATGACGTTGAGCCGCAGTGCTTTCGGCGTCCGGGGCAACCGGTTGCCGTCGTTGCTGTCGTGGATGTTGACCGTCGGGTGGGAGACCAGCCTGGTGGTCGTCGCGGTGCTGGCGACGTCGACGATCTTCGAACGGCTGGGATGGACCGGCGGCGTACTGGTGAAAGTCGTTGCGCTACTGGTGATCGTGGTGATGATCGTCGCCGGCGGCATGCTCGGCTTCGACGTCATCATGAAGCTGCAGCGCTGGCTGACCGTGCTCACCGCCGTACTGACCGCGCTCTACATTGCGTTCACCATCAACAAGGTCGACTGGCACGCGCTGGCCGCACTCCCGTCGGGCGGCACGCCGATCGTCATCGGCGCCATCCTGTTCGTGATGACCGGCTTCGGGCTGGGCTGGGTCAACGCGGCAGCGGACTATTCGCGTTACCTGCCCCGCACCGCGTCCTCGAAGGGGATCATCGGCTGGACCACGCTGGGCTGCTCGCTGCCGCCCGCGGTACTGCTCATTTACGGTGTGCTGCTGTCCGGTTCGTCCAGCACGCTGAACGACGCCATCGCCAGCGACCCCGTCGGCGCACTGACCACGATCCTGCCCACCTGGTTCCTCATCCCCTTCGCGGTGGTCACCGTGGTCGGTTTGGTGGCCGGCGCCATCATGGACATCTACTCGTCCGGTCTGGCCCTGCTGAACCTGGGCCTGAAGACCTCGCGGGTGACGGCCGTCGGGGTCGACGCGGTCATCATGCTGCTCGGTGCGATCGCCGTGGTCTTCCTCTCGCCCAACTTCATCGGACCGTTCCAGGGCTTCCTGATCACCCTCGGCGTGCCGATCACCGCCTGGTGCGGCATCTTCATCGCCGACCTCGCGCTGCGCCGCGGACCGTATGCCGAACGTGACCTGTTCGATCCGCGCGGGCGATACGGTGACATCCACTGGATGCCGATCGCGCTGATCGCCGTCGCCACCGTCATCGGCTGGGGACTGGTCACCAACTCGATGGCGCCGTGGTTGGGCTGGCAGGGTTACCTGCTCGGCCCGCTCGGACTCGGCGGCACCGAAGGCGCCTGGGCGTACTCGAATCTCGGCGTGATCGTCGCCCTCGTCATCGGTTTCGGCGGCTACCTACTGTTGGGTCGGCGGACCGTCCGGGCGCAGGAAAGCCTGCCCGCCGGACCGGAGTTCGAACTGTCCAACTCCGAAGCCCAGCGCGTCGGACTCACCGAGTGACCGACGTCGACGTGGTCGTGGTGGGCGCCGGCCTGGCCGGCCTCACCGCTGCTTGGACTCTCGTCGACGCCGGCGCGACGGTGCAGGTCCTCGAAGCCGCCGACCGGGTCGGCGGGCGGACGCGGGGCGGATTCACTGCCGACGGGCAGTGGCTGGAACTCGGCGGGCAGTGGGTGTCGGCCGAGCACTCGTCGCTGCGCGGGCTGGTCTCTCGGTTCGGGCTGCAGCTGCTCGACGCGGTCAGTCCCGGCCGGGTAGTCCATGTGCACGACGGTGAGGTCGCGGCGGAGCAACACGAAGTCGGTGCCGCGATAACGGTTTTCGCGGCCATCGCCGAGTCCGTGGACATGGGGGAGCCGTGGCACACCCCGGATGCCGCGTTGTTGGACGAACAGACCTTCGCCGGCTGGATTCGTACGGCACTGCCGAACGCCGTGGCACGGGCCCAGTTCACCGCAGCCTGTGCGGCGCTGTTCATTCCCGACCCTGTCGAGGTGTCACTGCTACACGCGGCGTTCTACTTCCGTTCGACCGGTTTGGTCGGCGCACTGCGCGGTATCGACCGGCAAGCCCAGGACTGGCGCATCGAGGGTGGTCCGTCGGCGCTCTGCGAGCGGATGGCCGACGACCTCGGCAACGCCGTGCGCCTGAACGCACCGGTACGAAAGTTGGTGCGCGACGACGGTATTACGGCGATGTGCGACGGTGGCTTCCGCCGCACGGCCAGCCGCGCAATCGTCACGGCAGCACCGCCGATGTCGGCGCGGATTGCCTATGATCCGATCCTGCCAAGTGACCGCGACCAACTGAGCCAGCGGCTGCATTCGATCGCCGTCGTCAAGCTCTACCTGGTCTACGACCGGCCATTCTGGCGCGACGCCGGACTGAGCGGGGAAGCGGTCCTCGACAGCGGACCCATCCCCGTGATCATGGACAACACTCCACCCGGCTATCCCCGCGGCGTCCTGGTCTCCTTCATCGAGGGTGCCGACTCGCTGACGTGGCACCTGCGGACACCCGAGGACCGGCGCGCCGTGTTCACGAAGACTGCGGTCCAGGTGTTCGGGGAGCATGCCGCGAATCCGGTCGAATACCTCGAATACGACTGGAGCATGAACGAATTCACCCGAGGCTGCTACAGCGGGCACTTCCCGCCGGGCGCCTGGACGTCCTACGGCGCCGCGCTCACCGCGCCCGTCGGCGCCATCCATTGGGCCGGCACCGAAACGTCCCGCGAATGGACGGGCTACATGGAGGGCGCGGTCCGCTCGGGTCAGCGGGCGGCGGCAGAGGTGCTGGCGGTCACTTGATGCTCTCCATGGGTGTCAAGCTGCTGCGAGCGACCGTGATCACGACGCCGCGGTCAACCTCGCCCGACTCGGCGAAGCTCGCCCTGGTGAACGGTGCACGGAGTCTCGCCGGTCGCGGCCCGGTGGTGGAGCCATGCGTGCGGCCGAAACCGCGACCCCGCACAACCCTCCGGATCAGGCGGGGTCAGGCCGTTGGCGTGGTCCACACCTTGTCGACGCGGATCCGCAGGCGGGTGCTGTAGTCGGCCATCGACTCGGTGAGGCCGAACTGATCGGCAATCGCCCCGTACTTGGCCCAGTACGGTCCGTCGTCGCGGCAGTCCGCGCCCTCCGCGTCGACGATCGCCTCGCCACCGACGACGACGATCCCGCCGCCGTTGCCGTCGGAATCCAGGTTCAGGCTCACCTGTGGGTGGCGCCGGACGTGTGCGACCTTCGCCGCCGCGGGATTGCTGTAGACGAACAGCGCTTCCCCGTCGAAGTAGAACCAGATGAGCCTCGGCACCGGCTGGCCGGACTTCGCCACGGTGGTCAACCATCCGTAGTGGTCCCGGTTGAGGCGATCGGTGACTTCAGGCGTCAACGCGGCAGTCATGATGGCGAATGTAGTCTCCGAACATGGCCTCTGAAACCCTCGACTTGACCCTCGACGAACTGCTGACCACTACCCGTTCGGTCCGCAAACGGCTCGATCTCGAGAAGCCCGTTCCGCGCGACGTCATCATGGAGTGCCTCGACCTGGCGCTGCAGGCGCCGACCGGGTCCAACTCGCAGGGCTGGCAGTTCGTCTTCGTCGACGACGAGGAGAAGAAGAAGGCCATCGCCGAGGTCTACCGCATCGCGGCCACCCCGTACCTCGACGCCGAGAAGCCCACCTACGGCGACAGCCGCGACGAGCGCACCCCGTTGGTCATCGACTCCGCGAAGTACCTCAACGACCATCTGCACGAGGTTCCGGTCATGCTGATTCCATGCCTGGAAGGCCGTCCGGACGGGGCGCCCGCCGGCGCGAGCGCCGGCTTCTGGGGCTCGATCCTGCCCGCCGCGTGGAGCTTCATGCTCGCGCTGCGTTCGCGAGGACTGGGGTCGGCGTGGACGACGCTGCACCTCATCGGCGACGGCGAGAAGCAGGTCGCCGAGATCCTCGGCATCCCCTTCGACAAGTACGCCCAGGGCGGTCTGTTTCCGATCGCCTACACCAAGGGCACCAACTTCAAGAAGGCCAAGCGGCTGCCTGCCGAACAACTCAGCCACTGGAATTCTTGGTAGGTCCTCACACGGCGCCGGTGAACCCCTGCTGCCGCCAGGCCTCGTAGACGACGACCGCGGCGGCGTTCGAGAGGTTGAGCGAACGCCGTCCCGCTAGCATCGGTATCCGCACGCGCTGGGTGACGTGCGGATCGGCCAACGTCTCGGCGTCCAGCCCGGTGGGTTCGGGACCAAACAGCAATACGTCGCCGGGGACGTAGTCGACGTCGCCGAAGAACGTTTCGGCGTGCGCGGTGAACGCGAACACCCGTGCCGGCATCACCGCCGCCCACGCCGACGGCAGATCGGGGTGCACCGTCACCGACGCCAGGTCGTGGTAGTCGAGGCCGGCGCGTCGCAACTTGGGTTCCGACAGATCGAATCCGAGCGGCTCGACGAGATGTAGTTCGCATCCGGTCGCAGCGACCATTCTGATCGCATTGCCGGTGTTCGGGGCAATGCGTGGTGAGTTGAACATGACCCTGAACACAGCGGTGCGTGCCTCCCGGTACACAAGTACGAGGAAGCCTACGTCCGCGCGGAGTCAGCCCAACTCACGTCTCCTGATCGGGGATGGTCGCGTCGTCGCCGAATTCGGGGTCGGGGCTTTCACCACCGGGAGCGCTGACCGATTCCGTCTCGTCGGTGTCGTCGTGTTGGCGTTCGTCTCCATGGCGTTCGGTCATGTTTCCCCTTTACCCACTTCGCCGGGTCCGAAGACGTAATGGGGGGGTTGGGCACGCCATTTACCGCCGAACATTCCGGCAAAGTCTCGGTCGTGCAACGACATTTGCTCGCATAGCACACGGGTACGCAACGCCACGGTCACGAACTCTGTCTGTTCAGTAAGAACTGTGGAAACGCCCGCGCATCGCTGTCATACTCGACAAATTGCCGGTCGGACTGGTACTTCCGGTGCCTGCCGATACGTGGGCGTACTGCTGCAGGAAGCCTTATGAACGACGCGCAAGCAAGAAACAATGGACGAGCCACCGGTTTCATGGCCGGGGCGCGATGAGCGTGTTCGCCGAGTCGCCGCACGACAATGCGTCGCAGGAATTCCCGGCCATTTCACCGCGGCAGACGACGGGGAAGGCCAAACGTCCTGCACGGTGGGCATTGGGCAACTGGCCCGTTCGCTGGAAAGTTCTCGCGATCGTGGTGGTGCCGTTGCTCTTGGTCGGCGTCCTGGGCGGCTTGCGGGTTCATTCGGGATGGACCACCGCAAGCGAGCTTCGGTTGGCGGCCGACCGTGCCGAGTTGGTGCCCTCGATTTCCGAGTACATGGCCGCACTGGACGGCGCCCTGTTGGCCAACTCCGCAGGCGGTGACGTCCAAGCGTCGTTGAACGCGTTCGACACCAGCAAGCAGAAACTGCAGAACCAACTCTCGGCCACCGACGTGGAACCGGACGTGCGGGCCGGCGTGACCGGTCTGCTCGACGACGGTCAGTCCCTGCTGAACGAGGTCACGGCCAACGGCGTCGACCTGCGGGGCCGCATCACCGCCTATGCGCCGATCCTGCTGTCCGCCGAGGACGCGATCAACGGATCGGTACGCGTCGACGACGAACGCATCCGTGCCGAGGCGCTCGGCCTCAGTCGGGCCGTGGGCGCGCGTGGCCAGATGGCGATGGAGCAGCTCCTGGTCAACCTCGGCGGCGAACTTCCCGAACCGGAACTGCGCACCTCGATGATCACGTTGGCCGGCACCGAGCCGTCGACGTTGTCCGGGATGTCGCAGGTGCTCGGCGTCGGCTCGCCGGACGCGCAGAAGCTGAAAGAAGAAATGGTCCGGCGGATGGCCCTGATGTCGGACCCCGCCGTCGGCTTGGTCGCCAACCCCGAACTGAGTCAGTCGCTGCAGACCACCAACGACATCGCCGAGAAGGTCGTCGACTCGACGACGGCGGCCGTCACCTCCGGGGTCGAGGATCAAGCCAACGCCAAGCGTCACGAGGCGATCCGCGACTCGGCGATCGTCGGAGCGGCCGTCCTCCTGGCGCTCGTGATCATGCTGTTCGTGGCTCGCTCCCTGGTGCGGCCCCTGCGGAAACTGCGCGACGGCGCGCTGAAGGTGGCGCACGAAGACCTCGCTCAGGAGATCGAGCGGGTGCGGTCGGGAGGTGCGCCGGGGCCGGTTCAGCCGCTGCCGGTGAACACCACCGAGGAGGTCGGGCAGGTCGCCCACGCCGTCGACGAACTACACGAGCAGGCGGTCTTCCTGGCCGGCGAGCAAGCCCGGCTTCAGCTTCAGATCGGCGACATGTTCGAGACGTTGTCGCGCCGCAGCCGTTCTCTGGTGGACCAGCAGCTGGGAATCATCGACCGCCTCGAGCGCGACGAGGAAGATCCCGAGCGGTTGGACAGTCTCTTCAAGCTCGACCACCTCGCCGCCCGCATGCGACGCAACGGCGCCAACCTGCTGGTGCTGGCCGGGTCCCGGGTGCAGCGCGAGGAGACCGACCCGGTCCCGGTCGCCACCGTCGTCAACGCCGCCGCCTCCGAGGTCGAGGACTACGCCCGGATCGTCACCGGGCACCTGCCCGAGAGCGAGATCGCCGGTGTGGTCGCGAGTGACCTCGTCCATCTTCTCGCCGAGCTTCTGGACAACGCGCTGAGGTACTCGCCGCCCGTGTCCGACGTCCAGGTGACGGCGGTGCGCACCGGCAACGGCGGTTTGGTCATCGAGGTCGGCGACTACGGCCTCGGCATGACCGACGCCGATCTGCGGGTGGCCAACACTCGCCTGCAGTCCGGCGGTGAGGTCAACCCGTACACCGCCCGGCACATGGGTCTGTTCGTGGTGGGCAGGCTGGCGGCGCAGCACGGTTTGGTGGTCCGTCTGCGCAACACCATTGCCGCCGAACCGCATTCGGGGACCACGGCCGGGGTGTTCATTCCCGCCGAGTCGCTCCTGCACGGCCCTGGCGAACCCGTCGCGTCGGACTACGGCATGCCTGCCGAACCGCACCTCGCCGTGGTGCCGACGCATTCCTCCGCCGACGAGCAGGACGAGTATTCGGGCTACCAGCACTACGAGGACTACTTGGAGCAGCCGGAACATCACGACGAGGTCGCCAGCGCGCCCGAATACCCCGAGTACCGCAACGGCCACGCCGACGTCCCGATTTCGCTTCTGCCGCAACGCAATCCAGGAGCCAGTGGCATCGCCAACATTCCGTCCGCACCAATCGAACCTCAGCCCGCGGACACCCGGGAGCGCTGGGACGAACGACGGTGGCCCGAGGACGACTGGCCGGCCGATCCGACCGCCGCACGACCGGTCCCGACCGACACGTCGTCGTTCTTCGGGGGCGGTTCGGGCAACGATGCGCGTCACCCCGAACCGGTGGAGCCACCGGAGGCGGAGTCGGCGCCCGAACCCCGGCCCGCCACCGGCGGATCGATCTTCGACACCATGGTCTCGGAGTGGTTGATCGACGACCCGTTCAAGCTCGCCAAGAGCAGCGACCTGGACTGGAAGACCGTGTGGGATCAGGGCTGGTCGGCCGCCGCGGCGGCCGAGGAGGCCCCGGTACGGGAGCGCACCGAAGAAGGTCTGCCGGTGCGTCAGCCCGGCGCGCGGCTCATTCCTGGTGCCGCGGCCCCCGACGACCGCGGCCGCAACGGGCGCAACGGCGGTGCCCATCGTGGGGCCGACGCGCCCGAGGAACTCGACGACTCTACCTTCGACACCGGCCCGATCATGATTCCGCGGGACCCCGAGGCCGTTCGCAGCAGCATCGGCAGCCACTTCGGCGGCGTGCACGCGGGCCGCTCCCATGCCCGCGACGCGAGTTCGACGGACGAGGACTGACCGATACATGACCCGTCCGACCCAGCGTGACTCCCTTGACTGGCTGGTCTCCAAGTTCGCCCACGAGGTGGCTGGCGTATCGCACGCCATCCTGGTGTCCGCCGACGGTCTGCTGATGGCCTCCAGTGCACACATGCCCGTCGAGCGCGCCGATCAGCTCGCGGCGGTGACGTCGGGTCTGGCCAGTCTGTCGGCGGGGGCCGCCCAGCTCTTCGACGGCGGACACGTGCTGCAGTCGGTCGTCGAGATGGAGAACGGCTACCTGCTGCTGATGCGGGTCGGCGACGGATCGAACCTCGCGACGTTGGCGACCAGGTCGTGCGACATCGGTCAGATCGGCTATGAGATGGCGATCCTGGTCGAACGCGTCGGCACCGTGATCCAGTCGGCCCGCCGCACGGCCCCGCGTTCGTGAGCGCCGATGACACTTCCGCCGCGCGATGCCTGGGAGCCAGGTAGACCGCTGATCGAGGTCAGCTTGGTCCGGCCGTACACACTGACCGCCGGCCGGACGACGTCGCCGGTCGACCTTCCGCTCGAGGCGCCCATCCGCACGTTGCACCCCGCGCCCGCGCCCCGATGGCCGAGCAGCGACGTGCGGGCCAAGATCCTCGAACTCGGCGTCGACGGCCCCTCGGTGGCGGAGATCGCGGCGCGTCTCGCATTGCCGCTCGGCGTCGCGCGCGTGTTGATCGGCGATCTGGTCACGCAGGACTATCTTCGAGTGGACGCCACCTTGGGCGCGTCGGCGACCACCGACGAGAGACGTGAACTGATCGGAAGGACACTGCGTGGCCTACGGGCACTCTGAGCGCTCAGCCGCCGCATCAGGGTCGTCGCGCAGGCGCTCAAGCACGAAGATCGTCATCTCCGGCGGCTTCGGCGCCGGCAAGACCACCTTCGTCGGCGCCGTCTCGGAGATCATGCCCCTGCGCACCGAGGCCATCGTGACCAACGCGTCGCAGGGCCTCGACGTGCTCGGCGCCACCCCGAACAAGAACACCACGACGGTGGCGATGGACTTCGGCCGCATCACCCTGCCCGACGACTTGGTGCTCTACCTGTTCGGCACGCCCGGGCAGCGCCGCTTCTGGTTCATGTGGGACGACCTGGTTCGCGGCGCGATCGGCGCGATCATCCTGGTCGACGTGCGGCGCCTGGAGGACAGCTTCGCCGCCGTCGACTTCTTCGAAGCCCGCCAGCTGCCCTTCCTCATCGCCGTGAACGTATTCGACGGTGGGCCCCGGTATTCGGCGGACGCGGTCCGCCAGGCCCTCGCGCTTCGCCCCACCATCCCGGTGCTCGACGTCGACGCGCGGGACCGCAACTCGGCGAAGGCGGCGTTGATCGCGATCACCGAGTACGCGCTGATGAACCTCAGCTCGATGCCCGGCTGACGGTGAGCGGCTTCGACCAGCAGTGGGTGGACCAGGAGTTCACCGGGCACGACTTTCGCGACGAGGACCTGAGCCGGCTGCGCACCGAACGCGTCGTGTTCACCGAATGCGACTTCAGTGGCGTCGACCTCTCCGAATCCGAGCACCAGGGGTCGGCCTTCCGCAACTGCACCTTCCGCCGCACGTCGCTGATGCACACCGTGTTCCGCCAGTGCACGCTGCTGGGGTCGGTGTTCACCGAGTGCCGGCTGCGGCCCGTCACGATGGTCGAGGTGGATCTGACGCTCGCCGTGCTCGGCGGGTGCGATCTGCGCAGCATCGACCTCGCGGACTGTCGACTGCGCGAGGCCAACCTCGTCGGCACCGACCTGCGCAAGGCGGTGCTGCGCGGGGCCGACCTGCGTGGGGCGAGAACGCAGAACGTCCGCCTCGAGGAGGCCGATCTGCGGGGTGCGCTGACCGACCCGACGTTCTGGACGACGGCATCGGTGCGGGGTGCCAAGATCGACGTCAACCAGGCCCTCGGA
The DNA here is from genome assembly GCF_025822245.1 of Mycolicibacterium hodleri. Taxonomy (GTDB): domain Bacteria; phylum Actinomycetota; class Actinomycetes; order Mycobacteriales; family Mycobacteriaceae; genus Mycobacterium; species Mycobacterium hodleri. The sequence goes on from NZ_JACKTL010000052.1 coordinate 56,560, forward strand.
TATGCCGCCGCGCACGGGTTGGACGTCCACGGCGGGTGACGCCCGGGGTCAGCCCGCCTTGAGGCGAATCTTGAAGCGCACGAAGCACAAGTAGAAGATCGACAACGCGCCCAGCATCGCCATGTCAAAGAGCCAGGTACCCGAGTTGTGCTTCCACAGCGAATCGTCGGGCATGATCGGCGGCTTCACCATGTCGGTGACGCCCACCGTCGAGGCCGTCGCCGCGAAGCCCCAGCGGGCCGGGGTCACCCACGACATCTGGTTCAGCGGGATGCGGCCCGTGACCGGGATCAGACCGCCGGAGAACACCAGCTGCGACATCACCGCCACGACGAGCAGCGGCATGATCTGATCGCTGGTCTTCGCCAGCGCCGACAGCGCGAGGCCGACGGTGGCCGCGCAGATGGTGGCGGCGGCCATGCCCATGAACAGTTCGAGCGCGGCGGACACGTCGCCGCCGCCGAGCACCAGGGGACCGTTCTTCGGCAACCCGACGCCGATGAGCGTGATCGCCGTGACGATCCCGGACTGCACGATTGCGAACACCGAGTAGATGCAGACCTTGGCAAGCAGGTAGGCGGTGGTCGACAACCCGACGGCCTGTTCGCGCAGGAAGATCGCGCGTTCACCGATGAGGTCGCGGACCGTCAGGGCAGTACCCATGAAGATGGCGCCGACGTTGAGCAGCACCAGCACCTGGCCCGGCTGGTTGGGCGCGTCGCCCAGCGGATTGGGTTGGCCGAAGCCGGTGGAGCCGGGCACCGACAGCGAGAGCACGCCCATGATGAAGGGCAGGATCGCCAGGAACGCGAAGTACCCGCGGTCGGAGACGATGAGCCGCATCTGCCGGCGGGCGATCGTCGAGAACTGCTTGATCGTGCTGGTGTGCACGGGCTTGCCCAGCTCCGCGGCTTCCTGCTTCGGCGGTGCCGGCGGTGGCGGGCCGTGGCGCTCGAGGTACTTGCGCTTGGCGCCTTCGGGGTCGCCCGCCACGGAGGAGAAGATGTCGGCCCAGTTCGTGGTGCCGAGCTCCGGGCCGATCTGGCTCGGTGGCCCGCTGAAGGCCGTCTTGCCGCCAGGCGCGAGCAGCAGCACCTGGTCGCACACGTCGAGGTAGGTCAGCGAGTGCGTCACCACCAGCACGACGCGGCCGGCGTCGGCGAGCTGCCGCAGCATCGTCATGACCTGGCGGTCCAGCGCCGGGTCGAGACCGGAGGTGGGCTCGTCGAGGATCAGCAGCGACGGGCCGGTCAGCAGCTCCAAGGCGACCGAGGCGCGCTTGCGCTGGCCGCCGGAGAGCTTGTCGACGCGGGTGTCGAGGTGCTTGGTCATCTCGAGTTCCTCGAGCACCTCCATGACGACCCGCTCGCGGTCCTCCTTGTCGGTGTCGGGGGGCAACCGGAGTTCGGCGGCGTACATCAGCGCCTGCCGGACGGTCAGCTGCCCGTGGACGACGTCGTCCTGCGGCACCATCCCGATACGAGAGCGGAGCGAGGCGTACTCGGCGTGGACGTCGTGGCCCTCGAAGGTCACGGTGCCCGACGTGGGATGGGTGTAGCCGGCGATCAGCCGGGCGAAGGTCGACTTGCCGGCACCCGACGGACCGATCAGTGCGGTCAGGGTGCCCGGGCGGGCGGCCAGCGAGATGTTGTCGAGCAGCGTCTTGTTGCCCTCGATGGTCCACGTGACGCCGTGAACGTCGAGGCCGCCGGTGCGGGTGGCGACGTCGGATTCGTTGCGGCGGGCGAGGGTGCCGCCGCCGAAGACGAGGTCGATGTTGCCGATGGTGACGACGTCGCCGTCGTGCAGCACCTCGGAGTCGACGCGCTGGCCGTTGACGAACGTGCCGTTGATGCTGCGGTTGTCGAGGATCTGGGTGCCGCCGGGGCCGGTGACCAGCGTGGCGTGATGACGGGAGGCCAGGACGTCGGGGATGACGATGTCGTTGTCGGTGGCGCGACCGATCTTGATCCCGCCGGGGGGCACCTCGGGTGCCCGGCCCGGCCGCAGGATCTTGAGCATGCTGGTCGCGAGGTTGCCCTCGGGCGCACGCGGGGCCGCGGCGGGACCCATTTGCGTGGCGGTCGGGTCGACGTTGGTAGCCGTCAGCGGCCGTTGGACGGGGTGCGGGGCGCTGGGCGGGCGGTAGGCCTGGGGTCCGCTGGTGGGCGGCGGTCCCGCCGGGTACATCGGCTGCGGTCGGGACGACGACTGCGAATAGGTCGGTTGCGTCCGTGACGGGGGAGGCTGGGTGCGGGGATAGCCGGTCGACGGCTGGCTGGGCTGGCTGGTCCACGACCCGCTCGGGCGCCCGGCGACCGGCACCTTGGCGGTTTGCGGCGGGGTGCCCGCCGAGCCCTGGTGGCGGCCGACCTCGAACGTCAGGCGCGGACCGTCCGGGTTGCCGAGGTTGACGGCCATGCCGTCGGTGATGTCGACCATTGGGACGCGCTGACCGTTCACGTACAACCCGTTGAGGCTGCCGTTGTCGACGGCGACCCAGCGGCCCTGGTCGAAGCGGAGCAGCAGGTGCGCGCGGGAGATCAGCGGGTGGGCAATGCGGACGTCGGCGCGCAGGTCACGCCCGACGACGACGTCGTTGCCGGGCGAGAAGGTGCGGGGGGACCCGTCATACCGAACTGTCAGCGCGGGTGGGGCAGATCGCGTCATCGGGTCCAACTGTATCGGTATCGACGTCGTGAGTGAGGTTGGTCCCGGCGTCCGCGCGCGCCGAGGTTGCGTGGCAAATGCGGCTACCTGGGTTGACGCCACCAGGCGACGGTTGCCGTGAACAGGTCTCGGGCGGATGTCGATTTGGCCGAGGAATGCCCGAGACCCTAGGGATTTTCCAGTTCGCGTGGTGTCGTAGACGGATGTCGGCGACGAGGATTGCCTCTGCTTCAATGCGCAGCTGCGTTGCCGCCCTTGTCGTCGCCGGAATCTCGGCTCTCGCGACAGCTACGGGATCGACGTTGCCGAGTGCCGCGGCCACGCCACCGAGCGTGTCGGCGGACAGCCAGGGTCGCGTCGACCCCGCCGCGAGATGCGGCCCCGACCGCACGGCCGTCGTACTGGGCCGGACGGCTCTGTCCCTCGTCGCCGTCTGCACCGACGGCCGCGGGCACTACGAGTACCGCGGTGTCCGGCTCAGCGATCGGGCGGTCCTCGTCCTGCCCGCCAGGCCGATGTCCAACGGCTGTTTCGGTGCCCGCTCCGACGACGTCGACTACACCGTGTCGGAGCGCAAACTCCTTCTGACGGCCGGGCTTCGGGTGCTACGCGACGAACCGATGACCGAGTTCGTGGACTACCGGGTCCCCACGGTGGTCGCGCAGCAGACGGCCAACCGCCAGATCAGTTGATCTTGCGACGCGCTCCCTTCGTGCCGCCACGACGCCGCACTTCAGTGCGACGATGGGACCGATGAGACGTACGCAATCGAAGGGCGAGGTCGTGGACCGTCAGCAGACGCGATGGCTGGGGCTGGCGGGGGTGGCACTGGGAGCGGTCGTGGTCGGCCTGTGTGGCACCACGGCGACCAGTGCCGCCGCGCCCCCGCCGACCGACCCCCGCGGCTTCGTCGACTCCACTGCGCGGTGTGCGCCGCCGAGCACCGCGGTCGCCTACGGCTACACGTCGAGCTCCCGGGTGGCGATCTGCAAGGACGAGTCCTCCGGCCAGCTTCAATACCGGGGCGTGCGGGTCACCGACGGCGCCCGGCTGATTCTCCAGGCCACGTCGACCGATCGTGGATACGTCGCCGAGAACGACGGGATCACCTACACCGTCACCTCGAACGCTCTGATCATCAGCAACGGCAGTCAGCAGATCAGGACTGAGTCGATGGTCGACTTCCACGGATCGGCCCCGAGCTCGACGTCCGGGTCGTCGACCTCGTCGGCCCCGACGACGTCCACCCGACCGACGCAGTCGAGTGCGATCCCCGAGACCACCACGCCGTCCACCCCGCTTCCGCCACCGCTGCCGGCGGAGGTCGGCGCGCGCTAGACCGTCGCGGTCGGGGCGCCCGTCACGACGCAGTGGGTCCGGCTGTAGATGGTCGCCATGCACTTGTTGCAGTGCGTGCACAGAGACCGCACGGAGTGCGCGGCGCCGTCGGCCTTGATGCGGTTGACCAGATCGGGTTCGGCGAGCACCGCGCGGCCCATCGCCACGAAGTCGAAGCCCGCCGCCATCGCCGCGTCCATCGTGTCCCGATTGGTGATGCCGCCCAACAGGATCAACGGCATGTCGAGCTCCGCGCGAAACTGCTTGGCCTGGTCCATCAGATAGGCCTCGCGGTAGGGGTACTCGCGAAGGAACTTCTTGCCCGACATGCGGATGCCCCACCGCAGGGGTGGCTTGAACGCGTTCGCGAACTCCTTGATCGGGGCGTCACCGCGAAACAGGTAGAGCGGATTGAGCAGCGAACTCCCGGCGGTGAGTTCCAGCGCGTCGAGCCCGCCGTCCTCCTGCAACCACCTGGCGGTCTGCAGAGACTCCTCCAGCGAGATGCCGCCCCGCACCCCGTCGGACATGTTGAGCTTCGCCGTCACCGCGATCCGGCCGCCGACCGCCTGCCGGACCGCCCGCACCAGGCCGCGGGCCACCTTGGCGCGATTGGCGAGCGAGCCGCCGAACTCGTCGGTGCGACGGTTGATCAGCGGACTGAGGAACGAGCTCGCCAGATAGTTGTGGCCGAGGTGCACCTCGACGGCGTCGAAACCGGACTCGACGGCCAGCCTGGCGGCGTTGGCGTGCGCGGCGGTGATGTCGTCGATGTCGGCACTGGTCGCCTTCTTGGCGAACCGCATCGACAACGGGTTGAAGAAGCGCACCGGGGCGAATGCGGGCGCGCCGTTCGTCCGGGCGTTGGCGACGGGACCGGCATGGCCGATCTGGGCGCTGATGGCCGCGCCCTCGGCGTGGATTGCGTCGGTGAGGCGACGCAGCCCCGGCACGGCCTCCGGTCGCATCCACAGCTGCCAGCCGTCCGTCCGTCCGCCGGGGGACACCGCACAGTAGGCGACGGTCGTCATGCCGATTCCGCCCGCGGCGGGCAGCCGGTGATAGCGGATGAGGTCGTCGGTGACCAGTGCATCGGGGGTCGACGCCTCGAAGGTTGCCGCCTTGATGATGCGGTTGCGCAGGGTCACCGGGCCGAGCTTGGCCTCGCCAAACACGTCGGTGAACACTTCGGGCGGAGTGTTCATTTGGGCAGCTGACCACGTCGTGCGGCGCAGTGTCAATGAGGGACTCACGAGGGCTGATGTCAGAATGGTCCCGTGGCTGCGATGACGTTGGACGGCAAGGCGACGCGCGACGAGATCTTCGTCGACCTCAAGCAGCGAGTCGCGGCGCTGACCGCCGCGGGCCGCACACCGGGGCTGGGCACGGTCCTCGTCGGCGACGATCCCGGCTCCCAGGCCTACGTGCGTGGCAAGCACGCGGACTGCGCCAAGGTCGGCATCAACTCGATCCGGCGGGATCTGCCCGCCGACGTCAGCCAGGCCACGCTGGACGCCACCATCGACGAGTTGAACGCGAATCCCGACTGCACCGGTTACATCGTGCAACTGCCGTTGCCGAGGCATCTCGACGAGAACGCCGCCCTGGAGCGCATCGACCCCGCCAAGGACGCCGACGGTCTGCATCCCACCAACCTGGGTCGGCTGGTGCTCAACGAGGCGGCGCCGCTGCCGTGCACGCCGCGCGGCATCGTGCACCTGCTGCGCCGGTTCGAGGTGCCGATCGCCGGTGCGCACGTGGTGGTGATCGGACGCGGCGTCACGGTCGGCCGGCCCATGGGGCTGCTGCTGACGCGCCGCTCCGAGAACGCCACGGTGACGTTGTGCCACACGGGAACCCGTGATCTGCCCGCCCTGACGCGCCAGGCCGACGTCATCATCGCCGCGGTGGGGGTGCCGCACATGGTGACCCCGGAGATGGTCAAGCCGGGTGCCGCTGTAGTCGACGTCGGCGTGAGCCGTGACGCCGCGGGCGCACTCGTCGGAGACGTCCATCCGGGCGTGTGGGACGTCGCGGGTCACGTGTCGCCGAACCCGGGTGGCGTCGGACCTCTGACGAGGGCGTTCCTGCTCACCAACGTCGTCGAACTCGAGGAGGGCGTGCTGAGCGCTTCCGCGAAGAGCAGGGAAGCCGAGCTCGCGTGACCGCACGGGGACTCGCCCACCGGGTCTTCGCGGGTCAGTGGCCCATCCTCACGGTCGGGTTGTTCCTGCTCGCCGCGTTCGGTCTGGTGGTGGCGGGGTACTGGCGGCGCGGTGCGTTGGTGCTGGCCATCGGCGTCGGCGTGGCCGCGGCACTGCGGCTGGCGTTCACCGACGACCGGGCCGGGCTGCTGGTGGTGCGGTCGCGGACCGTCGACGTCGCCACCACCGCCACGGTCAGCGCGGCGCTGGCCTACATCGCGCTGACCATCGATCCACTGGGCACCAGCTAGATCAACTGCCCGAGCTGATCGAGAAGCGGCTCCGCCGTGGCGATGTCGCCGCGAAGGTCGCGGTCCTCGTCGTTGCGCGGCAGGCCCGACGCCAGTTCCACCGCGTGGCCGAGCACTCCGGTCAGGCTGCGGTCGATCCTGCGTTGCCGTAGCAGTCGGACGGCCCCGACCAGCTCGCAGCACAGCAGCACGCGGTAGGCCGCGGCCGATCGCTCGAGCTGGTGAATGCCCTGCGAGGCGAACGTGGCGTCCTCCTCTGCGCCGCGCGAGAGCACCAGGGTCCCGACCGACGCCGGCTGCGCGGCGTTGCGAATCTCCGCAATGGCGCCAGCCGCCACGTACTCGACCATCATGAGCCCGGAGGAGCCGTGCGCATCGGCGGCGAGGAACGCGTTGCCGCCGTTGGTGTCCGGGTCGTTGAGCATCCTGATTCGGGAGTGCGTGATGGGCGCGGTCAGGGCCAGCGCCAAGGTGGCACCGTCGAGTTCGAGGGACAGCGACGCCTGGTAGAACGCGCCGTGGTGGACGACTTCGTCGCCGTCGGCGTCGAAGAGTGGATTCTCCTGCGCAGCGTTGAGCGTCCGCTCGAGCTGCCTGACGAGCGACCAGAGCGAGGCGACGACGCTGCCGTGGGCCACCGGGTACACCCGCAGACCGTAGGGGTCCTGGATGCGCGCAGGTGGACGGGCGGGGTCGGCGCTGTCGGCGTAGAGGTCGCGCAGCCTGGTGGCGACGGTCTCCACCTGCGTGGCGGCTGCAGCCCGTGCTGCGACGGGCGAGAAGGCCGACGGATTACCCTGCAGAGCAAGGAAACTCAGCATGTAGATGACACTCGACGCGCGTTCCAGCCGGAGTAGTTCGTCGACGGCCAGGCAGCTGCGCCCCACCGTGAGCGCACTGCTGCTCATGAACGGCAAGGCGCTGTCTGCACCCCACGGCGGCATCGGCGTCAGATCGCGGGTCGCGGGACGTTCGCCGATCAGAGTCAGCGCCGTTCCGGCGAGCGCGGCCAGGTCGCCGGTGCCGATGGAGGCGTACTGCAGCACCTCGGGCAGTGCGTCGTCGTTGAGCATCCGCTGCAGGCCGGTGAGGATCGCAGGGTCCAAACCCGCACCCGGAAAACACAATTGGATGAGTCGGACCGCGAGCATCGAGCGCACCGTCCTGCCGCTCAGCGGGTCACCCGCGTCGACCGAATGGCTGCGCAGCAGTCGCATGCCGTACTCCTGGTCGTCTGGCGGAATCGTGTCGATCTTGTTGGCGCCGACGCCGGTGGTGCGGCCGTAGGTCGCGTAGCGGGTGCTCAGATCCGCGGCCAAATGGTGCAGGTGCTCGACGGCGGAGAGGACGGTGGCTGGAACGGAGACGGCCTCGCGACCGTCGGCCAGGGCCACGACGTCGCCGACGGTCATCGTTCCGCTCAGCTCGATCATCAAGGATCTCCTCGTTCTTCCACCATGGCCGCCCGACGGGCCCTATCATCGCCGAAGGCCAATGATTCCACCAGGTGGAATCCAAATTTTACCTAGTAGCAACAGAAGGGCTGCTGGAGGAAACGCTGCCGTCCTAACCTTCGTGCCGAGAGGAGGTCACGTTGGCCGATCAAGCAACCCGAACAGTCGAGCGGGCGCTGGCCCTGCTGGCGAGCGTGTGCGACCGCGGCGGCGCGAATCTCGCGGACACCGCCAGGGACTGCGAGCTGGCCCCGAGTACGGCGCTGCGTCTGCTACGTACCCTGGAGGCCACCGGATTCGTGCGCAAGGACGAATCCGGCACCTACCGGCCGGGCAGCCGCATCATCCAACTCGGTGCCCAAGCCCTCAGCGACGAGTCGCTGGTCGACCTCGCCGGACCCGCCATGGACGAGCTGGCCACTCAGACGGGCGAGTCGGTGTACCTGAGCGTCGTGGGACACGCCGGCACCGCGGTGTACATCAACATCGTCGAGGGCACACATTCGGTGCGCCACGCCAGCTGGGTCGGACGCACGGTTCCGTTGGACGTCTCGGCGGCCGGACAGGCATTGCGGGGCAAGGTGTCCGAGGACGGATACGCAATCGTCGAACGCGGCGTCGAGACCGACGTCACCGCGATCGCCTGCCCGGTCTACTCGCAGGCCAGAATCGTCGCCGCGCTGAGCCTCGTCATTCCGAGCTACAGGGTCAACACGGACCAGACGACGCAGTACGGTCGAATGCTGTACGCCGCAGCAGCGGACGTGTCCGCCCGTCTGAGCAGTCCCACCGAATCACGCACACCAGAAGGATCGTCATGATCACGTTCGACAACGTCTCCAAGGTGTACCCCGACGGGACCGTCGCCGTCGACGGCCTCGACGTCATGGCGCCCAACGGCAAGATCACCGTCTTGGTTGGGCCGTCCGGCTGCGGCAAGACGACCTCGATGCGGATGATCAACCGCTTGATCGAACCCAGCTCGGGCACCATCGAACTCGACGGCGTCGACACCCAGACGCTGGATCGGGTCGCTCTTCGGCGCAGGATTGGCTACGTCATCCAGAACGCGGGCCTGTTCCCGCACCGCACGGTCGTCGACAACGTCGCCGCCCTGCCCCGTCTGCTCGGCGGGGGGAAGAAGCAAACCCGCTCGGCGGCAATGGAACTTCTCGAGCGCGTCGGGCTCGACGCCAAATTCGCCCGACGATATCCCTGGCAGCTGTCCGGCGGCCAGCAGCAGCGCGTGGGGGTGGCTCGCGCCTTGGCCACCGATCCACCCTTCCTGCTGATGGACGAGCCGTTCAGCGCCGTCGACCCGATCGTCCGAAACCAGTTGCAGGACGAGTTCCTTCGCCTCCAGGCCGACATCTCCAAGACCATCGTCATGGTCACCCACGACATAGACGAGGCCCTCAAGCTGGGCGATCAGGTGGTGGTGCTACGCCAAGGCGGGACGCTGGCCCAGGCCGCCACCCCCGCCGATCTGCTCGCCGCCCCCAAGGACGCCTTTGTCGCCGATTTCGTCGGATCCGCCCGCGGTTACCGCGCACTGGGCTTCCACACCTGCGACGACCTGCTCACACTCGCCGACGAGCCGACTCTTCAAGTGGGACAACCGGTCTCGACCGTCGGGGCGTCCCACGACAGGTGGATCCTGGTCGTCGACGTGGCAAACGCTCCGATCGGCTGGGTCGACACCGCCAACCTGCGGGGTGACCGCGTCGAGGAGGCAGACGTCAACCTCAGTGCCACCTCGGCCCGCAGGAGCGACCCGCTGCGGGATCTGCTCAACTCCGCACTCTCGAGTCCCAGTGGCCGGTGCGTCGTCACCGACGAGTCGGGCGCCCTGCTCGGCACCGCCACGGACCACGACGTACTGGACGCGATCAGACGCGCCAAGGACGCTCGTAGCGCGGCGGTTTCGGCATGAACTGGATATCGTCCAATCTTGGCCGGATCGTCGACCTCACGATCAGCCACGTGTGGCTGACGTTGGTGCCGACCGCGATCGGCCTGGTGCTCGCACTACCCCTTGGGTGGTGGGCGCACCGGTCGGGGCGCGGGTACGCGGCGATCGTCGGCACCGCGGGTCTGCTGTACACCATTCCCTCGTTGGCGCTGTTCATCATCCTGCCGACGATCCTGGGCACCAAGATCCTCGATCCGGTCAACATCGTCGTCGCACTGACGCTCTACACCCTGGCGCTGCTGGTGCGCGTGGTCGCCGACGGGCTCGGTTCGGTACCTCACGACACCGTGGCCGCGGCAGAGGCCATGGGCTACCGCAGTTGGCAGCGGCTGCTGCTGGTGGAACTGCCCGTTGCGGTCCCCGTCATCGCGGCGGGCCTGCGGGTGGCCGTGGTTTCCAACGTCAGCATCGTGACGATGGCTGCGCTGCTTGGCATTCCGCAGCTGGGCTCGCTGTTCACCCAGGGCTTTCAGCTCCGGCTGTACGCGCCGCTGGTCACCGGTGTCGTCCTCTGCGTCGTGCTGGCCGTGGTCTTCGACGGACTGATCATCTGGGCCAACAAACTCGCCACCCCGTGGCGGCAGCGGACGGTGACGTCGTGAACATCTTCGGCTGGCTCACCGACCCCGCCAACTGGACCGGGTCGGGCGGCATCCCGACCCAGATCGGCTATCACCTGCTGTACTCCGGCGTCGCCCTCGTGGTCGCCTTGGCGGTCGCGGTGCCGCTCGGCATCGTGATCGGCTACACCGGCCGCGGCGAGGCGCTGGTGGCCGGATCCGCGAACGCGTTGCGCGCGCTGCCGTCGCTGGGGCTGCTCGTCCTACTGTTCCTGATCATCTCGCCGGTCGTGGCCGGGCAACTCGTCTACGTCCTGCCGACCACCGTGGTGCTCGTCCTGCTCGCGGTGCCGCCGATCCTGACCGGCACCTACGCGGGCATCCAGAACGCCGATCCCGACGCCGTGGGCGCCGCCCGCGGGATGGGCTACACCAAGCGTCAGATCCTGGTCCGGGTCCAGCTGCCATGCGCCCTGCCGCTACTGCTCTCCGGGGTCAGGGGCGCCACACTGCAAATCGTCTCGACCGCGACCATCGCGGCCTACCTCGGTCTGCAGGGCCTCGGCCGGTTCATCCTCGACGGCCGCGCGCAGGCCAACTTCAGCGAGATGGCCGGCGGCGCAATCCTCGTCGCCGCGCTCGCGCTGCTGCTGGAGTTCGGCTTCGCAGGGCTCGGCAGCCTCGTCGTGTCGCCGGGACTCCGCCGCTCCACGAAGAACTCGTCACCAGCCCCCACCAAAGCTGCCGCCTAGGTGCCACCCGGCACCGCCTACCAAGGAGAATGACCATGAAGAAACGCGCCATCCTGTCGGCGTTCGCCCTCACCTCCGTGCTGGCACTCAGCGCGTGCGGCGGTGGGGGATCGGATCCCCTGTCCGGCGGAGGCAACGACCAAGGCTCATCCGGCTCGCAGGTCATCATCGGCTCCGCGGACTTCACCGAGAGCCAGCTGATCGCCAGCATCTACTCCCAGGCGCTGCAGGCGAAGGGCGTCAAGGTCAAGGAGCAGTTCAACATCGGCAGTCGCGAGGTCTACATCGCGGCGCTCAAGGACGGGTCGATCGACCTCGTGCCCGAGTACACCGGTGCGCTGCTGAGCTACCTGGACCCGAAGTCGACCGCCGCGACCCAAGAGGCGGTGACCTCCGAGCTGACCACCAAGATGCCCCAGGGACTGTCGATGCTGACGGCCTCGCCCGCCGAGGACAAGGACGTCGTCGCCGTCACCAAGCCCACCGCCGACAAGTACCAGCTGAAGACCCTCTCGGATCTGGCGCCGCACGCGGGCGAGATGGTCCTCGGCGCAGCGGCGGAATGGAAGACCCGCCAGCAGGGCGTCGTCGGTCTGCGTGACGTCTACGGGATCAACTTCAAGGACTTCGTCACTCTCGACGCCGGGGGGACCTTGACCATGGCGGCGCTGACCAACGGCCAGATCCAGGCGGGCAACCTGTTCAGCACCGACCCCGGTCTGAAGACCAACAACCTCGTCGCGCTGGACGACGACAAGCATCTGTTCGCCTCCGAGAACGTGGTTCCGGTGATGAAGAAGGCCAAGGAGAACGACACCATCACCAAGACGCTCGACGCCGTCTCGGCGAAGCTCACCACCGACGACCTCATCTCCATGAACGCCGAGGCCGCCACGGGCACCAATCTCGCTGACATTGCGAAGAAGTGGCTTGCCGGCGCAGGCATCAGCGGATCTTAGGCACTTCGACAAAGGACGTCATCTGACATGACCACCACCTCTGGGGCCGCCCCCGTCGCCGGTCCCCGTCCTGTCCGTGCCCCGCGCGGAACCGAACTCTCCTGCAAGGGCTGGCAACAGGAAGCCGTCCTGCGCATGTTGATGAACAACCTCGATCCCGAGGTCGCCGAGCATCCCGACGACCTGGTCGTCTACGGCGGCACGGGGCGGGCGGCCCGCAGCTGGCCGGCCTTCGACGCGCTGGTGCGAACGCTTCGCGGGCTCGAGGACGACGAGACCATGCTGGTGCAGTCCGGCAAGCCGGTCGGCGTGTTCCGCACCAACGTGTGGGCACCCCGAGTGCTGATCGCGAACTCGAATCTGGTTGGCGACTGGGCCAACTGGGAGCAGTTCCGTGCACTGGAGGCGGCGGGTCTGACGATGTACGGCCAGATGACGGCCGGGTCGTGGATCTACATCGGCACCCAGGGCATCCTTCAGGGCACCTACGAGACGTTCGGGGCGATCGCCAAGAAGAAGTTCGGCGGCAGCCTCGCCGGCACCATCACCCTCACCGGTGGCGTCGGCGGCATGGGTGGTGCGCAGCCGCTGGCGGTCACCATGAACGAAGGCGTCGCGATCTGCGTCGACGTGGACGAGACGCGCATCGACCGGCGCATCTCCAAGCGGTATCTCGACGTCAAGGCCACCGACCTCGACGACGCGCTGGCGAAGGCCGTCGAGGCGCGAGATGCCAAGCGCCCGTTGTCGATCGGAGTGGTCGGCAACGCCGCCGAGGTCTTTCCCGCCCTGCTCGAACGCGACGCACCCATCGACATCGTCACCGATCAGACCTCGGCGCACGACCCGTTGTCCTATCTGCCGATCGGGATCGACCTCGAGGACATGAAGAAGATGTCGGAGAAGGATCCGGCCTACTTCACCGAGCAGGCGCAGGAGTCGATGGCCAAGCAGGTCGCCGCGATGGTCGGCTTCCTCGACAAGGGCGCCGAGGTCTTCGACTACGGCAACTCGATTCGCGACGAAGCCCGAAAGGCGGGTTACGGCCGTGCCTTCGACTTTCCCGGTTTCGTGCCGGCCTACATCAGGCCGCAGTTCGAAGAGGGTCTCGGCCCGTTCCGGTGGGCCGCCCTCTCCGGTGACCCGAAGGACATCGCCGCCACCGACAAGGCGATCCTGGAGCTGTTCCCGGAGAACGAGCATCTGCGGCGGTGGATCACCATGGCGGGTGAGCGCGTCGAGTTCGAGGGGTTGCCCGCCCGCATCTGCTGGCTCGGATACGGCGAACGGCACCGGGCCGGACTGAAGTTCAACGAGATGGTGGCCTCGGGCGAGGTGTCCGCCCCCATCGTCATCGGCCGCGACCACCTCGACTCGGGATCGGTGGCCTCGCCCTACCGCGAGACCGAGGCCATGCTCGACGGTTCCGACGCGATCGCGGACTGGCCGCTTCTCAACGCGATGCTGAACACGGCGTCCGGTGCGACGTGGGTGTCGATTCACCACGGCGGTGGGGTCGGCATGGGCCGCTCCATCCACGCCGGGCAGGTGTCGGTGGCCGACGGAACCGAACTGGCAGCCCAGAAGCTCGAGCGCGTGCTGACCAACGATCCCGGCATGGGCGTCATCCGCCACGCCGACGCGGGGTACGAGTACGCCGTCGAGGTGGCCGCCAGGCGAGGAGTGCGAATCCCGATGCAGGAGAGCGAATGACCTCGTTCGACTCGATGTGGGGATCCATCCTCGACGTCGGTCAGGACAAGGACACCAGGGGCTACCGCCGGTTCGCCTGGTCGGACGCCGACCTGACGCTGCGCGAGTGGTTCCGTGGCTGCGCGCAGCAGCGGGGGATGTCCTTCGAGGAGGACCGCAACGGCAACCTGTGGGCCTGGTGGCTACCGCCGGGATGGACGGGTGAGCCGACGGGCGCCTTCGTCACCGGATCGCACCTGGACTCGGTGCCCGACGGTGGCGCCTACGACGGGCCGCTCGGCGTCGTCTCCGCGTTCGCGGCGGTCGACGTCGTCCGTGCCCGCGGCGTCGTGCCGACGATTCCCGTTGCGATAGCGGCATTCTCCGACGAGGAGGGGGCCCGCTTCGGCGTCGCCTGCGTGGGTTCGCAACTCGTCACCGGTGCCCTGAGTGCTGATCGGGCCCGTGGACTGCGCGACAACGACGGGGTCACGCTCGCCGAGGCCCTGACGCGGGCGGGGCGCAATCCCGAGCACCTCGGCGTCGACGACGCGCTGCTCGCACGCATCGGCGTCTACGTCGAGCTCCACGTCGAGCAGGGCCGGGCGCTGGACCTCGTCGACCGTCCCATCGCCGTGGCGTCGTCGATCTGGCCACATGGGCGGTGGGAGTTCACCTTCGACGGCGCGGCCAACCATGCGGGCACCACTCGGCTCGTCGACCGGCGTGACCCGATGCTGGCCTTCGCGTCGTCGGTGCACGCCGCCCGGTCGGCGGCGGCCCGGCACGAGGCGGTCGCCACCTTCGGCAAGGTGCTGGTGTCGCCCAACGGCGCCAACGCGATTCCGTCCCGAGTCCGGGCATGGCTCGACGCCCGCGCCGCCGACGAGGCAACCCTGACGGCGCTGGTCGCACAAATCAGCGCCGAAGCCGGGGGATTCGCGTCCGCCGACGACGTCGACCTCCGCGTGGTCGCCGAATCCGTCACGCCCATCGTCGAATTCCCGGACGGCCCACGCGCGCGGCTGCAGCGTGCGCTGGCCCGCCTTGGCGACGTGCCGGTGCTGCCTACACAGGCCGGCCACGACGCCGGGATCCTGTCGGCGAGGGTGCCGACGGCAATGCTGTTCGTGCGCAACCCGACCGGGGTGTCGCACTCCCCGGAGGAGCACGCCGAGACCGCCGACTGCCACGTCGGTGCGGAGGCGCTCGCCGACGTCATGACGGAGTGGGTGGGGTGAGCACCTGGTGGTGTGAACACGCGTGGCTGGGCGGAGACACGGTCGCCGACCGGGTCGCCATCACGGAGTCCGACGGCCGCATCACCTCCGTCGACGTGGGCGTCGCGCCACCCCCGTCGTCGCGGCGGCTGGCGGGTCTCGTCGTGCCCGGCCTGGCGAACGCGCACTCCCACGCCTTTCATCGCGCGTTGCGCTCCCGCACCCAGCGGGATCGCGGGTCGTTCTGGACGTGGCGCGACCTGATGTACCGGGCCGCGGGTCGGCTGGACCCCGACGGCTATCGACGGCTTGCCACGGCGGTGTACGCGGAGATGGCCCTGGCCGGGATCTCGGCGGTCGGCGAATTTCACTACCTGCACCACGACGTCGGCGGCGTGCCGTACGCCGACCCCAACGAGATGGGCAAGGCTCTGATCGCCGCTGCCGCCGACGCCGGCGTGCGGCTGACCCTGCTCGACACGTGTTATCTGAGTGCGGGAGTCGACGGCGCACCGTTGGCCCCGGGGCCGCAGGAGCGCTTCGGCGACGGCAGTGGCGACCGCTGGGCCGAGCGGGTGGAGGAGCTTCACCGGCAGGTCTCCGACGACCACGTCGTCGTCGGCGCGGCACTGCATTCGGTGCGCGGCGTGCCACTCGAGCACATGCCGGCGGTCGTCGAGTGGGCCGACGCGCACGGCGCCCCCCTGCACGTGCACTCCTCCGAGCAGACCGCCGAGGTCGACCAGTGCCTCGCCGTGCACGGCGCCACCCCGACGGCGCTGCTGCGGGACGCGGGCGTACTCGGTCCCCGGACCACCGCCGTGCACGCCACGCACCTGACCGACGAGGACCTCGTCGACCTCGACCGAACTGCCACGGGGGTGTGCTTCTGCCCGACCACCGAGCGCGACCTCGGGGACGGCATCGGGCCGGCCGCCGCCCTCCTGGCCGGCCGCGGGCCGTTCAGTCTCGGGTCGGACTCCCATGCGGTGGTCGACCTGTTCGAGGAGGCCCGCGCCACCGAACTCGACGAGCGCCTGGCCCGCCGGGAACGGGGCATCGTGGCGGCCGAGAGATTGCTCGCCGCAGCCACTCTCGACGGACATCAGGCCCTCGGGTGGGCGGACGCGGGTGTCCTGCGCGTCGGTGCGCGCGCCGACCTGGTGGCGGTGGACCTGGCGTCGGTGCGCACCGCCGGTGGCGGTGCGACCGTCGAGAACGTGGTGTTCGCGGCCACTGCCGCCGACGTCACCGACGTCGTCGTCGACGGTCGCGTCGTGGTGGCCGATCGGCGGCACCGCGGCGTCGACGACGTGGGCGGCGCACTGGCCGAGACCATTTCGGCGCTGATGGAGGAGTCCGCTCGATGACCACGTTGTACACCGGAATCGGCGAACTGGTCACCAACGACCCGAGCCAGGGGGACGGAACTGCCCTCGGCATCGTCAGGGACGGCGCGGTGGTGGTCGAGGGGGACCGCATCGCGTGGGTCGGGCAACGGGAGCACGCCCCGGACGCCGACTCCCGCGTCGACCTCGGCTACGCGAGCGTGATCCCCGGATTCGTGGACAGCCATGCGCATCTGGTGTTCGCGGGGGAGCGGTCCGCGGAGTTCGCGGCGCGGATGAGCGGGCAGGCCTACGCGGCCGGCGGCATCGCCACCACGGTGGCGGCCACCAGGGCTGCCGACGATTCGACCCTCGATCACGGCCTCCAGCGGCTAGCCGACGAACTCCTCCGTGGTGGCGTCACGACGTTCGAGACCAAGAGCGGTTACGGTTTGACCGTCGCCGACGAGGCCAGGGCGTTGCGGCTGGCGGGCGCGTTCACCGAGGAGACGACCTTCCTCGGGGCCCACGTCGTGCCCCAGGAGTACCGCGACGACCGCGACGGGTACGTCGACCTGGTCGTCGGCCCGATGATGCAGGCGTGTGCGCCGCTGGCGCGCTGGGTCGACGTCTTCTGCGACAGAGGCGCCTTCGACGTCGACGAGACCAGAACGATCCTGCAGGCGGGGATGGCCGCGGGTTTGGTGCCGCGGCTGCATGCGGGTCAGCTCGAGCAGGGCGCGGGGATCCAGTTGGCCGTCGAGTTGGGGGCGGCCTCGGTGGACCACTGTACGTACGCCGCCGACGCCGACGTCGCCGCGCTCGCCGCGGCGGCCGACACGACGGTCGCGACGTTGCTTCCCGGCGCGGAGTTCTCCACTCGCGCAACGTGGCCCGACGCCCGACGGTTCCTCGACGCCGGCGCCACGGTCGCGTTGGCGACCGACTGCAACCCGGGGTCGTCGTTCACCTCCAGCATGTCGTTCTGCATCGCCGTCGCGGTGCGCGACATGTACTTCACCCCGGCGCAGGCGCTGTGGTCGGCGACCGCGGGCGGCGCCAAGGCGTTGCGCCGTGACGACGTCGGGGTCCTCGCAGTCGGTCGGCGGGCGGACTTCGTCGTGCTGGACGCGCCGTCGTACGTCCACCTGGCCTATCGGCCCGGCGTTCCGCTGGTCCGCGACGTGGTCACCGGAGGACTGCCCGCCGACCGCCCGCATGACGTACGCATCCGTCGAGAGACCCCGTGAACGTGCGTGCAGTCGGCGGGGGTCAGGCCAGCGTGGCCCGCACCCCCACCGTGATGTACGGCAGTGCCAAGCCGGTCGTGTTGACCAGAGCGGGGTGCGTCGCCAGCAGCGTGCGCACGTCTTCGAGGGTCTTGGAGCGCACCGCGGCAGGGGAGGTGATGCAGTAGCTCCGCGACGCCACCAGGTCGATGAGCGCTTGCGGCGTCAGGTAACTCGTCCACTCGAACTGCTGACGCTCCAGCCCGACGAACGGCGCGGGCAGCGTGACCTGGCGGCTGAACGGGTCTTCCTCGTGGCCCACGATGCGGCCGAGATCCTTCACCCAGCCCAGGCGTTCATCGCGGGTGTTCCATACCAGGCCCAGGCGTCCGCCGGGACGCAGCACCCGGGCGACCTCCTTGATGGCGCGCTCGGGATCGAACCAGTGCCAGGCCTGGGCCACCAGCACCGAGTCGACGCTGTCGTCGGGCAGCGGAATCTCCTCGGCACTGCCGAGCAGCGCGGGGGTGTCGGGCAACGACCGGCTCAGGACCTCGAGCATCTCGGGGATGGGGTCGACGGCGATGACGTCGAGCCCGCGTTCGACCAGCCGAATCGTCAGCTTGCCGGTGCCGGCGCCGAGGTCGAGCACGTTGCGTGCACCGCTGTGAAGAAGCCAGTCGATGGCCTCCGGCGGGTAGGACGGTCGGCCCCGTTCGTAGGCCGCGGCCTCCTCGCCGAAGGACAGGGAACGCTGCCGCGTTTCGTCGGTGGTCACGTCGCCGCGAACTCCAGTGTCTGCCTGATCAACGCGTAGACCGCGTCGGTCTCGACGAGGAAGCCGTCGTGACCGAAGGCCGAGTCGACGACGTTGAGCCCGGTGCACGTCGGCAGCAGGTCAGCCAGCTCCTGCTGTAATCGCAACGGATACAAGCGATCCGAGGTGATGCCTCCGACGATCACCGGCACGGTGACCCGGTTCAGGGCTGCCGCCACCCCACCCCGGCCGCGGCCGACGTCGTGACTGCTCAACGCGTCGGTCAGCGCGACGTAGGTGCCGGCGTCGAAACGGCGGGCCAGCTTTCCGCCCTGGTGCTCGAGGTAGCTCTGCACCGCGTAGCGCCCGCCGGTGACGGGGTTCTCGTTGCCCTGGGCGTCGTTGCCGAACCGCTCGTCGAGCTCGGCCTCGCCGCGGTAGGTCAGGTGCGCGAAGCGGCGGGCGATCTCCATGCCGTCCTGCGGCGAGCGGCCGGTGCCGTGGTAGTCGCCGTTCTGCCAGTGGGGATCTGCCTTGATGGCCGCCACCTGCGTGCACTGGGTGCCGATCTGATCGGCGGTCGCGCGCGCTCCCACCGCCAGAACCAGTGCCGCCCTGGTGGTCTCGGGATGTCCGACGATCCACTCCAGTGCGCGGGCACCGCCCATCGATCCGCCGACGACCGCGGCGACCTGGGTGATGCCCAGCGCCGCGAGGGCCGCGAGATCGGCGGTGACCTGGTCGCGCACCGTGATCGCGGGGAACCGCGACCCCCATGGCTTTCCGTCTGGCGCAATCGAACTGGGGCCGGTCGAGCCGCGGCAGCCGCCCAGCACGTTGGTGGCGATCGCACACCAGCGGTCGGTGTCGACGGGTGCGCCGGGTCCGGCCACTCCGTCCCACCAACCGGGCGTGGGGTGCTCGGGTCCCGCGGGGCCGGTCACGTGGGAATCGCCCGTCAACGCATGCAGGACGACGACGGCGTTGTCGCGATTCGCCGACAGCTCACCCCACCGCTGCACCGCGATGCGGACGTCGTCGAGAACCACCCCGGACTCCAGGGTCAGTGAACCGACGTCGACGATGCCGATCTCGCCCTCTGCGGGCAGCGTCACCAGGGGAGTGTCGGGGGCTTCGATGATCGTCACTTCTCTTCTCTCACGACGAGGTTCACCGTCACACCGAGACCGTGGCCTGCGGGGCCGCGGAGACGGCGTTGGCGGCGACGAAGCCCTGCTCGAGGTCGGCGATGATGTCGTCGATCCCCTCGATTCCGACGGCCAGCCGGACCAGCCCGGGCGTGACGCCGGTGGCGAGTTGTTCGGCGGGTGAGAGCTGCGCGTGTGTCGTCGAGGCGGGGTGGATCACCAGGGACCGGACGTCGCCGATGTTGGCGACGTGGCTGTGCAGCGTCAAGGCGTTGACGAACGCCTTGCCGGCCTCGATGCCGCCGGCCAGCTCGAAGGCCAGCACTGCGCCGGTTCCCTTGGGCGCCAACTTCTTTCCGATGCCATACCACGGCGACGTCGGCAGCCCCGCGTAGTTGACCGACACCACGCCGTCGTGAGCGCTGAGGAATTCGGCGACCCGCTGGGCGTTCGCGACATGCCGTTCGACGCGAAGGCTCAGGGTCTCGAGGCCCTGGGCGATGAGGAAGGCGTTGAATGGTGCGCCCGCCGAGCCGAGGTCGCGCAGCAGCTGCACCCGCGCCTTCAGGGCGTAGGCCGGCGGTCCGAGTTCGGCGAACACCACGCCGTGATAGCTGGGGTCCGGGGTCGTGAAGCCGGGGTGACGGCCCTGGGTCCAGTCGAAGTTTCCGCCGTCGACGATCACGCCGGCGATCGCCGTGCCGTGCCCGCCCAGGTACTTGGTCGCCGAGTGCACCACGATGTCGGCGCCGTGGGCGATCGGCTGGATGAGGTACGGCGTGGCAATCGTGTTGTCCACGATCAGCGGGACGCCGTTCTCGTGGGCCACCGCCGCGACGCCGGGGATGTCGAGGACGTCGATCTGCGGGTTGGAGATGGTCTCACCGAAGAACGCCTTGGTGTTGGGCCGCACGGCCGCCCGCCACGAGTCCAGGTCGTCGGGATTCTCGACGAAGGTGGTCTCGATGCCCAACTTCGGCAGCGTGTAGTGGAAGAGGTTGTACGTGCCGCCGTACAACCGGGGCGAGGACACGATGTGGTCTCCCGCGCCTGCGAGGTTGAGGATCGCGAAGGTCTCGGCCGCCTGCCCCGAGGACAGGAACAGCGCGGCGACACCGCCTTCCAGTGCCGCGATGCGTTGTTCGACGACGTCCTGGGTGGGGTTCATGATGCGGGTGTATATGTTGCCCGGCTCGGCCAGCCCGAACAGGGCCGCCGCGTGGTCGGTGTCTCGGAAGGCATACGACGTGGTCTGGTAGATCGGCAGCGCACGCGCGCCGGTGGCGACGTCGGGGCTCTGGCCGGCGTGCACCTGCTTGGTCTCGAATGCCCATGTGGCAGTCGGGTCGAAGTCGTCGGTCATGAAGGAATGTCTCCTGAAATGAGATGGGGGTGCCCTGGCGGCACGAATCAGGTGTGGGAATGGTTCAGCGTCAACAACACAACGGGGGCCTCCGCATCAGGTTTCCCTGTCTACTAAGGGGCCCGTCATGGCGGGCCCGCGCTTGCCGTGTAGCCGTTCGGTGTCGTCCGAACGACTACTCAACCTGGTCAATCACCCGGGGCACCCCACCGCGGTTGGAGGGTTGCCGGCCAGCGAGCCGGGGCTTGACGCTGGCACTCATGACCGAAACGAAGCGTATCTCGTGATCCGTTGGTGGTGCCAGTGGGTTCTACGTGGGGCAGCCCTGGCGGGTGGGCGCGTCGAGTGCCTTGGGGGCGTCCTCGATCGATTGGTGCACCAGGTCGAGGACCCGTGGGTCCCACGTCATCGCCGTATTCCACTCCAGCCCGGCGGCATTGGAGACGAAGATGCTGTGGGTGTCGTCGACGGTGTAGCAGCGACGGTGCGGCAGTACCGAGTCGGCGACGTCGACCGCGTGCGCGCTGGACAGGGCGACCAGTCCGTCGTTGGGCCACACGGCGGGATTGACCTTGCCCGGCATGGTGAACCTCTTCCCGGCGATCAACACGACCGGGATCTGGTCGAGCACCCCGGATTGGAACTGGTTCCACCCGTTCGCGCCCATCAGGAAGGCCTGGTTGACCTCGCGGCCGCTGCCGGACATCAGGCGCAGCACTTCGTCCTTCATGCCCGTCATCGCGGATTCGCAGAGGTGGTTGCCAAGGCAGTCGCTCAGGGGCAGGTTCCCGTTGGCGTAGTCCGACAGGTAGGAGCCCTGCCAGGGCGTGCCCAGGGTGGTCAGCGATCGGACGTGCACCGGTGAGTTCGTGCTGGTCAGGACCCGGATGGCGGCCCGTGAGTACAGGCCGCCCATCGAGTGGGCGACGACGTCGACGTCGGTGACTCCCTTGTTGGCGTGCAGCCAGTCGAGGAAGCGGGCCAGGTGTTCGCCGGCGGTGTCGATGCTGGCGGTCGAGTCGACCGTCATGTTCTCCGGCAGCGTGACCGGGCAGATTCCGAAGGGGCCGAAACCGGTCTGGTCCACCACCTGCCCACGACCGGCCATGGCCGGTGAGGTGAAGACGGCGTAGCCCTGCTTCAGCAGGTGTGCGCGCAGGGCGGTGTCGGTGTTGCCGGCGGCCAGACCGGTGGCGCAGGCCTGGTCGGGGGTGGTGAACGGGCTGGTCGCGTCCCCGCCGGAGACGATCACGACGGCTTGGGAGGCCGGACGTTTCTGGGGTTCCTGCGGTGCGGCGGGCTCCGTGCCACAGCTGGCCGTCAGCACCATCGTCAGGATTGCGGTGGCCGCTGCCAGTAGTCGCCTCACGAGGCGGCATCGTAACTTTCCCTTGCGTCAATTAGGCGCGATTCGTCGACGGTGTGACCGGCGGCATGTACCGGTCGGTGGTCGGGTCGACGCGGGTCACCCACGCCATCTACGGCAGGAGAGCTACGCGTAGGTTCGTACTCGACGCGATAATGACCGTGAACGCAGACCGACCGTGACGCCGGGAGACAGACAAGTGACTGAGCAGCCGACCATCATCTACACGCTGACCGACGAGGCGCCGCTGCTTGCGACGTACGCCTTCCTCCCGGTGTTGCGCGCCTTCGCCGGCGCCGCCGGCATCGAGGTCGAAACCAGCGACATCTCCGTCGCGGCCCGCATCCTGGCCGAGTTCTCCGACTACCTGACCGAAGAGCAGCGGGTGCCGGACAACCTTGGCGCGCTCGGCAAGCTGACGCAGCTGCCGGAGACCAACATCATCAAGCTGCCGAACATCAGCGCCTCGGTGCCGCAGCTGCTGAACGCCATCAAGGAGCTCAAGGCCAAGGGCTACGACCTTCCGGACTATCCGGGCGAGCCGAAGACCGAGGAAGAGAAGACGATCAAGCAGCGCTACGGCACCTGCCTGGGCAGTGCGGTGAACCCCGTACTGCGCGAAGGCAACTCGGACCGCCGCGCGCCCAAGGCCGTCAAGGAGTACGCCCGCAAGCACCCGCACAGCATGGGGAAGTGGTCGCAGGCCTCGCGCACCCACGTGGCGACGATGAGGCACGGCGACTTCTACCACGGTGAGAAGTCGTTGACGCTGGACGAGGCCCACACCGTGCGGATGGAGCTGAAGACCAAGAGCGGCGAGACCCTGGTGCTCAAGCCCGAGGTGAAGCTCGACGCGGGCGACGTCATCGACAGCATGTTCATGAGCAAGAAGGCGCTGTGTGAGTTCTTCGAGACGGAGATGCAGGACGCCTACGAGACCGGCGTGATGTTCTCGCTGCACGTCAAGGCGACGATGATGAAGGTCAGCCACCCCATCGTCTTCGGACACGCCGTCAAGGTGTTCTACAAGGACGCGTTCGCCAAGCACCAGCAGCTGTTCGACGAACTGGGCGTCAACGTCAACAACGGCTTGAGCGACCTCTACGCCAAGATCGAGTCGCTGCCCGCGACGCAGCACGAAGAGATCATCCGCGACCTGCACGCCTGCCACGAGCACCGCCCCGAGCTGGCGATGGTCGACTCGGCGAAGGGCATCACCAACTTCCACTCGCCCAGCGACGTGATCGTCGACGCGTCCATGCCGGCGATGATCCGCGCCGGCGGCAAGATGTACGGCGCCGACGGCAAGCTCAAGGACACCAAGGCCGTCAACCCCGAGTCGACGTTCTCCCGCATCTACCAGGAGATCGTCAACTTCTGCAAGACCCACGGCCAGTTCGACCCCACGACGATGGGCACCGTGCCCAACGTCGGCCTGATGGCGCAGAAGGCCGAGGAGTACGGCAGCCACGACAAGACCTTCGAGATTCCCGAAGACGGCGTCGCCGACATCGTCGACGTCGACACCGGCGAGGTGCTGCTCACGCAGAACGTCGAGGAGGGCGACATCTGGCGCATGCCCGTCGTGAAGGACGCCCCCATCCGGGACTGGGTGAAGCTCGCGGTCACCAGGGCGCGTGACTCCGGCATGCCGGTGGTGTTCTGGCTCGACCAGGAACGCCCGCACGAGAACGAGCTGCGGGCACTCGTCACCACCTACCTCGCGGACCACGACACCGAGGGTCTCGACATCTCGATCATGAGCCAAGAGCGGGCGATGCGGCACACCATCGAACGCGCGATGCGCGGCCAGGACACGATCGCCGCCACCGGCAACATCCTGCGCGACTACCTGACCGACCTGTTCCCGATCCTGGAGCTGGGCACCAGCGCGAAGATGCTGTCCATCGTGCCCCTGATGGCCGGCGGCGGGTTGTACGAGACCGGTGCGGGCGGGTCGGCACCCAAGCACGTCAGCCAGCTGGTGGAGGAGAACCACCTGCGCTGGGATTCCCTCGGCGAGTTCCTCGCGTTGGCCGCCAGTCTCGAGGGGCTCGGTTCCAAGGAGGACAACCAGAAGGCCAAGATCCTCGCCACGACGCTGGACGCGGCCACCGGAAAGCTGTTGGACGAGAACAAGAACCCGTCGCGCAAGACCGGCGAGCTCGACAACCGGGGCAGCCAGTTCTACCTGGCCATGTACTGGGCGCAGGAGCTCGCCGCGCAGACCGAGGACGCCGAGCTGGCCGACTACTTCGGGCCGCTGGCCAAGGCGTTGGCCGACAACGAGGAGACCATCGTCTCCGAACTCAATGGCGTGCAGGGTGATTCGGTCGACATCGGTGGTTACTACTACCCGGACGTCGAGAAGGTCACGGCGGTGATGCGCCCGAGCAAGACGTTCAACGAGGCGTTGGAGTCCGCGCACGGCTGACGCGTGACGGTGGTCCTTGTAATGTGACTCACATGTCCAAGATCAAGGTCGACGGCACGGTCGTCGAACTCGACGGCGACGAGATGACCCGCATCATCTGGAAGCTGATCAAGCAGACGCTGATCCTGCCGTATCTCGACGTCGACCTCGAGTACTACGACTTGGGCATCGAGCACCGCGACGAGACCGACGACCAGGTGACCGTCGACGCGGCCAATGCCATCCTGCGTCACCACGTCGGCGTCAAGTGCGCCACCATCACGCCGGACGAGGCCAGGGTCTCCGAGTTCGGGCTCAAGCAGATGTGGCTGTCGCCCAACGGCACCATCCGAAACATCCTCGGCGGCACGATCTTCCGTGCTCCGATCGTCATCCACAACGTGCCCCGGCTGGTGCCCGGCTGGACCAAGCCGATCATCATGGGCCGGCATGCGTTCGGTGATCAGTACCGGGCCTTCAACGCGAAGGTCGACGGGCCCGGTACGTTCACCGTGACGTTCACCCCGGCCGACGGCAGTGAGCCGATGGTGCACGACGTGGTGCAAATCCCCGACGAGGGCGGCGTCATCATGGGGATGTACAACTTCAAGAAGTCGATCCAGGACTTCGCCCGATCGTCGTTCAGATACGGTCTGCAGCAGAACTATCCGGTCTACCTGTCGACCAAGAACACGATCCTCAAGGGCTACGACGGGATGTTCAAGGACGAGTTCCAGCGCATCTTCGACGAGGAGTTCAAGGCCGAGTTCGACGCCAAGGGCCTGACCTACGAGCACCGCCTCATCGACGACATGGTGGCCTCCTGTCTCAAGTGGGAGGGCGGCTACGTCTGGGCGTGCAAGAACTACGACGGCGACGTTCAATCCGACACCGTCGCACAGGGTTACGGCTCACTCGGGTTGATGACGTCGGTCTTGATGACACCCGACGGGCAGACCGTCGAGGCGGAGGCCGCGCACGGCACCGTCACCCGGCACTACCGGCAGCACCAGGCGGGCAAGCCGACCTCGACCAACCCGATCGCCTCGATCTTCGCATGGACCAGGGGCCTGGCCCATCGGGGCAAGCTGGACGGCACCCCGGCGGTCGTCGAGTTCGCCGAGACCCTCGAGGAGGTGGTCATCGGCACCGTCGAGGGCGGCTACATGACCAAGGATCTGGCGCTGTTGATCGGACCGGAGCAGAGCTGGCAGACCAGCGAGGAGTACCTGGCCACCATCGCCGATCACCTCAAGAGGGCCCTGGCCTGACCCGATGCCCTAACCCGCCGGCGGAATCTCCCGTTCGCGTTCGGCGAGCGACCCGACGAAGTCGGCGATCAATTCGGTGACCCGACCCGGCGCCTCCAGCATCGGGATGTGACCGAGGCCCTCGAGACGGACCACCTGGGTGTCGGGCGGCAGGTTGTCGATGAGATATCGGTTGCCGCGCGGGGTGGGGAAGACCCGGTCCTTCTCGCACAGCACCAGTTGCGTGGGGACCGCGACGTTGGCCAACTCCAGCAGTCCGGGCAGGCGCAACGTCTTCACCAAGAGCTGGAAGTAGGCCGAGCAGTGCGTGGCGTCGTCGACGAGGTCGACCAGATCCGGATGGCTTGGCCCGTCCGCCGGACCGCTCACGGCCAGCGTCGCGATGCGTCGCGCAAACGGCAGGCCCAGGATTCGGGGGCCCAGCAGGCGCGCCGCCAGCAGCACGGGCCCGCCGGCGAGGAACTTCAGCACCGTCTCGTACTTGGTGGGCGAGTGTTGCGACCAGCCGCCGGCCGGCGCGATCGCCGTCACCGACCGGGCGCGGCCGCGGCGCTCCAGCTCGAAGGCCACCCAGCCGCCCAGCGAGTTGCCGACGACGTGGGCGGTGTCCCAGCCCAGCTCGTCCATCCGTCGTTCCACGTCGTCGACCAGATCGGACGTGCCCATGAACCACGAGCTCGCCTTGGGGCCGCCGTGGTGGCCGACCATCGTCGGTGCGAACACCTCGTACTCGCCGGTGTCGGCCAGCTGCTCGGCGACCGTGCGCCACACCGCCTGCGAGCACAGGAATGGATGCAGCATCAGGATCGGCTCTCCGCCGGGGTCGCCGAGGTGGATCGGGTCACGCGTCGTCATGTCGCCGACCCTAAGGTGATACCGGCGGTACCGCAAGAATGGTGACGGGCTCGTCGGCTAGGGTCTGTCCCTCGTGATCGTCAGCACCGTCAACGTCAACGGCATCCGCGCCGCCGTCAAGGAACGCTCCGCCGAGAACCTCGGCCTCCTGCCCTGGCTCGACCAGACGTCGGCCGACGTGGTCTGTCTGCAGGAGACCCGCGCCGACGACGATCAGCTCGCCGAGGCCCTGGCCCCTGCCCTCGGCGGCGGCTGGCACCTGGCGTCCGCCGATCCACACCTCAAGGGCCGCAACGGTGTTGCCGTGTTGAGCCGGCACCCGATCACGCGCACCCTGATCGGTCCGGGTGCCAACGAGTTCGCCGCTCACGGCCGCTACGTCGAGGTCGAGACCGCCGGCCTCACCGTCGCGAGTGTCTACGTGCCCACCGGGGAGGCCGAGACGGAGCGTCAGCGCGAGAAGGAGCGCTTCCTGGCTGCGATCGCCGCGAGGATGGCGGTCCTGCTGCGCGCGGGACGCGACGCCGTGCTGTGCGGCGACTGGAACATCGGTCACACCGAGAACGACATCAAGGATGTTCGCGGGCACTAATGTTGGCCTAGGGCGCTGACCTGCGACAACGCCGCTGTTAATTGCATCACAACGAGTGTTTGGCTACGTCCAGTCAATGGAGTCGGCAATGGCCTTGCGGCGGATCTCTTCGGCGCGGGCGGCGTTGACATACGCATCCGCCTCGTCCAGTGCTTGCCGCTCGGCTTCGTGACCATTGGTCTCGACTGCTGCCACGAACGCCTTGATGTCATCGCGGGCGGCGGCGACCTCTTCCAGTGTCGTGTCGGAAATCATCAATGTGCGCGGCAAGGTCTGCGGGTTGGCCCCGCTAATACCCAACGGGCGGGCACCGGTCTGATACGCGGTGGTGTTGATCCACTGGCGCTCAAAGTCGGTCAGTTGCCGATTGAGGGTCAGGCGCACGGTGTACTTCTCCGAGTCGTAGCGCCGACCCTCCGGGGTGTGGGCTTCGGTTCCCACGATCTTGAGCGGTTCGTGATTAGGCATGGCAATCAACTTACTCGGCGCAACGACAGCAGTCTGACGTGCACGAAGGGACCATTTCGCGTTGCGTTCGGCACGGGAATCCGCGGACATGGTTAAGTCTGGAAAGTAGAGGAGGTCTCAGGTGGTTGAGATGAACGTTGCGCAACTGTCGGGTGAGCCGGATCGGGGCAAGACGTGCTTCGTGGCGTCCCCAATTGGACCGGACAACTCGGAGATCAGGAAGAGGAGTGACCTCATTCTGGAACACGTCATCGCGGAGACGGTTCAGCCGATGGGTTACACAGTCAACAGGGCTGATCAACTCGCCGTCGCCGGGTCAATCACGACTCAGATCATGAGCCACGTTGTATCGGCGGATATCGCGATCTTCGACCTGACCGGCAACAACGCCAACGTTTTCTACGAACTCGCCATCCGGCACGCCGCCAATAAGCCTTACATCCAGATCAGCGATGGTTCGCCCCTTCCGTTCGACGTCACGGTCTACCGGACTATCCCACTCGATTACCAGGACCTCGAAAGCGTTGCCCAAGCGAAGCGCACTCTCCAGGAGATGGTCTTAGCTTACGAGCAAGGCGCTCTCGTTGAGACTCCGTTAACGAACGTCCCCGATGTGCCGACACTGCTCGGGAGTGGAGACTTAATTGGCTCCCAACTTTCGACGGTCATCAACCTTGTAATGAGCCTGCACGGCGACATGCGGGGCGTCAGTTACCAACACACCATCGACATTGAGGATGTGCCGGTTCTTCAACGGTTCATCCAGGCGTACGCGAATAGCGGTGAGGTACCAGTTGAGAATCGCACTGTCCTTGAGAACGCTCTGCGATCACCGCACCTCAAGGAATGGGCGCAGGGCTTGCCTATCGAGAACGTCTCGCCTGCCGTGGACTCAGGCCAGGGGTAGTGGCTTAACCTTCTCCCACAGTGCGCGTTCTGAGTCGGTGAGCGCCACGGGCGTCATTGCGGGTACGCGGTGGCCGTGGGGCATCCGGATCAGGCAGGTGGGGCAGTGAGTGGTCTCCGATGAATTCATGGCCAGGACACTAACTCCGCGCGCACGAATCATCAAGCAGTGCAATATGTTTGGGTGCCACAAAGCCCTCCTTCCCCCGATGATGTGGGCACCCAAAATGCACAAACCCCCGCTGGCGGACCAGCGGGGGTTTGGCGGTGCTGCCAGGTGGAGGACGGCGCACACACCCGAGACCGACTCTCGGGAAGTATGTGCCCCTGCATCGGTCCCATCCGACCAGGGGCGTGCGGCGGGGGATTGAGTCCCGCCTGGCCACCGATTGGCAGGCTGCCTTACAGCCTTGCGCCGTGAGGCGCGTTCGGTGGCGTGTTGGGTGCCGCCCGTGTTCATCCCCGTCATAGGACTATTGGACGGACGGCAAGTCTTCTAGTTCGCGCTGGCGGTTATCCAGCAGTAGCGGGCCGGTGATCCCGTCAACGAGTGCGGCCTGCCCCAGATGGTGGGGCCGGTGATCGCGAACCGTTGGCCGTCCAGCTCGACCACGTCACCCGCCTGCGGGGATATTTCCGACGACGCGGGCCAACCGATCAGACCAGCGGTCGACACAACATCACCGCGAACGGCCAGGGTGTCCGACGTGCGGGCACCGATGATCATTCCGTCGATGGTGCCGAGCTTCGCGCCGTCACCGCTGAGGCGAACGGCGTTGCCGTGCTGGTCGACCGGGTCTCCATGTGCGT
This sequence comes from Mycolicibacterium hodleri, assembly GCF_025822245.1. GTDB lineage: Bacteria > Actinomycetota > Actinomycetes > Mycobacteriales > Mycobacteriaceae > Mycobacterium > Mycobacterium hodleri. The sequence continues at coordinate 86,138 of NZ_JACKTL010000052.1, forward strand.
CCCGCTTTGATGCGCGGTAGACGGTGCCGATCACAGTGCCCGTACCCGGTACCGGTTCAATGTCGACTGCTCACCGACTGAGAACCCTTGGAACGCAGACCGGTAACTCACCGAGGACGGTCCTTCGGTCTCGTCGTACAGCAGACCTGAACTGTTGCTGATCAATCGTGCTGACGCGGTGAGGATGGCCGCTGCGATGTCCTCGGCAGGTCCGTCGGCGGTGAATCCCTGTCCACGGGTGTAGGACTTCGCGAGTGCCGTCACCACTTGGAGTACCGCCGTGGCCTGCGTTGAGTTCACGGACCTGCCGAGGAACGCGGCGAGAGCGGCACTGTCCGGTGCCGCCATTGCTAGCTGGCCTTGTAGAGCTGGACTGCCGCCGCGTGTGTGGTCAGCACGTCGTAGCGGGAGACGGCGCGGATGCCGATGCTGTCCTTGGTGCCAAGTGCCTCAGTGAGGACCACGACCGAGGAGTCGATGTCACGACCAACCCAGATGTGCGACGTGTCGAGGATGGCCACACTGTTGGCGGGTACCGCGGTGGTGGTCACCACGGCCACGCCGAAGAGGTTCTGCTGACCAACGGCGAACGCAGCGGCGGGGTCGATCACGTAGCGGTTGTCAGTGCTGGACACCTTGATCTTACGAAGCGCCGCATACGTAGTCGGACGCATCACGAGAACCGTTGGGGTCACATAGCTTTCGGCCATCTCGGCCAGGGCGTCGATGAGCACGTCGGGATCGGTCAGCAGGTCAGCGGAGCTGGTGGCGGTCACGCCGTGCAGGACGCCGGTGATGGAGTCGGCGGTGCCAGCGCCGTTCCAGAGGGCGGCGTCGAGGACCACGGCGGCGTCCTCAACGATGCGCTGCTGAAGTACCGACTCCAGGTTGAGCTGAGCCATGCGGATCAGCTCGTTGGACACGGCGGTCAGCGACTTGATGCCGACTCGCTCAGTGGGCAGTAGCACCTTCTCGGTGAGGCCGACGTTCTGCTGAGCGATCTCGTCGCCGGGGGCGGTGAACGCGGCTGCCGGTGCGGTGGTCGCCGACAGCGGAATGCGCAGCGGTGCGGCGGTGTCCACGATGTTGATACCGGGCAGGGACAGGAAGGTGGACTTCTCCTGCAGGGGGCCGACGACGGCCTGGGACAGTGCAGCGTTGATTGCCGACGTGTTGCCGGTGGGAATGGCGATTGCCATGAGGGAATCTCTTTCCGAGATAGAACTTTTCATCGCATGCGGCTAGGGCATCACGCCCTGCATTGCGGCGGACATCACGTCCGGCGGGAATGGGCATCGCACCCGAAATGAGAATGGCGCGGGAATCACTCCCGCTTCCACCATTATCTCATGGAACTACACGAACGACTTGAGGGTTGAGATGAGATTCCCCGGCTGCGCACCTTGGTCCTTCGCCCCCTGCCCGACGTTGCCGTGCGGGGTGCGGGCGGCGTAATGCGGCTTGCGCGTGAGGAGTTCGTCGATTGCGGCGCTCAGCGCCTCGGGGTCGTCCAGATGAGTGGGGTCGAATCCAAGTTCGGCGGGATCGGCCAGGCGTCCCGTCTGGCGCACCAACTCGGTGTGCAAGCGGGTGGCCAGAGTGGTGGCCTTGTGCCGGTGGTCGATTGCCTCTTTCTTGAGACCGTTGACATAGTCGGCGTCATAGGTCTTCGGTTCGTCGGCGGGATCATCGGCGATGACCTGGGCGGGATTCTCGACAACCTCTTGGGCGTTCTCTTCTGGCATGCCTGTCCTTATGTGGTGCGATTGCGCACCCCTGGGAGCGACGCTGAGCGACTTTGGGGTGCGGGTGGAGTGAGTGGGGCTAACGGTCCTGCAGACCGGCTACGTAGCGGCCCATGGTGATGTCGCGGGCATTCTGTGCGTCGGAGTTGATTTCGGCCATCTCACGTTCGATCTGGTCCTGCGACAGGCCCATTCGCGCCAACAGCAGGCGACGACTCATGACGCCACTGCCCATCAGCTTCGCGGCGGCGTCGGCGGCGGCAGATTCGCTGCGCACATCGAACGGCCCCCAGATGGCTCGCACCTTGACGGTCCGTACGTCCACGCCGTGTCGGATGGCGTAGACCAGGCGAGCCACCTGCTCATGGGAACGCCCGAACAACTTGGCCTTGCTCTCAGCCCGCGCGGTCAGACCAGCTTCCGCAGCTTGCATCGCTTCACTGGTCGACGGATTGGCCGTGGTGACACCCGGCCATGTGCGGCGGCACGGCCGAGACGGTCATGATGGCCTGCACCCAGATGTCTACAGAGGTGCGGAATCCCGCCAGGTTCGCGCCGTCGAGCTGGCCGAACCGGGCCTGGTCATTCGCCGAGAGCATCGCCCGACTGCCCTCCGGAATAGGATTGACCGACCGGGTACTTGGGTTGCCGTCGTCATCAAGTACGGGGTTGCCGTCAGCGTCGAGAATGACCTCCTCAACCGCTTCGATGCCCGTGGCCCAACGGCGCGGGCGGGCCGTGAACTCCTGCGCGACCGCGAGATCGGCAATGGTCTTGGCGAGTCCGTCGATGAGGCACTTGAGCGGTTCGATCTCCGACTCGCCTGAGTACTCTAGGTACGGGGTGCCTCGCCAGGTCGAGGGCAGGAGGTCAGCGTTGGTGAAGCTGACGATGGGAACGACGCCGAGCGTGTTCGGAACTGTGTCGAGTAGCTGGAACTCCCCGCCACCGTTCGGGGTGTTGCTTCGCCAATGTTCCACGGTCTCGGCAGTGAAGAGCCAGACATCGGTATGTCCGTCGGTCGCTGGCGTGGTGTTCACCGTGACCTGCTTAATACCGGCGACGATCTTGCGGGTCACGTCGTCGCGCTTGACGGTCACGGTCTCACCGGACTCGATGGTAATCGTGGGATTGCCCTGCTCGTCGGCCCACACCAGGGCGAACGCCTCGCCCTGCAGGAGAGCTTCACGGTGCAGGGTGTCTGCAAGCTGGTCGTAGTCCAGGGCCAGCAGATCGTCCCAAACCGGCACGCCGTCAAAGCCATTCAGCCGCACCCGCTCTGTCAGTGCGGTAATCGACACGCGAGCGAAGTTGACCGACAGTGTCCCGAAGCGGCTGCCCAGTGCGGCACGGGCTTCGGGGGCCAGGAACGCCAGAGGTTGCTTGCCATCCCAGTAGGAACGGTTTTCGGATCGACGGTGCAGACCGGCTGACAGGCGCTGCTGCATCTCGATCAGTAGGGGTGAACTCACGACGGGAAACTCCACGCTTTCTTTGACTTCTTCGGCTTGGTGGCGTGCCAGGTGGCCCGCGATACCGCCATCACGGCGGTAACTGCGGCGTCGATACGGCCCGCATGTCGGGACCGGTTGGCCTTCACCAGTCGCCCACCGCGCCCGTCCTCTGTCAGGACGGCGTTGTTCAGGTGCTCGCCAATCAGTGGGTGGGCTGAATGACTCAGTTGTTCGTTGCGGCAGGCGTCAAGGAATCCCGAGGTGGCTGCCGACATGCGGGAGATGCTTTGGGGAAAGTCCCTGACGGGCAGGCCATCTGCCTCCAGCACAGCCAGGGACCGCTGCCAGCGGTAACTATCGGCGGCTATCTCGACTACGTCCCAACGGCGGCACGCGTCTCTGATGGCCTGCTCCACCTCCAGGATGGGCACGCGGTACTCGGTGTCCTTCGGATCAGGCCGACCCCACCACTGGATGAGCTGTACGTGTGGCTTGGGCGAGACCGTCGCGGCCACGAGCACCGTGGCGTCGGTACCGCTGTAGCTTCCATCGAACGCGATGACTACCCGCGATCCGGCGGGAATCTCTCCCCCGTCAGCCAGGCCGTCCCATACCCCAGGTGGCAGCGGCGGGTCACTGTTCGTGTGAACGGGCTGGCACAGCCGAGCTCGTCGGAAGTTGGCCTCGCTCGTCTTGGGTGGCAGCAGCGCCTGGAGGGCGTCGCGGTAGAGGTAGTCATCCAACGCCGGATTGGCTAGCTCCCAGCAATGCGCACAGTCAACGGGATGGACGTGCTCGAAGCCCGCTGCGCTGAACTCAACGTAGACCTGCGAACCGTCCTCCGGATGCTCCTGGGCATAGGCGCGAAGCTGCGCCAGGACGTTGTCCTCCCGTGGGCCGGGTGTACCAATGCCAATCAGCGTCGATCGCTCCCGCTTGCCCGACGCCAAGGCGATCACCTGCCACGTCTCGGGATCCTGTCGTCCGATCTCGTCGCAGATTGCGAGCGAATAGTCAAGACCCTCAAGGGATGCCGGGGTGGACGGCAAGCACTGGAACGAGGCACCGCGACTCGGCACTACCAACTTGTCCTTGAACGCTTGCACCCGCGACTCAAGCTCAGGGCACAGCTCGACCATTCGGCGGGCGATACCGAAGACAATGCCTGCCTGGCGCTCGTCAACCGCCGCGACGATGACCGTGGCTCCCTCGCCACCGGTCATCAGTTCGTAGAGGCCCAAAGCAGCGACGAGAGTGGATTTTCCTTGCCCACGAGGCAGCGCCCATCCGGCAATGCGGGGAGTCCGCTCGGCGTCTAGAACGCTACCGACTAGCTCTATCTGCCAGGGGCGAAGCCGAAGTGGAGCGAGCGCCCCCGCGCCCTTCGGAACCCTGATGAATCGGAGGCAAAATGCCTCGAAGCGCGCGGAACCCGAAGAGCGTGGACGCCACGGCAGCGGCGAAGCGTCCACAGCTCTCTTTGGGCCGGCACTCATGACAGCATTGCTCCTATGGGGTGGTTTGAGACGTTGACGCAAATCGGAGGGTTAGCGGGGCTAGGAAGTCTCGGCGTGAATCTGCTGAATTGGCGACGGGATTCGCGTAAGCCCTACACCGAAGACCAGCGAGAGAAGCGCAAGGAACTGGGCGAACACATCGACAAGGTGGGCGAGCTGTGTCGGGAGGCACTCGGTCTCGCAAATGGGGGGCACATGCTCAATGAGGGCATTCGATCCGAACTATGGACCGAGTACAACGCCCTCATGGTTTTGCGCAGGACGCTCCTGGTTCCTAATGAGCGACATCTATCGGTGCTCATAGACGCCATCCTCGGCGTGATGAATTGGGCCGTTGACGTGGAGAGTGACCTGCAGTTTGTAGTGCCTGCCGACGAGCGGGCGAAGCTGGTCGAGGGGGCAATGACGAACTATCAGAACGCGCTCCGGCGTGCATTGCGCACAACCTCGTCGATGAACCGGCACCTCGACCGCATGACACAAGGAAAGCGGTTCAGCGCCTATCCCTTGAAGTCGCGGTTCACCCTGCCAAGAGCCGCCGAGAAGTAGCACTGGTGGCCTCTGACAGACTGCAAAAATGGCATTCACGGTCGTACACAAGTCAGGAAAGCGGACCTACAAGTCCGATAAGAACACCTACGAGGTCATGGAAAGCGGTGTCCTCCACATCACGATGGATAACAAGGACGGCACCCAGACCGCGCATCACTACCTCGCACCTGGCGCATGGGTCGAACTGGCCGACGACAATCTAGAAGGCGGTTCCTCTGCCGCGACGATGACCGATGTCTAGCTCGACGCCCAGAGAGTAATTGGCTTCGCGCTTTGCATCGTCCGTCCTGCGGCGAGGCAGCTTGGGGCACCCCGCCACCCCTTTGCTGATCGCCGGGGCTGTGCGCCACGCTGGCAGGCGTTCAGGGGTTTGCTGGAGAGATGGACCTGGGGCGCTGCGATGCTGCGCTACAGGCGATCTGAGGGCCTGTTGACGTTGCTGCCGCGAGCGTTGCCCTTGGCGACATTGCATCGGAGGCATTCCACACTTAACAGACCTGACTCGAAGTCGGCGAGGGTCAGCCGTCTACCGCTGGCGAGCTTCGCCCAAGCGGCTGGGGTGTGATCCACCCCAAGCGGGTTGTCGGCGGTGTTCGGGGCTCCGCAGGTTGTGCACCAGGGTTGCTGCTGTCTCGCTAGTCGGCTCAGCACGGTCCATCGGTGGTCGTAGCCACGGGCGGTGGCGCTAGGCTGGGGCGTTCGGGGTAGCCGACAGTCACGGCACCGTGAGCCGGTCGCGATGTCGGTCCCGCATTCGATACATGCTCGCGGGAGTGCGTCGGCCACTAGCCCAGTGAGTCGAGGTACGCCGCGTTGATGGCACGTTCCCGTGCCGCCAGCTCGGCGTCACGTTCGGCGAGGAGCTGACGAAGCCATGCGGACCTCAGCTTCTCCTCGGCCAGCAGCTCGGTGGGGTCGGTGATGCGCGGCGTCGACTCATAGTCAGCCATGGCGATATAGCCCATCAGTTCGTCCTCTTTGTGTAGTCGCGGGGAATGGCGTAGGTCAGCAACGGCTGGAATGGTTTGTGGCACAGAGCGACTACCTCAGCTGAGCCGCGTGACGTGGACGCGTGAGCATGCTGACAACCGCAAAACGGACACTGGACTACGACGAACTTGCCGTTCATCTTGACGAGCTTCGCGGCCTGGACCGCCCCGGCTGGTGCGGTCACACCGTCACCACGCCATGCCCCCGCATGGTCCGCTGCCGCTGATCCGCCCGGTATGCGTCGAGCCCGCTTCGCGGGTAGACCAGGCGCTTGCCTAGCCGCCAGGAAACCGGACCCTCACCCGTCCCCCGAAGCTGATACAGCCGGGACGTGCCGAGGCCGAGATACGAGGCGGCCTCCTCGATTGTGAAAAGTTCATCGGTGTGCGCCACGGGTCTGCTCCTACTGGTGAGTGGCTTCTGTATTACGGGCTCGGGAGAGGGGATAACGTCTCTGTCCCCATTGCCTCCATGTCCCGTGTTCTCCTCGGGTATAGGGAGTCGAACTACGCTGAACACCAATCGAATTCACGATGGGGGCCAACCGTCTTGGTGTTCTGGGGCTTCGCCGTTCGCTCTTGGGCATACATGCGTCCCAACGGGATTGATCTTTTGCAAGATCGGCCTGGGGGTCGCTCACAGCTCAACGCTGCTTAGGTCTGGGACGATAGGCACCCGGTTGTCCACCACGCTCAGTTATGGCGCTGAGCCTGCCCGCCTTACTGCTCAGGTACTACTAGCCCACTCTGATCGGACCCGGTCGGCCAGTGCGATGAATCGCACGTCTGCCGCCACGTGCTCCCTTGTGCGCTATGACGTTCCGCGTCCATCCCCGCTGAGCGGGAAGGTGCGTCACGGTGAAGGTGCGCCCGCCAATGACTCTGGTCTCGGACATGTAGCTCGCACCCCCTTCTACTACTAATTGTAAGCCACAACTTTAATCTCGGGGAGTTTGCTATCGCCAACTCCGGTCTTCATCAGGTTAGGGGGGGCGATTTAGGGATTACAGGGGAGCGTGTTCCGCCTTGCGCCACGCAACGACGATGTGCTCGGGATGCCAGCCGCGTCCACGCTTGGTGGGGTGCACCGTTACGACCATGAGGGCGTCGACCACGGCTCGTTGCCTGTCCACATTCAGCGCGGCCCACGCTGCGCGTACGTCAAGTACACCGATTAGGCCGTCGAAGATCCGTGCGGCGTTGGCGTCAATCATCTGGGCTTCGATGGCGTCCAGCTTCGCCTGTGCGGTTCGGGTGGCGCGGCCTACCTGTGCAACGGTCCAGCCCTGCTCCAGGGCGTCGGCCAGTTCATCTAGCCGCGAGTGGATCGAGGCGGCGTCGGCCCGAAGCAAGTTCATGTCCACGGCTTCGCTTGCGATGAGGTCGGCCGCATCATCGCGTGATAGACGCTCAACCACTCGGTCGGCTATCAGCGCGTTGACCTTCGCGAAGTCTCGGGCCAGCTTGCGGCATCCGACGGCCTTGCACATGTACACCTTGCGCTGCGGGTGTGAACGGTCACCGCAGGTGCCAACCCCCATGGGCCGCTGACATTCTCCGCAAAGCATCAGACCCGTCATCAAATGAACTCGGACACGCTTCCCGTTGCGGCGGCTCGGATCGTTGAGGATCGCAGCCGCGGATTGCCACACGTCGTTCGTAACGACAGGTTCCCACTGCGCCGGGTACTCATGGCCGTGGTACTCGCGGATGCCTTTGTAGCGGGCGTTCAGCAGGACACGGCGCACGCTCGACCCCACCCAACGGTTGCCACCCTTCGCCGTGAACAGGCCAGCGTCGTTCCACGTCTGCGCCACACGGAACAACGTGGCACCTTGCAGCACCGCCGTGTACGCCTCGCGAACAGCGTCGGCCTCGGGTGGCATCAGGGCGTCGTCGGCGGTGTATCCGAACGCGCGGGTACCCCACCCCTTGCCCGCCTCGGCGCGTTGCCTCAAGGCCCGCAACTGGCGTGCCGTGCGGCGTTCGCCTTCGTTCTCCGCGACGGCACCGAGGATCTTTGCGTTCAGCCGCCCCGCGTCGGTGCCCAAATCGATGAGCCCCGCCTGATGGGTGGTGATCGTGACGCCTCTCGCGTTGCACAGGTCGATCAGGGGGAGGAGGTCGGACAACTTCCTGTAGAGCCGGTCAGGGTGCCACGCGACGATTGCACCGATGGCTCCCGCTTCGATGTCGGTGAGCATCTGTTGGTACGCAGGGCGCACCCCACGGGTGGCACTACGTTCGTTGTCGGTGTACTCGACGGGTGTCCATCCGTTGGCTTCGATGAGGGCTAGGCAGTCCTCACGTTGGCGGTCGATCCCTAGCTCGCGGTCGGCGGACATCCGCAGGTAGCAAGCGGTTTTCATGCCGCGACGATAAGGTGCCCTCGGGCAGCGTTAATCGACATCAAGGCCTGGAAGGCAAATCAGAAGAAGGCCGGCTTCCTGCCCGCCGAGCGGCAGTGGGTGACCGATCTGCTGGCCACAGGCTGGGTGGACGTAGTCCGGGCGATGCATCCCGACGTTGCGGGCCCGTACAGCTGGTGGTCGTGGCGTGGCAAGGCGTTCGACAACGACGCGGGGTGGCGCATCGACTACCAGCTGGCCAGCCCGACACTGGCGCGTCGCGTCGTCACCGCTCGGGTGGAGCGGGCCGAGGCGTATGCGCTGCGCTGGTCCGACCACGCCCCGGTGACCGTCGAGTACGCCTGACCCAAGATCACGGCGGATGACGGGGGTGGAAGGATCAACGCCATCATGAGTGCCTCGAATCGGCGCGTCGTCTTCTCCGGCGTGCAGCCCACCTCCGACTCCCTCCACCTCGGCAATGCGTTGGGGGCGGTCAGTCAGTGGGTCGGACTGCAGGACGGCTACGACGCCTTCTTCTGCGTCGTCGACCTGCATGCGATCACGATCCCGCAGGACCCCAAGCTGTTGCGCCAGCGCACCCTGGTGACGGCAGCGCAATACCTCGCGCTGGGGGTCGACCCCGCCCGCGCCACCGTCTTCCTGCAGAGCCACGTGCCCGCGCACGCCGAATTGGCTTGGGTGCTGGGCTGTTTCACGGGTTTCGGGCAGGCGTCGCGGATGACGCAGTTCAAGGACAAGTCGCAGAAGGAAGGCGCTGAGGCCACCACCGTCGGCCTGTTCACCTACCCGGTCCTGATGGCGGCGGACGTCCTGCTCTACGCCACCGACCTGGTGCCGGTCGGTGAGGACCAGCGTCAGCACCTCGAGCTCGCCCGCGACGTGGCGCAGCGATTCAACGCGCGCTTCCCCGGCACGTTCGTGGTGCCCGAGCCCATGATCCAGAAGGCGACGGCCAAGATCTACGACCTGCAGGACCCGACGGCCAAGATGAGCAAGTCGGCCGCCACCGACGCGGGACTGATCAGCCTGCTCGACGACCCGAAGAGGACCGCCAAGAAGATCCGGTCGGCGGTGACCGACAGCGAGCGCGAGATTCGCTTCGACCGGGAGGCCAAGCCGGGGGTGTCCAACCTGCTGACGATCCAGTCGGCGGTCACCGGCACCGACGTCGACGCGCTCGTCGAGGGGTACGCCGGCCGCGGGTACGGGGACCTCAAGGCCGACACCGCCGACGCGGTCGTCGAATTCGTGACGCCCATCAAGGCCAGGGTCGACGAGATGCTGGCCGATCCCGCGGAATTGGAGTCCGTGCTGGCTGCGGGCGCACAGCGGGCGAACGAGGTGTCTGCAAAGACGCTCGTGCGGGTATACGACCAATTGGGATTTCTCAACAAGCGTTCCTAGGCCACCAGGAGACCGGCGTGACCGAACCGGCCGAACCCGGCGTATTGGACCGGCTCCGAGCCAGGTACCACTGGTTCGACCGCGTCATGCGCGCGCAGGGGCGCTACGACGAGAGCAAGGGCGACTTCTACGCCGCCGGCATCACCTACTTCACGATCTTCGCGCTCTTTCCCCTGCTCATGGTCGCGTTCGCGGCCGGCGGGTTCGTGCTCGCCAGCCGGCCGGATCTGCTGGGGACGGTCGAGGCGAAGATCATGGGGTCGGTGTCCGGTGACCTCGGGAAGCAACTCGTCGACCTGATGAAGTCGGCCATCGAATCGCGTACCTCGGTCGGCGTCATCGGACTGGCCACCGCCGCTTGGGCGGGGCTCGGCTGGATGGCCAACCTCCGGGAGGCGCTCAGCCAGATGTGGGGGCACCAGCGAGGGGAGCCCGGCGGCTTCGTGAGCACCAAGCTGTCGGATCTGCTGGCGCTGCTCTCGGCCTTCGTGGCGATCGTCCTCACCGTCGCGCTGTCGCTGCTGGGCAACAAGACGGTGATGAGCAACGTCGTCGAGTTCCTCCGCATCCCCGAGTTCACCGGGTTGGGAGTATTGCTGCGCATCGCGTCCATGGTGGTGTCACTCGGCATCTCCTGGCTGCTGTTCACCTGGATCATCGCCCGGCTGCCGCGGGAGTCGGTGAGCCTGCGCAGCGCCGCGCGGGCCGGTCTTCTCGCGGCGGTGGCCTTCGAGGTCTTCAAGCTGGTGGCCTCGGTCTATCTGGCCTCGGTGATTCGCGGGCCGGCGGGCGCCACCTTCGGTCCGGTCCTCGGTCTGATGGTGTTCGCCTACATCACCGCCCGCCTGATCCTGTTCGCGACCGCATGGGCCGCCACGGCGCCGGACAATCTCGCGGCGGCACCGGTCGGGCCGCCCGATCCGGCCGAGATCGTCACCCGGGTGGAGATGCACGACGGGCTCGGCGTGCGGGGAGCCATCGCCGCGGTCGGTGTCGGTGCGCTTGGCGCCCTTGGCCTTTCGCGGCTGACGCGGCGGCGTTAGCGCCGGGATTCGGTGGGCCGCCGGTTGAGCGACCGGGCACCCATGATGAGTCCGAGCACGACGACCGAGCCGACCACGCCCACTCCGACTCGAACGGGTACGGCGTCGGCGCTCGCCAACGGCGACGCCGCCACGTCCTGAGCGGGGACGTTGTCGCCGAGCGGGTTGGCCGCCCGCACCGTCAGCGACGGATCGGGGTCGATCAGCGTGCCGACCTTGGTGCCGGGTGCGGTCGCGAACCCGTAGTCGAGCAGGTGCGCGGCCTGCTCCCAGGGGGCGATCGGCAGCCGGGTGCCGTGCAACATGATCACCACGAGACGTCGGCCGTCACGCTCGGCCGCTCCGACGAACGTCTGCCCGGCGTCGTCGGTGTAGCCGGTCTTGCCGCCGAGGGCGCCGGGATAGTTGTAGAGCAGCTGGTTGTCGTTCTCCAGCTGGTAGCCGGGGCTGTCCTCTTGGCCGTCGCGGGGGTGACCGGGGAAGTCGTATGTCTTGGTGGCCACGACGTTGGCGAACACCGCGTTCTGCCAGGCGTATCGATAGAACAGCCCCAGGTCGTAGGCCGAGGTGCTCATGCCAGGGCCGTCGAGGCCGGACGGGGTGGCGGCGCGGGTGTCGCGGCCGCCGAGCTTGCCCGCCAGGTCGTTGATCTTGGCCAGGGCGGTGTCCATCCCCCCGAGCTGGACGGCCAGGGCGTGTGCCGCGTCGTTGCCGGAATGCATCAACAATCCGTGCAGCAGGTCGTTGACGGTGTACTTGCCACCCTTGTCGACGCCGACCCGGGTGCCCTCGGCGGCCGCGTCGTCGGAGGTGCCGATGACCTGCTTGTTGATGGGGAGCTCCCGCAGCGCCTGCGTCGCCACCAGAACCTTGATGATGCTGGCCGGGCGGTGCCTGCCGTGCGGGTCTCTGGCCGCGACGATGTCGCCGCTGTCGAGGTCGGCGACCACCCACGCCTCGGCCGACACGTCGTCGGGAACCGGCGGGGTTCCGGGTGCGGTGATGATTCCGCATCCGGACAGGGCGTCGCCGCCGAGCGGCTTGGCGGGCACGGGCAGCGGTGCGGGCGGGTCGCCGGACTCGGGCACCTCGGAGGAGTCGACGGCCGGGGGCGTCACCACCCGGTACGGGCAGGCGTCGTCGGCGTTGGCCAGCGCTGGGCTGCCGAGCAGGCAGAAGGCTGCCAGGAGGGGAGTGGCTACCAACGCAGCAGCGCGTCGGGACACGGTGTGAAACGTCGCCATGGTGTCTGCAGGTTAGGCGACGGCCGCGGGTTTCCGGAGTTGCCACGCTGTTACCAAAGTGGCCGGTGCTACCCATGGGAATGCGCCCTGCGCCGACCGCACGGTTGTTCACGCACCTTCTCGGGCGATGCGTACGACAACCGTGCAGTCGGCGTCGGGTCAGGGCAGGTCGAAGTAGGCGATGGTGGCCGCACCAATGCCGCCGAGCCACACCCGATTGCCCTCCTGGACGACGCCCGTCGTCGCCCCGAAGGAGGGGTCGTCGGCGCGGAACTGTGCGACCACGTGTCCGTCGCCGGGGTCGAGGCCCAGCACCCACGCCACCGGCTTGACGCCGGGCAGCCAGTGATAGGGCAAGCGCCACATCAGCTTTCGTAGGATCGGGGCCATGGTCACCAGTCGCTCGACGAAGGCGTTGCGGCCGGACACCATGGCCACCCAGATGCGGCCGTCGGGACCGGTCGAGATGTTGTCCGGGTAACCCGGCAGCTCCTCCACCCACGGCGTGACGGTGCCCGCGTCCGCGCCGGTGAGCCGAAACTTCGACACCCTGGCGGCGAACGACTCGGCGAACACCACCGCCGACTCGTCGGAGGTGAGCGTCACGCCGTTGGCGAAGTGCAGCCCCGACGCCAGCCGCGTGACCGTGCCGTCGGGGTCCCGTCGGAACAGCGACCCCGAACCCCGCGCCTCCAGGACCGCTCCCTTGTAGTGCTCGTAGTGAAAGCGGTCGGTCGACTCCGTGAAGAAGAGGGTGCCGTCCGATGCCTCGACGACATTGGAGCAGAACGTCAATTGCCTGCCCTCGAAGGAGTCGACCAGTGTCTCGACTGCGCCGGTGGTGACGTCCATCGCCAGCAGCCCGCGATGGCTGTCGCACACGAGCAGCCGGCCGTCACCGGCGACGGCCAGGCCTAGCGGACGACCACCGGTGTTGCCGACGACCTCGGGTGTCCCGGACTCGGCGTCGACGCGCAGGATGTCGCCGCCGACGACCCCGGTGTACACGCCACCGCGGCCGTCGACGACCACGTCCTCTGGCGCGAAGCCCGGCAGGGCGACGATTCCGAGCCGAGCCGAAAGGTCGGGCTCGGGAAGGCGCCTGGACCGGGGAGGTTGCCACCGGACGGGATCGATCGACGGTCGCGGTACCTGGGTCACCGCCACGAGGCTACCGGGGGGACTAGAGAAGCCGCCCCGCTTCGCTCAACACACCGTGCAGGATGTCGTAGATCGCGTCGAATTCCTTCTGACCGCTGATCAGCGGGGGAGCCAACTGGACGACTGGGTCGCCACGGTCGTCGGCGCGGCAGTACAGGCCCGCTTCGAACAGAGCCGGCGTCAGGAAGCCGCGCAGCAGCCGCTCGCACTCCTCGTCGTTGAAGGTCTCCTTGGTCGTCTTGTCCTTGACCAGCTCGATGCCGTAGAAGAAGCCCTCGCCGCGGACGTCGCCGACGATCGGCAGGTCATACAGCTTTTCCAGGGTCGACTTGAACGCCGGCGCCATCTCCTTGACGTGGTCGTTGATGCCCTCGCGCTCGAAGATGTCGAGGTTGGCCAACGCGACCGCCGACGAGACGGGATGCCCGCCGAAGGTGTAGCCGTGCCCGAAGACGGTCTTGCCGTCGTTGAACGGTTCGAAGAGCCGATCGCTGGCAATCATCGCGCCGATCGGCGAGTAGCCCGACGTCAGTCCCTTGGCGCAGGTGATGATGTCCGGCACGTAGCCAAAGTCGTCGCAGGCGAACATCGAACCGATCCGGCCGTAGGCACAGATGACTTCGTCGGAGACCAGCAGCACGTCGTACTCGTCGCAGATCTCGCGGACCCGCTCGAAGTATCCGGGCGGCGGAGGGAAGCATCCGCCCGCGTTCTGCACCGGCTCCAGGAACACGGCGGCGACGGTGTCGGGGCCCTCGAACTCGATGGCCTCGGCGATGCGGTCGGCGCAGTAGCGTCCCCACGCCTTGGGATCGGTGCTGTATTGCTCGGGCGCCCGGTAGATGTTGGTGTTCGGCACCCGGAAACCGCCGGGGGTCGGCGGATCGAACGGCGCCTTGAAGTCGGGGATGCCGGTGATGGCCAGCGCGCCCTGCGGTGTGCCGTGGTAGGCGATGGACCGCGAGATGACCTTGTACTTGCCCGGCTTGCCGGTCAACTTGAAGTACTGCTTGGCGAGCTTCCACGCGCTCTCGACGGCCTCGCCGCCGCCGGTGGTGAAGAACACGCGGTTGAGGTCGCCGGGAGCGTAATTGGCGATGCGCTCGGCCAATTCGATGGCCGGCGGGGTGGCGAAGGACCATAGCGGGAAGAACGCCAGCGACTCGGCTTGCTTGGCCGCGGCCTCGGCCAACTCGGCGCGGCCGTGGCCGACCTGCACCACGAACAGCCCGGACAGGCCGTCGATGTACTTGTTGCCGTTGCTGTCCCAGATGTGGACGCCCTCACCCCGGGTGATGATCGTCGGGGTGATGCCTTCGCCGTGGCGGGCGAAGTGGCCCCACAAGTGACGGTTGGCCTTGGTGCCCAGGTCGGTGGATACGGTTGGATCTGATTCTACGAGAGTCATCGTGTGCCCCAATTATATTGCTGTTTAACGAGTTTGAGGTAAACCAAAGTTTCGGTGGATATCACCCCTGGTACGGCGCGGATCTTCGTGTTGAGCAGGTCGAGCAGGTCGCCGTCGTCTTCGCAGACGACTTCGACGATGGCGTCGAAGGATCCGGCGGTGAGCACCACGTAGTCGACGGACTCGATGGCGGCGAGTTTGTCGGCGATCTTGGTGGTGTCGCCGGTGCACCGGATGCCGATCATCGCCTGACGGGCGAAGCCAAGTTGCATGGGATCGGTGACGGCGACGATTTGCATGACGCCGGCGTCGGCCATCCGCTGCACGCGCTGACGGACCGCTGCCTCCGACAGGCCGACCGCCTTGCCGATGCCTGCGTAGGACCGTCGACCGTCCTGCTGCAGCTTCTCGATGATCGCCTTGGAGAGTTCGTCGAGCTGAAAGGCGGCGCCAGGGCGAGAATGGTTGATTCGCAACGAGACAGCTTGGACGCCCGGCTGAGCATCCCTTTCGACCATGACGACGATTGTGCACGGAATCCGTCGTTCAGGGCAACCAATGGCATGAAATCGTTCGTTTTACCCGGTCTTCACGGGGGATATGCGTAGCTGGCCCGGGCAAGGTCGGCTAGCGTAAAAGTCATGACGATCGCGAGTAGTTGGATTGACGGCGCCGAGGTGACGACGGGCGGCGGGATGCACCAGATCGTCGATCCGGCTACCGGAAACGTCGTTGCCGACTGCGCGTTGGCGACGCCCGTCGACGTCGACGTCGCGGTTGCCTCGGCGCGGTCGGCGTTGCCGGGCTGGGCCACCGCCACCCCCGCCGAACGGTCCGCGGTCCTCGCCAAGCTGGCCCACCTCGCCGGTGCGCACGCCGAGGCGCTGGTGGCCGAGGAGGTCAGCCAGACCGGCAAGCCGGTTCGCCTGGCCACCGAGTTCGACGTGCCGGGCAGCGTGGACAACATCGACTTCTTCGCCGGCGCGGCGAGGCACCTCGACGGCAAGGCCACCGCGGAGTACTCCGCCGACCACACCTCGAGCATCCGTCGCGAGGCCATCGGCGTCGTCGCCACGATCACGCCGTGGAACTATCCACTGCAGATGGCGGTGTGGAAGGTGATTCCCGCGCTGGCCGCCGGGTGTTCGGTGGTGATCAAGCCCGCCGAGGTCACGCCGCTGACCACGCTGACGCTGGCCCGGCTGGCCAGCGAGGCGGGCCTGCCGCCCGGCGTGCTCAACGTCGTCACCGGTGCCGGCGGCGACGTCGGCACGGCGCTGGCCGGGCACCGCGACGTCGACTTGGTGACGTTCACCGGCTCGACCGCCGTCGGCCGCAAGGTGATGGCGGCGGCGGCCCAGCACGGGCACCGCACCCAGCTCGAGCTCGGCGGCAAGGCACCGTTCCTGGTGTTCGACGACGCCGACCTGGACGCCGCAATCCACGGTGCCGTCGCCGCGTCGCTGATCAACACCGGACAGGACTGCACGGCCGCCACCCGGGCCATCGTCGCGCGCGACCTCTACGACGACTTCGTCGCGGGTGTCGGCGAGCTGATGGGCAAGATCGTCGTCGGCGACCCGCACGATCCCGACACCGATCTGGGACCGTTGATCACCCACGCACACCGCGCCAAGGTCGCAGGCATCGTCGACCGCGCCCCCGGGGAGGGCGGGCGCATCGTCACCGGGGGCAGCGCCCCCGACTTGCCCGGTTCGTTCTACCGGCCGACGTTGATCGCCGACGTCGACGAACGCTCCGAGGCCTACCGCAGCGAGATCTTCGGGCCCGTGCTCGTCGCGCGACCGTTCACCGACGACGACGACGGCATCCGGCAGGCCAACGACACCGAGTACGGGTTGGCGGCCTCGGCGTGGACCCGGGACGTCTACCGGGCGCAGCGGGCCTCGCGCGAGATGCACGCCGGGTGCGTGTGGATCAACGACCACATTCCGATCATCAGCGAGATGCCGCACGGCGGCGTCGGCGCGTCCGGCTTCGGCAAGGACATGAGCGACTACTCCTTCGAGGAGTACCTCACCATCAAGCACGTGATGAGCGACATCACCGCCAAGGCCGAAAAGGATTGGCACCGGATCATCTTCAGTAAGCGCTGATCGTTGGTCTGCGATCAGTTCGAGCAGTGAAGTGCATCGTGATCGGTGCGGGCGCATGGGGTCTGCCCGCGGCGGCAGAAATGTCCCGGCGCGGGCACGACGTCATCCTCGTCGACCGCCACGGTCCGTTCAACGCGCTGTCGTCGTCGGTGGGTCACTCGCGGCTGTGGCGACTCGCCGACCCCAATCCGGCCCGGGTGAGGTTGGCCCGTCGCGGGCTGGAGGCGATGCGACGGCTCGCCGAGCGCGCGAACATCGAGGTGTTCCTCACCCGGGGGCTGGTGTGGCGCGACGACGTGTCGCTGCCCGCCCTTCTCGAGACGCTCGCAGAGCAGGACGTCGAGCACACCGAGGTGTCGGCGCAGGACGTCGAGCGGTTCTTCCCCGGGCTGCGGCCCGACGGTCGCGACGCGGTGTGGCAGCCAGTGGCCGGCGTCGTCCTTGCCGAGATCTCGCTGCGTGCGCAATTGGGGTTGTTCACGGGCACAACGCTGTTCGGCCACGACGTCGTCGACGTCGCCACCCGGACGTCCGGCGTTCGAATATCCTTCGCCGACGGCCGGTTCGTCGACGCCGACGTCGTGGTGCTCGCGGCGGGTCCCGGCGCGGCCGCCCTGCTCGGCCGGGTCGGCGTGGACGTGGACCTGCAGCCGTATCTCGAACAGGTGGTGCACTTCGGCGATCCGGCCGACCCACACTCGAGCGATGCGCTTCCCGGTCTGTTCGACGGGCCGACCGGTCACCGGCCGGGCGTTTACGGCATGCCGACACCCGGCCGGGGCTACAAGATCGGCCTCGACACACCGCTTCGCAACTACGAGCAGTCCGACGTAAACCGAGTGCCAGACCCGGTTCGCACCAACGCCATTCGTGACTTCGTACGTGCGGGCCTGGCATCGGTACCGTCGACCGTGGTCGACGAGCAGGTGTGCGTCTGGACCGACTCGCCCGACGGCAGCTTCGTGGTGGACCGTCTGCCAGGGGGCGTGGTGTTCGCGTGCGGCGACTCCGGCGAGGGGTTCAAGTACTCGGCGCTGATGGGCGAGGTCCTGGCCGACCTCGCCGAGGGGAGAACGCCCGACGAGGACGTGGCGGCACTGTCGTTGGCGCGCTTCGCGGACGGGGCGCCGGCAAGGTCGGGGCCGCACGTCCTGGGCAGGCACTAGGTGGCGGGGCGGTATGTACTGCCGCGCGGCACGGCGCCACCGCCACGGCGGAAGGGGACTGGCACCGCACCATCGTCAGCAAGCGCTGACCGGCTGGGTGGGCGAACGCCGACGGGCCCACCGCGACGCACCGCCGACCACCAGCGTCAGTGCCGCCGCGACGGCGAACGAGAAGATCGAGGCACTCATCCACGGGCGGGCGACGAAGCCGATCGCTTGCGCGAGGTCGCCCCAGGCCTGCGCCCACCAGCCGACCTGACCCGGGTAGATCAGCTGGTAGGTCACGAAGCCCAGCGCCCACGGCACCAGCATCAGCCAGCGTGCGGCCGACTCCGACGTCAGATCCCACCCCTGCCTACCGGAGAAGCAGTAGTAGTCGATCGTGAGCACCGCGAACAAGGGCACGAACACCGAACCGATCAGCGACAGGAAACTGGCGTAGCCGTAGATGTTCACCACGAGCGCCAGCACGGTGATGAGCACTCCCACCGTGACCGCGACGTACCGACGGTCCCACCGGGGCCGCACGTTCTGCGTCGACACCGTCGCCGAGTAGACGTTGGCGAACGACTGATCCATCTCCCGAATGGCGAGCACGGCGAAGGCCAGCCCTCCGAGGGGGACGGCGATGAACGCGGCGAAGATCTGGTCCCCGTCGGCGGCCACGGTGACCAACGCCAGCAGGCCGAGTGCGTAGCAGGCGATCTGGGTCAGTCCGTATCCGAAGAAGGCCCCGGTGAACGCCGCCGCCGAACTCCGGGAGTGCCGGGCGTAGTCGGCGGCCATCGGCACCCAGGACACCGCCACCGCAACGGTGGTGTCGACGCCAACGCTGAATCCCGACCAGGTGCCTTGCGTCAACGGCGGCAGCGGCTTGGCCAGCAGCTGAAACAACAAGTAGGCCAACGCGATCACCACGGCGACGGTGACGTACTTGCGGAGCACGCGGACCGCGCCGAGCGGATACAGTGACAGGCCGGTCGTGATGACACCGCCCACGACGACGAAGATCCACTGCGGTACGGCGGGCAGCACGGTGGCGGCCGCCGTCGCGATGGTGACCAACTCGAACGTGCCCCACCCGATCATCTGCACGATGTTGAGCACCGTCGGCAGGTAGGACACCCGTGCGCCCAGCAGACCACGCAGCAGCACCATCGCAGGCGCACCGGTCTGCGCTCCCGGTATCGCCGACGCCGCGATCGCGGCCGCGCCGAGCACCGTCCCGACGACGGTGGCCAGGAGCGCCGCCATCAGCGACAGCTGCGGCGTTCCGGGGCCGCCCGGCTGGAGAACGACTGCCGCGCCGGTGAATCCGAGCAGGCTGACCCCGAGGTTTCCCCACAGGCCCAGCTGGTCGAAGACCCCCAGCACGCGGGGGGCCGGCTCGACCAGCGTGGTCGGGACCTCGTTGGCGGAACCACGCCGGCCGGATGGGCGCACACGGCGCATGACGACGGACATCAAAGCTCACTCTCCCTACGCCGGCATTACCCGGTCAGGTTCAAGCGGTCGGTGGCTCGACAGCCACCCTCTCAGCCCGGTATCTCCGAGCTCCCGCGTTCTAGCCCGCAAAATGTAGCGCATCCCCGGCCGGCGCGCGCAGCGATCCCGTCGTCGGCACGGCGGAGCGCTACTCCTCCTTGGGCACCACGATCACCGGCGCGTCGACGCCGGCGAGGATGCGCGCTGCCGTCGACCCAAGAAAAAGGCGCTTGGGGGCGGCGAATCGGCTCGACCCGATCACCAACACGTCGGAGTCGTCCCAGTTGAGCTTCTTCAGTGCCGACTCCAGCGTCGCGCCGTCGGCCACCAGGGATTCGATCTCGGGAGCATCGGGCACGGCGCGCGCGGCGAGGACGAGATTCGACTCGGCAGCCGTGACTTGAGCCTGCCGAACGTCTTTCGGGCTGTCCAGGTGGGCCATGCTCTCACCGGACACCAGCGACAGCATGCGGATCGGCACTCCGGCGGCGCTGGCGAGCACGAGCGCAAACGGCAGGGGATTGTCGTCGCCGGCCTTGGTCGGGACCGCCGCCGTCACCGACGTGATCGTCGAGGGCGGGTCGTCGTGGTAGCCGCGCGGGGCGAGCGCGACCGGAATGGGGGAGCAGTGCAGCAGGGCGCCGGCCACCGAGCCGATCACGTGGCCGCCGAAGATGCCGTCCCGCGCGCCGCCGATCACGATCAGATCGGAGTGCTTCTCCTCGGCGAATGCGATCAGCGTCTCGGAGTAGGACTCGCCCACCAGGACGTGGGCTGCGGCGGCCACGCCGACCTTGGCCAGCGCCGTGACGGCCTGGTCGGCCCACTCCTCGCCCTTGCGGACCAGCAACTGCTGATACTCCGCCCGGCCGGGGTGGCCGTCGGGGTACTCCTCGCGGACGACCAGTACGACGTCGACCGTCGCGTCGAAGGTGTTGGCCAATGCGCCGGCCAACGCGACGCCGTCCTCACCGGTCGGCGTTGCCAGGTAGCCCACGGTCAAGTGCATTGCCGTTCACGCCCTTTCGGAGTGGTTCAGAAGGTGTCGGGGACCTTGACCTCGGTCGAGGCGTCGAGCGTCTCACCGCGGAAGAAGCGTTTGGTGCCGAACGCGAAGCAGGCCAGCATCAGCGGGATGCCGAGCACCAGCATGCCGACGCCGAGCACGAAGACCCCGCCCAGCGGTCCGAAGGCGGTGTAGCCGTAGTCGGGTGACATCATCTCGATCGCGCTGTAGACGAACGCCCACGTCATCGAGATGGCACCCAAGAGCGGAAAGACGCCGCGGAAGAACAGGTTTCGCACCGACGAGAACAGCGTGCGGCGGAAGTACCACACGCAGCTGTATGCGGTGACGCCGTAGTAGAACGCGACGGCCAGGCCCAACGACGCCACGGAGTCGGCCAGGGCGTTCTCCGAGAGGAACGTCAGCACCAGATAGAAGAACAGTGCCGCGCAACCCATCACGATGGTGCCGAAGGCAGGCGTCATGTACTTGGGGTGCACGCTCGCGAAGCGCTTGGGGATGGCCTCGTAGACCGCCATCGACAGGGTGCCGCGCGCCGTCGGCAGGATGGTGGTCTGAGTCGACGACAGGGCCGATACGGCGACCGTCAGCAGCAGCAGGGAGGCGACGACGCTGCCCGCCACCGGCTCACCGAGGACCGTGAGGACGTCGTCGGTGTTGTTGGCGTTGTTGAGGCCAATGCCGACGTCGCTGAAACCGGCGAAGGACTGAATGGCGTAGGCCACCAGGACGTAGGTGCACACCAGGATCAGGGTGGTGACGACGGCCGCGATGCCCGGCGTCTTGCCGGGGTCCTTGGTCTCCTCGCCCACGGCAAGGCAGGCGTCCCAGCCCCAATAGATGAAGATGCACAGGATGATCGCCGCAGCGATTGACGACAGGTCCAGCCCGCCCGGCCACAGCCAGGACAGCTGCGGCGTGATCGCCTGCGCGCCAGCGTTTCCGGCGAAGACCCGGATGAGCGCGATGATGCTGACGATGATCAGTACGCCGAACTGGACGGCGATGAGGACGTTCTGCATCTTCTCCGACACGGCGACGCCGCGGGCGCTGACCAGCGTCATGGCGATGATGAAGAAGGAGCCGAGCAGCACCTTGGCCACAAGGTTGTCCGCGAGCTCCTCAAGGCCGAGGAACCGGTACAGGTAGATCGCGGCGACCTCGGCGACGTTGGCCAGCACGATGATCGCCGACACCGCCAGCCCCCACCCGCCGATCCAGCCGATCCACGGGCCGAAGGCCTTGGTGCCCCAGGTGAACGTCGTGCCGCAGTCGGGGGTGTCCTGGGACAGTTCCTTGTAGCCGAAGGCGACCAGCAGCATCGGGATGAACGCCAGCACGAACATCGCGGGAGCCTTCTCCCCGACGGCCAGTACGACGTACCCGAGCGTCGCCGCCAGGCTGTAGGCCGGCGCCACGGCGGCCAGCCCGATGACGACGTTGCCGACCAGGCCGAGCGCCCCGGACTGCAGGCCCTTGCCTCCTGTGACGGGACCTGCCGCCGGTTCCGCGATCGCCATGCGAGGGAATATACGGTTCTGCGAACCACCTGGCTGGGTACTGCGAGAATCCTGTGAGCGGTCAGCCCTATCTGGTGAATTCCTCCCCGGTGGACGGGTCGACGGCCCGTTCGCCGCGCGGAAGGTTCGACAGATCCTGCGAGATGACGGTCGGCATGTCACCGGAGTCGGGCAGGCCGAAGTGGGCGACCGAGCCGACGGCGGGCTCGAGCAGGAGATCCGAACGGCGCGGCAGGGTTTCACCCTTGAAGAAGCTCGGCGACATCGCCCACCACACGAACATCAGGATTACGCCGAGGACGAGCGCCCCGATGCCGACCACGGCAACCGCACCGAAGCCGAGGATCGTGACGTCGTTGCCGTCGTCGTCGACGAGGTAGTCGGGCTTGGCGTAGGAGATCAGTCCGTAGGCGAAGACCACCGTGAGCATGATGGCGCCCAGGAGCGGCACCACCCCGCGCATCATGAAGTCGCGCGCCGAGGTCGTGAGCGTCTTGCGGTAGTACCACACGCAGGCGTAGCCGGTCATGCCGTAGTAGAAGGCGATCATCAGGCCCACCGAACCGATGAGAGCCAGCAGGAGGCTGCTGCTGATGAGGGTGAACA
Organism: Mycolicibacterium hodleri; assembly: GCF_025822245.1. Classification (GTDB taxonomy): domain Bacteria; phylum Actinomycetota; class Actinomycetes; order Mycobacteriales; family Mycobacteriaceae; genus Mycobacterium; species Mycobacterium hodleri. The sequence goes on from NZ_JACKTL010000052.1 coordinate 108,948, forward strand.
GCACGTAGAAGAAGATCGACACCACACCCATCACGACCGTGGAGACCGTCGGGGTCAGGTACTTGCGGTGAATCTTCGCAAACGACGTCGGCAGGGCCTTGTAGACGCCCATTGACAGCGTGGTCCTGGCGGTCGGCAGGATCGTGGTCTGCGTCGACGCCGACGCCGAGGTCAGGATCGTCGCCGACAGTGCGAGCAGACCGATGTGGCCGATGACGCTGTTGCCGAACAGGGCGGGTCCGATGGCGGCGAACACGTCGGCCGAGTTGTCCGGATTGCCCAGTCCCGCATCGGTTTCCCCGACTCCGGCGAAGGCCACGGTGGCCACGGTGACGATCGCGTAGGTGGCCAGCAGCAGGAACGTCGAGAGCACGGCGGCCTTGCCGGGGGTGGTGCCGGGATCGTCGGACTCCTCGTTGCAGGCCACCGCGGTGTCCCAACCCCAGTAGATGAAGATCGCGATCAGGATGGCCGGGGCGATCACGGTGCCGAAGTCCAGGCCGCCGGGCCAGAACCAGGACAGCGACGGATGGATCGACTCGGGCAGCGCGTGGCTCGTGTAGACCTTCACCAGGGCGTAGATGGAGATCAGGACGAGGACGATGACCTCGAAGCCAAGGAGGAAGTACTGCAGGCGGGCCGACACTTCGATCCCGCGATAGCAGATGTAGGTCATGACGGCGATCCAGATGACGCCGGCGACGGTCGACCACAGCGTGCTGTTGGCGAGGTCGGCGGCGGCCGTCCAGCCGAGGTCGCCGACGAAGGTGAACGAGTACGCACCGGCGATCTGCGCCAGGTTGGCCATCACGATGACGTCGGCGGCGATGATGCCCCAGCCGCCCATCCAGCCGATCAGCGGGCCGAAGGCGCGTGACGCCCAGGTGAAGGTGGTGCCGCAGTCGGGTTCGGCCTTGTTGAGTTCCTGGTACGCCACGGCGATCAGATAGATCGGGACGAAGGCCAGCAGCACGATCGAGGCCGCCTTGACACCTGCGCCGCTCGCCACGATGAGGCCGAGAACTGCTGCCAGACTGTAGGCGGGGGCGGTGGACGCCATGCCGACCACGACACTGGAGAGGAGTCCGAGCGAACCGCCCTTGAGGCCCTTGCTGTCGACCGTCCCGGCGGTCCCCGAATTACCCGTGTCGACCGCAGTCATCGCATCTCCCTCGTTCCACCAAGACGAACTGTTGGAGAATACGGTTTCAGTTGCCAAACCGCTCGCTGACGACGAAATTAGTTCTCACAGACACTTCACAGGATGGAATCCGTCATGGAAGTGCCAATGTGCAACGGTTTGCTAATCGGCTCACCGGGGCGGGCGTCACTACCCTGAGCTGGTGATCTCCGCCCGACGCCGCGACGAGTTCGAGCCACTGCGCTCGCATCTGTTGGCGGTCGCCTATCGGCTCGTGGGAACCTACGCCGACGCCGAGGACGCGGTTCAGGACGCCTGGTTGCGCTGGGAGGCGCTCGGCCCCGCGCAGGACGGGATCACCGATCCGCGGGCGTGGCTGACCACGGTCGTCAGCCGGATCGGGCTCGACCGACTTCGGTCGGCAGCGCACCGCCGCGAGACGTACTTCGGCGAGTGGCTGCCCGAACCGGTGGTGACGCCACTGGACCGGTCGGACCCACTCGCCGCCGTGGTCGCCGACGAGGACGCCCGCTTCGTCGCGATGGTGGTGCTCGAACGGCTCACCCCGGACCAGCGCGTCGCGTTCGTGTTGCACGACGGCTTCGCGGTGCCCTTCGGGGAGGTCGCCGACGTGCTCGGGATCAGCGCGGCCTCGGCGCGGCAGCTCGCGTCCCGGGCCAGGCGGACGATCGCCGACGCCCCCACCCGTGATCCCTCACACGACGAGGTCGTCGGGAAGCTGACGGCGGCGATGGCCGTCGGCGACATGGCCGCCGTCGTCGCCCTCCTTCACCCCGACGTCACGTTCACCGGCGACTCGAACCGCAAGGCGCCCACCGCCGCCCGCGTCATCCACGGCGCGGACAAGGTGGCGCGCTTCGTCTTCGGTCTGGCGCAGCGGTACGGGCCGCGGTTCCTCGAGTCGGCCCAGCCGGTGTTGGTCAACGGTGAGCTGGGGCTGCTGACCACCGGCTTCGAGGCCGACGGCGACGGGCCCGCCATGCAGCCCCACATTCAGGCGCTGACCGTCCGCGACGGCAGGGTGTGCGCCATCTGGGACGTCGCCAACCCGGACAAGTTCACGGCGTCGCCGCTCGGCGCTCCCTGACCGCATCGCGTGTGCTGTGAGATCGGGGTATCCGCCCGAATCGCGATCTCAGCGCACACTCGACGGGTCGGCCCACGGAACCCGGCAGGCGTCCCCGGAGCTGAAGCCCTGCTCGGCGATTCCCAACGCGGTGTTCATCCTGGCGCGCATGTTCTCCAGGCCGATCTGATAGGTCAGCTCCATCACGCCGGCGTCGCCGAAGCGCCGCCGCAGATCGGCCACCTGCTCGTCGGTGACCAGATGCGGGTCGGTGGTCATCGCGTCTGCGTAGGCGATGGCCGCGCGTTCGTCGTCGGTGAAGAGCGGGGAGGTGGCGTAGTCGTCGACGTGGGCGAGTCTTTCGACGTCCAGCCCGTCCAAGCGGATCAGCATGGCGCCGAAGTCGACGCACCACGAGCAGCCGACCGTGCGGGCCGTCCAGTACACCGCCAGTTCGCGGACGGCGGCGGGCAGCTTCGTCGAGCCGCGCTCCACCAACGTCTCGTGCACGGCGTTGGCGACGAGCAGCGGCATGTGGTGCGCGCCCACCGCGAACGGCGCGGGTACCTCGCCGAATCGGCGCTTGGCGTAGCGGTACATCAATCGCGCCGTCAGCGAGGCCTTCTTCGGGGGCAGGGGAGCTATACGGGGTGTCTGGCTGGTCATGTCAATCGGACGAGACAGCCCCCGATTGTGTGACAGTCCTGGCGAGATCAGACGGTCAGCGGGCGAACATCAACGCGCGCTTGACCTCTTGGATCGCCTTGGTGACCTGGATGCCGCGTGGGCACGACTCGGTGCAGTTGAACGTCGTGCGGCAGCGCCACACCCCGTCGACCTCGTTGAGGATGTCGAGGCGCTCGGCGGCGGCCTCGTCACGGCTGTCGAAGATGAACCGGTGCGCGTTGACGATCGCGGCAGGACCGAAGTAGGAGCCCTCGTTCCAGAACACCGGGCAGCTCGTGGTGCAGCAGGCGCACAGGATGCACTTGGTGGTGTCGTCGTAGCGGGCGCGGTCGGTCTGGCTCTGAATGCGTTCGCGCGTCGGCTCGTTGCCGCTGGTGATGAGGAACGGCTTGACGGCGCGGAACGCGTCGAAGAACGGTTCCATGTCGACGACGAGGTCCTTCTCGACGGGCAACCCGCGGATCGGTTCGATCGTGATCGTCAGCTGCTTGCCGGGCTTCTTGGGCAGCATGTCGCGCATCAGCACCTTGCACGCCAGCCGGTTGACGCCGTTGATGCGCATGGCGTCGGAACCGCACACGCCGTGCGCGCACGACCGGCGGAAGGTCAGCGTGCCGTCGAGGTACCACTTGGCGTAGTGCAGCAGGTTGAGCAGCCGGTCGGTCGGCAGGCACGGGACGCGGAAACTCTGGAAGCCCTGGGCGTCGGGATCGTCGGGGTTGAACCGGGCGATCTTCAACGTCACCATCACCGCGCCCTCGGGAACGGGCGGGGTGGCGGAGTCGCCGGTGTTGGGCTTGTCCAAAACGGGCGCACTCACTGTGCAGTCTCCTCTTCGCGCAAGCGGCTCATCAGTACTTCCGTTCCATCGGCTCGTAGCGGGTCTGGACGACCGGCTTGTAGTCCAGCCGGATGTCGCTGAGCAGGTCGGTGCCCTGCTTGTACGCCATGGTGTGACGCATGTAGTTCGTGTCGTCGCGGTTCGGGTAGTCCTCGCGGGCGTGGCCGCCGCGGGACTCCTTGCGGTTGAGCGCGCCCACCACGGTGACCTCGGCCAGCTCCAGCAGGAAGCCCAGCTCGATCGCCTCGAGCAGGTCGCTGTTGTAGCGCTTGCCCTTGTCCTGCACGGTGATTCGGGCGTACCGCTCCTTGAAGCCGTGGATGTCGGTCAGCGCCTGCTTGAGGGTCTCCTCGGTGCGGAAGACGGCGGCGTTGTTGTCCATCGACTGCTGCAGGGCGCCACGGATGTCGGCCACCCGCTCGTTGCCGTGCTCGGAGAGGATGTCGCCGACCCAGTCGGTCACCATGTTCGCCGGGGTGGCGGGCATGTCCACGAAGTCGTGTCCGAGCGCGTAGCTGGCCGCCGCGATGCCGGCCCGACGGCCGAAGACGTTGATGTCCAGCAGCGAGTTGGTGCCCAGCCGGTTGGAGCCGTGCACCGACACGCATGCGCACTCACCGGCGGCGTAGAGGCCGGGGACGATGGAGTCGTTGTCGCGCAACACCTGTCCGTTGACCGTGGTCGGGATGCCGCCCATCACGTAGTGGCACGTCGGGTAGACCGGCACCAGTTCGGTGACCGGGTCGACGCCCAGGTAGGTGCGGGCGAACTCGGTGATGTCGGGCAGCTTCGCCTCCAGGACGTCGGCACCGAGGTGGCGGACGTCGATGTAGACGTAGTCCTTGTTGGGTCCGGCGCCGCGGCCCTCGAGCACCTCGAGGACCATCGACCGGGCCACGATGTCGCGCGGCGCCAGGTCGACGATGGTCGGGGCGTAGCGCTCCATGAAGCGTTCACCGTCGGCGTTGAGCAGACGCCCGCCCTCGCCGCGGACCGCCTCGGAGATCAGAATTCCGAGCCCGGCCAGACCGGTCGGGTGGAACTGGTGAAACTCCATGTCCTCCAGGGGAAGTCCCTTGCGGAAGATGATTCCCAGCCCGTCACCGGTCAGGGTGTGCGCGTTGGACGTCGTCTTGTACATCCGGCCGGAACCGCCCGTGGCGAACACGATCGCCTTGGCGTGGAACACGTGGATGTCGCCGCTGGCCAGTTCGTAGGCGACGATGCCGGTCGCCACCGGGCCGCCGGGGGTGTCCGACATGACCAGGTCCAGCGCGTAGAACTCGTTGAAGAACTCGACGTCGTGTTTGACGCAGTTTTGGTACAGGGTCTGCAGGATCATGTGACCGGTGCGGTCGGCGGCGTAACAGGCACGCCGGACGGGGGCCTTGCCGTGGTCCCGGGTGTGCCCGCCGAAGCGGCGCTGGTCGATGCGGCCCTCGGGCGTGCGGTTGAACGGCATGCCCATCTTCTCGAGGTCGTAGACCGCGTCGATGGCTTCCTTGCACATGATCTCGACGGCATCCTGGTCGGCGAGGTAGTCGCCGCCCTTGACGGTGTCGAACGTGTGCCATTCCCAGTTGTCGTCCTCGACGTTGGCCAGCGCGGCGCACATGCCGCCCTGGGCGGCGCCGGTGTGGCTGCGCGTCGGGTACAGCTTGGTCAGGACGGCGGTCCGCACGCGCGGTCCTGCCTCGACGGCCGCGCGCATGCCCGCGCCGCCCGCACCCACGATGACGACGTCGTATCGGTGTTCGATCAGCATTGTCTGGACTCCATCTGGCTCAGGAAATGTTTGCGTCGAACGTCAACAGCACGTAGGTGCCGAGCACGACCGTGAACAACACCGACAGCCCCAGCAGGGTGTTCAACCAGAACTTGGTGGTGTCCTTGCGGGCGTAGTCGTTGATGATCGTGCGCATGCCGTTGCCGCCGTGCAGCTGGGCCAGCCACAGCAGCAGCAGATCCCAGGTCTGCCAGAACGGCGAGGCCCAGCGCTGTGCGACGTAGTTGAAGTCGATCCGGTAGACGCCGCCGTCCCAGATCAGACCGATGAAGAGGTGCCCGAGGGCCAGGACGACCAGGACGACGCCCGAGAAGCGCATGAAGAGCCACGCGTACTTCTCGAAGTTCGGCATGGCGCTGCGGCCGCGCGGGGAGCGCGGGTTGTCCAGGCCGGCGGGCCGGTCGTAGCTGCGCTGCATGACGGGCGCTGGGCCGCCGCGCTCGCTGACGTGGTCGTACGGGTTTTCGCGAGAAGGGCTCATAGGAAACGCTCCGCCATGTGCATGCCCATTACTCCGAGGGCGACGATGAACACGCTGATCCACACGCCGAGGACGATCCAGAGCATGAGGCGCTGGTACTTGGGACCGTTCTGCCAGAAGTCGATCAGGATGATGCGGATGCCGTTGAGCGCGTGGTAGAGCACCGCGACGACGAGACCCATCTCCATCAGCCCGATGATCGGCGTCTTGTAGGTGTCGATGATCGCGTTGTAGGCCTCGGGGCTGACGCGTACGAGGGCCGTGTCGAGCACGTGGACGAACAGGAAGAAGAAGATCGTCGCGCCCGTCACGCGGTGCAAGACCCACGACCACATGCCGGGGTCTCCGCGATAGAGGGTGCGGCGTCGGGTGGGCGACGACCGCGGGGCGGGTATCGCGGAATCCGCTGTTGTCTGCGTCATGTTCGGGTACTCACTTCCGCGCCTCCAACACCTTCGGTGGACGGTCTGGGAGACGGCGGTTTCATGCTGTCAATTCGTTGCCCAAACCTGTTTGCGACTCTAATGCCAGTAAGTGCATGTAAAGAACCGGCGTGAGACCGTTGATTGCCCTAATACCATGGAAATTAGGGTGACCTAATCGGATTCGAAGTGGTGGAACTGGAGCTTCTAAATGCATTCAGAAATCCGGCGACGGGCTCGGCGCGATGGCTGACGTCGACTGGAAGTCGTTGCGAGACAGGGCGATCGATGTGTCGGGCCGGGCGTATGCGCCCTACTCCGGCTTCCCGGTCGGTGCTGCGGCACTGACGACCGATGGCCGAATCTTGGTCGGTTGCAATGTGGAAAATGTCTCATATGGGTTAGGGCTCTGCGCCGAGTGTTCGGTGGTCTGCGCCCTGCATTCCACCGGCGGCGGGCGGCTCGTCGCCCTCGTCTGCGTCGACGTCGACGGGAACTTGCTGATGCCCTGTGGGCGGTGCCGGCAGGTCCTCCTCGAGCACGGCGGACCCGAGATGCTCGTGGACCACCCGGCCGGTCCCCGCCCGCTGCGCGATCTGCTGCCGGACGCCTTCGGCCCCGACGACCTCGCCCGGGTGGAATCACGATGACGGGGTTCGGCTTCGACGCCCCGACGGTGATCAGGACCAAGCGCGACGGCGGCGTCCTCTCCGACGCGGCGATCGACTGGGTGATCGAGAACTACACCAGCGGGGTGGTCCACGACGAGCAGATGTCGGCATTGCTCATGGCCGTCTTCCTGCGCGGCATGACGCCAGGCGAGATCTCCCGCTGGACGGCCGCCATGATCGACTCCGGCGAGCGCTTCGACTTCGGTGACCTCCGTCGCGACGGCAAACCACTGAGGTTGGTGGACAAGCACTCCACCGGCGGGGTCGGCGACAAGATCACCATCCCGCTGGTGCCGGTCGTCATGGCCTGCGGGGGAGCGGTGCCGCAAGCGGCGGGCCGGGGGCTCGGACACACGGGCGGCACGCTCGACAAATTGGAGGCCATCGCCGGCTTCACCGCCGAACTGTCCAAAGCGCGCATCCGCCAACAGCTTCAGGACGTCGGCGCGGCCATCTTCGCCGCGGGGGACCTGGCCCCCGCCGACCGCAAGATCTACGCCCTGCGCGACGTCACGGCGACCACCGAGTCGCTGCCCCTCATCGCGAGTTCGGTGATGAGCAAGAAGCTCGCCGAGGGAGCGCGCGCGTTGGTGCTCGACACCAAGGTCGGCCGGGGCGCGTTCCTCACCTCCGAGGGCGAGGCCCGGGAATTGGCCGCGACGATGGTCGCGCTCGGCACGGCGCACGGCGTCGACACCCGGGCGCTGCTGACCGACATGGACCGACCGCTGGGTCTGACGGTCGGCAACGCCGTCGAGGTCGCCGAATCCCTCGACGTGCTGGCCGGTGGTGGGCCGGCGGACGTCGTCGAGCTGACGGTGGCGTTGGCGCGGGAGATGCTCGACGCGGCGGGCGTCGACGGCGTGGACCCCGCCCAGACGCTGCGCGACGGCACGGCCATGGACCGCTTCCGCGAGCTCGTCGACGCCCAGGGCGGCGACCTCTCGCAGCCGCTTCCGGTCGGTGCGCACGCGGAGACGGTCACCGCATCCCGGGGTGGCACGATGGGCGACATCGACGCGATGGCGGTGGGACTGGCGGTGTGGCGGCTCGGTGCGGGTCGCTCGACTCCGGGTGGCCGGGTGCAGTTCGGGGCGGGTGTGCGCATGCACCGCAGGCCCGGTGATCCCGTCGCTCCCGGCGAGACGCTGTTCACCCTCTACACCGACACCCCTGAGCGCTTCCCCGGGGCGCTGGCCGAACTCGACGGCGGCTGGACCGTCGGCGACGAGGCCCCCGCCGCGCGCCCCCTCATCATCGACCGGATCACCTGAGGAGAGTTCATGACGACGCCGCTGACGCTCGAGAACATCCAGCGGGCACCCAAGGCCCTGCTGCACGACCACCTCGACGGCGGCTTGCGTCCGGCGACGGTGGTGGAACTCGCCGCGGAGGTCGGGTACGACGGGTTGCCCACCACCGACATCGGCGAGCTGGCCACGTTCTTCCGCACCGCCGCCCACAGCGGTTCGTTGGTCCGGTACCTGGAGCCGTTCGCCCACACGGTCGGCGTCATGCAGACGCCGGAGGCGTTGCACCGGGTGGCCTTCGAGTGCGTGGAGGACCTCGCCGCCGACTCGGTGGTCTACGCCGAGATCCGCTTCGCTCCCGAACTGCACATCGACGGCGGGTTGAGTCTCGACGCGGTCGTCGACGCGGTGCTGGCCGGCTTCGCCGACGGTGAGAAGGCGGCGGCCTCGGCGGGCAAGACCATCACGGTGCGGTGCCTGGTGACCGCGATGCGGCACGCCGCCCGCTCGCGGGAGATCGCGGAGCTCGCCATCAGATTCCGCGACAAGGGCGTCGTCGGGTTCGACATCGCGGGCGCCGAGGCCGGTTATCCCCCCACGCGACACCTGGACGCCTTCGAGTACATGCGCAACAACAACGCCCGCTTCACCATTCACGCGGGCTAGGCGTTCGGGCTGCCGTCCATTCAGGAGGCGATCGCGTTCTGTGGTGCCGACCGCCTCGGGCACGGGGTGCGGATCGTGGACGACATCACCGTCCACGACGACAACGACGCCACCCTCGGTCGCCTGGCCTCGCTGTTGCGCGACAAGCGGATTCCGCTCGAGTTGTGCCCGTCGTCCAACGTGCAGACCGGTGCCGTCGCCAGCATCGCCGAGCATCCGTTCGCCCTGCTGGCCCGGCTGCGGTTCCGGGTGACGGTGAACACCGACAACCGGTTGATGAGCGACACCACGATGAGTCAGGAGATGCTGCGCCTGGTCGAGGCGTTCGGCTACGGCTGGAGTGACCTCGAGCGGTTCACCATCAACGCGATGAAGTCGTCGTTCATCCCGTTCCGGGAACGCCTGACGCTGATCGACGAGGTCATCAAGCCCCGGTTCGCCGTCCTCATCGGCTAGCCAGGACTTGGCGGATGCGGTCGGCGAATGCGGCTGGCGCGCCCATGAATCCGCCGTGATCGCCCGGGAATTCGGTGGTGTCCACGCCGATCCGCTCGGCCACCGCCACCGACGTCCGATGGGTCAGCAGGTGGCCCGACTCCGCTCCGAGCCCGACGACGATGCGCGATCCCGAGGCTCGCAACGCCTCGACGTCCGGCACATACTGCGCGGTCGGCACGAGGTCGTGCAGGAAGAATCGGGCGCCCTCGGCCACCGCCTGCTCCGGATTCACCGGTTGCCCCTGCGGCTCGGGCGGGCCCTCGAGATCCGAGCCGAGGGCCGCGACGTCGAAGCCGGCGTTGACCATGAACTTCAGCCATGCGGCCTGCAATCCCTCGGTGCGGAACGTCGCCACGATGTCGGCGGTGGCCACCCGCTGGGCCTCGGCGTCGGGCAGCAGTTCCATCAGCGGCGGTTCGTGTGCGATCAGGGTGCCGACCCGACCGGGGTGGCGGGCGACCAAGGCCAATCCGGTCACCGCGCCGCCACTGGAGCCGAACACGTCGGCCGACGGCGCGTCGAGGGCGTCGAGGATCGCGGCCACGTCGTCGGCGCGCAGATCGGGGTTCGACGGGCCGTCCGGATCGTCGACGGGGCTGCCCGCGAAGCCACGGGGGTCGTAGGTGACGACGGTGTGGTCGGTGGCGAGGGCGTCGGCCAGCGGGGCGAAGTCCGAGGCGGCCATGGGGGAGCCGATGACGAGCAGCAGGGGGCCACGCCCTCGCACCTCGTAGTGCAAGCGGGCGCCGGGTACCTCGAGGGAGCGGGAGACGAAGTCGTCAGTCGTGGTCATGCCGATGTCGACCGGGGAGCGAGGCGAAACTCATCGGTGCCGGATGCGGCGGGGCTGAGGAGATCCCTGGCGCGCAGGGCCAGCCAGAACTCGGCGATGGTCGCGGTGTCGGCGATTCGACGGCCCGTGATGTCCTCGACGCGCTGCATCCGGTACACCACCGTCTGACGGTGCAGCCCCATCGTCGTCGCCGTCCGGACCCACGACCGTTCGCATCGCAGGTACGCGTCCAGCGTCGCCACCATGTCACTCGAGTGCGCGGCGTCGTAGGCGACGAGTGCGCCCAGCACGCGGTCGACCACCACTTGTGCTTCCTCGGTGTCGCGCAGCACCGACAGCATCGTGACGTCGCCGTAGCGCGCGGTGCGGTCGGCCGTGGTCTCGGCCGCGCGCATCGCCCAGGTCGCCTCCCGGACGGCGGCCGGGCCCCGACGCGGGTGCCCCACGAGGTCGCTGACGCCGATCGCCGCTTGCGCACCGACACGGTGCCGCAACGCGGCCAGCGGAGCCTCGCCGGCCGACACCAGCGCGTAGAGCACGGCCCCGCGCCGGAGGAGGAGATGCGGTACCTGGCGGCGCCCGAGGCTGACGTGAAGGTGCCGTTCGGCGGATTGCGATCCACCCGACACGGCGACGAGGGCGCAGTCCGCCGGCCGCAGACCTCGGTCGGCGAGCATGCGAACGGACTCCCCGCCGGTGAGCCGCCCGTCGCACAGCGACGCCAGCATCTCGGCGCCGATGCGACGGTCGTGCTCCCGTCGCACGTTCTGTTGGGCGAGGAGCACCGCCATGGCCGACGCCAGGTGCTGGAGTTGGACCACGTCGGGTGGCGACGCGCGAAAACCGTGGGCCACCAACACCGTCGGCTCCTCGTCGGGCACCTCGACGGCCAGCGCGCGCTCGTCACCCGCGAGGAGGTGCAGCACCCCCGGTACCGCTCCCCGGCGCGCGGAGATCTCCTCTGTGAGGGCTCGTCTGAGGCCGTCGGGCAGCGGGTCGGAGGAGTCGAGGGCCACCTCACCGGTGGCGGCGTCGAGGATGGCGAGCCGGCAGGCGACCTCGCGACCGAGTTGGCGCAGCGCGTTGGTGGCTCCCGGGTGGCTGACGGACTGGCGGATCACCTGATACACCCGCTCGGTGACGGCAATCCGTCTGCCGTCGTCGTTCTCCGCGCCGCCGGCCACGGCCCGGCCGATCGCGGCGAACCCGACCGAATAGGGCACCAGCAGCACGGTGAAACCGAGGTCGTCGGCAAGCGTCACGGCTGCGGGAGTCAGCTCGGGTGTGGCCGCGTCGAGGCCGATGACGATGCCGCACATGCCGTTCGCGTCGAGACCTTCGATCAGCGCGGTCTGGCCCGTCGTGGACTCGGGCAGGGTGCGCCCGTTCTTCATCAGCAGTTCCCCGCCTGCCAACCACGACCACGGCTCTTCGAGGTCGGAGGTCTGCGCCCAGGACACCGGCCGGTCGAGGCCGCGAGCACCGGCCCGAACCGTCAGACGAAGGTGGGGGGTGTCGACGAGGTCGGTCAGTCGATACGCCATGAACCGCTCCCATGCACTGCAGACGTCGCTGACACGAACTTAGACGATCATCCAAGACTGATCGCCAATTCCAGACGATTGACGGGTGTTGTTTCCGCCCGAACAGGGACAAGGTCGCTGCAACCCGTCTCGAGGAGAACCGATGTCCGATCTCACGCCCGACACCACGGCGCCCCCTGCCGACTCGCCCTCGACGCTGAGCCGCGGGTTCAGCTTCCGCTCGGCGTTGGCACTGGCCTTCGCCGACGTGTCACCCATCGCGGCCGTGTACGCGATCTTCACCCTCGGGCTCTTCGCCACCGGGCCGAAGTTCTTCTGGGCGTTCCCCGTCGTGCTGATCGGTCAGCTCCTCGTCGCCGGGGTCTTCGGCGAACTGGCCTCGCGCTGGCCGTACGCCGGCAGCGTCTACCAGTGGTCGCGGCACGTGCGCGGCACCACGTGGGGGTGGACCGCCGCGTGGGCCTACATGTGGGGCCTGACCATCGCGCTCGGCACGCTGTCCTACGCCGCGAGCGGGTTCCTGCTGCAGATCTTCGGCGTCACCGAGCCGTCGCGGTGGGTGACGGCGACGGTGGCGATCGTCATCGTCGCGCTCGGCACCGTGGTCAACATCGTGGGTCGGCAGGTCCTGAAGGTGATGGTGATCGCCAGCATCACGTGTGAGGTCATCGGCTCGGTCGGACTGGGAATCGTGCTCCTCGTGTTCTACCGCGAGAACCCGTTCTCGGCGCTGTTCTCCAGCGCGGGGATCCCCGACGCCGCGACGTGGACGTCCGGCCCCATGCTGCTCGCCGTCGCCTTCGTCGGATGGTCCTTCCTCGGCTTCGAAGCGGCCGGCTCGGTGGCCGAGGAGGTCGACGACCCGGAGCGCAACGTGCCCAAGGCGATCATCTTCGGTCTCCTCTTGGTCGGGCTGGTGGTCATGTTCTCCAGTGCCGCGCTGATTCTCGCCATTCCGAACCTCGACGAGGTGGTGGCCTCCCAGGCTGGGGACGTGGTCGCCGAGACGCTGACCACCCACCTGGGCGCGGGTGTCACCAAGCCGCTGCTCGCCATGTTCGTCATCGGCTTCATCTCGAGCTTCCTCGCGGTGCAGGCGGCGGTGTCGCGCTGCATCTGGGGCGCCGCCCGGGACCGCAGCCTGCCGGGGTCGAAGGTGCTCGGCCGGTTGGCGGGCCCAGAACGACTGCCGGTCAACGCGATTGCCCTGACCGCGATCGTCGCCATCGTCTTCATCCTCTTGGCGGGCTCGCAGTTCTACAACATCCTGGTGAACTTCAACATCATCGGCTTCTACATCGCCTTCGGCGTCCCCGTGATCGGAGCGGCCATTGCCCGCCTGACCGGCAAGTGGCGCCCGGGTCCCTTCAACCTCGGTCGGTGGGGCGCCCCCGTCACCTACGCGGCGTCACTGTGGATCATCTTCGAGACCGTCAACGTCGCGTGGCCGCGCACCCAGCCCGGCCAACCGTGGTTCATCAACTGGGCCAGCGTGCTGACGACCGTCGTGCTCGCCGTGGTCGGCGGCGCGATCTACCTCACCGTGCGCCGCAACATCGAGGCGCCGATCGGGGAGCGGCTCGGTCACGACTCCGGCGCCGGCGCCGAGGCGTCCGGAACCTGATGTCCCGCAACGCAATCGTCACCGGGTCCGCGTCGGGAATCGGTGCCGCCATCGCCGAACTGCTGCGTGCCACGGGATGGTCCGTCGCGGGCGTCGACCTGTCGCCGACCGCCGACTACGTCGCCGACGTGTCCGACCCCGGCGACGTCCGAGCCGCGATCGGGCGAATCGTCTCCGACGTCGGCCAGGTGGATGCGCTCGTCTCCGCGGCCGGGCACTACGAGATCACCCCGATCGCGGAGATCTCCGCCGAGGCGTTGCACCGGATGCTCCGCGTCCACCTCGGTGGGCTGCGCAACACCGCCCGTGCCGTCCTGCCGTCGATGGTGGCCCGCGGTGGCGGCGCGATCGTCGCGGTGACCTCCGAACTCGCCATCGGTGGCGGCGACGGTGACGCGCACTACGCCGCGGCGAAGGGAGCCGTCATCGGGTTGGTGCGCAGCCTCGCCGCCGAGTACGCCGATCGCGGTGTGCGGATCAACGCGGTGGCACCCGGGCCGACCGACACGCCGCTGCTGGCCGCGGACTCGCCTTGGCGCGCACCGGAGTACCTGGCGACCCTGCCGAACCGCCGACTGACCCGACCGGACGAGATTGCGCGCGTCGTCGAATTCCTGGTGAGTGCCGACGCCGCCTACTGCACCGGCGAGGTCGTCTCACCCAACGGTGGAGCGGTGATCTGATGGGCAACACACCCCTGAGCGGGCGGGTGGCGCTGGTGACCGGCGCCGCCCAGGGCATTGGTGCGGCGATCGCCCGCAGGCTGGCCGCTGACGGAGCCGCCGTCGCGGTCAACGATCTGACCGACGGCGAGTCGCTGGCCGAGGTGGTCGCGGCCACCGGGGGCTTCCCCGCGGTCGGCGACGTCAGCGCGCCCGACGTCGCGACATTGGTCGACGCCGTCGAGAAAGATCTCGGACCCGTCGACGTCCTCGTGTGCAACGCGGCCTACATGTCGATGGCCCCGTTCACGGACGACGACGAGGACGACTGGTGGCGGGTCGTCGAGGTCAACCTGGCGGGCACCTTCCGGCTGATCCAAGCGGTCCTGCCGGGGATGCGCCGCGCCGGCGGCGGCAACATCGTCGTCATCGCCTCCGAGTGGGGAGTCATCGGGTGGCCGGAGGCCAGTGCGTACTCGGCCTCCAAGGCGGGACTCGTCGCGCTGGTGAAGACCTTGGGCCGCGAACTGGCCCCCGAGAACATCACCGTCAACGCGGTGGCCCCCGGCGTCGTCGACACCCCGCAGCTCCTCGTCGACGCGGCGTCGGCCGGGGTCTCCCTCGACGAGATGCACCGCCGCTACGGCACCGACATCCCGATGGGCCGCATCGGCAAGCCGGAGGAAATCGCCAGTGCGGTAGCCCTCTTGGCGCGCAACGACATTGGCGCAATGGTAGGTCAGACGCTACAGATCAACGGAGGATCGACACGGTGCCGGGTATGAACGACGACATCAAGGGGCAGGCGGACGGCCAGGTCACGCCGAGGTACGCCGGGCTGACGACCTTCGCCCGCCTTCCGCGCCGGGAGGACGTGCCCCGGTGCGACGTGGCGGTGCTCGGGATACCGTTCGACGCCGGTGTGACGTACCGGCCCGGCGCCAGATTCGGCCCCTCGCACATCCGGCAGGCATCACGGCTGCTGCGCCCGTACAACCCGCAGCTCGACGTGTCACCGTTCGCGGGTCAGCAGGTGGTCGACGCGGGCGACGTCGCGGCCAACCCGTTCGACATCGCCGCCGCGGTGCGCGAGATCGAAACTGCCGCAAACGAACTCATCCAATCGGGGGCCCGGCTGATCACCCTCGGCGGTGACCACACCATCGCCTACCCGCTGTTGCGGGCTCACCATCGCCGGTACGGCCCGGTGGCACTCCTGCACTTCGACGCCCACCTCGACACCTGGGACACGTACTTCGACGCACCGGTGACCCACGGGACGCCCTTCCGGCGGGCCGCCGAGGAAGGGCTCTTCGTCCCCGGGCACAGTGCCCACGTCGGCATTCGTGGATCGCTGTACGCGCCCGGCGACCTCGTCGAGGATGCCGGGTTCGGGTTCACCGTGATTCACTGCGCGGAATTCGAGCGACGGTCCACCGACGACGTCGTCGGGCAACTGCGCGAGGCCATCGGGGACCGCCCGCTCTACGTGTCGATCGACGTCGACGTGCTCGACCCCGCCCATGCCCCCGCGACGGGGACGCCGGAAGCTGGAGGCATGACCAGTCGCGAACTCCTGGCGATCATCCGGGGACTGGACGGCGCCGACCTCGTCGGCGCCGACATCGTGGAGGTGTCCCCGGCCTACGACCACGCCGAGATCACCGGTGTCGCCGCCGCCAACCTCGCCTACGAGCTGATCTCGCTGCTCGCCAAGACGGCCCGGGTATCGTGACCGTGCCCGCCGCTCCCGTGCCCTGGCCGGGTGGCGCCCGGTGCGCGGCGTCGTTCAGCTTCGACGTGGACGCGGAGTCGGCGATGTTGGCCGTCGACCACGGCCACGCCAACCGGATGTCGGCCATCAGTCATCAGGCCTACGGACCGCTCGTCGGCGTTCCGCGGATCCTGAAGATCCTCGCGCGCCACGAGATCACGTCGACCTTCTTCGTGCCCGGCTACACCGCTCTGCGCTACCCCGACGTGGTCCGCAGCATCGTTGCCGAGGGTCACGAGATCGCCCATCACGGGTACCTGCACGAGGCGATGGCGGGACTGTCCGCCGAGGAAGAAGCCGCGATCCTCGACCGCGGCATCGAGGCGCTGGAGAAGGTGACCGGTGTCCGGCCGGTCGGGTACCGGGCGCCCATGTGGGAGCTCAACTGGCACTCACCTCGGCTGTTGACGGACAGGGGCTTCCTCTACGACAGCTCGTTGATGGACGCCGACCACCCCTACGAGCTGGCCGTTGGGTCGAAGTCCTTGGTGGAGATCCCGATTCAGTGGGCCCTCGACGACTGGGAGCAGTACTGCTTCGTCCCGGACTTCTCGGGGACGGGCCTCATCGAGAGCCCCGCTAAGGCCGGCGAGATGTGGCGCCTGGAGTTCGACGCCATGCGCACCGAGGGCGGGTGCTTCGTGTTGACCAACCACCCGTTCCTCACCGGCCGTCCCTCACGGGCGGTGGCGTTGGAGGGCCTGATCTCTCACGCGTGCTCCCTCGACGACGTGTGGGTCACGCATCTCGGGGCCGTCGCCGACCACGTCCGCGGGCTCGGTCTGACGCCACGGTCGGTGCAGCGGCCGGACCCGGCCGACTTCTAGGGCCGGCTCACTCCTCGCGAAGGCGGGACTCCACGAAGTTCTCGACCTTCTCCCACTGCGCGACGGCCGTGGCGTACGGCGCGGGCGGCTTGCCGATCTCGTCGGGGGTCAGGACGTGCCCGACGAACCGCCCGAACGGCTGATCGGTGTCGAGGGCGTCCTCGACCGTGCTGTCCTCGGCGTAGTCGCCGACGTCGCGGATCAACTCGACGGCCAGCTCGAGCTGGTCGACGTCCACGGCCTCCGGGCCGTCGGCGATGTCGTCGGAGAGCGTCCGCAGCACGTAGACGTTGTCGTCGGTGACCCGGATCTGCAGCGAGCCGTCGGTGGCGGCGGTCTTGATGTCGTCGAAGGTGGCGAGGTCGGACAGGTCGCTCTCGTGCTCGTCGGCGAGATAGCGCGCCAGCGCCCGCTCCGAGCCGAACACACTGATGCGGCCGTTGCGGCCGAGGAAGATCGGCTGGTCGTCGAGATAGCAGCGCAGCGTGTAGAAGGTACCGCCGCGAGTCAGCAGCCGGATGGGGTCGATCCCGACGTGTGCCCAGAAGTCCTCGTCGCTGCCGAGGACCTGCTGCGTGGCCTGCGCCGCCAGCGCGGTCTCCTCGTCGTCGGTGTCGACCTCGTCGTCGAGCACCACGTCCTCGGCGGCGTCGTCCTCGACGACCTCGGGCTCGGGAGCGGGCTCGGCGAGTTCGGCGGCAGCCTTCTCGGACGCGGCGGCGTCGACCTCGGGGATGGTGACGATTTCGTCTATTGCGTCGACCACCCCGTCCCACCCGCGGGCGATCACGCCTTCGATCTCGGCCCACCGCTTGCGGCCGCCGCGACCCTCGAACGCCTCGAGGCCACCGCCGAGCGAGCCGAGGACGGGGTTGCCGTTGAAGAACTTCGACACCACCGGCAGATCGCACACCGACCCGATTGCCTGCACCACCGCGAGCGCACCGAGCAGCGTCGCCACCGACTCCTCACTGGGCTTCTCGGCCGCCACCTCGGGGACGCCGATCAAGTCGTGCTGACGGTCCTCGCCCGGATCCAACCGGTGCGCCGACGACCCCGTCAGCTCCGAGTACGCGGGGTGGTCGGTCAGGTCGTTGTCGGTGTTCGTCCTGACGAAGGCCGCCAGGTCGGCCACGCTTTCGAAGCCGTATAGGTCGTCGTCCTTGCCCAGGAAGGCCTGCCATTCGTCGTCGGCGTCACGCCACGACGGAGCCCACAGTGTGTACAGATCGCCCTTGGTCAGACCGAGCCTCACCGGCACGATGTCAGCAGCCATGCGGCACAGCGTAGCGACGCCGTCTGGGCGAGTTGCCGTCACCCGGTGCGGGCGAAGTAGCGCTCCCCGTCGGTGGCCAGTCGGCCGAAGGCCAGCCTCAGAACGGGCGCCAACGGTTTGAAGGCCAACGCGAACGCGCGCTTGGGTTCGATGGCGACGGTCCAGGTGAATCGGGTCGAGTCGCCGTCGGCCCCGTCCGGTTCGACGACGTAGTCCTCGGCGAAGGTCTTGAAGACGGGGAGGTTGGCCTCGTAGACGGTGAACGAGTAGCGGTGCCCCTCGTCCCACCGGAAGAAGCGTTCGTGGACGCGAGCCAGCCCGGGCGCCAACACCACCTCGCGCGTCGTCCCGACGCCGAAGGGCCGGGGACTGGACCAGGTCAGCGCGGTGACCGTCGAACTCCAGGCGGACAGCGACTCGTCGCATACCAACGATTCCCACACTGCCGCGGGCGGCGCGGCGAACGTCTTCTCATAGCGGAACACGTACGGCGCCGACGTGAACACGCGTTCGTCGGCGGCGTCGACGGCATACCAACGGGCCATGTGGTCGAGCATGACAGCCGACGCGAGACGATGTGGTCATGCGTGCGATTGTCTTCGAGCAGTTCGGCGGTTCCGTGGACGTCCGATCGGTCCCCGATCCGGTGCCCTCGCCGGGAGGTGTCGTCGTGGAGGTGCACGCCACGGGTCTGTGCCGCAGCGACTGGCACGCCTGGGCGGGCCACGACGACGGGGTGGCGTTGCCGCACGTGCCCGGGCACGAACTGGTCGGCGTCGTGGTGGAGGCCGGGGCGGACGTCCGTCGGTGGACGGTGGGGGACCGCGTCACGACGCCGTTCGTCTGCGGGTGCGGCTCCTGTGAATGGTGCCTCAGCGGCCAGGCGCAGGTGTGCCCCGAGCAGACCCAACCGGGGTTCACCCATTGGGGTTCGTTCGCCGAGCGCGTCGCCCTGCACGCCGCCGACACGAATCTGGTCGCCGTGACCGATCTGGTCGAGGACGCGGCCGCCGCAGCGTTGGGCTGTCGGTTCGCGACGGCGTACCGGGCGTTGCACGCGCGGGCGGGTCTGCGCAGCGGGGAGTGGGTGACCGTCGTCGGAGTGGGCGGCGTCGGCCTCAGCGCCGTGCAGATCGCGGTGGCCGCGGGCGCCAACGTGATCGCCGTGGACCGCACGCCGGCGGCGCTGGAGCTCGCGCGCAGCCTCGGGGCCAGCGACACGGTGCTGGCCGACGGTGGGGACGTCGCCGCCCAGGTGCACGACCTCACCGGAGGTGGCAGCCACGTCGCGGTCGACGCGGTCGGCTCGCCGGACACGTGCGCCGACGCCATTCACAGCCTGCGGCGCCGCGGTCGTCACGTCCAGGTGGGGTTGCTGCCCGGAGTCGACGGTCACCCGGCGGTGCCGATGGATCGCGTAATCGCTTGGGAATTGGACGTTTTGGGCAGTCACGGCATGGCCAGCGTGGACTACCCCGACATGCTGAGCCTGGTCGAGGTGGGGACGTTGCGCCCGCAGGATCTCGTCGAGCGCGTGGTGGGACTGAGCGAGGGGGCCCGGCTGCTCCCGGCGCTGGACACGGCCGCCCCGGTCGGGGTGACGCTCCTCGATCCGCGGGTGCCCTGACCCGCGCGGTCACACGGCCCAGTCGCCGTTGAGCGCCTCGATGCGGTCGACGTTCTCCTCCGCCCAGGTGCGAAGTGCCCCAAGCGGTTCGGAGACGCTGAGGCCCAGCTCGGTCAGTTCGTATTCGACGCGGGGCGGCACCTCGGCGTAGATCGTCCGGGTCACCAGCGACGCGGCTTCGAGCCGCCGCAGGGTCTGGGTGAGCATCTTCGCGCCGACCCCCGGCAGCGCGGCCTGCACGGCGGTGAAGCGCATCGCACCACGGTCGTCGAGCAACCCGATGATCAGTGCGGACCACTTGTTGGCGAGCAGGTCGAGCAGCGTGCGACACGGGCAGTTCGCCGAGTAGACGTCGTGTTGGTCGTGGCGACCGCTCGGGCATGGCCGTGCCATTGGTCCTCCTGAAGACCGGGACCTGCTGTGGTTCGCTCCGATGGTAACGGCTCCCGTGCCGACCCGTCGCGACCAGCGTGACTTTCCTCGACGGAAGCAACTGTCCTTGCGGGACACCGGGGTCACGGGGCTAGCATTCGGTCGAGGCCGAATCCGTGGGCCCGCCAACAATTTCCGCATTGACGACAGAGGACTGCACAGACATGGCCACGATGACCGCGGTCGGCTCCTACGCCAGCTCGACGATCGACTCTCCCGACGCGCTGCAGGACGTCGAGGTGCCGGTGCCCGACGTCGGGCCCCGCGACCTCCTGGTCCGGGTGGAAGCCGTCTCGGTCAACCCCGTCGACGTAAAGCGGTGGTCCAGTCTGAGCCCGTCGGCCGAGCCGACGATCCTCGGCTTCGACGCCGCGGGCGTGGTGCATGCGGTCGGTTCCGAGGTCACGTCGTTCGCCGTCGGCGACGAGGTCTGGTACGCCGGCGACATCACTCGACAGGGCAGCAACGCCGAGTTCCAGGCCGTCGACGAACGCATCGTCGCGCGCAAGCCGACCTCGCTGGGATTCGCCGAGGCGGCGGCACTTCCGCTGACCACCATCACGGCATGGGAGACCCTGTTCGAGCGGTTCGGGATGACCGCGGACACGACCGGCGATCTGCTGGTCCTGGGCGCGGCCGGCGGGGTGGGATCCGTGCTGATCCAACTGGCGAAGAGGCGCACGGGGGTGCGGGTGATCGGCACGGCCAGCCGGGACGATTCACGACGGTGGGCCGAGGAGATGGGTGCCGACGTCGTGGTCGACCACCACCACCTACGGGAGCAGACTCTCGACGTCGCCCCGGACGGGGTCCACTTCGTCTTCTCGCCACACTCGGCGGGCAACGTCGAGGCCTACGCTGAGGTCACCCGGCCGTTCGGCCACGTCACCGCGATCGACGACCCCGTGGGGCTCGACCTGGCGGCGCTGAAGCCGAAGAGCATCGCGTGGCACTGGGAGCTGATGTTCACCCGGTCGATGTTCGGCTACGACATGGAGTTTCAGGGAGCTCTGCTCGCCGAGGCCGCGACGATGGTCGACGCCGGGGACCTCAGGACCACGCTGACGACCGCGATCGCCGGCTTCGACGCCGAGGGATTGCGACAGGCTCACCGGATGATCGAGTCCGGTCGGATGGTCGGCAAGGTGGTCGTGCACCGTTGACTCACGCGGTGGGCCGCCAGAAACCCTGAAAGCCTTGCCCCGCGTTGGTCGTTCGGATCGGAGAGAGCTTGACGGGATCACCCGCCTCGATCATCACCCCGTTTCCGACGACCATCGCGACGTGACCGTCCCACACCGCCAGATCGCCCGGGCGCAGCGTGGCCTGGCTGACGGCCGACCCGACGTCCTGTTCCTGCGCCAGCCGCGGAAGGTCCAGTCCCGCCTCGTGATACGCCCACTGCGTCAGGCCGCTGCAGTCCAGGCCGACGCCGGGGGTGGTGCCACCCCAGTCATACGGCACTCCGAGTTGTGTCAGGGCGTGCCGGACCGCGCTGGCGGCCGTCTCGTTCGGCGCGGTCGCCGTGCTGCCGTCGGGAAGCTGCACGCCCACACCGCTGCCGAACATGCCGGGATCGGCGAGCGGGCGTGCGTCGCGGGCCGTTGCCAGATCCGCGGGGGCGCCGGGACGGCCACCGAGGCGCGACCCGCCCAGCCCAGCTGACCCGGCACCCGACCCCGATCCCGACCCTAGGCTGGCGCCGAGTCCGGGCACGGCTCCCATCGGCACCGTCGGGATCGACGGCATCGAGGGGGGCGACGGTGCCGACGCCCGCGCGGCCGCGTCGACCGTCGCCTGGTGCCCGTTCAGTTCGTTGCGCAGCTCGGCGACCACCCCCTCGGCGTCGTCGAGGGCCCGTCGGGCCTCCGCGGCGAGTTCGTCCGCAGCGCCCGGTTCGTCGAGCCGGGACTCGAGAGCCTCGGCTCGGGCTTCGAACTCCGAGACGATGGCGTCCAGGCGGGCCCGGGCACGGGCCACGGCGTCGCCGGCGCGGGTGGTGGCGGCACCGAGCTGGTCAGCCCTGGCTGCCATGGCGTCGACGGCCGCGACGGTCGACTCGGTGAAGGCGGCGGCGGCCGCGGCTGCGGCACCCTGCCAGCGCGTCGCCTGCCAG
>NZ_JACKTL010000053.1 GCF_025822245.1 Mycolicibacterium hodleri
CCCGCCGGACGCCGCCGACGCTGGCGACCCCGGCCGAAGCGCCGGACGCGCCGCCTGCGCGCCACCGCGGTGGCGACGAGGACGAGGAACCCGCCGGCCAGCACATCGGGGGTCAGCCGGTCTCCGAGCTGATGGCTCGATTGCAGGCCGGTGCCACCGGAGGCGGCCGTCGTCGGCGCCGCGAGGAGTGAGTTAGTCTCGACGCTGAGCTCATGATTCGACCGTCCGGTACCTGGCCCCGCCGGGACTGGAACGCCTGAAACCACTAGCCCTGCGAGGTCGTCTGCGATGGTGCAGCCCGACGGACTGCGTCCGGCCCGGCTCACGGTGGGCGTCATCTCCGCCGGCCGGGTGGGGACCGCATTGGGCGTCGCCCTGGAACGGGCCGAACACGTCGTCGTCGCCTGCAGTGCGATATCGCGCGCGTCGCGGCTGCGGGCCGAGCGCCGGCTCCCCGACACCCAGGTGCTGCCCGTCCAGGACGTCGCCGCCCAGGCCGAGCTGCTGATCCTGGCGATCCCGGACGTCGAGCTCGCCGGGGTGGTCGCCGGACTGGCCGCCACCGGATCGGTCCGGCCGGGCACCATCGTCGTGCACACCTCCGGCGCCAACGGCATCGCAGTGCTGGCCCCGCTGACCGAGCTCGGGTGCATCCCGCTGGCGATTCACCCGGCGATGACGTTCACCGGGTCCGACGAGGACATCGTCCGGCTCTCCGGTGCGTGTTTCGGCGTCACCGCGGCCGACGAGGTCGGGCACGCGGTGGCCCAGTCGCTGGTACTGGAGATCGGCGGCGAGCCGTTCGGCGTCCCGGAGGAGGCCCGGCCGCTGTACCACGCGGCCCTCGCCCACGGCGGCAACCACGTCGTCACCGTGGTACTCGACGCGGTGGAGGCGTTGCGGGCCGCACTGAGGGGGCAGGAACTGCTGGGTCAGGAAGCCGTCGGCGACGCCCCGGGCGGCATCGCCGAACGGGTGCTCGCCCCGCTGGCGCGCGCGTCGCTGGAGAACGCGTTGCACCGGGGTCAGGCCGCGCTCACCGGACCGGTGGCCCGCGGTGACGCCGCCGCCGTCACCGCTCATCTCGAGGCCCTCGAGGCCGTGAATCCCGAACTCGCACAGGCGTATCGGGCCAATTCGCTACGCACGGCGCAGCGGGCGCACGCCCCGGCCGACGTGTTCGCCGCGCTGGCCGGCCAGCCCAACGAAGGGGGTCGCCCGTGAGCGTCCGCAAACCGCCGAAGTTCACCCCGGGTGAGCTGAACGTCTACGCCAAGGTGCGCGACGTCGCCGGTGTCACCCGCGCGCTGCGCACCACCGGGCGACGCGTCGTCCTGGTGCCCACGATGGGGGCACTGCACGAGGGGCACCTGGCCCTGGTGCGCACGGCCAGGCGGGTCCCAGGAGCGGTCGTCGTCGTGTCGATCTTCGTCAACCCGTTGCAGTTCGGCGCTGGCGAGGACCTCGACGCATATCCCCGAACCCTCGACGACGACCTGGCGCTGCTACGGGGCGAGGGCGTCGAGATCGTGTTCACCCCGACCGCCGCCGACATGTATCCCCACGGTCAGCGGACCACGGTCCATCCCGGCCCGCTCGGCGCGGAGCTCGAAGGTGCTTCTCGCCCAACGCACTTCGCCGGGATGCTCACCGTCGTGCTGAAGCTGTTGCAGATCGTGCGGCCCGACCGGGCGTTCTTCGGCGAGAAGGACTATCAGCAGCTGGTGCTGATCCGGCAGATGTCCGACGACCTCGACCTCGACGTCCAGATCGTCGGGGTGCCGATCGTGCGGGAGGCCGACGGGCTGGCGATGTCCTCGCGCAACCGCTATCTCGACGAGGTGGAGCGCGAGCAGGCGGGAGCCCTGTCGGCGGCACTGCTCGCGGGCATGTACGCCGCCTCCCACGGGGCGACGGAGGCCCTCGACGCCGCTCGCGCCGTGCTCGACGAGGTGCCAGCGCTCGAGGTCGACTACCTCGAGATCAGGGATCCGTGGCTGGGTCCGGCACCCGCGGAGGGCCCGGCACGCATGGTGGTGGCGGTTCGGCTGGGGCACACCAGGTTGCTGGACAACATCGCGGTCGACGTCGGCGCGGCGGGGGGAATCGACGGCCATTCCCGGGTCGAGTCGGGTCAGAGCCGCGAACTGCCGTGGAGGAACTAGCGCCGTGCTGCTCGCGATCGACGTCCGCAACACCCACACCGTCGTCGGACTGATCTCCGGCTCGGGCGACCACGCAAAGGTCGTCCAACACTGGCGCATTCGCACCGAGGCCGAGGTGACGGCCGACGAGCTGGCCCTGACGATCGACGGTCTGATCGGTGACGACGCCGAGCGGCTGACGGGCGCCACCGGGCTGTCGACCGTACCGTCGGTGCTGCACGAGATCCGTCTGATGCTCGACCAGTACTGGTCCTCGGTGCCGCACGTCCTGATCGAGCCGGGGGTCCGGACGGGCATCCCGCTGCTCGTCGACAACCCCAAGGAAGTCGGCGCCGACCGGATCGTCAATTGCCTTGCCGCATACCAGAAGTACGCCAGCCCGGCGATCGTCGTCGACTTCGGTTCGTCGATCTGCGTGGACGTGGTGTCGGCCAAGGGTGAGTTCCTGGGCGGGGCCATCGCGCCGGGCATCCAGGTGTCCTCGGACGCGGCGGCGGCACGGTCGGCCGCGTTGCGGCGCGTGGAACTGACCCGCCCGCGGTCGGTGGTCGGCAAGAACACGGTGGAGTGCATGCAGGCCGGGGCGGTGTTCGGCTTCGCGGGCCTGGTCGACGGTCTGGTCAGCCGCGTCCGCCACGACGTCGAGGGCTTCGCCGGCGACGACGTCGCGGTCGTGGCCACCGGGCACACCGCGCCGCTGCTGCTGCCGGACCTGCACACCGTCGCCCACTACGACCAGCACCTCACCCTCGAGGGCCTGCGCCTGGTGTTCGAGCGCAACCAGAACGACACTCGCGGCAAGCTCCGACACGCTCGCTAGGCGTTTCCTCCTGTTGACGTGTGACCTCCGTCGGAGAATCATGTGTTGCGCATCGCAGTGTCGTTGCGCACCATGCAACAGTCGGAGGATCACTTGGCAGCCCCCAAGGTCGTCGTCATCGGTGCGGGAATAGTCGGAAGCTCACTGGCCGACGAACTCACCGCGCGAGGCTGGACCGACGTCACCGTGGTCGACCGCGGCCCGCTCTTCTCCACCGGCGGGTCGACCTCGCATGCCCCCGGCCTGGTGTTCCAGACCAATCCGTCGAAGACGATGACGGAGTTCGCGCAGTACACGGTGGCCAAGTTCGGCGCCCTCGAGCACGCGGGTGGGTGGGCCTTCAATCCGACCGGTGGCCTCGAGGTGGCGTCGACCCCGCAGCGCTGGGCCGATCTGCACCGCAAGGCCGGCTGGGCCCAATCCTGGGGGGTTCCAGGCGAACTGCTGACCCCAGGGCAGTGCGCAGAGATGCATCCGCTGCTCGACGCCGACCGCATCCTCGGCGGGTTCCACACTCCCACCGACGGTTTGGTCAAGGCGATCCGGGCCGTGGAGGCCCAGGCGCAGTCGGCCACCGCCCGCGGTGCGACGTTCCGCCCGCGCACCGAGGTGCTCGGCATCGTCGACGACGGCCGGAAGGTGACGGGCGTACGGACCGCCGACGGCGTCATCCCCGCCGACGTGGTGGTGTGCTGTGCCGGGTTCTGGGGTGCGCGGCTGGCCAAGCAGGTCGGCCTCGTCGTACCGCTGGTGCCGATGGCGCACCAGTACGCGACGACCGGCCGGATCGAGCCGCTCGTCGGACGCAACACGGAACTGACCGAGGCGACGCTGCCCATCCTGCGCCACCAGGATCAGGACCTGTACTTCCGCGAGCACGTCGACCGCATCGGCATCGGCTACTACGGGCACGACCCGATGCCGGTCGACGTCTCCACCCTGGCCGCCGACACCGCCGGTGAGCAGATGCCCTCCATGCTGCCCTTCACCGAGGAAGACTTCGTCCCTGCCTGGCGCGAGTCCACCAAACTGCTTCCCGTGCTCAACGATTCGAAGATCGAGCAGGGTTTCAACGGGATCTTCTCGTTCACCCCCGACGGCATGTCCATCATGGGGGAGCACCGCGAGCTCAGCGGCTTCTGGGTTGCCGAGGCGGTCTGGGTGACGCACTCGGCGGGCGTCGCCAAGGCCACCGCGGAATGGATCGTGGACGGAACCCCGTCCACCGACGTCCACGAATGCGACCTCTACCGCTTCGAGGACGTCGCCAAGACCGACGACTTCATCCTGACGACCAGTTCGCAGGCCTTCGTCGAGGTCTACGACATCATCCATCCGCATCAGTACCGCGAGGCGCTCCGCGGACTGCGGACCAGCCCGTTCTACGCCCGCCAACAGGACCTCGACGCGTTCTTCTTCGAGGGCGGCGGCTGGGAACGGCCCGCCTGGTACGAGGCCAACGCCGAACTGGCCCGCCGCCTCCGCGACGAGGGTCTGGCCTTCCCCGAGCGCGACGAATGGTCGGCGAAGTTCTGGTCCCCGATCTCGATTGCCGAGGCGCACTGGACCCGTCAGCACGTCGCCATGTACGACATGACCCCGCTCACCCGCTACGAGGTCGCGGGCCCAGGTGCGGTCGAGCTGCTCCAGCGGCTCACCACCAACGACGTCGACAAGAGCGTCGGGTCGGTGACCTACACGCTGATGCTCGACGAGACCGGCGGCGTCCGAAGCGATCTCACCGTCGCCCGGCTGGCCGCCGACCGCTTCCAGGTGGGCGCCAACGGGCCGATGGACTTCGACTGGCTCACCCGCCACCTGCCGGACGACGGCACCGTGACGGTCCGCGACGTCACCGGCGGCACGTGCTGCGTCGGTCTGTGGGGACCCGCGGCCCGCGACCTGGTGCAACCCCTGTGCCACGACGACCTGTCGCACGAGGGCTTCAAGTACTTCCGTGCCAAGGCGACGCACCTCGGGGCCATCCCGGTGACCATGATGCGGGTGTCCTACGTCGGCGAACTCGGCTGGGAGATCTACGCCGACGCCGCCTACGGCGCCGCGCTGTGGGACCTGTTGTGGACGGCCGGGCAGGACCACGGCGTCATCGCCGCAGGCCGGATCGCCTTCAACAGCCTCCGCATCGAGAAGGCCTACCGGTCGTGGGGCGCTGACGTGACGGCCGAGCACCATCCCGCCGCCGCCGGGCTCGACTTCGCGGTGCGGATGAGCAAGGACGACTTCGTCGGCAAGGCCGCCCTGATGGCGGCGTCGACACCGGAGAAGGCGTTGCGCAGCATCGTCTTCCACGATCCGACGGCCGTGGTGCTCGGCAAGGAGCCGGTGTACCTGGACGGCTCCCCGGACTGCGCCGGCTACGTGACCAGTGCTGCCTACTCGGCCACGATCGGACGCTGCATCGCCTATGCGTGGCTGCCCGCGTCGACCGCGCCCGGTGACGTGGTCGCCGTCGACTACCGCGGCAGCCGCTACGGCGCGACGGTGCACGCCGAACCGGTGGTGGACCCCGAGATGACCCGGATCAGGCGATGAGCAGAGGGAAGCGATGACCACGACCGAAGACTCGCCGGCACTGCTGGCCACGCTCGCCGGCGAGTTCTACACCAGCCCAACGATCTTCGCAGCCGAGCAGGACGAGATCTTCGAGAAGACGTGGTTCTGCGCCGCCCGCTCGAACGACTTGGCCAACCCGGGCCAGTTCAAGAACGTTCGGATCGGCCGCGAGAGCGTGCTGGTGGTCCGCGGCCGGGACGGCGCACTGCGGGCGTTCCTGAACGTCTGCCGCCACCGCGGCGCCGCGCTGTGCACCGAGTCCGAGGGCCAGGTCAAGCGAAGCCTGCAGTGCCCGTACCACGCATGGACCTACGCGCTCGACGGAAAGCTGATCGCCGCGCCCAACCTGGCGTCCCTCAAGGAACCGACCGGGGAGGGCATCGACCGCTACAAGTACGGTCTGGTCCCGGTGGCGCTCAAGGAGTGGCTCGGCTACGCCTGGGTCTGCCTGGCCGACGAACCGCCGTCGTTCGACGACGACGTGATCGGCGAGGTCACCCGCCGCCTCGGCAACCCGACCGCCGTCGACCACTACGGCGTGGAAAGCCTCAGCGTCGGCCGCCGGGTGGTCTACGACGTGGCGGCCAACTGGAAGCTCATCGTCGAGAACTTCATGGAGTGCTACCACTGCGCCACGATCCACCCGGAGCTCACCGAGGTGCTCCCGGAGTTCGCCCAGGGCCTCGCGGCGCAGTACTACGTGGGCCACGGCGCCGAATTCGGTTCCGACATCTCTGGTTTCACCATCGACGGCAGCGCCGGGTTCGAGACCCTTCCCGGCGTCACCGAGGACCAGGATCGGCGCTACTACGCGATCACCATCAAGCCGACGGTGTTCGTGAACCTGGTGCCCGACCACATCATCTTCCACCGGATGTACCCGCTCGCCCCGGACCGCACCATCGTCGAGTGCGACTGGCTGTACACCGCCGACGTGGTCGAGCAGGGGCGTGACGTCTCCCGGTCGGTCGAGTTGTTCCATCGGGTCAACGAGCAGGACTTCGAGGCCTGCGAGCGAACTCAGCCCGCCATGTCGTCGCGTGCCTATCGCAACGGTGGCGTGCTCGTTCCTTCCGAACACCACATCGCGGAGTTCCACGAGTGGGTAGTGTCCCGAATCGGCGAGCACGCCCACGCCAGCGACACGAGGTGACATGTGAACGGTGAGCCCGACCTCTACGTCGGAGGGCAGTGGCGCCACGCCTCCGACGCCGGGACCCGCGAGATCGTCAACCCGGCCGACGGCAGCGTCGCCGCCGTCGTCGACGAGGCAACCGACGCCGACGCCAGGGACGCCGTTCGGGCGGCGCGGGAGGCGTTCGACGACGGGGCCTGGCCCGCCACGCCGGTGGCCGAACGGGCCGCGCTTCTCGACCGGATCGCCGACCTGCTGCAGCGCGACCGGGAGGACCTGGCGCTGCTAGAGACCCGCGACACCGGGAAGACCCTGGCGGAGAGCAGGATCGACGTCGACGACGTGACGTCGGTGTTCCGGTACTACGCGAAGTTGGTCGGCGTGCAGGCCGACAGGGTGATCGACGTCGGCGACCCGGACGTCATCAGCCGGGTGGTACGCGAGCCCATCGGGGTGTGCGTCCTGATCGCGCCGTGGAACTATCCGCTGTTGCAGATGTCGTGGAAGATCGCCCCCGCGCTGGGCGCCGGTTGCACGATGGTCGCCAAGCCCAGCGAGGTCACGCCCCTGTCGACCATCGCCTTCGTGCACCTGCTGGAGGAGGCAGGCGTGCCCGCCGGCGTGGTAAACCTCGTCCAGGGCAGCGGTGCGGCACTCGGCGCCGCCCTCACCGACAACGGGGACGTCGACTTCATCTCGTTCACCGGCGGCCTCGCCACCGGGCGCACCATCGCCAAGGTCGCCGCCGAGCACGTCACCAAGGTGGCCGTCGAACTCGGTGGCAAGAACCCGCACATCGTGTTCGCCGACATCGGAACCGGGGATGCCTGGGACGCCGCGGTCGACCAGGTGCTGACGGGGGTGTTCCTGCACTCCGGACAGGTCTGCTCGGCAGGCACCCGACTGATCGTCGAGGAGTCCATCGCCGACGACTTCGTCACCGCCCTCGTCGCCCGCGCCGAGAAGATCCGAATGGGCGACGGCATGGATCCGGCCAGCGAGACCGGCCCCCTGGTGTCGGAACAACATCGGGCCAAGGTGGAAGCCCATGTGGCGTCGGCGATCTCGGAGGGGGCCAAGCTGGTCACCGGCGGCTCGCGACCCACCGATCCGGCGCTCGCGGCGGGCAGCTTCTACCTGCCGACGATCTTCGACCAGTGTGACCGATCAATGGCCATCGTTCAGGAGGAGACCTTCGGGCCGATTTTGACCGTGGAGCGGTTCACCGAAGAGGCCGAGGCGATTCGCCTCGGGAACGACACGGAATACGGTCTCGCGGCGGGCGTTCGTACGTCCGACCCGGCGCGGGGCGAACGTGTGGTGCGCGCGTTGAGGCACGGCACGGTGTGGCTGAACGACTTCGGCTACTACACCGCGGCAGCGGAGTGGGGCGGATTCGGGAAGTCTGGCAACGGTCGCGAGCTGGGCCCCACCGGGCTCGTGGAATATCAAGAGCTCAAACACATCTGGCACAACGTCGCGCCGAAGCCCGCAGGCTGGTTCAAAGGTGAATAGCCGAACCTTTCGAGAGGACGTCTCATGGCAGTCGACCCGAATGCACTAAGCGCCGACAGTGGCGGCTTGGACGACTTCGGTTACAAGGAATCCCTCGACCGAAGCATCGGCAAGTTCGCCAGCTTCGCCGCCGGGGTCAGCTACATCTCGATCCTCACCGGCACCTTCCAGCTCTTCTACTTCGGCTTCGGCACGGCAGGCCCGGCCTACCTGTGGTCGTGGCCGATCGTGTTCGTCGGCCAGATGGCGGTGGCGCTCTGCTTCATGGAGCTGGCCGCCAAGTACCCCGTGGCCGGCTCGGTCTACAACTGGTCCAAGAAACTCGGCAGCCGGATCGTCGGGTGGTCGTCGGGCTGGCTGATGCTGACTGCGTCGATCGTGACCATCTCGGCAGTGGTGCTGGCCTATCAGCTGAACCTGCCCCGCATCTGGAGCGGGTTCCAGATCATCGGCGACGGCACCGGGGAGTACGACTTCGCCGCCAACGCCGTGGTTCTCGGCAGCATCCTGATCGTGTTCACCACGGTCGTCAACGCGCTGGGCGTGAAGCTGATGGCGATGATCAACAGTGCCGGCGTGTTCATCGAGCTCATCGCCGCCGTCCTGATCGCGGTCATCCTGGCGGCCAGCACCACCCGCGGACCTTCGGTCTTCTTCTCCACCAACGGTTACGGCGCAGGTGAGAGTGGCGGCTGGCTTGGCGCGTTCCTGATCGCGTCACTCGCGTCGGGCTACGTCATGTACGGCTTCGACACCGCCAGCTCGCTGGGCGAGGAGACCGTCGAACCACGCCGCACCGCGCCCAAGGCCATCCTGCGCGCCATCCTGGCGTCGTTCGTCATCGGTGGCGCCATCCTCGTCTTCGCGGTGATGTCGGCACCCGACCTGAGTGATCCGAAGATCGGGGAGAGCACCGGCGGACTGCAGTACATCGTCGAGCAGGTGATGTGGGGACCGCTGGGCAAGGTGTTCCTGATCTGCATCGTCGTCGCCGTCACCGTCTGCACCCTGGCCGTGCACACCGCGGCGATCCGGTTGACGTTCGCGATGGCGCGGGACAACGCACTTCCCTTCGGCGACAAGCTCGCTCGCGTCAACCCGAAGACCCAGACGCCGATCATCCCGGCCGTCGTCATCGGCCTGATCGCGATCGTCATCCTCGTGATCAACATCGGGCAGCCGAAGATCTTCACCGTGCTGACGTCGATTGCCATCATCATGATCTACCTGGCCTACCTGATGGTCACCGGCCCGATGCTCAAGAAGCGCTTCCAGGGGCAGTGGCCGCCAAGGGATCTCAAGGAGGGCGGCTACTTCACGATGGGCAAGTGGGGCATGCCGGTGAACGTCGTCGCGGTGGTCTGGGGTGTCGGCATGGCCGTGAACCTGGCCTGGCCGCGGGTGGCCGTGTACGGCGACCCCTGGTACAACACCTGGGGCGCCTTCGTCTACATCGGCGTCATCCTCGGCGCAGGTCTGATCTGGTACGCCGTCAAGGGCCGCCACCACATCGGCACGCTGGAGTCGCATGCGGCAGTTGCGAAAGTCCCCGGTGTCGATGTCTGACGATCAGTTCGACTACGTCATCGCCGGCGGGGGGACGGCCGGTTGTGTGCTGGCCGCCCGCCTGTCGGAGGACCCCGACGTGACGGTCTGTCTCGTCGAGGCCGGACCGACCGACGTCGGAAACGACGACATCCTGCCGCTGGCGAAGTGGATGCACCTGCTCGACTCCGGCTACGACTGGGACTACCCGGTCGAGCCGCAGGAGAAGGGCAACAGCTTCATGCGGCACGCCCGCGCGAAGGTGCTCGGCGGCTGCTCGTCCCACAACTCGTGCATTGCGTTCCACCCGCCGGCGGAATGCCTCGACGAGTGGGTCGAGATGGGCGCCACGGGTTGGGGATCGGCCGACGTCCTGCCGCTGGTTCGGCGTGTGGAGACCAACGACGCACCGGGCGACCACGGCCACGACGGACCGGTCCGTCTGCAGGACGTGCCGCCCAACGATCCGTGCGGGGTTGCGATGCTGGAGGCGGCGGCGCTGGCCGGGCTGCCGACGGTGGCGTTCAACCGTGGCGAGACGGTGCGCAACGGCGCGGGTTGGTTCCAGATCAACGTGGGCGCCGACGGCACCCGCATGTCCACCTCGCATGCGTACCTGCACCCAATCCTGGACTCCCGCAAGAACCTCGAGGTCCGCACCGGCTGCTGGGTCTCCGAAATCCTGTTCGACGAGTCCAACGCCGCGACCGGCGTGCGGTACCAACGGCCCGATCTCACCGGCCACGACACCGTCTCGGCCCGTCGCGAGGTGATCGTCACCGCAGGATCGATCGACACGCCGAAGTTGTTGATGCTCTCCGGAATCGGCCCCGCCGAACACCTTCGCGAGATCGGCGTCGCAGTCCGGGTCGACTCACCGGGGGTGGGGTCCAACCTCGACGACCACGTCGAGGGACTGGTGTTCTGGGAGGCCGCCAAGCCGATGGTGACCACCTCGACGCAGTGGTGGGAGATCGGTCTGTTCACCTGCGTCGACGAGGGGATGACCCAGCCGGACCTGATGATGCACTACGGCAGCGTGCCCTTCGACATGAACACGTTGCGGCGCGGCTATCCGACGACGGACAACGGATTCTGCTTGACGCCCAACGTGACTCAGGGGCGATCGCGCGGAACCGTCCGGCTGCGCAGCCTGGACTACCGCGACCGGCCCCGAGTCGACCCCCGCTACTTCACCGACCCCGAGGGCTATGACGAGCGGATCATGCTGGCCGGTCTCCGGCTGGCCCGCACGATCGCCGGGCAGGCCCCGCTGAAGGGCTGGATCGCGCGCGAGCTGGCGCCTGGGCCCGACGCGACCACCGACGACGAGCTGCTGGACTACGTGCACCAGACGCACAACACCGTCTACCACCCGGCGGCCACCGCCCGGATGGGAGCGGTGACCGACCCGATGGCCGTCCTCGATCCGCAGTTGTGCGTCAAGGGCGTCTCCCGGCTGCGGGTGGTCGACGCGTCGGCCATGCCCAAGCTGCCCGCGGTGAACCCCAACATCACCGTGATGACCATGGCCGAGAAGTGTGCGGACTTGATCCGGGGGAGCTAAGCCAGTTCCTGGGCGAGCACACGCCGTTCCAGTCCGCGTCCGCCGACGAGCTGGCGGACCTGGCGGCCGGGTCGACGGTGGCCACGTTCGCCA
The DNA here is from genome assembly GCF_025822245.1 of Mycolicibacterium hodleri. Lineage (GTDB taxonomy): Bacteria > Actinomycetota > Actinomycetes > Mycobacteriales > Mycobacteriaceae > Mycobacterium > Mycobacterium hodleri. Next base: position 11,415 of record NZ_JACKTL010000053.1, read on the forward strand.
CCGGCGCGGTGATCGCCGACTACTCGGCGCAGGTGCCCGGCGACGTGTGGATGGTGTGCACGGGCCGCGTGACGCTGCAGGCGGCCGACGGTGCGGCGGTCGACGTCGTCGAACCCGGCGGCATCTTCGGGTACACGCCGCTGCTCACCGGTGGCGGCATGGAGTTCGTGGCGCGGGCCGCGGAGCCGAGCACGCTGATCCGGCTGCCCGGCGAACAGGTGCGCACCCAGTTCGCGACCCCGGCGGGATTGGCGTTCCTGGCGTCGTCGGCGTGGAGCGTCGACGCCGGCAGCCGCCCCGCCCTGGTTCCCGTCGCCGACAGCAGGCCGGTCGGCGAACTGGTCCACGGCGACGTCCTGCTCGTCACGCCCGACGTCTCGGTGCGCGACGCCGTCATCAGGATGACCGAGCGGCACGTCTCCTACGCGCTGATCGCGTTGCCCGACGGGGAGTACGGCATCTTCACCGACCGGGATCTGCGGACGCGCGTCGTCGCCGCCGGGCTGTCGGTGGAGGTGCCGATCACCCGCGTGATGAGCGCCCCCGCGCGCCGGGTCACCGCCGACCTGACCGCCGAGACCGTGCTGATGTCGATGCTCGAGAGCGGGCTTCGGCACATGCCGGTCACCTCGGCCCGCGGACAGGTCGTCGGCGTTCTCGAGGACGCCGACCTGTTGGCCGCCTCGGCGAGGCAGAGCTTCACGCTCCGGCGTTCCATCGGACTGGCCGCCGACGCCGCCGAACTACAGGCCGCCGCACAGCGCGTCACCCATACGGCGAGCGCGCTGTTTCGCAGCGGCACCAAGGCCTCGGCGACCAGCGGCATCCTCTCCATCGTGATCGACAGCGTGGTCCGGCGGGCCCTCGAGCTGGCACTCGCCGAGGCGCCGGCGGACGCGGGCACCCCGACCTCGGGGTTCGCGTGGCTGACCCTCGGCAGCATCGCCAGGCGCGAGGCCATGCCGTCCTCCGACGTCGACAGTGCACTGTCGTGGCGCGACGACCTGTCGCCGGCCGGCGATCAGCTGAGGGCCATCGCCCGGCGCACCCACGACATCCTCGACGGGTGTGGGTTGCCGTCGGACAGCAACGGCGCGGTCGCCGCGAGCCCGAACTTCGCCCGCTCGCAGGGTGACTGGGCACGCGCCGCCCGGGGCTGGCTGGACGACCCGCTCGTCGGCAAGGGGTTGATCTTGTCCTCGCTGCTGCTGGACGGCCGGGTGGTCTGGGGTGAGCCCGCGCTGCACACGGTCCCGGCGGCGTACCGCAGGATGCGTGCCGAACACCCGAACGCGTTGCGGCTGCAGTTGCTCGACGCGTTGTCCGGGCGGGTGCGCACGCGGTCGCTGCGCGACGTGCTGTCGCGGCGGGGCGGCACCTTCGACCTGAAGAGTCACGCGGTGACCCCGATCGTGAACCTCGCGCGGTGGGGCGGTCTCGTCGGCGACGTCGCCTCGGCGTCGACCCCGGCCCGGCTGACGGCGGCCGCGGCGTGCGGCGCGCTCGGTGACCGGGACGCGGCGACCCTCGGCGAGGTCTTCGGGATGCTGCAGCGGTTGCGGATGACCCACCAGGTCGAGCAACTCGTCGCCGGACACAGTCCCGGTGACGTCGTCACCATGTCCGAGCTGTCCCCGCTGAACCGGAGCCTGCTCAACGACGGCCTGCGCGAGATCGCCGCGGTGCGCAGACGTGTCGGCAACTTCGGCATCCCGGCCATATAGGGTCGGATTCGATGCCACGACCGGACAGCAGGACCCCCGAAGACGGCGGACGGTCTGCGTCCGTCCAGTCCGTGGATCGCGCCCTGCTGGTCATGGAGATCCTGGCGACCCTCGGCCAGGCCGGGGTCACCGAGATCGCCGCGGAACTCGGCGTACACAAGTCGACCGTGTCGCGGATCGTCTCGGTGCTGGAGGCCCGCGGCTACGTCGAGCAGCTCGCCGACCGGGGCAAGTACCGGCTGGGCTTCGCCATCGCCAGACTGGCGCGCGCCGGCAGTGGCCAACTGGACCTGGTCAAGCAGAGCCAGGCGGCATGCGACGCGCTGGCGTTGGAGTCCGGTGAGACCACCAACCTCGCCGTCCTCGACGGCGCCCGGATCGTCAACGTCGCCGAAGCGATCGGTGCCGCAGGCATCGCGCTGCGCACCTGGGTCGGTCAAAGCTGCCCGGCGCACGCCACCTCGAGCGGCAAGGTGTTGCTGGCCTCCCTCGACGAGGCCGAGCTGCGCGCGTGCCTGGGGGCTCGGCTCGAGTCCTTCACCGACACCACCGTGACGACGCGCAGCGCCCTGCAGGCCGAACTCGACGTGGTGCGCGAGAACGGGTGGGCCTGCGTACGGGAGGAGCTGGAGGTCGGGCTCAACGCCGTCGCCGCACCCGTCTACGACGCCGAGGGCACGGTGGTCGCGGCCCTGAGCGTGTCCGGGCCGTCCTACCGGCTCGGCGAAGACGAGTTCGACGCCACCGCCAAGCGCACCGTCGCGGCCGCCGAGACGATCAGTCGGCGCCTTGGCTGGATCGACATCTCCACCCGGCCGTAGGACTCGTCAGAAGAACGTGCGGACCAGGTCGACCACCCGGCCATCGTCGTCGAGCACCGGGATCAGCTGCCACTTGTCGAACACGGTGCACGGATGCGAGATCCCGAATTCGAGCCAGGTCCCCACCTCGACGCGGTCGCGGTCGTCGGGTCCCACCCGCAGATAGGCGTGCTGGTCGTTGAGCTTGGTCACGCCACCCTGGGCCATCCGGTAGGGCACCGGGAGGTCTTGGTCGAAGGACACGTCTCGGCGGCCCATCGTCACCAGCGCCAGATCGGGTTCGGGCCGCGACGTCACCTGTGCCCAGACGGTCAGCGCGGGCCGGAGGACGTCGGCCAGCGGCGAGGTGCGCCCGTAGAGGCCGTCGTCGTGGGTGAGGTAGCACCCGCTGCGCAGGACCGTGCGGACCGGGCCGACGCCCGACCATCCGGTCAGTTCGTCGGCGACCACGTCGAAGTACGTGCTGCCGCCGGCAGTGACCAGCACCTCGTCGCCCTGGAACGCCGTCGCCAGGCGGACCACCGAAGAGCGCAGCTCCCGCAGGTAGGCGCGCACCCGCTCGCGTGCCTCGTGGGTCACGTCGTGGCCCGTGGCGGCTTCGTAACCCGCGACCCCGACCAAGCGCAGCTGGCCGGACTCGGCCGCGGCCCTGGCGACGGCGTCGACCTCGTCGTCGCTGCGGCATCCGGTGCGACCACCGGGCATGCCCACCTCGACGCACACGTCGAGCGGTCGTCGGGCCCCGGCGTCGGCCAGCGTGGCCGACATCGTCTCGACGCCGCGCACCGAGTCGACCCAGCACACCAGGTCAAAGTTCGGGTCGTCGTCCAATTCGCTTGCCAACCAACGCAACCCGGCGTCGTCGACCAGTTCGTTGGCCAGCACGACGCGGTCGACGCCGAACGCGCGAAACGTCCGCACCTGGCTGATCGTCGCCAGGGTGACCGCCGTGGCGCCCGCGTCGAACTGCCGCACGAGCAGCTGCGGTGCCATGTGGGTCTTGCCGTGCGGGGCCAATTCGACGCCCCGGTCGCGGCACCACTCGGCCATCGTCGACAGATTGTGGGCGAGGGCGGATTCGCGCAGCACGCACAGCGGCCCGACGGCGCCGTCGGCGAACGGGTCGACGCCGGCGGCGCACACCTGGGCCGGTGTCCGTCCCCACCACTGCGACGGCAGGCCCTTGTATCGCCAGTCGAGCGACTCGTCGGACAGGGCGGCGACCGCAGTCGCGTCGACGGTCGCGGGCATCATCCCATTCAAGCCTCATTTAAGCTGGCACGTCGTGAGCTCCGCAGATGTCCCCGAGGCCGGCCCGAAGAACGACGACTCCGATCTACCCGAGCAGTTCCGGATCCGGCAGGCGAAGCGGGAACGACTGCTCGCCGACGGCCGCAACCCCTACCCGGTCGAGGTGCCCCGCACCCACACCCTCGCCGAACTCCGGACCCGATACGCCGATCTGGAGGTCGACACCAAGAGCGGTCAGATCGTCGGCATCGCGGGTCGCGTCGTCTTCGCCAGGAACTCCGGGAAACTGTGCTTCGCAACGCTGCAGGAGGGTGACGGCACCCAGTTGCAGGCGATGATCAGCCTGGACGGCGTGGGCAAGGAGTCGCTGGACGCGTGGAAGTCCGACGTCGACCTCGGTGACATCGTGTTCGTGCACGGCGAGGTGATCAGTTCGCGACGTGGCGAATTGTCCGTGCTTGCCGATTCCTGGCAGATCATCTCCAAGGCGTTGCGCCCGCTGCCCGTTGCGCACAAGGAACTCAGCGAGGAATCGCGGGTTCGGCAGCGTTACGTGGACCTGATCGTGCGACCGGAGGCCCGCACCATCGCCCGCCAGCGCATTGCGGTCGTCCGTGCGGTGCGGTCGGCATACGAGCGACGCGGTTTTCTCGAAGTGGAAACGCCGATGCTCCAAACCTTGGCGGGTGGCGCCGCGGCGCGCCCATTCGTGACGCACTCCAATGCCCTCGACGCCGATCTGTTCCTGCGCATCGCGCCGGAGTTGTTCCTCAAGCGTTGCCTGGTCGGTGGTTTCGAGAAGGTGTTCGAGATGAATCGGAACTTTCGAAACGAAGGCGCGGATTCCACGCATTCGCCGGAATTCGCCATGCTCGAGACTTATCAAGCCTACGGAACGTATGACGATTGCGCCGTCGTGACGCGTGAGGTTATTCAAGAGGTGGCCGACGAGGCGATTGGCACCCGAAACGTGCCACTGCCCGATGGCAGTACCTACGATCTCGACGGAGAATGGGCGACCGTCGAAATGTACCCGTCGTTGTCCGAGGCACTCGGTGAGGAAATCACCCCCGATACCCCGGCCGATCACCTATGGTCGATTGCCGACGCGCGCGGCGTCGAAATAGCCCGCGATCGCGGATTTGGACACGGCAAGTTGGTGGAGGAACTCTGGGAGGACGCCGTCGGAGTCGACCTCTGGGCGCCCACCTTCGTGCGGAACTTTCCCGTGGAGACCTCGCCGTTGACGCGTGAGCACCGCAGCATTCCCGGCGTCACAGAGAAATGGGACCTGTACGTCCGGAACTTCGAATTGGCCACCGGCTACACCGAATTGATCGATCCCGTGGTGCAACGGGAGAGATTCGAAGCCCAAGCCAGGGCTGCGGCCGCGGGTGACGACGAGGCAATGGTCCTCGACGAGGACTTCCTCTCGGCATTGGAGTACGGGATGCCGCCGACCGCGGGTACGGGAATGGGTGTCGACCGCTTGTTGATGGCGCTGACGGGCTTGTCGATTCGCGAGACGGTTTTGTTTCCCCTCGTACGTCGGCAGGGCTAGCCGGAAGCCGTTTCATACTTTTGTGTTGAATTGCGTCGATTCCTGTGCCAACATTGTTCAGGGTTTCGAGCGAAGTATGACTACGCGCCCGTTCAGAAGGGGCAGTGTGAGCCAATGGCCAAAAAGGTGACCGTCACGTTAGTCGATGATTTCGACGGTGAGGGTTCTGCCGACGAGACCGTCGAATTCTCTCTCGACGGCGTCAGCTATGAGATCGACCTTTCGTCGAAGAATGCGACGAAACTCCGTGGAGATCTCAAGCAATGGGTAGAGGCGGGTCGCCGCGTCGGTGGCCGTCGCCGTGGTCGTTCGGCCGGATCGGGCCGCGGTCGCGCGACGATCGACCGCGAACAGAGCGCCGCCATTCGGGATTGGGCGCGCCGAAACGGGCACAGTGTTTCCACGCGCGGCCGCATTCCGGCTGACGTCATCGACGCATTTCACGCGGCAACATAGCGACGCATAACTGGTTCACCGCATTCGCGGCCGCAACGGCCTCGAGTTTTCGCTAGCGGCGAAGCGGTGGCGGAACCGATCCTCGGGTATCGGGCGTTGGACTCCCTGCGGCGCGGAAACGGTCACCGTTTGGTCTTTCACTAGGAGAGGACAAGCGGGGCACCCCGGGCCGCCGCCCACTACAGTGGACGTCAAGTGCAGAGCACGGTTCGCCGTGTGAGGACTGCGCTATCTACGGAGGGCAGGTAACCACCGATGTTCGAACGCTTCACAGACCGCGCGCGGCGCGTCGTCGTCCTGGCTCAAGAAGAGGCCAGGATGCTGAACCACAACTACATCGGCACCGAGCACATCCTCCTTGGCCTCATTCACGAAGGCGAGGGTGTTGCGGCGAAGTCGCTCGAGTCGCTGGGGATCTCGTTGGAGGGTGTCCGCAGCCAGGTCGAGGAGATCATCGGACAGGGCCAGCAGGCTCCGTCCGGTCACATCCCCTTCACCCCGCGCGCCAAGAAGGTGCTGGAGCTGAGCCTGCGCGAGGCGCTGCAGCTCGGCCACAACTACATCGGCACCGAGCACATTCTGCTCGGCCTGATTCGTGAAGGCGAAGGCGTCGCCGCCCAGGTCCTGGTCAAGTTGGGGGCTGAGCTGACGCGCGTGCGTCAACAGGTCATCCAGTTGCTCAGCGGCTACCAGGGCAAGGAGACCGCCGAGACCGGCACGGGCGGCCGCGGCGGCGAGGCGGGCAACCCGTCGACGTCGCTGGTGCTCGACCAGTTCGGTCGCAACCTGACCGCAGCCGCGATGGAGGGCAAGCTCGACCCCGTCATCGGCCGCGAGAAGGAAATCGAGCGGGTCATGCAGGTCCTGAGCCGCCGCACCAAGAACAACCCGGTGCTGATCGGCGAGCCCGGCGTCGGCAAGACCGCCGTCGTCGAGGGCCTGGCCCAGGCCATCGTGCACGGCGACGTGCCCGAGACGCTGAAGGACAAGCAGCTCTACACCCTGGACCTCGGGTCTCTGGTGGCCGGCAGCCGCTACCGCGGTGACTTCGAGGAGCGCCTGAAGAAGGTCCTCAAGGAGATCAACACTCGCGGCGACATCATCTTGTTCATCGACGAGTTGCACACGCTCGTCGGCGCGGGTGCGGCCGAGGGTGCCATCGACGCTGCGTCGATCCTGAAGCCGAAGCTGGCCCGCGGTGAGCTGCAGACCATCGGTGCGACCACCCTCGACGAGTACCGCAAGTACATCGAGAAGGACGCCGCCCTGGAGCGTCGCTTCCAGCCGGTGCAGGTGGGCGAGCCGACCGTCGAGCACACCATCGAGATCCTCAAGGGTCTGCGTGACCGGTACGAGGCGCACCACCGCGTCTCGATCACCGACGGTGCGATCGTCGCGGCGGCCACGCTGGCCGACCGCTACATCAACGACAGGTTCTTGCCCGACAAGGCGATCGACCTGATCGACGAGGCGGGCGCCCGGATGCGCATCCGCCGGATGACCGCTCCGCCAGACCTGCGCGAGTTCGACGAGAAGATCGCCGACGCCCGCCGCGAGAAGGAATCTGCGATCGACGCGCAGGACTTCGAGAAGGCGGCCAACCTCCGTGACCGCGAGAAGACCCTGGTCGGCCAGCGCGCCGAGCGGGAGAAGCAGTGGCGTTCGGGTGACCTGGACGTCGTGGCCGAGGTCGACGACGAGCAGATCGCCGAAGTGCTCGGCAACTGGACCGGCATCCCCGTGTTCAAGCTGACCGAGGCCGAGACCACGCGTCTGCTCCGCATGGAGGACGAGATCCACAAGCGGATCATCGGCCAGGTGGACGCCGTCAAGGCCGTCTCGAAGGCGATCCGTCGTACCCGTGCCGGACTGAAGGATCCCAAGCGTCCCTCGGGCTCGTTCATCTTCGCCGGCCCGTCCGGTGTCGGTAAGACCGAGCTCTCCAAGGCGCTGGCCAACTTCCTGTTCGGCGACGACGACGCGCTCATCCAGATCGACATGGGCGAGTTCCACGACCGCTTCACCGCGTCGCGGCTGTTCGGTGCCCCTCCCGGGTACGTCGGCTACGAAGAGGGCGGCCAGCTCACCGAGAAGGTGCGCCGCAAGCCGTTCTCCGTCGTGCTGTTCGACGAGATCGAGAAGGCGCACCAGGAGATCTACAACACGCTGCTGCAGGTGCTCGAGGACGGCCGTCTCACCGACGGTCAGGGCAGGACGGTGGACTTCAAGAACACCGTGCTGATCTTCACCTCGAACCTCGGTACGTCCGACATCAGCAAGGCGGTGGGCCTCGGCTTCACCCAGGGTGGCGGCGAGAACAACTACGAGCGGATGAAGCTGAAGGTCAACGACGAGCTGAAGAAGCACTTCCGCCCGGAGTTCCTGAACCGCATCGACGACATCATCGTCTTCCACCAGCTGACGAAGGAAGAGATCGTCCAGATGGTGGAGCTGATGATCGCCCGCGTCGGTAACCAGCTCAGGGCCAAGGACATGACCATGGAGCTGACCGACAAGGCGAAGTCGCTTCTGGCCAAGCGTGGCTTCGACCCGGTGCTGGGTGCCCGTCCGTTGCGGCGGACCATCCAGCGCGAGATCGAGGACGCCTTGAGCGAGAAGATCCTCTTCGACGAGGTCGGTCCGGGTCAGGTCGTCACGGTCGACGTCGACAACTGGGACGGCGAGGGTGCCGGCGAGGACGCGGTGTTCACCTTCGTCGGTGCCACCCGGCCCGTCGTCGACGCACCGGATCTGGCCCCGGCCGGCGCCCCGGAGTAATCGGGCAGCGCTCAGCGCACACGAAATGGGCGGTATCCCTCACGGGGTACCGCCCATTTCGTCGTCTGTGCCTATGATGCTCGAGTAACCGACGCACGAAGGAATGCTGGTGAAAATCCAGAGCGGTCGCGCCACTGTGAAAGTCAGACCCGACGTACGTCAACCGTGATACGGGACGCGAACTCCCGAAAGGACACCTTCACATGACCACTTCTGACACCCGCCGGAGCGCTGCTCCCGCAATCGACTTCACCGCCACCAAGGCGGCCCTCTGGCTGTCGCTGACGGCCTTCTTCGCTCTGCTGGTGCTGTACTTCGTCGGCGTCGACCAGGGCGCCACGTCGGTGTTCGGCGACAACATGTACATCCACGAATTCGTGCACGACGCGCGTCACCTCCTCGGGTTCCCCTGCCACTGACCGGCAGGAGAAACCCCACGATGGAAAAGCGAATCATTGGGCGCGGCCTTGTGGCCGGCGCCGTCGCAGGCCTGCTCGCGTTCGTCTTCGCGAAGATCTTCCTGGAGCCCGTGATCGGGCGGGCGATCGACTTCGAGGACGGCACGTCCGCCGCGCACGAGGCCATGGAGATGGGCACGAGCGGGCACAGCCACGGCGAGGGTGGCGAGTTGTTCAGCCGCGGCATCCAGTCGACGGTCGGCATGGGCTTCGGCGTGCTCCTGTTCGCCGTGGCGATGGGCGCGCTGTTCGCCGTCGTCTTCGCGGTGGTCCACGGGCGGGTCGGCGACGTCTCGGCCCGCATGCTGTCGGTGTTGGTGGCGGCCGCGATGCTGGTCTCACTGTGGATCGTCCCGGCCCTCAAGTACCCGCCGAATCCGCCGGCGACCAGCGAGCACTCCACGATCTTCCAGCGCTCGCTGCTGTATCTGCTGATGGTCGGATTGTCGGCGCTGCTGATGGTCGCCGCGGTCTACCTCGGGCGCCAACTGGCCCCCAAGCTCGGCGCCTGGAACGCCACCCTGGTCGGCGGCGCGTCGTACCTCGTCGCGGTGTTCGTGGTGATGCTGATCCTGCCCACGATCAACGAGACCCCCGGTCCGATCGTCGACGGCGCGGGCGTCATCGTCTTCCCCGGTTTTCCGGCGGTGGACTTCTACGAGTTCCGGCTGTACACGTTCCTCACCCAGCTGATCGTCTGGACGACGATCGGCCTGGTGTTCGCGACGTCGATCTCGAAGGTGTTGGACGGCAAGCGAAGCGAGTCGAGCGCCAGCACCGCGGCGTAACCGACGGTGAGTGAAATCGTCCGGCTGACCCTCGTCTCCCACGCCATGACGGATGCGATGGCGGCCGGACGATTTCCGCGTGACGAGGCCCTGAACGCGCTGGGGCAGCGTCAGGTCGACGCGACCGTCGACCTCGGCGTCGTCGACGCCGCGGTGTGTGCGCCGGAGACGCGCACCAGGCAGACTGCGGAACTCCTTGGGTTGCGCGCCGAAACCGAGCCCATGTTGTCGGACCTCAACTGCGGCTCGTGGCGGGGCAACGTGCTCGGTGGCGTGGGAGCGGGCGAGTTGACGCTGTGGCTCACCGATCCCACCCAGGCACCCCACGGCGGCGAGTCCGTGGTCGACCTCGTCACCCGCGTCGGCGGCTGGCTTGACTCGCTGTCGGATCGGCGGGGACGACTGGTCGCGGTGACGCATCCCAGCGTCGTGCGCGCCGCGGTCGTCTACGCCCTGAGCGCGCCGTCGACGTCCTTTTGGCGCGTCGACGTCGGACCCGTCTGCCGTACCGTCATGCACCTTCGCGGCGGCTCGTGGACGCTGCGATCCACCGGCTGAGACCGGTGGCTCAGGCGGGCTGAACGAGGCCGAACGCGCCCTGCGCGATCGAGAGCAGCCAGCTGGCCACCGTCAGGCTTCGGAACTTCGGCCAGGTCATCTGGAAGCTGACCACCCAGGCTTGTCCCGTGCGGTCGACGGCATACCAGCTGAAACCGATGTCGCCAGGCAGGTTTCCGCCCTTGGCGCCGATGTAGGTCCACTTCGTCTTGTCGAGCTCGATGCCGGGCGTCACCGCGAGCACGTCCTTGACCGGCGCCGCGGGACCGACGGCGTCGGTCTGCAGGGCGGCGTGCACGCGGCAGATGTCGCCCGCGGTGCCGTACCACTCGGCGCCGTACGGGGAGGCCGGCGTGTGCGTGCGCGTCGGATCCGGTTCGTAGTGGCGGGAATCCGTCTGCGCGATCAGTCGAGCGCGGTCCGCGGGCGACCCGCTCTTCCACTGCTCGCGAAGGTCCGGTGTTCCCCACCCGACCGAGAACATCTGGTGCGTCGTGGGAAACGGCGTCAGGCTGGCCGGGTCGTGGTGGCCGGCGCGAACCAGGGCGCGGTGCAGGGCGTCCGGCCCGACGCGCGCCATCAACAGGTCCGTGGCCATGTTGTCGCTGGCCGAAATCATCTGTTGCGCAGCGTCTCTCACCGACACCCGGGACCCGGGGGGCAGGTCCTCGAAGCCGGCCGACCCCACCGCCTTGTCCTCCTTGGTGATGGTCAGCTGATCGTTCCAGCCGACCCGGCCCGCGTTGACCTCGTCGGCCAGGGCCAACAGCACGTAGAGCTTGAAGATCGAGGCCAACGGCAGCGAGTCGTCGACGTGGGTGCCGGCGACCGTACTGCAGGTGCCGTCGGTGACCTTGGAGACCTGATAGGAGTAGTGCGCGCCGGTCTTGGTGAGCTGGGCGTCGACGTCGGACCACTGCGTGATCGTCGGCTTCTGCAGCGTGACCTTGAAGCGGTCGACCAGCCCGGCGTCGTTGGTGCGAAGCTCGACGTCCTGGCCGACGCCGTAGGACGTCAGCAGGTGCAGGGTGGCCTGGCCCGCGCCGTAGTCGATGCCCGACACCGTGAAGGGCCGGTCCCACCACATCCGGTCCATCATGAACGCGACGTCGTCGACCTGGGGTTTGGCGGCGAGCGTGGCGACGCTGACGACGCCGATCGGCCAATCCGAGTTCAGCATGTCGACGGTCTGCTTGGCGCGCAGGCCGGGGGGCGTGTTCGTCTCGATGTGGGCGCCGTAGGCCGCCTCGGCCGGAGCGGTCGGACCGGCGTTGGAGCATCCGCAAGCCAGGGCGGCGATCAGAGTGGCGGCGACACCGATCGCCGTCGCCCGCCGTCCCACCTAGCTACGCTCCCGACCGCTGAACGTCCAACACGACCTCGAACTCGAGGAGCGACGCACCGGTGGCGACGGGGTTCGCGCGCTGACCGGCGTGGGCCTCGACGGCCGGGCCGCTCGCCCACGCCGCGAACGCCTCTTCGGACTCCCACTGCGTCACCACGAAGTAGCGGTCCTCGCCCTTGACCGGGCGCAGCAACTGGAAGCCGAGGAAGCCGGGCTGGCCGTCGACCGCGTGCGCACGGTTGGCGAACCGCTTCTCCAACTCGGGGCCTGCGTTGGGCGGAACCTCGATCGCGTTGATCTTCACCACTGCCATGGGCTCCACGTTACCGGTTCGTTATCTCCGGCCGGTGAGCTGCTGCCAGGATGTCGGACATGCGTTCGCCACTGCTCACGGGTCGCGGCGGTGACGGGCAGCCGATCGTTCTGGTGCACGGGCTGATGGGCCGCGGGTCGACGTGGTCGCGCCAGCTGCCCTGGCTGACCGCACTTGGCGAGGTCTACACCTACGACGCGCCGTGGCACCGCGGTCGCGACGTCGACGACCCGCACCCCGTCAGCACGGAGCGCTTCGTCGCCGACCTCGCCGATGCCGTCGAGTCGCTCGGCCGGCCCGCCGTGATGGTCGGACATTCGATGGGCGGTCTGCATTCGTGGTGCCTCGCCGCGGCGCGGCCCGAGTTGGTCACCGCGCTGGTGGTGGAGGACATGGCCCCGGACTTCCGCGGCAGGACGACGGGGCCGTGGGAGCCCTGGCTGCACGCGCTGCCCGCCGAGTTCGGCTCGGAGCAGCAGGTGCTTGACGAGTTCGGGCCGGTGGCCGGGCGGTACTTCGTCGAGGCGTTCGATCGCACCGAGACCGGGTGGCGGCTTCATGGCCGGCCCGAACGATGGATTGAGATCGCCGCTCAGTGGGGAGTCCGCGACTACTGGCAGCAGTGGCAGGCCGTGCGCGTCCCCACGCTGCTGGTCGAGGCGGGCAACTCCGTCACCCCGCCCGGCCAGATGGAGCGGATGCGGTCGACCGGGGCGCAGGTGACGTACCTGAGGGTGCCTGGGGCCGGCCACCTCGTGCACGACGACGCGCCACGGGAGTACCGCGATGCGGTGGAACCGTTTCTGGCCCAGTTCGCCTAGCGGTGTTCGCCGGTCGCGCCCGAGGTCGGCCAGGTGGGCTGATGCTCGAAGCGGGTCCGCGCGGCGTCGACCTCGTGCAGCACGCGGTAGTAGTCGGGGTCGCCGAATTCCCTGAGCAGGGCGCGGCGAACCGAGTCGTTGCGATGGCTGGCCCAGCTCAGCAGCGCGGCCAGCGCGAAGGGGGCGGACAGAATCAGGAAGGCGAGTATCACGTTCATGGCAGCAAGTATTCGACCGAAAACATTCCGCCAACAGTGGCAGTACGGACGTGGTGCGTTAAGATGCTGCCATGCTCAAGAGCGTCTCGGCGTTGGTGCTCGACGGGGTTGCGCCCTTTGAGTTCGGGGTGGTGTGCGAGGTCTTCGGCATCGACCGATCGGCCGACGGCGTGCCCAACTTCGACTTCAAGATATGCGGCCCCGAACCCGGCGCGCCGCTGCGGATGTCCGTGGGCGCCAACCTCGTTCCCGATCATGGGCTCGACGCCCTCGTCGGCGCCGACCTGGTCGCCATCCCCGCGTTCGTCCGAAGCGACTACCCGGAGGAGGCCCTTGCCGCGGTGCGAGCCGCCGCCGAGGCCGGGTCGACCATCCTGACCGTCTGCTCCGGGGCGTTCCTGGCCGGCGCCGCAGGACTTCTCGACGGCCGCAAGTGCACGACGCACTGGATGCACGCCGACGACCTGGCGGCACGTCACCCCACCGCGGACGTCGACCGCAACGTGCTGTTCGTCGACGACGGCAACCTCATCACCAGTGCGGGCACGGCCGCCGGCATCGACGCCTGCCTGCACCTGGTTCGGCGCGAACTCGGTAGCGAGGTCACCAACACCATCGCCCGCCGCATGGTGGTGCCCCCCCAACGCGACGGCGGTCAACGTCAGTACATCGAGCGACCCATTCCCGTTCGCTGTTCGGAAGGCTTTGCGCCCCAACTGGATTGGATCCTTGCCCATCTCGACACGCCGCACACCGTTGGTTCGCTCGCAGACCGGGCCAGCATGTCCGCCCGCACCTTCGCGCGCAGGTTCGTCGAGGAGACCGGGCGTACCCCGATGCAGTGGGTCACCGACCAACGAGTGCTCTTCGCCCGTCGCCTGCTCGAGGAGACCGACCTGGACGTCGACCGGGTGGCCGACAAGGCAGGCTTCGGCACGGCCACACTGCTGCGGCATCACTTCCGCCGGGTTGTCGGCGTCACGCCGTCGGACTACCGGCGTCGATTCTCCAGCGACGAATCCGACTGCGCTGCAACGGCTTAGGGCGATTCGAATTCAAAGGGCGTAGACGCACCAGGTGCCCGGCACGCCCCTGAGCCGGTGTTCACCGCGTTCGGCGAAGACCCGGTGCGAGCCGGTCACGATCTCGCGCACCGTCGACGAGACCAGAACCTCACTGGGACCCGCCAGCGCGGTGATCCGCGCGCCGATGTGCACCGCCATGCCGGCGATGTCCTGCCCGCGAGCTTCCACCTCGCCGGCGTGAATGCCGACCCGGACGTCGACCCCGAGGGTCGCGACGGCGCCGACGATCTGCTCGGCGCAGTCCAGCGCGACGCTGGGGCTGCTGAACGTGGCGACGAAACCGTCACCGGCGGTGTTGACCTCGCGTCCGCCGAAGCGTGCGAGTTCTCGACGCACCAGATTGTCGTGACTGTCCAGAAGGTCGCGCCAATGGTCGTCGCCGAGCGCGGCGGCGCGCTGGGTCGACCCGACGATGTCGGTGAACACGATCGTGGTGAGCACGCGTTCGGCGTCCGACCCGCCACGCGAGCCGGTGACGAACTCCTCGATCTCGGCAAGGACCGGTGTCGTGTCGCCGACCCAGTACAGGGTGTCGTCACCGGGGAGCTCGACGTAACGTGCGCCGGGGATCCGCTCGGCAAGGAAGCGCCCGTGGCCGACGCCGACGAACCTGGCGTCCTTGCGGTGCACGATCAGTGTCGGCGCCGTGATGGCGGGAAGCTTGTCCCGCACGTCGGCGTCGGTGAGGGCTTGGCTGGACCTCCTGGCCATGCTCGGTGAGGCTCCCCGGTTGCCGGCAACGTCCCACCACGTCCGGAAGGCCTGATCGTGGGCGACCGACGGCGCGACCGTGGCGAGGACGTCGACGCCGCGCTCGACGGCGTCGGACTCCATTGCCACCGCGGTGAACGAATTGGCGGTCTGGGGGTGGATGCCCGCTTCGTAGTCGGGTGCCCACAGCACGCGGGCGGCGCCGTTGACCACCACCAGGCCGGTCACGCGCTCGGGGCGGTCGGCGGCCAGGAAGAGCGCACTCATCGCGGTGTACCCCGAGCTCATGATGGTGGCGCTCTCGCAACCGACGGCGTCCATGACCGCCACGGCGTCCTCCGCCCAGCAGGCCGGGGTGATCTTGTCCGCCCCGATGCGCGAGGACATCCCCATCCCGCGGTGGTCGAATCGGATCACCCGGCAGAACGACGACAGGCGCCGGTAGAAGCGGTACATCGAGGGTTCGGAGTCGATTGAGTCGATCGGGACGAACGGCCCCGGCATCACGACGAGGTCCACCGGGCCGTCACCGATCACCTGGTACGCGATGTCCAGATCGCCCCGCGATGCGTACCGAGTCCGCGGAGCCCGCGAAACGGGTACGGCCACCAGCCCAGGCTAGTTCACCAGGGCGTTCGACGGCCCGGCTTCACCGCCTTCTCCGCTGAGCGCGAACAGGCCGTCGGCCGTCTGCTCGACCAGGCCGTCGGTGAGCAACGAGTCCAATGCGCGGTCGCGTTGCGCGGGGTCGGTCTGCCATGCGACGTCCAGCTGGGCCCGAGACACCGGAGCGTCGTTGGCGCGCAGGACGTCCAGCAGCCGGCCGCGAACCTGGCGGTCCGTGCCGGCGAACTTCTGCACCCGCCGGGCTGGCTCGGTCGACGGCGGGAAGCCGGCCGACCGCCACGAGCAGGTGCTCAGCGGGCACACCCCGCAGCGGGGTGACCGGGCCGTGCAGACGATCGCGCCGAGTTCCATCAGGGCGATCGAAAACCCAGGCGCGCGTGAGTCGTTGGGCAGGATGGCATCGACGTCGGCGAGGTCGCGGACGCTGGCGGGGGAGTCGGCTCGCCCGTGCACCACCCGGGCGACCACTCGCCGCACGTTGGTGTCCACCACGGGAACTCGCTTGCCATAGGCGAAGCAGGCGATCGCCCGCGCGGTGTAGGTGCCGACGCCCGGCAGCGCAAGCAGTGCGTCGACGTCGTCGGGCACCACGTCGCCGTGCTCGGTGGCGATCACCGTCGCGCACTCGTGCAGACGCTTGGCCCGACGCGGGTACCCGAGCTTCCCCCATGCTCGGAGGACGTCGGCCGCGCTCGCGGCGGCAGTCGCCGACGGCGTCGGCCAGCGGGCCACCCAATCCCGCCAGATTGGTTCGACCCGTGCGACGGGGGTCTGCTGCAACATGAACTCGCTGACCAGGATTTGCCAGGCCGGAACGCCCGGTTGACGCCACGGCAAGTCACGCTGCGCGTATGAATACCATTTGAGCAGCTCGCCCGCGTCGACCATCAGGACCAACTCCGGGCACAATGTGGCCATGCCAAACACGAGTCCGATAACCGCATGGAAGGCACTCAGCGAGGGTAACGACCGGTTCGTCGCCGGTACTCCCGAGCACCCCAGCCAGAGCATCCAGCACCGCGCGAGCCTCGCCGACGGGCAGAAGCCGACCGCGGTGGTGTTCGGCTGCGCCGACAGCCGCGTCGCCGCCGAGATCATCTTCGACCAGGGCCTCGGCGACATGTTCGTGGTGCGCACCGCCGGACACGTGCTGGACTCGGCGGTTCTCGGCTCGATCGAATACGCGGTGACGGTGCTGAACGTGCCGCTCATCGTGGTTCTCGGCCACGACAGCTGTGGTGCGGTCAAGGCGACGCTGGCGGCGCTCGACGACGGCGAGGTACCTGGCGGCTACGTGCTCGACATCGTCGAACGCATCACCCCGTCGATCCTGCTCGGCCGGAACGAAGGCCTGACGCGGGTCGACGAATTCGAGGCACGCCACGTCACGGCGACCGCCAAGCAGCTCGTCAGTCGGTCCAAGGCGGTGTCGGACGCGGTGGAATCCGGGAAGCTGGCCATCGCGGGTGTGACCTACCACTTGGCCGACGGACGGGCGGTCCTTCGCGAACACGTGGGAGACATCGGCGCAGGCTGACCCGCGACACGCCGGGCGAGGTCAGACGGCTAGGTGTGAGCTGGCCTTACCGTAGTCTCGTGCTGGAAACTGAACCGCATCACCCGCTGCCGCCGGAGATCTACCGGCGCAGACGGTTTCTCGCGATAGGCGTGGGGGCTCTGGTCCTCGTCATCGTCATTGCAATCGTCGTGGTGGTGTTCGCGAACAGCACCGGCGGTGACTCGACCGCCACTCAGCCGAGCACGACGGCCGCTCCCTCTGCGACGCAGCTTCCTGGCGCGAATCCCGAGGTCAAGACGCCCATCCTGCCGCCCGCCCAGCAATCGCCCCCGCCGACCCCGACTCCCGTCCAGGCCGTCGTGCCGCCACCGGTGCTGAATGCGGGCGACGACTGTCCCGACTCCACCCTCGCGGTGAAGGGCATCACCAGCCAGCCCAACTACGTCGTCGGTGACCAGCCGAAGTTCACCATGGTCGTCACCAACATCGGCTTGGTGGCGTGCAAGCGCGACGTCGGCGCCGCCGTGCTGGCGGCCTACGTTTACGGGCTCGACAACAACAGGCTCTGGTCGAACCTCGACTGCGCGCCGTCCAACGAGACGCTGGTCAAGACGTTCAACCCTGGCGAGCAGGTGACCACCGAGGTGACCTGGACCGGGATGGGTTCCGCCGCGAACTGCCCGCTGCCGCGCCAGCCGATCGGACCGGGTACGTACAACCTGGTGGTGCAACTGGGCAACCTGCGGTCGGCCACAGTGCCCTTCACGTTGGCCGCGCCTGCCAACGTGCCTGCGGGCGAAGCGCCTCCGGCTCCCGCCGACGCACCTCCGCCCGAAGTCCCGGCACCCGCGGGCAACTAGTTCCACTGCTGATTCACCTCACGTTCGTGTTGGACGCGTCTGGCGCGGTCGTGGGCGCGGGTGGTCTTGCGGCGCGGCATGGTGAGACCCGACGCGTGACGTGCTGGAACGCCGCTCGCCGCAACGGTTCTGGTCGGTTCGGATAGTTCGGGGAACAGTAGGCGGCTGCCCGGTGTGGTGACGCGGGTGCGGCCGTCGGGTGCGGTCCACACGATGGTGCCGTCGTCGAGTTGTTCGTCCCGCCAACCATTCCCGCCGCCCCAGAAGGTCTTCAACAAGTGATGTCGACGGCACAGGCATTTCAGGTTGGACGCCGCCGTCGGACCGCAGGGCCACGGAATCGTATGGTCGACATCACAATTCGACGCCGGCGCCCGGCAGCCCGGGAAGCGGCACGTCAGGTCGCGGCATCTGACGAAGTCGGCCAGCTTCTTCGAGGGTCGGTAGCGGGGTTCCGGTGGGGCTTGGCCGGGATGGACGATCGCGGTGATCGTCGCCCCGACCGTGGCGCGGCAGGCGATCGCCCCGGGCAGGAACTGCCCGCCCATCATCGATGCGGGACGCAGGCTCGCCAGGCGTCCCGGGGTGGGGGTGAGGGCCTCGGTCAGGGTCAGCTCGCGCAGCGGCTTGGTGAACATCGCCGGGGGTTCCCCGTCGAGGGCGGTCCGCTCGTCGGCGGGGGCGGGGGTGTCGGCCGACTCATCTGCCGCGGCAGCCTGATTGGCAGTCGCCGCGTCGTTGACGGTCGCCGAGTCGTCGGCAGAGTCGGTGTCCTCGGCGGTCTCAGTGTGTTCATCGCCGTTGCATCCGCCGTCATCCGTTGGCGAACCAGGTGCAGGGGAGGCCGGCACGGGCGGCTGCGGTGCTGCGGGTGGTGTTGGCCGCTCGTCGAGGGTGTCCTGGTGGGCGATGACGTAGACCACCACCCCCGTCGAGGGCGGGTTGTGCGCGGCGGGGCAGTCCTCGGCGCCGCACAGGCACGCCAGGCGGTCCGCCCCGTGAGACAGCGCACCCACCGCATCGGAGCGACGCTGATCCAGGGTGCGAGGATCAGCCGGGCAGACGGTGCGGGCCAACGCGTCGATACGGGCGTCGAACGCCTTGGCGTCGTGGGCGAACAGGGTCGCGAAGACGGTCGCCATCCCGCTGCCGTCCTCCTCACCCACCTCGACCGACCGGCCCCGCGCCCTAGTCTCGGTCCGGATGACCGCCTGCGGGTCGACCTGGGCGACGAACCCGTCGATCGTCTTCTCCAGCGTCGCCACCGACATGGGTTCCCGGGAGCTCAACGCCGCCGCCAGCATGGCGTCGAGCGCGTGGAGGGCGTCGGGGTCGACGACCAGGGCGCCGCGCTGCACTACCGCCTTCACCAGCTGATAGGTAATGAGACCCTCGGCGAACACCGCGGCGACCTTGGGGAACCGTTCGTGCAGCGCCACGGCGACCAACAGTTGGTTGGACGCGGCGCCGGGGGTGATCCGCAGGACCGCCCCGATGTGCGCGGCGACGGCATCGAAGTTGTCGACACACCACAGGTCCCGAGACGCCGACCCGGACACGGCGTAGGCGGCCTCGAGCATCCCGGCCATAGCGGCGACCTTGCGGGCACAGGCGGCCGATTCCGACCGAGACCACGCCTGCACCGCAGCGGCACCCGAGGTACCGGCCGTGGGAGCCACCAACGAATCGAACATACTTGCGAATTTACTCGCGGCGAACGACGAAAAGGCCGAAATTTAGGCCGCAGACCTCAAAGCTGTGGGTGGATCATGAACTGTGGACAACCGAGGCGCTCAACCCCGAATATGTCAGAGCCGCATGCTATTTGGGCCTCAAGTGGCCGGTGTCGCCAAGTCGGGCAAGCGAGCGGTTGTGGAAGTAGTCGTCCTCGCGGAGTGTGGTGATGCTGCCCGGCGCGGCGTGAAAATTGACGTAACCCAGTGCTGCCTCGGGCATGCCGATCCATGCTGCGACGACGTAGGTCAGCGCGAAACCGTGGGTCACGATCACCTGCCACTGGACCGGCTGGCACAGGATTGCGTCCATCGCGGCGTAGACGCGCTCGGCGAAGGCTGCCTTCGTCTCCGAACCGTCGACGCCCTCGTGGTGGAACAGTCGATCCCCGACTAAAGGTGGCGGCAGGAATCGGTGATCGAGCCACTCCTGCGGTCGTCCCTCGGCGACGCCGTAGGACTTCTCCCGCAGGCCCCAGTCGAACGACGGCGCCGCTCCAAGAGGTGTCGCGATCGCTTCAGCCGTTCGCCGACAACGCATTAGGTCGGACGAGTAGACGTCCACCGGAGCGCCGACGGGAATTGCGTACCGGATCGCGACGGCGATCGCATCGGCGTCACGCAACCCCTCGGGAGTCAGATCGGAGTCGTGCCATCCGCGGACGCGGCCCTCGACGTGATGAGTCGCCTCTGGGTGCACCACCACCAGAACGGTGCGCACCGACGCTCAGGCCAACTGATCGGCGATCGTCGACTCCGCCAACTGCGAGAGCCCTTCACGGACGTGCCTGGCCCACATCGACCCGATGCCGTCCACCGACTGCAGGTCGTTGGCGCTTGCGGCCAGCACGCCCTGCAGCGATCCGAACGACCGGACCAGCAGGTCGACGTGGGCGAATTGCAACCGCGGAATGCCCGCCATCGCGCGGTAGCCCCGCGAGCTCATCGCGGAGTCCTGCGCTTCGAGCGTCGACGGGTAGCCGAAAACCCTTGCCAGCGCAGTGAAGTCGAGCAGTTCGTTGTCACTGAGGGTGTCGAGCTCGTCGAGCGTGGCGAGTACCTGAGCCGTCGAGGGCGGGTCGGGATTGGAGTGGTAGTCGCGCGCAATCAGTTCCCGGGCGGTGTCGTTGTCGCCGACGAGTTCTTCGAGCTGCAGCTTGAGCTGGCGCCCGTTCGTACCCAGTTCGACGACATCGGCGTCGATCTCGAGGCTGATGCGGCGCACCATCTCCAAGCGCTGCACCACCGTCATGACGTCGCGCAGCGTCACGAAGTCCTCGATCTCCGCCGTGGAGAGCTGCCGGTTGACCTCGTCGAGACGGGCCTTGTAACGCTCGAGGGTGGCAATCGTCTGGTTCGCGCGCGACAGGATCGTCGCGGAATCGGGCACCACGTGCCGCTCACCCGCAACGTAGACCGTGACGATGCTCATCGAATGACTCACGGAGACAACGGGATAACCGGTCTGCACGGCGGTGCGCTCGGCCGACCGGTGCCGGGTGCCGGATTCGTCGGTTGGGATCGAGGGATCTGGGACGAGTTGGACGTTGGCGCGCAGGATGCGGGTTCCGTCGCTGGACAGCACGACCGCGCCGTCCATCTTCGACAACTCGCGCAGTCGAGTCGGTGCATAGGCGATGTCGAGGGCGAAGCCGCCGTCGCAGATGGCCTCGACCGAGTCGTCGAAGCCGAGGACGATCAGGGCGCCGGTACGTCCCCGCAAGATGCGCTCGAGACCGTCGCGAAGCGCGGTGCCCGGGGCGAGCTGTCCGAGCGTCTCACGCAGCGTCGGTCTCGCGAGTTGGACGACGTTGCCGCGCCCGCTTCTGGCAGCCTTCACGGCCATCATCCCTCCTAGCGTCGGCCGCCATTGTCCCTCACATTGTCGGAGATGTTCCTGAGCACCCGCAAGGCTCCCGAGATGTCGTCGGCGGACCGCACCGTCAAACCGGCCGGCACGTCCTTCACCCCGGGCGGAACCACGGCGCACGTGAACCCCAGCCGGGCCGCCTCCGCCAGCCGGCGGTCCATGCCGGTCACCCTGCGGAGGTCGCCCGCGAGACCGACCTCGCCGATGGCCACCACCGTAGTGGGCATGGGGATGTCGAAGCAGGCCGATGCGATCGCCAGGGCCACCGCGAGGTCGGACGACGGATCGGTCAACCGCATACCGCCGACGGTCGACAAATAGATGTCGTTCTGCGCGATCTTCAGTCCCGCCCGCTTCTCGAGGACGGCGGTGATCATCGCCGCGCGGGCCGAGTCGATGCCGCTGACCGCCCGCCGTGGGTTGCCCGCGGCGGGCGACCCGATGAGCGCCTGCACCTCGCCGATGAGAGGCCGTTTGCCGTCGAGCGTCACCGTCACGGAGGTACCGGGCACCGGTTGCGGCCGTTGATCCCGGAAGAGGCCCGAAGGATCGGCCACCCCTTCGATTCCGCTGTCGTGCAACAGAAAACAACCGACCTCGTCGGCCGCGCCGAAGCGGTTCTTGACACCGCGCACCATGCGCAGCGCCGAGGACCGGTCGCCCTCGAAGTGCATCACGACGTCGACGAGGTGCTCCAGCGAACGGGGGCCCGCGATGGCGCCGTCCTTGGTCACGTGGCCGACCAGGATGATGGCGACCCCGGTGGTCTTCGCGGCCATCGTCAGCGCGGTGGTGACCGCCCGGATCTGGGTGACGCCACCGGCGACGCCGTCGGCCTCGGTGGT
Organism: Mycolicibacterium hodleri; assembly: GCF_025822245.1. Lineage (GTDB taxonomy): Bacteria > Actinomycetota > Actinomycetes > Mycobacteriales > Mycobacteriaceae > Mycobacterium > Mycobacterium hodleri. The sequence continues at coordinate 33,757 of NZ_JACKTL010000053.1, forward strand.
CGACATGGTCTGCACCGAGTCGACGACGATGAGCGACGGCTTGACCTGTTCGATGTGACCGAGCGCGGTCTGCAGGTCGGACTCCGCGGCGAGGAACACTTCGTCGTGCGTGCATCCGGTGCGCTCCGCACGGAGCCGGATCTGGCCCGCCGACTCCTCGCCCGACAGGTACAGGGCACGACGACCGGACAGCGCCCAACGGTGGACGACCTCGAGCAGCAGAGTGGACTTGCCGACCCCGGGATCTCCGGCCAGCAGCGTCACCGACCCGGGGACGAGGCCGCCGCCGAGCACCCGGTCGAGCTCACTGACGCCGGTGGCGAAGTGCCTGGTGGAACCGGGATCTATCGAGCTGATCGGGACGGCGGGCGAGCTCGGCGCGACCGCACGGTTGGTGGCCGCACCGGTGATGGGGGTGAGAACGGCGATCTCGTCGACGGTGCCCCAACTGCCGCAGTCCGGGCACCGGCCGACCCACTTGGCGGTGACGTGCTTGCACTCCGAACACCGGTGCTGCGAACGCGCCTTGGAACCCACTTTTGCCACGTGCAGACCGTATCGGGCCGCACCGACAGAACGGTGGTGGCGAGGCTCAGTGGCCGGCCGTGTCGGCTTCGGCGCCTGCCTCGACCGCTGCCTCGCGGCGAGGGGCTTCGCCAGCCGAGATCGGCACGTTCACCTGGGCCTGACCCGAGCGCTCGAAGGTGAAGGTGAAGGGGTAGTTCAGGCCGTTGGTGATCGGCTTGGAGAGCCGGACCGCGGCCTCGACGGTGGCGGCGCCCTCGGTCGCGTCCAGGGCGCTCGGAGCGCCGTCCGGCGTCCCCACGATGAGGGTTCCACCGGCGGGCACCCGGGCGTCACCGGTGATGCTCACGGTGCCGATGTCGGAGGTGATCGACACCAGCCGGTCGCCGTTCTCGGCGGACTCGTTGACCGCGACGAACAGCAGTTCTGCGTCGTCGCCCGGTCGGACGTAGTCGGCGGTCTGGGGCGCCCGCAGGTGCACGTTGCGCAGGGCGATTCCCGAGGTGGGGTCGCCCACCCACGCGAGCGTGCCGTTGACGGCGGGCATCTGCGTGGCCGTCTGCGAGATCTGGCCTGCGCCACAACCGGACAGGACGATGGCGGCGGACAGCCCGCACGCGGCCAGTGCGACCACGGAAGTGCGCGATTTCGAGAGCGTCACTGAAGCCTCCTGCTCGGCGACGGGACGACCGTGACGTGCATCCCGAGTGTCGACTATGCAGAGTAGTAGGTGGCGACGAGCGGTGGAAGCCGAGGTCCGTCGACGGGGCTCGACCGTCCGTTCCGAACGGGTCTGGGGGGCATGACGATCCGTCGGCCGGGGGTTGCCAGCAGCCCTGCGCGTTGCACGGATTCTCGACCGTGTCAACCCCTAGTCTTCACCCGCGGGGCCCCTGACCTGCATCGTTGCGCAACACGTGTCTTGGCCCCGTGCTAACATTGGGTGGTGAAAGGGGCTCTAATCTGATGATTTTCAAGGTCGGAGACACCGTTGTCTATCCACATCACGGTGCTGCATTGATCGAGGCGATCGAAAGCCGAACCATCAAGGGCGAGCAGCGAGAATATCTCGTCCTCAAGGTGGCGCAGGGCGATCTCACCGTTCGAGTTCCTGCTGACAACGCCGAGTACGTCGGCGTTCGCGACGTCGTCGGCCAGGAAGGCCTGGACAAGGTCTTCCAGGTGCTCCGCGCCCCGCATACCGAGGAGCCGACCAACTGGTCGCGTCGGTACAAGGCGAACCTGGAGAAGCTGGCTTCCGGTGACGTGAACAAGGTGGCGGAGGTCGTCCGCGATCTGTGGCGTCGGGACCAGGAGCGTGGGCTGTCCGCGGGCGAGAAGCGCATGCTGGCGAAGGCTCGGCAGATTCTGGTTGGTGAGCTGGCCTTGGCCGAGAACACCGACGAGGAGAAGGCTGAAACCATCCTCGACGAAGTCCTGGCTGCCGCTTCCTGACGTCGTCGCGGCAGCAGATGCTGCAGCGGTGAACATTGATGAATTTCAGAATCGGTCTCGGGACCGACGTACACCCCATCCAAGCTGGGCGGCCCTGTTGGCTGCTGGGCTTGGTATTCGATGACGCCGACGGCTGTGCTGGGCATTCCGACGGAGACGTCGCGGCGCACGCGCTCTGCGACGCCCTGCTCAGTGCAGCCGGCCTCGGTGACTTGGGTTCCGTGTTCGGCACCGACCGCCCGGAGTGGCGCGGTGTCGGCGGTGCCGACATGCTGCGCCACGTACACGCGCTGCTGCGGGCCGAGGGGTTCCGGGTCGGCAACGCCGCGGTCCAGGTAATCGGCAATCGGCCGAAGATCGGCCCCCGCCGCGTCGAGGCGCAGCAGCTGCTGTCCGCGCTGCTAGAGGCGCCGGTGTCGGTGTCGGCGACGACGACCGACGGTCTCGGCCTGACTGGTCGCGGGGAAGGTCTGGCCGCGATTGCGACGGCCCTGATAACACCAGACGAGCAAGGATGACGGTTGAGCACTGACGGGCCGGTAAGCTGGCCCGTCGTGACCGTTCAGCCCCTGCGAATTCACGACACCATGACGGGTGTTCTGCGTGACTTCGTCCCCCTGCGCGACGGACACGCGTCGATCTATCTCTGCGGCGCCACCGTCCAGGGTCTGCCCCACATCGGCCACGTCCGCAGCGGCGTGGCGTTCGACGTGCTGCGTCGCTGGCTGACCGCGAAGGGCTTCGACGTCGCGTTCGTCCGCAACGTCACCGACATCGACGACAAGATCCTGGTCAAGGCCGCCGACGCGGGCCGACCGTGGTGGGAGTGGGCGGCGACCTTCGAGCGCGCCTTCAGTTCCGCCTACGACGCCCTCGGCGTGCTGCCGCCGTCCGCCGAACCGCGCGCCACCGGCCACATCACCCAGATGGTCGAGCTCATCGAGCGACTGATCGCCGGCGGGCACGCATACCGCGACACCAGGGAGGGCGGCAGCGACGTCTACTTCGACGTGCTGAGCTACCCCGCCTACGGCCAGCTGTCCGGTCACCGGATCGACGACGTACACCAGGGCGAGGGCGTCGCGACGGGCAAGCGCGACCCGCGTGACTTCACGCTGTGGAAGGGCGCCAAGCCTGGCGAACCGTCGTGGCCGACGCCGTGGGGCCCGGGTCGCCCCGGCTGGCACACCGAGTGCGTCGCGATGTGCGAGACCTACCTCGGCTCGGCGTTCGACATCCACGCCGGCGGGATGGATTTGGTCTTCCCGCACCACGAGAACGAGATCGCACAGGCACGGGCGGCCGGTGACGGCTTCGCGCAGTACTGGATGCACAACGGCTGGGTCACCATGGGTGGCGAGAAGATGAGCAAGTCGCTCGGCAACGTGCTGGCCATTCCCGCTGTGCTGCAACGAGTTCGAGCCGCCGAGCTGCGCTACTACCTTGGCTCCGCGCACTACCGCTCGATGCTGGAGTTCTCCGAGACCGCCCTGCAGGACGCGGTGAAGGCCTACACCGGCATCGAGGACTTCCTGCACCGCGTGCGCAACCGGGTGGGCACCGTCGTGCCGGGCGACTGGACCGAGAAATTCGGTGCCGCGCTCGACGACGATCTCGCCGTCCCGGCCGCGCTGGCCGAGGTGCACGCCGCGCGGGCCGAGGGCAATCGCGCCCTCGACGCGGGTGACCACGACACGGCGATGAGGCACGCGAGGTCCATCAGGGCGATGATGGGCATCCTCGGTTGCGACCCGCTCGACGAGCGCTGGGAGTCGCGGGACGAGACGTCGGCCGCGCTGGCCGCGATCGACGAGCTCGTCCACTGGGCCCTCGAGGGTCGCGCGGAGGCGCGCGAACAACGAGACTGGGCGAGGGCCGACGAGATTCGCGATCGACTCAAGGCGGCGGGCATCGTCGTCACCGACACCGCCGACGGACCACAGTGGGAGCTCGGCGACGGGAGCAACAAATAATGGCAGGCAACTCCCAACGACGCGGAGCGGTGCGCAAGGCGGGCACCAAGAAGGGGCCGACGATCGGTTCCGGCGGTGTGCGCAGGCGCGGGCTGGAGGCCAAGGGCGCCACCCCACCGGCCAGCGCGCGGCCGCACCACCCCGCGGGCAAGCGTGCCGCCGCGGCGGCACGCAAGGATCAGGGCCGGCACAAGAAGACCGACGAGACCGAGGTCGTGCTGGGGCGCAACCCCGTGTTGGAGTGCTTGCGCGCCGGCGTACCGGCCACCGCCCTGTGGGTGATGCTCGGAGCGGAGTCCGACGAGCGGCTCACCGAGTCGGTGCAACGGGCGGCCGACAAGGGCATCGCCATCCTGGAGGTGCAGAAGCACGACCTGGACCGCCTCAGCGCGAACGGTCTTCACCAGGGGATCGCCCTGCAGGTGCCGCCGTACAACTACGCCCATCCCGATGACCTGTTGCGGTCGGCGAAGGCGGATTCGACGCCGGCGCTGCTGGTGGCGTTGGACAACATCTCCGATCCGCGGAACCTGGGGGCGATCGTTCGCTCGGTGGCCGCGTTCGGTGGTCACGGCGTGCTGATCCCGCAGCGCCGGTCGGCGTCGGTGACGGCGGTCGCGTGGCGGACCAGTGCCGGCGCGGCGGCGCGGCTTCGCGTCGGGCGGGCCACCAACCTGACCCGCACGCTGCAGAGCTGGAAGGACGAGGGTCTGCTGGTGGTGGGTCTGGATGCTGGCGGCGACACCCAGCTCGACGAGCTCGACGCGAGCGGCCCCATGGTCGTCGTGGTCGGTTCCGAGGGCAAGGGTCTGTCCCGCTTGGTGCGGGAGAACTGTGACGCGATCGTGTCCATTCCGATGGCGGGGCCGACGGAGTCGTTGAACGCCTCGGTGGCCGCGGGTGTCGTGTTGGCCGAGATCGCTAGGCAGCGTCGCTAGTCGTCAGCTTGGTCTCCGGCATCAACTTGGCGTAGAGCACCAGGCCGATTCCCGCGACCGCGGCCAGCGTCCAGAACGCGACCGTATAGCCCTCGGTGACGATGACGAAGCCGGCCACCGTCGCACTCAGGGCGGCGCCAAGGCCCTGCACGGTCGCCACCGCGCCCTGAGCGACGTTGAACCGCCCCGATCCGCGGGTCAGGTCGGCGATCACGATCGGGAACAGCGCCCCGAAGATGCCCGCCCCGACGCCGTCGAGGGCCTGCACGGCCAGCAGCCACGCCGCGTTGTCCGACACGGTGTAGAGCAGGCCGCGGACCGTCAACACTGCGAAGGCCACCAGGAAGATCGGTTTGCGCCCCCAGCTGTCGGCCTTGCGTCCCACCACGATCGCCACCGGCACCATCACCAGCTGCGCGGCCAGGATGCACAGCGCGACCAGCGAGGTGGCGCTGTCCTTGCCGACCACCCGCGTCAGCAGCTGGCTGACCGACGTCAGCATCGCGGCGTTGGCCAGGTGGAACGTGAACGCGATGACCGCGAAGATCAGCAGCGGGCGATTCGTCACCAGCGTGGTCCACGCGCCCACGGACGTCCCGCCGTCGTCGGGAGTGAGGCCGCGGGCCAGCTCGTCGTCGATCTCGTCAGCGCGGATGCGCGAGGTGGCCACCACGCTGAGCACCGCCAGCACGCCCATCAACCAGAACACCACCACCGGGCCGAGGGACCACGCGAGCAGTGCCGCGACGCCCGCGGCGGTGGCGTTGCCCGCGTGGTTGAACGCCTCGTTGCGACCAATCCTCGGGGCGAACATGCGCGGACCCATCAATCCGAGGGTGACGGCGGCGATCGCCGGGGCGAACACCGCGGCGGCGAGCGACGCCACCGATTGACTGATCGCGATCAACGCGAATCCGCTGACGAAGGGCAGGACCACCGAGCTGGCCGTGACGGCGAGGGCGGCGACGACGATGATCGCCCGTCGGTTCTTCACGCGGTCGATCAGAATGCCCGCCGGGGTTTGGGACAGCAGGCCGACGATGCCGGCGATGGTGATCACCGATCCGACGGTGGCCTCGTTCCAGCCGTGCTCGGGTCCGCGGACCGCGAGGAGATAGATCGCGAGGTACGGGCCCAATCCGTCGCGGACGTCGGCGAGGAAGAAGTTGACGGCATCCAGTGCGCGCAGCGATTGGCGTGACGGCATCACGTGAGTCGTCAACGATCACCTCGTTCGGGTCGGGAGTGCACGAGCAAACTACCTCACCCCGACGGGCTCGGTCCCGGCGAACATCCGCCGTCTCGAACACGTCAGATTCCGAACAGCTCGATCCCGGCCCACAGCCCCAGCACGCCGACGACGAGTGTCACCGGCACCGTGACCAGACCGACGCGACTGAACTCGACGAACCCCGCGCGAACGCCCTCGCGTTGGACGACGCTGCGCCACAACAGGTTCGACAAGGAGCCGGGGTAGGTGAGGTTGGGTCCGACGTTCACCCCGATCAAGACGGCCAGCACGGCGGCGGGCCCCAGCCCGGCGACCAGCGGGAGCAACACCAGCACGGCGGGCAGATTGTTCACCACGTTCGACAGCAGCGCGGCCGCCGCGGCGATGCCCAGCAGCGCAGGCAACGTCGTGCAGGTGGGCAGCACGTGGCGCATCGCGTCGTCGAGGCCGTGCTTCATCACCGCGGTCACCACCACGCCGAGGCACAGGACGAACGCCAGGAACGGCACGTTGGCGGACAGCGCGATGCCCACGACGCTGCTACGGCGGCGGATGAGCCCCCGCACCCCGAGTACCACCGCGCCGGCGAGCGCCGCCCACGCCGGGGCGAGGTCGAGAAGAGAGGTGACCGCGAAGCCGACCAGGGTCAGCGCCAGCACGACGAGCACGAAGATCGGCATCTCGGCGGGCGGTGGCGTCACCTGGTCGTGGGGCCGCTCGGCCAACTCGTGACGGAAGAACCAGCGCAGCAGGACGTACTCCGCGGCGATCGCGAGCAGCCACGGCAGCGCCATGACGGTACTGAAGTGCGCGAAGGTGAGGCCGGCCGCTGAGAAGGCCAGCAGGTTCGTCAGGTTCGACACCGGCAGCAGCAGCGATGCGGTGTTCGCCAGGTGCGCGGTGGCGTAGGCGTGCGGTCTGGAGGGGATGTCGAGCGTGCGTGCGGTCGCCATGACGACGGGTGTCAACAGCACGACCGTGGCGTCGAGACTGAGGACCGCCGTCGTCGTCGCCGCGATGGCGAAGACGGTGCCCAGCAAGCGGTGCGGTTCACCAGCGCTGCGGCGGGCCATCGCGACGCCCGCGGCGTGGAACAGGCCCTCGTCGTCACACAGCTTGGCCAGCACCAGCACCGCCGCGAGGAACCCGACCACCGGCAGCAGGTTCCTGACCTCCACCATGGCGTCGTCTAACGACACCACGCCGAGGGCGATCAACAGCCCCGCCGCGGGCACCGCCGCCACGGCCTCCGGCCATCCCCTCGGCCGGAACATGGCGAACGCCAGGACCACGGCCAGCGCCCCCAGCGCCAGCGTCAGCTCCACGGGTCGGCGCGTTCCCACGGTGACGGAAGGTGAAGTGCCACGCCGTCCTCGTTGGCCAGCCGGGTGAGAAGCCCCATGGAGGCGTCCAGGTCGTCGAACGAGTAGGGCAGGGCACGCACCGGGTCGCGCAGCGGCCGGAAGAAGTCGTCCCAGTGGATGAGGACGACGCGGCGGGCACCGACGGCGCGGACGGCTTCGTCCCAGTAGTCACGGACGTAGCGCTCGGGTTGCGGCCCCAACTGCCCGACCCCCAGGTAGACGACGTCGGCCTGGCGTCCCCGCAGGGCGCCGGGGACGAAGCCCGCGCTGCCGACGACGAGGAGCCGTCGACCGGTCGGGCGGTGGTGGATCAGCGTCGACCACGATTCGCCGCACCGGTACGCCGAGGCGCGTACCGGTGGGACCACGGGAGCGCCGATGACGCCGGGGAAGCGGTCCGGCGGGCAGTGGTCACCCTCGACGAGAGTGACGTCGAAGGCTCCCAAGGAAATTGGCGCACCGGGGGTGACGACGACGAGCCGGTCCTCCGGAAGTCCCGCACCGCGACCCACCTGGGCGGCCGAGGTGCCGCCGACCAACGTCGCCCCGGTGCGCTGCGCCACCACCGCCGAATCCATCGCATGGTCGAAGTGGGTGTGCACGGGCAGGACGGCGTCGAGGCGGTCCACGCCCAGGCGGGCCAGGCAGCCGTCGACGCGGGGTGTCGAGGGGGCGATCTTGCGCGTCGCCACGGCGAGAAGGCCTGGGCGAGAGAAGAATCCGTCGGTCATCAGAGCGGACTGGCCGTCGTCGACGAGCAGGGTGGCGACCCCGGCCCAGGTCACGGTCAGTGGCGACTGCGGCGTCGCGGCGGGTTGGTCGAAGAACTGGCGGTAGTCGGCGAGGTTCGGTCGCCCGAGCTTGAGCCGCATCAGGTGAACGCCTTCACGGTGACGCCGTCGGCCTCGAGACGTGCGCGAACCGCCGTGGCACTCTGCACGGCACCGGGCGAATCACCGTGCACGCACACCGATTCCGCTGTGATGGGAATCGTCGTCCCGTCCGCGGCCACGACCGTCCCGCTGCCGACCATGGAGGCCACCCGGGCCGCGATGGCCTCGGCGTCGTCGAGCACCGCACCGGGTTCGCGGCGGGAGACCAGGCGCCCGTCGGGTTGGTAGGCCCGGTCGGCGAAGGCCTCGGCGACGGTGCGCAGACCCAGGGTGCCGGCGGCGGCGAGGAATGCCGAGCCGGCCAGCCCGAGGACGGGCAGCCCCGGGTCGACGGCGTGCACCGCGGCCGCGACGGCGGCGGCCTGGTCCTCGTCGTGGACGATCGTGTTGTACAGCGCGCCATGGGGTTTGACGTAGCTGACGGCGGAACCCGCCGCGGTGGCAAGGGCTTGGAGGGCACCGATTTGGTACATCACGTCGGCGGTGAGGTGGTCGGCTTCCATGTCGATGTAGCGGCGGCCGAATCCCGCGAGGTCGCGATAGCTCACCTGCGCGCCGATGCGGACGCCGCGTCGGGCCGCGGCGCGGCACACCCGAGCCAGGCCGGCCGGGTCACCGGCGTGGAAGCCGCACGCCACGTTGGCACTGGTGACGACCTCGAGCATGGCGTCGTCGTCCCCGAGTCGCCATACCCCGAAGCCCTCTCCGAGGTCGGCGTTGAGGTCGATGGTCACGGAGGACACGCCGGTAAGCCTACGGCGGGCTCGGGTGGCGCCCAGCCGTTCTCCGTGACGAACTCGCTCAGCGGTCTGCCGTAGGTCCATTGGTCGACCTCGAGCGCGGGCCGGTCGGGGAACTCGGGCACCGGACCGAGGCACAGGATCGCCACCGGTGCGGCGCCGTCGGGCATGCCGAGCAGAGCGCCGAGCCGATCGGGGTCGAATATCGAGACCCAGCCCATGCCGAGGCCCTCCGCGCGGGCGGCCAGCCACAGGTTCTGGATGGCGCACGACACCGAGGCCAGGTCCATCTGCGGCAGGGTGCGGCGTCCGAAGACGTGGCGGTCGCGACCGTCGCGCAGCGCCACGACGAGCAGTTCGGCGCAGTCGAGCACGCCTTCGACCTTCAACCTGAGGAACTCGTCGCCCCGCGGTCCCAGTGCCCGAGCGGTCTGCCGGCGTTCGTCGTCGACGAGGTCGTGAATCTGGCGTCGCAGGTCGGCGTCGGTGACGCGAATGAACCGCCACGGTTGCATCAGTCCGACGCTGGGCGCGGCGTGGGCGGCCGCGAGCAGTCGGGCGAGGACGTCGTCCGCCACGTCGCCGGGCGCGAACCGGCGCATGTCGCGACGCTCGGCGATCACTCGGTATACGGCCCGTCTCTCGTCCGCGCTGAACGCGTGCTGCTGGCCCACGCCGGTCAGCGTACGTTCAAGTGCGTGAGATCCGAAGTACTGGTCACGGCAACCGAACTCGAGGAACTGATCGCCGGAGGCGCGCCGCCCAGGATCCTGGACGTGCGCTGGCAGTTGACCGAGCCGGACGGCAGGGCGGCCCATGAGGCGGGCCATCTTCCCGGTGCGGTGTACGTCTCTCTGGAGGACGAACTGACCGATCACGGCGTGCCGGGCAGGGGCAGGCACCCATTGCCGTCGGGTGCCGACCTGCAGGCCGCGGCGCGGCGGTGGGGTATCCACGACGGCGACGCCGTCGTGGTCTACGACGATTGGAACCGGGCGGGGTCGGCGCGGGCCTGGTGGGTGTTGAGGGCTGCGGGTCTGGCCGACGTGCGCATCCTCGACGGCGGTCTGGCGGCGTGGACGGGCGCCCTGGAGACCGGCGCCGACCGCCCGGAGCCGGGTGACGTCACCGTCACCCACCACGACCTCTACGCGGGGGCCCTGCCGACGTTGAGCGCGGACGACGCGGCGGCGCTCGGCCCCCGGTTGACCGACGCGCGGGCTCCGGAGCGCTTCCGCGGCGAGGTCGAGCCCGTCGACCCCGTCGCGGGTCACATCCCCGGCGCGGTCAACGTGCCGAGCACCTCGCTTCTGGACGAGGACGGCGCGTTCCGCCCGACGGCCGAGCTGGCCGATGCGCTAGGCGACACCGCAGGCGCGTACTGCGGATCGGGCGTCACGGCGGCGGTGGCGGTCGCCGCGCTGGCCGTGGTCGGGGTGGACGCGGCGCTCTTCCCCGGGTCGTGGTCGCAGTGGTCCGCGGACCCGTCGCGTCCCGTCGCTACCGGCGGCTGACGCGGCGCCGACTGCCGATCGCCCAGCACAGCAGGAAGATCGTGAACGAAATCGTGGTCACGAACACCGAGACGGGTACGCCTGGAGCGAGCGAGAGCAGAATGCCGCCGACGGCGGATATCTCGGCGAACACCACGGAGGCGACGATCGCCGCCGGCGGCGAGGTGAAGATGCGGGCCGCGGCAGCGGCGGGCGTGATGAGCAGCGACATCACCAACAGGGCGCCGACGATCTGGACGCCTTGCGCGGCGGCGACACCCACCAGCGCGGCGAAGACGATGCCCAGCGCGCGCACGGGCACGCCCCGGCCCGCCGCCACCTCGGGGTCGACGGTCGCAAACAGCAGCGGGCGGTAGCTCACGGCGAGGACGACCACGACCAACACGGTGATGACGCTCAGCAGCGCGAGACCGGAGTAGCCGACCCCGACGATCTGTCCGGTCAGCAGCGCGAAGCTGGTTCCCGTCCGTCCCGGGTAGAGGTGGATGAACAGCACCGCAAGACCGAGGCCGAAGGCCAGGACGACGCCGATCGCGGAGTCGCGCTCGCGGGTCCGCTGCCCCAGGATGCCGAATAGTATTGCCGCCAAAGCACTTCCGACCAGTGCGCCCAGCCCGACGTTGAACCCGGTGAGCAGCGCGAAGGACGCACCCGTCAGTGACAGCTCGCTCGAGCCGTGCACCGCGAAGGACATCTGCCGCATCACGATGAACGGTCCGATCGCCCCGGCCAGCAGTGCCAACAGCGCCGCCGCGAGCAACGCCTGCTGAACGAAGTCGCGACGCAACAGGTCGGCGGTGACGTCGAACGCGAACAGCTGCGCCAGCAGGTCGGCCAGGCGGTCAGTCATGGAGGTGTCCGCTCGCATGCTCGGAATGGTCGTGGGGCGTCTCGCAGTGCTCGCCGACCACCACGTACTGCTCGCCGATCTTCACGACCTGAATGTCGGCGCGGTAGAGCTCCGAGAGCGTCTCCGACGTCATCACCTCGGCCACGGTCCCGATGCGGAAGCGGCCGTCCACCAGGTAGAGCACCCGGTCGACGTACGGCAGGACGGGATTCACCTCGTGGGTGACGAACAGGACGGCGGTGTCGGATTCGCGCCGCCGCTGGTCGATCAGCGAGGAGATCAACCGGGCGTTGGCGGGGTCGAGGTTGAGCAGCGGCTCGTCGCACAACAGCAGCGCCGGGTCGGTGGCCAGCGACTGGGCGATCCGCACGCGCTGAAGTTCGCCGCCCGACATCACGCCGACCGGGAGGTTGCCGAGGTGGGCACCGTCGACCTGGCCGAGCGCCTTCGCGACGACGGCCCGCTTGGCGGTGCGCTGGCGGGGGCTGGTGACGCCCCAGCGATGTCCGTCGTAGCCGAGGCCGACCAGGTCGCGTCCCCGCAGCGTCAGATTGCCGTCCATCGAACGGTGTTGCGGCACATAGCCGATCTGCCCGGTCACCGTGGCGGTCCCGCCGCTGAGCGGCATCTGTCCGAGCAGCACCTTCAGCAGGGAGGTCTTGCCCGTGCCGTTCGGGCCGAGCACCGCGATGAATTCGCCGGCCCGCACCTCGAGATCCAGGCCGGCCCACAGCACGCGGTCGCCGAAGGCGAGTCGGGCGCCGGCCAACTCGACGACCGTCATCGCGCCACGGCGGGGGCGCGGTCCAACTGGTCCGCGAACTCCTGGACGGTCTTGCGCTGCCAGCCGAGATAGTCGAGGCCGTCCTGCAGAGTCTCGGTGATGGTGATGACGGGAACGTTCGCCGTGTTGGCCGCGTCCTGGATCTGCTTGGTGACGGGTGTCTCGGTCTGCTGGTTCAGCACGACGGCGGACACCTGGTGGCCGGTGATCAGGTCGAGCATGGCGGCGACGTCGGCGGGCGCCGGGTCGTCGCCCTCCTCGACGGCGCTCGCGAACGACGCGGGGGTGCGATCGGTGATGCCCGCGTTCTCGAGCAGATAGTGCGCGACGGGTTCGGTGGCGACGACGGCGACGCCGGGGTGCTTGCGTCCGATCGCCCGTTCGGATTCGGCGATCTCGTCGGTCTGGGCGCCGAACGTGGCGGCGTTCTCGCGGTAGGCGGCTGCGTTGGCGGGGTCGTCGGTCGCGAGGTGCTCGGCGATGCTCGTCGCCACGGCCTTGGCGGTCGCGAGGTCGTAGAACACGTGCTCGTTGGCGGGTTGGCCGTTCGACGGTTTCGGGGTCAGCGAGTAGGCGTCGACGGTGGTGACGTCCGGATGGGCGAGGAGGACGTCGTCGGCCCACTGGTCGTAGTGGCCGCCGTTGTAGACGACCAGCGTCGCATCGGTGATCGCGGCGGCATCCGATGGGGACGCGTCGTAGGAGTGGGGGTCGGCGGTGTCGTTGGTCAGGATGGAGTGGACGGTCGAGTGGTCGCCGGCGACCGCACCCGCGATGCTGCCCCACACGTCGGTCGTGGCGACGACGGTCGGTCGCGAGGTCCGATCCGGCGAGGTGGCGGTTCCGCACGCCGACGCGGTGACCGTCGTCACGGCGACGGCGAGCGTCAGCGCGGATCGGACGCGCGTGGACCGGACACGGTGGCGACGAGACACGACTAACGCTCCTGATATTAATGAAAACCGTTCCCAAAATGTTAGGTCATGGCCGTTCGCTGGGCAAAAAGACCGACGGCATGGGGTCGCCGGCGGCAGAACCATAGGGGAATCCCCGATGCGGTCGGTGCGCGTCCCGGGCGATCATCTACGCAGACGACGTCGGAAGGACAACGTCGGAGGCGCGGCGGCGAGGGGCATCGGCGGTGAGCAACACGAAACGCCTCCGGTGCGCGGGGGCCCTCGTGGTCGCCTTCGGCTTCGGTGCGGCGGCGGTGGCCCACCCGGGCATCGTGGTTGCCGAACCGTCGGCAGAGCCCTCACCCGGCGCGTCGCAGGTCGAGGGTCCGGGATCGGGGGACCCGGGCTCGAAGACGGAGCCCGAGGTGGTGTCGTCCGGGGGGTCGACACCACCTGCGGGGGCGGGCTCCGTCGCTGCCGGGTCGGGGTCTGACGGTTCGTCGGGCCCCGGCCAGGCCTCGGGGTCGACGATCGAGCCTGCGCCCGGGGTGACGGTCCGCAGCTCGGGCGGCGCACTCACCTCGAACCTGTACGAACAGGTCGTGCCGGACGGGTCGTCGTCATCGTCATCGTCGTCGTCGACCACGACGGGCGAGCAGGTCGCGCAGAACCAGTCGACGGCGGACGACTCGTCGGTCACCACCACCACGCCCACCACGGAGCAGGTCGCGGTGCCGGCCCCGGAGGTTCAGGCCGCCACGGCCCCCGTGCCGACCGCAGCGGTCCACGACGACGCGGAGGCCGCACGGGCGCGGGCACGGGACGTCCCCGTCGGCAAGCCCCACGACCCCGTCGCGTCGGTGATCTCGACGATTCCGCCGGCGTTCGTCTCGTTCGCCGGTGGGACCACTCGGACGTCGGTCGGCGGCAGCAGCAGCCAGTTGATATCCGTTGGCGACCGCGGCACGACCGAGCCGGCGTTCGTCGCCGCCCGTCCGGTGACCACGGCGCCCGATGACGGCACGCCCGCGCGGGAACCGGCGGGCACCTTCACCGGGGTCCTCGCCGCGGCGTTGGCTCCCCTCGTCCTGCCGATGCCGGGAAGTCCCGTCGACTCACCGACGCTGTGGGCGGTCCTCGCCTGGGTGCGGCGGCAATCCGAACGCAACGTCGTCGGGGAGCGGCCGACGTCGGTCGCCGCGCAGAGGCAGACCGAGCTGATCCTCGCCGACCCGGTGACGCCCGGCGCGGTCGTCGACCGGGTCGACCACACGACGGGCCGAGTCGCCGGTCACGTCGAGCTCTCCGACTCCGGTCAGGGGGAGGCACCCACGTACTCGTTGGTCGGCCAGCTCGACCGCCGGGTGGGCGTCGTCACCGTCGACGCCGACTCCGGACAGTGGGCGTTCACCCCCACCCCGGCCGCCCGGCTGGCGACCCACCTGGATCTCGGCGACGGAATCGCGTCCTTCGCCGTCGCGACGTCGGACGGTCGGACGGTCGACGTCCGCGCGCCCGTCGACCCGGCCGAGGCCGCCGCGACCGGGACCATCGACGTCGGCACGGGGCTCACCTACGGCATGGCCGTCATCGGTGACCGCCTCTACGTCCTCAACGGTTCCGCCGACGCGGCGGGCAACGGCTCGGTGAAGGTGGTCGACGTCTCGACCAAGATGGTCGTCGGTTCGGTCGAGGTCGGCAGCATGCCCTTCGCGCTTGCGGCCAGCGGTGGACGGCTCTACGTCGGCAACGCCGACGACGGCACGGTGTCCGTGATCGACGCACGGTCCAACGAGGTGGTCGACGTCATCGACGTGGGCGCCAACCCGTTCGGCCTCGAGGTCACCGACGACCGCCTCTACGTCGCCGACCTGGCAGGCACGGTGTCGGTGATCGACCTGGCCGACAACACCGAGCTCGTCCGGATTCCCGTCGGTGGCGACCCCTTCGGACTCGCCGCCACGGCCGACCGCGTGTACGTCACCAACTACGCGGGCGGCACGGTCGCGGTGCTCGACCAGACGACCAACACCGCCGATCATGCCGACACGGCCGGGTATCCGTACTACGCGGCCGTCGTGGGCGGCCGGCTGTACGTCGTCAACGTCGCCACCAACGCGCTGACCATCGTGGACAGGTCGACCACCACCGCCGTGGACGTCGACCCCAAGAGCCGTGCCCTGGACGCGATTCCGCCCGCCGCGGCGCCGGTGGACATGGTGGTCCGCGGAGACCGCTTGTATCTGAGCAACATTCACTGTGGCACCGTGACGGTCGTCGACGTCGCCACCAACCGCGCCGTCGAGAACGTCGGGGTCGGCATCCAACCCGGCCTGATGGCTGCGAGTCGCGACGGCCGCACCGTCTACGTCTCCGACGTCATGGGCGGCACCGTCCGGGTCATCACCAGCGTGCGCCACGCAGCCCCGTCGACGCTGTGAACTGGACCGAATCCGCTAGCGTCATACAACATGTCCAGAGGCCCTGCGCCGCGCCGGCGCGCAACCCTGGCGTCGTTGGCCGCCGAACTCAAGGTCTCGCGCACCACGATCTCCAACGCCTACAACCGACCGGACCAACTCTCCGCCGATCTCCGTGAGCGCGTTCTGGCGACGGCCAAGCAACTCGGCTACGCCGGACCCGATCCGGTGGCGCGTTCTCTTCGCACCCGCCGCGCCGGTGCCGTCGGGCTGATTCTGACCGAACCGCTCAACTATTCGTTCCGCGATCCGGCGGCGCTGGACTTCGTGGCAGGGCTCGCCGAGTCGTGTGAGGCGGTGGGGCAGGGGCTGCTGCTGGTCGCCGCAGGCCCCAACCGCAGCGTGAGTGACGGGACCGCCGCGGTGCTCTCCGCCGGCGTCGACGGGTTCGTCGTGTACTCGGCCTCCGACGACGATCCCTACCTGCAGGTGGTCGCGCAGCGCGCCCTGCCGGTCGTGGTCGTCGACCAACCCCGGGACGTCCCGGACGCCTCGTGCGTCGGCATCGACGACCGGGCCGCGATGCGCAGCGTCGCCGACCACGTGATCGGGCTCGGTCACCGGCACCTCGGCGTGCTGACGATGCGCCTCGGACGCGACTGGCCGCACGGCGACGCCGACGCCGCGGAGGCCGATCCCGAGCGGATGGACAACCCGCACTTCTACGTCCAGCGGGAGCGCATTCACGGCGCCCGGGAAGCCATGGAAGCGGCTGGGCTGCAACCAAGTTCGCTGACGGTGGTGGAGAGCCGCGAGCACGTACCGACCTCCGGCGGGGCGGCGGCGGAGGTGGCGCTGGGGATCAATCCGCGGATCACGGCGCTGATGTGCACCACCGACGTGCTCGCCCTGTCGGCGATGGACTATCTGCGGGGTCGCGGCATATACGTGCCGGGGCAGATGACAGTCACCGGATTCGACGGTGTCCCAGACGCATTGGCGCGCGGGCTGGTGACCGTCAAGCAGCCCAGTGTCGAGAAGGGCCGCCGCGCAGGGGATCTGCTGCACAACCCTCCGCGGTCGGGATTGCCCGTGGTGGAGATCCTCGACACCGAGCTGGTGCGGGGCCGCACGTCGGGCCCGCCGGCCTAGCCGCGGCGCCGCTCGAGGAGGTGGCTCAGTGCCTCGGCGACGTCCTCCGGCGAGTCGACCCGGTAGGCCGCCAGGGTCTCACCCGGTCCGACCTTCACGCCGACGTCCGATCCGACCATCCGCCGGAACGCCTTCTCGTCGGTGACGTCGTCACCGAAGAACACCGCGGCCGTGGCGCCGCTCTGCGTGCGGATGACGTCGACCGCCTCGCCCTTGTCGGTGGAGATGACGGCGAACTCCAGCACGTTCTTTCCCGCGGTGATCTCGGCACCTGAGGCGTCACCCACCGCGCGTGCCGCGGCGAGCGCGGCGTCGCCGTCGTCGGCCGACGCGTTTCGGACGTGGAGGGCGACGCTGGCGGGCTTGGACTCCACCGTCACCCCGGGCCGGCCCGCCGCGATCGCGTCGAGTTCGGAGGTGATCGTCGCCAGCAGTTGCTCGTCGATCTCCAGCGCGAATCCGCTGTCGAACTCCGCGCCGTGGCTGCCGACCAAGTGCACGGTCGACGGCATGCCCGAGTACTCCCGCAGCACCGCCAGGGCGCGTCCGGAGACCAGTGCGACCTCCGTCGAGGGCAACTCGGCCAGTGCCGTCAACGCCTCGGCCGCGCGCGGCAGTGGCCGGGCGTCGGCGGGGCGGTCGACGAGGGGGGCGAGGGTGCCGTCGAAGTCGGAGGCGACGAGCAGCCGTGGCGTCGTGGCGGCGGCGTCGAGGGCGCGGACGAGGTCTGCCGGGAGTGACACCGCTCAGATCTTAGGGTGTTCCCCGTCGCCGATCAGCAGTCGGACGGCGAGGTCCAGACGCTTGCTGACGTCGGTCGCCGAGGCGCGTCGGGTCAACCAGGCCAGCAAGTTGGACAACCACACGTCGGAGATCACGCGGGCGATGTGGAACTGGTCCTCGGTGGGCTCACCGTCGCTCATCGCGCGCGCGAACATCGAGTCCATCAACTTGCCGACGTGATCGACCTCACCCGCGGCCGAGGCGTCGGCGAACACGAACGCGCGCGTCATGGCCTCGGTGAGCAGTGGGTTGCGCTGCATGGAGCGGTTGAGCTTGCCGACCATGATGTTCAGCCGCTGATACGGGGTGCCCCCCGTCAGGGACGCCCGGTCGGTCTTGGCGTCGATGCGTTCGAACTCGCGGCCCAGGGCGGACACCAGGAGGTGCACCTTGGACGGGAAGTAGCGGTACAGCGTCCCAACGGCGACGTCGGCGCGCTCGGCGACCGCACGCATCTGAACTGCCTCGTAGCCGCCTTTGGAGGCGATGGCGAGGGTGGCGTCGAGGATGCGCTTGCGCCGTTCGCGCTGGGCCTCGGATCCCAGTTCGGACTCGGCCAGGACGGCCACCTTCGTCACCTGGCGGGGGCCGGTCGTGGACGACGACCCCGACCCAGAGCCGCTGGGTGCTCGTTCGCTTGCTGGGACGGAAGAACCGGACACGCGGTGGGCATCTCCTTCGTAGTACGCATTAGGTGAAAACGATACGCACGCAAATCAGGAATGTCCCACCTCCGTGCCCCCGGGTCACCGACCTGTCCTGGACTAATGGCAGTCGACTTGACGTTAGAACGATGTCACCATTAGAACACGTTCTAGTGAGAAGCATCGCCTTCTCTCCAACACCCGGGAGGGCCCGACGATGGCTTCGACAGGCGCGGTGTCCGCCACCATCACCGACGAACAGTTTGCCGTGCGGGAGCTCGTCCGCGATTGGGCGGCCTCCTCGGGCGCCGTCGCGGCGGTGCGCGGCGTCGAGGCGGGTGACCCCGAGGCGTGGCGGCCGGTCTACGACGGCCTGGCTCAGCTCGGCATGTTCGGGGTGGCCGTGCCCGAGGAGCTGGGTGGTGCCGGCGGCAGCGTCGAGGACCTGTGCCTGATGGTCGACGAGGCGGCCGCGGCCTTGGTGCCCGGTCCGGTGGCGACGACGGCGTTGGCCACGCTGGTGATCACCGACGAGAAGCTCCTCGACGCACTGGCCTCCGGGCAGCGCACCGCCGGGGTGGCGCTCGGCTCCGACATCGCCTTCGACGGGACCACCGCGACCGGTACGGCGAAGTACGTCCTCGGTGCCCTGGTGGACGGGGTGCTGGTGCTGCCCACCACGGGGCAGGAGTGGATCCACGTGGACGCCACGGCAGCCGGGGTGACGGTCGAACGGCTGGAGGCCACCGACTTCTCCCGCCCGTTGGCCCGCGTCGAGCTGTCGTCGGCACCCGCCACCAGGATCGACCTGCCGCACCAACGCGTCGTCGACCTCACCGCGACGCTGCTGGCCGCCGAGGCCAGCGGGCTGGCGCGGTGGTGCCTCGAATCGGCCACCGAGTACGCAAAGGTTCGCGAGCAGTTCGGCAAGCCGATCGGCAGCTTCCAGGCGGTCAAGCACATGTGCGCCGAGATGCTGTTGCGTGCTCAGCAGATCGCGATCGCCGCGGCCGACGCCGCGAGTGCCGTCACCGACGCCGACCCCGACCAGCTGTCGATCGCCGCCGCCGTCGCCGCGGCCGTCGGCATCGAGGCCGAGAAGGTCAACGCCCGCGACTGCATCCAGGTGCTCGGCGGCATCGGCATCACCTGGGAGCACGACGCGCATCTCTACATGCGGCGCGCCTACGCCAACGCCCAGTTCCTCGGCGGCAGGTCGTCCTGGTTGCGGCGGTGCGCGACGCTGACGCGCGACGGCGTGCGCCGCCAGCTCCACGTCGACGTCACCGAGGGCGAGGACGTCCGGGCCGAGGTCGCCGGGATCGTCGCCGACATCGCCGCGCTGCCGGAGGACCGGCGGCAGGCCGCCCTGGCCGAGGCGGGCCTCATGGCGCCGCACTGGCCGACGCCCTACGGGCGCGCGGCGTCACCCGCCCAGCAGTTGGTCATCGACCAGGAACTCGAGGCGGCGGGCGTGGTGCGGCCCGACATCTCGATCGGATGGTGGGCGGCGCCCACCATCCTGGGGCACGGGAGCTCCGAGCAGATCGAGAAGTTCATCCCCGGAACGCTCAACGGCGACGTCTACTGGTGTCAGTTGTTCAGTGAGCCTGGTGCCGGGTCGGACCTTGCGGCATTGCGCACCAAGGCAATTCGGACCGACGGGGGCTGGCTGTTGACGGGCCAGAAGGTGTGGACGTCGAACGCCCACCGGGCGGACTGGGGGATCTGTCTGGCCCGGACCAACCCGGACGCCCCGAAGCACAAGGGCATCACGTACTTCCTGGTGGACATGACGTCACCGGGCATCGACATCCGCCCCCTGCGTGAGATCACCGGTGAGGCCCTCTTCAACGAGGTCTTCTTCGACGACCTGTTCGTGCCCGACGAGATGGTCGTGGGGCCGGTCGACGGCGGGTGGCCGCTGGCCCGCACCACGCTCGCCAACGAACGCGTGGCGATCGCCACCGGCGGCGCGCTCGACCGCGGGATGGAACATCTCCTGGAGGTGCTCGACGGTGACCTCGACCCCGCCGAAGCCGATCGTCTCGGCGTGCTCATCGTCGCGGCGCAGGTCGGTGCGCTTCTGGACGCGTTGATCGCGCAGATGGCGGTCGGCGGCCACGACCCCGGCGCCCCCTCCAGCGTGCGCAAGCTGATCGGCGTCCGCTACCGACAGAATCTCGCCGAGGCGATCATGGATTCCCGCGACGGCGCGGGCATCGTCGACTCGCCGGACGTGCGGTACTTCCTGAACACCCGGTGCCTGTCGATTGCCGGTGGCACCGAGCAGATCCTGCTCAACCTCGCCGGCGAGCGCCTGCTGGGGTTGCCGCGATAGAGACAGGCCTCCGTCAGTCTCCCGTAAGAACACCACTCCCCATCGGCGCCGGCCCGACGGGACACTGGTGACATGGTGGCGAATCGCAGCAGGCTGACCCTCGGTAGTGGTCTCGGGGCGCTCGGGGTGGTGGCCGCGCTGTTCATCGGCGTGCAGTCGGGCGCCATCACCAGCCCGGCGGTGCTCGCAGGCATCGGGACCGCAGCTCCCGTCGTCGTCCCCGCACCGACGGTCGACGAACCCGCCGCGGCGCCCGGGACGACGGAGACCGCCGTCCTCGCCGGCGGCTGCTTCTGGGGTGTGCAGGGCGTATTCCAGCACGTCAAGGGCGTGACGATGGCCGAGTCCGGATACGCCGGCGGGCAGCAGGCGACGGCGAACTACGAGACCGTCAGCATTGGCACCACCGGGCACGCCGAGTCGGTGCGCATCAGCTACGACCCGGCCCAGGTGACGTTCGGTCAGCTCCTGCAGATCTACTTCTCGGTGGTGCAGGACCCGACGCAGCTCGACCGGCAGGGTCCCGATGACGGCACGCAGTACCGGTCGGCGATCTTCGCCCAGGACCCCATTCAGCAGCGCGTCGCGGACGCCTACGTCGCACAGCTCTCCGCCGCGCACGCGTTCCCCGCACCGATCGTGACGAAGGTCGAGCCGAACACCGGTTTCTTCCCCGCCGAGCAGTATCACCAGGACTACTTGAACTCGAATCCGACGAGTTCCTACATCGCGGTCAACGACATGCCCAAGGTTGACGCGCTCAAGCAGCTGTTCCCCGCCGAGTATCGCGCGCAACCGGTTCTGGTCGGCCAGCTCGCGTAGCGAATCCGGTTCAGGCGTAGGTGGTTTGGGCGCAGGCCGTCGGTGTGGTCAAGTTGATGCCGCCGTAGACCACCTGGATGTACGCGCAGGCGATGAACCCGGCGTCGGTGTTCGGTTGTCCGGTCTCGAACTGAACGGTGCGGGCGTCGCCGCGCATGACGGGCGGGTTGCCCGCGAAGTAGACCGTCGCGAACTCGGTGTCGCTGATCGACTTGAACATCCGGGTGTTGGGGGCGTCGAAGTCCGCGTCCATGTAGACCAGTCGATTCGTCGACCGAATCGTGGTGTTCTGCCTGCCGTAGAAGTCCGACGGAAATCCCGTGGTGCCGTCGGGCGTCAGGACGTCGGCCAGCGTGTCGAAGTAGCACCTGTTCTCGGCCCTGACGCAGTTGGCCGTGACATGGATTTGCACGGTGTGGGACTCGTCGACGGCGATGCCCTTGGTGGCGGTGTTCGTCGCGGCGACCGACTGCGCGGACGGGCTGAGGACGCCGAACGCGAGCAGGAGTGCCGACACCGCTGCGAGACTCTTAGCCGATCGAAACACTGGCGCTCCTATGGGTCCAGCGAATGTTAGCCCGCACGTCATTCGTCGTAGGTGACTTCGACCGAATCGGATTTCGGCCTGGCCTGGCAGGCCAGGATCAGTCCCTCGGCGAGGTCGGAGGCTTCGAGGACGTCGTTGACCTCCATGTCCACCTCGCCGCTCTTGACCAGCACCGCGCAGGCGCCGCAATGACCTTCGCGGCACGAGAAGGGCGCGTCGAGGCCCTTGTCGAGCAGGACGTCGAGCAGCTTGGCGTTGCGCGGCCAGCGGATGTCCTGGGTTTCGCCGTCGAGGGTCACCACTGCTGTCGCGGGTCCCTCGTCGCTCTCGTCCTCGTCGATGACGACGGCAGCAAACGGGTCGGACTCCAGGGACTTGAACACCTCGAGGTGGACCCGCTCCGGGGCGGCGCCTGCGACCTTGAGGGCTTCCTCGGCCGCCACCATGAACGGGCCAGGCCCGCAGATGAACGTCTCGCGCTCGACGTAGGGGGCCACCAGGTTGACCAGGGCGGCCGCGCTCGGCAGTCCCTGGACGGTCTCGATCCAGTGCACGGCGGTGAACCGGTCGGGGTACTTCGTGGCCAGTTCGCGCAGGGCGGCCGCGAAGATCACCGACTTCTCGTCGCGGTTGGCGTAGACCAGGGTGACCTGGCCGGTGCCCTCCGACAGCGCCGACTTGAGGATCGCCATCATGGGCGTGACGCCGCTGCCCGCCGCCAGCAGGAGGAAGTCGGTGTCGAGCGTCTTGGGCACGAACGTGCCCGAGGGCGCCAGGACGTGCATCGTCATGCCGGGGTGCGCGTTGTCGCACAACCAGTTCGACGCGTAGCCGCCAGCGGTGCGCTTGACCGTGACGGTCAGGGCTTCGTCGCCGAACGGGGAGCTGCACAGCGAATAGCACCGGGCGACCGATCCCGTGCGGTCGCTGGGCACGCGCAGGGTGAGGAACTGACCGGGCTGGTGTCGGAGCCGTTCCGGCGGGATGGCCTGCGCTCCGGGTCCGTCGGGCACCTTGAAGACCAACGAACGTGCGTCGGCGGTTTCCTCGACGACTGCGGCCAATTGCAGCTCCAGCACGTGGGTGCCGAGCGGCTCGTCCGTCACGGTCTGTCCTCCATCAGTCGAAAATCACGGTGCTGCACAGCTCCCGGGGTCAAAACTAGAACACGTTACAAAAACATACTTCCGCAGGTCTAGCCGTCATGGGAATGCCTTACTCGACACAAATCGTAACGTGTTCTAATCTTGGACCAGTTCTTGATCCGCCCCACGATGCCCGGAGGCAACCAGTGACGTCTATTGAACAACGCGACGTGCAATCGGTCCTAGACGGCATCGACGATTTGTTGCCGTTGATCGCCAAGCGTGCGCAGGCCGCCGAGGATCTGCGACGCATCCCCGACGAGACGATCGAGGAACTCGACCAGGCCGGTTTCTTCAAGCTGCTGCAGCCCGAACAGTGGGGCGGCCTGCAGTGTGACCCCACCGCGTTCTACGAGGCGGTGCGCAGGCTTGGCAGCGCGTGTGGATCGACCGGCTGGGTCAGCTCGATCATCGGCGTGCACAACTGGCACCTCGCCCTGTTCGACCAGCAGGCGCAGGAGGAGGTCTGGGGTGACGACACCTCGGTCCGCATCTCGTCGTCGTACGCGCCCATGGGGGCGGGCACCGTCGTCGACGGCGGTTACCTCGTCAGCGGCGCCTGGCAGTGGTCCTCGGGTTGCGACCACGCGACGTGGGCGTTCCTCGGCGGACCGGTCATCAAGGACGGCCGCCCCGTCGACTTCGGCAGCTTCCTCATCCCGCGGTCGGACTACCGCATCGACGACGTCTGGCACGTCGTGGGACTCAAGGCCACCGGCAGCAACACGGTCGTGGTCAAGGACGTCTTCGTGCCCAAGCACCGCTTCCTGTCCTACAAGTCGATGAACGACCGGACCGCGGGCGGTCTGCAGAACAACACCGCCCCGGTCTACAAGATGCCTTGGGGCACCATGCATCCCACGACCATCACCGCACCGATCATGGGGATGGCCTACGGCGCCTACGACGCGCACGTCGAACATCAGGGCAAGCGCGTCAGGGCCGCCTTCGCCGGGGAGAAGTCCAAGGATGACCCGTTCGCCAAGGTGCGCATCGCCGAGGCGGCCAGCGACATCGACGCCGGCTGGCGTCAACTGATCGGCAACGTCGGAGACGAGTACGCGCTCCTGACGTCCGGGCAGGAGATTCCCTTCGAGCTTCGCGCCCGTGCGCGTCGCGACCAGGTACGCGCCACCGCCCGCGCGATCGCGTCGATCGACCTGCTCTTCGAGGCGTCCGGCGCGACCGCGCTGGAGACCGACAAGCCGGTGCAGCGATTCTGGCGCGATGCCCACGCGGGTCGGGTGCACGCCGCCAACGAGCCGGAGCGGGCGTACCTCATCTTCGGAAACGAGGCCTTCGGGCTGCCTCCCGCGGACACGATGGTCTGATGACATCGTTCGCTCAGGAAGTCGAGAACCAGCAGGAGATCACCTTCGAGTCCACCTCGCGCTACGCGCAGGTTCGCGACGACATGCGCCTGCATTATCACGAAGCGGGCGTTGGCAATTCGGAGACGATCGTGCTCCTGCACGGCGGCGGTCCCGGCGCGTCGAGCTGGTCGAACTTCTCGAAGAACATCGCCGTGCTGGCCCGGCACTTCCACGTGCTCGCCGTCGACCAGCCCGGATACGGGTGGTCCGACAAGCACACCGAGCACGAGCAGTACAACCGTTACAGCGCGACCGCCCTGCTGAACCTGTTCGACCAGCTGGGCATCGAACGTGCTGCGCTGGTGGGGAATTCGCTCGGCGGCGGCACGGCGGTGCGCTTCGCGCTCGACAACCCGAAGCGGGCGGGCCGGTTGGTGCTGATGGGCCCCGGCGGCCTGAGCGTCAACCTCTTCGCGCCCGACCCGACCGAGGGCGTCAAGCTGCTCGGCAAGTTCACCGTCGACCCCACGCGCGAGAACATGGAGAAGTTCCTGCGCATCATGGTCTACGACCAAAAGCTCATCACCCCCGAACTGGTCGACGAACGCTTCGCGATCGCCAGCCAGCCGGAGTCCCTCGCGGCGGCCAAGGCGATGGGAAAGTCGTTCGCCGGGGCGGACTTCGAGCTGGGCATGATGTGGCGCGACGTCTACAAGCTGCGCCAGCCGGTGCTGCTGATCTGGGGTCGCGAGGACCGCGTGAACCCCATCGACGGTGCGTTCGTCGCCCTCAAGCAGATCGCCCGCGTGCAGCTCCACGTGTTCGGCCAGTGCGGTCACTGGGCACAACTGGAGAAGTTCGACGAATTCAACGAGCTCACTGTTGATTTCCTGAGGAGTTAGACCATGAGCATCAAGGCGCTGGGGTACATGCGCATCGAAGCGACCGATGTGTCGGCATGGCGTGAGTTCGCGCTGAAGGTGCTGGGCATGGTGGAAGGCTCCGCCCCCGACAAGGCGTCCACCGAGGGTGCGCTCTATCTACGCATGGACGAGATGGCGGCCCGGCTGGTGATCGTGCCGGGTGAGCACGACCGTCTGCTCGTCTCCGGCTGGGAGGTCGCCGACGCACCCGCTCTGCAGGCCCTGCGCGAGACGCTGGCCAAGGCCGGCGTCGAGTTCACCGAGGGCACCCGCGAGGACAAACTCGAACGGCGCGTCGAGGGCCTGATCCGGTTCGTCGATCCTGCGGGCAATGTTCTGGAGGCGTTCCACGGCGCCCAGTATCTGGGCCGCCGGTTCGTCAGCCCGTACGGCCACAAGTTCGTCACCGCCGAGCAGGGCCTCGGGCACGTGGTGCTCACGTGCGACGACGATGCCGCGGCCCAGGCGTTCTATCAGGACGTGCTGGGCTTCCGGCTGCGGGACTCGATGAGCCTGCCGCCGCAACTGGTCGGCCGTCCCGCCGACTCCGATCCGATCTGGTTGCGCTTCTACGGCTGCAACCCGCGCCATCACGCGCTGGCCTTCATGCCGATGCCCAACCCGACCGGGATCGTGCATCTGATGGTGGAGGTCGAGGAAGCCGACGACGTCGGCCTATGCCTGGACCGCGCGCTGCGCCGCAAGGTGAAGATGTCGGCGACATTGGGCCGGCACACCAACGACAAGATGCTGTCCTTCTACATCAAGACTCCCGGCGGATTCGACATCGAATTCGGTTGCGAGGGGCTCGAAGTCGAAGACACCAGTTGGGTGGCCCGGGAGAGCACCGCGGTGTCGTTGTGGGGTCACGACTTCAGCGTCGGCTTCAAGTAGTCATGTCTGAACCGATCGACGCCCGCACGTTCCGCCACGTGCTCGGGCAGTTCTGCACGGGCATCACCATCATCACCACCGTGCACGACGACGAACCAATTGGCTTCGCGTGTCAGTCCTTTGCGGCGCTGTCGCTGGATCCGCCGCTGGTGCTGTTTTGCCCGACCAAGCAGTCACGGTCCTGGCAGGCCATCGAGGCGAGCGGGAAGTTCTGTGTCAACGTGCTGCACGAGGACCAGAAGGACGTCTCGGCCCGATTCGGCTCGCGGGAACCGGACAAGTTCGACGGCGTCGAGTGGAGTCCGTCGCATCTGGGGTCGCCGGTGCTCGCCGGGACGCTTGCGCACATCGACTGCAGCGTGGCTTCCGTGCACGACGGCGGGGACCACTTCGTGGTCTTCGGCGCGGTGCACGCCATGTCGGAGCCGCCGAAGACGAAGCCGCGACCGCTGCTGTTCTACCGCGGGGAGTACACCGGCATCGAACCGGACAAGACCTCGCCGGCCCAGTGGCGCGACGACCTGGACGCCTTCCTGACCGCGACCACCGCCGACACCTGGCTGTAGGCGATCCGAACGAACCGTTTCTTGCGCTCCGACGGAACGAATGCAACCCAGGCATACGATGACGTCGGCAGAGTGGTCTGGGTGCGGAGGAGGATCGTGTGGCGCGGGTGCGAAACCAGGACGCGCGGCGCGGCCAGCTTGCCGCGGTGGCGATCGACGTCATCGCCGAGCGAGGTTTGGGTGCGGTCCGCGTCAAGGACATCGCCGAAGCTGCGGAGGTCTCTCCGCGTCTGGTCGCCTACTACTATCCCGAGATCGACGACCTCATCGACGAGGTCTACCGCGTCGCCGTGGACCGCTACTACTGGCAGCGGTTGGAGGCGATCACCAAGCTCGACAGCCCCGTCGACCGACTCGCGAACCTCATCGAATCCGGATTGCCCGCCGGTGACGGCGATGTGCTGAGTCGCGCAGTCTACGAATTCTCGGTCAATGCGGGGCGCGACCCCACTCACGGCACGTTGATGACCCTGCTGTTCGAGCGTGAAGTATCGCTCTACGTGGCCGTCCTCGAGGCCGGCGGCGCCTCGGGAGACTTCGCGCTCACCGAGCCGGTGCAGGCGGTCGCGCAGAACTTCGTCGCCCTCGAAGACGCCTTCGGCATGTACCTCAACGGCGGGAATTCCTCCCTCGACACGGCTGCGGCCGTGGCATTGCTGCGCAGCTATGCACGCTCCGCCACCGGCGTCCAGCTGTGACCGACATGCCCGCGGGTCTTGACGCGTCATCCTCGTAGGTGCATTCTTTGCGTCTAAGCGCAAAGAATCCACTCGTAGAGGACGGCCATGGCGAAGGAAACGGGTTTCTTTCACGACGAGCGCTGTCTGTGGCACAGCACGGGTGAGGCCGTGTTGTTCCTGCCCGTGGGCGGGTGGTTGCAGCCCTTGGCCGGCGGCGGCCATCCGGAGTCGCCCGAGTCGAAGCGTCGTCTCAAGTCGTTGCTGGACGTATCGGGCTTGACCGGCAGGTTGGCGGTGCGCAGCGCCGAGCCCGTCACCCGCGAGGATCTGCTGCGCGTGCACACCCCTGAGTACGTCGACCGCTTCCAGGAGTTGAGCGCAGGCCGCGGCGGCGAGATCGGCCCGGAGGCACTGTTCTCCAACGGCGGCTTCGAGATCGCCACGCTGTCGGCGGGTTTGGCCACGCGGGCCGTCGCCGACGTGCTCGACGGCTTACTGCCCAACGCGTATGCGTTGTCCCGCCCACCGGGACATCACTGCCTGCCCGACAGCGGAATGGGATTCTGTCTGCTGGCCAACATCCCCATTGCGATCGAAACGGCGAAGGCAAGTCGGGGGCTCGGCAAGGTCGCCGTCATCGACTGGGACGTCCACCACGGCAACGGAACTCAGCACATCTACTACCAGCGCGACGACGTCCTGACGATCTCGCTGCATCAGGAGAACTGCTTTCCCACCGACAGTGGCGCCGTGGCAGAACGTGGTGAGGGGGCCGGACTGGGCTTCAACCTCAACGTGCCCCTACCGCCTGGCTCCGGTCACGAGACCTACCTGCATGCCATGCGCAGCATCGTCATCCCCGCCCTGGAGGAGTTTCGTCCCGAGCTCATCGTGGTCGCCAGCGGCCTCGACGCCAACGCGGTGGATCCATTGGCGCGACAACTGTTGCACGCCGGGTCTTTCCGTGAATTGACCCGCATGGTCAAGGACGCCGCAGACGCCCTGTGCGACGGCCGGCTGGTGGTGGTCCACGAAGGCGGATATGCCGAGTCCGCCGTGCCCTTCTGCGGGCTGGCGATCATCGAAACACTGTCCGGTCTGCGCACCGAGGTCGTCGACCCGTTCGAAGAGACGTTCATCGCCCAACAACCCACGATCCGGGTCGTCGACTATCAGATCGCCATCGTCGACGACATCGCCCGGGAACTGAAAGGACAGTCATGACCGACACCATCGCGCATGCGGACACCAGCCCACCCGCCACCGAGAGCCTCGGCGAACTCGCCCAGCGCCACCTCGTCATGAGCTTCACCGCGGGATCGGTCTACACCGATGCACCGCCGCCGGTGATGGTGCGCGGGCGAGGGAGTCTGCTCTGGGATGACCAGGGCAAGGAGTACGTCGACGCCTTGGCCGGACTGTTCTGCGTCAACGTCGGCTACAGCTTCGGCGGCGAGATCGGCGACGCCGTTCGCGAGCAGATGGCCGAGCTGCCGTACTACACCAACTGGTGCGCAGCGCACCCGCCCGCGGTGAAGCTTGCCGCCAAGATCGCCGAACTGGCTCCGGCCGGGCTGGACCGGGTGTACTTCACCTCCGGCGGAGGCGAGTCGAACGAAGCCGCCATCAAACTCATCAGGCAGTACCACCAAGCGCGTGGTGAGCATGCCCGGATGAAATTCATCTCGCGCCGGGTCGCCTATCACGGAACCTCCTATGCGGCACTGTCATTGAATGGGATGACCAACCTGCGAAAGCAATTCGAACCGCTCATGTACGGCTCGCGCCACGTGTCGAACAGCAAGCGGTACAAGCGACGCGCAGACGAGACCGAACAGCAGTTCACCGAGCTGCTGCTCAACGAGCTCGAATCGCTCATCGTGCACGAGGGCCCCGACACGGTGGCGGCCATCTTCCTGGAGCCCCTGCAGAATGCCGGCGGCTCGCTGGCGCCCCCAGCGGGATATCACGAAGGCGTGCGGGAGATCTGCAACCGCCACGGAATCGTCCTGGTGGCCGACGAAGTCATCTGCGGCTTCGGCCGCCTCGGTGAATGGTTTGGCTCGACCCGCTTCAACGTGCAGCCCGACGTCATCACCTTCGCCAAAGGTGTTTCCTCGGCGCATGTTCCGCTCGGTGGCATGATTACCACCTCCCACATCCTCGACACCGTGAACAACGGGCCGGACGGTATGTACCTGCACGGACTCACCTTCGGCGGGCATCCCGCCGCTTGCGCTGCCGGACTGGCCAACATCGCCGTCATGGAACGCGAGGACGTCCTGGGCAACGTCAGACGCAACGAAGAGTACTTCCGGGAGCAGCTGGACACGCTTCTCAATCAGCCACTCGTCGGCGACGTCCGCGGCCTCGGATACCACTACTCGCTGGAGTTGGTCACCGACAAGACGCGCTGCACGTGGTCGGCCGAGACGGGCGCGAACGACTTCGTCTACACCATCCTGCAGCCCGCGTTATTGGAGGCGGGCATCCTCTGTCGTGCGGCGGTGGACCACGAAGGAACGCCGTTGATGCAGTTCTCGCCGCCGTTGGTGTTCAGCCGCGACGACATCGACACGTTGGTCGGCCGGGTACGTCGCGTGCTCGACGAGCTGGCCGCTCGGGTGCTGTAGCCGATTGTCGGTCGCCCGTGACCCACGTTGGGGCACGGGCGATTTGGCATGTCCAATCAAAGCGTCTGTGCCCGAACATGTATCGGATTCTTCGATGTTCGAGACAAGAAAAGACCGCTTTACAGACGCGCGGCCGGGCCGCAGTGTCATGGCAGGGAGTGACCGCGCTCACTCGGACCTTGCAAGGAGCGAATTGCCATGAAAGACAAACAGTTCGAGATTTCTGCCGGTGAGCAGACGGCCCGGGCGGCGAGTGAGTCCCAACATCTGCAGAAGACGCTCGGGCGACTCGACATCGTCTTCCTGATCGTGGCAGCGGTCGTGTCGATCGAAGTGCTGGGCCAGGTATCCAGCTTCGGGGGGCAGACGTTCACGTGGGCGCTGGTGCTCGCGGTCTTCTTCCTGGTGCCCTACGGCCTGATCTTCGCCGAGATCGGCAGCACGTTCACCGACGAGGGCGGTGTCTACGTGTGGGTGCGAAGCGCCTTTGGCCGGCCCGCGGCCGCGATTGCCTCGTTGCTCACGTGGGTGACGCAGCCGGTCTGGGTCGGGGGATCGTGCACGTTCATCGCCTCGGAGGTCTGGAGCCAGTACGTGACGCCCTTCGAGCACGGGTCGTCGACCGACTACGCCTTCAAGACGGTGTTCATCTGGATGACGGTGCTGGCGGCGGTCGTCAGCCTCAAGCACGGCAAGTGGATCCCCAACGTCGGCGCCATCCTCAAGATCCTGTTCCTGCTGAGCTTCGTCGTGACCGCCGGCATCTACGCCGTGCGACACGGCTTCGCGGGACTGACCGCCAGTGACTTCTCGCCGACGTTGGCGGGGCTGCTCGGCGTCACCCCGCTCCTGCTGTTCTCCTACCTGGGCTTCGAATCGGGCAACAGCGCTGCGGGTGAGATGAAACGCCCCGGCCGCGACGTACCGATCGCGATCGCGCGATCCTCGGCGATCGCGGCCGCGGCATATCTCCTGCCCATCGCGGCGATTCTGCTGGTCGTGCCCGCCGAGCAGATCACCGGTATCGGGGGTCTGATGGACGCCGTGGCCGTCGTGTACGGCGTCTACGGATCGGCGGCTCCCGTGATGATGACCCTGACGGCCGTCACCTTCGCACTGGTCCTGATGACGCAGGGTTCGGCCTGGATGATCATCAGCGATCGGATGCAGGCGATGGCCGCGGCGGACGGGTCGTTCTTCGGTGGGTTCTTCGGCCGCTTCCATCCCAAGCTGGGCACCCCGGTGCGGGTCAACCTTCTGTCGGGGGTGGTCGGCACGATCTTCATGCTTGCCGCGATGGCACTCAGCGGTTCTGCCGCCGCGGTGTTCGCGGTGGTGCTCTCGATCGCCATCTCCACGTTCCTGCTGAGTTATCTCCTCGCGATCCCCGCGGCGATCCGCCTGCGGACGGCATTCCCCGACGTTCCCAGACCCTTCAAAGTGCCGGTCTCGGACAACGGATTCCGGCTCCTGGGCGTCCTGTGCTTCGCCTGGGTGGCGCTGGGCAGCTGGGTGGCGGTGTTCCCGGGGACACTGGAGCGGCTGTTCGGCCTGGACTACGACTTCGAGCAGACCTGGGGCGTCGGCGCCGGCGTCTTCGAACTGTTCACCATCGGTACCCTCGCGGCTCTGACCGCGTTCGGCATCGTCGGGTACGTCGTGGCGGCGCCATTGCGGGTCGGGCGGGTCGCCGACGAGCCGGTCGGCGACATTGCATCGTCAAAACCGATTCAAAATGCCGGTTCTTTGTGATTTATCTGTGCTACCGAAGGTCGAATACTGAGGTGATCGCGGTCACCCCGCCACAGTTGAACCATCTGGAAAGCCGGTGCCCATGACCGAACCCGTGTCCGCCCCAGACTCCATCGAACGTCGAACCATCGAGCACATCCCGCTCGACGAACGGCACGGCCGAGCCCGTGACCTGTTCACGGTGTGGTTCGGCTCCAACATCATGCTGCTGACCATCATCACCGGAGCCCTGTCCACCACGGTGTTCGGCCTGCCGTTGTGGGCGGGTGCGCTGTCGGTGGTGCTCGGCAACGTCATCGGCGCCGTGGTGATGGCGCTGCACGCTGCGCAGGGACCGCAGATGGGCGTCCCGCAGATGCTGCAGACCCGCGCCCAGTTCGGCTCGTACGGCAGCCTGCTGGTGGTCGTCCTCGTGGTGTTCATGTACCTGGGTTTCTTCGCCTCCAACGCCGTCCTCGGTGGTCAGGCGCTGGCTCAGGTCACCGGACTGCCGACCAACATCGCCATCGTGGTCATCGGCGTGATCAGCGTCATCGCCACCATCGTCGGGTACCGGCTGATCCACAAGGTGACCGCCGTGCTGTCGGTGGTCGCCGGCGGGGCGCTCATCGTCGCGTTCGTCTGGATGATCGGCGTCAACGGTGTTCCGGCGGAGACGTGGCATTCCGGCGGGTTCACCTGGGCGGGCTTCATGGCCACCTTGTCGGTGGCTGCACTGTGGCAAATCGCCTATGCCCCCTACGTTTCGGACTACACCAGGTACATGCCGCGCGACACCGGTCAGCGGGCTGCCTTCTGGGGCACCTACTCCGGTTGCGTGCTGGGGTCGGTCCTGCCGATGCTGCTCGGTGTTCTGGTCGGTGCCGCCCTACCCGACGACGACACCCTGGCGGGGTTGTCCACGCTGACGCACGGTGTCAGCACGGGCATCTTCGCGATCTTCGCGATCGGAATCACCGCCACCAACGCGATGAACCTCTACTGCGGGACGCTGTCGACGATCACCGTCGGGCAGACGTTCTTCCCGAAGTGGAAGGCCGGCGCCGGCGGTCGCGCCGTGGTGTCGATCGTGCTGTTCGCGATCACGCTGGTGCCCGCACTACTCAGTGCCGAGGACTTCCTGGCCAACTACGCCAACTTCCTGGCTCTGCTGCTGTGTGTGCTGATCCCGTGGACCGCCGTCAACCTGGTCGACTTCTACCTGCTGCGGCATGGCGACTACGACATCGACGCCCTGTTCGAGCGCGACGGTGGACGCTACGGGCGCTTCAACTGGGTCGCGATCGGCTGCTACTTCGCCGGCATCCTGGTGCAGATCCCGTTCCTGTCCACCACCTTGTTCACCGGCTTCATCGCCGAGAGCATGGGCAAGGTCGACATCTCCTGGATAGTCGGCCTGGCGGTGATCTGCCCGCTGTACTACGTGCTGATGAAGCCCAAGCTGCGCGCCAAGTCCGTCCAGGACACCGACCGCGCCGGAAGCGCGGTATGACGACGGCCGACTACGTCATCGTCGGCGGCGGCACTGCGGGATGCATTGTCGCCGCTCGACTCTCGGAGGATCCCGACGTCACGGTGACGGTGCTGGAACCCGGCCCGTCCGACGCCGACGAGCCCCGCGCGCTGGACATCCGTCGCTGGGCGGAGATGCTCGAAGGCGAGTACGACCTCGATTACCGCAGCGTCACCCAGGTTCGAGGCAACTCGAACATCCGGCAGGCCCGGATGCGGATCCTGGGCGGCTGCTCCACGGCCAACACCATGATCACCTGGCGGCCGCTGCCCGCCGATCTCGACGAATGGGTCGGTCTCGGTGCGAAGGGCTGGGACGCCTCGACCGTCCATCCGTATTACGACAGGCTGGCCACCCCCATCACCCCGGTGGCGGAGAAGGACCAAAACCCCTACGTCGCCGACGTGGTCGAGTCGGCGCGGCGGGCCCTGGCCCTGCCCGCCAGGACCAAATGGAACAGTGACGCCGACTTCGCTGAAACAGGCAGGGGCGCAGGCTTCTTCGAGATCGGTTACACCCCGGGAACTCATCTGCGATCGTCGACGTCGGTGCACTACCTGCACGAGGCGATCCGCACCCGCGACAATCTCGCCGTCCGCCACGGCATGCACGCCAACCGGGTGCTCGTCGAGGGCGGGTCCGCGGTCGGCGTGCTTGCCACGGACGGTGACGGAATCGAGCACCGGTTCGACGCCGCCCGCGAGGTGATCGTCTGCTGTGGTGCCATCGACACCCCAAAACTACTGCAGCTGTCCGGTATTGGTCCACGCAAGGTACTTTCGGACGCCGGCGTCGACGTCGTCGTCGACAGCCCCGGCGTGGGGGAGAACCTGATGGACCACGCCGAGGGTCTGATCGTGTGGCAGGCAGTGCGCGAAGTGCCCGAGACCTGTGCGACGGGATGGGATGCCGGTGCCGCGGTGCGCCTTCACGACGACGGGCCAGCGCGGCCGGACGTCCTGATGCACTTCCCGGTCGAGGCCGTCGCCGATCACGCGGTCACCTACGGCGCCGAGCTGCCTGAACGCATCGTCTCGATCGCACCAAACGTCGCCAAGCCGAAAAGCCGGGGCCGCGTATGGATTACCTCAGACGATGCCGCCGCGGCGCCCAGCATCGACTACGGCTACTTCACCGATCCCGACGGGGCGGACGAAGCGACGCTGATCGCCGGTATCCGCCTGGCCCGTCGCATTGCCGCCGAATCCCCGATGTCGCAGTGGATCGGACCGGAGGTGTTCCCGGGGAGCGATGTGACGTCCGACGAGGATCTTTCGGCGGCACTCCGTTCGACGCATCAGACCGTCTACCACGTGTCGGGTACCTGCCGGATGGGTGCCGCCGACGACCCCATGGCGGTGTGCGATCCCGAACTGCGGGTGCAGGGCGTCGACGGCCTGCGGATCGTCGACGCGTCGATCTTCCCGACCATCCCCTCGGTGAACCCGGTGGGCACGATCATGACGGTCGCCGAACGGGCCGTTGACCTGATCCGTTGCGCTACAGCTTGATCCAGGTGGTCTTGAGGCCGGTGTACTTGTCGAGGGCGTGCAACGAGAGGTCACGTCCGAAGCCGGACTGCTTGAACCCGCCAAAGGGGGTCTGCGCGCTCAGCGCGTCGACGGTGTTCACCGACACCGTCCCGGCCCGCAGCGCCGCAGACACTCGGTGCGCGCGCCGCAGATCGTTGGTCCACACCGAGGCCGCCAACCCGTAGACGCCGTCGTTCGCCATGCGGATGGCCTCGTCCTCGTCGTCGAAGGTCTGGACGGCGAGAACGGGGCCGAACACCTCGTCGGTGACGAGCTCGGCTGAGGAGCCAAGGCCGGTGACGATGGTCGGCTCGATGAAGCACCCACCGCCGTCGACGATGCGTCGTTCCCCGCCCACCCGGATCTGGCCGTCTTGCCGGGCCCGATCGATGAAGCCCAGGACGTGGGCGGTGTGGGCTTCGTCGACGATGGCACCCTGCGTCGCAGCCGGGTCCAGCGGGTTGCCCGGCAGCATGGCGGCGGCCTTCTCGATCAAAGCGGCGGTGACGTGCTCGGCGATCGACTCGTGCACCAGCAGTCGGGAATTCGACGAACACACGGCGCCCTGGTTGTAGAACGCACCGAAGGCGGCCATCTCGATCGCCTCGTCCAGGTCGGCGTCGGCGAACACGACGTTGGGGCTCTTGCCGCCGCATTCCAGCCATACCTGCTTGAGGTTGGACTCCGATGCGTAGCGCAGGAACCGCCGTCCGGTGGCGGTGGATCCGGTGAATGCCAGTACGTCGACGTCCGGGTGCAGTCCCAGGGCGGCACCCGCGGTGTCGCCGAAGCCGGGGACGACGTTGAGAACGCCGTCGGGCAGGCCAGCCTCGGTCGCCAGCTCGGCGAGTCGCAATGACGAAAGTGGCGCCCGCTCAGAGGGTTTGAGAACGACGGAGTTGCCGGCGGCGAGCGCGGGCGCAACCTTCCAGATGGCCAGGTCCAACGGGAAGTTCCACGGTGTGACGGCCCCGACGACGCCGAGTGGCTCACGGGTGACCAGGGCCAGGTTGCCGGGCTCGGTGGGAGCGATCTCGCCGTTGATCTTGTCGAGTGCCTCGCCGTAGTACGCGAATAGTCCTGCGCCGGAGGGTACGTCGACGGTGTGTGCCTCGGTGACCAGCTTGCCCATGTCCAGAGAATCCAGCAGCGCCAGCTCGACGCCGTTGTCGTTGATCAACTCCGCCAGCCTCAGCAGAACCCGTTTGCGCTCGCTCACCGACGCGTGCGACCACTCGCCGCCCTCGAAGGCGCGGCGCGCCGAGGTCACCGCAACGTCCACGTCTTCGGTCTGTCCCGAGGCCACCGACGCCAGCACGCGGCCGGTGGCCGGGTCGAGGGAGTCGAACGTCGCGCCGGATTGGGCCGGACGGAAGGAGCCGTCGACGTAGATGCCGTCGCGCGGGGTCAGTGCCGCTGCGTGTCGGGTCCAGTCAGTCAGCGTGGCCGGGGTCGCTTCGGGAGAAGTCACGGGATTTACCCTGCTCCTCCAGGGCGCACCTGTACAGCCGGTGTTTCCGAACCTTAAGATCAGTTTTCTCAATGCACCGGGGGTGCCATGCCGGACTACACGCTCAGGCAGCTCGAATACTTCGTCGCGGTGGCCGAGGCCGGCAGCGTCACTCGGGCGGCCGCCGCAGTGCACCTGTCGCAGTCGGCGATGTCGGCGGCGCTGGCCGATCTTGAGAACGCACTGTCGGTGCAACTGCTGGTCCGTCACCATGCGCGCGGTATCAGTCTGACACCGGCCGGACGGGAACTGCTCGTCGAGAGTCGCCGGTTGCTGGCCTCGGCGGCGGATCTGCGAGCCGTCGCGCAAGGGCTGGGCACCTCGCTGAGCGGCACTCTGTCAATCGGGTGCTTTCAGGTGGTGGCGCCCTACCTGCTGCCGGAACTGCTGGCTGCCGCCGCCGAGAAGCTGCCGAAGCTGTACCTGCACACCACCGAGGCGGATCTCGCCGAACTCGCCGAAGGCGTCGCCAACGGCACCTTCGAGCTCGGCATCGGCTACGACCTCGTCGACGACCCACGATTGAGGCGTTGGCCTCTCTTCAGCTTGCCGCCCTACGCACTGGTGTCCGGATCGCACCGCTTCGCCAATCGTGAGCAGGTCGATCTGGCCGAATTGGCCGACGAACCGATGGTCCTGCTCGATCTGCCGCACAGTCGCGATTACTTCCAAAGCGTTTTCACCGCAGCAGGTGTCACGCCGAACATTCGTTATCGGTCCACGACCGTCGAGACGTGTCGCGCCCTGGTTGGCCGGGAACTCGCCTACTGCGTGCTCAACCTGCGGGCGGCCGTTCCGACTGCCCTGGACGGGCATGCCGTCGCCGTCGTCCCGATCAGCGGAGGCGTACCCAGCCTGACCGTGGTCCTGCTCGACGCTCTCGCGGCCAGGCCGACCCGACGGGCCAGCGTGGTGGCCGAGCTGTGTCGCAATCTGTTCGCGAGCGCACCGAACAGCTGACATGCGTGAAATCGATTTTCCCAATGCCGTACATCGGATCTATGCGCTGTACAGATGCAACGGGCCGTTGAACGATGGAGGAGCGAGTAAAACTGCCCAGTTCGTGGAGGTCGTGTTGAACCACCAAGAGGTCGAAGTTCTCATCGTCGGAGCCGGCCAAGCCGGGATCGCGATGAGCGAGCATCTCGGCGTCAAGGACATCCCGCACCTCGTGCTGGAACGTGACCGGGTCGCCGAGCGCTGGCGCTCGTGGCGCTGGGACTCGCTAGTGGCCAACGGGCCCGCCTGGCATGACCGCTTTCCCGGTCAGGAGTTCGACGTCGCCCCCGACGGCTTCCCCACCAAGGAGGAGGTCGCGGACTACCTGGTCTCCTACGCCGGCCGGATCGACGCTCCGATTCGCACCGGAGTCGACGTGACCTCGGTACGAAAGATCGACGGCCGCTCCGGTTTCCGCGTCGAAACCTCCGACGGGACGATAGACGCCCGCTACGTCGTCGCGGCGACGGGTGCGTTCCAGAAGCCGATCATCCCACCGGTCGTCCCCGAGACCTCCGGGTTGCACCAGATCCATTCCAGCGGCTACCGCAATCCCCAGCAGCTGCCCGACGGAGCCGTCCTGGTGGTCGGTGCCGGATCCTCCGGCGTCCAGATCGCCGACGAACTCCGTCAGGCCGGCCGCCAGGTGTACCTGGCCGTTGGACCGCACGACCGGCCACCACGTAGCTACCGCGGCCGCGACTTTTGTTGGTGGCTGGGTGTTTTGGGAAAATGGGACCTGGCCGCGCCGCCGCGGGGTGCCGAGCACGTGACGATCGCGGTCAGCGGCGCCCACGGTGGGCACACCGTCGACTTTCGCGAACTCGCGGCCACCGGTGTGACGCTCACCGGACTGGCCGGCCCGTTCGTCGACGGTGTCATGCACTTCGCCGACGACCTGCGCACCAACATCGCAGCAGGTGACGCGAACTACCTGTCCATGCTCGACGAAGCGGACGCCTACGTCGCCCGCAACGGGCTGGACCTGCCCGAGGAACCACGGGCCCGTGAGTTCCTGCCCGATCCAGCATGCGTCACCGATCCGCTGCGCGAACTCGACCTCGCAGCAGCGGGCGTCACCTCGATAATCTGGGCGACCGGTTTTGCCTTCGATTACGGCTGGTTGCAGGTCGACGCCTTCGACGAACGGGGCAAGCCACTGCATCAGCGGGGCGTGTCGACCGAACCGGGAATCTACTTCCTGGGACTGCCCTGGCAGTCACGACGCGGATCCAGCTTCATCTGGGGGGTCTGGCACGACGCCAAGTACCTTGCCGACCAAATCGCCATTCAGCGAAGCTATTTGGCCTACGAGGCGCCGGCGCTCGCCGAGCGCTGACGGAAGAGGAGCGCTCACACATGCTCGACGCGACCCCAGAAGGCGCGACGCACCGGCGAATCCGGCCCTTCAACACCAAGATCACCTATCCCGAACAGAACCTCGACAACGACCTCTGCCAGGCCGTCGTCGCCGGGGGCGTCGTGTATCTGCGCGGCCAGATCGGCCAGGACCTCGACACCAGAGAGTCCGTCGGTGTCGGCGACGTCGAAGCCCAGGCCGAGAAGGCGATGGCCAACATCGCGATGCTGCTCGACGAGGCGGGCAGCAGCCTCGCCGACATCGTCAAGGTCACCGTGTACCTGGTCGACATCCGCTACCGCGAACCGGTGTACCGCGTCATGGGGCGCTGGCTCAAGGGCGTGTACCCGGTGTCCACCGGACTCGTCGTCGACGCCCTCGCCCGACCCGAATGGTTGGTCGAGATCGACGCCACCGCGGTGCTCAGCCAATGACGTTCTCACTCGTCGTCCGCGACGGTTCGGCGTTCGGGATGGTGGTGTGCTCGTCGAGTCCCGCCGTCGCGTCACGGTGCGTGCACCTGCGGGCCGGGGTCGGAGCGGTGGCCTCTCAGAACGTCACCAACCCGAATCTGGGGTTCGTCGCGCTGGAGGCACTGGCCGGCGGCGCGGACGCCGCGACCGCTCTCGCCGCCGCCGTCACCGCCGAGCGACACCCCGAATACCGACAACTGATCGTCGTCGACCGCACCGGCGGCACGGCGATTCACACCGGAGCCCAGGCATTGGGCATCCGTCACGAGGTGCGAGCGGAAGACGTTGCGGCCGCGGGCAACATGCTGAGTGACGCAGGGGTCATCCAGGCCCTGGTCGACGGATACTCGGCCTCGACCGCGCCTGCGCTGGAACGACGGCTGCTCGACGGGCTGAGCGCGGCGCTCACCGCAGGCGGGGAGGCCGGTCCCGTGCACTCGGCCGGACTGCAGGTGACAGCGGACGTGGCGTGGCCGGTAACCGATCTGCGCGTCGACTGGCACGACGACCCGATCGCGGAACTTCATCGGCTGTGGACGGTGTGGGAACCGCAGAAGGCCGACTACCGCACCCGTGGACTCGACCCGACGGCCGCACCGTCCTACGGCGTGCCGGGGGACCTGTGACCACCGCACTGGAAGATGCCGTCCGCACGACCGGTGACCGGGTCGTCGACGGGATCCTGGCCCTGTCCCACGATCTGCACGCGCACCCCGAAATCGCTTGGGAGGAAGTCAGATCCAGCGCCCGGGTCGCCGGTAACCTTGCCGACGCCGGATTCACCGTGCAGGAGAACTACACGGATTTGCCGACCGCGTTCCTGGCGCGCCGTGGCACCGGGCCGCTGCATCTGGCGGTGTGCGCCGAATACGACGCGCTGCCCGGCATGGGACATGCCTGCGGACACAACGTCATCGCCGCCATCTCGACCGGTGCTGCGATCGCACTCGCGCCGTACGTCGACGACCTCGGGATCACCCTGTCGGTCTTCGGCACCCCGGCCGAGGAGGGCGGGGGAGGCAAGATCGAAATGCTGGACCGCGGCGGGTTCGCCGGAGTGCACGCCGCCGCGATGGTGCACCCCGGGCCGGTCGACGTGGCCCGCGCCGAACCGTATGCCGTGTCGCACAGCCACATTCGCTACGACGGCAAGTCCGCGCACGCGGCGGCCTACCCCGACCGCGGGATCAACGCCGCGGACGCGTTCACGCTGGCGCAGGTCGGCATCGGCCTGTTGCGTCAACATCTTCCGCCCGACACCCGGGTGCACGGCATCATGACCAACGGCGGCGAAGCGCCCAACGCCATTCCGCAGCGCACCGAGGGACGCTGGTATGTCCGCGCCGGCTCGCTGGCCGAACTCGCCGACCTCGAGCGACGGGTCAACCGGTGCTTCGAGGCCGGCGCACTGGCCACCGGTTGCGAGTTGACGATCAGCCCGGAGAGCAAGCCTTACTCCGAATTCCGCACCGACGAACGCCTGCTCGGCCACTATGTGCACCGGGCCGAGCAGCTGGGCAGACGCTTCAGCTCGGGATCGGACTCGTTGATGAATCGCGCCTCGACCGACATGGGCAACGTCTCGCAGCAAGTGGCGGCCATTCACCCCTACATCGGCATCGATTCGCTCCCCGCGGTCAACCATCAACCCGAATTCGCCGCTGCCGCCGCGACTCCGGCGGCCGACCGCGCGGCAGTCGAGGGCGCACGTGCGCTGGCACTGACCGTGTTGGATGCCGCGCTCGACCCCGGTACCCGGGACCATCTGATCGGCGGCACGCCATGACCTCGACCGAGCTGCGCCGCGAGCACGATCTGCTCGGCGACTTCGAGGTGCCCGGCGACGTGTACTACGGAGTGCACACCGCCCGTGCGCTGGAGAACTTCCCCATCACCGGCATGCCGATCGCGCGCTATCCGGAACTGATCGTCGCCCTGGCTTGCGTCAAGCTCGCGGCGGCGCGTGCCAATCACCGGCTCGGGTTGCTCAGTGCCGAACGGACCGATGCGATCGTCGCAGCCTGCCGGGAGATCAAGGCCGGAGCACTGCACGACCAGTTCGTCGTCGACGTCATCCAGGGTGGTGCGGGCACGTCGACCAACATGAACGCCAACGAGGTGATCGCCAACCGCGGCCTGGAACTGCTCGGTCACCGACGCGGTGACTACGCCCACCTGCATCCGCTGGAACACGTGAACCTGGGGCAGAGCACCAACGACGTGTACCCGACCGCGGTGAAGGTCGGCCTCCAATTCGCGGTGCACAGACTGCAATTGGCCATGACCGAACTGGTGTCGGCGTTCGCCGACAAGGCGGTCGAATTCGGGAGCCACCTCAAGATGGGCCGCACCCAACTCCAGGACGCCGTACCGATGACGTTGGGTCAGGAGTTCGGCAGCTACGCCATCATGGTCGGCGAGGACGCGGATCGACTGGGGGAGGCCAACGTTCTGATCGCCGAGATCAACCTCGGCGGCACCGCGATCGGCACGGGCCTCAATGCGCACCTGGATTACGCCGGCCTGGTCTGCGAAGAGCTCCGCGCCGTCACCGAACTGCCGTTGGTGACCGCGTCGAACCTCGTCGAGGCCACCCAGGACGTTGGTGCCTTCGTCCAGTTGTCGGGGGTGCTGAAGCGGACCGCGGTCAAGCTGTCGAAGATCTGCAACGACCTGCGGTTGCTGTCGTCGGGGCCCCGCGCCGGGTTCGGTGAGATCAATCTTCCACCGGTGCAAGCGGGTTCGAGCATCATGCCCGGCAAGGTCAACCCGGTGATACCCGAAGTGGTCAATCAGGTGGCATTCGAAGTGGTCGGCAACGACGTCGCGATCAGCATGGCCGCCGAGGGCGGGCAACTCCAGCTCAACGCATTCGAACCGATCATCGCCCACAGCCTCTTCGAGTCGTTGGCGCACCTGACCGCTGCCTGCGAAACCCTGCGGAGCCGGTGCGTGGTCGGCATCACCGCCAACGTCGAGCACATGAGGTCGACGGTCGATCGTTCGATCGGTCTGGTCACCGCACTCAACCCCTACATCGGTTACGAGGCGGCGACACGGCTCGCGGCCGAGGCCCTGCGTTCGGACACCGACATCGCCTCACTGGTCTTGGACCGAGGATTGCTGACTCCCTCGGACCTGGCGAAGATCCTGCTTCCGGACAACCTGACCCGGCCGTGGCGCGGGTTGGCCGACGAACCCGAGCAGCGATGACCGTCACCATCGGATTGGCGCAGTGGCTGCCACGCTGCCACGAGCCCGACGAGAATCTGCGCGCCGCGCAGGGCTTCATCGGCGCATTGGCCGACCGTGGCTGCAATTGGGTGGTGCTCCCCGAGCTGTGGCCCTGTGGGTATGACCCCGCGACGCTCGCTCGCGATGCGGGTGACGCCGCCGAACCGATCGACGGCCCCCGGGGTGAGGCACTGGCAGCGGCTGCCCGTGCCAACCAGGTATGGCTCTTCGCCGGCACGGTACCCGAGCGCGACGGAGACGTCCTCTACAACACCGCCGTCGTCTACGACCCGGCAGGCCGGCGTGCAGCGGTACATCGCAAGGTTCACCTGTACACACCACTTGGTGAAGACAAGGTCTTCGCGGCGGGA
Source organism: Mycolicibacterium hodleri (assembly GCF_025822245.1). GTDB lineage: Bacteria > Actinomycetota > Actinomycetes > Mycobacteriales > Mycobacteriaceae > Mycobacterium > Mycobacterium hodleri. Next base: position 76,527 of record NZ_JACKTL010000053.1, read on the forward strand.
GATGAACCCACCGTCGTGCACGTCGACGGGATCGGGGCGGTAGGTCTGAGCACGTGCTTCGACGGTGACCATCCCGCCTACGCCAGGCAGCTGAACCGGCTCGGCGCCCGGGTCGTGGTCGCACCGTGTGCGTACGAAGTCGCCGCAGAATCGTGGTGGGACGTGCTCTACCCGGCCAACGCCCTGGTCAACGGCCAGTGGTGGGTCATGGCGAATCAGTGCGGCGACGAACTACTCGGCAAGAGCAGGGTCATCGCGCCGGACGGTTCGGTGGCGGCGCAGGCGGATCGTGTCGGACAGCGCGACACGCCAGAGCTTCTCGTCACGACGGTCGACCTCGAGTCCGGCATCCGCGCGGCGGAACGTGCCGCCGGTGCGCTGTGGCGTTGACGGGAAGTACACGCGTGTAATTCATCCACACTGTGCACAACTCCTGTGGATGAAGCTCAGTCCAGGTGTCGGCCGACGAAGTCGACGATCGCGGCGGCGACCTCCCGATGGGTCACGTCGTTGAGGATGTCGTGCCCGCCACCGTCGATCTCGACGAGCGACAGTGGCTCGATCTGCTCGGCGTAGGCCCGCACCGCACCCACCGGCGCGATGGGATCGTTGCTGCCGTGCACCGCGAGCGTGGGCACCGCCAGGGTGGGCAGGGTCGCGCCGAAGGCGTCCCAGCCCCGGTCCAACTCACGCGCCAGGGGCCGCCGTCGGCGTCGACGAACGCCAGCGGATCGTTCTCGATGGCGTCGAGGTAGAACGGATCGGCCGACAGCTGACTCGGAGCGATCTCGAAGGTCGAGTCGACGTCGACCAGACCGGGGACCGGCACCAGCGGTGCGCCCGAGACCACCGCCGCCCGGTATGGCGCGGGGTTGGCGAGGAGCTTCCACAGCGTGGCCACCGCGCCGAACGAATGACCCTGGGCGACAAGCGGTGTGCCCGGGCGTTCGGCCTCGGCTAGCTCGGCGAGGCGGTCGGCCAACCCGATGCTGGCCTCCAGGGTGGTGAAGTCCCCGCGCTCACCCGGGGTCAGGCCGTGCCCGAACTGGTCGACCGCCCACAGGTCCACGCCCGCGGCGTTCAGCGCGAAGCCGTAGCGATGGTAGAGCCCGGTGTGCTCGCCGAACCCGTGCAGGAAGATCACGGCAGCCCGCGGGTTGAGGGCCGCCCAGTGCCGGTAGTACGCCCGGCCGTCGTCCGTTTCGAGAAATGGCATGCGTCGACCCCATCAGGTGGGCCGCGGTCCCGCAAGACATCCGCTCAACGGTTACCCGATGGACTCGAGGATGAGGCGTTCGGTCTCGCGCGGCCGATCCCAGTGCGGGAAGTGCCCACACCCGGAGAACCAGTGCAGGGAGGCATCCGGGAACAGCTGGGTCGCGCGCTCCGCCTGGCTGGGCGCCGTCACGCGGTCGTTGCGGCCCCACCCCATGACGACGTTCCCCCGCAGCGAACCGGCCGGGGCGCCTTGCTGTTTCGGCCCGTGCACCAGGTCGTGCAGGGCCTCGTCGAGGCTGGGGGAGCCGGCGAAGTTGCGCAGCTCCTGCAGCACCAGGTCGGCGGGCAGCCGCCAGGGCTTGGCCGAGAACTGCAGCAGTAGGGCGGTGCGCCCGAACGGGTTCGCGGTCAGGGCGGGCAGCAGCGGCTGGATGCGCCGCACCAACGCGATCGACGGGCCGACGGTGGCGCCGAACACCTTCACCTGGCGGTCGGTCCAGAAGCCGCCGGGGTCGAGTGCGACGACGTTGCCGCGATGGCCGCGGCGGGCGAGTTCGAGCGACATGCGGGCACCCATCGAACTGCCGACCACGTCGACGTCGCCGAGACGTTCTTCGGCGATGAACGTCTCCACCGCGTCGGTCAACGACGCGACGGTCACCTCACCCGGCAGGGCCTCGCTCTTGCCGAACCCGGGCAGGTCGACGGCGACCACGGTGCGCTCCCGGGCCAACGCGGGAACGATCGGATCCCAGTTGTGCAGGTTGGAGATTCCGTGGAGCAGGAGGAGTGGCTTGCCGGATCCGGTCCGTACTGAATGCATGCCGTGGGGATACCCACGGACGGCCGGTCACACGGCGCCGCCGAGGAGCGCCTCGCGCTGGTCGTCCATCTGGGCGCCAATGGCCTCGACCAGGGCGCGCACCTCCGGGCGGCGCAGGGTCTCGGCGCGGGCCACCAGCCAGTAGCTCAGCAGCAGCGCGACGTCGTCGCGGAGCACGCGCACCAGATCGTCGTGCCGGTCGGCCATGAAACAGGGCAACAACCCGAGCCCGGCCGACGCACGGGTCGCCTCGACGTGGACGAAGACGTTGGTCGAGGTGACCGATTCCCGCATGGCGGGGGCGAACGTGCGAGCCAGGTCGAGGTCGTCGACCTGCAGCATGGAGTCGATGAAGTACACCAGTGGATGGCCGGCGAGGTCGACGGTGGACGCGGGCGCACCGTGCTCGCCGAGGTACCGCCGCGACCCGTAGAGGCCCAGACGGTAGTCGCCGAGCCGGGTGACTTCGGCGCGGTGCACCTGGGGTTCGCCGACCACGACTTCGACGTCGAGACCCGCGCGCTGCTGGGTGACCCGTCGGGTGGCGGTGACGATTTCAACGGATACCTTCGGGTGCCGCTGCTGGACGCGGGCCGCCGCGGGCGCGGCGATGTAGGCGCTGAACCCGTCGGTGGCCGACATGCGGACGACGCCTTCGAGCGTCCGCGTCCCCGCGGGCCCGGCCAGCGAGCGCACGGCGGACTCGACCGCTTCGGCGGCCGTCAGTGCCTCCCGGCCGAGTTCGGTGAGCTCCCAGCCCGCCGAGTTGCGAGCGAGCAGCCGACCGCCGACCGACCGCTCCAGAGCCGCGATGCGGCGCGAGACGGTGGTGTGGTTGAGGCCGAGTTCTTCGGCGGCCGAGACGAAGCGGCCCGAGCGGCCGACGGCGAGCAGGACCAGCAGGTCATCGGCGCTCAGCCGTTTCGGATCGGTCACGTCTGCATTTTTGCAGAGCACTCCTGCGTCGTTGGGCATTGCCGGAGAAGTGGGGTGCAGGAATACTCAGATGGAATGTGTGGTGCGTCACATGCACCGGCGGAACGGAGAGTCAGATGAGCACGTCGACGCCGACCGGTTTGCGCCGCGTCGTCGCAGCCTCGATGGCAGGCACGGTGGTCGAGTGGTACGAGTTCTTCCTCTACGGCACGGCCGCCACCCTGGTGTTCAACAAGATCTTCTTCTCGGAGGCCACCAGCGACCTCAATGCGATCTTCCTGGCCTTCGCCACGTATGCCGTCGGCTTCATCGCGCGACCCGTGGGCGGCGTGGTGTTCGGCCACTACGGCGACAAGTTCGGCCGCAAGAAGCTCCTCCAGTTCAGCCTGATCCTCGTCGGCGCCGCGACGTTCCTGATGGGCTGCCTGCCGACGTTCGGGCAGATCGGCTACTGGGCACCGGGACTGTTGGTGGCCCTGCGGTTCATCCAGGGCTTCGCGGTCGGCGGCGAGTGGGGCGGGGCCATCCTCCTCGTGGCCGAACACAGCCCGGACCGCCAGCGGGGTTTCTGGGCCAGTTGGCCGCAGGCCGGCGTTCCCATGGGCAACCTGCTGGCCACGATCGTGCTCCTGGTGCTGACCGGCACGCTGTCCGACGCGGCGTTCCTGTCCTGGGGCTGGCGCGTGGCGTTCTGGCTGTCCGCCGTGGTCGTGCTGATCGGCTACTACATCCGCACCAAGGTCACCGACGCGCCGATCTTCGTCGAGGCGCAACGGGAAGCCGAGCGGATCAAGGCGTCGTCGTACAGCGTCGTCGAGGTGCTCAAGCGCTATCCCCGCGGCGTCTTCACCGCGATGGGTCTGCGCTTCGGCGAGAACATCATGTACTACCTGGTGGTCACGTTCTCCATCACCTATCTGAAGGTTCAGGTGGGCGCCGACACCAGTTCGATCCTCTGGTACTTGCTCGTCGCGCACGCGGTGCACTTCGTCGTCGTGCCGTTGGTCGGGCACCTGTCGGACCGGCTCGGCCGCAAGCCCGTCTACATGGTGGGTGCGGTCCTCGGCGCCTCCTGGGGGTTCTTCGCCTTTCCCATGATGAACAGCGGCAACTACGTCGTCGTGACCGCCGCGGTGACGATCGGCTTGGTCTTCCATGCCTTCATGTACTCCCCGCAGCCGGCCATCATGGCCGAGATGTTCCCCACCCGGATGCGGTATTCCGGTGTCTCCCTTGGTTATCAGGTGACGTCCATCGTGGCGGGCTCGCTGGCACCTCTGATCGCCGTCAAGCTGCTCGAGATCTACGACTCCTCGGTGCCGATCGCGATCTACCTGGCGGCGGCGTGCGCCGTCACGTTCGTCGCGGTGCTCTACACCAGGGAGACCAACGGCCTCGACCTCGAGACGCTCGACGTCGCCGACGCCGACGAGCTCGTCGCGGAGCGGCGCAGGGCCGCCGTCTGATGCCGGACCTCGACGGGCGTTCGGCGTTGGTGACGGGTGGGGCGAGCGGGATCGGGGCGGCGTGCGCGAGGGCGCTCGCCGAGCTGGGAGCCACCGTCACGATCGCCGACGTGGATGCCGACGCGGCGCAGTCGCTGGCCGCCGAAATAGGTGGAACCGCCTGGGCCGTCGACCTTCTCGACGTGTCGGCACTGGAGTCGCTGCACCTCGAGACCGACGTCTTGGTGAACAACGCCGGCATTCAGACCGTCGCGCCGATCCCCGAGTTCGACCCGGCGCGCTTCCGCGCCATGCAGGTGCTGATGGTCGAGGCGCCGTTCCTGCTGATCCGGGCCGCGCTGCCGCACATGTACGCCCAGGGCTTCGGCCGCATCGTCAACGTCTCGTCGGTGCACGGCCTGCGCGCCTCGGAATTCAAGGTCGCCTACGTCACCGCCAAGCACGCCCTCGAGGGGCTGTCGAAGGTGACCGCGCTGGAAGGCGGGTCCCGCGGCGTCACCAGCAACTGCGTCAACCCCGGCTACGTGCGGACGCCGTTGGTGGCCAAGCAGATCGCCGATCAGGCCCGCTCCCACGGCATCTCCGAAGACGAGGTGCTCGACGAGGTGTTGCTGACCGAGAGTGCGATCAAGCGCCTCGTCGAACCCGAGGAGGTCGGGTCGCTGGTGGGCTGGCTCGCGTCGTCCCACGCGGGCATGGTGACCGGGGCGTCCTACACGATGGACGGCGGCTGGTCGGCGCGCTGACCGGCCAGCCAGGTACCCATTCGAGCCAGCGCCTCGGAGACCTCGGCCGTGGCGCCCGCGAAGGACAGCCGGACATAGCCGCCGCCGTGGACGGTGTCGAAGTCCACGCCGGGGGCAATCGCCACCCCCGTGTCGGCGAGCAGGCGGGCGCAGAAGTCCAGGGAGTCCGTCGAGTAGTCGGAGATGTCGGCGTAGACGTAGAACGCGCCATCGGCGGGGGCCAGCCGGGGCAGCCCGATCTCGGGTAGTCCGCGCAGCAGGATCTCCCGGTTGACCGCATAGTCGTCGACGAGCGCGTCGGCCTCGGCGATCGACTCGGGCGTGAACGCGGCGACCCCTGCGAGCTGGGGCAGCGTCGGCGGACAGATCGAGAAGTTGCCGGTCAGACGGTCCACCGCGCGATGGAGGGCGGGCGGTACCAGCAGCCAGCCGAGGCGCCAGCCCGTCATCGCGAAGTACTTCGAGAAGCTGTTCACCACGATGGCCTCGCGCGAGGTCTCCCAGGCGCAGCTCGTCGCGGGCGCGCCCGGGTAGACGAGGCCGTGGTAGAGCTCGTCGCTGACCAGTTGGACCCCCGACGTCTCACACCACGTCGCGATGGCCGCCAGATCCTCCGGTGGAATGACGGTGCCGGTCGGGTTGGCCGGGCTCGCGAGGACGAGCCCCGTGACGGGCGGGCTGACGGCCGCCAACGTCTCGACCGTCGGCTGGAACCTGGTCTCCGGCCCGCACGGAATCTCGACGACCTCACATCCCAAGGCGGACAGGATGTTTCGGTAACAGGGATACCCCGGACTGGCGACGGCGACGCGATCGCCGACGTCGAAGGAGGCCAGGAAGGCCAGCAGGAAGCCGTTGGTGGACCCGGTGGTGACGACGACGTCGCGAGGGTCGACGATGATGCCGTAGCGCCGCGGGTAGGACTCCGCGATGGCCTCGCGGAGCTCCGGAATGCCAAGGGCGACGGTGTATCCCAGATTGTGGTTGGCCAGCGCGTCGGCCGCCGCCGCGCGGACCGGGGCGGGCGCCTGTGCACTCGGCTGTCCCGCGGACAGGTTGACCAGGTCGCCGTGGGACCGTTGGCGTTCCGCGGCGGCCAGCCAGACGTCCATGACGTAGAACGGCGGGATGCCCGCCCGCTGCGCGACTCGGTGGCTCACCCCAGCCAGGCTAGAGCACCTCGGATTCGAGCCGGCGCAGGAAGTCCCTCGGGGGTCCGAGCAACTGCGCGCTGCCGTGGGCCCGCTTGAAGTACAGCTGGACGTCGTACTCCCAGGTGATGCCGACTCCGCCGTGCATCTGGATGGCCTCGCCCGCGACGGTGGTGAACGCCTCGCTCGCGGCGACCCGCGCCAGCGCCGCGGCCGTCGGCGACGGGTCCGCCACGGCGTCGTCGACCAGGGCACGCGCGGTCTGGACCAGGACGTAGAGGTCGGCCATCCGGTGCTTGAGCGCCTGGAAGCTGCCGATGGGTCGGCCGAACTGGACCCGCTCCTTGGTGTAGGCGACGGTCAGGTCGAGGCACCGTGCGGCGGCGCCGATCTGTTCGGCTGCCATCAGGATTGCCGCGACGTCGGCGAGGCCGGGATCGGAGCCGATCGTCACCGTGTCGCCTGCGTCGACGCGGGCGAGCCTGCGGGTGGGGTCCATCGTGACGGCGGGGTGTGCGGTGAAGCTCGTCCACCTCTCCAGCCGGCCGTCTACGCACGCCAGCACCACGTCGGCGACGTCGCCGTTGAGGACGTAACCACGATCGAAGACCACCGTGCCGATCGAGGTGCCCGCCGCCAACGCCTCGAGCGCGTCGACGTCGGGTTCGTCGGCCGCCAGCAGGGCCAGCTCCGCCAGGGTGGTGCCCAGCAGGGGTGTCGGAACCAGCGCGCTTGCAAGCGCTTCGACGACGACCGCGGCGTCGGCGAGCTCACCACCCGCCCCACCCAGCTCCTCGGGGACCACCAGCGCCGCTGCACCAACCTGTTCGCACAGCAGCGTCCACAGTGCGTCGTCGTAGCCGCGCTCGGAGTCCATTGCGCGACGCACCGCTTCGGACGTGGCGTGCTTCGCGACGATGGCTGCGACGGTGTCGCGCAACATCTCTCGTTCTTCGCTCATGACGCGCTTCCGGCCAGCGCCTCCAGGACGCGACGTCGGTGCCAGGTCGGGTCGCCCCAGGCCGAGTGCAGCGCCTGAACCCGCAGGATCAACAGGGAGAGGTCGTGCTCTTGGGTGTATCCGATGGCGCCGTGGGTTTGTAGCGCCGTACGGGCCGCCAGCAGCGCCGCGTCCGAGGCCGCCGCCTTGGCGGCGCTGACGTCGCGTGCGGTGTCCGGCGAGTCGTCGGCGAGCGACAGCGCAGCACCGTAGACCAGCGGACGGGCCAGCTCGACGGCGATGTGCACGTCGGCGAGGGCGTGTTTGATCGCCTGGTAGGAGCCGATCACCCGGCCGAATTGGCTGCGCTGCTTGGCATATTCGACCGAGCCGTCCAGCATCGCCTGGCCGGCGCCGATCAGCTGGGCGGCGGTGGTCAGCGCGCCGAACTCGAAGGCCCTCGCGGTGTCTGCGGTGCGCGCCTCGCCGGTGGAGGTGACGTCGGCGAGGTGACGCGACGGGTCCACCGAGTCGTGCCGCGATCCCGCCTCGGCGTCCCACACCTGGCCGTCGACGGCCAGCAATACCAGTCCCGCGACGTCGGCGTCGACGGCGCGGGGTACGAGCGGCGGCATGGCGACGGTCGCAATCAGTTCGCCGGCGGCCAGCGCCGAGAGCCGCTCGTCACCGGCCAACAGGATCGGTGCGACGGCCGTCGACTCGGCGACCGGACCGGGTACGCCCCAGCGGCCCAGGCGTTCCGCGGCCACCACGAGGTCAACCGGGTGGGCCCCGATGCCGTCGAACTCCTCGGGCACCATCAGCGCGGTGACGCCGAGATCGGCCAGCGTCGACCACACCTTGCGACCCGGTCCGGTGTCGCCCGCCGACCAGGCGCGGATGGCGCTCGGCACGTCGGCAGCAGCCAGTGCGCCGTCGATGCTGGCGGCGAAGTCACGCTGCGAAGCGTCCAACTCAAAGTGCACGGCGAAGCCTCATTTCGGCTCCCGAGGCAGGCCCAGTAGCCGCTCGGCGATGATGTTGCGTTGAATTTCGTTGGTGCCCGCGTAGATTGGGCCACCCAATGCGAACAGCAGGCCCTCGGTCCAGCCGTCCACCAGCTCGGCGTCGGCGCCTCGCAGGTCGAGGGCGCTCTGGTGCAGGGCGACGTCGAGGTCGGACCAGAACACCTTGGTCACCGAGGACTCTGCGCCAAGTTCACCGCCGGCGGCCAACCGGGTGACGGTGCCGAACGTGTGCAGGCGGTATGCCTGCGCCTTGATCCAGGCGTCGGCGACACGGTCGGCGAAGGCGGGGTCGCGCTCGGATCGCCAGGCCTGCACCAGGCGTTCGGCCGGTGCGAGGAAGCGCGCGGGACTGCGCAGGGACATACCGCGCTCGTTGCTCGACGTGCTCATCGCCGCGGTCCAGCCCGCACCCACGGTGCCGATGACGTCGTCGTCGGGGACGAACACGTCGTCGAGGAAGATCTCACCGAAGCCGGTGGCCCCGCCCAGTTGCGCGATGGGCCGGACGGTGACGCCCTCGGCGCGCAGGTCGAACATGACGTAGGTCAGGCCCTTGTGGCGCTGGGCCGACGGGTCCGAGCGGAACAGTCCGAAGGCCTTGTCGCCGAACGGCGCTCGCGAGCTCCAGATCTTCTGGCCGTTGAGCTTCCAGCCACCGTCGGTCTGCGTCGCAGTCGACCGCAGCGAGGCGAGGTCGCTACCCGACTCCGGCTCCGACCAGGCCTGGGCCCAGATCTCCTCGCCGCTGGCCATCTTGGGCAGGATGCGGTTGCGCTGTTCGGAGGTGCCGTGCGCGAACAGCGTTGGCCCCAGCATCGAGGTACCGTTTGCGCTGGCCCGGCCCGGTGCGCCCGCGCGGAAGTACTCCTCCTCGTAGACGATCCACTGCAGCAGCGTCGCGTCCCGGCCGCCGTACTCCTTCGGCCACACGATCACCGACAGACCCGCGTCGAACAGCACCTTGTCCCAGTGACGATGCTGCTCGAAGCCCTCGGCGAGGTCGTAGGACACGACGGGGAAGTGCTCGGTGTTGGCGGCGAGGAAGTCGCGAACCTCGGCGCGGAATTCCTCGGTCTCGTCGTCGAACGTCAGATCCATCAACGAATCTCTCGCAGCAGGGGTTTGACCACTTTTCCTCCAGGGTTGCGTGGCAGGACGTCGACGAACACCACCGAGCGCGGGGTCTTGAAGTTCGCCAGACGTTGGCGGGCGTGCGCGATCACGGTCTCCTCGTCGAGGTGGTGGTCGGCCTTGACGACGACGAATGCCTTGCCGACCTCGCCGAGGCGCTCGTCGGGCACCCCGATCACGGCGCTGTCGGCGACTCCGTCCAGCCGGGCGAGGACCTGTTCGATCTCGGCGGGGTAGACGTTGAAGCCGCCGCAGATGTACATGTCCTTCAGGCGGTCGGTGATGCTGAGATTGCCTGCCGCGTCCAGTATTCCGACGTCCCCGGTGTGCAGCCAGCCGTCGGCGTCGACGGCGGCGGCGGTGGCCTCGGGGTCGTCGAGGTAGCCGAGCATGACGTTGGGTCCACGCAGCAGCACTTCGCCTGACCCGTCGGCTATCCGCAGCTCGAAGCCCGCGATCGGTCGGCCACACGTCGTCGCGACGGTCACGGCGTCGTCCTCGGCGCGGCACATCGTGCCGAAACCGGTTGCCTCCGTGAGGCCGTACGCCGTCAGCACGATGTCGATGTCCAGTTCGTCCTGCATGCGCTCGATCAGCACGACGGGGACGACGGCGGCACCGGTGACGGCGAATCGCAGCGACGTCAGGTCGTAGTCGCCACGTCGGGGATGGTCGAGCAGCGTCTGGTAGATGGTGGGCGGACCGGGAAGCACGGTGATCCGTTGGTCCTGCACCGCCCGCATCGCCTTCTCGGGGTCGAACGTCAGCTGTGGGATCAACGCCGCCCCGGTTTGCAGGCACGCGAGGATGCCGGCCTTGAAGCCGAAGTTGTGAAAGAACGGATTGATGCAGAGGTAGCGGTCCGCGCTGGTGAGCTGGCCGCAGGCGGCCCAAGCGGCGGGCGCGTCGAGGGACTGGCGGTGCGCGCTGAGGACGCCCTTGCTGCGTCCGGTGGTGCCGGAGGTGAAGAGGATGTCGGAGACGTCGTCTGGTCGGACGGCTGCGGCGCGGGCGTCCGCGGCGTCGAGATCGGTTCCCCGCGAAAAGAATTCGTCCCACGTGCCGTCGTCTTCGTCGACTGGCACCCGCACGACGTGCCGCAGCGCGGGCAGTGCCGTCCGGTCGAGTTCGGAGGTCCGGTCGTTGCCGAGGAACCGGCCCATGCCGATCAGCAGTGGCGCGGCGGTACGGGCCAGGATGTCGGTGGCCTCGCTGGCGGTGTAGCGCGTGTTGAGGGGGACGACGACGGCGCCGGCGTACTGCGTCGCCAGGCACGCGACCACCCAGTGCCACGTGTTGGGGGACCAGATTGCCACCCGGTCCCCGGCGTCGACGCCGAGGTCGACGATGGCGGCCGCGACGCGCTTGACCTCTGCCCCGAGCTCGGCGTAGGTGAACGTCCGATCGTCGGTGACCAAGGCGTCGTGGTCGGCGAACTCGACGCTGACGTGGTCCAGCACCCCCGGGATGGTCCTCGGGTCGCTCGTCATTGACGCTCCCTCTAACAAAGCAAGTGCTTGGTAGGTTAGCCTACAGGGGTGATAGAGGTCCAGGAGTTCCGGGCCGAGGTCCGCCAGTGGCTCGCCGACAATCTCGTCGGCGAATTCGCCGCGCTGAAGGGCCTCGGCGGGCCGGGTCGAGAACACGAGGCGTTCGACGAGCGGCGCGCGTGGAACCAGCACCTGGCCGCGGCCGGGCTGACGTGCCTCGGGTGGCCCGAAGAGCACGGCGGGCGAGGGTTGACCGTCGCGCACCGCGTCGCGTTCTACGAGGAGTACGCGCTGGCCAACGCCCCCGACAAGGTCAACCACCTCGGCGAGGAGTTGGTGGGGCCGACGCTCATCGCGTACGGCACTCCCGAACAGCAGAAGCGCTTCCTGCCCAAGATCCTCGACGTCACCGAGCTGTGGAGTCAGGGCTACTCGGAGCCGGGCGCGGGCAGCGATCTGGCCAACGTGGCGACCACCGCCGAACTCGACGGCGATCAGTGGGTGGTCAACGGGCAGAAGGTGTGGACGTCGCTGGCCCACTGGGCGCAGTGGTGCTTCGTCATCGCCCGCAGCGAGAAGGGCTCCAAGCGGCACGCGGGACTGTCCTACCTGCTCATCCCGCTCGACCAACCCGGCGTCGAGATTCGCCCCATCATTCAGCTCACCGGCGACTCGGAGTTCAACGAGGTCTTCTTCGACGACGTCCGCACCGACGCCTCCCTGGTGGTCGGCGAGCCTGGGGACGGGTGGCGCGTCGCGATGGGCACGCTCACCTTCGAACGCGGTGTGTCGACACTCGGCCAGCAGATCCGTTACGCCCGTGAGCTGTCCGGCATCGTCGAACTGGCCAAGAAGAGCGGCGCGGTCGACGACCCGGTCATCCGGGAGAAGCTGACACGCTCCTGGGTGGGTCTGAAGGCCATGCGCTCCTACGCGATGGCGACGATGGACGTCGAGCGTCCCGGGCAGGATTCCGTGTCGAAGTTGTTGTGGGCCAACTGGCATCGCGAGCTCGGCGAGATCGCCATGGACGTCCAGGGCACGGCCGGACTGGTGCTCGACGACGGCGAATTCGACGAGTGGCAGCGACTGTTCCTCTTCTCGCGGTCGGACACCATCTACGGCGGGTCCAACGAAATCCAGCGCAACATCATCGCCGAGCGAGTCCTCGGCCTACCCCGAGAGGCAAGGGGATAGTGGATCTTTCCATTGCGCCCAAGGAGATCGACGGCCACGGCCTGTTGACTGGCAAGGTGGTCCTCGTGACCGCCGCGGCCGGCACGGGGATCGGGTCCGCGGCGGCCAGGCGGGCACTCGCCGAGGGCGCCGACGTCGTCGTGTCGGACTTTCACGAACGTCGCCTCGGTGAGACCCGGGACCAATTGGCCGAACTCGGCTTGGGTCGGGTCGACGCGGTGGTCTGTGACGTGACGTCGACTCCGGCGGTCGACGCCCTGATCACCGACACGGTGGCCAAGATGGGCCGGCTCGACGTGCTGGTCAACAACGCGGGCCTCGGCGGCCAGACCCCCGTCGTCGACATGACCGACGACGAGTGGGACCGCGTGCTCAACGTGACGCTGACCTCCGTCATGCGTGCGACCCGCGCGGCGCTGCGCTACTTTCGCGACGTCGAGCACGGCGGTGTCATCGTCAACAACGCGAGCGTGCTCGGCTGGCGCGCGCAGCACTCGCAGTCGCACTATGCCGCGGCGAAGGCCGGCGTGATGGCGCTGACCCGTTGCAGCGCAATCGAAGCCGCTGAGTACGGCGTCCGCGTCAACGCCGTGTCACCCAGCATCGCCAGACACAAGTTCCTCGAGAAGACCAGCAGTTCGGAGCTTCTCGACCAGCTGTCGTCCGACGAGGCCTTCGGCCGGGCGGCCGAGCCGTGGGAAGTGGCGGCTACCATGGCGTTCCTGGCCAGCGACTACTCCAGCTATCTGACCGGCGAAGTGGTCTCGGTGTCGAGTCAGCGCGCATGAAGCGCCCGCTAGCCAAGCAAGCGCTTGGTTGATACTCTGAACGGGTGGACAGGGCGATTCCGACGCGCCGCGACGAGCTTCTGGAGCTCGCCGCGGCCATGTTCGCCGACCGTGGACTGCGGGCCACCACCGTGCGCGACATCGCGGATTCCGCCGGAATCCTCTCCGGCAGCCTCTACCACCACTTCAAGTCCAAGGAGCAGATGGTCGAGGAGGTCCTCCGGGATTTCCTCGACTGGCTCTTCGGCCGCTACCAGGAGATCGTCGAGAGCGAGACCGATCCGCTGAAGCGCGTCGAGGGGCTCTTCATGGCGTCGTTCGAGGCCATCGAGCACCGGCACGCCCAGGTCGTCATCTATCAGGACGAGGCCAAGCGGCTGTCGGCTCTCCCGCAGTTCGGCTTCGTCGACGAGCGCAACCGCGAACAGCGAACCATGTGGGTGAACGTGCTCAAGCAGGGCGTCGCCGAGGGCTGCTTCAGTGCCGACCTCGACGTCGACCTGGTGTACCGGTTCATCCGCGACACGACCTGGGTGTCCGTCCGGTGGTACCAACCGGGCGGACCCCTCACCGCCGAGCAGGTGGGCAGGCAATACCTCGCCATCGTGCTCGGCGGCATCACCAACGAAGGAGATTGACCAATGGGTGAGGCATACATCGTCGACGCCGTGCGAACCGCGGTCGGCAAGCGCAACGGAGGTCTCTCCGGTGTCCACCCGGTCGATCTCGGCGCCGCCGCATGGCGTGGCCTCTTCGACCGCAACGACGTCGACCCGGGAGCCGTCACCGACGTCATCGCCGGATGCGTCGACGCGATCGGCGGGCAGGCCGGCAACATCGCCCGGTTGTCGTGGTTGGCCGCGGGCTTCCCCGAGGAAGTGCCCGGCGTCACCGTCGACCGGCAGTGCGGCTCCAGCCAGCAAGCGATTTCCTTTGGCGCGCAGGCCATCATGTCCGGTACCGCCGATCTGATCGTCGCGGGCGGCATGCAGAACATGAGCCAGATCCCAATCTCGTCGGCGATGATCGTCGGCGAGCAGTTCGGCTTCACCTCCCCGACCAACGAGTCGAAGAGTTGGCTGCACCGCTACGGTGACCAGGAGATCTCGCAGTTCCGCGGCTCGGAGATGATCGCCGAGAAGTGGAATCTGTCGCGTGAGGCCATGGAGCAGTTTGCGCTGACCAGCCACCAGCGCGCGCAGGAGGCCATCCGCGCGGGCTACTTCGAGAACGAGATCATCCCGGTGGACGGATTCGTCACCGACGAGGGACCGCGCGAGACGTCGCTGGAGAAGATGGCCGGGCTCAAGACGCTCGTCGACGGCGGCCGGTTGACCGCGGCGATGGCCAGCCAGATCTCCGACGGTGCCAGCGCGGTGCTGATCGCCTCCGAGCAAGCCGTCAAGGACCACGGGTTGACCCCGCGCGCCCGGATCCACCACGTCAGCGCCCGCGGCGCCGACCCGGTGTACATGCTGACCGGCCCGATCCCGGCGACGCACTATGCGCTGGAGAAGACCGGGCTGACGATCGAGGACGTCGACACCGTCGAGATCAACGAGGCCTTCGCGCCCGTCGTGATGGCGTGGCTGCAGGAGACCGGCGCCGACCCCGCAAAGGTCAACCCGAGCGGCGGTGCGATCGCGCTCGGCCATCCGCTGGGGGCGACGGGGGCAAAGCTGTTCGCGACGATGCTGAACACGTTGGAGCGCACCGGAGGTCGCTACGGTCTGCAGACGATGTGCGAGGGCGGCGGCACCGCCAACGTGACGATCATCGAGCGGCTCTAGGCCCTGCCCTCTTCCCCGACTGTGAACCTCACGGCGCTCTGAGCTCGTTTTTGCCGTCAGATTCCCACTCGCGGTGCCAGCGCCTGTGGACAACCAGCCGCGGGCCGTCGTCGCCGTCGGTGTCCGGCCCGATGATGCGGGCATGCCCGCAGCACCCTGGCCATTCATCGGCGCCGAAGCCAGGTCGAGCGCCGTCGTCGCCGACCGTGCGATGCGCCGGGACTACGAGCAGCTCTATCCCGGCGTGTTCGTGCCCCGCGGTGCCGAGCCGTCGGCGCGACAGCGGGCGGAGGCGGCGTGGCTGTGGTCCAAGCGCCGCGGAGTCGTGGCGGGTCAGTCGGCCGCCGCACTGCTCGGCGTCAGGTGGGTGGACGGCCGCGCACCGGCTGAGTTGATATACGACAACCGAAAGGCACCTTCGCAATTGGTCGTGCGAACCGAACGGCTGGCTGCCGGAGAGACGTTCGCGCTCGGATCGATGCGGGTCACCACCGCTGCCCGAACGGCATTCGACGTCGGCCGACACACCGCCTCGCGGGTGAGCGCGGTCCAGCGACTCGACGCACTCGCCAATGTCAGCGGCCTGACGGTGACCGAGGTCGACGCCGTCGCCGCCGCCCATCCAGGTGTCCGTGGCCTGCGGCGGCTGCGCAGCGTCCTTGCATTGGTGGACGGCGGCGCCGAGTCGCCGCAGGAGACGGTCGCGCGATTGGCGCTCGTCGACGCCGGACTTCCAGCGCCGCGAACGCAGCTGCGGGTCTTCGGTGACGCCGGTGAGTTCATCGCGCGCCTCGACATGGCCTACGGCGAGGCGAAGGTCGCGATCGAATACGACGGCGCGCAGCACTGGACGGACCCGGCCGTCCGCCAACGCGACATCGACCGGCACTTCGCGCTGGCGGAGCAGGGGTGGCTCGTCATCCGGGTCAGCCGGGACCTGCTCCGCTACCGTCGGCCCACCTATGTCGCCCGCGTCGAGGGCGCGCTGCGCGAGCGTGGCTTCGACCTCTCCGCGACTGTGAATCCCGTGACCGGTCAGCAGCGGTTGGCGTCGTGAGATTCACACTCGTGCAGCGGCGTCGTCCTCGGTCTGCGACTCGACGACCGTCTGTGACGGCGCGTTGCGCTCCCACAGCACCGCCCCGACGCATGCCGTCACCACCCACCCCGTGCCGACCGCGCCGCACCACGTAAGCAGTGCCATCGCAACACCGATCGGGCCGAGTTCCTCCCAGCCTGCGAGCACCGGCGGGAAGAGCCAACGCGAGCCGAGGGGTAGCACGACGCCGTCGATGACCACCCCCGCGAGGCCGGCGAGCATCAGGTATTGGCGTCCCCGCCCGCCGTCCCTGACCAGCAGGGCCGGAGTCACCGACCAAAAGACCCACACCGGGATCAGTGACAACAGGAAGCGCACGACCCGCATCCCCGCGTGGTGGTCGCCGCCGAACGCGATGCGGTCGCGGAAGCCGATCATCACGAGGTACAGGGCGAACCACAGCACGCCGCGCCACAGCCTGCCCGTCAACGGGAACTGTTCGCGACGCCAGGCCTTGGCGAACAAGCCGGCGATCATGATGCCCATCGGGATGCCCCAGACGAGGAAGCCCGCGACACCGAGGAAGGTCCAGCTGGAGCGCAATGCCGCCGAGTCCCCGAATGCCGAACGCACGTGGTCGGACGCGGGGTGCACCAACCCCAGTTCGCGGATGATCAGCGTGCCGGGGCTGGCGTTGTCCGCGAATCCCCGCATGTAGCTGAAGCCCATGATCATCAGCGGGATGACGGTGGTGAACAGCTGCACCGACACCATCGCGCCCAGCGTGCCGCCCTCGATCTCGGTGTAGCGCGCGACGATCGCGGTGACGGGCCGTAACCGACGGGCCTCCGCCAGTCGCCGGTACTGCTCCGCAAGCCGCTGACGGCGCAGCCCGGTGTCCGATGGGGAGTCTTCACTCATGACGGTCGTGACGCTACCCGCGGTACCTGAGCGCGCCCTGCAAGCTACGCCACGTAGCCGGAGGCGGCCTCGAGGTGCCTGATTGCGTCGGCGACGATCGCCGGCACCAGCTCCGCGCATGACGGCAGGTCGCCGAGGATGCCGGCCACCTGGCCCGACGCCAGCACGCCGGCGTCGGTGTTGCCGTCGACGAGTCCCGCCTTCAACAGCATCGGCGTGTTGGCCGCCATCACGATCTGCGACCACGTCAGTTCCTTGCCGCGGCGCATGGCGAGGCCGTCGGTGACGATCGAGCGCCACGTCATGCCGGACATCTTCTTGAACTTCTGGGCGTTCAGGACCGCCGCGGTGAAACCACGCACCGGCGAACCGCTTTCGAGCTTCTCGACGAGCCCGGTGCGCAGCACCCGGTGCGGCATGCCGTCCACGCGCTTGGAGACGACGGTGGCGTCGAAGGCCGAGTCGAGGTAGCGGCGCTTGACCTCGTCGGGCACGGTCGAGTCCGTCGTCAACAGGAAGCGCGTGCCCATCGCCACACCCGCGGCGCCGTACGACAGGGCGGCGGCCAAACCACGGCCGTCGAAGAACCCGCCCGCCGCGATGACGGGGATGTCCACCGCGTCGAGCACCGACGGCAGCAGCAGCGTGGTGGCGACCGGACCGGTGTGGCCACCGCCCTCACCGCCCTGCACGATCACCGCGTCGGCGCCCCAGCCGGCGACCTTCTTCGCGTGCTTGGCGGCGCCGACCGACGGGATCACCACCACGCCGGCCTCTTTGAGCTTGGCGATCAGATCGGGCTTGGGGGCTAAGGCGAAGGAGGCGACTTTGACTCCTTCGCGGATCAGGAGGTCGACGCGCTCACCGGCGTCGCCCGCGTCGGCACGCATGTTGATGCCGAATGGTTTGTCCGTGGTGGCCTTGACCTTCGTCACGGCGGTGGCCAGCTCCTCGAGGGTCATCGTCGCGGAGGCGAGGATGCCGAGGCCGCCGGCGTTCGACGTCGCCGCGACCAGCCGGGCACCGGCCACCCAGCCCATGCCGGTCTGCACGACGGGATGTTCGATCCCGATCAGCTCGGTGAGCGGCGTCTTGAGGTGGCTCACGACCGGATCTCGCGATCGCGCAACGACTTCGGGTCGATCACCTCGCGGATCAGACGCAGTTCCTCGTCCGACGGCACGCGGGACACCTCGGCCTCGGCCAGCCCGTGCACCTCGAACGACGTGTTCTCGGCGACCTGGTCGGCCTCCACCCCGGGATGCAGCGACAGCGCGCGCATCCGATGGTCGGGGCCGTTGAAGTCGAAGACGCCGAGGTTGCTCACCACGCGGTAGACGTTCGTGAACCGGTAGGCGGGATTGTCGGCGTCGACCTTGTCCCAGCCGATGCCGGAGACGATGTCGACCGAGTCGCAGAACACCCGCGGCGAGTGCGCGCCGACCCAGTAGCTGGTGGCGTGGTTGATGGTGTTGCCCGGTGCCCCGCGCACGCCGAACATTTGGCGTTTGGGCTGCTGGATCGGGCCGAACGCCGACAGGTTCTGATTGCCGTAGCGGTCGATCTGATTGGCGCCCATCACGACGTGACGCCGGCCCCAGGTGAGCGTCTCGAAGACGCGGCCGAACGGCATCCAGCCCTCGATGGCGCCGGTGGCCCCCATCGCGGGCGTGTCCGCCAGGATGCGGGCCTCGCCGTCGGTCAGCAGGATGTCGGGGGAGAACGTCAGCCGCGCCAGGCGGGCACCGACGGATACCATGTTCGCCATTGGGCTGACCATGATTTCGCCTGCGTCCCGGAACAATTCGGCGCACGCGACGGCGCACACCTCGGCACGGGTCACGGCAGTCGTCTCGGCGGTCATCGCGCACCTTCCTGCTGTTCGGCGAACTTGCGGACGGCGGCCTGGTAGTCGGCCTCGCTGCCCGAGAGGTACACCTCGACGAACTCCGCCCAGGTTTCCTCGGACGCGGCGGCCTCGGCATAGTGACGCTGAAACTTCTCGTCGCGGCGGTAGTCCGGTTCGGCGGTGGTGAAGTGTCCCCCGTTGGGCGCTTCAACCACGCTGTCGACCATCATCCGGTTGACCAGAAGTGCTTGTGGCGGAACGGAAGCGACTAATTCCTCGGTCGAGACCACGCGCTCGACGCTCATCAACCGCTTCGTCGCCGACATCAGGAACAGGTCGTCGAAGTAGGGGTCGATGCCGGTGTAGGCCGCGTTGCCGCGCGCGTCCCCGAGGTTGAGGTGCACCAGCGCGGCGTCGAGATTCAGCGCGGGCATGGCGACGAGTTCTTCGTAGGCGTCTCCGGTCGGATAGGGCGAGCGCACGGTCTTCAGCTCGTCACCCCAGAAGGTGCGGACGTCGCTGCCCAGGCCGGCGCGGATGGGAAGGAACGGAAGTCGTTGCGCGGCCGCCTGTAATCCGCAGCGCAGCATGCCCTCGTCCATCTCGCGTGCTTCGATGGCGCCGGTGGTGCGAGCCTTGGCGAACCAAGGGTCGTAGAACGGGGGCGAGTCCAGCGACACGAAGCCGTAGTAGACGCGCTTGACCTTGCCCGCCGAGCACAGCAGGCCAAGGTCTGGACCGCCGTAGGTGACGACGGTGAGGTCGGTGACGTCGGTGCGCAACAGCGCGCGGACGAGCGCCATGGGCTTGCGCCGTGACCCCCAGCCGCCGATGCCGATGGTCATGCCGCTCTCGATCGAGGAGACGGCCTCGTCCAAGGAGGTTCTCTTGTCGGTCACTCTTTCCCCTTCGACGTTCCCGCGAATGCGTCCCGGTGTTCGTCCGCCACGCCGGCGAGGTTCAGTTCGAACGTAAAGCCCTGTTCCATGCGGTAACTGGCGTTGACGCGCTGCACGTCGATCAGGTTCAGGGCCTCCTTCGCGGCCCGGATCACGCGGGTGTCCTTGACGGCGATGTCGCGGGCGACGCGCAGGGCGGCCTCGTCGAGGTCGGCGCGGGGCACCACCTCGTGCACGGAGCCGAACTGGTGCAGCGTGGCGGCGTCGACCGTCGCGGCGGTGAAGAACAACCGGCGCATCATGTGTTGGGGCACCAGTCGCGAAAGATGCGTGGCCGCACCGAGTGCGCCGCGTTCCACCTCGGGAAGGCCGAACTTCGCGTCGTCGGAGGCGACGATCACGTCGGAGTTGCCGACCAGGCCGATGCCGCCGCCGACGCAGAACCCGTTGACCGCCGTGACGACGGGCACCTCGCACTCGTACACGGCGCGGAAGGCGTGGAAGCAGCCGCGGTTGGCGTCGATGAGCGCGGTGAAGCCCTCGGTGTTCTGCATCTCCTTGATGTCGACGCCGGCATTGAAGCCGCGCCCCTCGGCGCGGAGGATCACCACGTGGGTGTTCCTGTCACGCCCGGCAGCGGTGACGGCGTCGCCGAGCTCGAACCATCCGCGCGAGGGGATGGCGTTGACGGGCGGGTAGTCGACGGTGACCGAGACGATGCCCGGCTCCACGGTCTTGGTGGTGATCGTCATACCAACTCCTGGGGTGGCTACCTAAGCAAGCACTTGCTTGGTACGCTAGCACAGTGACCGACCCGGCTGGAATCAATCTTCGACTCGCCGGCCGCGTGGTTCTGGTGACCGGCGGCGTTCGAGGGGTCGGTGCCGGCATCAGCGCCGTATTCGCCGGTCAGGGGGCGACCGTCGTCACGTGCGCCCGCCGCGCCGTCGACGGTCTGCCCTACGAATTCATCCCCTGCGACGTCCGCGACGACGATTCGGTCAAGGCACTCGTCGACGCGATCGTCGAGCGCCACGGCCGGCTCGACGTGGTGGTCAACAACGCGGGTGGTTCGCCGTACGTGCTCGCCGCCGACGCCTCGGCCAGGTTCAGCACGAAGATCGTCGAGCTGAACCTGCTGGCGCCGCTGTCGGTGTCGCACCACGCCAACGAGCACATGCAGAACCAGGAGAACGGTGGCTGCATCGTCAACGTCGCGAGTGTCAGCGGGCGCCGGCCGACGCCGGGGACCGCGGCCTACGGCGCGGCCAAGGCGGGCGTCGAAAGCCTCACCACCACGCTGGCCGTGGAGTGGGCGCCCAAGGTGCGGGTCAACTCGCTCGTCGTCGGCATGGTCGAGACGGAGCAGTCCGAACTCTTCTACGGCGACGCCGAGTCGATCGCCGCGATCTCGGCCAACGTCCCGCTGGGGCGACTCGCCACCCCGGCCGACGTCGGCTGGGCGGCCGCGTTCCTGTCCAGCGACGTGGCGTCCTACATCAGTGGAGCATCACTCGAGGTGCACGGCGGCGGGGAACCGCCGCACTACCTCGCCACGACCAGTGCCATCAAATAACCGAGGAGACAACGTACATGGGCTTGCTTGACGGCCGGGTGGTCATCGTGACGGGATCCGGCGGCGGAATCGGACGGGCGCACGCGCTGGCCTTCGCCGCCGAGGGCGCGCGCGTCGTCGTCAACGACATCGGCGTCGGACTCGACGGTTCCCCCGCGGGTGGCGGCAGCGCCGCCCAAAGCGTGGTCGACGAAATCACCGCTGCGGGTGGCGAAGCCGTCACCAGCGGGGCCAACGTCGCCGACTGGTCTCAGGCCGAGGGACTCGTCCAGACCGCGGTGGACGCCTTCGGCGGACTCGACGTGCTGGTGAACAACGCCGGCATCGTCCGGGATCGGATGTTCGCCAACACCAGCGAGGAGGAGTTCGACGCCGTCACCGCGGTGCACCTCAAAGGTCACTTCGCGACCATGAAGCACGCCGCGGCGTACTGGCGGGCGAAGTCGAAGGCGGGCGAGGCCGTGGATGCCCGAATCGTCAACACGAGTTCCGGCGCCGGACTGCAAGGCAGTGTGGGACAAGCCAATTACAGCGCGGCCAAGGCCGGCATCGCGGCTCTGACCCTGGTGGCGGCGGCCGAGATGGGCCGCTATGGCGTCACCGTCAACGCCATCGCCCCCTCGGCGCGCACGCGGATGACCGAGACGGTGTTCGCCGAGATGATGTCCACTCAGGACGCCGCGTTCGACGCGATGGCCCCGGAGAACGTCTCACCGCTCGTGGTGTGGCTGGGTAGCGTCGAATCCCGCGACGTCACGGGTCAGGTGTTCGAAGTCGAGGGCGGCGTCATCCGGGCGGCCGAGGGTTGGGCACACGGGCCGCAGGTCGACAAGGGTGCGCGCTGGGATCCCGCCGAGTTGGCCCCCGTCGTCACCGACCTGCTGGCCACGGCGCGGCCACCGGTCCCGGTCTACGGCGCCTGAGCGGGTTCGCACACCACCAGCGGAATCACCCGGTCGGTGGCGTCGCGGTACCCCTTGTACGGCGGGTACATCCTGATGAGCACCGGCCAGTAGCGGCGGCGTTCGTCGTCGGTGGCGTCGCGGGCCGTCATCGACAGGTGCTCGTCGCGGACTTGCACCCGCACATCCGGATTGGCCTTGAGGTTGAGGTACCACGCCGGGTTGCCGTCGCGGCCGCCGAACGACGCTGGGAGAACCACCTTCTCGCCGTCGCGCAAGCAGAGGGTGGCGGTGGTTCGCGGCACGCCGGTCTTGCGACCGGTGGTGGTGAGGAGGGCCGCGGGGAACCACAGCAGCTTCGCACCCACCTTGCCGTTGGTGCGTTGGTACACCGCGATGTGGGCGCGCGAGAAGTACTTCAGCGCGAGCGCCAACGCCCCTGAGTTACGGATCTTCTCGGCGACGTCGACCATGGGCAGTACTTAGCCGGGACCGACCCACCGCAAACGTACCTACGGGTCGCAGATGACGATCGGGATCTCGCGGTCGGTGTAGGACCGGTAGTTGACGAAGTCCGGATACATCGCGTCGAGCTTTGGCCAGTACTCCGCGCGTTCCTGCTCACTGGCGTCCCGCGCGGTCAGCGCGTGGACTCCGCCCTTGGTCTGGAAGGTGACCTTGGGGTTGGCCTTCAGGTTGAGGTACCACATCGGGTTGGTGGCCCGGCCGCCCTGAGACGCGACCAGCACGATGCGCTCACCTTCTTGGAGGAAGAGCAGGGGACTGTCGCGGGGTTCGCCCGACTTGCGGCCGATCGTCGTGAGGATGCCGACCTCGGTCCCCTTGAGGAACTTGTTGCCAATCTTGCCCTTGGTCTTCTTGAAGACGAAGGTCTGCGCCTTGGACATCCACTTGATGGCGGTGCCGACCTTGGCCGAGTTGAGGCCTTCGATCTGCTTGGGGGTCAAGGGCCGGGACGGGTCTGTCATGGGTGGCACGCTATCGCTTGACGAAGGGTCGGATGTTGGCCCTGATGTGTCGGATCTTGCCGTCGGTGGTGAAGAGGAAGGTCTCGTCGACGTGGGCGCACACTCGTCGGCCGGCCAGCGACGGTTTGGTGATGACGTCGAACGTCGCCCGCAGCCCGTCGCCGACGACGGTGAACTCCGGCACAGTGGTGGCCTCGATGATCCGGTACTGCGGACCACGGTTGAGGCTGCGCCGCAGGTGTTCTCCCGAGAAACCCGTCTTGAGACCCACCTCGACCCGAGTGCAGTCCGGCGCGAACGGGACGTCGTCGGCTCGATGATTGGCGAGCGCGCTGATGTAGGCCTGGGCGGCCGTCACGCGGTCGGGATCCGGACCCACTAGATCCGCTCGATGATGGTGCCGGTCGACAGCGCACCACCGGCACACATCGTGATCAACGCGGTGCTCTTGTCGGTGCGCTCCAGTTCGTGCAGGGCCGTGGTGATGAGCCGGGCGCCGGTGCTGCCGACGGGATGGCCGAGGGCGATGGCGCCGCCGTTCACGTTCACCTTGTCCATGTCGGGCTCGTGGACACGGGCCCAGGACAGCACGACGGAGGCGAAGGCTTCGTTGATCTCGACGACGTCGATGTCGCCCATCTTCATGCCGGCCTTCTCCAGCACCCTGGCGGTGGACTGCACGGGTCCGTCGAGGTGGTAGTACGCCTCGGACCCGACGTTGGCCTGGCTGACGATGCGGGCGCGGGGCGTGAGTCCCAGGGCCTTCGCCTTGTCCTCGTCCATCCACAGCACGGCGGCCGCGCCGTCGGAGATCTGCGACGACGTGCCTGCGGTGTGAATGCCGCCCTCCATCACCGGCTTCAGCTGAGCCAGGCCTTCGAGCGTGGTGTCGCGCAGGCCCTGGTCGCGCGTGACGGGTGCCCGCTCGTCGGTGGGTCGCTTGTTCTCGTCGAGCACCGGAGCGACGATCGGGGAGATCTCGCGGTCGAAGCGTCCCTCGGCCCAGGCCCGCTTGGCCTTCTGCTGAGACGCGAAGCCGAATGCGTCGACGTCCTCGCGAGTGATGCCGCGCCGCTTGGCGATCCGCTCGGCGGCGGTGAACTGGTCGGGCATGTCGATGTCCCACGACTTCGCGCGGATGATCGAACGGTCCGGCCCGGCGTTGGCGCCAAGTCCGACCCGGCTCATCGCCTCGACGCCGCAGGCGATGCCGACGTCGATGGCGCCCACGGAGATCAAACCCGCGACCAAGTGATTGGCCTGCTGCGCGCTGCCGCACTGGCAGTCGACCGTGGTGGCGCCGACGTGCTCGGGCAGTCCCGCGGTCAGCCAGCTCACGCGGGTGATGTTGTTGGACTGCTCGCCGAACTGCGTGACGCAGCCCCCGATGACCTGTTCGACGAGCCCGGGATCGATGCCGGCCTTCTCGACGAGAGCCTTCTGAGTGAGGCCGAGCAACTCGGTGGCGTGTAGTCCGGACAGCCAACCATTTCGCTTGCCGATGGGGCTGCGGGTGGCTTCAACGATGACGGGGTTGCCCATTCCGTCAGGCTAGAACACGTTTCATAAGTCTGACAAGCCGTGATGCGGCCGCGCCTTTGATCTGCAGTGAAGGCATGTTTTACTGGCACTAGAACACGTTGCAATTAGGAGCGCACACACATGGCACCCCTCAATATCCCAGCAGACTTCGACTTCCTCGATCCGGACGTCAACCTCGTCGGACTCCCGGTGGACGAACTCGCCGAGCTGCGCAAGTCCGAGCCGATCCACTGGGTGGACATTCCGGGTGGCGCCGGCGGTTTCGAGGACAACGGTTACTGGCTCGTCACCAAGCACGCCGACGTCAAGGAGGTGTCGCGCCGCAGCGACGTATTCTCCAGTTGGCAGAACGGCGCGATCCCGACGTGGCCCAAGGAGATGACGCGCGAATCCGTCGAGATGCAGCGAGCAGTCATGCTCAACATGGACGCGCCGCACCACACTCGCCTGCGCAAGATCATCTCCCGCGGCTTCACCCCGCGTGCCATCGGCCGGCTCGAGGAAGAGCTCGCCCAGCGCGCCCAGAACATCGCCAAGACCGCCGCGGCCGAGGGCAGCGGCGACTTCGTCGAGCAGGTCAGCTGCGAGCTGCCACTGCAGGCAATCGCCGGTCTCCTCGGTGTCCCGCAGGACGATCGCGACAAGCTCTTCCGCTGGTCGAACGAGATGACCGGCGGCGAGGACCCCGAGTTCGCCGACGTGGACCCGGCGCAGTCCTCGATGGAACTGATCATGTACGCGATGGCCATGGCCGACGAGCGGGGCAAGAACCCGACCGACGACATCGTCACCACGCTCATCCAGGCCGACGTCGACGGCGAGAAGCTCTCCGACGACGAGTTCGGCTTCTTCGTCATCATGCTGGCGGTGGCCGGCAACGAGACGACGCGCAACTCGATCACTCACGGCATGATCGCCCTGGCGGACAACCCGGAGCAGTGGGAGCTCTACAAGAAGGAGCGCCCGTCGACCGCAGCTGACGAGATCATCCGTTGGGCGACACCGGTTTCGGCGTTCCAGCGCACGGCGCTGGAGGACACCGAGCTCGCCGGCGTGCAGGTCAAGAAGGGGCAGCGGTTGGTCATGTCCTACCGCTCGGCGAACTTCGACGAGGACGTCTTCGACGATCCGCACACGTTCGACATCCTTCGCGACCCGAATCCGCACGTCGGTTTCGGCGGTACGGGTGCGCACTTCTGCATCGGCGCCAATCTTGCCCGGATGACGATCAACCTGATCTTCAACGCCGTCGCCGACCACATGCCGGATCTCAAGCCCGTCGGCGAGCCCGAGCGGCTACGGTCGGGGTGGCTCAACGGAATCAAGCACTGGCAGGTCGACTACACGGGCGCGAGCGCCTAGCTCCGACCGGCGACATCCGCTAGGAATCAAGGAGGATTCGGGTGGACTTCAGTCCCGACGAAGGACAACGGGCCGTCGCCGACGTGGTGACGTCTGCGCTCGACCGGGACAACACCTGGGACGCGCTGGTCGCCGGTGGGGTCATCGCATTCGGAGTGCCGGAACGGCTCGGCGGGGACGGGCTGGGACTCGCCGAGATCACGACCGCGCTCACCGAGATCGGTCGCCACGGCACGGTGAGCCCCGCGCTGGCCACGCTGGGCTACGGCCTCATCCCGCTGGTGGCGTTGGCGTCCGACGAGCAGCAGGACCGCTACCTTGCCGGCGTGGCCGCCGGCGGCGTGTTGACCGCCGCGCTCAACGAGCCGGGGTCGTCGCTGCCGGAGCGGCCGTCGACCAATCTGCACGGTGGCAAGCTCTCCGGCACCAAGATCGGCGTTCCCTATGCGGGACAAGCAGATTGGATCGTGGTGACGACAGACGGCGGCGTCGTCGTGGTGGCCGCCACGGCCGACGGTGTGACGCTGACCAAGACGCCGACTGCGAACGGGTCCGACGAATACGCCGTCACCTTCGCCGAGGTCGCCGTGCCGGAGTCCGACGTGCTGGCCGGAGTCGACGCCGTGCACCGGGTCAACCAGCTGGTGCTGGCGTCGAGCGGGGCGTTCGCGGCGGGTCTGGTGGCCGGCGCGCTCCGGCTCACGGCCGACTACGTCGCCAAGCGCGAGCAGTTCGGCAGGCCGCTGTCGACGTTCCAGACCGTGGCCGCTCAGCTGGCCGAGGTCTACATCGCGTCGCGCACCCTCTCGTTGGCCGCGACCTCGGCCGTCTGGCGGCTCTCCGAGGGCCGGGACGCCGACGTCGACCTGAACGTCCTCGGGTATTGGCTTGCCTCACAAGCGCCGCCGGTGATGCAGACCTGCCATCACCTGCATGGCGGCATGGGAATGGACATCACCTACCCCATGAACCGCTACTACTCCACGATCAAGGACCTGACCCGGCTGCTGGGCGGTCCATCGCATCGTCTCGATCTGGTGGGAGCCTGATGTACATCGAACTGACCCCCGAGCAGCGTCAGCTGCAGGCCGAAATGCGGCAGTACTTCAGCACTCTCATCTCGGCGGAAGAAGCCGCAGAGATGGAGACCGACCGGCACGGCAAGGCCTACCGCGCGATCATCAAGCGGATGGGTTCCGACGGCAAGCTGGGCGTCGGTTGGCCAAAGGAGTTCGGCGGCCACGGTTTTGGCCCCATCGAGCAGCAGATCTTCGTCAACGAGGCGGCGCGGGCCGACGTCCCACTGCCCGCGGTGACGTTGCAGACCGTGGGGCCGACGCTGCAGAAGTACGGCACCGACCTGCAGAAGAAGAAGTTCCTGCCCGGCATCCTGTCCGGTGACGTGCACTTCGCCATCGGCTATTCGGAGCCGGAGGCAGGCACCGATCTTGCGTCGCTGCGCACCAGCGCGGTGCGCCACGGCGACGAATACGTCGTCAACGGCCAGAAGATCTGGACCACCGGTGGGCACGACGCCGACTACCTTTGGCTGGCCGTCCGTACCGACCCGGAAGCCGTGAAGCACAAGGGCATTTCGATCCTCATCGTCGACACGTCGGATCCCGGCTACTCCTGGACGCCGATCATCCTGTCCGACGGGGCGCATCACACCAACGCGACGTACTTCAACGACGTGCGCGTGCCCGTCGAGATGCTGGTCGGCGAGGAGAACGCCGGCTGGCGTCTGATCACCACCCAGCTGAACCACGAGCGCGTGATGCTCGGGCCCGCGGGCAAGATTGCGGCCATCTACGACAAGGTGCACGCCTGGGCGTCCAAGCCGGGTGGCAACGGCGTCACCCCCATCGAGCACGACGACGTTCTGCGCCTGCTCGGCGAGGTCAAGGCGATCTGGCGCGTCAACGAACTGCTCAACTGGCAGGTTGCCGCCGGCGGCGAGGAGATCAACGTCGCCGACGCCGCCGCCACGAAGGTCTTTGGCACCGAACGCATTCAGCGGGTTGGCCGACTCGCCGAGGAGATCGTCGGCAAGTACGGCAACCCCGCCGAGTCCGCGACCTCGGAGCTACTCGAATGGCTGGACAGTCAGACCAAGCGCAACCTGGTCATCACCTTTGGTGGCGGTGTCAACGAGGTAATGCGGGAGATGATCGCGGCGTCCGGTCTGAACGTTCCCCGGGTTCCGCGCTAGTGGGCGCCGTCGACGACATCCGGGCGGCTGCCGAACGAGTGAAGTCGGAGGGCCGCAGCACGCCGCGGGTCGGCCGTCATCCGGTCAACCAGCCAATGGTGGACCATTGGACCGACGCACTCGGTGACGCCAATCCGATCTACCACGACGAGGACGCGGCGAAGGCCGCCGGCCACCCCGGTGTCGTGGCGCCGCCCGCCATGATCCAGGTGTGGACGATGATGGGTCTGGGCGGTGTCCGTCCCGACGACGATCCACTCGGCAAGATCCTCGAGTTGTTCGACGAGGCAGGCTATGTCGGCGTCGTGGCCACCAATTGCGAGCAGACCTACCACCGCTACCTGCGTCCGGGTGAAGAGGTCAGCGTGACCGCCGAGTTGACCGACGTCATCGGGCCGAAGCAGACCGCCCTTGGCGAGGGGTTCTTCGTCAACCAGAGGATCACCTGGTTCAGCGGTGACGACGAGGTGAACCCGGTCGCCGAAATGGACTGGCGCATCATGAAGTTCATTCCGCGCGACACACAGGACGCCGAGCCCGCACCGTCGTCGGTACCCGAGGATCTCGACCCGGACAACGCCATGCGGCCCGCGTCGTCGAAGGACACCAGGTTCTTCTGGGATGGCGTCAACGCCCACGAACTGCGCATCCAGAGGCGTGCGGACGGTACGTTGCAGCACCCACCGGTGCCCGCGCTGTGGCTCGACCGCGAGGAGACCACCGACTACCAGGTCGCCAGCGGCAACGGCACGGTGTTCAGCTTCGTCGTTCACCACGCGCCCAAGGTGCCCGGCCGCACTCCGCCGTTCGTGATCGCCCTCGTCGAACTGGAGGAGGGCGTGCGGATGCTCGGTGAGCTGCGCAACGTCGACCCCGCTCGCGTGGAGATCGGAATGCCCGTGCGCGCCACCTACATTGACTTCCCGGCCAACGACGTCGGGCCGGCCTGGACCAACTACGCCTGGGAGCCCGTCACGTGAGCGTCGTCGAAGTGGGAGCCAAGCTCCCCGAACTCGTGCTGTACGGCGACCCGACGTTCATCGTCTCGACGGCCATCGCCACGCGGGACTACCAGGACGTGCACCACGACCGCGACAAGGCGCAGGCGAAGGGGTCCAAGGACATCTTCGTCAACATCCTCACCGACACCGGTCTGGTGGAGCGCTTCATCACGGACTGGGCGGGTCCGACCGCGCGGGTCAGGTCGATCAAGTTGCGGCTCGGCGTGCCCTGGTACGCCTACGACACGGTGACGTTCTCCGGTGAGGTCACCGCCGTGGAGGACGGCCTGGTCACGGTGAAGGTCGTGGGCGCCAACAGCCTTGGTGATCACGTCATAGCCAACGCCACCCTCGTGATGGGAGCAGACGCGTGAGCCTGTCCGGCAAGGCGGCGATCGCCGGCATCGGCGCCACCGACTTCTCCAAGAACTCCGGCCGCAGTGAGCTGCGGCTCGCGGCCGAGGCGGTTCTCGACGCGCTCGACGACGCGGGCCTGACGCCTGCCGACGTCGACGGCATGACCACGTTCACGATGGATTCCAACACCGAGGTCGCGGTCGCCCGAGCCACGGGCATCGGAGATCTCAAGTTCTTCTCCAAGATCCATCACGGCGGCGGTGCGGCGTGCGCGACCGTTCAGCAGGCCGCGATGGCCGTCGCCACCGGCGTCGCGGACTGCGTGGTGGCGTACCGCGCCTTCAACGAACGCTCCGGGATGCGGTTCGGGCAGGTGCAGATGCGCCTGGTGGAGAACGCCGACTCGACCGGCGTGGACAACTCCTTTTCCTATCCACACGGATTGTCCACCCCCGCAGCACAAGTCGCGATGATCGCCAAGCGGTACATGCACCTGTCCGGCGCGACGAGCCGGGACTTCGGCGCGATCTCGGTCGCCGACCGCAAGCACGCCGCCAAGAACCCGAAGGCCTACTTCTACGAGAAGCCGATCACCATCGAGGAGCACCAATCCTCCCGGTTCATCGCCGAGCCACTTCGCCTGCTCGACTGCTGTCAGGAGACCGACGGCGGTGTGGCACTGGTGATCGTCTCCGCCGAACGGGCCAAGGACCTCAAGAACAGGCCGGCGGTCATCGAGGCCGCCGCCCAGGGCGCCAGTCCGGATCAGTATTCGATGGTCAGTTACTACCGTCCGGAACTCGACGGTCTTCCCGAGATGGGCCTGGTCGGGAGGCAGATGTGGGCACAGTCCGGGCTGAAGCCGACCGACATCCAGACCGCCATTCTCTACGACCACTTCACGCCGTTTACCCTGATTCAGCTCGAGGAGCTCGGGTTCTGCGGGTGGGGTGAGGCGAAGGACTTCATCGCCGACGGGGCCATCGAGATCGGCGGTCGGCTGCCCATCAACACCCACGGCGGCCAGCTTGGCGAGGCGTACATCCACGGCATGAACGGCATCGCCGAGGGGGTTCGTCAGTTGCGGGGAACCTCGGTCAACCCGGTGCCCGACGTCGAGCATGTCCTGGTCACCGCGGGCACTGGTGTCCCTACCTCGGGGTTGATCCTCGGTTAGCTGACGCACGCTAGTAGGCCATTCGCACCAAGTGCACAGTTTTAGCAAATGTCGCAGGCTGTCAAATTGTCTCTTCCCACCTGGCTGACGCGTGCGTAGTATGTCGCTTTACGGGCGCTCAAGCAGACAAAGCGCCCATGGGGGTGACAGGCAATGGGGGAAGTCGAACACGACGTTGCATATTTGGCAAAGTTTCGACCAGGCCAACTCGTCAACGCGATCCACGCCTCGAGGGCAACGACCCTCGTCGGCCACGGCCACGTGCCGTCGCGACCAGAGCCGGATCGTCACCGGCTGCTCGGCACCACGGTCCTGATCGTCGACGACAACACGCTCTACCGGCAGAACCTGGCCGCGGCGTTGGCGCCGAGCCTGGACTGCGCACCGCACGTCGCGTGGGACACCGCGTCGCTCCAGTCCTGCCTCGAGCAGTGCCCTGCCGACGTCGTCCTGCTGAGCATGAGCACCGCTGGTGCCGCGGCGCTATTGCAGTTTGTCTCGCGGAGCAGACCCGAAGCCAAGGTGATCGCGGTCGGGGTCTGGGAGGGTGACGAGTCGACGATCATCGCGTGCGCAGAAGCGGGCGTCACCGGATACCACCTTCGCGACGAATCCTTCGACGACCTGGTGTCGCTGATCGCCAAGATTGCTGCCGGTGAGTCCATGTGTTCGCCCAAGGTCGCGGCCGTTCTGCTGCGCCGCCTCTCGACGCTGGCAGCCGAGCGCAAGCCCGACACGGGCGAACTAGTCCTCACCGCCCGAGAGGCCCAGATCCTGCGCATGCTCGAACAAGGTCTGTCCAATCGGGAGATCGCAGATCAACTGTGCATCGCGCTCCACACGGTCAAGAACCACGTGCACAGCATCTTGAGCAAGCTAGGAGTGCGGACGCGGGGACAAGCCGTGGCGCTGTCCCGTTCGGTCAACGTGTCCGGGTGAGCTCAACGAACCGGTTCTTCGCGTGCCCGAAAATAGCCCCAACGGTTCATGTACGACCATGCCCGCCCGCGCAATAGTGAGGCGGTGCGACTCGAGATAGCCTGCGGGCAGATCTGAAATGGGTTGGGAAGACACGATTCCGGATCCGCTGCGGGACACGAGCATCCTGATCATCGACGACTGCATGCTCTATCGCGAGAACTTGGCCGCCACCTTCGAACCCAATCTGAGGGCGGACCTCCACATCGCTTGGGATCTACCCTCATTGGTGTCGGCACTCCAGGAGACCGAACCGCGCATCGTTCTGCTGAACATCACCGCACGTGACAGTGCCTTGCTGCTGCGGGCCGCGATGGATCTCAGCCCGGAAGCCCGCGTCATCGTTCTCGGTGCATCCGACGACAACGAGGCAGAGGTAATCGCCTGTGCCGAAGCCGGAGTCGCCGGCTATCACATGAGAAGCGACTCGCTGGAGGACCTTCTCAGCCTGATGCGGCACGTCGCCGACGGAAACACCTCGTGTCCGCCCGAAGTCGCCGCGATGTTGCTCCGTCGGGTGTCCGCGCTGGCGGCCCGGCGAGAACCGCCGGGGAGGGACCTAGCTCCCCTCACGACCCGGGAGAACCAGATTCTGGCGATGCTGGAACTGGGGCGGTCGAATCAAGACATCGCCGCGCACCTCTCCATCGCGGTACACACCGTAAAGAACCACGTTCACAGCGTTTTGACGAAGCTGGGCGTCAGCACTCGCGCCGAAGCGGCCGCGCTGTCCCGCGCATCACGCCTGCACGTCTAGGACCCACGATCTAGTCCGTGGTGCTACCCGAATTTGGGCCCGATGGCCCATGTACGGAAGCGGTGCGGGCCCCGATAGTTATGGGGTGCTCATCCAGTTAGCTCCAGACTCAAGATCACCATCGCTGGCATCGTCCACGAGGTCGACAGCTGTGGCGCAACGGATTTCGCCCACCGTCTTGAGACGGGCGGAAGGATGATGTGCGGCATCATCGCCTGCCGCACGCATTCGCCCGCGACGGACTATCTCCTCGTCGCCCTCGGTCGGCTCGAGTATCGCGGCTACGACTCCGTCGGAATCGCCGTTCGGACCACCACCGGTGACGTCGTCCGGATGCGCGCCGTGCGACGGATTGGTGCGCTCGACAGCGCCTTCCGTAGCTGGACCGGAGCCGCCTTCGACGGCGTGGGCATCGGCCACACCCGATGGGCGACGCACGGACCGGCAACCGAGGCCAACGCGCACCCTCACGTCGACTGCACTGGACGAATCAGCATCGTGCACAACGGGATCATCGAGAACGCCAGCGAACTCCGCTCCGACCTACGGCACGCGGGACACGGCATCGTCACCGACGTCGACAGCGAAGTGATCGCCCACCTGATCGAAGACCGGATGACGACGTCCGACGACCTCGTCGACGCGGTGAGGTCCGCGCTCACCGTGCTGCGCGGCTCGTGGGCCCTCGCGGTGCTCGACGAGCGATCCGGTCGGATCGTGGTTGCTGCCCATCGTTCCCCACTGCTAGTCGCGCACACCCGACACGGCGACTTCGCCACCAGCGACATCGCCGCGGTTGCCGACTGGGTCACCGAGTTCCGAGCCCTCGACGACGGGGAGGTCGTCGAACTCACCGGCCACAACGGTTGGACGAATCACGGTACCGGCGAACTGATCTCACGACTCGTGCCGTGTGCATGGAAGGCCGAGGAGGCCGACTTGAACGGTCGTGCCGACTACATGGCCAAGGAGATCGACGAACAGCCCGCTGCGGTCGCACGGGTCGTCGACGAGTTTGCCGGGGGCATGGCCGACGGCAGTCTCTGGCGAAGCCTGGGATTGGCATCCTTCGACCGGGTGGAGGTGATCGGATGCGGCACCTCCCTGAATGCCGGGCGCGTCATCGGCAATGCGCTCCGCCGAGTGGGCGGACTCCCGGTGCGGGTCACCGTGGCAAGCGAAGCCGAAGCGGAGATCGCCGAGCCGAACACCATGCGACTTGCCATCAGCCAGTCCGGTGAGACCGCCGACGTGCTGAGCGCGATCAGTCAAAGAAATTTCCCGACAACGCTTCTCGCGCTCACGAACAACTCGCACTCGACGTTGGCCCGTGGCGCGGACGCAGTCGTCACCTGCCTGGCCGGGCCCGAGATCGGGGTGGCGGCGACCAAGACGTTCGTCTGCCAAGTCGTCTCCGGCGTGGCGGTGATCGTATCGGCACTGGTGGACAGTGGGCGGCTGTCCCCATCGGCGGCGCGCGTGGTCGTCGACGACCTTCGGCGCCTCCCGGATCGACTCGCGGCGGCCGCCACGGTGGCCAAGTGTGCGGTGCCCCAAATCATCGACGAGTTGGTCGACGCGAGCGGCTTCATCTTCATCGCCCGGGGATCCGGGCTGCCCTATGCCGCAGAGGGTGCGCTCAAGCTCAAGGAGCTCAGCTACCGGTGGGCGGAGCACTATCCGGCGGGCGAACTCAAGCATGGACCCCTCGCGCTCGTCGACGACGGCACACCGGTCGTGGTGGTGGACAACGGCGATCCGCGTCTGGCGACGAACGTGGCAGAGGTGCGCACCCGCGGTGGGCGTGTCGTGAGCGTCGGAACACCCGGCGGCACCGTCGCCGTCGACTGCGACCCCGCTGCGGTGTGGGGTCCGATCGAGACCGTTCTCCCGCTGCAGATCTTGGCCCGCGACCTCGCGCTTGCCTTGGGGCGCGACGTCGACCGGCCCCGCAACCTCGCCAAATCGGTGACGGTCGAGTAGATCCCAGGATCAAGGAATCGCGATGAAGGTTTCGGTAATCGGCGCCGGCTACCTGGGGACGACCCACGCGGCGTGCCTGGCTCGACTCGGTCACGACGTGCTGGCCGTAGACGTGGACGCCGACAAGGTGGCGAAGCTGCAATCGGGTGTGGTGCCGTTCTTCGAGCCCGACCTGCAGACGGCGGTCGAAGCGGGGCTGGCGGCGGGTCGGCTCCGATTCAGCGGATCCGTCGCCGAGGCGGCCGGCTTCGCGGACGTGCACTTCCTCGCCGTCGGGACGCCCCAGAATGCGGCTGGTTCGGGGGCGGACCTGTCCTACCTCGACGCGGCGATGGCGGCACTGTGTCCGCACCTGGACCGGCCGACGCTCATCGTCGGCAAGTCGACGGTGCCGGTTGGAACCGCACAACGGCTGGCAGAACGAGCGCGCAGTCTCGCCCCCGCGGGTGACGCGGTGGAGTTGGCCTGGAACCCCGAGTTCCTCAGAGAGGGGTTCGCGGTGCAGGACACCCTGCATCCGGATCGCATCGTAGTTGGCGTCGAGGTCCACCGGCAGTCGCGTGCCGAGGCGACGCTGCGGGAACTCTACGGACGCGTGCTCGAGGAGGGCGTCCCGCTGATCGCGACGAACCTCGCCACGGCCGAACTGGTCAAGGTCGCCGCCAACGCCTTTCTGGCCACCAAGATCTCGTTCATCAACGCCATTGCGGAAGTCTGCGAGGCCGCCTCGGCCGACGTCACGACCCTCGCCGACGCCATCGGGTGGGACGAGCGCATCGGGCGTCGATTCCTCGACGCCGGTCTGGGCTTTGGAGGTGGGTGCCTGTCCAAGGACATTCGCGCCTTCATCGCCAGGGCCGACGAGCTCGGAGTGGGCAGTTCCCTGACGTTCCTGCGCGAGGTCGACGAGATCAACCTGAGGCGTCGCGGACAGATCGTCGCGATCGCCGAGGAGGAGTGCGGTTCGCTACGTGGTGCGCGGGTGGCCATCCTCGGGTCGGCGTTCAAGCCCAATACCGACGACATTCGTGATTCGCCAGCCCTCGACGTGGCCGACCAGATTCGCGCCCACGGCGCAGAGGTCACGGTGTACGACCCGAAGGCAATGGACAACGCCCGGAAGGCGTTCCCGGACTTGAACTATGCGTTCTCGGCAGTCGAGGCCTGCATCGGCGCCGACGCGGTGATGGTGCTGACCGAGTGGCACGAGTTTCGCCGGATGCAGCCCACCGAACTCGCGGGCGTCACCAGGTCGAAGTGCATCATCGACGCCCGCAACTGCCTCGATTCGCGCATCTGGCGAGACGCCGGCTGGGCCTACCGAGGCTTCGGGTGTGCGTGAGAACGCACACCGACCACCAGACACCCATCACACCACCACGCGGGGCACCGGGGGGAGCTCATGAAGATACTCGTCACTGGCGGAGCTGGTTTCGTCGGATCGCATCTGTGTGAGGCTCTCGTCGACCGCGGCGACACCGTCGTCTGCCTCGACGATCTCTCCAGCGGTTCGCGCGCCAACGTCACGCGGCTCCTCTCGTCGCCGCGGTTCACGTTCGTCGAGGCGAGCGTGCTCGACGTGCTCGACGTCGCCGACGTCGACGGCGTGATGCACCTCGCCAGTCCGGCGTCACCGGTGGCGTATCTGCGGCGGCCGATCTTCACTCTCCGCACGGGCTCGGAGGGAACCCGCAACGCGCTCGACGTCGCCGTGGCCAACTCGGCGCGCTTCGTTTTGGCCTCGACCAGCGAGGTCTACGGCGATCCGCTGGTCCACCCCCAGACCGAAGAGTATTGGGGCAACGTCAATCCTGCCGGTCCACGGAGCGTCTACGACGAGGCCAAGCGTTACGCCGAAGCCCTGACGACCGCCTACCGCACGGCCTGCGGGGCCGACACCGGCATCGTGCGGATCTTCAACACCTACGGCCCACGGATGCGG
Organism: Mycolicibacterium hodleri; assembly: GCF_025822245.1. Taxonomy (GTDB): domain Bacteria; phylum Actinomycetota; class Actinomycetes; order Mycobacteriales; family Mycobacteriaceae; genus Mycobacterium; species Mycobacterium hodleri. Next base: position 112,717 of record NZ_JACKTL010000053.1, read on the forward strand.
TCGGACGACGGTCGCGTCGTGTCGAGCTTCATCGATCAGGCTCTTCGGTGTGCGCCGCTGACCGTCTTCGGTGACGGCAGCCAAACTCGAAGTCTGTGCTACGTCGACGATCTGGTGCGTGGGCTGCTGGCGATGCTCGACTCACGTGAAACGGGACCCGTCAATCTCGGTAATCCGGTGGAGCTCACCATTCGCCAGATTGCCACGTTGGTCCGTGACCTGGTCGGTTCGCCGTCGAAGATCGAGTTTCACCCGCTGCCGCAAGACGACCCGACCCGCCGCAAGCCCGACATCACGAAGGCGCGCGAGCGTCTGGGCTGGAGCCCACGGGTGCGGGTACGCGACGGGATCGCCAGAACCATCGAGTGGCATGCCAAGGCATTGCAGGAAGTCGGTGCGTGATGACCATTCAGAGTGTTCGGCCGGTCGGCTCCGGCGAGGGCGTGACGTCACCACCGCCCGACTTCAGCCGATCGCGTTGGCAACGGCGCCACGCCACCTACCTTCGGGTGGCGGACACGGTCGTGGTCTGCGGCGCGGTGACCTTCGCGCAGTACGCCCGATTTGGCCAAGCGCCACTGGTGGCAGGTCACGACGACCACCGGTACGCCACCGCGTCGTCGATTTTGATCGCGGTCGTCTGGCTGGCCACCCTGGCCGGCTTCCGCGCCAGGTCGACCAAGATCATCGGAGGCGTCGAGGAGTATCGGCGCCCGGTGGAGGCGTCCCTGTGGACATTTGGGGCGATCGCGATCGCCGAACTGTTGCTCAAGCTGGACATCGCGCGGGGATATCTCGCCGTCGCCCTCCCGCTCGGCATCTTCGGACTGCTGCTGAGCAGGTGGCTGGGCCGGCGCCACGTTGCGCGCAAGCGGCGCGAGGGCAAGTACCAGACGTCGGTGTTGGCGGTCGGAAACGGCTCGGCCGTGGTCGATCTGGCGAACGAGCTGACCAGGAACCCCGGCGACGGCTTCCAGGTGGTCGGGGCGTGCATACCGGGAGACCCGACCAGAGTTGGCGACTTCCTTCCGGTCCGCGGCGGCGCGATCCCCGTCGTCGGTGCCCAGATCGACGACGTGGAGAAGCTGATCGTCGAGTGCGGCGCCGATACGTTGGCGGTGGTCGGCACCGACCATCTCGGAGTGCAAGAGATCCGCCAGTTGATCTGGAGGCTCGAGCCGATGGGCGTCCAGCTGGTCGTGTCGCCCGGGGTGACCGATGTTGCGGCGTCCCGACTGTCGATGTTGCCGGTTGCCGGGCTCCCGCTGCTGCACATCGACAAGCCGCAGTATCGCGGCGCGGAACGCCTGCAGAAACGAGGTTTCGACCTCTGCTTCGCGGCCGTCGCCCTGGCGGCGGTCCTGCCGATCCTGCTGGCGGCGGCCGCGGCCATCAAGCTGACCAGCCGGGGGCCGGTGTTCTACGCCTCCGAGCGCATCGGGTTCGGCGGCAAGCCGTTTCGCATGCTGAAGCTCCGCACGATGGTGGTAGACGCCGACCAGAAGCTGGCCGAACTGTTGGCGAGCAACGAATGTGACGGCGACCTGTTCAAGATTCGAGACGATCCCCGGGTCCTGCCGGTGGGACGGGTGCTGCGGCGGTTCAGCATCGACGAGTTGCCCCAGTTCATCAACGTGCTTCGGCGCGAGATGAGCGTGGTGGGCCCCCGCCCGCTGTTCGCCGTCAACGGCCACGAGACCGAGAAGGATTCTCGACGAAGGCTTCTCGTCAAACCGGGGGTGACGGGTCTGTGGCAGGTGAGTGGCAGATCCGATCTGTCCTGGAGTGATGCGATCCGGCTGGACCTGTCCTACGTCGACAACTGGTCGATGGCAGCCGACTTGGTGATCATCGCCAAGACCGTCCGGTCGGTCTTCGAGCACCGGGGGGCGTACTGAGAATGCGCGACGTGGTGTCCCGTCAGCGGGCGTGAGTCCGCACATCCAACAGTCCCGAACAGGAGCACGAAGCATGCGTACCCTAGTGACCGGCGCGGCCGGATTCATCGGTTCCACTCTGGTGGACCGTCTGTTGAGCGACGGCCACGACGTGGTCGGCGTAGACGACTTCAGTGGCGGCGGCGTGGTCGCCAATCTCGAGAACGCCCGTCAACACAACAGGATTGGCCGACCGCGGTTCACGCTCGTGAACGTGGACGTGGGTGCTCCCGAGCTCGCCGGGATCGTGGCCGGGTCCAACCCGGACGTGGTCTTTCACCTCGCCGCTCAGGTCGACCTGCGGGCGTCGGTGTCGAATCCGCTGTTCGACGCCCGAATCAACGTGCTGGGCACCGTCAACGTGCTCGAGGCCTGTCGACGGGCCGGGGTGCGGCGGCTGGTGTACGCCGCCTCGGGGGGCTCCCGGTACGGCGCGCCGACGCGACTTCCGGTCGACGAGACCGCCCACCCGAACCCCCTCTCGCCCTACGCGGCGGCGAAGGTGGCGGGGGAGATGTACGTGGGTGCCTACGCCGCGATGTACGGCATCGCGCCGATCTGCCTGGCCCTGTCCAATGTCTTTGGGCCGCGCCAGAATCCGCGTGGGGAGGCGGGCGTCATCACCGTCTTCGGCACCAAGATGATCAGCGGCCACGCCGTGACCGTGTACGGCGACGGCACCTCCACCCGTGACTACGTCTACGTCGACGACGTCGTCGACGCATTCGCCAGGGCCGGTCGGGCGCCGTTGACGACGGTCGGCACCTACAACGTCGGCACCGGAATGCAGACCACCGTCGCCGACGTGCACCGGCTGGTGGCCGAGGCGCTCGACGTGTCGTCGGTACCGCATTTCGCCGAGACCCGCACCGGCGAGTTGCACGCCATCGCCCTGGATGCGACCAAGGCGGCCCGAGAACTCGGTTGGACGCCCGCCGTGGATCTGGCCGAGGGAGTCCGCCGCACCATGCAGTGGCTGCGGGCGACCCTCGATCCGGAGCCGACCCGGCTGGTCGACGCATGACCGCGGTGGAGGGCGACGCCCCGCGGACGGGGTTCACCGCCGCCGCCGAGCAGCCGTACACCTACGTGCGACGGGAGTTGACCGAGCCCGACTGGCGGCGACACCCGGGCTGGGCCACGGTGACGGAAGCGCAATGGCGGGACGCCCAGTGGCAGCGCGCTCATTCGGTGAAGAACATCGCGCAGTTGCGCGCGGTGATGGGCGATCGGCTCGACGACGCCTTCTACGCCGACCTCGACGCCGATCAGCGGTCCAAGGCGACGATGTCGATGTTGCTGCCGCCGCAGATGCTGAACACGATGGCACCGCACGCTGCGCCTGGGCGACAGGACCTCACGGAGGCCTTCTACGCCGACCCGATCCGGCGCTACATGCTTCCGGTGCTCAGCGATCGGGACCCGGAGTGGTGCTCGCACCCGTATGCCGAGCGAGACTCGTTGCACGAGAGCGAGATGTGGGTGGAGGAGGGTCTCACCCACCGCTATCCGACCAAGGTCCTCGCGGAGTTGTTGTCGACCTGCCCGCAGTACTGCGGACACTGCACGCGAATGGATTTGGTCGGCAATTCCACGCCGACCGTCGGCAAGGCGCGACTGGCCATGCACCCGGTGGACCGTCAGGACCGGATGCTGGACTACCTTCGCGCCACCCCCACCGTGCGTGACGTCGTGGTGTCGGGCGGCGACGTCGCGAACGTGCCATGGCCCAGGCTCGAGGCCTTCCTCGGGCGGCTCCTCGAGATCGACACCGTGCGCGACATCCGTCTGGCGACGAAGGCGCTCGCGGGTCTTCCGCAGCACTGGTTGCAACCCGCGGTGCTCGAGGGCGTGCAGCGAGTGTCGGGCATCGCCGCCGCTCGAGGCGTCAACCTGGCACTACACACGCACGTCAACCACGTACAGTCCGTGACCCCGTTGGTCGCCGCGGCGGCGCGGGCCCTCCTGGACGCCGGACTGCGCGACGTCAGGAACCAGGGCGTCCTGATGCGCGGCGTGAACGCCACCGCCGACGACCTGCTCGACCTGTGTCTGGCGCTCCAGGGTGAAGCCAACATCCTTCCGTACTACTTCTACATGTGCGACATGATTCCCAACGCCGAACACTGGCGGACCTCGTTGTGGGACGCCCAGCAGCTGCAGTTGGCGATCATGGGCTATCTGCCCGGCTACGCGACGCCCAGAATCGTCTGCGACGTGCCCTACGTCGGCAAGAGGTGGGTTCATCAAGTGGCCCAATACGATCGAACGTTGGGGATCTCCTACTGGACCAAGAACTACCGTACCGGCCTCGATCAAGCGGAGGTCGACGGTTCGGGTCGCGTCTACCCGTTCTACGACCCGATCGACACCCTGCCGGCGGCGGGTCGATCGTGGTGGCGCCACCACGGCGACGACGACTGCCCGGTGGACGACGACCTCACCGATCGACCTCGAGCGGGCGTCCAATGATGGTTCCCGAGAGCGAACTCGGCGGTGCGGCCGTACGGGGTCGCCGCACGCGGAACCCGAGCGCGGACGTCGTGCCGATCACCGCCGACCACGTCGAGGCGGTTGCGGACTTCCTTCGCGACAACCTCAACGACCTGGTGCCGTGGCACCTCGCGTGTGCGTCGGCGCCGTGGGAGGCGACGTCGCCGAACCACGGATTCATGCTGCGCGACGACCACCGCGTCGTCGGTGCGTTGCTGGCGCTGTACTCCGAGCGCCTCGTCAACGGGCGACTGGAGCGGTTCTGCAACATGGGCTCCTGGTGCGTACTCCCCGAATATCGTTCGCGGAGCTTGTCGTTGCTCAAGGCGCTGCTGGCGCAGGACGGCTACCACTTCACGGTGCTCACGGCGGACGTCGGCCCCCAGGAGATCCTCGCCTGGTCCGGGTTTCGCTACCTCGACACGTCGGCGGCGCTGATCCCGAATCTCCCGTGGTTCGCCGGCCCGACCGGTACCAGGGTCAGCAGTGACCCGGACGTGATCGAGGGCGCGCTGGCCGGCCGCGCGCGCACGCTGTACCGCGACCACGCCACGGCGCTCGCGGCACGTCACCTCGTGCTGACCCGTGGCGGGCAGGCCTGCTACGTCATGTACCGGGAGTCGCGCTTCAAGGACAAGCCGGTGGCCCTTGTCTTGCACGTCAGCAATCGGGAGTTGTTCCACCGTGCCCTGCGGCCGCTGGCAAGTCACCTGCTGATCCGTCACCGCCTGGTGGCCACCCTCGCCGAGCTGGCGATCATCGAACGCAAACCGCCGCTGTCGTTTTCGATCACCAACTGGCCGAAGATGTACCGCAGCGACAGCTTGTCACCCGGCCAGGTCGACTACCTCTACAGCGAGCTCACATGCGTGCCGTGGTAGCCGGCGGGCGCCGGCCCGCACTCGGGGTCGGCGTGCCGGAGCGCGCCGTCGTCCACTTCACCGTCGAGCCCATCGGCGCACTCGACGAACTGGAGCGGGAATGGCGCAGGCTCGAACGGCACGTCTCACCGTCGTTCTTCGTGTCGTGGAACTGGATTGGCACCCTGCTGGAGATGATCCCGCCCAGGGACCGGCCGCTCCTGCTGAGGGGCGTGTCGGCGGGACGGACGGTCGCACTCGCGGTTCTCGGCGACGCGGTCGTGCGCCGGCGCGGCGTCATCCGCGCGCACCGCTGGGTGGTCAACGCCACCGGCGATCCGGCGTTCGACTGCATTCATCTGGAGCACAACGCATTGCTCGCCGACCCCCGGATCGGCTGGGACGGTCTGCTGGAGGCCTTCGCCGCGGCGAAGGACGTCGACGAACTCGGCCTCCCCGGGGTCGCGGCCGCCCCGGCTGCGCACCAGGTCGAGGATCGAGGGTTGCTTCGGATGGAGGCGCGCGAACCGTCGTTCGCGGTGGACCTCTCGACGCTGTCGCACAGTCGCGGTGACGTCGCGGCGATCCTCAGTCGCAACGCCCGTTCGCAGCTGCGGCGGGCCCGGCGCCGGCTCGACCCGGTGTGGGTCGAGGCGGCGACGAGCGAGGCCGAGGCACTCGACTTCTTCCGAATCATGAAGGGATTCCACGTGTCCTGGTGGCAGCGGCGTGGGGTGGCACACGCCTTCACCCACGAATTCTTCGAGCGGTTCCACGAGCGTCTGATCGAACGCGCCTTCGCCGACGGGTCCATCCAGCTGCTGCGGGTGCGCAGCGGTGACCGCACGATCGGAGTCCTCTACAACTTCGTTCTCGCCCAGCACGTGTACGCGTACCAGAGCGGATTCGTCCAGCCGGCGGCAGGTGAGCGTCCCGGCGTCGTCGCGCACGCCCTCGCCGTCGAGCGGGCGTGGCAACAGGGGGCCCGGGTCTACGACTTCATGGCTGGGGAGAACCGGCTCAAGGTCAGCTTCGCCAACTGCACCGACACGCTGTCGTGGACGGTGGTCCAGAAGCCGCGCCTTCGCTTCCGTGCCGAACACCGGGCCCTCGGCGTCGCGTGGCGACCGCGAACCGACGGGCGGTTCGGCTCGTGACCGTCGAGGACGTTCGGACGTCGCCCGTAGTCGACCCCGGCGTCGACCACGGGGACGTCATCGGTGACTTCACCACCGCGGCAACCGCATTCGCGGACCGCACCGCCGTCGAGTGTGACGGGTCGGCGATCAGCTATCGCGACCTCGAGAACGCGGTCCGAGGGTTGGCGGAGAGCCATCGTCCCCGCGGGGACGGTTCCCCCACGCTGATCGGCGGCCTGGTCGGCCATTCGCCCGGTGCGGTTCGGTTCCTGCTCGGAGTGCTGGCGGCCGGCGCGGTCTACTGCCCGGTCGACGCCGCGCTGCCCGTCGCCCGTCGGCAGGCCGTCGCCGACGTACTCGGCGTGGATCGCGTGCACCCGACGGAACCGGCACCGGTCCCACTCCCGACCGGGCCACGACGCGATCCGTCGAGTCGCCCGACGGACCCGGCGTACGTGCTGTGCACCTCCGGCTCCACCGGCGCGCCGAAGCCGGTGGTGGTGTCGCGGCGGGCGCTGACCGTCACGGTGCGCGCCCTTCGCCGGCTCTTCGAGCTCGTGCCCGAGGACCGAGTGCTCCAATTCGCGGCCCTGGCCTGGGACACCTCGCTGGAGGAAATGCTGCCGGCCCTCACCTGCGGCGCCGCGGTCGTCTTCGACGACCGGGCGCAAGCGGGAGCATTGCCGAACTTCGTCAGGATGCTGGCCGACCGCAGGGTGACCGTGGTGGACCTGCCGACGGCGTTCTGGCACGAGCTGGTGCTCTTCCTCCACGAGGAACGGATGGGGCTGCCCGACTGCTTGCGGCTGGTGGTGATCGGCGGCGAGCGGATCGACCCCACCCGGCTGCGGCAGTGGAGGGAGCTCGACGTCGCCGGCGTGCAGTTGCTCAACACCTACGGGTGCACGGAGACGACCATGGTGACGCACTCGGTCCTGCTGAGTGGCCCCGGCGCCGATGCGGCGCTCGACGGCGCACCTCTCGGGCGCCCGCTGCCCCACGTCCGCGATCACGTCACCGCCGATGGTGAACTGCTGGTGTCGGGCCCGGCGCTGGCCAGCGGGTACCTCGGATCGCCGGAGCTCACCGCGGACCGCTTTCCGGTCGCCGACCACGGCCACGGAACCACGCGCTGGTTTAGGACCGGCGACCTGGTCGGCCGTGCCGACGACGGTCTGCTGTACGGCCGCGGTCGCGCCGACGACGAGGTGAAAGTCCTTGGCGTCCGGATACATCCAGCCGAGGTCGAAACTCAGCTGCTGTCTCATCCCGCCGTCGCCGGGGCCGTGGTCGTCGGCGAACGGCGTCTCGGGCGCACGACGCTGGCAGCCTTCGTCGTGCTCGGCGGGAGTGCCACCGCCGCCGAACTCAAGCGCCACCTACGCGAACGGCTGCCGAGCCAGGTCGTTCCCACGCGCTTCGAATTCATTGCCCGCCTCGTCCTTACGGCGAGCGGAAAAGTCGACCGCACGGCAACGGTGAACGCCGCCGCGGACCACAACAACGAAGGAGCGAACACATGAGCCCCGATGACGTCGTCGAGATCTTCCGCAGGGTCCTCGACACCACCGAGGTCGACTCGACCTCGGACTTCTTCGAACTCGGCGGTGACTCACTGCTGGCAACGAGGGTGCTCAGCGCGGTCGCCCGTGACTTCGGGGTGGAGCTCTCCTACGACGACTTCGCCGACGACCCCACGCCGAGCGGCTTGTTCGCCAGAGTCGCCACCACGGTCTCGTGACGGCGGACATGCGCGTCGTCGTCGTCGGAGCAGGCCTGGCGGGGCTGACCGCCGCCGTCGACCTGGCCGCGGCGGGTGCGGACGTCACGGTGCTGGAGGCACGCGGTCGGCTGGGCGGCCGGATGCACGGCGTCCCGGTCTCCGAAACCGTCGTCGCCGACGGAGGCGCGGCCTATCTCGGCGTGCAGCACACCGAGCTGCTCGCCATGCTCGACGAGCACCGACTGGACCTCGCCTCCACCGACATGGTGGGGGACAGCACCTTTCTGGTGACGGAGCGGCGCTCGACGACCGCCAGCCGGGTGCCGCCCCTGGATGCCGTCGCGCTCGGGGGCCTGTTCGACCATCTCGAGGACCTGGTGGGCGACGTACGGCCGGACGCCCCGTGGCAGAGCCCACGGGCCGAGCACCTCGACCGACTGACCGCGGCGCAGTGGCTGGTCGACGAGATCGGGCACGACGACGCGCGCACCTTCTTCCCGCTGTTCGTCGGGGAGATGATGGCGGCGGCTCCGGCCGCGATCTCCGCGCTTCACATGGCCTTCTATCTGCGCTCCGGCGGTGGGATCCGGTACCTCAACGCCTTTCGGGGCGGAGCTCAGCAGTGGCGCGTCGACGGCGGTGCACACCTGCTGTGCGAGGCACTGGGGCGCCGGCTCGGCGACCGAATCAGGTTGAGCCACGCCGTGTCGGCGGTCGACCAGGACGGCGACGACGTCGTGGTGCACGGTACCTCCGTCGGCGACCAAGCCTTCGAATGTCGGGCCGACAGGGTCGTCATGGCGATACCTCCGCTCCTGGCGCAGCAGATCCACTTTCGCCCTGGGCTTCCCGCGCCCCGGGCGACGGCGGCCACCGGTCGAGGCTGTGCGGTCAAGGTTCATCTGAGCTACCCGACGCCGATGTGGCGTGCCCAGGGACTGTCGGGCTGGTCGGTGAGTACCAGCGGTCCGCTGCTGTCCACGGTCGACGACTCCCCGCCCGACGAATCCGTCGGCGTTCTGACCGGATTCGTCACCGGCAGGGCGGCAACGGCCTTCGGTGCCCTGTCGGCGGCCGAACAGCGAGGCACCGTGCTGGCCCACGCCCGCCGGCTGTTTCCGGCGTTGCCACCGCCGACGCGATGCACGGTGACCGACTGGCCGTCCGAGACGTACAGCAAGGGGTGCTACGCCGCGCTGTTCGGCCCGGGGGACTGGTTGGCCCTTGGTCCGACGCTCACCACCCCGCACGGCCGCGTCCACTGGGCCGGCACCGAAACCAGCCTGGAGTACTTCGGACTGATGGAGGGCGCCATCAGGTCGGCGCGCCGCGTCGCCGGGGAACTTATCCACGGCGCCGAGCCGAAGATCACTGCCAGAAGGAGTGTGCTGCTGTGACTTTCGAGACGAGCCTGAGACGACGCGTCGAGCAGGTCAGGCGCCGGTGGTGGGTGGTCCTGGTGATCGCCGGACTCGCGGCGGTGAGCGCGCTGCCCCTGCTGAATGTCACGCCCACGTACGCGGCGACGTCGACGCTCGTGCTGTCCTCTCCGAACCGCAATCCGCTCGAGGACGCGACGATGATCACCGGATACTCCACCCTGTTCAACGATCCCGCGACGGTCGGCCGGCTGAGGACCACGTTCGACGTCCCACCGGACGTCACCTTCGAGGCCCGGATGGTGGGGGCCAGTCCGATCCTGACCATCGAGGCGATCGCCAAGGATCCGAAGGTCGCCCAAGAAGCCGCGCTGAGGATGGCCGAGGCGTTCACCCAGGACATCAACTCGGTGCGACAACGACGCAACGACAACGCAATTCGAGACACTCAGCGTCAACTCGACGCGCTGATGGCCCAGCCCGGTCCCTCCGGCGTGCTGAACCCACTGGCGCCCGTACTGCAACAGCGCCTGGACGTGCTCCGGGCCGATTCGACGGACCAGATGCAGGAACTTCAGCCGCGGGGCGGCGTCACCGAGATCGCGTCCAAGGCCAAGATCGAGCTCCTGATGCGGGTCGGGGGCGGCGTCCTGCTCGGTGTCCTCGCCGCACTCGCCTTGGCGGCCGTGTCCACGAGGCTGGAGAACTCGGGTGACCTCCGTGACAAGACGGGCGTCGACGCGCTGGCCGACCTTCCCGCCGGTGACACGCTGGAGGAGAGCCGGGTGCGGGAGACTCGGCTACACGGCCTCGTCAACGTCGTCAGCCTCCAGGACCTGCCGAAGGCGACGGTGGTCGCCGTGACCGACGCGCGAGGCGCAGGCGGCGCCCGGGAACTCGCCGAAGCTCTCGCGACCCTGTCGGCACGCCAGGGATCTCGAACGGTCCTCGTCTACGCCGACGACGAGGCGTCACCCGCCATCGAGGACATCGGATTCAACGACGCACTGGTCGATCCCGGGGTGGTCGGCAGCGCGTTGAGGGATGGTCCGGTCGAATCGCTGCGGATCATGCCCGTCGGATCCGGAGTCGACGACCGGTGTTCGCGGGTCAGCCGCGACCGGGTGACGGCGGTCGTCGACGAGCTCAGGACGGACGCCGACACGATCGTCGTCTCGGTGCCTCCGATCACCGAATCCGTCGACGCACAGCCCATCTGTGCAGCCGCCGACCGCACCATCCTGGTGGTCGACAAGCGATGGTCGAGGGCCTCGGGAGTCACCGCGGCAGTGGATGCCCTCGCCGGCGTCCGCGCGGTTCTCCTCGGCGCGGTCCTGGTGGGCGGCAGTCGACGGGGGCGGCTCGGGAAGCTGCGGCGCGTCGACCTGGACGCGCGGCCCGAGTTCGAGTCGACCACCGGCGGTCCCGGATGAGCGCAGTCGACCTGCGTCCCGCCGCCACCACCACCCCGGTTGGCGACGACCGGGACTCCGCACCACCCACCGTCGTCGTCGTGGCCACCGTTGCGTTGCTCGTCGCGATGTTCCTGCGGATACCGGTCAAGGCTCTGGTCAGCCTGCCCGTCGAGCTGTTCCTGATCGCCTTCGTGGCGTTGGGGATCGCGCTGGTGCTGTGGCTGGATTGCACGCGCGACCGGTTGCGCGGCATCGGGGTGATCGGTTGGGCGATGACCGCGTACGTCGCGTGGAACGTCTACTCGATGCTGGCTCCGCACCGATACCCCGCCACCGACGTGCTTCTCGGCGCGGAACTCTCGATACCGCGGCTCATCGTGATCGGCGTCATGATCCCGTTCTCGGCGTACGTGGTGGGTCGCTACGCCTTCGATCGCGTCTCGGCGGTGCGGGCACTGTTGTGGACGGTGTTGGCGTTGACCGCGTACTCGGCGGCGGTGAGCATCATGCCGTTCACCGGGCTCGCCGACTGGGTGTGGCCGCGGTACGTGGTCGTGGTCGAGCGGCCGGGCTGGGCGGGGCGGGCAGTGGGCATCTTCAACCAGCCGGTCATCAACGGAATGGTCCTGGCACTGGGGTTTGCGACCGCGATGCTGGTACTCACCCGGCGCAGCGAACCGCGGTGGCAGCGGGTCCTGGCCCTGGTGATCGGTGTCGCGGCCGGCGTCGGACTCTACGAGACCCGCACCCGCGCAGCCTGGTTGGGTGGACTCGCCGTGCTGGTCATCGGTGCGCTTCTGGCCAAGGGATCCCGCCACTGGTACGTCACGGTGCTGGGGGCGCTGACCGCGTTCGTCGCGGTCAACTGGTCGACGTTCACCAGCGCCGATCGGGAGGCCGGCGGCGTGGGTTCCCAGGCAGAGGTCGAATCCCGGCTCAACGACATCCAGACCGCTCTGTGGGCATTCGTGCGAAAACCACTGGAGGGATGGGGGATCGGTCGGTTTCAGGCGGTCAACTCCTATCACCACCAGCAGTGGACGCCGGACACCGTGTGGAGTGCCGGTCTGGGAGAGGTGTCGCACGAGAACGAACTGGCGATCCTGGCCGAGCTGGGCGTGATCGGGCTGATCGCCTACCTCGGGGTGCTCGCACTCGTCGCACGTCGGTTGTGGCGTGCGTACGGGGAGCTCCCGGACCACGACGTGTGCGGCAAGCCCCTGGTGATCCTGTCCGCCATGGCGCTCGCCATCATGGTCCTTGCCGGAATGACCGTGGACCTGCGGTACTTCGACTTCTCCACGACCATCATCTTCCTCATCGTCGGCGTCACCGTCGGATGGGCCGACCGTGCGGTGTCGAGCCATCGGGAGCGTCGATGAGTGCGCGACCGATCCGGCTCCTGTTCGTCGTCCCCGATCTGATGGTCGGAGGTGCGGAGCGTCACGTCACCACGCTCCTGCCACGCCTGGATCCGCAGCGGTTCACGCCGTCGGTGGTCTGCATCGGTGACGAGGGTGGTCTGTTCGCCGACCTCGTGGCTGCCGGTGTGCCGGCCCGGGCCCTCCATCTGGGCGGCAAACTGCAGGCCGGGCGGGCCGTGGCCGCACTCACCGCGATCATGCGCGACGGGCGACCGGACGTCGTCGTCGTGCGCGGCTACAACGCCGAGACCCTCGGCCGGATCGCCGCGCGTGTCGCAGGCGTCGCACACACGGTGATGTGGGTGCACAACATCGGCGACGCAACGCCTCGAAGCACCCTGCGCCGCAACGTCGACCGCGCCCTGACGCGCTGGACGAGCGCGTACTTCGGCGTCGCCGAGGCGCAGCGTCGATATCTCGTGGACGATCTCGGGTACCCCGACGACCGGATCCGCATCATCCACAACGGGGTGGATCCGGCGGCGTTCGATCCCACCACCGACGCGTCACCGCTGGGCGAGTTCGGTTGGACAGCAGGCGATCCGGTGGTGGCCATCGTCGCCGAGCTGAGCCCGATCAAGGACCACGCCACGTTCCTGCGGGCAGCTCGCATCGTCGTCGACGACATGCCGTCGGCGAGGTTCCTCGTGATCGGGGACGGGGCCTGCCGCACCGAGCTCGAGGGGTTGTGTGCCGAGCTCGGGCTCGGGTCCAACGTGCACTTCACCGGGGTGCGTCGCGACGTCGGCCGACTGCTGCGCGCGGTCGACGTCTTCGCGCTGAGTTCGGTGACGGTGGAATGCTTCTCGATCGCGTTGCTCGAGGCGATGGCGTGTGCCAGGCCGGCGGTGTGTACCGCCGTGGGCGGAATCCCCGAGATGATCGAGGACGGCCGGACCGGCTACCTGGTGCCGCCCAGCAGCCCGCACCAGCTCGCCGCCAGGATCGCGACCCTCTTGTCGCGTCCCGAGGCCGCACGACGCATGGGTCTGGCGGGGCGCCGTCGCGTGGTCGCCGAATTCAGTCTGGACCGCAGCGTGGACCTGGCTCAGCGGGCCCTCGAGGACGTGGTCGCCGACCACGCCCTACTCAGTGATCGGAGTCGATGATGACGCGCCACATACTGATTCTCGTCGAGAACCTCTCGGTCCCGTTCGACCGGCGCGTGTGGCAGGAGAGCCGTGCACTGGTCGGTGCGGGATTCAAGGTCACGGTGATCTGCCCGACCGGTGACGGCCAAGACCGGGAGCGGGACGTGGTGGTCGACGGCGTGCGAATCCTGCGCTATCCGCTGCACGCGGCAACCGGTGGCCCGATCGGCTACGTCAGGGAGTACGGGCTCGCGCTCATTCACACGCTGCGCCTGGCGATCCGAGTTCGCCGCGAGGAGCGCGTCGACGTCGTGCACGCCTGCAATCCGCCGGACCTGCTGTTCCTGATCGCGCTGGCACTGCGTCCGTTCGGGGCGAAGTTCGTCTTCGACCACCACGACCTCGGGCCCGAGATGTTCCTGTCCCGATTCCCCGACGGTGGCCGAATCCTCTACTGGCTGACCAGAGTCGTCGAGCGGGTGACCTTTGCCTGCGCCGACGCGGTCATCTCGACGAACGAGAGCTATCGACGCATCGCCGTCGAGCGCGGCAAGGTAGACCCCGACGACGTGGTGGTGGTGCGGACCGCACCCGATCTCAGCCGGTTCGTCCGGCAGGCCCCGGACGAGAGTCTCAAGCGCGGCAAGCCGTACCTGCTGGCCTACCTCGGCGTCATGGGTCCGTCGGACGGCGTGGACTACGCTGTGCGTTCCCTTCATCTACTGCGTGACCAGCTCGGCTGCAACGACTTTCACTGCATCATGATGGGTGCGGGCGACACGTTCGACCAACAGGTGGCGCTCAGCGAGGAACTCGGCCTCTCCGACGTCGTCGAATTCCCTGGCCGGGTGTCCGACGAATTCGTGCAGCGCTGCCTCTCCACGGCCGACGTCTGCCTGGCGCCCGACCCACGCAATCCGCTCAACGACGTGTCCACCATGAACAAGGTCGTCGAGTACATGGCCATGGGACGTCCCATCGTCTCCTTCGACCTGGTCGAATCCCGCGTATCGGCCGGCGACGCCGCGGTATACGTCCCGGCCAACGACGAGCTGGCCTTCGCCACGGCGGTCGACCACCTCCTGCGTACCCCGGGTAAGCGCCGGGTGATGGGTGCTTCCGGCTACCGCCGGGTTGCCCACGACCTGTCGTGGGACACCTCGCGCAGCACCCTCATCCGGTTCTACGAACGTCTGCTTGGGACGACCACCCCGGCAGTGGAAGACGAGCCGTTGGCATCAGTCGTCGTCATCGACGGCGCACGACGTTGGGAGGCGATGTGAAGCAGGCAATTCAGAACCTGAAGTCCGGTGAGGTGTCGGTGAGCGAGGTCCCGCCGCCGCGGCTGCACCGCGGCGGGGCGCTCGTCGCGACCCTGTCGTCGCTCATCAGTGCGGGCACCGAGCGCAGCAAGATCGAGATGGGTGAGAAGAGCATGCTCGGCAAGGCTCGGGCGCGGCCGGAGCTCGTGCAGCAGGTACTGGTCAAGGCCCGCCAGGACGGCATGCGGGAGACCTACCGGACCGTGATGCAGCGGCTCGAGGCGCCGAACCCGTTGGGCTACAGCGCCGCCGGACGCGTCCTCGCGGTCGCACCCGACGTGCCGGGGGTCGAGGTCGGCGATCTCGTCGCCTGCTCCGGGGCGGGTTACGCGAACCACGCCGAGGTCAACTTCATCCCCAAGCACCTGCTGGCCAGGGTGCCCGACGGCGTGACCGCCGATCAGGCCGCCTACGGCACGGTGGGCTGCATCGCGATGCACGGCGTCCGGCAGGCCGAGCTGGGCCTCGGCGACCGCGTGCTGGTGGTCGGGCTGGGTCTGGTAGGTCTGGTCACCGCTCAGCTGGCCAGGGTGGCCGGGGCCAGGGTGTTCGGCACGGATCTCGACCCGGTGGCGTGTTCGCTGGCCGAACGGCTGGGCGTCGAGCGTGCCGTGCCGAGGGGCTCGTCCATCGAGGCCGTCGTCGACGCCGTCACCGACGGGGTCGGGGTCGACGCCGTGCTGATCTGTGCCGCCGCTTCCTCCAACGATCCGATCGAGCTGGCGGCCCAGCTCGCGCGCGACCGGGCCAGGGTGGTGCTCGTGGGCCACGTCGGACTGAATCTTCCCCGAGAACCGTTCTACGACAAGGAGATCGACCTTCGATATTCGCGGTCGTACGGACCGGGTCGCTACGACCCCGCCTACGAGGAGCACGGACACGACTATCCGATCGGGTACGTCCGGTGGACCGAGCAGCGCAACCTCGGTGAGTTTCTGCGCCTGGTCCGCGACGGTCGGGTGGACGTGGCAGGCCTGACCACGCACCACTTCCCGGTCGACCATGCGGCCGACGCCTACGCACTCATCTCGGGCAAGTCCCCGGACGAGACCCGCCCGGTGGGCGTTCTGCTGCACTACCCGAACAGCGAGGCCGCCGCCGAGCGCCGCCGCGTCGAGCTCGACCCGCACCGCCGTCCGTCGGTCGAACGCGTGAGCCTCGGCATGGTGGGTGCCGGGAACTTCGCCACCCGGGTCTTGCTGCCGGCCTTGATGGCCACCGACAAGGTCGAACCCGTCGGCATCACGACCTCCAGTGGCGCCACGGCGCGTCGAGTGGCCGAGACGTATGGCTTCGCCCACGCGACCAGTGACGCCGAGGCGTTGATCACCGATCCGACCGTCGACGCGATCGTCATCGCCACGCGTCACGACTCGCACGCCGGGCTGACCGCCCAGGCGCTGCGCGCCGGGAAGGCGACCTTCTGCGAGAAGCCCCTTGCCACCACCTGGGCGGGCCTCGAGGACGTCGCGTCGGCTTGGGTGGAGACCGGGGCGCCCCTGCTCGTGGGCTTCAATCGGCGGTTCTCGCCACTGACGGCCAAGCTGCGGGCCGCGTTGCCGCCCGGCGTGCCACGCGTGGTGATCGCCCGTTGCAACGCGGGGCAAATGCCGCCCGACCACTGGATGCGCGATCCCATCTCCGGCGGCGGCCGCATCATCGGCGAACTGTGCCACTTCCTGGACCTCTCGTGTTCCCTGGTCGAGGGCCGCCCGGTGCGCGTCTCGGCCGAGGCCATCGCCTCGCCCGATCCCGCCGAGCTGGCCGACACCGTCGTCGTGCAGGTCACGTTCTCCTGCGGTTCCGTCGCGAGCCTGCAGTACCTCGGCAACGGCGACCCGAGCATCCCCAAGGAGCGGATCGAGGTCTACTGCGGTGGAACCGTCGGGATCGTCGACGACTTCTTCGGCCTGGAGATCGGGCAGGGCGGCAAGCGGAAGCGCACGCGCGGCCGCCGTCAGGAGAAGGGCCATCGCGAGGAGATGGACCTGTTCGCCGACCTGGCCGCCGGCGGTCGGGAGGCGCAGGCCGTGGCCGAGGCTGCGTTCTGGTCGAGCGCGCTGACGCTGCAGGTCCCGATGGCGCTCGCCCAGGGCCGGGCGGTCGTCGTCGACCTGCCGGAAGCGCTCGGCGGCCGCGGCGCCGGCGCCGGCATGGCCGGCGAGCAGGAGAGGCCGGAGTGACCGCGAGTCGGCCCGTCACGGTCGCTCTCGTCGGACCGTTTCCGCCACCCTTTGGCGGGATGGGCGTGTACTTCTCGTCGATCGAAGCAGGTCTGCGGCAGGCGGGGCTGGAGCCGCTCCGGGTGCCGGTCCCGTACGCCGCCGTCGGCGGGTGGAGACGGCACCTGGGCCGGGTGGTCGTCTTCGTCCGCGCGGCGATCGCCCTGGTGCGCGCCAGACCCGACGTGGTCCACTGCGTCACGGGGAGCCAGCCCAACCTGATCGGCAACGTCCTGCCCCTGGTTGCCGCCCAGGTGGTGCGTCGTCCGAGCATCCTGTCCATCGCGGGCGGCGAGTTCCCCGCCGCCGTCGCGAGCTACCGGGGTGCCCGACGGTGGCTCGTCCGCTTCATCCTGACCCGGCCGCAGCTGTTGGTGGCGTGTACCGACGAGATCGCCACGGCGCTGCGGAACGTCGGGGTGCGTGAGTCCCGCATCACCACGGTGTCGAATGCGTTGCCCGTGCGGCTCGACCCCCGCGCCGAGCAGGTGCTGCCCGCCGCAGTCGGGGACTTCGCCGACCGGCATGCGCCGCTCGTCGCGTCGATCAGCGGGTGGTACGACTACTACGGCAGCCAGGATCTGGTGAAAGCCGTTCGGCAGCTTCGCGTCTCGCATCCCCGTCTGGGTCTGGTGTTGATGGTCAAGGGCGGTGGGGACGCCGACTTCCGCGCCGAGTTGCTAGACGTCCTCGCCGACGACGACCTGCGCGACGCGGTCCTGGTCCGCGAGGACGAGCGTGCCGTCTTTCCCATCCTGCGCCGGGCGGACGCCTTCGTCCGTACCCCTCACCACGAGGGGGACGCCATCTCCGTTCGCGAGGCTCTTGCCGTCGGTACGCCCGTCGTGGCGAGCGACGTCGGCTTTCGCCCCGGCGGAGTCGTCCGCTACCGCCCCGCCGACTCGGTGGACCTCGCCGCCCGGCTGCGCGACACTCTCGCCGGTGAGGCAGTCGGTGGCGGCGTCGACCCTGGCGAGGGCGAGCAGAACCTCGACCTTCTCCTCGCCACCTACCGGCACCTCGCCGCGCGTACGGATGAGTCACGCCGGTCGCGCCTCGCGTGGTATGCCGGTCGCGCCGCACGGATGTCACCCCGCGAAATGGTTTGGCGCGCAGCGAGAGTGGCGGACACGCTGACTGGGCGGGACGGCCTCCGCGAGCGTTCCGACGCGAGGATCTTGACCGGTCCGGTCGACTGGGACGCATTGCTGACGCGTTTCCGCGAGGCCGATTCGCGGCCGGTGCTGCTCGACCGGGACCGGGCGCGGCAGATGGCGGTGCGACGACCGGCCGAGGTCGGCCGACTGATCGCCGAGGCCGACCGAATCCTGGCCGGCGAACACACCTACCTGGGATACCCGAGCGCGAACGTGGGCCCGGTCGTCGACTGGAACGTCGACCCGCTCAGCGGCTACCGCTGGCCGACGACGGCCGCCAGCAGGCTCGACCACCGGGTGGCCAGCAGCGATCCGAAGTGGATCTGGGAGCTCAACCGCCTCCAACACCTGCCGATCCTGGCGCAGGCCTGGCTCGTCACCGATGACGATCGTTACGCGCAGCGGGCATTCGACCATCTCGACTCGTGGCTGGACCAGAATCCCGTCGGTACCGGGATGGCGTGGCGGGGAGCGTTCGAGGCGGGCATCCGCGCCATCTCGGTGGCCGTCGCCCTGCAGGGCTTGCGGACCTCACCTGAGATGACCGCGCAGCGGTACCGGCGGGTGGTCCGGATGCTGGACGCGAGTGCCCGCCACTGCTGGCACGGTCGCTCCCGCTTTAGCTCGGCCAACAACCACCTCATCGGAGAGCTGGCGGGCTTGGTCACCGTGCACCTCTTCTTCCCCGAACTCGCCTCGCCGGCAAGGGTTTACCAGCGGGCGCTCGACGCGCTCGCCGACGAGGCCGGGCGGCAGATCCTTGCCGACGGTGCGGGTGCCGAGCAGTCGGTGTCCTATCAGGTCTTCACCGCCGAGCTGTTCTCGTGGGTCGTCGGGCTGCTGCGCCTTGGCAACCGTCGGCCGCCGCCCGAACTCGTCGCGGCGCTGGACCGAAGCGCGCGATACCTGGCTTCGCTGGTGGGATCGGAGGACCCCGACCCCCGGTACGGCGACGACGACGACGGCTTCGCGGTCCGCTTGGGCGCCGAGCCGAAGCGCACCGTGCGCCAGCACCTCGGCATCGTGGCGGCGACGACGGCCCACGACACCGCCGGCAGGCACGGCGAGATGACGCTGACTGCAGCGTGGTTCGCGACCGCGCTGGGTACGCCGGTCCACCAGATCGGCGCGGGCGTCGGCCAGGGCGAGTCCGCCGCAAGTGCGTACGCGCCGGATGGCGGCCTGGTGGTCCTGCGCCCGGGGCCGCACCGGCTGACCATGGACGTCGGACCGCTGGGGCACGGGTCGACCGCCGCGCACGGGCACGCCGACGCGCTCGCGGTGACCCTCAGCGCCGGGGGCCACGAGCTCGTCGTCGACCCCGGAACCGGCAGCTACTACGCCAATCCGCAGTGGCGAGTCGCCCACCGTGGCACCGCTGCTCACGCCACGGTCTGCGTCGACGGTCTCGACCAGTCCGAGATCGGCGGCCCCTTCTACTGGAAGCGGCAGGCGAGTACCACCGTGCACTCGGTCGACCTGACGCGCGGCATCGTCGACGCCGAACACGACGGATACCGCAGGCTCGGCGATCCGGTGACGCACCGGCGCTGGCTGATCGCCCCTCCCGGCGACCCGACCATCGTCGTCGTCGACCTCCTCGACGGCTCGTCGGTGCACGACGTCTCGGTGTCCTGGCCCCTGCACCCCGAGCTGGACTGGATTCCCACCGCCGACGGGCACCTCGTCGACCGGGGCGACGGGCCGGTGCTTCAGTTGTGTTACGCCGCAACGACCTCCGTCGTGTTCGGCCAGATCCGCGCCGATGCCGACTCCGGGCTGGGGTGGTGGTCGGATCGTCTGGAGGCCAGGACGCCGACCTGGTTGCTGACGGCCTCGACCCGCAGTGCCCTCCCGCTCGCGATGCTCTCGCTGTTGCGCACCGCCGACGCCGGGGCGGTGACGAGGCCCGAGATCGTCCGGGCCGGGGACCGCCTGGAAATCAGCTGGTGGGAGCACGACGTCCGACGTGACCTGACGATCGACGTCACGACCCCTGGCGCGGTGACGATTTCGCCTCCGTCGACGATGAGATTGGTGAGTGAACGATGAATCAGCACCTTCGGGAATCGGTAAGCCTCTTCGGCCTTGGCTACGTCGGCTGCGTGAGCGCCGCATGTCTGGCTTCGCGGGGTCACCGCGTCGTCGGCGTCGACGTGAGCGCCGAAAAGGTCGAGTCGCTCCGGCAGGGCCGGTCGCCCGTCGTCGAGGACGAGATCGGCGAACTCACGGCAGACGTCGTCGCCGCGGGCAGCCTCGTGGTCACCGGCGACGCCCACCTGGCGGTCCTGACCACCGACGTCTCCCTGGTCTGCGTCGGCACCCCGTCGACCGCGGGCGGGGGCCTGTCGACCAGATACCTCGAGGAGGTGACCGCCGAAATCGGTGCGGCGCTTCGTGACAAGGACTCGTGGCACGTCGTCGTGTTTCGCAGCACGATGGTGCCCGGAACCTGCGAGGAATTGCTCATACCCCTGCTGGAACGGACATCGGGACGACGCGCCGGAGTCGACTTCGGCGTGTGCGTCAACCCCGAGTTCCTCCGTGAGGGCACCAGCGTCCGGGACTTCCTGGACCCGCCGAAGACCGTCGTGGGCGGCACCGACCCCCGCGCCCGGGACACCGTCCTGCGGCTGTACGACGGCTTGCCCGGCCCGCGCTTCGACGTGCCGATCCGCGTTGCAGAGATGACGAAGTACGTCGACAACGGCTTCCACGCGCTCAAGATCGGGTTCGCCAACGAAGTCGGTGCGCTGTGCGCCGCCCTGAAGCTGGACTCGCATGCCGTGATGGACGTCTTCGTCGCGGACACCAAGCTGAACATCAGCCGGGCCTACCTTCGGCCGGGGTTCGCCTTCGGCGGGTCGTGCCTGCCCAAGGACCTTCGAGCACTGACCCACACCGCGCGGCGCAACGACGTGGACCTGCCGCTGCTGTCGAACGTGCTGGTCTCCAACGAGGTTCATCTGCGCCGCGCGCTCGACCTGGTGATCGCCGACGGGCGGCGCAAGGTCGGAATCCTCGGTCTCTCCTTCAAGGCGGGCACCGACGACCTGCGGGAGAGCCCGTTGGTGGAGCTCGCCGAGCGTCTGATCGGAAAGGGCTTCGACGTCAAGATCCACGACGCCAACGTCGTACTGTCCCGCCTGATCGGCGCCAACCGCACCTACATCGCCGAGCGACTGCCCCACATCGGCGAGGTCCTGACCGACGACGTCGACGCCGTGATCGAGCACGCCGACGTGCTGATCGTCGGCTCGGCTTCCGCCCAGGTCGTCGACGCGGTGGCACGACTCGGAACGCAGCGCCTGATCATCGATCTGGTGCGCCTGCCCAACGCCGTGGAGTTGCGCGAGACGCCGAACTACCAGGGCATCGGTTGGTAGCCGATGACGGCGAGTCTGAGCGGCATTCTCAAACGGGGCGTGGGCTATTCGGCGGTCGGGGTCGTCGTATGCCAGCTGGCCGTCATCGTCCAGACGATCGCGCTGGGCCGAATCCTCGGACCCGGGGAGGTGGGCGTCTACGCAGCCGGGTCGGTGTTGTCGGGTTTCCTGTTGGCATTCACCCAGAGCACCCTCGCTCAAGCGTTGATCCAGCGCGACGACGACATCGAGGACGCCGCCAACACGGTGTTGATCGTGACGTTCGCGGCGGGGGTTCTGCTCGGGATCGGAGTGCTGATCGCCTCGCCGGTGGTCGGGTATCTGTTCCATGACGCGAGAGCCGGGCAGATCTCGGCGGCGACGTCCGGGCTGGTCGTGCTCTACATGTGCGTCAGCGTCCCCGAGGTGCTGATGCAGCGCGACCTGCGGTTCAAACAACGAATGGTCATCCAGCCCGCGGCGAAGATCGCGTTCGCCGGGGTGTCGATTGCGTTCGCCAGCATGGGCTTTGGCGCGTGGGCTTTGGTCGTCGGTTCCTACGCGTCGATCACCGTTCTGCTGGGGCTGAGCTGGTGGATGGCCAGGTGGCGCCCGTTCCGCGGGCGGTTCTCCGTGGCGCTGTGGCGGGAGATGGCGGTGTTCTCGTTCCCCCTGCTCCTGGACAACGTGTCCCACAGCATCCGCGAGGCGTTCCAGCAGGTGCTGCTGGGGCGCCGGCTCGGGACGGCCGATCTGGGGCAGTACCGCTACGGGTCTCAGATGGCCGCGATGCCCGCCATGGCGATCGTCGAGGTGTTCGGCTACGTCCTGTTTCCGGCGTTCACGCGCGTCTCGGCCGACCCGGCGAGATTCCGCGACGCGTTCCTGCGGGCGCTGGGCTGGACGTGGTTCGGCGCACTCCCGGTGGGGGTGCTGCTGCTGGTTCTCGGCAGGCCCGTCGTGGTGCTGCTCCTGGGCGACGCATGGCATCCCGCGGGTACCGCCGCCATGGCGATGTCGGGAATCGCGGTGGGTGCCGCGCTTCAGGCGCTCGGCATCACGGCGATCAAGGGGGCCGGCCGGTCGTCGCTGGTGAACTGGCTGAGCGCCTTGGGGTTGGCGCTGCACATCCCGCTCATCCTGTTGCTCTTGCCCTTTGGCCTCGTCGGAGTCGGCATTGGCCTCTCCGTGACGTACCTCGCTTGCGGCGTCGTCGCCATTCTGCTCGCCCGCTCGGTGGTCGAGGCGTCGCTGCGCGACGTCGTCGACGTAGTCGCCCCGTCGACTCTGGCCGCGGCGGTCGCCCTCGCGGTGGTCTTCCCGCTCGAGCACGTGGTCACGCGGTCGGACCGGTTCGTCGAGCCGGTCGGCCTGGCGGCGGTGGCCGTCGAGTGCGTTCTGCTCGCCGGGATCTACGTCGGCGTGCTGCGGCTGGTGTCGCCGTCGCGGTATCGATCCGTCCGGGGGCTGGTCGGGAACCTGGCATCCCGCCTCGGGGGTGCCGTGCCGAGATGAGGGGGAACGAATGGGACTGAAGGTGTTGATGATTGGCACGTATCCGCTCGAGCCGGGCGTGATACGGGGCGGAGTGGAGTCGGCGACGGGCACCCTCGTGGCCGCACTGGCCGAGCGCGACGACGTCGAGAGCATCACCGTCCTGCGTTTCCACCACGGGGAGGTGCCGTCGGGAGTCCGGCAGGAGTCGCCCAAGGTGCAGGTCCGCTACGTGCGTGGCCAGTACCGGTGGCGCATGCTCACCCGGTCCTACCTGGACCTGCGTCGGGCGCGAAGGGTGTTCGAGGAGGTGAGGCCCGACGTGGTGCACGGTCAGGAGATGGGGGTGAACGGCGACGTCGCGGTGCGTTGCAGCCCCAACGCCGTGGTCACCGTGCACGGGATCACCTACGTCGAGACCCACCTCTACCACGCGCCAAGTCTGCGAACCACCCTGCGAGCCAAGCTGATCCGCGGTCTGGCCAAACGGGTGCTGCGACGCGCCAAGGTCGTCGTCTCGATATCGAAGTACGACGCCGAGGAGCTCTCCGGTTTGGTGCGGGGGACGCGCACGAGCATCGCCAATCCCACCGCCCCCGAGTTCTTCGCGCTGGCGCCCCCGGCACCGACCGCGCCGCGACTGCTGTACGCGGGCGCGCTCATCCCACTGAAGAATCCGCTGGGCCTGGTCAACGCGTTCGCTCAGTGCCGCGCCACGGTACCCGACGCCCGGTTGGCGCTGATCGGTCCGCAACCGGATGCGCACTACCTCGACGAGGTGTTGGGCCGCGTGGCCGCCCTGGGCCTCACCGACTGCGTCGACGTCGTCGACCAGGTGGACAACGATCGGCTGCGACGGGAACTCACCGATGCTCGGGCGGTCGTGTCGTTCTCGCGGCAGGAGAATGCACCGACGATCATCGCCCAGGCCATGGCGGCGGGTAAGCCGGTCGTCGCCACTCGGGTGGGTGGTGTGCCCGAGATGGTCGACGACGGCGAAACCGGATTCGTCGTGGAATCCGAGGACGAAGTGAAACTGGCCGACCGGTTGTGGGCGCTGCTCGACGATCAAGGGCTTTGCCTTCGGATGGGCCGTCGCGCACACGACGTGGCGGTACTTCGCTACGCACCCGACACGATTGCCGAGAAGACGGTCCAGGCCTACCACGCGGCAATGAGATAGGAGGAATCAGTGACCAGTGTTCTGACCCGCGCGGCCGCCAAGCAGCTGATCGCCCGGCTGCTCTGTGCCGTCGGCGTGCCCGCGGTGACCCGGTGGCGCAAGTCCCGGCGACTCGCGATCCTGATGTTCCACGGGGTCGAGGGTGAGCCGGTCGACCCACCCTGTAGTTACGTCCTCGACGCCGCGACCCTGCGCCGAGAGTTGACGTACGTGCGCAAGCACTTCCACGTCCTGCCGCTCGAGGAGGCCGTTGAGCGGCTCCGCGACGGAAGCCTGCCCCGGCGGGCGGCGGCACTGACCTTCGACGACGGTACGCACAACCTCCTGACCCACGCCGCGCCGGTCCTGCGTGAACTCGGGCTGCCCGCGGCGGTCTTCGTCGCGACGGGTCCGATGGGAACGGGTGAGGCGCTGTGGCCCGACCGACTCTGGCTGGCGTTCGCCCGCACGACGCAGCCCGAGGTCGACCTGGCCACCATCGGGCTCGGTACCTGCTCGTTGCGCAGCCCCTCGGACCGAGTCACGGTGCGCGATGACGTGATCCAGCACTTCAAGCAGCTCCCGGACGCGGAGCGGCTGGCGCAGGTGGAGGGGTTGGTGACCGCGTTGGGGCCGGAGTCCGACGCCTATGGCACTCCGTTTCAGATGCTGTCCTGGGACGACGCACACGAGCTTGCCGCCGACGCGAACGTCTCCCTTCACCCGCACACCGTGACCCATCCGATTCTGTCGCGTTGCTCCGACGAGAAGGTCGACCACGAAATCTCCGAATCGTGCGCGACGCTCGAACGCGAGACCGGTCGTGCCCCGGAGATCTTCGCCTATCCCAACGGCGGCGAACAGGACTTCGACCATCGGGCGCGGGAGGCATTGCGGCGCAACGGTGTCCGCTGGGCGCTGTCGACGACGAACGGCTTCGCCGATCGCGACTCCGATCCGCTTGCGCTGCCCCGCATCGGCATCGCGAGTCAGCATTCCCACGCGGTGTTCCGGCTCAAGGTCTCGGGATTCGAGATGCGCCGACCTGCCCTTCGTGCCGGGTAGACGACCGTGGCCACGACGCTGGGCAGCACCGGCACCAGAGCGCTCACCGGCGCCAACTCCACCTCGGGGGTGACGGCGCTCGTGGTCGTCGCCGTCCTGCTGACTCGCCTGCCCCTCCTGGGACACGGTTACGGCGGCGATCCCGACGCATGGCGTGCGATCTCGGCGGCTCGACACCTGGTGGACACCGGCGTCTACGTCCCGTCGCGGGTACCCGGCTACCCGTTGCCGGAGTACGTCGACGCCGTGATGCTGTACCTCGGGGTCGGATCCAGCGTGGGAATCGGGGTGCTCTCGACACTGTTGTCGGCGGCGTCGGCGGTGTTGTTCCTTCGATTGCTGTTGCCGCTGGGGCGTTCCCGCGCGGTGGCCGGAGCCCTCGCGATGTCGTTCACCCCGGTCGTCTACGTGGCTGGGCTCGGCGCCATGGACTACGTCTGGGGTTTGACGTTCTTTCTCGCGGCCACGTCGTGCGTGCAATCGGGCCGCCTCTGGTGGGCCGCGACGTTCCTGGGTTTGGCGGCGGCCTCCAGACCGACATATGCGCTGGCGATCCTTCCGCTGGCCGTGCTGTACGTGCACGGCGACGTCGGACGACTGCGCAGTGCGGCGGGGTGGCGCCGGCTGGCCGTCCTGGCTGGGTGGTCGGGGGCGATCGCAGTGGCGTTCTTCCTGCCGGCGTTCCTCGCCGTGGGTGTGCAAACGCCCACGGCGTACGGCGACTGGAAGTCGTTGGTCTACAACGTTTCCGTCGGGCTGTTCGGCGTCGTGGGCTCCCTCGGGGTGGCGTGCGCCGCAGTGGCGGCGTGGTTCAACCGGCGGCGCGGGGTCACGCTGCCCGAGCCCGACGATCGCGTCATGAACGGCTGGGCGTTGACCACCGTCGTGCTCTTCGCTCTGCCCTTCGTCTGGCTGCCCGACGAGGCGTCCTATCTGATACCCGCGCTGGTGGGCGTGTACTGGCTGCTGTGCCGGTACGCCCCGCACGTCGTGCTTTGGATTTTGGCGGCGTCCTTGGCGTTGTCCTGCTTCGTCTTTGCGGTGGATCGCGACCACGGTCGCGTGCGTCTCTCCGTGGCGGGCCCCGTCCTTCGGGAGATCGAGATCCAGGCCGAGCGGCGATGCGCGGCGGGTGTGGTGACGCGCGCGCTCGCGGCCGACGGTGACGAGTACGTCATCGCGGGTGCGTACCGCCCCCAGCTGCTGGTCGAGGTGGGCCTGCCGCTTGCCGATCGGATTCTCTACTCCGTGCGCCCCGGCGACGACGGGCGGCTGGTCGACACCGAGCGGGTGCCCGTCCCCGACGACGCCCGACTGCTTCTGCTGGACCGAGCCGCGGATCAGCAGTCGGAGGAATGGTCGATGCCCACCGGCCGGGCCTCCGTTCTGACGACCTACCCGGAGTGCGCCGGTGGTTAGAGCGCCTCGCGTGTGTCCGCGGACCGAAACGCCGAGTGGTA
Source organism: Mycolicibacterium hodleri (assembly GCF_025822245.1). GTDB lineage: Bacteria > Actinomycetota > Actinomycetes > Mycobacteriales > Mycobacteriaceae > Mycobacterium > Mycobacterium hodleri. The sequence continues at coordinate 139,425 of NZ_JACKTL010000053.1, forward strand.
GACGATGCCCGTCGGCGCGATGCCGTTCTGGCGGTAGTACCCCTCCTTGTAGTACACGGAGGATGGTGAACCGCCGGGGACCAGGGTGCGCACGTGGTAGGTCTGCGAGCCGTCGGTGAAGGTCTGGCGAACGCCGTTGTGCCACAACTCGACGAATCCCGTCGAGTCGGACGCCGACCACAGAATCTGCATGTCCACCTCGTGCCAGGTGCCGGGGTCGAGGGGGACGCTGAACAGGGCCACCTTGCCGAGATAGCCGCCAGGCGACGACTGCCGGTCGGCGAGCAGCGTCCATTGCCCGTCCTGGTAGCTGACGCTCCAATTGAGCGGCGGCGAGCCGTCGTTGGAATCGCCATGCCACTGATTGGTCAACCCCCACCCGAGGCTTGCGTGATCGGCCGGAAAGGTCGGGTCGAACATCGTCGCGAACCGATACCACCGAGCCTGCCCCTCGAACCCGAGCGTCTTCTCACCGCCGCTCACCTCGGAACGCTCACCGCCGCCGAACGGGGGAACGTCACCCTCGCGTACCTCGAAGCGGGCGGCGTAGGCGTGCACGGGATCCGGTACGACGGACGCCGAGTACGAACCCGGGAAGGCGCGTCCCGCGCCGTTGTAGTCCTTGCATTGAACCCACCACTGACTGAAGTTGCCGGTGCCGTAGTCGCCGACGAACGACTCGGCGCTGGCGTCGACCACCCGTGCCGTCGCACTGGCGGGTGCCGTGGGCTTGGGCGGTGGTTGGGGAGCGCAGGCGGCGGTGACGGCGGCCGTCGTCACGAGGGCCAGGCGGCCGAATCCTCGGCGGTCCACCGTCGGACCACGCGGCATTGCTGAATCGGCACGGACGTGCTCATGCATGACGTTCAGTATGCCACCGGTTGGGCGTTGAGGTTTGCCGAATGGCCAACGGTCCCAGCGTCACCGGGCTCAGCAACCGGGCTGTGCGACCGCGCGTAGATACCCCGCCGTTTGGTAGAGGTATTCGAACGCCCACCTGGACACCGAAATGCGATCCGGGCTGGCCGCCATCACCACGTCACCGCCGAAACATTGGTGAAGGATGAACCGGGCTCGGGACACGTGGGGCCGAAAGGTGACGACGATGAGCGTGCGCCAACCGTGTTCCGAGGCCAGGTTACGCAGTTGACGCCCCTCGCCCTTCGTCGTCGCCGGGTCCGGATCGAAGCAGTACACGGTGACTCGGGGATGTGGCGCCGCACAGAACTGCGTCAGAGGCGAGTCGGCCGCCGGGTGGGGATTCGAGATGACCAGATTGGAGGCCCACCCCTGCTCGGCCAGATCGAGGCCGAACGGGTATCGCGAATGGTGCGGCCCGCTGAGCACGACGACGGCGTCAGCGTGACGCAGCTGGTCGACCTGGGGTCGCACGTACACGGGTATCCCCGCCGCCGCACCGACCAGCAGCACGCACGCGAACAGCAGGAGGCCGCGCGTCACGGACGGCGCTGTTGAGCCTCGGCGACGAACGCGCTGAACGGCGCGACGTGCTCGGGCAGTAGCATCAGGTCGTTGCTGCAGCCGTCGGGGCCGACGAATTCGCACGAGCTGGTGGCCAGGGGGCCCCAGCGCAGCGGACGGGCCCACGACCGGGTGAACGAGCGGCAGGGGATGACGAAGTCGACGTGACACCGCGCCGGTTGCGGTGAATATGCCCGCGCCGCAGCGATCGTCGCCCTTTCCACCTTGCCGCGCCGGATCAGGACGGGGTCGGTGGTCTTCTCCTCCCGGTCCGCCAACTTCCCGCGCACGCGCCCGGCAACGTACCGAACGCGCTCGCGTGGCGAGGCTCCCCGCATCGCCCGAGCATGGATGGTGCCCCGGCGAATACCCTCCTGCACCACTGCCAACGCCTGACCTGGAACGCGGTACGACCCGGAGTACGGTGCGCCGAACAGCAGCAGATTGGACACCTGCGCGCCCGACTCGGTGAGCTGGCGGGCTAGTTCGAATGCGATCGTGCCGCCGGCGCAGTAGCCGGCGATCGTCATGGGGCCCGTCGGATGGAATTCGCGAATCTGTTGCGCGAAGTACCCGGCCAGGTCCTCGACGCGCGTCAGGGGTGTCGACCCCTCGTCGAGTCCGGGTGGCTGGAGGCCGTAGAACGGCTGATCCGGTGAGAGATGATGCGCCAGAACGCGATAGGTGAACACGTCGCCGTTGTGACCGGCCACCGCGAAGATGGGGGTTCGCGTTCCCGACGGGGAGAGTGGCACGATCGCACGTTGCTGCGCGGCGAGCTGCTGCGCCTCGCGGAGAAATGCGATGAGTTCGGACTTGCGCTGCGCCACATCGCGTTTGTGGTCGTCGGTCAGCACTCCGGCGGGCGCGTTGACGCGGAGTCGATCACCGTCGAGCACGACGTGCACGTCCAGAGCGCGTAGCTCCTCGAGAAGTTGGGAGGCGCTCACAGCTCGAATTCCTCTCGCTCGCCCTGGCCGGCCACGGCGAGCTGGGCGCTGCCCGCGGCAGCCCAGGACAGTACGTCGATGGCAACGGCGAGCCGCTCTGGTGTCGGACGTTCGAACAGATTTCGCAGGGGCAGGTCGACGTGGGCCGCGTCGCACAGCTTGGCCACGACCCGAGTGGCCATCAACGAATGACCGCCGAGATCGAAGAAGTCGTCCAGAACGCCCACGTCGCGCCGGTCGAGGGCCTCCTTGAACACCGAGACCACCAGTTCCTCGTTGGCGGTGCGGGGGTCGACGATCAGACGGGGCGCCGAACGGTGTTGTCGCGGCGTGGGAAGTGCGTTGCGGTCGAGCTTGCCGTTGGGCGTTCGCGGCAGGTCGTCTACGTGGAGGAAGTGCGTGGGAACCATGTAGTCCGGTAGCCGCGCGTGCAGGGCCTCACGGAGGTCCGCGATCAGGTTTGGAGGCGGTGCGTCGGCGACGAGGTAGGCGATGAGGTTCTTCTCGCCGGGCACGTCTTCGCGGGCGATCACGGCGACCTGACGCACGGCCGGGTGTTCGGATATCGCGGCTTCGATTTCGCCCGGTTCGATGCGGTGGCCGCGAATCTTGACCTGTTGGTCGATGCGGCCGAGGTATTCGAGGTCGCCGTTCTCGTGGCGCCTGGCCAGGTCCCCGCTGCGGTACGCGAGCCCGTCGTGGAACGGATCGGGCAGGAACCGTTCCGCGGTCAGGTCGGGCCGGTTGAGGTAACCGGCGGCGACGCCGGGACCGGCGATGTAGAGCTCGCCGGGCACGCCGACTGCCACCGGCCTGAGGCGGGCGTCCAGGACGTAGAGGCTCAGGTCGGGGATGGGAACGCCGATGACGCTCCCTCCGTCGAGGTCGGCGCGGGTGACGGGTCGATACGCGGCGTACACGGTGGCTTCGGTGGGGCCGTACATGTTGACCAGCCGCGGACTGGTGTCGCCGTAGCGGTCGATCCACGGCTTGAGGATGTGTGGTTCGAGTGCCTCACCCACGAAGATGATGTCGCGCAGAGCGAATGGCGCGGCCGGACCGCGCTCGTCGACGTCGATCAGCGACCGGAACGCCGTGGGGGTTTGGCACAGCATGGTGACTCGCTCGCGGTGCAGCAGCGCGTGGAATGCCTTCGGGTCGCGGCTGACGTCTCGCGTCACGACCACGAGCCGCCCACCGGACAGCAGCGCCCCCCAGATCTCCCAGACCGAGATGTCGAAGGAATAGGAATGGAACAGCGTCCACACGTCGTCGGGACCGACGTCGAACCACTCGTCGGTGGCGGCGAAGAGCCTCAGCACGTGGTGGTGAGTGATGGGCACGCCCTTCGGCTTCCCGGTGGATCCCGAGGTGTACATCACGTAGGCGAGGTCGTCGCCGGTGGGGTGACCGGGTTGCGGTGGGGTGCGCGGCGCGGGTGGCAGCGGCGCGTCGAGGCAGATGCACTGCACGGGTAGAGCGGCCAGCTGCCCGGCCAGTGCCCGTTGCGTCAGAACGACTCTGGCCTGGGCGTCTTCGAGCATGAAGGCGACGCGCTCGCTGGGGTAGACCGGGTCCATGGGGAGGTAGGCGCCGCCTGCCTTGAGGATGGCCAGCATGCCGACGACGACGTCGGCGCCGCGTTCGACGCGCAGTCCGACGGGTTGGTTCGCGGTGACACCGAGGCTGCGCAGGTGCGCCGCCACGGCTTCGGCTCGACGATCCAGGTCGGCGTAGGTCAATTCCTCGCGGCCCGTGGGCGTTTCGACGCTCACCGCGACGGCCTCCGGCGTGGCGGCGGCCTGGCGGGCGAACCCGGCGTGCAACGTCACGTCGGGGGTGTCGAACACCGGACGTGGCCCCGGGCCCACCAGAACCGCCCGCTCGTCGTCGCCCACCGGGTCCAGATCACCTACGTAGGCCGCGTCGCCGTCCGCCAGGCGCGTCAGCAGGTTCACCAGGTGAGCGAGCATGCGCGCGACCGCGGCGTCGGAGAAGCGCTCGGTCGAATACTCCAGCCGCACCAGCATTTCGTCGTCGCCATACGCCCGCAGCGCGATCGGGAAGTTCGTCTGACCGACGTAGTCGAAGTGGCGTCCGGGCATCTGCAGGAATCCGTCGAGTGTCCTGTGGTCGTAGATGACGATGCTCTCGAACAGCGGCGTGCGGCGGTCGACGGCGCTCCATCCGTGCACGGCCGCGAGCGGGGTGTGTTCGTACGGTCGTAGCGCGACCTGCTTCGCCCGCAGCGACCGCAACCACGGCCCGATTCGCGCGTCGTCGTCGACGTCGACGCGCATCGGAAGTGTGTTGATGAACAGGCCGATCCGCACGTCGGTGTCGTCGGAGCCCGTCCAGCGTCCCGTGCGGGTGGCACCGAATACCACGTCCGATTCGCCGCAGTGGCGACTCAACAACACGGCCCAGGCAGCCTGGAACATCGTGTTGACCGTGACGCCCGTGTCGCGGGCCGTGTCGCGAAGGGGATCCGACAAGGTCCGAGGCAGGCGCAGCTGAACGGCTCCGTGGAGTTCTTCGCCCGAGACGGCCTTTGGCGCGTCCGCTCCGATCGGCGTCGGAGCGGAGAAGGTGCCCAACTCGTTGCGCCAGAACGCTTCTGCGGACGTGAGATCGAGCGACCGGCGCCACTCGACGTAGTCGCGGTACGGACGCGCAGGCGCAAGCGTCACGGTCTCGCCCCGCAGGGCGGCGTCGTAGAGCGCGAACCATTCGAGCAACACGACGCACGAGCGGCCGTCGCCGAGAGCGTGATGAAAGGTCCACAGGACACGGGATCCGCCTCCGGGGAGGTGGGCGACGAACAGTCGCAGGATCGGCGCGCGAGAGAGGTCGAAGTCCTGGCGGCGGTCGGCCTGAAGTTGCGCCTCGAAACGCTGCTCGGCCTCCTCGGGTTCGAGGCCGCTCCAGTCGGCGACGGTCGCCGGCAGCTCACCGTCGGCGACCACCTCCTGGCACGGCTCGTCCACGTCGCTCCAGCGCAATCGCGTCCGCAACACCGTATGACGCTGCATCACTGGCAGAAACGCTCGTTCGAAGGTCTCCACGTCGAGTGGTTCGCTCGTCATGACGATGATCTGTTCGACGTCGACGCCGGTGCCCGACGTGCTCAACGCGTGTAGCAGCATGCCCTGCTGCAGGGGCACCAACTCGTAGCGGTCGACTACCTCGGTCATGTTCAACAACCCCCGCTCATCCGGAGAACGAAAAGCCATGTGAGGTAGCGCCTTTTGTCAGCGAAGGCGGTAGCCCCCCGGCTCCTTGACGCCCCCATGCCCGACCTCGAAGCGGCTAGGCGACCGCCTCACGTGTGGCGAAGTCTACGAAATGGTAGCCGAATGCGCCATACCCGATCTCTGGTGCGAATGTTTGCGGTGACTACGAGTTCGCGTTCGCCGCGTCGCGTCGAGGCGGGACTCGAGCCATCCGGAGGCCGTATGTGGGTCGTGCACGAAACGGGCGTGACCACAAGTAGATCCAACGATCCATGCACCCGTCGATCGAACGATCCAGGACGACCCGAAACGTCCCGACGAGTCGCATCACCCGGTGGAGCGCATGCCTCGTGTCGTTCGCCAAAACTGCAACACTGGGTGTTGACCGGTGCGTCGGCCGAGTCGTACGCTCGCACTCGGGGCATCTGGGAACGGTGCCGGGGGCGGTGAACATGGTGGATTACACATCGACGAATACACGGCGCCGCAGTGTTTCTCGGGCAACGAGCACGCAGGGCCGGCAGATCGTGGCGCTGCTCGCCGCGTCCGGGGTGGTGATCGCGGCGTGGGCGGTCTTCCCGTCCTTCGTCGAGTCCCGAGTGTATGTGCCCCTTCCCCAGGCGTCGGACCCGACGGCCGTCGACGCCGTCGACCACCCGGGCCAGGGCGTCGTCGAACGATTCGTGGCCCAAGCGGTGTTCAAGACGATGTCGGCGTCTGGGCCGACCAACGTTCGAATCGGGCTCGAGAGTTCGAGTCGGTCGCTCGTCGTGCAACAGGTGCCACTCAGGTCGAAGCTGACTGCGCTGCTGGCGTTGCTCTCGCAGACAAGCGAATTGGAGCGGCCCGCTCTCGAGGCGAAGATACGAGCGCTGCTCGAGCTACCCGACGTCGCGTTGGCGCAACTGCTGCAGCACCCTGACCTCGCGGACCTGTCCAAGACGCTGGACGCGGTGTTCCTTGGTACGTCCGACGTGTCGCAGGTGAAGACCGAACTGGACAAGATCACCGTGACGTCGGTGCCGGGCGAATCCGAGAAGATTCACGTGATCGCGGTGAGCGGTAAGCCGGCCTACGAGGTGCGGACCCCGATCAGTGCGGTGCCCTCGGCGATGTCGGTAGCGGCGATGTCGGTCGCGCCGGTGGCGCCGCAGGTCGACGAGCCGTCCGCCACGGTCGTCACCACCTTCGCGCTGGAGCCGAGCGTCGATCCCCTCCCTCCACCGCCACCTCCGCCACCCGTGATCGAGCAAGCGCGCTTCGCCGCGCCCGCCATCGACGTGGCGCCAAGCGTCGACGACACCCCGCCGCCCCCGCCCCCATCTCCAACCCCTGCGCCGGAGCCGGCGGCACAGTCGGGCGCGTCGACCGAGGTCACCGGGACCTCGCTGGACGTCATGGACTCGGGCAACAAGTTCGAGCCCGGTGAGACGGCCGCCCAACCGGTCGCAGGCAACTCGCCGACGACGGAAGCGACTGCATCGCAGACCTCGTCGCCGCCGGAACCGACGGAGCCACCGTCAACCGGCGCCACCGCCGTGAACGAGCCGGCCGGCGACGGCGGGAAAGCCGCACCGAGCGGAGGCGGGTCGGCCGGCGAAGGCGACCAGTAGCTCTCCTTTGGTGCATCTCGCGCCCGGATTCGACGGTAATCTCGACCTACGTAGCAAAACGCGCGGGAGGGAGCCGAGTCGTGGGTGTGCCACCCGACAGCAGCCCGTTTGGTTCACAGACGGTGACGGGGCCTGGCTGGCCGAACGTCGACGAGGAGTCGCTGGCGGCTGCCGCGGCCTCCTACGAGGCGCTGGCGGCCAAGATAACCGGCTCGGTGGTACCGCAGCAGCAGGGCCAGATGATGAAGATGGCCGATCAGTGGAAGGGCGCCAGCGCGCTTGCCGCCGGGGGTGAAGCCACCACGATCGTCGCCGGTCACGAGGCCAATGCCGCCCAGGCCGCGGCAATCGCCCTGAAGCTGCGCACCATGGAGGCCACCGTGGCGAAGACGAAGATGTTGGTCAACGTCACCGCCCAAGAGGTTCAGCACGAATGCGAGGCGTTGTCGGCGATGCCCTTCGGCAACGCCCAGGAGCTGGTGCAGAGCCGGATCAAGGCGGGTCTGTCGCAGAACATCGCCATGGTGAACGCGAACTCGGCCGAACTGGCGTCCGGCCTCGGCGTGCCGCCCAACATCCCCAATCCGGGTGCCCCTCCTGGGACCGCTCAGGTGTCGCAGGCCGCAGACAAGGGCTCGCAGCAGGCGATGCAGATGATGATGCAGATGGGCCAGATGGCGATGCAGCTCCCGCAGCAGATCGGCGGCATGTTGACCCAGGCACCGCAGCAGCTGATGCAGCCGCTGCAACAGATCATGCAGCCGTTGCAGCAGCTGATGTCGGCGGGCAAGGGCAGCTCCGGCATGGGTTCGTCGGTGTCGCCCTTCTCGGCGTTCTCCAACCACCCGCTGGCCGGTGGCTCGGGTGCGGGTGCCGGAGGCGGCATGGTGAAGGCGGCGGGGCTGCCAGGATCTGGCGGTCTGTCACCGCAGTCACCGGCCCTGGCCAGTCTGGTCGGCAGCTCCGGTGACGTGTCGGTGCGGCCCGCGGGCGCGAGCGGGGCGGCGATCGCGGGCTTGGCGCCGGTCAGCGCGGGCGCCGGTGGCATGGGCGGCGGCATGGGCATGATGGGCCAACAGCGCGGCGAAAGCGGTGGCACCGGCTCGTCGCTCGCCGCTCCGGCACCGCTCGACTACGGCGAGGAAGAAGTCGACGATGACTGGTGAGCTAGGGGGAGGTGTTTCCTGATGTCCATGGATCCGATGCACACGCCGGGCGCCCTGAACTGGGATCCCGCCAGTGTCGAGCTGCCCCAGATTCCGATGCTCCCTCCGGGTGAGGACGCCATGAGCATGACGATCGCCGGCGTGCTGCCGACCTTGACGGCGCCGATGGCGGCGAGCGTGACCGCGCTGCAGGCCAAGGAGACCATGTTCGCCGGCAAGTTGGGTTCGGCGCAGAGCGCTTACGAGAACGCCGACGACCAGGGCGGTCAGTCCGTCGGCCAATTCGGTCAGATGCTGGGACAGCTCGGTCAGATGGCGGGGCAGGCCGGCGCGCCCGCGCAGCAACTCGGCCAGCAGGCAGGCCAATTCGGCTCGATGATTCAGCAGGCCATGCAGGCGGCCCAGGGCGGCGGGGGTGGCGGTTCCCACGGCGGGTCACGAGGAGCCAGCCAGCCAGCCGGGCAACCAGCAGGTCAGTCAGCCGGGCAGCCAGCCGGCGGTCAGCCGACGGCCGGCCAGGGTGCGGGTGGCGCAGGCGCACCTCCGCCGCAGCAGTCACCCGAGCAGCGGGAACGCGAGGAGCGAGACGAGCGCGCAGAACGGGAGCGGGCTGGCAGGGATGGCCGGCCACCGCTCGACCACGCCGCCGCCGGCCCCGCACCCCATGGCGCGGGCCCCGCGCCCGTCGCACCACCGCAGCGTGGAGACGGCCTCGAACGCAACATGTGACCGCCGAGCACTACGCTCGTTACTGACGCGCAAGCATGCAAAAGTCAGATCGAGCGACTCGGAGGTACGGGAATGAGTTCGCCACCACCCGATGAGTGGCCTTCTCTCCCGCCCTTGCCGGATGACGAGCTGACCATCGGTCAGACCTTCGCCGGATACGAGATCATCGCCCTGCTGGGCTCCGGCGGGATGGGTCGGGTGTATCTGGCGCAGCATCCTCGGCTACCGCGGCGCGACGCGCTGAAGCTGCTTCCGTCGGCTTGGTCCGCCGACACCGAGTACCGCGCCCGCTTCAACCGCGAAGCGGATCTTGCCTCCACGCTCTGGCATCCCAACGTCGTCGGGGTGCACGATCGCGGCGAGGCAGACGGCCAGCTGTGGATCTCGATGGACTACGTCGACGGACTCGACGCCTCGCGGCTCATCGCCGAGCGACATCCCGCCGGCATGCCCGCCGACGACGTGGCACGCATCGTCACCGCCGTCGCCAGCGCCCTCGACGGGGCCCACAAGCGCGGCCTGCTGCACCGGGACGTCAAGCCGGCCAACATCATGCTGACCCACCTCGACGACGACGGCGAACAGCGAATCCTGTTGACCGACTTCGGCATTGCCCGCGACATCAACGAGTCCGACGACGTGTCCGCGTCGACGACGGCGATCGGCACCGTCGCGTACTGCGCACCGGAACAATTGTCCGGCGACGAGGTCGGTCCCCGGGCCGACCAGTATGCGCTCGCGGCAACGGCGTATCAGCTTCTGACCGGCGAGCCCCTGTTCCCGAGCTCGGACCCCGCCGAGGTGATCCACGACCACCTCAACTCGAAGCCGCCGACGCTAGCGTCGAAGCGGCCGGAGCTCGCCGCGCTCGACCCCGTCCTGACGGTCGCGCTGTCCAAGCGGCCCGAAAGTCGTTTCGCCCGTTGCGCGGACTTCGCGCGCGCCCTGAACGAGAAGATCGCGACGTTGGGCCCGCGCTCGGCGGTCGCCCCGCCGAACTACGGCCCACCGCCCGCGGGAGACACCTTCGCCAACCTCTACACCGAGCCGTTGACCGTTGATCCGCGGGCGGTCGGGCCCAAGGCCAGGAAGTTCCCCGTTGGACCGGTCGTGGCGGCGGGCGCGGCGGCGGTGGCCGTCGCGGTGCTGGCCGTGTGGGCGTTGTGGCCGTCGTCCGACGGACCCGACTCGTCGGCGGACGCGACGACGTCGACCACCACGTCGTCGGTGAATTCGGCTGCGCAGCAGCGACTCCGCGGAGCTCTTCCGCCGGGCTACTCCTCTGAGGCATGCACCCCGGCGGACGTGCCGCAAGCCGCGGCGGCGAAGGTCGTATGCACCCAGAACACCGATGCCGGCGGACCGCCTGCCTCGACGTTCACCTCGTTCGAGGACGTCGCGGCGGTGCAGGCGGCCTTCGGCGCGGTGGTGGCTGACATGCAGGTGGTCAACTGCCCCGGCAACATTCAGTCACCGGGAGCCTGGCGCCGCAACGCCACTCCGCAGCTGGTCAGTGGCACGCTCGTCTGCGGCTACCGCGACAGTGTGCCCACCCTGACCTGGACCGACAACGCCAAGCTGATGCTCGCCTCGGTCGACGGCGCCGCGAACGGCCCCAATCTCGACCAGCTCTACGTGTGGTGGTCGAGCCACTCCTGATCTGATCAGGCCGGCGGCGGCACGATCACCGTCGTCGAGGGCGCGGCCGGCCCAGCAGCCGCGGGTGCGGCAGCCGGCGCCGGCGTGCCGACCGGCAACGGCGTGCCCTGGCTTCCGGTGGGCGCGGTGCCCCCCTGAACGCTCGCGGGCAGCGGTGCCCCCTCGGTACCCGCCGGGACGGGTGTCGTCGGCGTGGCGCCGGGGACCGGCGTGCCCTGGCTGCCAGGTGCGAGCGGGGTGCCCTGGCTACCGGCTGGAATCGGCGTGCCCGAGCTGCCCGCCGGTTGGACGGCGCCCGGCGCGGGGACGGCCTCGGCGCCCATCGGCGCGCCGGGGACTGCACCTGGCGCCGGCGTCGCGGGGGTGGTGGACGCGGGGGAAGACGACGAGTAGCTACCCCCGCCCCGCTGCGTGGGCAGCTGCGGCGGCGGCTGGACCCACACCAGGAGGTCATGGCTGCCGTCGTTGTAGACGACGCTGTCGGGCGTGTCGCCGGTGACGTCGAAGTACACCTTTCCGGTGGTCCGCTCACCCTGGGTGAGCGTCGCCGGGTTCACGCCCTGCGGGGTCGCGACACCGAACAGCACGCGGTAGGTCTCGCCAGTCTTGGCGCGCGCGTTCAGGTTCGAGACGATGGGGGTGACGTTGCCCTCGATGGCCTGATCGGTCGCGGTGGCCTCCCACAGCGTGCCCGCGACCGGGTAGGGGATCACGTCGGTGCTGGGCTTCAGGTTGGTGATCGTCCAGCCCTGCACCACGTTCCCGTTGGTCAGCCTGGCTTCGTTCCCGATCGTGGTGGTGGTCAGATCATCGGCGGCGGCAATCGGCGTTCCGACGAACCCGATCGAGCCAACTGCGGCAGCGGCAGCGGCTGCTGCCAATGCTGTGGTGATCTTCACGTGACGTGCCTCCCCATGAGTCAACGACGTTCCCACGACGGAAACAGTCGTATGCCTGAAGCTATCAGGTCCCCAGCAAGTGTCCGGTCACCAATTTCCGGACTAGGCCGGTGTCAGCTCCACGCCGGAGAGCACCACCGCGTCGTCACGATCCGGAGCCACGAAGACCGCGAGCAGCCGTCCGTCGTCCTCCCATACGCGCGCCACCAAGGTCTCGCCGGGAAAGAGGACTCCTGCGAAACGAGCGCCGTACGAACCGACGCGTGCCACGTCGCCGTCGAGGAAGCGGTCGACGAGCGCCTTGGCTCCGATGCCGTAGGTGCACAGTCCATGCAGGATCGGCTTCGGAAAGCCTGCCGCTGCGGCAAATTCGGGGTCGGAGTGCAGCGGGTTGCGATCACCGCAGAGCCGGTACAGCAGGGCCTGCTGCGGCAACGTCGGGATGGACAACTCGACGTCCGGGGCGCGGTCCGGCGGCTCGGCCGAGGACGAAGAGCCACGCTCGCCGCCGAAGCCGCCCTCCCCGCGGGCGAAGATGGAGCGTCTCTGGGTCCACAACAGATCGCCACCGGGAGTGGTCACCGTCGTCTCCGACCAGATCACCGCCGCCTTGCCCTTGTCCCAGATGTCGGTGAAGCGGGTGACGGCCCGTCCCGTTCCCGACGGCGGGATGGGACCGGGAACGGTGACGGTCTCGCTGGCGTGCAGCACCTTCGACAGCTCGATGTCGATGCCGGGGAACTTCACCGTCGGCGCCTCGGTCGCGTGGAACGTCTGCGCGACGCATCCGAACGTCGGCAGCACCTGGGGCGTGTCGTCGGCCAGGTACCGGAGCTCGCGGGCGTCCAGCGGATCGGCGCCGGCTCCCAATCCGAGGTGATACAGCTGAACGTCGCTGCTGCTCCAAGAGAACTCGACCGGCGGCAGTTCGGCTCCGATGGCCTCGTCGAGGTCGATCGGCACGTCAGGCCGTTCCGGAGGTGGTCGACGCCAGATGCAGCGCAGCGAGGTATCCGAACGTCATGGCGGGGCCGATGGTACCGCCGGGACCGGGATAGGTGTGGCCCATCACCGGTGAGCTGACGTTGCCCGCGGCGTACAGCCCCTCGATCACCGATCCGTCGTCGCGCAGCGCCCGGCCGTTCACGTCGGTGCGCACGCCGCCCTTGGTGCCGAGGTCGCCCGGCACCAACTTGGCCGCGTAGAACGGACCGTGGTTGATCTCGCCGAGGTTGGGGTTGGGCTTGTTGGTCGGGTCGCCGTAGTAACGGTCGTACGCGCTCTCGCCGCGATGGAAGTCCTCGTCGACGCCCGCGCGGGCGAAGCCGTTGAACCGCTCCACCGTGCCCTTGAACTCGCCGAGCGGCAGTCCGGTCGTCTCGGCCAGTTCCTCGATCGTGTCGGCCTTGACGACGACGCCGGACTCCAGCCATCGCTTCGGAATGCGCTGTCCCGGTTGCAGACCCGCGAAGATGTAGCGGTCGCGGTATTGCTGGTCGAACACCAGCCAAGAGGGCACGTTCTCGCCGGGGCCCTCCCCCTGGCCGAACTCGCCGCCGTACATCCAATGACACGCCTCGACGTACGGCATCGACTCGTTCATGAACCGCTTGCCGCTGGTGTTGACGATGATCGAGCCGGGAGAGTTGCGCTCGGACAGCGCGAACCACGGCGCCCCGACGAGCGGCACGGTCGGGCCCCACCAGGCGTCTTCCATCAATTCCAGTGCGGCACCGAGCTTCTCGGCGGCGATGATGCCGTCGCCGGTGTTGGCGACCGCTCCGACGGTCCACTCGGTGGTGATCGGTGCGCGCTGGTACTTCACCCGCATCTGCTCGTTGTGCTCGAAGCCGCCGCTTCCGAGGATGACGCCACGGCGCACGCGAATTAGCCGCGGCTCGGCGCTCTCGGGTTCCGTGGTGTCGCGCACGTAGACCCCGCGGACGACGCCGTCCTCGACGTACAGATCGGTCAGGGCAGTGTTGAGTTGGACTGGCACGCCGGCCCTTTGGAGGCCGATCCGCATGGGGGCGATCAGGGCGCGGCCCATGCCGACCAGGTTCTTGCCGGTGACCTTGGCCCAGGTCGCGCGGATGCCCACCTTGAGACTGCGCAGTACGCCACGTGGATGCCGCTTCAACTGGTTGAGCCGCACGTAGTCCTGCTGCATGACGACCATGTTCATGGGGACCTTGCCGTACGGCGGTTCGAGTCCCGACTCGTCCGGCCCGAGCTTCTTGGCGTCGAACGGCTTGGGCTCCACCGATCGACCCGTGGGCTTGCCGCCCGCGGCCTCGGGGTAGTAGTCGGAGTACCCGGGCACCCAGCACAGCTTGAGCGGCGAGTGCTTCAGCACGAACGACAACATCTCCGGTCCGCGGTCCAGATACGTGTCGATCTTCTCCGGCTCGACGGCGTCGCCGATGATCGTGTGCAGATAGGTGCGGGCGGCGTCGGCGGTGTCCTTCACCCCGTCCCGCTTGAGCACTTCGTTGTTCGGAATCCAGACTCCACCACCCGACCGGGCAGTGGAACCGCCATAGTGCGGAGCCTTCTCGACGACTAATGTCGAGAGTCCCTGGTGGGCGGCGGTGAGTGCGGCCACCATCCCGGCGGCGCCGCTTCCGACCACGACGACGTCGTACTCCTGTTGAGTCATGTAGAACACGTTATAGAATTGCCCGGCCGACCCACAACTGTGCCGGTCGACGAAACGAGGGGACTTCACCGATGTTGTCGTCTGCAGTGCGTGCCGAGTTGGCCGCGGAGTTGGCCGAGGCTGAGCGGGGCAGGGTGCCGATGACGCCGTTGACTGATCGGTACGTCGAGATCGACGTGGTCGACGCTTATGAGATTCAGCTGTTGAACATTCGTCAGCGGGTGGCCGAGGGTGCGCGGGTGGTCGGGCACAAGGTGGGTTTGTCGCCGAGATCGACGTGGTCGACGCTTATGAGATTCAGCTGTTGAACATTCGTCAGCGGGTGGCCGAGGGTGCGCGGGTGGTCGGGCACAAGGTGGGTTTGTCGTCGGTGGCGATGCAGCAGATGATGGGCGTCGACGAGCCGGATTACGGTCACCTGTTGGCCGACATGGAGGTCTTCGAGGACAAGCCGGTGCCGGCGGGCACGTTCTTGTATCCGCGGGTGGAGGTCGAGGTCGGGTTCATCCTGGCNGATGATCTGCCGGGGGCGGGGTGCACCGAGGACGACGTGTTGGCCGCGACGGCGGCGTTCGCGCCGTCGATCGAGTTGATCTGATCGACACCCGCATCACCGACTGGAAGATCANGTTGTGCGACACGATCGCGGACAANGCGTCCTCGGCGGGGTGGGTGTTGGGTACCGATCGGGTGTCTCCGAAGGACGTCGACGTCAAGAACATCGACGCGGTGTTGACNCGTAACGGTGAGGTGGTCGCCGAGGGGCGCAGTGATGCGGTGTTGGGCAATCCGGTGACCGCGGTGGCGTGGTTGGCCCGCAAGGTCGNCCAGTTCGGGGTGCGGTTGCGGGCNGGGGACATCGTGTTGCCCGGGTCGTGCACGCGGGCGATTGACGCGCGTCCGGGTGACGACTTCGTCGCCGATTTTCTGGGGCTGGGTTCGGTCCGTTTGTCGTTCGAATAGGGAGTGTCTGCATGGGTGAGAAGGCGACCGTCGCGATCGTCGGGTCCGGCAACATCAGTACCGACTTGTTGTACAAGTTGCTGCGTTCGGAGTGGTTGGAGCCACGCTGGATGATCGGGATCGACCCCGAGAGCGAGGGGTTGGCGCGGGCCCGCACATTGGGGTTGGAGACCTCTCACGAGGGGGTGGATTGGTTGCTCGCCCAGTCGGAGAAGCCGGATTTGGTGTTCGAGGCGACCAGTGCCTACGTCCACCGCGCCGCCGCGCCGCGCTACGCCGAGGCGGGGATTCGGGCGATTGATCTGACCCCGGCGGCGGTGGGGCCGGGGGTGATTCCGCCGGCGAATCTGCGTGAGCATTTGGACGCGCCGAACGCCGAGGCGGGGATTCGGGCGATTGATCTGACCCCGGCGGCGGTGGGGCCGGGGGTGATTCCGCCGGCGAATCTGCGTGAGCATTTGGACGCGCCGAATGTGAACATGGTGACCTGTGGTGGGCAGGCCACCATCCCGATGGTGCACGCGGTGTCGCGGGTGGTGGAGGTGCCGTATGCGGAGATCGTGGCGTCGGTGTCGAGTGCGTCGGCGGGGCCGGGGACGCGGGCCAACATCGACGAGTTCACCAAGACCACCAGTGCCGGGGTGCAGCACATCGGTGGGGCGCGTCGGGGGAAGGCGATCATCATCTTGAATCCGGCGGAGCCGCCGATGATCATGCGCGACACGATCTTTTGTGCGATTCCGGAGGACGCCGACCAGGATGCGATCACCGCNTCGATCATGGAGGTGGCCGCGCAGGTGCAGACCTATGTGCCGGGGTATCGGTTGCTCAACGAGCCGCAGTTCGACCCGCCGTCGGTGCATTCGGGTGGTCAGGCGGTGGTGACGGTGTTCGTCGAGGTGGAGGGTGCGGGGGACTACCTGCCGCCGTATGCGGGGAATTTGGACATCATGACCGCCGCCGCCACGAAGGTCGGCGAGGAGATCGCCAAGGAACAGGTGGAGGGTGCGGGGGACTACCTGCCGCCGTATGCGGGGAATTTGGACATCATGACCGCCGCCGCCACGAAGGTCGGCGAGGAGATCGCCAAGGAAATTTCTGGCTGCGGCGATGAGCGCTTGCGCGAAGAGCAGACAGTACGGTCGGGAGGCCACGCATGAGGGTCAGCGAGGAGCGCAGCGGATCGCGCATGGACACCGAGGTCTGGTTCGACGCGAGTTGGGATGTCCGGATGACCGACACGTCGTTGCGTGACGGGTCTCATCACAAGCGTCACCAGTTCACCGCCGAGGAAGTGCAGTCCATCGTGTTCGCGTTGGATGCGGCGGGGGTGCCGGTGATCGAGGTGACTCACGGCGACGGGCTCGGCGGGTCGAGCTTCAACTACGGGTTCTCCAAGACCCCGGAGCAGGAGCTCATCAAGCTGGCGGCCGAAACGGCGACGACCTCGAAGATCGCGTTTCTGATGTTGCCGGGGTTGGGCACCAAGGACGACATCAAGGAAGCCCAGCAGAACGGCGGCTCGATCTGCCGCATCGCGACCCATTGCACCGAGGCCGACGTGTCGGTTCAGCACTTCGGGTTGGCCCGCGATCTGGGGCTCGAGACCGTCGGGTTCCTGATGATGGCCCACACGTCGCCGCCGGAGAAGCTAGCCGCCCAGGCCCGGATCATGGCTGATGCGGGCTGTCAGTGCGTGTACGTCGTGGACTCGGCCGGGGCGTTGGTGCTCGAGGGGGTCGCCGACCGCGTGGCCGCGTTGGTCGCCGAATTGGGATCGGATGCGCAGGTCGGGTTTCATGGCCACGAGAACCTCGGGTTGGGGGTGGCCAACAGTGTGGAGGCGGTGCGGGCGGGGGCCAAGCAGATCGACGGCAGTACCCGGCGTTTCGGGGCGGGTGCGGGCAATGCGCCGGTGGAGGCGATGATCGGGGTGTTCGACAAGATCGGGGTGAAGACCGGGATCGACTTCTTCGAGATCGCCGACGTTCGGGGCGGGTGCGGGCAATGCGCCGGTGGAGGCGATGATCGGGGTGTTCGACAAGATCGGGGTGAAGACCGGGATCGACTTCTTCGAGATCGCCGACGCNGCCGAGGACGTGGTGCGCCCGGCGATGCCGCAGGAGTGNCTGNTNGATCGCAACGCGTTGGTGATGGGGTATTCGGGGGTGTACTCCAGCTTCCTCAANCACGCCATCCGCCAGGCCGACCGCTACGGGGTGCCNGCCCATCAGCTGCTGCACCGCGCCGGGCAACGCAAACTCATCGGCGGCCAGGAAGACCAACTCATCGACATCGCCCTGGAAATCAAACGCGAACAGGACGCCGCCCAGCTGCTGCACCGCGCCGGGCAACGCAAACTCATCGGCGGCCAGGAAGACCAACTCATCGACATCGCCCTGGAAATCAAACGCGAACAGGACGCCGCCCCCACCGCGTAGCAAGGGGGAGACGCCGTTACCTCGGCGACTCGTCGAGCTACATCAACGACAGTGTGAAGGGATAGGAATACGTGCCGCCCGGGGCTCCGTCGCATCCGGTAGTGAACGACGATTCCATCGTGCCCTGCAGCGTCGTCGCATCCCACGAATAGACGTCGCGGGTGGGTACGACCGGGCCGTAATAAACGTTGCCGCAACGCAGCCCGTCGGGGACGTCGACGACGAGCGTGTAGCGGCCGTCGACCAGCGGTGCCTCACCCGTGTAGGGAAATGCCTTCGCGACCGGCATGGGTATCGCAGTGACGCTCCGGCACTCGGACGTGGTTTCACAGCGCGAGATGGCCCATATCCAGGTGTGGAAGTCGTACCGCCCGGTGATGTCCAGTGCATAGTTGCCGGCGTTCATGACCGCGCCCGCGGGTGGCGCAAGCATCGTCACGGCCGTCGCCAGTGCACAGAACACCACGAGGCTGATACCCGTCTTGCCCAGGCTCGGGAACTTCACAATGACTGAAGGTACGCCGAAGCGACCTGTGACCAGCCCGTTGTCTCGCTGAGTGGCATACGGTGCGGCGGACCGGGCCCACGACGATGGGAGTCCGTCAGACCGTGGGCGGAGTGCCGACCATCTGGCGATGACCCAGTTGACTTGGCAGATGCGCGAATCCGCGTAGGTTGACGAGTCCGCGGTGTTCGACGTCCGTGGTGACCCGAACGTCGGGGAACGTGTCGAACAGAGCACGAAGCGCGGAACGGCCTTCGATCCGGGCCAGCGGTGCGCCCAGGCAGACGTGGATGCCGGAGGCGAAGGCGAGATGGTCACGGGCGTTGGACCGGGTGACGTCGACGCGGTCGGGGTCGGGGAAGACCGCCGGGTCTCGATTGGCGCCCCCGAGCAACAGCGTGATCGTGTCGCCCGCGCGAATGTCGGCGCCCGCGAGTGTGACGTCGCAGATGGCCGTGCGAGCCGTCATCTGGACGGGGCTGTCGAAGCGCAGGAGTTCCTCGATCGCGTTGGGCCACAACGATGGGTCGTCGTGCAACGCGGCGAGTTGATCGGGGTGGCGCAGCAGTGCGACGATGCCATTGCCGATGAGGTTGACAGTGGTCTCGAACCCGGCGCCGACGAGAAGGATTGCGTTGGAGGTGAACTCGCGAGCCGTCAGTTCGCCGGCGAGTCTGCTGAAGGGGCCCCCGGCGGTTGACCCGGCCCGTAGGGCGGCGAAGTGGTCACGCAGCACCGCGTCGGCGTCGCGCAACGCGTCGATGGCCTCGCGGTAGGTCCGCCAGCCGATCCCGACGTCGAGCAGTGGGGCCGCATGGTGACCCCAGTGCAACATCCGGGGCATGACCTCGGCCGGTAGTCCAAGCAATTCGGTGATGATTTCGAGAGTTAAACGCGTGGCGAAGTCGTCGATCAGATCGGGCTGGGGGAGACCAGCGATTCGATCGATCAGCGCGTCGGTCACCTCGGTGACGCGGGTGTCGAGCTGGGCGATCGCGCGTGGAGTGAAGCTGTGTGCGACCAGCTTGCGGTATCGCGTGTGATCGGGCGGGTCGACGGCGACCATGGCCGGAGGCTCGATTGGGTTGGCCACGGCGGGGTCGGTCCGCTCGACCAGTGCACGCAGTGGCCGCGGAAGGCTGACTGCCGAGGACGGCGTAACCTTGAACCTGTTGTCGCGCAGGATCTCCCGAGTAATTCCGTAGTCGACCGTGACCCAGGTCGACTTGGTCCGCACCAGCGGTCCCCTAGCTCGGATGGACTCCATCATCGGATAGGGATCGTGACCGTTGGTCCGTCCGACGAGCAGCGCCGACAACGGATCGCCCCCGCGGGCACTCGTGGTCAGGTAGGCCCGCGGCGCGCCGTGCATCGCCAACCACCTGGCATACAGTCCGATCCTCATGGCAATCCTCTCGACTCACGATCTGCATGGCGATGAGACAAATATACGCAAAACGTCTCACAGTCTCGACCACGACGCTACACTGACACGACCGAAGCGCAAGGAGTGAGTTGGTGAACGGAAGCCGCACCGAGGAGTTCATGCAGTATCTGAGCGCGCTCGACGCGGATGCGATCGCTCACCTCGAGCAGCCCGACGATCTCACCGCCCGGATCCTCGACGCCACCCGTGAACAGGCCATGGAGGTCGGGTTCCGGCGGATCACCATGGACGACGTGGCTCGGCGCAGTGGGTTGGGCCGCGCCACGCTGTATCGGCGCTTCCCCAACAAGGCGGCACTGATCGACGCCCTGGTGTTGACCGAGGCCCGGCGGTACCTCGCCGGCGACGCGGAGGCCTGGGCGCGGGGCACCACCCTCGAAGATCGGATGTTCCGCTCCACCATGTTCGGGGTGACGTTCCTTCGAGACAACGAACTGTTGCACAAGTTGATGCGCACCGAACCAGATGCGCTGCTGCGCAGCCTCACGGTCGACGCCGGGCCCATTCTCGATTTCGCCGCCGAACAGACGGTGACCCTACTTCGGACCGCGCTTCACGGAGACTCCCACATCTCCGCTGCACAGCAGCGCCACCTGCGGACCGTGGCCGAACTGCAGACCCGGCTGACCTTGTCGTTCATCGTCACTCCGCACACCTCCATCGAGCTGACCACCCCCGCCGAAGTCCGCGCCTACGTGCGCCAATACCTTCTGCCGATGATCACTACGCCCCCGGCACGGGGCTGACGCCAACCGCGATCGCCGGCTCGGTGGTCGACCGCACAGGTGTGTGACCTTCAGCGGGCCGAGGTGATGCGGACGGTCACAGGCTCTCGAGGAAGGCCTCCGCCGCGTCGTGAACCCGGTCGTGCTCGCCGGTGGCCAGCAGGTCGAGCAGAAGACCTCGAATCGTGGCGATCACCAGGGTCGCCCTCCGCGCGGCTGTCACCGGGTCGACGTCGGGGCCTTGTGCCGTGCACAGTGAGCCGATCCAGTCCGACACCACCTGGTCGAGAAAGTCCGAGAATTGTCGTGGTGCTTGCAGAGCGCGCCCGTACACCGCGAAGAAGAGCCGAAACTCCTGCGCTCGCTGCGGGGCAGAAGTCCACTCCCAGGTCGAACGAGCCGCTGCCGCCAGGTCGGCGGGACCCACGAGCATGTCACTGGTAGCCGCGACGAGGCGCTCCCGCAGGCGTTGCAGGACCGCCTGAAACATCTGCTCCTTCGTGCCGAAGTGATGCACGAGTGTGTTGGAGGTGACCCCGACTGCGGCAGCGACGGGGCGCCAGGTCAACTCCGAGAACCCCTGCGCGACCGCGTAGTCGGTGATGGCGTCGAGCAGCTCGGCCCGTCGCCGATGGTCTACCGGTCGTCCGGCCATCGAGTGCCTCCTGGCGTGGTTGTGGCATTACTTGTACGAGTGTATAACTAATAGGGTGGCATGGCCCGCCTCCGTCGCGGTGGTTCGGCCACACCATCATGAAGGAGACGACCATGGCCCAAGTTGTAGTGTTCGACGAGTTCGGCAGCGCCGATGTCCTCTCGATCGTCGACGAGCCGATCAGTGAGCCGGACGCGGCCGAATTGCGGGTCAAGATCCAGGCTTTCGGGGTCAACCGTCTCGACCAGATGATGCGCGCAGGGGAGTATCCCGCGCCGATCCGACTACCGCGTGCCCATTTGGGCGTTGAGGGCACCGGTACCGTCGACGCACTCGGTCCGGGCGTCGAGGGCTTCTCCATCGGAGACGACGTCATCATCACCGCGGTGCCCGACGCCGACATTCGCGGGACCTACGCCGAATACGTGAACGTTCCGGCCGACCGAGTCATCGCGCGGCCCAACGGCCTCGACGCAGTTGGCGCCGCGGCGCTCTGGGTGTCTTACTCCACCGCCTACGGCGCCCTCGTCGAGAAGGCCATGATGCGGCCCGGTGACCATGTCCTGATCACCGCCGCCTCGAGCGGCCTGGGCCTGGCGGCCATTCAAATCGCCAACCAGGTCGGCGCCATTCCGCTGGCCGTCACGCGCAGCCCCGAGAAGACCGACCTACTGCTGCGCGCGGGCGCGGCCGCCGTGTTCGGCGCCGACGCCACGGATGTCGCCCAGGCTGCCAGAAGTCATACCGGCGGCGCGGGCGTCGACGTCGTCGTCGACTCGGTGATGGGCCCCGGGCTCGCTCAGTTGGCCACCGCGGCGAAGACGGGAGGAACTCTCGTCACGGTGGGGTGGTTGGATCCACGACCGGCGTCCTTTCCGATGAATCCCCTCACGATCCACCGGTACGCGAGCTTTGAGCACACACTCGATCCTGCCGCCGTTAGGCGGATCGCCGCATTCCTGAACGCTGGGCTGCGCACGGGAGCGCTTCGGCCCACCGTCGACCGAGTGTTCCCGTTCGCCGACATCGCCGATGCGCACCGCTACCTCGAGCGGGGGCAGCAGATGGGCAAGGTCGTCGTCGCACATCCCTCGGCGTCGGCAGCATGAACGTCGTCGGCCTCGAGGAGCACATCGCCACCGCCGACCTGTTCGCGGCGTGGCGACGGTTCGGCCCCAACGACGTGGCGATGCAGATGACCGAGCGAGCCGCACAGCCGCTGATGGACCTGGGTGAGGGCCGGTTGCGGGCGATGGACGAAGCGGGCGTCGACACTGCAGTGCTGTCCGTCACCACACCGGGACTGCAGCAGCTGCCGGCATCCGAGGCCCTCGCCCTACAGGCCCCCACCAACGACGTCATCGCCGACGCGGTGCACCGACACCCCGGCCGCTTTCACGGCTTCGCGACGTTGGCCACCTCGTCGCCGGATGCGGCAGCGCGCGAACTCGAACGTTGCATCGTCGACCTCGGGTTGCACGGGACCATGCTTCACAGTTTGGCCGGCGACGACTTCCTGGACGCGCCGCGGTACCGCGAGATCTTCGAAGCGGCCCACCATTACCAAGTGCCGATCTACCTGCACCCCAGCTCGCCGCCCGCCACGATCGGTGCAACGTATTACGGAGGCCTTGGCGACGCCGTCGGGGGAATGCTGGGAACCGGCGCACCTGGTTGGCACTACCAGACCGGTGTCGCTCTGTTGCGCCTCATCCTGTCCGGACTATTCGACCGTCTTCCCAATCTTCAGGTCATCGTGGGGCATTGGGGAGAAATGGTCCTCTTCTATCTCGACCGCATTGCCGTGCTCGACGGGTTCTCCAGGCTGGATCGCCCGCTGGAGGACTATTTCCGCACCAACGTGTTCGTCACTCCGGGCGGCATCGCGAGCCACCGATATCTTCGCTGGGCCGTCGACGTCGTCGGCGTCGACCGCATCATGCACGCGTCCGACTATCCGTTCAACAGCGCACGGGACTTCGCGGCGCGCGACTTCCTCACCACGGCGCCGCTCAGTGGCGAGGATCAACGGAAGGTCGCATCCGAGAACTGGAACTCCGTCCTCCAGCAGATTCGTCGCGTGCACTGAACCCGTTGCGCAACAGGGCATTCACCGCCACTCATTCAAGGAGTCTTCATGCATGTCGCCGCTCTCATCCTGTCCGTCGTGCTCGGCCTGGCGATGCTGGCATCCGGGGTGATGAAGCTCATCCGCGCACCGAGAATCGTCAGCATGATGGCAGCGGTTCACGTCACGCCCCCTCAGCTCACCGCCCTCGGGGCGCTGCAAGTCGCCTCGACGATCGGTCTCGTCGCCGGCATCTGGTTCCCACCACTGGCAATCGCCGCTGCGATCGGGTTGGTCCTCTACTTCACCGGCGCCATCGTCGCCCACGTCCGTGCCGGCGATCCCGCCATGCAAGGGGCGGTCGCGTTTCTGCTTCTCGCCGGCGCCACGACCGTCACGCTCGTTCTCGACTACTAGGACGCCAGGTGGTTGCGGATGAACGCCCCGGCGTTGGACAACGCCGTGCGCGCTTCGTCGAGGATGCCGGCAAACCCCTGGAAGACGTGCGGCACACCGGCTGTGATCTCGAGGGTGACGGTGAGGTCCGCGGCGGCAGCGTACGTGGCGAGTCGTGTCGCGTCGTCGAGGAGGACTTTGTGCGACCCGGCTTGAATCAGCAGCGGGGGGAGGCCGTGGAGGTCGGCGAACAGCGGGCTGATCAGGGGCGCTTTGCGGTCATGTGTTCCGACGTAGTCGTCGGCGCGCCGTCGCAGGGCCGCTGCACTCAGAACGGGATCGGCGGCGGCCTTGTTCGTCATGCTGACCGCGCTGAGCGTGACGTCGACCCACGGCGACATCAGCACCGCCGCACGGGGCAACGGCAGGCCGGCGTCCCTGGCTGCGATCAAGGTGGCCAAAGCCAGTCCGGCCCCGGCCGATTCACCGGCGATCGCGACGCGCGACGCCGGTTGGCCCTCTGCGAGCAGCCCGCGATATGCGGCGAGTGCGTCGTCGACTGCTGCGGGGTGAGGATGTTCGGGGGCGAGTCGGTAGTCCACCGAGGTAGCTCGCGCCCGTGCGTGGCGGCCGAGGTCCGAGGCCAGCCCGAGCGACGTCGACGCCGATCCCAATGCGTAACCACCGCCGTGTAAATAGACGATGACGTCGTCGGTGGTGGAGACCGAGGCTACGTCGACGTCGACGACGGGGATGCCGCCGAGGACACGGTGGGTGACCGCGACGTCGTCGGGCAGTGGCTGTGCGCCGGCCATGGCCTCGAAGAGGGGGCGTTGGACGGCGACGTCCCCGCCGATGTCCAGTGGCCCATCCCGTAGCAATTGGTCCAACGCGTCGCGCTGTTGCCGGCTCATCCCTGCGACCGTCCCACTGCAGACACGCGTGCCGCCTTCCCGGTTATCCGGACGAATGTGTCCGCTTCAGTCTAAGCCGGTTTTCGCGGCCGTGGCAGTGCGTCGACGACGCACTGTGTGCGAGCGACGTCCGCGGCGCCTGGACGGGTGTTCCAAGATTGCTGTGTGGCAATGGTTCTGATGACGATTCCGCCGCGTCGACCTCGGGGGCCGAGGCCCGCTGGTGTGGGTGTGGTCTGCCGTGGCGACCGCTTGACGAAATGGCTCAGGGGAGGGATGCTCAGCTTAATCGGAATAAATCGTCCGTATATGTGTCGCTGCACGCGCACCACTCGACCACCGAGCGGCCTCGAGAGGAGTGAGACATGACCGACATGTGGGATCCGATCACGATCGGGCGCATGCGGCTTCCGCAGCGAATCACCATGTCGCCCATGACCAGAAGCCGCGCCCTCGACGACGGCACGCCGGCACCGATGGCCGTCGAGTACTACGCGCAACGCGCCGCATTCGGCCTGCTGATCACCGAGGGGACGCAGCCATCGGCTGACGGCCAGGGCTATCTGAACACGCCGGGGATCTACACCCCGGAGCACGTCCGGGGGTGGCGCGCGATTGCCGACGCACTGCATGCCCGTGGCGCACACCTCGTCATTCAGTTGATGCACGTCGGACGCATGGCCCATCCCGACAACACCCCACATCACCGCGTACCGGTGGCGCCGTCGGCGATCGCCCCCGGCGTGGACATGTTCACGCCTACCGGCAAGCAGCCGGCCCCGACGCCTCGCGCGCTGACCGTCGACGACATCGCTTCGACCGTCGAGGACTTCGCCCACGCCGCTGAGATGGCGATCGGAGCCGGTGCGGACGCCGTGGAGATTCACGGCGCGAATGGCTATCTGCTGCACCAGTTTCTGGCACCGAATGCCAATCACCGCACCGATGCCTACGGTGGCTCCATCGAGAACCGGTCGCGGCTCACCCTGGAGGTCGCCGCGGCGGTGAGCGCCCGCATCGGCGCCGACCGCGTCGGCATCCGGCTCTCCCCGGGTGCCCCACTGGGTGGGCTGGACGAGGGCCCCGAGACCCACGAGTCGTACCGGTACCTGGTCGCCGAACTCGCCAAGCTCGACTTGGCGTTCCTCGACGTGTACTCCTTCGACGATCACGGGCTGCTCGCCGACCTCCGCGCACTCTGGCCCAACCCGCTGCTGCTGATCAGGGATGGCCGGACTCTCGACGCACTCGGTGACGACGTGGCGGCCGGCCTCGCCGACGTCGCGCCGGTAGCCAAGTGGGCGTTGGCCAATCCCGATTTTCTGGACCGATTGCGGGCCGGCGCGCCGCTCAACGATCCCGACCCCGCGACCTTCTACACCGGCGGGGAGCACGGTTACACCGACTACCCGGCGTTGACCGACGTCGACGAGGAGGCGTCATGACCGACGACGACTTCAATGCGCGCAACATCGAGGAGTTCCGCGCCAACCACGGCAAGCTCGGCGGAAACTTCGAGGGTGCCCCAGTTCTGTTGCTGCACAGTATCGGTGCGAAGAGCGGTGAGGAACGGGTCAGCCCGATGATGTACATGGCCGACGGCGATCGCTACCTGGTGTTCGCTTCGGCCGCGGGTGCCGACCGCAACCCGGCCTGGTACTGGAACCTGACCGCGCACCCCGACGTCAGCATCGAGGTGGGGGACCGGCAACTCGACGTCCGCGCGGTCGAGCTCACCGGTGCCGACCGCGACGTGACGTACGCAGAGCAAGCCAAGCGCTATCCCGGATTCGCTGACTACCAACGCAAGACGACGCGCGTCATCCCCGTCTTCGCACTCATCCCGAGGGGGCACGATGACTGAGGCCCTCGTCGCGGTTCTGCGTGCGGAGCTGCCCGGTGTCACGCACCAACCGGGAGACGACGTGTACACCGCGGCAACGACTCCGGACAACTCAAGCTTCCCGCAGCATCCCGCCGCCGTGGTGACGGCGCGGTCGACCGACGACGTCGCGCGTGCAGTCACCGTCGCGTCGAAATCGGGCAGCCGTGTCATCGTCCAGGCCACGGGGCACGGTGCAGCCGCACCGATCGGTCCTGAGGCCGTGCTCCTGGACACGTCCGCGCTCGACTCCGTCGACGTCTCGGCGGGTGTCGCGCGAGTCGGCACGGGCGCGATGTGGCCGGCAGTGCAGGCCGCAGCGGCACCGCACGGACTGCTCGGGTTGAGCGGCACCTCGCCGACCGTCGGCGTGGGCGGCTATACGTTCGCCGGCGGAGTCGGCTGGTTCGTCCGCAAGCACGGACTGGCCTCGGCGTCCCTGCGATCGGTCGAGTACGTCGACGGCACCGGGCGAATTCGGCGGGCGGTTGAGGATGCCCCGGAATCGGTTGACCGAGAAGCACTCTGGGCGTTCCGAGGCGGAGCGCCAGTCGGGATCGCCACGTCGATCGAGCTCGACCTGGTCGACGTCCCCGAATTGTGGACCGGTTACCTCTTGTGGCCGGTCGATGCCCTTCCCGCGGTAGCGGCGGCGTGGGCCGCAGCCACCGCCACGGTCAGCGACTCGGTCACCAGCTCGCTGTCGTTGTTACACCTGCCGCCCGACGGCCCATTCCCCGACGATCTACTGGGCACCACCGTCGTGCACCTGTCCTACGCCTCACCCGACGGCGGTGAACACCTCGGGCCGATGCACGACGCCGTGTGTGCGGCGGCACCACCGGTGGTCGACACCACCGCAGCAGGTGACATCGTGTCGCTGGCGCAGATCCATCTCGACCCGCCCGCCGCCGTACCTGCCCGTGGCACCGGTCGGTGGCTCGGTGCCGCCGGTGCAGACCTCGCCACCTCGATGTTCGACGCGGCACGAATCGGGCAACCCGGTGGGCTGAACATGATTGAGTTGCGCCACACGGACTCTCGGACAGTCGGTCCCATGGGTGCGATGACCACCGTACCCGCGCCGTTCCTCCTGCACGCGGTGGGCATCGGCGCCGACGACGGCAGCCGTCACCGGACCGACGAGGTACTCCGCGCCGTCGAGAATGCGGGGCGCGCTGCCGACGTCGGACGGTCCGCCCCCTCGTTTCGGGAGGGGCAGCCCGATTCCGCCGATGCCCTGCCACCGGTCGACCGAGACAGACTCCGCGCCATCAGGGACGCCCTCGATCCCGACCGCGTGCTGGCGTTTGCCCGTCACCCCGTGCCGTGAGCATCGGTGGCAGCTACACCTGCCCGGCGGCGGTGACCAATGGCCGGTTCCCTACCGGTGACGAGTCTGTGTGAGACTCGGTCGATGCCCGGTGGAGAGCCTCCGCGTCGGCGCCCGCGAGCCGAACGGCGGGACGCCGTCGAAAACAGAGAGAAGATCCTGCGCACGGCTGCCGACCTCATCGCGGTGCGCGGCTACCAAGTGCCGTTGAGCGAGATCGCGGACGCCGCTGGCGTCGGCGTGGGCACGTTCTACCGTGCGTTTCCCGACCGTGCCGGTTTGCTCGAGGAGTTGCAGCGCCGTGGCTACGAACTGCTGCTGACGACACTGAGCCGCATCAAGGCGGACGGGCTGACCGGTGCCGACGCCGTCGAGGCCTACCTGGAGGAGTGCCTGACCATCGCGAATCAGCTGGTGGCCATGCCACTTCGTGGTGGCCAACCACTCGCCGACGACGCCGCCCTCGAGGCGAAGGCGCGCATCGGCGCGGCGATCGGCGACTTCCTCGCCGAAGGTCGAGCAAATGGATCCGTCCATGCCGATGTGACGGCGCTCGACGTCATCGTGTGCGGCACGCTCATCGCCATGCCGTTGCCGTACGGTCCGGACTGGGGAGCCACTGCACGGCGGCATATCGCACTCTTCATCCGTGGAATGAGAAGCACCCCAGACGTTCTGCCGTGACAGCGCACGAGCACCTGCCGCTCAGTGGCGGCGAAACCCCTTGAGAAGCCCACGTACTCGCGTCGCCCCGCTGGTCGAGCGGGCCGGCACGCGGATGGGTCGCCGCGCGGCGGCGATCTCTTCGGCGAACTCCGTTCCGTTCGCCGGTCGCCGGCGGGGGTCCTTCTGCAGGGCCCCGGCGATGAGGGCTTGGAGTGGCTTGCCGACGGCGTCGGGCAGCGGGGTGGGCTCGTCCTCCATGTGACTCATGGCAATGGCCAGCGGATCCTGGCCGGCGAATAGCGCTGTGCCGGTGATCATCTCGTATCCGACGACCGCGAGCGAATAGACGTCGCTGGCCGCGGTGGCGACGTCGCCACGGGCTTGCTCGGGTGACATGTACCGCGCCGTTCCCATCACGGTTCCGACGTGGGTCAGGGTGGCCTCGCCCAATACCCGCACGATGCCGAAGTCGGTGAGCTTGGCGGAGCCGTCCTTGGTGACCAGGATGTTGCTGGGCTTGACGTCGCGATGCACCACGCCGGCGGCGTGTGCGTGCCCGAGCGCGCGGGCGATGCCCTCGAGCACGTTGAGCGCCCGTCCCGGCGGCAGTCGCTCGGATCGGTGGATCAGCGCGCTGAGGGATTCACCACGGATGAACTCGGTCGCCAGGTACGTGATCGTGCGCCCGCCAAGCGGGGAGGGGTCGGGGACGTGGCCGTAGTCGACGAAGCGGGCGATGCCGGGATGGTCGAGCGAGGCAATCGTGTCGGCTTCGCGCCGGAACCGCGCCTGGGTGACCACGTCTTCGGAAACCTCGTCGCGCAGGATCTTCAGGGCGACGAGGTCCTTGGTTCGCAGATCCGTCGTCTCCCAGACCTGGCCGGTGCCGCCAAATCCGATGAGTCGCTTGAGCTTGAAGCGGTCGGCGACCACGAGCCCAGCCATGCGCGTCATGGCAGTGCGTCCTTCCGGCCGGACGGATGACCGCGATCCGCCACGTGGGCAAGGGCGCGGGTGCCTCTTACGGTATCGCAGCGGGGCTGCCCGGACGTGCCGTTGGCCCGTCGGGTGTCGAGGCTTTCGTCACCGCCCTCGGCCGTGACGGGTGGCGTCGTGCAGCGCGGCAAGCCGGGCGTTGTAGGCCGCGAGCGCCGCCTCGTCGTCGTCCATGTCGACCGAGCCGTCCGACGTCGAGTCGGCACCAAGGGTCGCACCCCTGCGCACGCCGTCCAGCCACGGCCCGAGGCTGGCGCCGGCCCGGTCACCCTTGGACACCCACCGACCGCCGACGACGACCATGAGCACCATCATCAAGCCGTCGCCGCCGAACCACATGATCGCTCCGGCGGTCGCCTGGTCGACCAGGGCGGAGGGTCCCCAGTCACGCGAGGCCGCGTATGCCGGTGCCAGGGGCGTGCTGGTCATCATCAGCATGATCCCGACCAGGGTGTCGGGGAACATGCAGATGGCGAGCACGACGAATTTGAGCAAGTGGGCCAGCGGGGGATCGGTGGTCAGTTCGTCGCCGACCAGGGGAAGCAGCAGGAGGTATCCGGCGACGAAGTAGAGCACCAGCTCGCCGTCATGGATCCACTCGTGTTGGCTCATGGCCTCTTGAAAGCCGGTGAGGTGGGTGAGTACCAGAACCGCGGCGTAGAGCGGCACCGTGAGCCGCGGCGAGATCAGCCACCGAAACGTCCGCCCGTGCCGTATCCGGTCGACGCGGTCGCCGACGAGCGGGCCGCCGGCATCGTGGAGCAGCCGGATGGGCTGCGCCCAGACCAGCAGGGCCGGCACGACGGTGATGAGCACGAGATGCACGATCATGTGCACCCAGAACAAATGATGCGAATAGACGGCCAACGGACCGTTGACCACCACGACGAGCAGCACGGCGGCGGCCGCGGCGGCCGACGTGCGCAACGGTGCCCACCGCTGTCCGCGCCTGCGTAGCTTGACGAGCGCGGCGAGGTAGGCCGTCAGGCCGAGGATGATCAGCAGATCGGCCACCGGCGACGCCGTCCAGGCCACGAGTACGGCGGCGAGGTCGGGCGGTGGCGCCGCGTCCATGTTCACCATTGCAGTATGCAACAGTTGCTCCTACCCTCAGGCGAGGTCGGATTCGGACGGAGGAGTCACATGCCGGCGCGAGGCGCAACCGACGCGCAGGATTCGGTGGATGCGATCACCGACGCGCTCCTGACCGCATCACGTCTGTTGGTCGCCATCTCGGCGCGCTCCATCGCCGAGAACGACGAGACGCTGACGATCGCCCAGTTCAGGACCCTGGTGATCCTGTCGACCCGCGGGCCCGTCAACCTCGCCACCCTGGCCGGCCTCCTCGACGTGCAACCGTCGACGACCGGCAGGATGGTCGAGCGGCTCGTCGGTGCCGGGCTCATCGACCGACGACCGAACCCGCAATCGCGGCGCGAGCTGGTGGTGAACCTCACGGATCGGGGACGGCAGGCCGTCGCCGCCGTCACCGACGAGCGGCGTCGAGTACTCGCCGACACCGTCGCCAAGATGCCCGCCGACGAACGCCGGGGACTGGTCCGCGCACTGACCGCGTTCACCCGTGCGGGGGGCGAACCGGCCGTGCGGCAAGTAAGCGACGGCTTCCTTGTCTGACCCCGTGCCCGGCCGGGCCCTCGTGCTCGGCGCACTGGCGGCGTGCCTGCTCGGCGGCTGTTCGAGCACCCTGCCGGGATATCCACCCCCGGCGTCGTCGGCCGTGGCTCGTCCCTCGACGCTGGCTACGACGGCCACCCGTGGCGGCGAGCTGGGCGCCCTGAGCGCCCGCGGCGTCGTCAACGCGTTGGTGGCGGCCGGTCTTCCCGCTCCCAACGCCGTGGACACCACCGCCCAAGAATGTCCTGCCAGCGCGTGTGAACAGTCGGTGGTCACCGACACCGTGCGCGTGAAGTCCTTCGACACCACGGCGCGCGCACAGAACTTCGCGGCGTCCCGTGATCTCTTCCAGCTCGAGACGATCGTCGTCGAATTCGCGCCACCGCTGTCCGAGCAGGACCGAGCCCGGTACCGAGCCGAGCTCGAAGTGCTCGTCCGGTGACGGCGTCGCCCATTCACTCCGATGCGCGGGTCACCGGCGTGCGCGGCATGGCGGCCACCGCCACGGCGGTTGCCGCCGCGACGACGAGGACGCCGGTGAACACCGCCGCCGAGCCCGCCTGAATGGCCGCCGGCCCCACGGCGTGGATGTCACCGGCGCCGAAGATCGAATTGGCGATCGCGCCGAAGATCGCGACGCCGATGGCACTGCCCAACGAACGGGCGAACATGTTGTTGCCCGTCACCACGCCGCGTTCCTCCCACTCGACGCTGGACTGCGCGGCGATCAAGGTGGGCACCGCCAGCAGTCCCATGCCGCCGCCCATCACGAAGCACGCCGCCGCCACCACGGCCACGTTCGGATGGCCGACCGTGGCCACCAGCGCTGAGGCGCCCACGATCACCAGCGCCACGCCGACCGTGGCCGTCCACTTGAAACCCCAACGCAGATAGAGCCTTCCGGCGACCGCCGCGGTGGCCGGCCAACCGATCGTCAGGGCTGCCAGGGCGAGACCCGCGACGATGGGTTCGACGCCGAGGGAGCCCTCCAGGAACGTCGGCACGTACGACGTCAGCCCCATCAAGATGGCCCCGACGCCGAACGCGACGATCGTGGTCGCACACAACAGTCGGCGGGAGAACACCCACAGGGGCAGAATCGGCTCGGCAGCTCGCCGCTCCACGAACACGAACGCGATCAGCAGGACGACGCCCGTCGCGAACGCCGCGATGCTCGGCACGGAGATCCACGCCCAGCTCTGCCCACCGCCGAGAACGCCGAGCACCAATGCCGTCATCGCCAGGGCCAGCAGCACGGCGCCCGTCGAGTCGACCGCCCGATGCCGCCGCTCGACGGTCTCGTGGAAGTGCCGGTTGAACATCCACGCGGCGACCAGACACAGCGGAATGTTGATCAGGAACACGCCACGCCAGATGCCGAGTTGGGAGAACGCGCCGCCGAGCATCGGGCCGACGACCGAGGATATCGCCCACACGCTGGCGAGATATCCCTGCACTCTGGCGCGCTCGGCCACGGTGTAGACGTCTCCGACGATGGTCATCGCCGTCGGTTGGACGGCACCGGCACCGAGGCCCTGGACCGCTCGAAATACGATGAGCGCCAGCATGTTCCACGCGCCGGCGCACAGGATGGAGCCCACCAGGAACAGGCCGATGCCCAACAGCAGGATCGGTTTGCGGCCGAAGACGTCGGAGAGCTTGGCGTAGATCGGAGTGGTAACGGCCTGCCCCAGCAGGTAAGCGGAGAACAACCACGGGAACTGGTGGAAGCCGCCCAGTTCGCCGACGATCGACGGCACGGCCGTCGCCAACACCGTCGAGTCGATGGCGACCAGGCCGGTGCTCAGCATCACCGAAATGAGTACGGGGCCGCGCTCGGACCGGAATCCGACCGCGGCTCTACTGGTGACGGTCAACGCCGCAGCTCCTCTCGTTCGGGCCGACACGACCCGCGGCGACCCCATCGGTTATGCCCGCCGCCGTCGAAACCTACGCCGCGAACCTGGTACGAATTCGTCACTGCCACCGGGCCGGGTGCCCGCGCCGACTCGCCCCGACGACCTCGCGCATAAACTCGAGACACGGCGCCGGTGCCGACCGGCCACGACGAAGGGTCAGCCATGGGCAGGATCTACGAGAACGTCAGCGAGCTGGTCGGGCGCACCCCGCTCGTCCGGCTGAACCGGTTGACCGACGGACTCGGTGCGCAGGTCGTGGCCAAACTCGAGTTCTACAACCCGGCCAACAGCGTCAAGGACCGCATCGGCGTGGCGATCATCGACGCGGCCGAGCGGTCCGGCGAGCTGAAGCCCGGCGGCACGATCGTGGAGGCGACCAGTGGCAACACCGGCATCGCCCTGGCCATGGTCGGCGCGGCCCGCGGGTACAAGGTGATCCTGACGATGCCGGAGACGATGTCCACCGAGCGGCGGGTGATGCTGCGCGCCTACGGTGCCGAGATCGTCCTCACCCCGGGGTCCGAGGGCATGGCCGGCGCCGTCGCGAGGGCCAAGCAGATCATCTCCGAGACGGAGAACGCGGTGGCCGCCGACCAATTCGCCAACCCCGCGAACCCGGCCATCCACGAGGCGACCACCGCCGAGGAGGTCTGGGACGACACCGACGGGAAGGTCGACATCTTCGTCGCCGGAATCGGTACCGGCGGCACCATCACCGGTGTCGGGCACGTCCTGAAGGCCCGCAAGCCGGGCGTCCAGATCGTCGGTGTCGAACCGCTGGATTCGCCGCTGCTGACCAAGGGTGAGGCCGGCCCCCACAAGATCCAGGGCATCGGCGCGAACTTCGTCCCCGAGATCCTCGACCGGGGGAGTTACGACGAGATCATCGACGTCACGCTCGACGACTCCGTGCGGGTCGCCCGCGAACTGGGCACCGAGGAGGGCATCCTCGGCGGCATCTCCTCCGGTGCGATCATTTGGGCGGCACTGGAATTGGCGAAGCGACCGGAGAACGCCGGGAAGCTGATCGTCGCCGTCGTCTGCGACTTCGGCGAGCGCTACATCTCCACCGTGCTGTTCGACCACATCAGGGATTGACCGCCACGTGACCCTGCTCTCGACCCTGCGTGAGGATCTGGCGAACGCGCGGGCGCACGACCCCGCCTCGCGTGGTGACGTGGAGAACGCGATCGTCTACTCGGGCTTGCACGCCATCTGGTCGTACCGGCTGGCCCACCGACTGTGGGCGAAGCCGGCGCTGCGCGGGCCCGCGCGGATCCTGACGCAGCTGACGCGCTTCCTCACCGGCATCGAAATCCATCCCGGCGCGACGATCGGTCGGCGCTTCTTCATCGACCACGGCATGGGTGTGGTCATCGGCGAAACGGCCGAGGTCGGCGACGACGTGATGATCTATCACGGGGTCACCCTGGGCGGCCGGACCCTGCAACAGGTCAAGCGCCATCCCACGATTGGCCACCGGGTGACCATCGGCGCCGGCGCCAAGGTGCTCGGCCCACTGACCGTGGGGGACGACAGCGCGATCGGAGCCAACGCCGTCGTGACCCGTGACGTGCCCGCGGGGTCCATTGCCACCGGCATTCCCGCCGTCGTGCGGGTGCGGACGGAGAAGCAGCGCGAAGAGGGCGTCGACCCGACCTACTACATCGACCCCGCGATGTACATCTGAGGATCGAGCCCGCGGTGACCTCCCGTGCGGACCGGGTCCGGTGGGCGATTCGGCTGGCGCCACTGCTGTTGGTGCCGGTGATGTTGGCGGCGAGCACGTTCCCCGGTCGGTTCCACGTGTCGGCCACCTACTGGGTGCTCGCGGTCGCGGCCGCCGTCACCTTCGCCGCGGGCAGGTGGTGGCCCGTCGCGGCGTCTCTCCTCCTGTCCGCACTGGCGGTGCCGTTGTTCGCCGCCGAGGCGTGGGGTCTGTCCGGCCTGGTGCCCTACCTCGGTGCCGTGGCCGTCGCGGACGTCGCGGCGCGAAGCGACCGGAATCGAGCCGTGGTGGTGGTGGCCGCGGCGTGGCTGACCGCACTGCTGCTGGGCAACTGGTTGGACGCCTACTCTGCGCTCTGGAGTGCCACCAACGCGGTGACACTCGTCGCCGGTGTCGGCCTGCCCCTTCTGCTCGGCCTCTACCTGCGTGGCCAGCGGCGCCTTGCGGCCACGTATCGGGAGCGGGTTGCCGATGCCGAATCGCGAAGAATGGCAACGGAAGTCGCCGTCCGTGCCGAGGAGCGCACGGCCATGGCGCGCGAGCTCCACGACCTGGTCGCGCATCACATGGCCTCGATCGTGGTGCGGATCGGCGTGGCCGAGCACGTCCTCGAGGGCCTGGACCCGCGGGTGGTCACGGTGCTCGCCGACGTGCACGACACGGCCGCGGATGCGCTCACCGACATCCGACGGCTTCAAGTTGCGCTGCGGGATCCGATTCTCGGCGAGATCGCGATGATCGAACCCGAGGCGGTGTGGGCCGAGGTCGACGCGGCCGTCGCACGGGCCCGGGCGGCCGGGTTCACCGTCGTTTCGCGGATCGACCGTCGGCTGGTCGGACTGGATGCGATAGCGCGGCTCACCCTGCTGCGCGTGACGCAGGAGGCGCTCACCAACGTGATGAAGCACGCGGATCCGTCGACCCCGGTCGAGGTGGACGTCGAGGGGCGCGACGCCGGCGTCTCGGTCCGCGTCGTCAGCGGGGTCGTACCGGGACCGTCGTCCGCCGAGGGGCACGGAATCATCGGCATGACCGAACGTTTGGAGCGCGTCGGCGGCCGATTCGAGGTTCGGCGGGGTCCGAACGAGTGGGTCGTCGAGGCGTGGCTGCCGACGTCCCCGACCTCCGAGGAGGTACCGCGATGACCGCGATCCGCGTGCTGATCGTCGACGACCAGAGGCTGGTTCGGGCCGGGCTGCGCATGCTGTGCGAGTCGACCCCGGACCTCGACGTCGTCGGAGAGGCCGCCGACGGAGAACAGGCGGTGAAGTCCGCGCTCGAACTGGTTCCCGACGTCATCCTGATGGATCTGCGGATGCCGGGGCTGGACGGCATCGAAGCCACGCGCTTGGTCATGTCGGCCCGGCCGGAGTCGAAGGTGTTGGCGCTCACCACCTTCGACGACGACGCCCACCTGTATCCGGCGCTCGCCGCCGGCGCGGCGGGATTCCTGGTCAAGGACACCAGTCCGGCGGAGCTCCTCGACGCCATCCGTCGCACGGCGCGTGGGGACTACTCGCTGTCCCCGCACCTGTTGCGGCGGTTGGTCGCCAGGGCGACCGACGCCCAGGCCGCCACGCCCGCCGGGCCACCCGCGGACCCGCTCACCGCACGCGAGCTCGACGTCCTGCCGTTGGTCGTCGAGGGGCTGTCCAACCAGGAGATCGCCGATCGACTCCATCTGGGTGTCACGACGGTGAAGACGCACGTCGCGAACCTGATGGAGAAGACCGGATCGGCCAACCGAGTTCAGTTGGCCGTCCACGGGTATCAGCGCATGGCGTGATCGGGCATGTCCATCTGCTCTGGCGCGGGCTCCTCGCCGGGTGCGAGGACGAGGAACTGGCCCATCATTCCCTGATCCTCGTGCATCGCGAGGTGGCAGTGGTACATGTACGGGCGGGTGCGGTCCGTGTAGTCCGAGAACCGAAGCGCGAGCCGAAACCGTTGTCCCGGAGGGGTGTACACGGTGTCCTTGTACCCCGCGAGCGCGGCGGGGGGTGGCTTCCCGTCGACGTCGAGAATCCGGAACTGGGTGTCGTGGACGTGGAAGTTGTGCGGCCAGTCGTCGACGTTGCGCACGGTCCAGATCTCGTCCGTGTCGACCGTGCTGCAGAAGTCGACGCGGTCCATGTCCATCCGCTGCGAGTTGATCATGTGCCACTGCAGATCGAACGACCTCGCCGTGTGCGCCCGAGATGCCGCGGGCTCGGGGAGGTGCGTCAGGATCGCAGGCAGGGCTGCACTCGCGGCCAGTGTCCGGTACGGCCGGAGCTCGAGGACGTCGAAGGAGTCGTCGACTCCGAACTGGTGGGCCTTGCGGGAGGGCAGCCCGGCCCGTGCCTCGATCGGAAAGGACCGCAGCAGCGCGGGGGTCCCGGGGTTTACCGCGACGACGATCTCGACCCGCTCGCCGGGGCTCAGTTGAACGCGTCGGGCCGCGACGGGGTCGGCCAGCAGACCGCCGTCACTGGCGACCAGATGGAATTCCCGGTCGTCGGCGAAGCCCAGGTTGTACAACCGGCCGCCGGAGCCGTTCAGGATGCGGAGTCTGACCTTTTCCGATTGCACCGAAAGGTAGGCGTCCGCAATGCCGTTGGTGACGATCGTGTCTCCGAGCAGGCCGACGTCCGTCGCGTCGGACTCGTCGAGAGCGCCGGTCGAGGTGAACTTGCGGTCCTGGATGATCAGCGGAATGTCGTCGACGCCGTAGTCGTGGGGCAGTGCGTCGGGCGAGGCGTCGTCGTCCACGATGAACAGGCCGGCCAGTCCGCGATACAGGTGCTTCTCCGTCTGTCCGTGCGGATGCGGGTGATACCACAGCGTGGCCGCGGGCTGTCGAATCGTCCAGGCCGGGCGCCAGCGTCCGCCTGGGGCGACGGTCTGATGCGGACCACCGTCACACTGGGCAGGTAGATGCATGCCGTGCCAGTGCACGGTGGACGCGACGGGCAGCGCGTTCTCGAACTCCACCGCGACGGATTCCCCTTGGCGCGCCCGCAGGGTGGGTCCGAGAATCGAACCGTTGTAACCCCAAGTGGCCGTGGCCATTCCGGCGACGATGGAGCTGGTGCCCGGTTGGGCCCGCAGACTGAACGTCCTCGTGCCCTCCTGGTCGAGGGTCGAGTCTGCGAGTGGCGGGATCGGCAACCGGCGGCGACGGCCCTCGTCGTCCGACGGTGGGCGCGGCGCGTCCGTTGCCGAGCACGACAGTGCGAGCGCGACCGGGCCCGCCGCGAGACCGACGAGAAAGCGTCGGCGAGATGGGGATGGCACGGTGTCCTCCGAAGGGCTGTTGGTCGACCAACTGACCCCTCGAGTCTTCGTCGTGGCAGCACGGGACGAATCCGCCGACGGGCCGCCAATTCCGGGCTCGGGTTCCTCCGACTGGGCCTTGCGGCACCACCGCCATTCTGGTAGCGGCGTGTCAGACGGTCGCCGGCACCCGTGCCGTCGCCGCGGAGACCATCATGTCTTGCTTCAGGGCGGTGAAGTCGGAGATGGTCTTGGTCGCCACCGTCGCGACCGGCCGCGCGTTGCGGCCGGTGGCGTCGGCCTTGGACACCATCACCACGCTGTCGATGTAGGGCTGGATGGTGGTGGCGTTCTGCACCGTTGCGACGATGACGAGCTGGAAGCCGAACTTGCGGAACGCCTGCAACGCCTGCTGCGCGAACTGCGGATCGGACTTGGAGAACGCCTCGTCGAGCATCAGCTGCGCGAACACCGGTCGGTTGTCGGCACTCTCGGGATTTGCCAGGTTGAAGCTCAGGGCACCGGCGAGGCAGAACGCCATCAGCTTCTCCTGCTCGCCGCCCGAGTTGTCGCCGGCGTTGCTGTGGGTGCGGATCAATTCCTCGGTGTGGGTGTCCCATTCGGCGCAGTCGAAGGTGAACCGGTTCCGTACGTCGAGCGCGTCGCGCGTCCACGCCTTGTCCTCGGGTGCGGTGGACGCCAACCGGTTGCGCAGCCGCAGGATGTCGGCGTACTGGTCGAGGATGGCCTGCTTGTCGCCCAGCCCGACTTCGGCGATCCGCCGCGAGATGGCCTTGACGACGTCGGTGAGCTCGGCGACGGCGGTCAGGCTGCGCGGGGTGGCGCGCAACGTCAACCGGGTGCCGCGGTTGAACTCCACGGAGCCCAGGCCGGTGTTCACCCGCGTGATCTGCTCGCTGATGCGCCGCGTCTCCTGCTCGGCCACCCGGTGCAGTGTCAGGATCGCATCCGGGGCCTGCTCGGTGACCAGTCGCATCATCCGCTCGTAGGCCTCTGGGAGCTCCCGCTCGTCGATGTGCCGGCACAGCGCCACGTAGTCGTGGACGCGCTCGTCGAAGGCGTCACTGTCGTTGGGGATCGCGTCGGGGAACGCGGTGTCGAAGGTGTTGAGGATGCGGGCGAGCTCGTCGTAGGAGCGCCTGCGACTTTCGCGGAGTTGTTCGCGCTCGCGGCGAATCGCGGTGAACACCGCCTCCCGGTGGGGTTCGGGGTTGAGCAGTTCCAGCGTCACCGGCACGTCGCCGGCATAGCGGTTCAGCAGCTCGGTCAGCGGCTCCGAGACGAACGCCGGGGCCAGGCGCTCGACGAGTTCGAGCAACCGGGTCCGCCGCCCGTCGAGGTCGTCGCGGCGGGTCTGAATGGCCCCGCGACGCGTCATGAGCGTCTGGATCTCGTCCCAGCACTCGTCGGCGCGCGCGTTGAGGGCCTCGATGTCGGGGTGTTCGGCCAGCAGCAGCTCGTACTGGTCGCGGAGCCGGTCGGCGTGACCGTCGGCTGAGACGACGTCGACCTGATTCCACTGGGGGAACTGCTCGCAGATGGCCTTGCAGGCCGCGGCGCGGTCACGCACGAGTTGGCGC
Source organism: Mycolicibacterium hodleri (assembly GCF_025822245.1). Lineage (GTDB taxonomy): Bacteria > Actinomycetota > Actinomycetes > Mycobacteriales > Mycobacteriaceae > Mycobacterium > Mycobacterium hodleri. The sequence continues at coordinate 178,945 of NZ_JACKTL010000053.1, forward strand.
TCGGCGGCGATGGCGTCGGCGGCGCTGCGGGCCTGGTGGTAGGCCTGCTCGGCGGCGGCCAGGTCGACGGTCAGTGCGTCGATCTTGGCGGCGACGTCGCCCTGGAAGATGTAGTCCGCCTGGCGAAGTGGGCGCCTGTCGTCCTTGACGGCCAGCCGGTCGGAGTCCTTGTACAGACCGGTGTCGGTGACCGCGCGGCGGAAGCGGGGGAACACGTCGGGGACGTCGACGCAGACGTGGTCACCGGCAGCGGCGACGACGTCGGCCGCCTCGGCGGCGCAGGGGTGGCGCTCGTCGACGACGAACAGCTTGCCCGCCAACGTGTTTGGTTCGGCCTCTGCGGGCTGGGCACCGACGAACTTCGCGCGGACGTGATGCAGCTGCAGGCGCCCGCCCATGTTGGTGTCGTTGACGAATCGCAGCACCGCCGCATAGTGGCTGTCGGGGACCAGTAGTCGCAGTCCCACGCCGCGCAGCACCTTCTCCACCGCCACGCGCCAGCGGCCGTGCTCGGGCCGCAGGTCCATCAGCTCGGCGATGTAGGGCAGCTCACCGGCCTCCACGCCGACGGCGGCGCAGATGTGGTCGCGCATGGTGATCGCCGATTCGGGCAGCGCCGACCCGACGTGCTCCACGCGGCGCAGTTCCTTGGTCGCGTCGTCACGGGCGATCCGCGCGACCTTCTGGGCGTACTCGGCGTCGGTGGAGGCGTCCCGGCCGCGGTCGAGCTTGGCGAGCAGTTCGTTGGCCTGCGTGCTGAGCTCCTCCCGCAGATTCCAGAACTCGTCGGCAGTCTCGGGGATCCGGACGTCGTGCGGGGCGAGCATGGCCTCGTAGGCGGCGCGCCGGCGCGATACCTCCTCGGCCTGCGCCTCGGCCGCGGCGACCTGCGACTGCAGCGGTCCGATGCTGGCGCTGGATCCGCTGATCTGCGCGTTGAGTGAATCAGCTTCGGCCTTGGCGAGATTCAGCGACCTGGTCACGTCCTCGTACTCGTTGCCCAGCTGGTCGATGGTGGCGTCGAGTGAGTCGATCTGCGTCGGTGCCTGGGCCAGTCGGACGTGATCGGTGTAGGCCCGCACCATCGGTTGGTCGACGAGGTCGATGATGCCGAGGTCCGAGGACTCCGACCCGTAGCGCTGCTGAATCTTCTCGATGTCGCCGAGGATCTTGCGCTTGCGTTGCGCGACGGCAAGCAGCTCGCGGGCGTCGACCAGGGGGTCGATCTGCTTGAGTGCGTCTGGCAACCGGGTGAGGCTGCTGGGCTCGTCGAGCATGAACTCGCGGACGAATTGTTCGAGTCCGCCGACGCTCTTGAGCGACTTGGCCTTTCCGAGCAGCTGTTGGGCCGCGTCGGAGGCGCGGATGCCGATGGTCGCGTAGAGCTGCGCGAGGTACTGGGACTCGACCTTGGTCGAGAATCGCCAGTCGTCCTTGAACACCCCCGCGTCGAACCGGTTGGACGCCCACCGGTTGCAGACGTCTTCGACGTCGCGGTCGCCGTCGGCCAGGACGAACCGGCTCGAGGAATCCGAACGTGATTCGCCGGTAAGCCATTTGAGCACCAGCCCGGTGACGGCGCGGCCGGTGTTGCTGGTGTAGGTGACGGCCACCGCCGACCACGCGGCGCCGTCGCCCCGGAGGTACATCACCTTGCTGGCGCCCGCCTCGCTGCGCTGGCCCCAGGCGCCGCGCACGTACTTGTCGACGGTGCGGCGCCCGGCGCTGGACCCGGCCGCGGAGTTGTCGCCCGAGGCGTTGAAGTTGCGACGGTTGAACGGAAGGAAGCCCAACGAAATGGCGTCCAGCAGTGAGGACTTGCCGCTTCCGGAGGCACCGGCGATCAGCGCGCCGCCTTCACTGAACGGGATGGAATGGTATCCGTCGAACACGCCCCAGTTGACGACCTGAAGGCGGGACAGGTGAAATTGCTCAGACATCCAGTGTCACGTCCACTTCGCTTGGCAGGCCGGTGCTTCCACCACTGAGGAGCAACTCGAACTGCTGTTGTAATTCGGTGATCACCGACGCCGTCATGACCGCGGTGATGACGGGGCTGACGGTGTAGCTGTCCTCGTCGTCGCGGCTCCTGCGGAGGATCTCCAGCGACGCCAGCCGTGCGATCGCGCCGTCGATCCTGGCGGTGAACGTCACGACGTCGCGGTCGACGTCGTTGAGGACACCGGCGAACAGGCCGTGCACCTCGTCACGGCTGATCAGCACGGTGTCGTCACCGGAGGCGCGCATCATCTGGGCCAGGTGCAGCGCCAGGATCGAGTCGTAGGTGCCGAGCGGTTCGCGGCGCAACAGCTTGACCCCGCGCGCCGATTCGTACCGAGCCTGCTCGACGAACGCGACGTCGACCCCTTCGATCACCTTCAGCACCAGGTCGAGTTCGGAGAGGCGGACGGTGAGTTGACTGCGGTACTCCAGCACCCAGGTGTAGAGGTCGCGTTCGGTCTCGGCGTTGATGTAGCGCCGGGTCAGCAGATGTTGCAGCGCCCAGCAGGCGCGGTCGGGCAGCTCGCTGACGTCGCCGTCGAAGCGTGGCTTGCGTTGGTGCGGAGGGCGGGCGGACTGGTCGACCTGGGGCAGCGACGAGAAGTCGATGTCGCGCTCGACGCCGGTCACGACGCCGCGCCCAGCAGGCTCGAGACGGGTTCGGTGAACATCAGGTGCGGAACCTCCATTTCACGGTCGCGCCCGTCCAGGGACTGGAAGCGCACCGTGGTCGACGCCGTCGTGGGCGCGGCCGGGCTGGTGGGAGCGGGTTGTTTGAGGGCCCAGGACCACAGCACGATGACGTGGCCCAGGTACGCGGCGTCGAGCATGTCTACGGCGTCGGGCAGCGAGAGCGGGCCGTCGGCGATCGCGGTGTTGATCAGTTCCGACATGGCGGGGGCGTCGACCTGCGTGGTCAGCGCGGCGAAGCTGGACAGGTCGACCTCGCTGCCTGCGGCGCGGGCGGGTCGCGGGTTGGACAGGTCGCCGATGCGGAAGCTCAGCGCGCCGATCGAGCTGATGGCGTGGCGGGCCAGGGGCAGTTCGAGGTCGAGGCGGGAGTCCGTGAGCGACGACTTCAGCAGCGTTCGGGCGGCGCCGATGGCCTCGTTGAGCTGACGCGCCACGCCGCGGCTCTGCTCGAGGGTGCCGAACGCGGTGAACCGCTTCACGCGTTGGGCGCAGCGCTGCTGGATGCGTTCGACCTCGTCGATCTGGTGGCCGACCAACTCGAAGAAGCCGGCCATGACCTTGCGCAGGGCCGGGTCGAGCGCGGGCAGGGCCTCGGCGACGGCGGCGACGTCGGCCTCGAATTCGGCGCGCTGGTCGGGGTCGTTGATCATCCGCAGGAACGCGCGGTGGGAGTCACGGCCCTGCGAGTCCCAGGCGGCCTGGTAGTCGGCGTACATCTGGCGTTGGCGGTCGCGGTACTCCAGGTTGCTGTCGATCGGCTCGTCGAGCGCCGCGGTCGCCTGTTCGATCATCGTCCCGTACTGGCCGATGTCGGTGATCAACCGCTCCATCTGCAGGGCGATGGCGCGTGCCTCGTCGTAGACGTCGGTCAGGTCCGGCTCGGGACGGATCACGTCGTCGTCACCGTGGTCCAGCGCGTCCAGCGCGGCGTGCAGCGCGGCGATCTCGGACTCGATGCCGGCGCGCATGCGGTCGGGGTCGTTGCCGACGCGCAGGGCCACCTGCTTGAGTCGCGCGGCGATGCCGTTGATCGAACCGCCGGTGGCGATGGTGTCCTGCCGGCGCATCCCGCGAAGGAAGTCCAGCGCCCGACGGGCGTCCTGGGTGAGGTAACAGAGGTTGCGTTCCACGCCGGTGCGCTGGTCGGCGACGCGGTGCAGCCAGCCCTGGCTGGCCCACGACTTGATCAGGGCGAGTCCCGACTGCTCGCCGCCGGGACGTCCCAGGTCCTCGAGGTCGCGTTCCAGCCGGACCACCAGGTCGGTCTCGCCGATCACGCCGTCGTTGAGGTGGCGTTCCATCAGCGTGCCGTACACCCCGAGGTTGGACGTGGCCAGTAGCCGGATCGTGGGCGAGCCCTGGATGTCGCGGTTGAGTTCGAGGAGCTCGGTTGCCGACGGGGGTGGTGCCTCCGCCGCGTCGTCCACCTGAGGTCCTCCTCGTCGTCGTTCTTCGTCGTGTGTCGTTCGTCGACGGTCCAAGATAGGGGTTCAAGATATGGCACGCCGCCGACGGGGATCGCGTGACGCGCAGGGACCAACCGGTCGTCCTGCCCGAGTTCGTCACATGGGCCTCAACAGTCGCGCAAGCCCCACCGAGCTCTGCCGTGACGGGGCCCCAACTCGGGCCGACTCCGGCCCGGCAGAATCGTTCCGGCAATCCAGTTCAATCGGATCCGGGCGCCCGAACTTTGGCAGTAATACTCCCCAAACTTATTGAGGGCGTTGACTTTTGGGCTCACGGAAGTTGCCCCCGACCGGGGTGGGCGGGTATGGTCGTGGCAACGAAGGGGAGTAGCCCCCAATCCGGCAGTCGACATGCTGGCAGCGCGTGCGCCGCCCGGTTGCCAGGACCGGTCCACCGACCGGTGGGCGAGACCTTCGGCCGCTTTGACCATTGGGTTGTCGGCCGGAGGCACGTCCGCGTCCTCCTGCGAGGCCCACCGACCGAGGAGTGTTGGGTGCTCGCCGCGCTACTACTCAGTTTCGCCGTCATCTTCGTCGCCGAAATGGGTGACAAGTCTCAGCTGATGGCGATGATGTTCGCCCTTCGCTACAAGTGGTGGGTGGTGCTCGCCGCCATCACCGCGGCGACCACCGTCGTGCACGTGCTGTCGGTGGCCATCGGCCACTACCTCGGGGCCGCGCTGCCGACGCACCTGCTTGGGATCGTCGCCGGAGTCATGTTCGTCATCTTCGGTCTGTGGACTCTGCGCGGGGACAAGCTCACCGATGCCGACGCCAACCGCGCCCAGAAGGCGGCCGCGCCGGCGTTCTTCGTGGTCACCTCCGCCTTCCTGCTCGCCGAACTGGGCGACAAGACCATGCTCGCGACGATCACCCTCGCCGCCGACAACGACTGGGTCGGCGTCTGGATCGGATCCACCGTCGGCATGGTGGTGGCCGACGGCCTCGCCATCCTCGTCGGCGCGGTGGCGGGCAAGCACCTTCCCGAGCGGTTGATCCAAATCTCGGCGGCCGCGTTGTTCCTGCTCTTCGGCGTCTACATGCTTCTGGAGAGCTTCGTCCCGACCATGCCCGTCGCGCTGATGGTCGCCTGCTCGGCCGGAGTCGTCGCGTTGTTCGGTGCCGTCCTGTGGCGGCTGCCGGAGCGGTGGCGTCCGTCGGTCCTGCGGACCCCGACGCCGGCACTGAATCGCACCGACGGCGCGGAGTCCGCGGCACACTCCTGATCGCTCAGAACTCGATGCGCGAACCCATGACCACGGTCCGGTCGTGGGGCAGGTGGAAGAAGTCCGCCGCGTCGGCCGTCAAGTAGGACGTCGCGACGAACAGCCGCTTGCGCCACGGGGCCATGGTCGGTTCGGGCCCGGCGTCGAGCTCGAGCTTGGACAGGAAGTACGACGCCTCGTCGACGTCGATGGTCCCCTCGGTCTCCTCCGCGGTGAGCAGACGCAGCGCGGCCGGGACGTCCGAGGGCTCCATGTAGCCGAATCGTGCCGTCACGTGGACGATTCCGTCCTGGACGTAGCCCAACGAGTCGACGTCGGTGCGCTGGTCCTCGGGGATGCGCGGCACCGGCTCCGTCTCGATGGTCATGATCACCACGTGGTCGTGGCGGACGTGACTGTGTTCGACGTTGGCCCGCATCGCCAGCGGCGCCGTCTCCTTGCCGCGGTTGAGGAACACCGCGGTACCGGGCACGCGGGACAGCGGCGGATCGTAATGGGACAGCCCCTCGACGAACTCCTGCAGCGGCCCCTCGGCCTTCTCCCGTGCCGCGGTGACGAGCTTGCGACCCCGTTCCCAGGTCATCATGACCGTCCACGCCGTGACGGCGATGAGCAGCGGCAGCCAGGCGCCGTGCACCAGCTTGGTCAGGTTGGCCGCCAGGAAGAGGGCGTCGACGAGCAACAGTGCGCCACCGCCGATGACGACCATCCACAGCGGCGTGCCCCATCGAGTGCGGGCCAGGTAGAAGAACAACAGCGTGACGATCGAGATGGTTCCGATCACCGCCATTCCGTACGCGTAGGCCAGCTTGGCCGAGCTCTCGAAGGCGAACACGAGGATCAGCACCGACACCATCAACATCCAGTTGATCGCCGGCACGTACACCTGCCCGTACGCCGACGCCGAGGTGTGGACGACCCGCAGCCGCGGGAGCAGGCCCAGTTTCGCGGCCTGAGACGCGACCGAGAACGCCCCGGTGATCACCGCTTGCGACGCGATGATGGTGGCCGCGGTGGCGAGCAACACCATCGGCAGCCGCGCCCAGTCGGGTAGCAGCAGGAAGAACGGGGCACTGACGGTCCGTTGGTCGCCGATGATCAGCGCGCCTTGACCGAAGTAGTTCAGCATGCACGCGGGCAGGACGATGAACAGCCACGCCAGCGTGATGGGGCGCCGACCGAAGTGCCCCATGTCGGCGTACAGGGCCTCGGCGCCCGTGACGGCGAGGACCACCGCCGCGAGCGCGAAGAAGGCAATGTGGAAGTGCCCGAACATGAATGACAGCGCGTAGGTGGGGGAGACGGCCTTCAGGATCTCGGGGTGGTCGACGATTCCCCCGATGCCGAAGGCGCCGATCGACACGAACCACAGAATCATCACGGGTCCGAAGAGCCGGCCCACCTTGGCCGTGCCGAAGCGTTGAGCCATGAACAGGCACACGATGATGACTGCGGTGATCGGCACGATCCAGTCCTGAAGATCTGGCGTGACGACCTTGATGCCCTCGATCGCCGACAGCACCGAGATCGCCGGGGTGATCATGCTGTCACCGAAGAACAACGACGCGCCGAACAAGCCGAGTGCCGCGAGCACCGCCGCGGTCCGCCGACCACGGGACGCCGCCCCGTGCTTGAGCATCGTGATGAGCGCCATGATGCCGCCCTCGCCGTCGTTGTCCGCGCGCATCACCAGCGTGATGTAGGTCAACGTGACGATGATCATCACCGACCAGAAGATCAGGGACACAATGCCGTACACGTTGTCGACGCTGATCGGCACCGGGTGCGGGTCAGCGGGGTCGAACAGCGTCTGCAGGGTGTAGATGGGGCTGGTGCCGATGTCGCCGAACACCACCCCGAGCGCGCCGAACACCAACGCGACCCGAAACGGCGGGGTGTGATTCGCGTGGGCCGGCCGGGAAGGCGACGTAGTGGCGTCGGGGTTCGTCTGCACCGCGGTGTCCTTGCGTTAGGCCGGCAAACTCCGATCGTAAACCGCGGTGTCGGAGAAGCTCCGCCTCACACGGCCGACGCCGCGTCCACGACGTTCGCCGGTGCGGAAAGCCCGAGGTGGTCGCGCAGCGTGGTGCCCTCGTAGTCCGACCGAAACGTCCCGCGTTCCTGCAGCAGCGGCACCACCCGGTCGACGAACGGGTCCAGGCCACCGGGTGTCACGTGCGGCACGAGGATGAAACCGTCGCTGGCGTCGGCCTGGACGAGGTGGTCGATGCGGTCGGCGACCGTCTGCGCCGACCCCACGAAGTTCTGCCGTCCGGTGACCTCCACGATCAGTTCGCGCGACGTCAGTCCCTCCGCCTCGGCCCGCGCCCGCCACTCGCGGGCCGTCGCGACGGGATCGCGGTACATCCGCACGCTGGCCCGGCCGCGGGCGATCGTGTTCTCGCCGACCACCGGGTCCACCGAGGGCAGCGGACCGTCGGGGTCGTGATCGGAGAGGTCCCGGTTCCACAGCTGTTCGAGGAACTTGATGGCCGTCTGCGGCGAGACCTGCGCGAGCCGTACCTCCTGCGCGATCTCCGCCGCCTCGGCGTCGGTGTCGCCGAGGACGAACGTCGCCGCGGGCAGGATCAGCAGTTGGTCGTGGCGGCGACCGTACTTGGCGAGGCGGCCCTTGACGTCGGCGTAGAAGGCCTGGCCGTCCTCCAGGGTGCCGTGCCGGGAGAAGATCGCGTCGGCACCTGCGGCGGCGAACTCGCGCCCGTGGTCGGAGTCACCCGCCTGGAAGATCACCGGCCTGCCCTGGGGGCTGCGCGGCACGTTGAACCGGCCGCTGATGTCGAAGTGCTTGTCCGAGTAGGCAAACGACCCCGCGGCGGCGTCGTCGAGGAAGGTCCCGCCGTCCTTGTCGGCGGTGACCTCGTCGCCGCGCCAGGAGTCGAAGAGCGTGTGGGCTGCGGCCAGGAAGCTCTCGGCGCGCTCGTAACGTTGGTCTTCGGCCAGGTAGCCGCCGCGCCGGAAGTTCTCCCCGGTGAACGCATCCCACGACGTGACGACGTTCCACGCGGCGCGCCCGTCGGAGAGGTGGTCGAGCGAGGCGAACTGCCGCGCGACCTCGTACGGTTCGTTGAACGTCGAGTTGATGGTGCCCGTCAGTCCGAGTCTGTCGGTGACCGCGGCCAGGGCAGCCAGCACGGTGAACGTGTCCGGCCTGCCGACGACGTCCAGGTCGTAGATCTCGCCGCCCTGCTCCCGCAGCCGCAACCCCTCGGCCAGGAACATGAAGTCGAACTTGCCGCGCTCCGCGGTCTGGGCGAAGTGGACGAACGAACCGAAGTCGATGTGGCTGCCGGAGGCGGGATCGCTCCACACCGTGGTGTTGTTGACGCCGGGGAAGTGTGCGGCGAGGTGAATCTGCTTGACGGGCTTGGACATCGAGTGTTCCTAAGAGGTCGCGACGGTGGAGTAGCGGTTGGCGGGTCGGCCCAATCCGAGTGCCTCGCGAAGGGTCGTGTGCGCATACGAGGCGCGGAACAGGCCGCGCGCGCGCAAGTTCGGAACCAGGCCGTCGGTGATTTGGAGCAGGTCGTGTGGCAACGTCGCCGGCCGCAGCCGGAACCCGTCGGCCCCCGCGTCGTGCCACTGCGCGAGCAGGTCGGCCAACTCGGCCGGCGTCCCAGCGAAGATCTCGGCGTCACTGCGAAGAGCACGCCCGGCCACCTCGTCGAGCCGGTCCCGGCGGGACCGCGCGGCCTCGGCCGTGTCGTCGAGGAACACGATCAGGTCGGCGAACACGCGCACCGCCGCGCCACCCGTGCGGTGCCCGGCGATCTCCTCGACGATCGCCGTCGTCTCCCGGGCGTCGTGGGGGGTGATGAACCCGACGTCGGCACCGGCGGCGATGAGTCGGTACGCCGCGTCGACGTGTCCCAACGCGGCGACGATCGGCTGTCCTTGCGGCGGCCGCGGGGTGATCGACGGGCCCTTCACCGAGAACCATCGCCCCTCGAAGTCGACGTAGTGCAGCTTGTTCTTGTCGACGAACCGGCCGGTGGCGACATCGCGGATCTCCGCGTCGTCCTCCCAGCTGTCCCACAACCGGCGGACCACCTCGACGTAGTCGGCTGCCTCGTCGAGAAGATCGGTGCCGGCCCCCTCGGGAATGGCCCGACGGCCGAAGTGCCGGGCCGCCACGGGACTGGCCGACACCTGGATCCGGACGCCGGCGCGACCCGCGCTCACGTAGTCGAGGGTCGCGATTGCCTTCGAGGCGTGGAACGGCTCGGTGTGGGTGGCGATCACCGTGGGCACCAACCCGATGAGACGGGTGCGGGGCGCCACCCGTGCGGCGACGAGGGTGGCGTCGAGGCGGCCGCGCACCCGGTCGGTCCGGTCGTCGGCCCGCAGCGGATGTTCGGACTGCAACGCCAGACCGTCCTCGATGGTGACGAAGTCGAGCAGGCCTCGTTCGGCCTCGCCGACCAGGTCGGTCCAATAGCCGGCGGTCAGCAGGTCGGCCGGTCGGGCGTCGGGCTCACGCCACGACGCGGGATGCCATCCCGTTCCGTCGAGCGCGAGGGCCAGATGAAGTGGATCGGAGCTACCGGGCACGGACGTTCTCACTTTCGGTCACGGTCACCAGCACAACGCCGTTGCGCGTGCGCGTCATTCCAGCCGTGCGCCGCGACGGTACCCGCCCGTGCGTCCAGCCGTCGCCGAATCAGCCCGTCGTCGCAGGTCACCCCGTCAGTGTCGGCGTTCGTGCGCCGTCGTCGCAGAGATCGGCGCAGGGTGATGCCAAATGCCGCCGCCGCGGTCAGAGGCCGGCGAGGTCGTCGGGCACGTCGACGGCGTGGGCGCGAAGGACCTCGAGCGGCACGACGTCGAGCGTGCGCTCGTGACTGGCGGCCAGCACGACGGGGGTGCCAACGCCATCCCGTTGCGCCCGTAGCCAATTCGTGGCGGTGACGCACCACCGGTCCCCGGGCACCAGGCCGGGGAACCGGTACTGCGGCATCGGTGTGGTCAGGTCGTTGCCGATGCCTCGCTGGTGGTCGAGGAATTCGGTGGTGACGACGGCGCAGATGGTGTGCAGGCCGACGTCCTCGGGACCCGTCGAACAACAGCCGTCGCGGTGGAAACCGGTGAGCGGGTCCGTGCCGCACGGGTCCAAAGGACCGCCGAGGACGTTGCGATCGGGCATGACGCCAGTATCGCCCACGCACCCGCTACGCGTCGGTGGCGATCGCGTTGGCCAGCAGCCTCGGGTCGTGCGCGGAGACGATCAGCAGGTTGGGATCGCGGTGGGCGTACAGTTCGGCAAGCCGGGAGTGGTTGTCGCGCATGGCCTTCCGGTCGAAGGCAACGAGCTTCTCGGACACCTTGAGCCCCCACGGAACCCGGGACCGGCCGTCGAGGGTGCCCTCGTAGTAGAAGGCGTCGCCGCAGTGCAGCACCCAGCGGTGACCCGCGTCGACGGCCACGCAGGCGTGCCCGCGGGTGTGGCCGGGCAGCGAGACCAGCACGATTCCCGGGGCGATCGAGTCCAGTTCCTTGGCGGCGGCGAAGCCGCGCCACTTCTCGCCGGTGGGTTCGTGCTCGACGATGTGCGGCCCGTGCGCCCACTGCGTGCGCCGGAAGCGGAACCTCTCCATGCGCGTCGGCGGGGTCGTCGCGCCGAGGGCCTCCGCGGCGGTGACGTGAATCTGCGCGTCGGGGAAGTCGGCGATGCCGCCGACGTGGTCCATGTCGAAGTGCGTCGCGACGACGTGGCGCACGTCCGTGCGGTGAAAGCCCAAGGCCTCCACCTGGCGGGCGGCCGTCTCGTTCACGTCGAAGCGCGGCCGGATCACCCGCCGCGACGGCCCGACGCGACGGGGGTCGGCGCAGTCGAGCAGGCCGAACCCCGTGTCGACCAGAACCAGGCCGTTGCCCGTCTCGAGCAGCAGGACGTGGCACACCGTCGGCGCACCGGGGGAGTCCATCGTCCCGCAGTTGAGGTGGTGCACCCTCATCGTCTGCTCACCCTCCGCCGTGGTTCACCCGTCGGCCTCGCCGTCACGCTAGCGCGGCGGTCAGAGCGCACGCAGATACCGTCTGCTCACGACGCGCTGCATCAGCGACGTGAACGGCCCGGCCAGCTTGCTCCACCACGTGCCGTGCCGCGAGAAGGCGCTGATCTCGGCGTGGACGGTGTCGTCGCCCGGGTCGAATCGCACGGCGAACAGTTCCTCGCCGATCTCGGCGTGACCGGGCAGCGTGCCGTAGGCGAACCCCCGGCGGTCGGGTTCGTCGACGACGTAGACCACCCGGCAGGGCGCCCGTACCGGGCCCAGTCCGACGACGACCTCCGACCCGACGGCCGCCACCTCCGTCGTGGCGGTCACGCGCAGCCCGGCGCCGCGGAGCATGCCCCATCGCATCACCTCGGCGGCGGCCTCCTCGAACCTCGCCCGCCCGTGCCCGATGACCGCCGAGGCGTGCAGGTGGTGGTAGCCGGGCGGTGGCGGGCCCGCGGTGGCACCGACTTCGGCGTAGGTGAAGGGCAGTCCGGCGAGGTCGCGCAGTATCACCAGCCCACCATGCCACTGCGGCGGTACCGTCGAGGACGTGACCACTCAACCCGTCGCTCAAGCATCCGGAACGTTCACCATCGGTGGCGATCTCACCGTCAACCGGCTGGGATTCGGCACCATGCGTCTCACCGGCAACGGCATCTGGGGACCGCCCGACGACCGTGCCGAAGCCATTCGCGTTCTGCGGCGCGCCGTCGAACTCGGCATCGACTTCTTCGACACCGCCAACTCCTACGGCCCGTACGTGGCCGAGGAGCTCATCCGTGAAGCGCTGCACCCGTATCGGGACGGCCTCGTCATCGCCACCAAGGCCGGTCTGGTGAGGACCGGCGAGAACGAGTGGGCCCCTCTCGGCTTCCCGGCGTACCTGCGTCAGGAGGTCGAGATGAGCCTGCGCCGGCTCGGCACCGACCGCATCGACCTCTTCCAGTTGCACCGGATCGACTCGAAGTTCCCCGCCGAGGACCAGGTGGGGGAGCTCGCCGCGCTGCAGAAGGAGGGCAAGATCCGGCACATCGGACTCTCCGAGATCACCGTCGACCAGCTGACGGCGGCGCAGAAGGTCGCCTCGATCGCGTCGGTGCAGAACCGGTACAACATGGCCGAGCGCGGTGCCGATCCACTCCTCGCGGCCTGCGAAGAGCAGGGCATCGCGTTCATCCCGTGGGCGCCGCTGGGCTCCGGGCCGCTCGTCGCCGACGGTGGCCCCCTGCAGCGGATCGCGTCCCAGCACCGCATCAAGCCCTCGCAGTTGGCCGTGGCCTGGCTGCTCAAGCGCTCGCCGGTGATGGTGCCCATCCCCGGCACCTCGCGCGTCGCCCATCTCGACGAGAACGTCTCGGCGGCCGAGGTCACGCTCACCGACGAGGAGTTCGCCGCGCTCGCCGACACCGACCAGTAGCAACCGGGTACGCGCCGCCACTCGCCGAGGCAATACGGTGGGCGGGTGAAGCCCGACCCCGAACACCTGCAATCCGGCGGCGGCTTCAACCCGCCGGTGCCGACGACCAACGGCGGCCCCGACTACGGGCGGTTCGTCGAGGCGGTCCGCACGCTGCAGGACCTGACCCGCAGCGCCGACGCTCCCGACGACGTCGTGACGCGCGCGGCCGATCTGATCGAGGACGTCAACGCGTTGCTGACGCCGTATGACGCCGACGAGTGGCGGTCGCCGTCGGGGCGCCGGATGGACCTGCCGAACCGGGGCAACATCATGCAGGTTCCGGTGAACCTCCGCGTCGTCGACGACGGAGTCGCAGGGACGGCGCGCTTTCGCCGGTTCCACCTCGGCCGCAACGGCGCGGTGCACGGCGGCGCGCTGGCGTTGCTGTTCGACTCGCTGCTCGGCTACACGGCGTTCAAGCTCAGCGAGAGCCCGCGGCAACGCACCGCGTTCCTGCACGTCGACTACCGCAAGATCGTGCCGGTGGAGAAGGAGTTACGAGTGGACGCGGGCATCGACCGGATCAACGGTCGCAAGATCTTCCTCACCGGCCGCCTCCTGGACGGCGACGCCGTGCTGTGCGAAGCCGAGGCCCTGTTCCTCAAGCTCCTGCCGGGCCAGCCATGAGCAGGCTCGGTGACGTCAAGCACCGGTGGTCGCGGTGGCGCGACGGGCTGCGCGACCGACCCACCTACGACCTCGTCTACCGCATCGTGGTCGGCGTGGTGGGCTTGGCGGTGCTTGGCCTCGGCATCCTCGCGATCCCGTACCCGGGGCCGGGGTGGGCGATCGTCTTCCTCGGACTGGGCATCTTGGCGACCGAATTCGAATGGGCCCATCGACTCCTGCGGTACACCAAGGAGCGCTACGACCGCGTGATGGAGTGGTTCGGGGAGCAAGGCCTGTGGGTCAAGGTGCTCGGCGTCGTGCTCACCGGCGCCGTCGTGATCGCCACTCTGTGGTTGTTCGGCGCGCTCAGCTTCGCCGCCGGACTGTTCGGCATCGAGCAGCCGTGGCTGAAGAGTCCCATCGGCCTGGGGTCTTGAGCGTTCGCACCGACACCCACCCCGATACCATGGTCGCGTCCAACGCGCCCGTACCGCTTGATCAGGAGACCCACCGATGACCGCCGTCGCCAGCATCGCCCCAGCAGCCCCGATCCGGGTCGCTGCCGGGACCACGGCCGGCTCGGCGGTACGTGACGCCGGGCTGCCCAGTCGAGGAGCCACCGACGCGATCGTCGTCGTGCGCGACGCCGAGGGCCGGCTACGGGACCTGTCGTGGATCCCCGACGCCGACGCGGAGGTCACCCCCGTCGCCGCCGACACCGAGGAGGGGCGCAGCGTCATCCGCCACTCGGCGGCACACGTCCTCGCCCAGGCGGTCCAGGGCATGTTCCCCGAGGCGAAGCTGGGCATCGGTCCGCCCATCACCGACGGCTTCTACTACGACTTCGAGGTGCCACGCGCCTTCACCCCGGAAGATCTCACGGCGCTGGAGAAGCGCATGCAGAAGATCGTCAAGGACGGACAACTGTTCGACCGCCGGGTGTACGCGTCCAAGGACGAGGCGCGCGAGGATCTCGCCGACGAGCCCTACAAGCTCGAGCTGATCGACGACAAGTCCGGCGACCCGGACGTCATGGAAGTCGGCGGCACCGAACTCACCGCCTACGACAACCTGAATCCCCGGACCAGAGAACGCATTTGGGGCGACCTGTGCCGCGGTCCGCACATTCCCACCACCAGGTACATCCCGGCGTTCAAGCTGACCCGTAGCTCGGCGGCCTACTGGCGGGGCAACCAGGCCAACGCCAGCCTGCAGCGCATCTACGGCACCGCCTGGGAGTCGCAGGAAGCACTCGACCGTCATCTCGAACTGATCGAGGAGGCGCAGCGGCGCGACCATCGCAAGCTCGGCGTCGAGCTGGATCTGTTCAGCTTCCCCGACGAGCTGGGCTCCGGCCTGCCGGTCTTCCACCCGAAGGGCGGCATCATCCGGCGCGAACTCGAGGACTACTCGCGCCGCAAGCACGAGCAGGCGGGCTACGAGTTCGTCAACACCCCGCACATCACCAAGGAGCACCTGTACATCACCTCGGGGCACCTCGAGTGGTACGCCGACGGCATGTTCCCTCCGATGCACGTCGACGAGGAACTCAACGAGGACGGCACGGTGCGCAAGCCCGGCCAGAACTACTACCTCAAGCCGATGAACTGCCCGATGCATCACCTCATCTACCGGGCGCGCGGACGGTCCTACCGCGAACTTCCGTTGCGGCTCTTCGAGTTCGGCTCGGTGTACCGCTACGAGAAGTCCGGCGTCGTGCACGGGCTGACCCGGGTGCGCGGCATGACCCAGGACGACGCCCACATCTACACCACCCGCGAGCAGATGCGCGACGAGCTCACCTCGCTGCTGCGCTTCGTGCTCGACCTGCTCGCCGACTACGGTCTCGACGACTACTACCTGGAGTTGTCCACCAAGGACCCCGACAAGTACGTCGGCTCGGACGACGACTGGGAAGAGGCCACCGAGACGCTCCGCGAGGTCGCCGAGGCGTCCGGGCTGGACCTGGTGCCCGATCCCGGCGGCGCGGCGTTCTACGGACCGAAGATCTCGGTCCAGGTCAAGGACGCGCTGGGCCGGACCTGGCAGATGTCGACCATCCAGCTGGACTTCAACATGCCCGAACGCTTCGAGCTGGAGTACACCGCGGCCGACGGCAGCCGGCAGCGGCCGGTGCTGATCCACCGCGCCCTCTTCGGGTCGATCGAGCGGTTCTTCGGGGTGTTGACCGAGCACTACGCCGGCGCCTTCCCGGCCTGGCTGGCACCGGTCCAGGTGGTCGGCATCCCCGTCGCCGACGCATTCGTCCCGTACCTCGAAGACGTTGCTGCGCAACTGAAGGCGCGGGGTGTTCGGGTCGACGTCGACGCCAGCGACGACCGGATGGCCAAGAAGATCGTCAACCAGACCAACCAGAAGGTGCCGTTCATGCTGCTCGCGGGGGAGCGCGACGTCGAGGCGGGTGCGGTGAGCTTCCGTTTCGGTGACCGCACCCAGATCAACGGCGTGCCCCGCGACGTCGCCGTGGAGACCATCGTGAACTGGATCGCCCGACGCGAGAACGCTGCTCCGACAGCGGAACTGGTGACGGTGTGACGGTGGACCCGGAGAACACGATCGTCGACCGCGGGGTCGGCGACCCCGACCACCTTCAACGGCTGTGGACTCCGCACCGGATGAACTACATCGCCGAGGGAAAGGTAGAGGGCGGCTCGGCTGCGTCGTCGGAACCGTTCACCGACATCCCGGCGATGTCCGACGAGGACGGTCTGGTGGTGGCGCGCGGAGAGCTCGTCTACGCCGTGCTGAACCTCTACCCGTACAACCCCGGACACCTCATGGTGGTGCCCTACCGCAGAGTCTCCGAACTCGAAGACCTCACCGACGCCGAGAGCGCGGAGCTGATGGCCTTCACGCAGAAGGCCATTCGGGTGATGAAGTCGGTCTCTCGGCCGCACGGCTTCAACGTCGGCCTGAACCTCGGGCACTCGGCGGGCGGAAGCCTCGCCGAGCACCTCCACATGCACGTCGTGCCGCGGTGGGGTGGGGACGCCAACTTCATCACCATCATCGGCGGCTCCAAGGTCATCCCGCAGTTGCTTCGCGACACCCGCCAGTTGCTGGCAGACGAGTGGGCGGCTCAGTCGTGAGCGACTTCTACCTGCTGACCAGGGCGGCGTATGCCAAGCTGAGCCGCCCGGTGGCGAAGGCCTCGCTGCGCCTCGGTCTCACCCCCGACGGCATCACCGTCATCGGTACCGCGGGAACCGTCATCGCGGCGCTGACGCTCTTCCCGATGGGACAGTTGTGGTGGGGCGCGTTCACGGTGTTCGTCTTCGTCCTGGCCGACATGCTCGACGGTGCGATGGCACGCGAGCGCGGGTTCAGCACCCCCTTCGGGGGCGTCCTGGACGCGACGTGTGACCGCATCGCCGACGGCGCGATCTTCTGCGGGCTCCTGTGGTGGGCGACCTTCGGGGTGCACAGCACGTCGCTGACAGTGGCCACGATGATCTCGCTGGTCACCTCGCAGGTGATCTCTTACGTCAAGGCCAGGGCCGAGGCCAACGGGCTCAAGGGCGACGGCGGATTCATCGAACGTCCGGAGCGGCTCATCATCGTGCTGGCGGGCGCCGGGCTGTCCGGGGTGTCGTTCCTGCACGTGCCGTGGCTGCTTCCCGTCTCCATGTGGGCATTGGCGGTGGCCAGCCTGGTCACGCTGGGCCAGCGACTTCACTCGGTACGCGTCTCGCCGGGCGCCGCCGAACCGATCCGCACCACCCCGCCGCCCAACGACTCCGAAGCGGAGGCGAGCGAGCCGTGAGCACCCCATCTGGGGGGTTGCCGCGTGTGCGCGGGGTCCGGGTTCCCCTCGGGGGCCAATTGTCCGACCTCGGCTACGCCGCCGGATGGCGGGTGGTGCGAGCGCTGCCGGAGTTCGCCGCCCGCAACGCCTTCGAGGCCGGCGCGCTCTACGCCGCCCGTGGCGGCGGCCCCGAACAGCTCCGCAAGAACCTGGCCAGGGTGATCGGCGTCGCACCCGCCGACGTGCCCGCCGAACTGGTCCGGGCATCACTGGCGTCCTATGCCCGTTACTGGCGGGAGGCGTTCCGGCTGCCGTCGATGGACCACCAGGTCCTGGCCCACCAGCTCGACGAAGCGGCCATCGGCGGGGAACACGTCGCGGCGGCACTGGACGCGGGCCGCGGTGCGGTCCTGGCGCTGCCGCACAGCGGCAACTGGGACCTGGCCGGGGTGTGGCTCACCAACACCTACGGTCGGTTCGCGACGGTGGCCGAACGCCTCAAACCCGAGTCGCTGTACAAGCGGTTCCTCGACTACCGGGAGAGCCTCGGGTTCGAGGTACTGCCCCTCACCGGCGGCCCGCGGCCACCCTTCGAGATCCTGGCCGAACGGCTCCACGACAACGGGCTGGTGTGTCTGATGTCGGACCGCGACCTGACCAGGAGCGGTGTGCAGGTCGATCTGTTCGGCGAGCCGACGATGCTGCCCGCCGGCCCCGCCAAGTTGGCCATGGCCACCGGTGCCGCGCTGCTGCCGGTGCACTCGTACTACACACCCACGGTCACGGTCACCGACATCGGCGCCCCGCTGGACACCTCCTCGGGGGACGTCACGGCCGTCACGCAGGCGCTGGCCGACCGGTTCGGCGCCAACATCGCCGCCCACCCCGCCGACTGGCACATGCTGCAGCCGCAGTGGATCGCCGACCTGTCGGAGGAGCGCCGGGCCAGGCTCGACCAACCCTCCGGCGGGCGATAGCCGTGCGGATCGGGATGGTGTGCCCGTACTCGTTCGACGTCCCGGGCGGCGTACAGGCGCACGTGTTGCAACTCGCCGAGGTGATGCGGGGCTACGGACACCACGTGAGCGTCCTGGCACCGTCGTCACCGGAGGCCAACCTGCCCGACTACGTCGTCTCCGGCGGCAAGGCCATTCCCATCCCGTACAACGGGTCGGTCGCGCGGCTGCGGTTCGGTCCCGCCACCCACCGCAAGGTCAAGAGGTGGCTCGTCGACGGTGACTTCGACGTGCTGCACATCCACGAGCCCAATGCGCCGAGCCTGTCGATGCTGGCGCTCATGATCGCCGAGGGGCCGATCGTCGCGACGTTCCACACCTCGACCACGAAGTCGTTGACGCTCAGCGTGTTTCAGGGCATCCTGCGGCCCTGGCACGAGAAGATCGTCGGGCGCATCGCGGTGTCCGACCTGGCCAGACGCTGGCAGATGGAGGCGCTCGGCTCCGACGCGGTCGAGATTCCCAACGGCGTCGACGTCGACTCGTTCGCCTCGGCACCCGTTCTCGACGGCTACCCGAGACCCGGCCGGTCGGTCCTGTTCCTCGGTCGGTTCGACGAACCGCGCAAGGGGATGGCCGTCCTGCTCGCCGCGTTGCCCGCCCTGGTCGAGTCGTTCCCCGACGTGGAGATACTCGTCGTCGGACGTGGCGACGAGGAGGAGTTGGCCGAGGAGGCCGGCGACCTCGCCGGCCACCTGCGTTTCCTGGGGCTGGTCGACGATGCCGGGAAGGCGTCGGCGATGCGCAGCGCCGACGTGTACTGCGCCCCCAACACCGGTGGGGAGAGCTTCGGCATCGTGCTGGTCGAGGCGATGGCCGCCGGCACGGCGGTGGTGGCCAGCGACCTCGACGCGTTCCGCCGGGTCCTCGAGGACGGGGCCGCGGGCCGCCTGGTGCCGATCGAGAACCCGACGGCGTTGGCCGCGGCCCTCGTCGAGATGCTCTCCGACGACGCTGCGCGCCGACGGTACGTCGAGGCCGCCTCCAGGGTGGTGCGCCGCTACGACTGGTCGGTGGTGGCGCGGGAGATCCTGCGGGTCTACGAAACCGTCTCGGGGGCCGGGGTGAAGGTGAGGGTCGAGGGCACCACCGGCAACGGGGAGCCGACCACGAGCAAGCCGCCCGGTCGCCGAGCGGCCAGGGCGAGCGCGAAGGCCGCCGAACGTGAAGCGGCGAAGGACATGGCGTGATCATCTGGCTGATCGTCGCCGCCCTCGTGCTGCTGGCGGCGGTGCTGCTGGTCGGCGGCATCTGGGCGTTCCAGACCGCCCACCGACTGGACCGCCTCCACGTGCGCTACGACCTGTCCTGGCAGGCGCTCGACGGCATCCTGGCCCGGCGTGCCGTCGTCGCCCGCGCCGTGGCGACCGACGCCTACGGAAACGCCCCGGCAGGCAGACAGCTGGCCGCACTGGCCGACGCCGCGGAACGGGCCCCGCGCAACGCCAGGGAGGCCGCGGAGAACGAGCTGTCGAACGCGCTGGCGGCGGTCGACCCGACGTCGCTGCCCGTGGCTCTGGTCGCGGAGATGGCCGACGCGGAAGCGCGCGTGCTGCTGGGGCGACGCTTCCACAACGATGCCGTGCGCGACACGCTGGCGCTTCGCGAGCGGCCACTGGTGCGGTGGTTGCATCTCGGCGGAACCGCGCCGATGCCAAGCTATTTCGAGATCGCCGAACGCGCCGCCCAACGCTCGTTCGGGCAGCAGGTCTACAAGCGCACGTCGGCCCGCATCGTCCTGCTCGACGAGCTGGGGTACGTCCTGTTGTTCTGCGGATCCGATCCGGCCGCCGAGTCGGCGCCGCGCTGGTGGTTCACCGTGGGCGGAGCCGTCAAAGCCGGGGAGACCCTGCCGGACGCCGCCGTTCGAGAGCTCGCCGAGGAGACCGGTCTGCGGGTCAGCAAGGCGGACTTGATCGGACCGGTGTGGAAGCGGGACGCGGTCTTCGACTTCAACGGTTCGGTGATCCGCAGCGAGGAGATGTTCTTCGTCTACCGCACCCTGCGGTTCGAACCGTCGTCCGCGGGCTTCACCCCGTTGGAGAAGCGCACCATTCACGGGCACCGTTGGTGCGACGAGGCCGCGATCGCGCAGCTGGTCGAGGGCGGAGAGACGGTGTACCCGCTGCAGCTCGCGGAGTTGCTCGCCGAGGCCAACGCGTTGGCCGCCCCTGGGTCGACCGGACCGGCGCGGCAGCTGCAATCGATCAGATGACCGCCGGCGCCACGTGCGGATCGAACGGATTTGGCCCGGTGACTACACTGTTTCAGTACTGATTTGGAGGAGATTGACGTGGATTCCCTTGAAACACCGTTGACTGGCACCGCTCGGGTGAAGCGCGGCATGGCCGAGATGCTCAAGGGCGGCGTCATCATGGACGTGGTCACGCCCGAGCAGGCGCGCATCGCCGAGGCTGCCGGTGCCGTTGCGGTCATGGCGCTCGAGCGGGTGCCCGCCGACATCCGCGCTCAGGGCGGTGTGTCGCGGATGAGCGACCCCGACATGATCGAGGGCATCATCGAGGCGGTGACCATTCCGGTCATGGCCAAGGCGCGCATCGGCCACTTCGTCGAGGCGCAGATCCTGCAGAGCCTGGGCGTCGACTACGTCGACGAGTCCGAGGTGCTGACGCCGGCCGACTACGCCAACCACATCGACAAGTGGAAGTTCACCGTGCCGTTCGTGTGCGGCGCCACCAATCTCGGTGAGGCGCTTCGACGCATCAACGAGGGTGCGGCGATGATCCGCTCCAAGGGCGAGGCGGGCACCGGCGACGTGTCCAACGCGACCACGCACATGCGCAAGATTGGCGGGGAGATCCGCCGGTTGACGTCGCTGTCGGAAGACGAATTGTTCGTCGCGGCAAAGGAATTGCAGGCGCCGTATGATCTGGTGGTCGAGGTGGCGCGGGCCGGCAAGCTGCCCGTGACGCTGTTCACCGCCGGTGGCATCGCCACCCCGGCCGACGCGGCGATGATGATGCAGCTCGGTGCCGAGGGCGTCTTCGTCGGATCGGGCATCTTCAAGTCGGGCAACCCCGAGGAGCGCGGTGCGGCGATCGTGAAGGCCACCACCTTCTACGACGACCCCGACGTGCTGGCCAAGGTGTCGCGTGGGTTGGGCGAGGCCATGGTGGGCATCAACGTGGAGGACATCGCGCAGCCTCATCGGCTCGCCGAACGCGGCTGGTAACGCACTGGTGTCGATCGAAGAGATCCTCGATCTGGAACAGATCGAGGTCAACATCTACCGCGGGGGCGTGTTCAGCCCCGAGTCCGGATTCCTGCAGCGCACCTTCGGCGGCCACGTCGCCGGGCAGTCGCTGGTGTCGGCCGTGCGTACCGTCGACCCGAAGTTCCAGGTGCACTCGCTGCACGGCTACTTCCTGAAGGGCGGTGACGCCCGCTCGCCGTCGGTGTACACCGTCGAGCGAATCCGCGACGGTGGGTCGTTCTGCACCCGGCGGGTGACGGCGATCCAGCACGGCGAGACGATCTTCTCGATGTCGGCGTCGTTCCAAACCGACCAGAGCGGCATCGAGCACCAGGACGCCATGCCCATGGCGCCACCGCCGGACGACATCCCGGACTTCAAGTCGGCGAGCAAGGTGTTCGACGACGCCAGCTTCCGGCAGTTCGACGAGTGGGACGTGCGGATCGTCCCCCGCGAGCAGATGAAGTTCCTGCCCGGCAAGGCCTCTCAGCAGCAGGTGTGGTTCCGGCACCGCGACCCTCTGCCCGACGACCCGGTGCTGCACATCTGCGCGCTCGCATACCTCAGTGACCTCACGCTGCTGGGTTCGGCGCAGGTCAACCATCCCGACGAGCGCAAGCACCTGATGGTCGCGTCGCTCGACCACGCGATGTGGTTCATGCGGCAGTTCCGGGCCGACGAGTGGCTGCTCTACGACCAGTCCTCGCCGTCGGCGTGCGGTGGTCGTTCCCTGACGGAGGGCAAGCTGTTCAACCGGTACGGCGAGATGGTCGCCTCGGTCATGCAGGAGGGCCTGACCCGCTACGTTCGCGACTTCACCCCGCCGGCACCGTGACGGTGCGCGTCGGTGTCCTGGCCTTGCAGGGCGACACCAGGGAGCATCTGGCGGCGCTGACCGAAGCCGGCGCCGACGCGGTCACCGTCCGGCGCCGCGCCGAGTTGGACGCCGTCGACGCCCTGGTCATCCCCGGCGGTGAGTCGACGGCGATGAGCAAGCTGCTGCGTGAGTTCGAGTTGCTGGAACCGCTGCGAGCCCGTCTCGCCGACGGCATGCCCGCCTACGGCTCGTGTGCCGGGATGATCCTGTTGGCGAGCGAGATCGCCGACGCCGGGGTTCCTGGTCGAGAGGCCCTGCCGCTGGGCGGAATCGACATGACGGTGCGGCGCAACGCCTTTGGCCGACAGGTCGACTCGTTCGAGGAGGACGTCGCGTTCGAGGGCCTCGACGGATCGATGCACGCGGTGTTCATCAGGGCGCCGTGGGTCGAGAGGGTCGGACCCTCGGTCGAGGTGCTGGCGCGCGCCGGCGGTCATCCCGTCGCGGTGCGCCAGGGTCGCACGCTGGCCACGGCGTTTCACCCCGAGATGACGGGCGACCGTCGCGTGCACCGCCTCTTCGTCGACTCCCTCTAGAGGTTCGAGCCGTCGGAGGCTAGCACGGGCAAGACGAGCCGCGACGACGAGCGGATGGTGTTCAGGCTGCTGGTGCCGACGCTGGCGTGCCGGAATCCCATGATGGCGGGCGTCTCGGGATTCTGATCGTCGCTGGTGACGGTCAACCGGATGCGGTCGCCGGCGGCGAATCGACGAGCGTTGGCCACCAACGGAATTCGATACTCCACGTCCTCGCCGACGGGCACCGCCACCGCGGTTCGGCACGGCAGCACCGGGGCGCCGGGGGTGCTGGCGGCCTCGTCGACGTCGCGCAGGCTGGCCCGCAGCCAGCCGGCCGTGACGTCCTCGACGGTGTCGTCCGCGGCGACGTGTTGCAGCGTCGCCATCCAGGCCGTGTCGGCGGCGGTGGCCGCCGCGGTCAACCGAAGTTCCACGTTGCCGACGACGTCGAGCGCGGCCGGCAACGGGGCGCTGGTCCACGACAGCAGCGCGGGCGGGTCGACGGGGCTGGACGTGACCCGGCCGAGACCGCCGCCGAGCGCCATCAGTTCCCTGGCTCCGGCGGCGCCCTCGTCGACGGCGAGCACTCCGTCGGCGCGCAGCGCCCACTCGGTCAGCCTCGACCCCGCGGGTGGCCACTGGTCGGCGGTGCGCCAGCCGTCACCACCGGGTAGCACGTACCGAATGGGCGGCCCGTCCATGATTCCGGTGTCACGTCCCTTGAGCCAGTGGTCGTACCAGGCCAGCGCCTCGGTGTGGAGGCTCTCCCACGGCCAGGTCAGGCCGAATCGGCCCAGCATCCCCATGCGGACGTTCGGGTTGTGCGCCAACGCCTTCCACGCGACGAAGGTCGACGGCAGGTGCAACGGAACGTTCTCCCAGTCGCAACCGAGGTAGACCGGCACCTCGATCCGGTCGAGCAGGCCGGTGAGATCCCGGTCGTCCCACCAGGCATCTCGCACCGGGTGCTTCACCATGACGTCCAGCCACAGGTCGTCCCACGGGTGCGGGTCGTGGGGCAGCTTGAGCATCTGGCGCAGCACGGTCACGGCCGCCTCGCCGTTCATCGTGCCGAACCGGCGGTGCAACGGGGGAGCGTGTAGCACCTTGCGTGCCACGTCCAGTGGCGGACTCCGCCAGAACCGGCTGCTGCGCTCCGAGGTCAGCCCCACCATGGACAGGAACGGCGTGATGAACGACGAGCTGGTCAGGCCGTGGTGGGTGGCGGAGTCGTACAGGTCGGCGGTGACGGCGAGGGGAAAGATCGCCTTGAGGTGCGGCGGGCGCTCGACGGCGGCCTCGAGTTGGGTCATGGCGAAGTAGCTGATGCCGATCATGCCGACGTTGCCGTCGCACCACGGCTGGGCGGCGGCCCACTCGACGAGGTCGTACATGTCCCGGCGTTCTTGGGCGTCGAAGAAGCCGAATTCGCCCCCGGACCCGCAGGTACCGCGCACGTTGGCGATGAGGTGGACGTAACCCCTGGTCACCCAGAAGTCGGTGTCGCCGGCCTCGACGAATCCCATTGGCGCGCCCAGGTTCTGGATTTGGCGGGGATAGGGGGAGGCGGCGATGAGCACCGGGAAGCGCCCGTCGGCGTCGGGGCGGTGTACGTCGGCCAGCAGGTCGACGCCGTCGCGCATCGCCACGGCGAGGTCGTGGTCGTGGTGGACGCGGTACGTCGGCTCGCTGAGGTGGCGGTAGTCCCGGCCGGTGGTCTGCGGGCCGTTGAGCTGGATCGGCGACATGAGTCTCACGCTACGTTGAGACATAGTCTCAACGCAAGGGGAAACTCTTGCTAGGCTTCCCGAATGCCGAAGAAGACCCCGCCCGGTCCTCGCGACGAGAGGGGCGTGCTGTCGGGGCGCATCCTGGCCGCCGCCCGCGAGGAATTCGCCACCCACGGGTGGGCGGGCACCACCCTGCGGGCCGTTGCCAGGTCCGCCGACGTCGACCCCGCCCTGATCTATCACTACTTCGGCTCCAAGGAGGGGCTGCTCGACGCTGCGACGACGCCCCCGCAGCGATGGCTCGACGCCGTTGCCGCGACCTGGAACACGGCGCCCGACGACCTCGGGGCCGCGCTGCTGCGCTTGATGTTGAGCGCGTGGGCCGACGACGAGATCGGGCCCGTGCTGCGCGCGGTGCTGCTGACCGCCGCGCACGAGCAGTCCACGAGGGAGAAGCTGCGCCGCATCGTCGAGGGCAGCCTGATGGGCGTGTCCCGGCTCGGAGCCGACGACCGCGACCGCGCGGTGCGCAGCGGGTTGATCTCGTCGCAGATGATGGGTCTGGCGCTGATGCGCTACGTGTGGCGGGTGGAACCGATCGCCTCGATGACCGACGACGAGCTCGTCGGTGCGGTGGGCCCGAATCTGCAGCACTACGTCGAGGGGGAGCTCGCGGCCGAACCGACGTCGCAGCACGTAGACTGATCGATCGGACTTCGCCATAGAGCACCAACTTCGCAGTAGAGAAGAAGAGGTAGTACCTGCATGAGCGGCCATTCCAAGTGGGCCACCACCAAGCACCAGAAGGCTGTCAAGGATGCCCGCCGCGGCAAGGAGTTTGCGCGGCTGATCAAGAACATCGAGGTGGCGGCCCGGACCGGCGGTGGTGACCCGGCGGGCAACCCGACGTTGTTCGACGCCATCCAGAAGGCGAAGAAGACCTCGGTCCCCAACGACAACATCGAACGGGCCCGCAAGCGCGGCGGCGGCGAAGAGGCGGGCGGCGCCGACTGGCAGCCCATCACCTACGAGGGCTACGGGCCCAACGGTGTCGCGGTACTCATCGAATGTCTCACCGACAACAAGAACCGCGCGGCCAGCGAGGTGCGCATCGCGATGACCCGCAACGGCGGCAACATGGCCGACCCGGGTTCGGTGTCCTACCTGTTCACCCGCAAGGGCGTGGTGACGCTCGAGAAGAACGGCCTGACCGAGGACGACGTGTTGACGGCGGTCCTCGAGGCGGGCGCGGAGGACGTCGTCGACCACGGCGACACCTTCGAGATCGTGTCCGAGCCCACCGACCTGGTGGCCGTCCGCACGGCCCTGCAGGACGCCGGCATCGAATACGACTCGGCCGACGCCAGCTTTCAGCCCTCGGTCTCGGTGCCGGTCGACGTCGAGGGTGCCCGCAAGGTCCTCAAGCTCGTCGACGCCCTCGAGGACAGCGACGACGTGCAGGACGTCTGGACCAACGTCGACATCTCCGACGAGGTCGCCGCCCAGCTCGACGAGGACTGAGCGCTAGGGCGTCAGCACCGCGACGGCTTCGGAGATCGACGCGTCGCCGGAGACGAGTTCGAACGTCACCCCGCCCGTCGCGGGGGCGTCGAGCAGCGCCACCAGCATCGCCGCCACGTCGGCGCGGGGAACGGTTCCGCGGCCGGTCGACTCCGCGATGCGCACCCGGCCCGTGGCGGGCTCGTCGGTCAGGCCGCCTGGCCGCACGATGGTGGTGTTGAGCGCCGGGCGTCCGCGGACCGCCTCGTCGGCGGCCGCCTTGGCCGCGAGATAGGCGGTGAAGACCGGATCGTCGCCGGTAGCAGGCTCGTCGGCCCCCATTGCGGAGACCATCACATAGCGGCCGACCCCGGCCGCCTCGGCGGCGTCGGCCAGCAGGATGGCGGCGTCGCGGTCGACCGTGGTCTTCCTGTCCACCCCGCTGCCCGGGCCGGCACCCGCGGCGAAGACCACTGCGTCCGCACCTCGGAGATGCTTGGCGGCCTCGTCCACGGTCGCGTTCTCCAGGTCGACGACGACGGCCTCCGCGCCCACGGCCTCCAGGTCGGCGGCCTGGTCGGGGTTGCGGATGAGACCCACCGCGGAGTCGCCGCGCTCGGCGAGCAGCTTCTCGAGGATCAGGGCGATCTTTCCGTGTCCGCCTGCGATGACGACGCGCATCAGTTGTTCTCCTCCGTTGCGAATACCTGGGAATCATCGGCAAATGCCTTGAACTCCAACGCGTTCCCCGCCGGGTCGAGCAGAAACATCGTCCACTGTTCTCCGGGTAGGCCCGCGAAGCGCAGATAGGGCTCGATGACGAACTCGACGTGGTTGGCCCGCAGCCGCTCGGCGAGGCGGTGAAACTCGGCCACCGACAGCAGCAGCCCGAAGTGGGGGACCGGGACGTCGTGGCCGTCGACCGGGTTGTGCGCGCGGGCCGGACCGCTGGGAGCCAGGTGGGTGACCAGCTGATGGCCGTGCAGGTTCCAGTCGACCCAGGACTCCGCGCTGCGGCCCTGCTCGAGTCGAAGCACGGTGCCGTAGAACGTGCGGGCCGCGCCGAGGTCGTCGACGGGTACGGCCAGATGAAAGCGCGGGATGGGAGAGTCGAGAACCGTCACGTCTCCAAGCTATCCCGAGGCGAGGAATGCGCCGATCGCACGGGCGGTCTGCTCGGGCTGGTCGAGCATGATCAACACGTGCGCGTCGTCGACGTAGCGCAGGGTGGCGTTCGTCAGCTCGGTCAGCCGGTGGGCATGGCGATCGGGCATCACCGGGTTGCGGCTCCACAGGACCAGCACGTCGCCGTCGAAGCGGGCCAGGCTCTCGGTGGCCCGCACCAGCTCGCTCGTCACGAACCGGGACCTGGCGTACTTGATCAGATCGCGGCGCAGCGCGGTGTGCCGCAACGCATGGGCGAACCAGCGGTCCACGAGGGCCTGAGGGATCGGCTTCTTGGCCATCATGCCGAACACCAGGTATCGCCGCCGTAGCCAGCCGACGGCCAACATCCGCATCGCGATCGACACCGTCAGGGGGGTGCGGGTCACCAGCCAGGTGACCTTGCCGGGCAGGCCGGGCGGGAAGTTCTCGAAGGCCTCCGACGGGCAGACGATCATCCGGCCGACCCGATCGTCGCGGCCCACGTCGGTGAGGAAGAGCGGTCCGCCCCAGTCGGTGACCACCAGGACGACGTCGGTCAGGTCGAGCGCGTCGAGGAAGTCGGCGACGAGGTCGACCATGCCGGGCATCGTGAGATCGGCGTCGGGTCGCATCGGTATGCGATGTCCGCCCATCGGCAGCAGGGGCAGCAGATAGCGATGGCCGGCGGGCAGTAGCGGGAGCACCACATCCCACTGGGCGTCGTTCATCAGGAGTCCGTGCAGCAGCACGACCGGTGGCCCGGCCGGATCGCCCTCCTCGCGGTACTCGACGGTGCCCGCGGTGACGTCAACCGACTTCAACTGCCCCACCCCTCGTTAGAACGGACATTCTAGAACACATGCTCTAGTGTGTCTGGAGGAGGCGACGATGGCAAGGACGACCAGGGAGACGATTCTGACCGCGACGGCGGAGTTGATGCGCGTCAAGGGATTTGGCGCCGTCGCCATGAAGGACGTCGTCGCGGCGTCCGGCGCGCCGATCGGATCGCTGTATCACCACTTTCCGGGCGGCAAGACGCAGATCGCGCGGGAGGCGCTCGTCGCCGCCGGCGCGGCGTACGGCCTGCTGATCCCGACGCTGATGGCGCCCCACGACGACCTCGGCGAGGGCGTCGAGGCGGTGTTCATGCAGGCGGCGACCGACATGGCCGAGACCGGCTTCGCCAACATGTGCCCGGTCGGCAGCGTGGCGGCCGAAGTGGCCGACACCGTCGAGGAACTCCGCGAGGCGACCGCGGCCGTCTTCACCGACTGGGTCGACGGCGGCACCGCCTACTTCGCCTCGCGGGGCCTGGGCACGACGGCCGCTCGCGAGGTCACCGTCGCGATCGTGACGGCGTTGGAGGGTGCCTTCCTCGTCGCCAGGACCCTTCGCGACACCGAACCGCTGACGACGACCGGACGAGTCCTGGCTCGCGGCTACGTCGGGGTGCCGCTGGCCGCCGCGGCGGAGTCCGCCGTCCCACGGGTGACGACCTCTTCTGCGTGAATTCGCGAATGCGTTGGTGTCGCGATGCCGAGGGCGTGCGCTGGACGGTTCGGCGCGCGTGCTGAGTTGACTCGGCGATTGCGGGCATGTCGTTGACCGTCGTCGCGCACGGAGCCGTTAAGGTATCGAACAGCTGTTCGTACCGTCGGCAGCGCTTCGTCGGCAAGGAGTCGCAGTGCGGGTGATGGGCGTCGACCCTGGGCTGACCCGATGTGGGCTGTCGGTCATCGAGAGCGGGCGTGGCCGCCAGGTGATCGCCCTGGACGTCGACGTGGTCCGGACCCCGTCCGACCAGCCGCTGCACAAGCGGTTGCTGACCATCAGCGACACCGTCGAGCACTGGCTCGACACCCATCACCCCGACGTGCTCGCGATCGAGCGGGTGTTCGCCAACAACAACGCGAACACGGCGATGGGCACAGCGCAGGCGGGTGGCGTCATCGCCCTGGCCGCCGCTCGGCGCGACATCGACGTGCACTTCCACACTCCCAGCGAGGTCAAGGCGGCCGTCACCGGCAACGGTCGCGCCGACAAGGCGCAGGTCACCGAGATGGTCACCAGAATCCTTGCGCTGCAAGCCAAGCCGACACCGGCCGACGCCGCCGACGCGCTGGCCCTTGCCATCTGTCATTGCTGGCGCGCGCCGATGATCGCGCGGATGGCCGAGGCCGAGGCGATGGCCGCCGAACAGCGCCGCAAGTACAAGGCCAAGCTGAAGGCGGCCACGTGATCGCCTCGGTGCGCGGCGAGGTCCTCGACATCGCCCTCGATCACGCCGTCATCGAAGCCGCCGGCGTCGGGTACAAGGTGATGACCACGCCGACCACGTTGGCGACGCTGCGACGCGGCACCGAGGCCAGGCTCATCACCGCGATGATCGTGCGCGAGGACTCGATGACGCTGTACGGGTTCGCCGACGCCGAATCGCGCGACCTGTTCACCATCCTGCTCTCGGTCTCCGGGGTGGGTCCGAAGATCGCGCTGGCCACGCTGGCCGTCTACGACGCCCAGACCCTTCGTCAGGCGCTGGCCGACGGCGACGTCACCGCTTTGACCCGGGTGCCCGGCATCGGCAAGCGGGGCGCCGAACGGATGGTGCTGGAGCTGCGGGACAAGATCGGCTCGGTGGTCGGCGCCGGTGGGTCCACTGCCGTCGGTGGTCACGCCATCCGCGGGCTGGTCGTGGAAGCCCTTGTCGGACTTGGCTTCCCGATCAAGCAAGCCGAGGAGGCCACCGACAAGGTGCTCGCCGCGGACTCCGACGCCACGACGTCGAGCGCGTTGCGCGCCGCGTTGTCGATGCTGGGGAAGAATTAGCCCGTGGGCCGCTTCGACGAGGACGAGCACGAAGACACCACCGACCGCGAGGTGTCCGCCGCGCTGACGGTCGGGGAGGGCGACGTCGACGCCAGCCTTCGACCCCGCTCACTGAAGGAGTTCATCGGCCAGCCACGCGTGCGTGAACAGCTGCAGCTGGTGCTCGAGGGTGCCAAGAACCGCGGCGGCACGCCGGACCACATCCTGCTGTCCGGGCCGCCGGGTCTTGGCAAGACGTCACTGGCCATGATCATCGCGGCCGAACTCGGCACGTCGCTGCGGTTGACCTCCGGTCCGGCGCTGGAGCGCGCCGGAGACTTGGCCGCGATGTTGTCGAACCTCGTCGAGCACGACGTCCTCTTCATCGACGAAATCCACCGCATCGCCCGACCGGCCGAGGAGATGCTGTACCTCGCCATGGAGGACTTCCGCGTCGACGTCGTCGTCGGCAAGGGGCCGGGCGCCACATCCATTCCCCTCGAGGTCGCGCCATTCACGCTGGTCGGGGCGACCACCCGATCCGGCGCCCTGACGGGTCCACTGCGCGACCGGTTCGGGTTCACCGCCCACATGGACTTCTACGAACCCGCCGAACTCGAGCGGGTGCTGACGCGGTCGGCGGGCATTCTCGGCATCGAGGTCGGGGCGGACGCCGCCGCGGAGATCGCCCGGCGCTCGCGGGGTACGCCACGCATCGCCAACCGCCTGTTGCGCCGTGTTCGCGACTACGCCGAGGTCCGCGCCGACGGCGTCATCACCCGGGACGTCGCGAAGGCGGCACTGGCCGTCTACGACGTCGACGAGCTCGGCTTGGACCGGCTCGACCGCGCCGTGCTCAGCGCGCTCACCCGGAGCTTCGGAGGTGGCCCGGTGGGCGTGTCCACGCTCGCCGTCGCCGTCGGGGAAGAGGCGACGACCGTCGAAGAGGTGTGTGAACCGTTTCTGGTGCGCGCGGGCATGATCGCCCGCACCCCGCGTGGCAGGGTCGCGACCAGCCAGGCTTGGATGCATCTGGGCATGACGCCGCCGAGTGGCGTCATGGGCCTCGGGCAGCAAGCCCTCTACGACTGACGACCGAACGGGATACCGAACGACCATGACCACTGCTGGTGTCATCTTCGCGGCGCTGGCCGCCGTACTGCACGTCTACATCTGGATTCTGGAGTCGTTCCGGTGGACGGCCCCGCGGACGCGCGCGACGTTCGGCACGTCGGCCGAGGAAGCGGAGACCACCAAGCTGATGGCCTTCAACCAGGGCTTCTACAACCTCTTCTTGGCAGTGGTGACCGTGGTCGGGGTGGCGTTCACGATCTCCGGGGGGACCCGCGTCGGCGCCGCGCTGCTCTTCGCCGGTGTCGGATCGATGCTGGCCGCGGCCGCCGTGCTCCTGGCCTCCGCTCCGGACAAGGCGCGCTCCGCGGTCGTCCAGGGAGCGTTCCCGTTGCTCGCCGTCGTGCTGCTCGCCATCGGCTTCTCGACGTAGGTCTCCTGCGGATGGCCGACCACGTGGACGCGGTTGCCGCCGGAACGCTTGGCCCTGTACATCGCCCGATCCGCCGATTCGACCAGGCAGTCGACGTGGGTGATCAGGTCGCGAGGTGGTACCCGGTACAGCGATGCGCTGGCCACGCCAATGCTGGCGGTGACCCGCATGGGCGCCGACGCGATCTCGCGGCGGATCCGCTCGGCGAGACCGATGGCGTCCTTGCGATTGCCCGACACCGCGACGACGAACTCCTCACCGCCGATGCGCGCGGCGATGGAGTCGCCACGGCGGATGTGTTGGAGGATGCCGCCCACCACCACCAGGGTCTGATCGCCCGCCGCATGCCCCGCCGTGTCGTTGATGCGCTTGAAGTCGTCGAGGTCGACCATCACGACGGACAGATGGGCCGCGCCGTCGCGACTCGACTCGGCGGCCAGAATGCGGACCGACCGCCGGAAGGCCCGCCGGTTGGGCAGGTCGGTCAAGGGGTCGATGTCGGAGTTGAGTGCGTCGATGCCAAGGGTGTGCACCAACACCTGCACGCAGAACGGCACGGCCAGCACGCTGACCCCGAGGATCATCAGATTGCTCGCCGCCAGCGGCGTGTCGCCGGCGATCGCGATCTGCGCGGCGCACGCGAGCGCGGTGCCGACGGCGGTTGCGAGGGTGAGTGCCAGATACCGGGCGGTGTGGAAGAAGGCGACGTAGCCGGCCAGTGCCGCGAAGGCGGTCGCGCCCTGGATGCCGGTGCCCGGCTGGAAGGCGAGCAGGCACGTGGCCGCCAGGCAGGCGTTGGCGACGACGACGAAGACGGCGGACTGGTTCCGGTTGGGCCACCTCGTCGCCCACAGCACGGCCATCACCGCGCAACCCGCCGCGACCGCGAGTGACGCCATCCGGGCGGCCGGAAGCTGCGGTCCGGCCGGGGTGAACAGCATGAGCACCGGCACCACGCCGAGGGCGAGCACGATGGCGGCCATCATGTATCGGGTGAACCGTAGGAGGTTGCGGACGGCCAGGTACGCCGACAGCCACTGGTAGTGATCGGGCTGCCGCCACCAGCGGCCCATCCAGTCCACTTTGCGTGTTCGCCCTTGCCAGTCGTGTGCCTCAGCCGTCACGGCGTGATCTCAGCTCAAGTGACGAACTCCCCAGCCGGATCGTACAAGAACCATCGACAGTTTGCCGGAGGTCGGTGAGATCCCGCCGACGGATCGCCGTCCGCGGGCATCCGGATCGAGTGCCGGGTGGTGGCACCGTCTGCGGTCCGCGGCCCATCGATCGTGGTGGGCAACGGTTGCGGCGTTGCCGACCCGTTGCTGGCGACCTCCGTCCGACGCTCGGCAAGGCGCGCAGAGCGGGCGGATGCGCCGGTGTCACGGCGAGAGCTAACTTCGCTGGGGTCGCCAAGAACAAGGTCCGCAGGGGGTTGGTTCGCGAACGAATTGGGTACTCCGGCGCCAACGAGGAGGCCGACATGTCACGGGTCGTTGCGGGTGAAGAAGTGCAAGAAGTGCGGGGCGGCAGAATGCGCATTCCGCGCAGCCGTGGTGCGGCCAGTGGGCTGTTGGTGGTCGTCTTGGGTCTGTGGGGCGCGTTGGTGCCGTTCGTCGGGCCGGCGTTCGACTTCGCCTACAACCCGGACGTGGGTTCGGCCTGGAGCGCCGCTCGAGGCTGGCTGGAGGTGCTGCCGGGTGCGGTCGCGGTCGTCGGTGGCTTCCTGCTGCTCACGTCCCGCAACCGGGCGACGGCGATGCTCGGCGGGTGGCTCAGTGTCGTCGCGGGTGCATGGTTCGTGATCGGGCGGGTGATGGCCACCACGCTGACCATCGGCGAGATCGGCGGCCCGGTCGCGGAGACCGACACCAAGGCGGCGTGGTTGGAACTGACGTACTTCTACGGGCTCGGCGCGCTGATCGTCTTCCTCGGCGCGATGGGCCTCGGGCGGCTGTCGGTACGCAGCGTGCGGGACGTCGGGTACGCCCAGCGGATGGCGACCGCCGACCGCGTCGAGCACGTCGACGCCCGCGAGCACCCGACCACGGTCCTGCCCGCGAGCCGGCCGACGCCCGCGGGAGAGACGTACCCGGAGGGCACGAACCTCCCTCGGCGCGGCTGGCGGGACCGCCTCACGGGCCGCGGCCCGAAGGACACCCTGGTCGATCGGTAGCGACGCGCAGCTATCCGGTGTAGACCATCACGTGCTTGATGCGGGTGTAGTCCTCCAGGCCGTACATCGACAGATCCTTGCCGTGCCCCGACGACTTGAACCCACCGTGGGGCATCTCGGCGACGAGCGGGATGTGGGTATTGATCCACACGCAGCCAAAGTCGAGGGCGTTGGACATGCGGATGGCGGTCGACACGTCCCTGGTCCACACCGACGAGGCCAGGGCGTACTCCACGCCGTTGGCCTTCTCCAGCGCGTCGTCCTCGTCGACGAACGACTGGACCGTGATGACGGGGCCGAACACCTCGGACTGCACCAACCGGTCGCCTTGCCGCACGCCGCCGATGACGGTCGGCGCGACGTAGAAACCGTCGACGCCCTGGCGATGCCCGCCAGCCGCGACGGTGGCGTGGTCGGGGACGTCGTCGAAGAAGCCCAGCACGCGCTCCATCTGGTTGACGTTGTTGACCGGCGGTACCCAGGCCTCCTCGTCGTCGGCGGCCCGGCCGAACGTGGTCAGCGCCTTGCCTGCCTGCTCGGCCAGTGCCGCGGTCAGCTCGTCGACCACCGATGCGTGGGCGAGCACCCTGGTGGCCGCCGTGCAGTCCTGCCCGGCGTTGAAGTAGCCGGCGGTGGCGATGCCCTCGGCCGCCGCCGCGACGTCGGCGTCGCCGAACACGACGACCGGTGCCTTGCCGCCCAGTTCGAGGTGAGTGCGCTTGAGGTGCGTGCCCGCGCTGACCGCGACCGCCCGGCCCGCTTCGACCGATCCGGTGATCGACACCATCGCGGGCGTGCGATGCCCGACGACGGACGCGCCGGTGACCCGGTCACCGGTGACGACGTTGAGCACCCCGGGCGGAAAGTGCTTGGCCGCCAACTCGGCGAGCATGACGGTGGTGACCGGCGTCGTGTCGCTGGGTTTGATCACGACGGTGTTGCCGGCGGCGACGGCGGGGCAGAACTTCCAGATCGCCATCATCATCGGGTAGTTCCACGGCGCGACCTGTCCGATCACGCCGACGGGCTCGCGGCGGATCCACGACGTGTGGTTCTCCAGGTATTCGCCGGCCGACTTGCCCTCGAGAACTCGAGCGGCACCGGCGAAGAAGCGAATCTGGTCGACCATCGGCGGAAGCTCTTCGACCCGGGTGACGTGGTGGGGCTTGCCGGTGTTGCGTCCCTCGGCGGCCACCAGCTTGTCGGCCGCGCGCTCCACCTCGTCGGCGAAGTCGAGCAGCGCCTTCTGCCGCGCCGACGGGGTGGTCCGCTTCCAGTCCGTGAACGCCGTGGCGGCCGCGGCGTAGGCGCGGTCGACGTCCTCCTGGTTGGACACCGGGGCGGTGCCGTAGCGCTCGCCGGTGGTGGGGTCGACCAACGGCATCGTCGCGCCGCTCACCGAGTCGACCAGTTCACCGCCGATGAAGTTCTTCACCGTGGTCACGGTCAGAGGTCCTTGAGGACGAGGGCGAGAACGTCGAGACCTTCCTCGAGAAGGTCGTCGCCGATCGTCAGCGGCGGCAGGAAGCGCAGCACGTTTCCGTAAGTGCCACAAGACAATACGATCACCCCGGCCGCGTGCGCTCCGGCGCACAGCGCCTTGGTCAGGTCGGCGTCGGGCTCGGTGGTGCCGGACTTGACCAGTTCGACGGCGATCATCGCGCCCCGACCGCGGACGTCACCGAGGCGGTCGTCGTCGGCCTGCATCCGGCCGAGCCGCTCCTTCATGAACGTCTCGATCTCGCGGGCCCGGGCGACCATGCCGTCGGCCTCGATCGTCTCGATGGTCGCCAGGGCGGCGGCACACGCGATCGGATTGCCACCGTAGGTGCCGCCGAGGCCGCCGACGTGGGGGGCGTCCATGATCTCGGCGCGGCCCGTCACGGCCGCCAGCGGCAGCCCGTCGGCGATGCCCTTGGCGGTGACGATGAGGTCGGGTTCGATGCCGTCGTGCTCGCAGGCGAACATCGCACCGGTGCGGGCGAAGCCGGACTGCACCTCGTCGGCGATGAAGACGACGTCGTTCTTGCGGCACCAGTCGAGCAGGGTCGGCAGAAATCCCTCGGCGGGGACGATGAAGCCGCCCTCGCCCTGCACCGGTTCGATGATCACCGCGGCCAGATTGCCGGCACCGACCTGCTTGTCGATCACGTTGATGGCGCGTTTGGCGGCCAGTTCCCCGTCGGTGGCGAGTTCCTTGCCGAACTCCGCGTCGCGGTAGGGGTAGGACATGGGTGCCCGGTAGACCTCGGGGGCGAACGGGCCGAAGCCGTGCTTGTAGGGCATCGACTTGGCGGTCAGGGCCATGGTGAGGTTGGTCCGGCCGTGGTAGGCGTGGTCGAACGCGACGACGGCCTGCTTGCCGGTGTAGGTGCGCGCGATCTTCACCGCGTTCTCGACGGCCTCGGAACCGGAGTTGAACAGTGCCGACCGAGCCTCGCCGGCGATGGGCGTCAACCGGTTGAGGTGCTCGCAGACCGCGACGTAGCCCTCGTAGGGCGTGACCATGAAGCAGGTGTGGGTGAACTGCGTGGCCTGCGCGGCGACCGCCTCGACGACGCGGGGCGAGGCGTTGCCGATGGTGGTGACCGCGATGCCGGAACCCAGGTCGATCAGCCGGTTGCCGTCGACGTCCTCGACGATGCCGCCACCGGCACGGGCGGCGTAGACCTGCATGGTGTTGCCGACGCCGCGCGCGACCGCCCCGGTCTTGCGGGCAATCAGGGCCGACGACTTGGGGCCGGGGATCGCGGTGGCGAGGTGGCGGCTTTGTTCGATGGTGCTCACGTCATGACTCCTGTGAAGGAAGAGGGGGAGGAGACGCCGGAACGTCTCGTCGAAGCCTAGTCGCCGGGTTCGACCGCGCGAACGGAAACCTCGGTACGGGTGCGGCGCGACGGCTGAATTCGCACCTCGGGGACGTCTTTTACTGCGCTTTCGGTGGCGTCGTCCGCCACGGGCGACGAAACCAGCGTTTAGTGGTACTAACCTCCGTCACGTCGTGACGGGGCAGGTCGGCGGATGGTCGCGGTAATGGCACACTGGTCGGTGACTAGGCCCCCGTGTGTTCGCATCCGTTCCGGGGAGCCACGACCGAAATCGATACGAAAGTCAGAGTTGACATGGATCTCGCCATCTTCGTCCCGCTGCTCGTCGTCATGGGCGCGTTCATGTTCTTCGCGTCCCGTAAGCAGAAGAAGGCCATGCAGGCGACCATCAACCTGCACGACTCGCTGACGGTCGGCGACGAGATCATGACCACGGCCGGGCTCTACGGCACCATCACCGCCGTCTCCGATTCCAAGGTCGACGTGGAGATCGCCCCCGGCGTCGTGGTGACGATGCTGAAGCTCGCCGTCAAGGAAAAGACCGTGGTCGACGAGGACGAGTACGAGGCGGACGAGTACGAGGACGACGACACCGTCGCCGCCGAGGAGCCGACGGCGCGGGAACTCGACCGGCCCGGCGTCGGCACCGAGGTCAACCCCGACCCGAACCGACTCACCAAAGACTGACGGCCGAGCACACAGCGCAACCACGTACTCTTTGCGGGTTGACGTACCGATCTGAGGAGAACCAAGAACGTGGCATCGCCTTCGGCGCCGGTGCATCCCTACCGTTACCTGACGCTTTTTCTGGTTCTACTCATCGGTGTTTATCTGCTGGTGTTCTTGACCGGAGACAAGCAACCGAAGCCCAAACTGGGCATCGATCTGCAGGGCGGCACCCGCGTAACCCTGACCGCCCGCACCCCGGACGGCACCCCTCCCACCCGTGAATCCCTCGCCCAGGCGCAGGAGATCATCAGCTCCCGCGTCGACGGGCTCGGCGTGTCCGGCTCCGAGGTGGTCGTCGACGGCGACAACCTCGTGATCACGGTCCCCGGCAACGACGGCAACGAGGCACGCAACCTCGGACAGACCGCGCGGCTGTACATCCGCCCCGTCATCCACGCCATCCCCGCGTCGGGTCAGACGCCGCCGGCAGGTCAAGCCCCGGCCGGCGCACCACAGGGAGCCCCTGGCGTCATACCGGGCATGCCGGGAGCGCCCGGCGGTGCGCCTGGCGCACCGGGCATGCCGCCCCTGATCTCACCCGCCGAGCCGGGTGCCCCGATCGTTCCGCCCAGCCAGGACGGCCCGGGGGCCACGCCCCCTCCCGCCGGCGCCCCCGCACCGGCCGAACCTGCGCCGCAGCCGCGGCCGTTCCCCCAGGAACCGGCACCGACGCCCGCGCCGTCGCCCGCACCCGGGCAGGCTCCGGCGCCGGGCGCACCGGCACCCGGCGGTCCCGCGAAGCCCAACCCCAACCCCAAGGGGGCGGACCTGGCGCAGCGGATCTCCGACGAGAAGGCGTTGCGGCAGAGCACCGATCAGCAGATTCAGCTCCTGGCGCTGCAGTTCCAGGCGACCCGCTGCAACGACGAGGACGTGCTGGCGGGCAACGACGATCCCAACCTCCCCCTGGTGACCTGCTCGCAGGACCACAAGGAGGTGTACCTGCTCGACAAGTCGATCATCAGCGGCGAGCAGATCGAGAGCGCCTCCTCGGGTCTTGACCAGCAGCGCGGCGAGTACGTCGTCGACCTGCAGTTCAAGAGCGCGGGCTCCGACGTCTGGGCCAACTTCACCGCCGCCAACGTGGGCACGCAGACGGCGTTCACGCTCGACTCGCAGGTGGTCAGCGCCCCGCAGATCAACGAGGCGATTCCCGGTGGCCGCACCCAGATCACCGGCAACTTCACCCAGGATTCCGCCCGAGAGCTCGCCAACGTGCTGAAGTACGGCTCGTTGCCGCTGTCCTTCGAGTCCTCCGAGGCCGAAACCGTCTCGGCGACACTGGGTTTGACGTCACTTCGGGCCGGCCTGATCGCCGGCGCGATCGGACTGGGGCTGGTACTGCTGTACTCGCTGCTTTATTACCGCGTGCTCGGCCTGCTGACCGCGCTGTCGCTGATTGCCTCCGGCGCCATGGTGTTCGCGATCCTGGTGCTGCTTGGCAGGTACATCGGGTACACGCTCGACCTGGCCGGCATCGCCGGTCTGATCATCGGCATCGGCACCACCGCCGACTCGTTCGTGGTGTTCTTCGAGCGCATCAAGGACGAGATCCGGGAGGGGCGGTCCTTCCGGTCGGCTGTACCTCGAGGCTGGGCCCGGGCCCGCAAGACGATTCTGTCGGGCAACGCGGTCAGCTTCCTGGCTGCCGCAGTGCTCTACGTCCTGGCGGTCGGACAGGTCAAGGGCTTCGCGTTCACCCTCGGCCTCACCACCATCCTCGACGTGGTCGTGGTGTTCCTGGTGACCTGGCCGCTGGTGTTCCTCGCGTCGAAGTCTCCGACGTTGTCCAAGCCGGCATTCAACGGCCTCGGTGCGGTGCAGCAGATTGCCCGCGAACGCCGGGCCGCCGCTACGTCAGCGGGAGGGAGGTAGCGACATGGCCAAGCATGAATCCAAGAACGACGTGACCGACGAGGGCGGAGCCGTCGAACTCGACGACGCCTCGGCTGCCGAGGAACTGGGCTCGGCGTCGTCGGGCGCGCCTCAGCACGGCTTCTTCGTCCGGCTCTACACCGGCACCGGCGCGTTCGACGTCGTCGGCAAGCGCAAGCTGTGGTTCGGCATCAGCGGTGCGATCGTCCTGATCTGCCTCGCCAGCATCGTGCTGCGCGGCTTCACCTTCGGCATCGACTTCGAGGGCGGCACCAAGGTGTCGATGCCCGCGTCGGGTGCGCAGGGCCAGGTGACGACCCAGCAGGTCGAGGACGTCTTCAGCAAGACACTGGGTTCTGCGCCGGAGTCCGTGGTGCAGGTTGGCAACGGGGCCTCCGCCACCATTCAGGTGCGCACCGAGAAGCTGAGCAATCCGGACAACGACAAGCTCCGCACGGCGTTGTTCGAAGCGTTCCAGCCGAAGGGGCCCAACGGGCAACCCAGCAAGGACGAGGTCAGCAGCTCCGACGTGTCGTCGACCTGGGGTGACCAGATCACCAAGAAGGCGCTCATCGCGCTGGTGGTCTTCCTGGCGTTGGTCGCGGTGTACATCGCCGTGCGCTACGAGCGGTACATGGCGGCGGCGTCGCTGGCGGCGTTGGTGTTCGACCTGTTGGTCACGGCCGGGGTGTACTCCCTGGTCGGGTTCGAGGTCACTCCCGCCACGGTGATCGGTCTGCTGACGATCCTCGGGTTCTCGCTCTACGACACGGTGATCGTGTTCGACAAGGTCGAGGAGAACGTGCACGGTTTCGAGCACACCACCCGCAGGACCTTTGCCGAACAGGCCAACCTGGCGATCAACCAGACGTTCATGCGGTCGATCAACACCAGCTTGATCTCGGTGCTGCCGATTCTCGCGCTGATCGTGGTCGCGGTCTGGCTTCTCGGTGTCGGCACCCTGCAGGACCTTGCGTTGGTCCAGCTGGTCGGCGTCGTCGTGGGCACGTACTCGTCGATCTTCTTCGCCACGCCGCTGCTGGTGGCCATGAGGGAGCGCACCGACCTGGTCAAGGCACACACCCGGCGCGTCACGAACCGGCGCAAGGGCAAGGGCTCGACCCTGGATGCGGGCGCGGATCCCGTGGACGCGGTCACCGTCGCCCAGCCCGAGAAGGTGTCGGTCTCGGCCACCCCCGCCCCCGAGAAGCCGGCCCCTGGTGCGAAGCCGAGCCGTCCCACCGGTAGGCCGTCGGGTAAGCGGAACGCCAGGCGGTAAGCCTCGATGATGGTCAGACCCCGGCGGGTCTCGATCCTGGCGGCCGTGATCGGGTTGGTCGGCTGCCTCGGCCTGTCCTCGTGTGCGAGCGGCCCGGCCGACGAGATCGACTACGCCGTCGACGGCACGCTGATCACCTACAACACGAACACGGTGGTGGGCGCGGCCTCGGCGGGTCCGCAGGCCTTCGCGCGCGTCCTCACCGGGTTCAACTACCACGGGCCGGAGGGGCAGGTCGTCGGCGACCGTGACTTCGGCACCATCTCGGTGGTGGGGCGGGCGCCGTTGGTGTTGGACTACGTGATCAGCGACGAGGCCGTGTACTCCGACGGCAAGCCCGTCACGTGTGACGACATGGTGTTGGCGTGGGCAGCGCAGTCCGGCCGGTTCCCCGGCTTCGACGCCGCCAGCCGGGCCGGCTACGGCGACATCGCCGACGTCGACTGCGCCCCCGGGCAGAAGAAGGCCAGGGTGTCGTTCGCCCAGGATCGCGGGTTCGTCGACTTCGGCCAGTTGTTCGCCGCGACCGCGATGATGCCGTCTCACGTCATCGCCGACGAACTCGGCGCGGGCGACGGTGCGGTCACCGCCGCGCTCCAGGCTGGTGACCTGCCCAGGATCGAACGCATCGCCCAGTTGTGGAACACCGTCTGGAACCTGGGCCCCGATGTGGACCTGAAGCGCTTCCCGTCGTCGGGGCCATACAAGCTGAGCTCGGTCGGCGCCGACGGGACGGTCGTGCTCGTGGCCAACGACAAGTGGTGGGGCGCGAAGCCCGTCACGGGAACGATCACCGTGTGGCCGCGCGGCGCGGACGTCCAGGAGCGGGTGAACTCGGGGGCGTACGACGTCGTCGACGTGGCGGCGGGATCGTCGGGGGTGCTGACCCTGCCTGCCGACTACGTGCGGACCGACAGCCCGTCGGCGGGCATCGAACAGCTGATCTTCGCGCCGAGCGGCCCGTTGTCGAACCCCGACGCACGACGCGCGCTCGCGCTGTGTACGCCGCGCGACGCGATCGCCGAGAACGCGCAGGCGCCGATCTCCAACAGTCGGCTGAATCCGACCGCGGAGGACTCGATGACGGCTGCGGAGAACGCGGCGGAGGGCGGTCGGTTCAGCACGTCGAATCCCGCGGCGGCGCGCGACGCGCTCGGAGGGAACCCGCTGACGGTGCGCATCGGCTACCAGAGCCCGAACGCCCGCCTGGCGGCCACCGTGGGCGCAATCGCCAAGGCCTGTGAGCCGGCGGGCATCTCCGTCACGGACGCGGCATCGGATGCGATCGGCCCGGAGTCGTTGCGGCAGAACCAGATCGACGTGCTGCTGGCGAGCACGGGCGGCGCGGCGGGCAGCGGCTCGTCCGGTTCGTCGGCGATGGACGCCTACGACCTGTTCAGCGGTAACGGCAACAACCTGTCCGGCTACGCGAACGAACAGGTCGACGGTGTCATCGGGGCATTGGCGGTGACGTCCGACCCGAAGGAATACGCCCGCCTGCTGGGCGAGGGTGCGCCCGTACTGTGGGACGACATGCCCACCCTGCCGCTGTACCGTCAGCAGCGAACTCTGCTGACGTCGTCGAAGATGACGGCGGTGAACAGCAGTCCGACGCGATGGGGTGCGGGGTGGAACATGGACCGTTGGGCGCTGACCCGATGAGCGACTCCTCCGGAGGCGACGTCGCCGCGGTGATCCAGTCGTTGATGCGCCAGGTTCCCGATTTCCCGGAGCCCGGTATTCAGTTCAAGGACCTCACTCCGGTGCTCGCCGATGCGCGCGGGCTCGCGACGGTGACCGACGCGCTGGCCGCCGTCGCCGGCGAGGTGGACCTGGTGGCGGGCATCGACGCCCGCGGCTTCCTGTTGGGAGCCGCCGTCGCGATCCGCCTCGGCACCGGCGTCCTGGCGATTCGCAAGGGCGGCAAGCTGCCGCCGCCCGTGCACAGTGAGACCTATGACCTGGAATACGGCAGCGCAACCCTGGAGATTCCGGCCGACGGAATGGACTTGGCCGGCCTGCGCGTTCTGTTGGTGGACGACGTGCTCGCCACAGGGGGCACCTTGGCGGCTGCCACCACGTTGTTGAGGACTGGTGGCGCGACGGTCAGCGACGCCGCGGTGGTGCTGGAGCTGTCGGCTTTGAACGGGCGCGCGGTGCTGCCGGATCTGGCAGTCGCGAGCCTGTACGTGGTGTGATGAGCACGAGCGCATATCCTCGATGAATAGCGGTACGGGGCAGGAGGTGAGCACGGTGGCCGACGACCATGCCCTGACTCAAACGCAGCCGATGCCCGTCATCACCCCCGACGCGGTCGCGCCGGAGAACGCCAAGACCTCCTCGAGTGCATCGCGGCGCGTGCGGGCCCGGCTGGCCCGTCGGATGACCTCTCAGCGCAGCGCGGTGAACCCCGTCCTGGAGCCGCTGGTCGCCGTTCACCGGGAGGTCTACCCGAAGGCCGATCTGGCTCTGCTGCAGCGCGCCTACGAGGTGGCCGAGAAGCGGCACGCCGATCAGTTGCGCCGCTCCGGGGACCCCTACATCACCCACCCCTTGGCGGTCGCCAACATCCTCGCCGAACTCGGCATGGACACGACGACGCTCGTCGCCGCCCTGCTGCACGACACCGTGGAGGACACGGGTTACACCCTGGAGGCGCTGACCGCCGACTTCGGGGTGGAGGTCGGCCATCTGGTGGACGGCGTCACCAAGCTCGACAAGGTGGTGCTGGGCAACGCCGCCGAGGGTGAGACCATCCGCAAGATGATCATCGC
Organism: Mycolicibacterium hodleri; assembly: GCF_025822245.1. Taxonomy (GTDB): domain Bacteria; phylum Actinomycetota; class Actinomycetes; order Mycobacteriales; family Mycobacteriaceae; genus Mycobacterium; species Mycobacterium hodleri. The sequence continues at coordinate 222,150 of NZ_JACKTL010000053.1, forward strand.
GATGGCCCGCGACCCGAGGGTCCTCGTCATCAAGGTCGCCGACCGTTTGCACAACATGCGCACCATGCGGTTCCTGCCGCCGGAGAAGCAGGCCCGCAAGGCACGCGAGACGTTGGAAGTCATTGCCCCCCTTGCCCATCGGCTCGGCATGGCCACGGTCAAGTGGGAGCTCGAGGATCTCTCGTTTGCGATCCTGCACCCGAAGAAGTACGAGGAGATCGTGCGACTGGTGGCCGACCGGGCGCCGTCGCGGGACACCTATCTGGCCAAGGTGCGGGCCGAGATCGCCAACACCGTCAACGCGTCGAAGATCAACGCCACCGTCGAGGGCCGGCCCAAGCACTACTGGTCGATCTATCAGAAGATGATCGTCAAGGGCCGCGACTTCGACGAGATCCACGACCTGGTGGGCGTGCGGATCCTGTGCGACGAGATCCGGGACTGCTACGCCGCCGTCGGCGCCGTCCACTCGCTGTGGCAGCCGATGGCGGGTCGGTTCAAGGACTACATCGCCCAGCCGCGCTACGGCGTCTACCAGTCATTGCACACCACCGTCGTCGGGCCCGAGGGCAAGCCGCTGGAGGTGCAGATCCGCACCCGCGACATGCACCGCACCGCGGAGTACGGCATCGCCGCGCACTGGCGGTACAAGGAAGCCAAGGGCCGCAACGGCGTTCCGGCCAACAACGCCGCCGCCGAGATCGACGACATGGCCTGGATGCGTCAACTCCTCGACTGGCAGCGGGAAGCTGCCGACCCGGGCGAGTTCCTCGAGTCCCTGCGCTACGACCTTGCGGTCCAAGAGATCTTCGTCTTCACCCCCAAGGGTGACGTCGTGACGCTGCCCACCGGGTCGACGCCGGTGGACTTCGCCTACGCGGTGCACACCGAGGTCGGGCACCGCTGCATCGGGGCGCGGGTCAACGGCCGACTGGTGGCGTTGGAGCGCAAGCTCGAAAACGGCGAAGTGGTCGAGGTCTTCACCTCCAAGGCGCTCAACGCGGGCCCGTCGCGGGACTGGCAGACGTTCGTGGTGTCGCCGCGGGCCAAGGCCAAGATCCGGCAGTGGTTCGCCAAGGAGCGACGGGAGGAAGCCCTCGAGTCGGGCAAGGACTCCATCGCCCGTGAGGTCCGCCGCGGCGGACTTCCGTTGCAGCGCTTGATGAATGCCGAGTCGATGGCGGCGTTGGCCAGGGAGCTGCGCTACGTCGACGTGTCGTCGCTCTACACCGCCGTTGGCGAGGGGCACGTCTCGGCGCGTCACGTCGTGCAGCGGTTGGTCGCTCAGCTCGGTGGGGACGAAGAGGCCGAGAACGAGATCGCCGAGCGGTCGACGCCGGCGACCATGCCGGTGCGACAGCGCACCAGCGAGGACGTCGGTGTCGCCGTTCCCGGTGCGCCGGGCGTGCTGACCAAGCTGGCGAAGTGCTGCACGCCGGTACCCGGTGACAACATCCTCGGCTTCGTCACACGCGGCGGCGGCGTCAGCGTCCACCGCACCGACTGCACCAATGCGACGTCCCTGGAGGAGCAGTCCGAGCGCATCATCGACGTCAAGTGGGCGCCGTCGCCGTCGTCGGTGTTCCTGGTCGCCATTCAGGTGGAGGCGCTCGACCGGCACCGGCTGCTGTCCGACGTGACGCGGGTGCTGGCCGACGAGAAGGTCAACATCCTGTCCGCGTCGGTGGCGACGTCCAACGACCGCGTGGCCATCAGCAGGTTCACCTTCGAGATGGGCGATCCCAAGCACCTCGGGCACGTGCTGAACGTGGTCCGCAACGTGGAGGGCGTCTACGACGTCTACCGGGTGACCTCCGCCGCCTGACCGCTTCCGGGGTGGCCGGCGGGGGTTGGGTCAGCGGCCGCGCGTGGTGACAGCGCCGATGCCGGCCGCGAGCAGACAGGCGACGGCGACCGCCGAGGCGAACCACGGGAACACCTCACCCAGCGACCAGTGGGTCGCGGCCCAGCCCGCCGCGATGGTCGGCACGGCCATGGCGCTGTAGGCCATCAGGTAGAACGCCGACATGGTCTCGCCGCGGCGGTCGGCGGGCACCACGTGCGACAGGTGCCGCAGTGAGCCGCCGAAGCCGAGGCCGAACGTCGCGCCGAGGACCGCGGCCGCGGCGAGCACCAGGGGCCAGCTGTGGGTGGCCAGGACCGGGATGGTGAGGACCAGCGCGATCGCCATGCCGACGTCGCCGATGATGGCCGACGGCGCGCCGGTATCCGAGTGGAGAAGAGTTGGACGACGGCGGCGGCGAACGCCGTCGTGCCGACCACCGCGCCGCCGAACGCCAGGTTGTGGACGTGCGTCTGCTGGGCCGCCAGCGACGGATAGAGCGACAGCAGCACCCCGAGCACCGACCACGACGCGGTGGCGCCGAGTGCGGCGAACCAGAAGTCGCCGCGGATCTCGGCGGGCACGGCCGGTTTGGCGATCCGGATGGGCCCACGCGTGCGCGTCAGGTGAGGCTCCCGCAGTGCGAGGACCCCGATGCCGAGGACGGCGCAGATCACCGCGACGATCGCATACGGGGTGCGCATGGGGTGCGGTGCGTATTGCGCCAGCACGGCCGAGCCGACGATCGCGACCGTCATGCCGATGTTGAAGGCCACCCCGCTGAGCTGCCCAGAGCGGACCCCGTGGTGGGGGCGCAGATCCAGCAGGGCCGCCGCTCCGGCCACCACGATCGAGCCGACGGCCGCGCCGTGGATCACGCGGGCGAGCATCAGCATGGCCATGCCGTCGGCGATCAGGAAGACGCCGAGTCCGGCGATCATCGCGACCAGGGCGCCCAGCAGCACGGGTTTGCGTCCGACGACGTCGGAGACCTTGCCGGCGACCAGGACCGCGCCGAGTGCGGCGATGGCGTACACCGCGAAGACCAGGGTGGTGGACAGCGGCGAGAGGTGCCACTTCTCCTCGTACATCCCGTACAGGGGTGCGGGCAGACCGGACACCCCCAGGGCAACGCCGCTGAGGACGAGCAGCAGGGTGTACGCGCCGCGCTGGGTCTCGTCGGTGCGCGGTGCGGCTGCGACCACTGCCACGATTCCTCCTCGAGTCGGCGTCGGTTCGACGAAGGTCGAACCGGGTCAAGGGTACGCTCGGTTGGATGAGCGTCGAACCGGTCGTGAGCCAGAACACGGTGGCGACGCCGTTTCCGACCCGTCCCGTCGCCGGCGTGCAGCAGCTTCTGGTCGCCCTCGCCGACCCGGTGCGGCTGGAGATGGTGCGACGGCTGATGAACGCGCGGGCGCCGATGCCCTGCGCCCGCCTGTACGACGGCATCAACAAGTCAACGGCCACACACCATTTCACGACGCTGCGCGAAGTCGGCCTCATCGAGCGGCTCGTCGTCGACGGGCACACGCTTCAGCGGCTGCGCATCGACGAGGTCGGCGCGGCGGTCCCCGGCCTGCTGGACGCGGTCGTCGCGAAGGCAAACGGCGAAGCCGATTTGCGCGACGCCTAGTCCAGCCTGATCGATCCGATGGTCACGCCGACCGCGGGTGCGCCGTCGTCGCTGCCGTCCTTGACCCCGCCCGCGGCGACGCGGTCGACGACGGCCAGGCCGGTCTCGTCGACCGTGCCGAACACCGTGTAGGTCGGCGGCAACTCGGAGTCCCGGTAGACGATGAAGAACTGGCTCCCGTTGGTGCCCTGCCCGGAGTTGGCCATGGCCAGCGTGCCCCGCGGGTAGACCACCGACGACTGCAGCGCCGGGTCGGCCAACCGGTACTGGTTGGTCGGGTACTCGTTGGGGAAGCGGTAACCCGGTCCGCCGTCACCGGTGCCCGTCGGATCGCCACACTGCAGCAGTCCGAGACTGCTCGAGGTCGTCAGCCGGTGACACGGCGTGTTGTCGTAGAACCCTTGCTGGGCCAGGCTGACGAAGTTGTTGACGGTGCAGGGCGCCTTCCCGTTGTCCAACTCCAGGCCGATCGCACCGCCGGTGGTGGTGATGGTCGCCGCCACGTCTTCGGGCGTGGTGGGGATGCGGCCCGTCCGCGGCGGCTGCACCGGCTTGCCTGCGGGTGCGGTGGTGGCGGGGTACTGGCAGTTGGCCCCGAGGGTCGCCGACGGTTTGAAGGGCGGCAGCGGCTGTCCCGTGGCCGTGGCGCCCGGCCCGCCAGGTGCGCCCGACCGCGAGCGCTGTGCGTTCAGGTCCTCGGCCACGCGGACCAGCACGCCGGCGAGCGCGATCGTGGCGACCACGGCCACCACCGTCAGCGCCGCCACCACGTAGCTGACGACGAGTCCCGCGACGGCCAGTCCGTGACCGCCCTCACGGGTCTTCTTGATCTGGGACAACGACACGTGGCCGAACACGATGCCCAGCGGAAAGAACAGGAACGCGCAGATCAACGACGCGATCGCAAACCCGTTGGTGGTGGGCGGCGGCGGCGCGGGCGGATAGCCCGGAGGGGGCGGGCCGGGCGGCAGCGGCGGATACCCCCCGTACGGCGGGGGAGGCGGGAAGGTCACGGTCGTCGCCCGGTTCGGTCCGGCGTCAGTCCAGCTGGAGTGACTTGATCTGGACGGGCGTCTTCGGCGCACCGTCGTCGGCTCCCCGGTCGCCGGGGACGACGCCGGCCGCGGCGATCTTGTCCAGCGTGGCCAAGCCGGTCGCGTCGATCGTGCCGAACGCGGTGTAGTTCGGGGGCAGCTGCGAGTCCTTGTAGACCAGGAAGAACTGGCTGCCGTTGGACCCCGGCGCACCGGTGTTGGCCATCGCCAACGTGCCACGCGGGTAGACCACCGGCGACTGCAGGGCCGGGTCGTCGGGCCGGTACTGGTCGCTCGGGTACTCGTTGACGAAGCCGTAGCCGGGCCCGCCGGTGCCCTTGCCGGTCGGGTCCCCACACTGCAGGACCGACAGGCCCGGTGACGTCGTCAGGCGGTGGCAGGGGGTGTCGTTGAAGTAGCCCTGCTGCGCGAGGCTGGCGAAGCTGTTCACCGTGCACGGCGCCTTGGCGTTGTCGAGCTGGAGCCCGAGGTTGCCCTCCGAGGTGGTCATGGACGCGCTGATCTGCGCCGGTTCCGTCGGCACCTTGCCCGACCGTGGGGGGTTGTTCTTCTTGCTGGCGGGCTCGCCCGGCGTCGCCGGGTACTGGCAGTCGGCACCGAGGTTGGCCGGGGCGACGAACGGGGGAAGACCGCCACCGGCCGGCGGCGACGTCGACGGCGCGCCGGTCGACGGCGTCGTCGTGTCGGCCGAGGCCTGGGTGTCGGAGTCCTTGCTGGTCAGGACCACGGTCGCGACGACGGCGCCGATGACGAGCAACACGCCCACCACCGAGCCGACGATGGTGACGAGGCGCCGCCTGCGCTCCTGGGCGGCTCGGCGTTCGAGCTGGCGCTCCAATTTGCGCTTGGCCGTTTCCCGCCGCTGTTCGTTGGTCGGCACCGCGGAGTCCTCCTCGTATTCGTGATCGGCAACGAGTGTGCCAGCAATGCCTGAGAAGAGGCGCCGCGACCCACGGGTGGGGTGGATGGGAAACTGGTCCCCGTGTTCCTCACAGGGTTTCCCGCCGGGATGTTGCAGTGCAACTGCTACGTGCTGGCCCCCAAGCAGGGATCCGATGCGATCGTCGTCGACCCCGGCCAGCGGGCCATGGCGCCACTGCGCAAGATCCTCGACGAGAACCGGCTGACTCCGGCCGCCGTCCTGCTGACCCACGGCCACGTCGACCACATGTGGTCGGCGCAGAAGGTCGGCGACACCTACGGGTGCCCGGTGTTCATCCACCCCGAAGACCGCGAGATGCTCACCGACCCCATCAAGGGATTGGGGCCCAGGCTCGCGCAGCGGGCGTTGTCGACGATGTTTCGTGAACCCCGCCAGGTGGTCGAGTTGGACCGTGACGGAGACAAGATCGAGCTGGGTGGCGTCACCGTCACCGTCGACCACACGCCGGGGCACACCAGGGGGTCGGTCGTGTTTCGGGTCTGCCCGGGAACCACCGCTGAGCTGGCCTTCACCGGCGACACCCTGTTCAAGAAGTCGATCGGTCGCACCGATCTCTACGGCGGTAGTGGGCGCGACCTGCTGACGTCGATCGTGTCAAAACTGTTGGTGCTCGACGACGACACCGTGGTACTACCGGGGCACGGTCCCAAGTCCACGATCGGCGACGAGCGTCGCACCAACCCGTTCCTCGAAGGAATCTGAAGTGAAACGTGCCGCACGTGAGTGACTTTCAGGCGCCCAAGGGCGTACCGGATTACCTCCCGCCGGAGTCGGCGCAGTTCGTGGCGGTCCGCGACGGCTTGCTCGACGCGGCCCGTCGGGCGGGTTACGGCCACGTCGAGTTGCCGATCTTCGAGGACACCGCGCTGTTCGCACGCGGGGTCGGTGAGTCGACCGACGTGGTCAGCAAGGAGATGTACACCTTCGCCGATCGCGGTGAACGGTCGGTGACGTTGCGGCCGGAGGGCACCGCAGGCGTCATGCGCGCCGTCATCGAGCACAACCTGGACCGCGGCCAACTTCCCGTCAAGCTGCGCTACTCGGGACCCTTCTTCCGGTACGAGCGGCCGCAGGCAGGTCGGTACCGGCAACTGCAACAGGTCGGCGTCGAGGCCATCGGGGTCGACGATCCCGCTCTGGACGCCGAGGTGATCGCCGTCGCCGACGAGGGGTTCCGCTCGTTGGGCCTCGACGGGTTTCGGCTGGAGCTCACCTCACTCGGCGACGAGACGTGCCGGCCGCAGTACCGGGAGTTGTTGCAGGAGTTCCTCTTCGGTCTCGACCTCGACGAGGACACGCGCCGCCGCGCCGAGATCAACCCGCTGCGGGTACTCGACGACAAGCGTGCGCACGTGCGCGAGATGACCGCCGCGGCGCCGCTGATGCTCGACCACCTCTCCGACGTCGCCAAGCAGCACTTCGACTCGGTGCTGAGCCACCTGGACGCGCTGGGCGTGCCGTATGTGATCAACCCGCGAATGGTGCGCGGGTTGGACTACTACACCAAGACGACCTTCGAGTTCGTTCACGACGGGCTCGGCGCGCAGTCGGGCATCGGCGGCGGTGGCCGCTACGACGGTTTGATGAAACAGCTTGGTGGGCAAGATCTCTCGGGTATCGGCTTCGGGCTTGGCGTCGACCGCACGGTGTTGGCTCTGGCGGCCGAGGGCAAGACGGTGGGGGAGACCGCGCGCGTCGAGGTGTTCTGCGTGCCGCTCGGCGACGCCGCGAAGCTGGTGCTTGCCAAGCTGGCGGGCCAACTGCGCGCGGCAGGCATCCGCGTCGACCTCGCCTACGGGGACCGTGGGCTCAAGGGCGCGATGCGGGCGGCCGACAGGTCCGGTGCGCGGGTCGCGCTGGTGGCGGGTGACCGCGACGTCGACGCAGGCACCGTGGGCGTCAAGGAACTTGGCACGGGGGAGCAGGTCGACGTCGGCGTCGACGCCGTCGTGGCCGAGGTGCTCTCCCGGCTGACCTGACACCGGGGATCGAGCATGCGAGTTCTGGTGCAGCGGGTGACGTCGGCCCGGGTGGTGGTGGACGGTGCCGTGGTCGGTGAGATTCGGCCCGACGGGCAAGGGTTGCTGGCGTTGGTGGGTGTCACTCACGACGACGACGCGGACGTGGCCACCCGGATGGCCGAGAAGTTGTGGCGGCTGCGCATCCTCGACGACGAACGCTCGGCCGCCGACGTCGGGGCGCCCATCCTGGTGGTGAGTCAGTTCACGCTCTACGCCAACACCGTCAAGGGTCGGCGGCCGTCGTGGAACGCGGCCGCACCCCGAGCCGTCGCCGAACCGCTGGTGGCGGCCTTCGGCGAGGCGTTGCGCGGCCTGGGAGCCCATGTCGACACCGGCGTGTTCGGGGCCGACATGGCCGTCGAACTCGTCAACGACGGTCCCGTGACCGTGCTGCTGGAGCTCTGAGGTCGGACCCCGCGGCGTGTAACGCTCCGGTACCGTTCGGCGATGTGAGGATCATGCGAACAGCGACAAGCAAGATCGGGGCAGCCCTGGGAGTGGCGGCTTTGGTGGCCGCCGCAGGACTGGCCTCGCCGGCCACGTCGAACGCCGAACCCGCAGGTCACCAGGTTCGATACACGCTGGTGTCGGCGGGTGACGCGGACTTCGACCTCTTCTACCTGGTGAATCAGCCGGCGGACAAGGCGGCGTACAACGCCGACTCCTACGCCTACCTGAAGAAGGAAGAGGTCACCCTCGCCGCGGGGGTGCCGTGGGTGTTCGAGACGACACTGGCCGATCCGCAGTGGGCCATCCTGACGGTCAGCAGCACCACCCATGGCGGTCGCGCCGCCCCGAACCCACACTGCGACATCGCCGTGGACGGTCAGGTGTCCGTGCAGCAGGATGCACCGTACAACTTGCAGTGCCAGCTCGGTCAGTGGTGACCGGCGCGTAGCTTTTACTTGATTCCGTTGACGGAGTAGGGCTTTCACGTTCCCGGCCGGCGGGGGCGGCCCTTCTCCGGGCATCGGACGGCCCCACGGAACGTGGCCCAGAACGAACTATGGGCTGGCAAGGTTTGCACCTTGCCAGCCCATAGAAGGAAGTTCTTAGATCGCGGTAACTCCGGTGGCCTGGGGGCCCTTCGCACCTTGTCCGACATCGAACTGAACCCGCTGAGCCTCTTCCAGCGAACGGTAGCCGCCGCCTTGGATCTCAGAGTAGTGGACGAAGACATCCGGGGAGCCGTCGTCGGGGGCGATAAAGCCGAAGCCCTTTTCGCTGTTGAACCATTTCACAGTTCCCTGTGCCATACTCTTTTACTTCTTTCATCAGGAGCGGATGTGTCTTACACCCACTGGAAAGTCTACTGCACAAACGCTCTCTCATCTCACTAAAGAACGCGGAATTCGCAGATTGACTTTGCGTCGAACGCATGTTCGAATCGGAGGATGCGGTGGGACGGGCAGGGCGTCGACGTCGACGACGGGTCGTTGCCCGGTCTGCAGCGCATCGGATTCGTCCGGTCGGTGCGAACACCGCAGTTCGAGGGCATGACCTTCCACGAAGTGCTGTGCAAGTCGGCGTTGAACAAGGTGCCCAATAGCAGCGCACTGCCGTTCAGGTTCACGGTCAACGGCTATCGCGGGTGCAGTCATGCCTGTCGGTACTGCTTCGCCAGGCCCACCCACGAATATCTCGACTTCGACAGCGGCGACGACTTCGACACGCAGGTCGTGGTGAAGACCAACGTGGTCGAGGTGCTGCGCCGGGAGTTGGCGCGCACGTCGTGGATGCGCGAGACGGTGGCGCTCGGCACCAACACCGATCCCTACCAGCGGGCCGAGGGCCGGTACGCGTTGATGCCGGGAATCATTGGGGCGCTGGCCGATTCGGGCACGCCGTTCTCGATCCTCACCAAGGGCACGCTGTTGCGGCGAGACCTCCCGTTGATCGTCGACGCCGCCAGGGCCGTCGACGTCAGCGTTGCGGTTTCCTTGGCCGTGGGTGATCCGGACCTGCACGCCGACGTGGAACCCGGCACGCCGTCACCGCGCGCCCGGCTGGACTTGATCCGGGCAATCAGCGAAGCAGGCCTGAACTGTCACGTGATGATTGCGCCCGTACTGCCGATGCTCACCGATTCGGTCGAGCACCTCGACGGATTGCTGGCGCAGGTCGCCGAGGCGGGTGCCGCCAGCGCGACGGTGTTCGGGCTGCATCTGCGCGGGTCGACGCGCGGCTGGTTCATGGGCTGGCTGGCTCGGTCGCGGCCCGAGCTGGTCGGGCGCTACCAAGAGTTGTACGGCAAGGGCGCGTACCTGCCGGCGAGTTATCGCGACGAGTTGCGCGAGCGTGCCGCACCGCTGCTCGCCACACACGGCCTGGCGGGCGACCACCGGTCGTTCCGACTGGCGTCCACGCCGCCGCCAACGCCGCTGCCCGCCGCGGCGGACCTGCAGCCAACGCTGTTCTGACCGCGGCGGTCTCTCGCCAATCTCCACGTAATGTTCAAGCAATAGTGCTGTCGGACGGGCACATTGGTGACATGCCTCCTGCCGACCCCCGCCCCGGCGTTCGCTCGCGAATCGTCTCGGCCGCGCCCACCATCGGCACCGCGGTCGAAATCGTGGGCATCGCAACGTCACCCGTGATCGCGTCATACCTGGCCAACGACTTCGGGCTCGTCGCGGTCGGCGGGTACTTCGTTCTGGCGGGCCTCGTGAGTTTCGTGATCTCGCTGATCACGTGATCCGCTGCGGCCGGGGCCGACCCACCTAGGCGACTCGTCGTGGGTCGCACCCCTCCGAATCGTCGGCCTTGCTGAGGGCGCGGCGCAGCGCATGCCTGCTTCGGTGCATTCTGGTGAGTACCGTGTTGGTCGACACCCCGAGTAGTTCGGCGGCGTCTCTGCACCGCATGTCGCCGACGACGACGTGAAACACGGTGGCGCGCATCTCCTCCGACAGTCCGGTCAGTGCCGCCACCAGTTCCGGATCGATCTGGTCGCGCAGCACTTCCTGTTCGGCGGACGAGGTCGCGTACGGGTCGGCGACCGTCGGACGGTGGTCGACGTCGGTCATGTCGGCCACGAGCGTCTCGGGTCGGCGTTTCGCCGCGCGGCAGCTGCTGAACCACGTGTTCCTCATGATCGTGAACAACCACGCCTTGACGAACGTCTCGGGGCGAAGTTTGTCGTAGCCCTTGAATGCCCTCAGCATCGTGTCTTGGACGAGATCCTCGGCGTCCGGGGAGTTTCGGGTCAGGCCCACGGCGTATCGGTGCAATTCCGCGCGCAACGGCGCCACGTCGTCGTCGAACGATCCGGTGAGGCGGTCGGGCCGGGTGGCTGTCATGGGTTCCATGGTGGCCACCGGGGCACGCCCCCACGTGAAGATTTCGTGGAGATTTCCTAAAGCTCGGCGGGCTGGGCGTACAGCCGTCTGACAGCATCATGCGCCCCGGGTTGGGCTCCCATGCAACGAAATTGGGGAGCGGACCGAAGTGTCGTGCCCCGGTTACTCCCCGATGCTCGCGGTCAACGATCCCAGCAGACTCAGGGCGTCGGCACTTGGCGAGCCGGGTTCGGCGTTATAGACGACGAGCTCCTGGCCCGGAGCGGACCGAATGTCGAAGGCCTGCATCGTCAGCGTGATCCGGCCGATGTCTGCGTGCTGGAAGCGCTTCTGGCGCAGACTCTTTCCCCGCACGTCCTGGCCGCGCCACAGATCGGCGAACTCGGCGGACTCGGCCGACATCTGCGCCAACACCTCGCGCACCCGTGGATCGGTCGGGTGTCTGCCGTGGTTGAACCGGAAACCGGCCACGGCGTCGGCGGCGACGTCCGCCCAGTCCACGTAGAACGACCGAGCGCGCGGGTCGCCGAACACCACCTCGAGCAGATTGTGCGAGTGCGGCCACCCGCCGAAGAGCGCGTCGGCCATCGGGTTCGTCGCCAGCACGTCGTAGGCGAGGTCGTAGATCAGTGCCGGGTTGTGCGGCCACGCCGCCATCAGGGTGACGAGGGCGGGGTCGACCGCGTTGGAGGCAGGGGTCGCCGCCGTGACCGCAGCACCGGCGAGCCGGAACAGGTGGTCGCGGGCGTCGTCGGTCAACTGCAACGCCGTGGCGAGGCAGGAGACGACCTCGGCGGAGGGGTGGCGTTCGCGGCCCTGCTCCAGCCGGGTGTAGTAGTCCGGGCTGACGCCGGCGAGCAAGGCGACTTCCTCGCGTCGTAACCCCGGTACCCGGCGGCGCCGCCGCGAGTGGGGACCCAGGCCGACGTCGTCGGGGGTGACCTGCGCGCGGCGCGCACGCAGGAAGGCGCCGAGATCGGCTCCCTGGCGAGAATCCGGCATGGGTTCACGGTACGGAAGGTGCGACCGCTCAGCCTGGGTGCGTCGCACCCAGGCAACGCGCGGCCTTCCGCACGTGCCCCGTCGTCGGCAAGGTGGTGGCCATTCAGAGAAACGACGAGGAGGAACCACCCATGGCCACCACCCACCAGAAGATCGCCTTCGTCACCGGTGCCAGCAGCGGTATCGGGCGTGCGATCACCGAACGTCTCGCCGCCGACGGCCACCACGTGATCGCCGCCGCCCGACGCACCGACCTCCTCGACGAACTCGCCGCGGGGACCGACGGCATCGAGGCGTGTGCGCTCGACGTCACCGACGTCGAGGCGGTGCGCGCCGCCGTGAACGCCACCGTGGCGCGGCACGGCAGACTCGACGTGTTCGTCGCCAACGCGGGCGTGATGCCGCTCTCGCGCCTGGACGCCGGATTGGTGGACCAGTGGAATCACATGATCGACGTGAACGTCCGCGGGCTGCTGCACGGGATTGCCGCGGTGTCGGGCCCGTTCGACGAGCAGGGGAGCGGCCACTTCATCACGATCGCGTCCATCGGAGCCCACGAGGTGAGTCCGACGGCGGCGGTTTACTGCGGCACCAAGTACGCGGCGTGGGCGATCACCGAGGGTCTTCGGCTGGAGTCGCCCCCGGGCATTCGCGTCACCACGGTGTCGCCGGGCGTCGTCGAATCGGAACTCGCACACACCATCACCGATCCCACTGCGCAGCAGGCCATGTCGGAGTACCGGCGACATGCCATCCCGGCGACGGCGATCGCCGATGCCGTCGCCTTCGCGGTGTCGCAGCCGCCCGAGGTCGACGTCAACGAGATCGTGGTGCGTCCGGCGAACCAGCGTTGAGCGTTGGGAGGCGGGACTAGTCTTCGGACATGGTGATGCAACGATGACGGTGGTGTTGGTCCACGGCGTGCCCGAGACCGCTGCGGTGTGGGATCTGTTGGTCGACGAGCTGACCGCGCTGGGTGAGTCGGACGTTCGCAGGTTGTCGCCGCCGGGATTCGGGGCGCCGGTTCCCGACGGGTTCGCGGCCACGATGGATGGCTACCGCGACTGGCTCGTCGCGGAGCTCGAGTCCGTCGACGGGCCGGTCGACCTCCTCGGACACGACTGGGGTGGCGGGCACGCCCTGAACGTCGTCATGGCCAGGCCGGAGTTGGTGCGCACCTGGGTGTCCGACGTGCCCGGGGTACTCGACGCCGAGTACGTCTGGCACGACCTGGCGGAGGCGTGGCAGACGCCCGAGGTGGGTGAGGCGGCGGTGTCCGACTTCACGGCGATGGCCGACGCCGACCGGGTCGAGTTCCTCGTCGGCTCGGGCATGTCGGCCGACATCGCGAGCCGGGTCTCGCCTGGCATCGACGAGGCGATGGGCCGGTCGATTCTGACGCTGTACCGCTCGGCGGCCCAACCGGCCGCGGCGACGGCGGGGCGGAACCTCGAGGCCGCCGCCGCCCGCCCCGGGCTCGCGTTGCTGCCGTCCGAGGACCACTTCGTCGGCACCGATGAGCAGCGGCGACGCGCCGCGGCCCGTGCGGGCGCCCGGGTCGAGGTTCTCCAGGGGCTGGGCCACTGGTGGATGACGCAGGACCCCGCCGTCGCCGCGCGGCTGCTCGTCGACTTCTGGTCGACCCACCGCTAGATCTTCAGATACCCCTTGTCGGCCGGGATTTGGGCGGCCGTCACCAGTGACGACGCGTCGCTGGCGAGCCACACGACGACGTCGGAGATCAGGTTGGGTGCGGCCAACGAGTCGGTGGGCAGGGCCCCTGGCGAATAGCTGTGAATGAAGTTGGGATGGGCGGCAAACATCTCGTACATCGAGACGTCGTTGCCCATCGGCGTGTCGGTGCCGTAGGGGTGCACGGAGTTGACCCGGATTCCGAACTCGCCCAGCTCGACGGCAAGGGAATTGGTGAGACCGACGACGCCGAACTTCGACGCGCAATAGTGCCCGCAACCGGGGACGGCCTTGATGCCGGCGGCCGAGCTGACGGTGACGATGGACCCGCCGTTGCCTGCCGCGATCATCGCGGGCACGGTGGCCCTGATGGTGTTCCACACCCCGGTGAGGTTGGTGTCGATGGTCTCCTGCCACTGCTGTGGCGAAATCTCCCACAGCCGGCCCCAATTCAGTACGCCGGCGTTGGCCACCACGACGTCGAGCCGGCCGAATCGTTCGACTCCCTCGGCGACGACGCGTTGCTGGCCCTCGGCGTCGCGGACGTCGACCTCCGTGGCCAGGATCTTGCGGCCCTCGCCCTCGACCAGGCTGACGGTCTCCGCAAGGTCCTGCGGCGTCGACGGTTCGTAGCCGTTGCTCGCGGCGACGGGACCACAGGCGTCGATCGCGATGACGTCGGCTCCGGCGCGCGCCAACCGCACGCAGTGTGAACGTCCCTGCCCGCGGGCGGCGCCGGTGACGTAGGCGACCTTGCCGGCCAGCGGTTGATCGCTGCTCGTCATGCCAGTTGCTCCTTCGGTCGAACGATCGCGGGGGACGCTACGCGGCTGCTCGTGTCGTAGTCGGTCAGCGGCGAGCGCCGCGCGAATCGCCGTGAGCCGGTGATGGTCTGGGGACGGTGGTAGACCGTGTCGCGTTGGGAGTTGACGAAGTACGTGTTGAGGGTGGGGTTGCAGTCGGTGAAGTACAGCCGCGCGGTCTTGCCGCGGCGTTCCATCAGGACGTTCCACCGGTTGAACGCATCCTGGCTGACCGCGGCGACCTGCTCGCCCCGCCGGCGCGTCTCGTCGATGATCCGCACGGCGTGCAGGGCCGTCGTCTCGACGAAGTCGGGCCACGCGAATCCGACGAAGCCGAGCGGTCCGACGATCTCCCACCGGTTGGGCAACCGGGGGTGCACCGTGCCGGCGTAGGCCCGCAGGCCGTGGCTCCGGTAGTACTCGGCGAGGTCGAATCCGTTGGCACCCAGTACCGTTCCCGTCCGATACGTCTCGGGATCGGTCCACAGCTCGTAGCCGGTGGCCGCGACGATCAGGTCGACGGGATGGTCGACGCCGTCGGTCGTGCGGATGCCGTCGGCCGTGATGCGGTCGATGGGCGTGGTGATCAGATGCGTCGACGGATCGTTGAGCGCGGTGAGGAATGCACTGGAGATGACGGGCCGCTTGGCCATGATGCCGTAGCGCGGCACCAGGGCTCGCCGAGTCCGGGGGTCCTTCACGACCGCGCGCAGCAGCAACCGGTACAGGGCCCGGCAGTACGCGTCGTAGAACGGCACGAGGCGGACCAGCAGGCGGTCGGGGAGGCGGGCGAACACGTGCACGATGGGTGCGATCATGGCGAGGTCCATCAGGGCGCGGCCGGCGGCGTTGACGGCCGGGACGACGCCGGGTACGCGCAGTGCGCGCCGCATCAGCGGCGGGATGTCGAAGTCGACCTTCGGCAGCACCCACGCCGGAGTGCGTTGGTAGACGTCGAGATTCGCCACCTGGGCGGAGAGTGCGGCGGCGATCTGCACACCGCTGGAGCCGGTGCCGATGACGGCGACGCGCTTGCCGCGGGTGTCGTAGGAGTCGTCCCAGGAGTTGGGCCGCAAGACGGTCCCGGTGAAGTCCTCGATCCCGTCGACGTCGACGGCCTGCTTCGCGTTGACGTAGCCGCCCACCGAACTGACGAGGAAGCGGGCGGTGAGCTCCGGTTGGTCACGGATGGTCAGTCGCCACAGGCCCGCGGTGTCGTCCCACTGCTGGCGCAGCACCTCGGCGCCGGTGCGCAGTCGCGGGTAGAGGTTCAGCCGGGTCGCGGTGTCGCGCAGGTAGGCCTGGATCTCGGGGCCGGGTGCGAAGAAGCGCGTCCAGTCCGGGTTCGGGGCGAAGGAGAGCTGATACCACAGCGTGGGGATGTCCACGGCGAGGCCGGGGTAGTGGTTGTCCCGCCAGGTGCCGCCGACGTCGTCACCGCGTTCGAGGATGACGAAGTCGTCGATTCCCTTGAGCTGCAATTGATGCGCGACGGCGATGCCGCCCGGTCCCGCGCCGATGACGGCGACCTCGACGTCGGGTCGAATCATGGGGTGCCTCCGGTGAGGCCGGCCACGGCGTGGTCTACCACGAAACGTCGGACGGCTCTTGGGTTGTCGAGGTTGACGCCCATTGGCGGCAGCAGTTCGAAGCTGAACAGGATGCGCACGATCCACTCACCGGCCCGCGCGGGATCGGTCGACTGGGCCACCTCGTGGTTGCCCTTCGCGGCCTTCACCAGGGGTTTCCACAGGTCGACGGCCCGGCGCATCAGGTCGTCGCCGGTGTTGCGAAGTAGCAGCAGCAGGATGCTCTCGTTGACCCCGCGGGGCGTGACGGAGTCCGAGCTCTGACGGTGGGCGCAGATCAGCACGGCGGCGGCCGCGACCTGCTCGGCGAGGGTGTCGTAACGGTCCACTTCGGCGGCCATGGCGTCGACGAAGGTCGACGAGAGGTGGTCGAGCGCGATTCTGATGGCGTCGTCACGGCTGCCGAAGGCGTTGTGCACCGTGCCGCGGGACACTCCGGCTGCCTCGGCGACCGCGGTGAGGCTGAATTGCCGTGGGCCCAAGCGGCGTAACGTGTCGCTGTTGGCCGTCGCCAACGCCGAGGACACCATTCGAGGAGATGCCGCTCCGTCGCCCATTTGAACACATTAGCGATATGTGTTCAACGCGGTCAATGGCGTCAGGAACGCGGGGTGACGTCCCAGGTGTGGTGGACGACGTCGTGCAGGTGGTAGAGCGCGAGGGTGGCGACGGTGAATTCGCTTCCGTTGCTGCGCAGTCCGCGCCGGGACCAGGCGTCGTCCGGTACGGCGTCATAGGCGTCGGCGACCTCGGCCGCCGCCTGCGCCAACTCGCCGGCCACGACCGCGGGCTGCTGCGAGGCGTAGTCGTCGGCCAGCGCGGTCTCGTCCTGGTCCCAATTCGGAAAGCGGGGGTCGTCCTCGGTGAGCATCAGGTGGACCCGTCGGCCGAAGATCCGGTGCACGTCGCGAATGTGGCAGCCGTACTCGAGCACCGACCAGACCGTGGGTTCCGGACGCTCCGTCACCGACGCACCGGCCAGCCTCGCCACCCAGCCCTCGGCGTCGCGTCGAACGTGGTCGCCGACCTCATCCGGTCGCATCGCCGACGCGTCGTACCCGCAGTCCGGACACGGCTCGGTGAGAACCCAGGTCCAGTCCTTGGTGTCGGGCGTGATCGGCTCGCCGGACGGGGTCACTCGTGCAGGTCCGTGGCCGAGAACGTGTCGCACTGCTTCGGGTCGCCGGTGCGGTAGCCCTCGGTGAACCAGTACTGCCGCGCCGCCGAGGACCCGTGCGTCCACGACTCCGGATTGACCTGCCCCGTGGAGGACTGCTGGATGCGGTCGTCGCCCACCGACGAGGCGGCCGACAGGGCGTCCTGAATGTCCTTGTCCGTCAACGGTTGCAGAAAGGTGACGTCGGTGCCCTCCTGCTTGGTGATCGCCGCGTAGTGCGCCCACACCCCGCCGTAGCAGTCGGCCTGCAGTTCGGTGCGCACCGAGTTGCCCTCGGCTCCACCAGGCCCCTGCTGCGCGCGTCCCAGCGTGCCCTGCAGGTCCTGGACGTGGTGGCCGAACTCGTGGGCGACGACGTACTCCTGCGCCAGCGGTCCACTGCTGGAACCGAACCGGTCGACCAGCTCCTTGAAGAAGGCGGTGTCGAAGTAGGCGGTCTGGTCACCCGGGCAGTAGAACGGTCCGACGTCGGTGGTGGCCGGTCCGCACGCCGTGCTGACGTTATCGCTGAACAGCCGGATCTTGGGCCGGGTATAGCCGGGCATCAACTGCGCCCACACGCCGTCGACCGAGTTGCCCGTCGCGATGATGCGGCACCCGAGGATGTCGTTGGCGTCCTTGCCCGTCTTGCACTGGCTGGTGTCGAAGCCGGGCGACTCCGCACCCTGGGAGCCGTACTGCCCAGCCCCCTCCTGTGGCAGCACCGTCCCCGGGTCGACGCCGAGGAACAACGCGATGACCACGATGACCAGACCGCCGATGCCGCCGCCGACCGCCAGGCCGCGACCGCCCCCGCCCCCGCCGCCGCTGGAGGACGTGGTGCTCGTGTCGATCCGCATGCCCTCGTTGAAGGTCAACGCCCACCCCTCTCGCCGGCACCGCCGATGCCTCCGTCTCAGCCGGGTTCAGCTTCCCACACTACGATTCGTGCGGTGGCCGCCCAGCGCGAAACCGTGGAAGATCCGACCGTCGCGTACACCGTCCACGGGACGGTGCGCGGCACCACCGAGGGCGGCGTCAACGTCTGGCGGGGCGTGGACTACGCCGAGCAGCCCGTCGGGGAGCGCCGCTTCCTGGCGCCGACGCCCCCGCTGCCGTGGAGCGGGGTCCGCGAGGCCGTCGACCACGGGCCGCTGCCGCCGCAGGGGCGAAGCTTCGTCGGCGGTGGGCGCGACGATCCGAAGGTTCGCGACGAGGCATGTCTGACGGTCACGGTGTGGTCGCCCGACCCTGGGGCGAGCTTGCCGGTGATGGTGTGGATACCCGGCGGCGCCTTCGTCTACGGGGCCGGGCAACTGCAGCTGTACAACGGAAGTCGGTTGGCCGCCAACGGAAACGTCGTCGTGGTGAACGTGACATATCGTCTCGGTGTCTTCGGGGGCTTCGAACTCGAAGACCTCGGCCCCGGCTTCGACGACAACCTCGCCCTGCGCGACCAGGTGGCCGCCCTGCGGTGGGTCCGCGACAACATCGCCTCGTTCGGCGGCGATCCCGACGACGTCACCGTGTTCGGCGAGTCCGCGGGGGCGACGTCGGTGTTGGCGTTGTTGGCAAGTCCCCTCGCCGACGGGCTGTTCTCCCGGGCGATCGCGCAGAGTCCGGCACTGCCGCTGATCGCCGATCGGGAGACGCGCGCCCGCCAGGCCCGGACGTTCCTCGAGCGGCTCGGCGTTCCCGTCGACGAGGTGAAGTCGCTGCCCCAGCGCCGGCTCCGGCGCGCGGCGGGGCAGCTGCAGGGCGAAAGCGCCGCACACACCCCGACGCTCGCCTACGGGCTGACCCACGGCATCGACTCGTTGCCAAGGCATCCGATCGACGCCGCGCGCCTGGGACGGGTGTCGCCCGTCCCGTTGATCGTCGGCACCAACAGCCACGAGGCGTCGATGTTCGCCTGGGGCAAGCCGCCGATGCTGCCGACCACCCAATCGATGGTCGAGGCGTACTTCGCCAGGACGGCGCCGGACGCCAGGGATCGGTTGCTAGCCGCGTATCCGGACTATCCGCGCCGCCGCGCCCTGATCGCCTTCGGCTCCGACACCATGTTCGGCGCTCCCACATGGGCGTTCGCCGACGCCTATTCGGCCCACGCGCCGACCTACGTCTACCGCTTCGACCATGCGGCGTGGAGTCTGCGCCTGCTGGGTCTCGGCGCCACCCACGGCAGCGAGATCGTGCACGTCCAGCACAGCTACGGCTCGTACCTCGGCCGCAAGATGCACCCGTTGGGCAGGCGCGTGCAACCGTCGGTGGGGCGCCGCATGCAGAGGACGTGGCTCGACTTCGCGACGGCCGAACTCGACGAGGACTGGCCGCGCTACGACGCAACCTCTCGCCGCACGCGAGTGATCCGGTCGAACCGAGACGACACCGTCGCCGACCCCGACGCCGTCAGGCGTGCGGCGTGGGAGGGCTTGTACTGAACCGCTTTTGGGCGTAGCGAACGAGGTTGTGCAGGAACCGTTGGAACAGCCACGACATCACCGGCCTGCCGATCTCCATGCCGAGTCGTGCCGCGATGCCGTTGGGCTTCATCGCCATCACCCAGGTGAGGTGGCACCCCCGTGGGGTGCGCACCACCCGATAATCCTCGGCAAACGCCGAGATCGCTCCGGAGGTGCTTTCGTTGAACCGAAAGGCCATGTGGGAGTTGGGTTCCCAGGCAAGAAACTCCTCGGCGCCGGTGATGCCGCCGCGCATGGCGACCGTCCGCGTCGTACCGACGCCCCGCGGCTCGGGGCTGGTCCACGTGACCTTGGTGATGACGGTCGCCCAGTGCGGCCACGACTCGGCGTCGCCGAACACCTCGAAGACCTGTTCCGGTGTGATCGCGAGGTCGACGGTGCTGACGAACCGGAACGGAGCCGTGTCGAGGAATGTCGCGTCGACGCGTTCACACGGGTAGGTCTTGGCCATGGGTGGACACTCTATGGGCAGGTGTCTACCCGGCCGGTCAGCCGGGTCCGTCGCTCGCCGCCGCGAGCAGCGGCACCACCAGGTCGCTGATGGGCGTGGCGACGCCGTGTGCCGCGCCCTTGCGTGCGACGACGCCGTTGCGGACGTCCCACTCCAGCGGCCGGCCCAGCTCGCGGTCGGTGAGGATCGAGGTCGTCAGATCCTCGGGCACGTCGGTGAACAGCCTGGTGGTGTCGTCGATCACGTCGTCACCGAGGTTGGCACCCTCCGCCCGCGCGACGGCGAGGCATTCGGCGAGATAGGCGCGACCCAGCCCGGCGACGTCGTCGCGGCGGAACATGCCCGCCCGTCGACCCGTCAGGACCATGAGGCCGGCCACGGCGTTGGTCAGCAGCTTGCGCCACGCGTCGTCGAGGAAGGTGGCGCTGCATTCGACGGTCAGCGACGGCCCGCTCAACACCTCGGCGAGCGTGCGTGCCGCCGCGTCGTCGGGAAGCACCAACCGCACCGCGGTGCGAAGCCGAACCCACCCCTCGGGCTGCGATTGCGCCGAGAACCAGACCGCGCTGGGGACGACGGTGCCCGCCGGGCAGTAGCGGCCGACGCGTTCGACCTGCTCGACGCCGTTCTGCAGCACGCAGACGATCGTGTCCGCGCCGCACAGCCGCTCGAGCCAGGCGGCGGCGGCCTCGTTCTGGGTGTCCTTGACCGCGAGGATCACCACGTCGACCGGCCCGTCGACCGACCCGGGGTCGGTGCACACCGGTCCGGGGACGACGACGGGTTCGCCGTCGAGGATGCCGGGGTCGGGTCGAACCTCGACGGACTCCCGCGGGGTACGGCCGCAGACGAGCACGGGATGCCCGGCGGCGTGCAGCAACGCCGCGATCGTCGAACCGATGGCACCGGGGCCGATGACCGCTGTCGAAGGGCTCACCGACGCCAAGCTACCGCCCACGACCCCACCACTACACTGTGGCAGTCCTCTCGTCAGGCACTTCCCAGGGAGTTTTCGTGTTGCGCAGTCATGCCGCCGGTTCGTTGCGGTCCTCCGATACCGGCCAGACGGTCACCTTGGCCGGATGGGTCGACCGTCGGCGTGATCACGGCGGAGTCATCTTCATCGACCTGCGCGACGCGTCCGGGATCGCCCAGGTGGTCTTCCGCGACGCCGAGGTCCTCGAGCAGGCTCACCGGTTGCGCGCCGAGTTCTGCGTGCTGGTGCAGGGCGTCGTCGAGACCAGGCCCGAGGGCAACGCCAACGCCGACATCGCCACCGGCGACGTCGAGGTCAACGCCACGTCGCTGACCGTGCTGAGCGAGAGCGCGCCGCTTCCGTTCCAGCTCGACGAGACTCCGGGTGAGGAAGCTCGGCTCAAGTACCGCTACCTCGACCTGCGCCGCGCGGGACCCGGTCACGCAATCCGCTTGCGCTCCAAGGTGAACGCCGCCGCCCGTGCGGTGCTCGCCGGCCACGACTTCGTCGAGATCGAGACGCCGACGTTGACCCGGTCGACGCCGGAGGGGGCGCGCGACTTCCTGGTGCCGGCGCGCCTGCAGCCCGGCTCGTTCTACGCGTTGCCGCAGAGCCCGCAGCTGTTCAAGCAGCTGCTGATGGTGGCGGGGATGGAGCGCTATTACCAAATCGCCCGTTGCTACCGCGACGAGGACTTCCGCGCCGACCGCCAGCCCGAGTTCACCCAGCTGGACATGGAGATGAGCTTCGTCGACCCCGACGACGTGATGGCCGTGTCCGAAGAGGTGCTCAAGGCGCTGTGGGCCCTCGTCGGATACGACCTGCCGACGCCCATTCCGCGCATCACCTACGCCGACGCGATGCGCCGGTTCGGCTCCGACAAGCCGGACCTCAGGTTCGGCCTCGAGCTCGTCGACTGCACGGAGTACTTCTCCGACACCACCTTTCGGGTCTTCCAGGCGCCGCACGTCGGCGCCGTCGTCATGCCGGGCGGCGCGTCGCAGCCGCGTCGCACCCTCGACGGGTGGCAGGAGTTCGCGAAGCAGCGCGGTCACAAGGGTCTTGCCTACGTGCTGCTCGCCGAGGACGGCACGCTCGGCGGTCCTGTCGCCAAGAACCTGACCGACGCCGAGCGCGACGGCCTGGCCGCCCACGTCAGCGCCAAGCCGGGGGACTGCATCTTCTTCGCCGCGGGCCCGGTGAAGGCGGCCCGGGCGCTGCTGGGTGCGACGCGCATCGAGATCGCGAAGCGGCTGGACATGATCGACCCCGACGCGTGGGCGTTCACCTGGGTCGTCGACTGGCCGCTGTTCGAGGCCGCCGACGACGCGACCGCGTCCGGTGACGTGGCGGTCGGTTCGGGTGCGTGGACGGCGGTGCACCACGCGTTCACCTCGCCCAAGCCCGAGTCCGAGGCCACCTTCGACACCGACCCGGGCAACGCGCTGGCCAACGCCTACGACATCGTCTGCAACGGCAACGAGATCGGCGGCGGCTCCATCCGCATCCACCGCCGCGACGTCCAGGAACGCGTCTTCGCGATGATGGGCATCGACCACGACGAAGCGCAGGACAAGTTCGGATTCCTGTTGGACGCCTTCACCTTTGGTGCGCCACCGCACGGCGGCATCGCCTTCGGTTGGGACCGCATCACCGCGTTGCTCGCGGGCACCGACTCGATCCGCGAGGTCATCGCGTTCCCCAAGTCCGGCGGCGGCGTCGACCCGTTGACCGATGCTCCCGCACCGATCACCCCGCAGCAGCGCAAGGAATCGGGAATAGACGCCACGCCAAAGGCGCCGAACTCGGATCAGTAGCACGTGACACCGACATTTTCGAGTGCGGTTCCTGGGCTGTGCACAGTCGGTAGTTCATCCACAGCCCCGAGGTGCGCGGCCTAGTTTTCATCGGCTTCGTCCGTCGCCACGAGTAACTTCGTACGTATGTTCGATTCGTTGGCGGCCACCGCGTCCTACACCTCGGGTGCCGGTGCGGTGGAGGCGTGGTCGCGGGCGGAGTCCGCCGCCTGTGCACGCAGGGTCGCGGCGATGGCCGCCATGTTCGACGAGGCTTCCGCCGCCGACGGGGCTGCGGAGCGGGACCTGTGGTGCACCGACACCTGGGACTTCGTGGCCGCCCACATCGGTGCGGTCCTGCGGATCACCCCCGGGGCCGCGTCCAACCAGCTGTTGGTCGCGGTGGCATTGCATGAACGCTTCCCTCAGGTTGCCGCGGTGTTCGCCGAGGGGCTGATCACCTATCAGCTGGTGCGGACGGTGGTGCAGCGCGGTGCGCTGGTCGTCGACCCCGACGCCCTCCACGCGCTGGATGCGTTGTTGGCCGAGGCGTTGAGCTCCCGGGAACCGATGTCGGTGGCGACGCTGGAGAAGACGATCGACGGGTTCGTCGCCCAGGTCGACCCGCAGGCAGTCATCCGGACCGAGACTAGGGCCCGGGGCCGGTCGGTCGAGGTGGGTGAGGAGGACGGCAGCGGGATGGCGACGGTCTTTGCAACCCTGTTCGCTCACGACGCCAAGGCCTTCGACGCCCGGATCGACGCGTTGGCCCGCACGGTCTGCCCGGCTGATCCTCGCACCCTGGATCAGCGCCGCTCCGATGCGATGGGGGCGATGTCGCACGGCGCGGACCGCCTGGCGTGCCTGTGCGAGTCCGAGGATTGCCCCGCCGGTGAGAATCCTCCCTCGACGGGGGTGGTGGTCTACGTGATCGCCAGCCAGGAAACGCTCACCCTCGACGAGCGGCCGGCGCCAGCGCCACCGGCACCGCCGCCGCCGCCGCCCGATGTTCCAGCGCCGGACCACACCGACGCCACCGAAGCTGCCGCGCAGGACGAGTCGGCCGACACCCCGGCCACCCCGGCCCTCGCCGACGAGCGGACCGCCCTCGACGGCGAACCACCGGCGATGTTCGCCAAGCCGCTGCGTGAGCTGACCCTGACCGAAGCCCTCACCCCCACCCCAGGACGGCTGGCGAGCCTGCGGCCGGCGGCGGTGATGGGTGGGCAGTTCGTGCCCGGTGCCATCGCGTGCCGGGCCGCAGTCGGGGCGACGATCACCCCGGTCGTGCACCCCGGGCAAGCCCCACCGGAACCGCGCTACCGACCGTCGAAGAAGTTGGCCGACTTCGTCCGCTGCCGCGACCTGACGTGCCGCTTCCCGGGCTGCCGCGTGCCGGCGACGAATTGTGACGTCGACCATACGATTCCGTGGCCCTGCGGGCCGACGGCGGCGTCCAACCTGAAATGCCTGTGCCGTCGACATCACTTGCTGAAGACGTTCTGGGGCGGTGAGAGCGGTTGGCGCGACGAACAACTCGATGACGGCACCATTGTGTGGACAGCACCCGACGGCCGCACCCACACCACCACCCCGGGCAGCCGGCTACTGTTCCCCGAACTGTCCGAACCCACCAGAACCGTTGAGGCGATCGGCGTTCCAACACGGCATGCGTCGGGTCTGACCATGCCGCGGCGCAGGACCACCCGCGCCCAAGACCGCGCGAGACGCATCGACCGGGAACGCAATCTGAACGAGAAGTCGAACTCGGCCACGATCAGCGCTTGCGCGGACTCGGCGTCCCCGCGATGACGAATGTCGCCGCGCAGTCGGCGAATTCGTCGACGAGGGCGTTGGGCTCGTCGGCGCGACGAGCCAGCGCCACCTCGCTGGGTTCGACCCCGAGCAACGGGACGGTCGTCAGCTCCGGATTCAGATCGGGGATCCGGCTGTCGGCGGGCACGATCAGCACCGCGTCGTTCTCGGCGATGAAGTCGAACATCTCCGCGGCGTCGTCGAGCACCGGGCCGTCGGGTGCGTCCCAGCCGTCGGGCCGGGGGCCGGTGCGCCAGTAGCTGTCCCACACGGGATCGCTCACGCGCGGCATGATCTCGCCCTCGATGTCCTCGAGCTCGACGGCGTCCTTGGCGGCGAGCCGATGCCGTCGTGGCACCAGCAGTGCCCTGGGTTCGCGATACAGCAGCGTGGTCTCTACGCCGTCGAGGGGGATGGGCAGGCGCGTCACCGCGACATCGACGAGGTGGTCCGTCAGCGCCGGGTGGGCGCCATTCCACGGCAGGTGGCGGACGGTGACCACCACGTCGGGGTGGCGTCGGCGCAGGTCGCGCACGGCCGTGGCGACGACGAGGTTGGTGGTGTACCCGACGGTGATGCGACGCGGGCTGGCGGCGGCGCGAGCGTGCGCTGAGGCGCGCACCGCCGCGGCGAGCATCGGCGCGGCGTGGGTCAGGAACGCCCGGCCCGCGTCGGTGAGCGTGCTCCCCTGTGGGGTGCGCAGCAGGAGGGTGGCACCGACCTGCTTCTCGAGTCCGCGGATCTGCCGACTCAACGACGGCTGGGTGATGTGCAGCGCCGCCGCGGCGCGGCCGAAGTGCCCGTGGTCGGCGACGGCGACGAAGTAGCGCACCACGCGAAGGTCGAGGTCGACCGGTGGTGCAGCACCGTCGGCGTCGGTGTCGGACACCGGTTCAGCCTAGACCTCGACGTGCACTCATGCCCGGGAGGCATTGGACGTTGCGACATGGGCGTTGGACGCGCGGTCCGGTCGGCGGCACCGTGGGTGCCATGACCACAGGAGTGTTGCTCACCCCCGACCGTTCCGCTGAGCACGTCGTCGACGACGCCGTCGAGCAGGCGTCGCTGGCCCGTGACATCGGTGTCCGGCACGTCTGGCTGGGGCAGCAACTCGACCTCGACGCGGTGGCCGTCGCCGGCATGATCGGAGCCATGGTTCCCGGGTTGGCGGTCGGGACGTCGGTGGTGCCCATCAACCCTCGTCATCCGCTGATCCTGGCGGCCGCCGCGCAGACCGCGCAGTCGGCCAGCCGCGGACACTTCAGCCTCGGCGTCGGGCTGGGCGTCGCGATGCTCGAGGAGTGGGCGTTCGCGATCCCGACCGACCACGCCGCCGCACGACTCCGGGAGTACCTGACCGTGTTGCCGGCGGTGCGCGACACCGGAACCGTGGAGTTCCGCGGGCGTCACGTCACCGCCGTAGATCCTCGGGTGATGCCGGTGGCGTTGCCGTCGGCCGCGCCGTACCCGATCTACGTCGCCGCCATGGGGCCACGAACGCTGCAGGTCACCGGTGAATTCGCCGACGGCACTCTGCCGTACGCCGGTCCCCGCGCGCTCGAGGAGTTCATCGTGCCCACCATCGGCAAGGCCGCCGCCGACGCCGGTCGACCGGCGCCCCGGGTGTTCGGTCTGGTCAGCGTGGCGGTCACCGGCTCGAGCGCCCGCGACGTCGAGCGGGCGCGAGCCGTGGCGACCGAGACGATGGCCATGTACGACCAGGTGCCGTCGTACCAACGCATCAACGCCCGTGAGGGGGTGGACAGCGTGGTCGACCTCGCGTTGATCGGATCCGAGGAGCACGTCGCGCGTGGACTGGCGCGCTACGTCGACGCGGGGGCGACCGACCTGCTGCTGATGCCGGTGCAGACGGGGCGCGACGAGCTACGGCGCGTGTGCGAGCTCGCCGCCGGAATACCGTCGGCTGGGGCAGACTTATGACCACCATGGCAGAAATCGACAAGGACAAGCTGGTATCCGACACGGCTGCACTCGACGACTTCAACCGCGGCGTCGTCGAGGAGTTCCGCGCCAACGGCGGCAAGGTGGGTGGCCCGTTCGAGGGAGGCAACCTCCTGCTGTTGCACACCACCGGCGCGAAGTCGGGTCAGCCTCGACTGTCCCCGCTGGCGTACCTGACCGTGGACGGCCGGATGCTCATCGTGGGGTCATACGCAGGCGCTCAGAAGGATCCGGCGTGGGTGCACAACCTGCGGGCCCATCCGCGGGCCCACGTCGAGGTGGGCACGGAGGCCTACGACGTCGACGTGCGCGAACTCCCGGCCGACGAGCGCGATGCGACCTACCCGAAGGTCACCGAGATCGCACCAGTCTTCGCGGAGTACCAGGCCAAGACGCCGCGGGCGATCCCGCTGTTCGAGTTGACCCGCGCCTAAGGCGACGGCGCCAGACCCGTTGCGGGCGTGACTAATTGCGCCCCGGGCTGCCTGGGTTTCCCTGCGGGCCGGCGTTGTCTCCTGGCATCGAGTTGCCGGTCGGCGGCGAGGGGGTGCGGACGGTGGTCTGCGTCGCCGAGTTGCCGCCGCTGACCGTCTGGCTTGGACCCCCGCTCTCGGCGCCCGTCGTAGGTGCCACACTGGCCGGCGCCCCGCCGGCCCCGGTGCCGCCGGCACCGCCGGTGGTCGTCGTCGGTGCCGGTGAGGCAGGTGCACTCGAATCCAACGACGGGGGAGAGGTGCTGGCCGGCGTGCTGCTGGCGGGAGTGGTGGCCGGGACGCTGGTCTCGTTGGCCTTGTCGTCGCTGCCGCAGCCCGACAGCAGGGCGATCGAGGCGGCGGAGAAGAGAAGCAGGCCGACGCGGCCCACGCGTTGAGAGTTGTTCACAGCGGCGGGATTTCCCGACGACCGACGACCCGAAACGCCGTTCGGCGCCACGTCACCAATGCGTTACCGCTTCCAGGTAACGGCAGTACCTCCCGGAGTCGCTCGGTCGCGCCTACCGTGGCGACATGGCCGCCTTGGACGTTCCCAGCGAGATCCGCGAGTTCCTCAGCTCGCGGCGTGCCCGCCTCAGCCCCGAACAGGCGGGGCTGCCCGCCTACGGCGGCAATCGTCGCGTCAAGGGGTTGCGCCGCGAGGAAGTGGCCATGCTGGCGGGCGTCTCGGTGGACTACTACGTCCGCATGGAGCGAGGCAGCCTCTCGGGAGCATCGGAAACCGTGCTCGACGCGCTCGCCTCGGCACTGCAACTCGACGAGGCCGAGCGAGAGCACCTGTTCAGCCTCGCGCGGGAGTCCGGCGCGCCGTCGAGTCGGCGCAAACGACGGGTACCCGGGACCCTCCGGCCGGCACTGCGGCAAATCCTCGACGCCATCACCGACGCACCGGCCTGGATTCGCAACGGCCGTCACGACGTGCTGGCGATGAATCAGCTTGCCCGGGCGTTGTACGCACCCGTCCTGGCCGATCCGCGTCGACCGGCGAACACCACCCGCTTCGTCTACCTGCATCCCGAGGACGCCGAGCGGTTCTTCGTCGACTACGACCAGGTCACCCGCGACGCCGCCGCGATGCTCCGGCTGGAGGCGGGCCACAATCCACGCGACGAGCAGCTGATCGCCTTGGTCGGCGAGTTGTCAACGTGCAGCGACCTCTTCCGGCAGCGGTGGGCCTCCCAGGACGTGCGGTTTCACCGCTCCGGGCGTAAACGTCTCAACCACCCGGTGGTCGGCCTGCTGGATCTCGACTTCGAGGCGATGCCCCTTCCGTCGGAGCCCGGCCTTCAGCTCAACGTCTACACCGCCGCCGCGAACACCCCCACCGCCGACGCGCTCACGTTGCTCGCTTCGTGGGCCGCCAGCCAGGAGAACCTGCCCACCGAGGGCCTTAGCTCAGCCGCTCGATGATCGTGGCGTTGGCCATACCGCCGCCCTCGCACATGGTCTGCAGTGCGTACCGTCCGCCACGCTGTTCGAGCGCGTTGACCATGGTGGTCATGATGCGGGCACCACTGGCGCCGAGCGGGTGGCCGATGGCGATCGCGCCGCCGTTGACGTTGGTCTTGGCGAGGTCCGCTCCAGTGTCCTTGGCCCAGGCCAGCACGACCGGGGCGAAGGCCTCGTTGACTTCGAAGAGGTCGATGTCGGCCAACGTCAACCCGGCGCGGGCCAGCACCTTCTCGGTCGCGGGGATGACGCCGGTCAGCATGTACAGCGGGTCGGAGCCGACCACCGTCGTCGTGTGAATGCGCGCGAGCGGTCGCAACCCGAGTGCACGGGCCGCGGCACCGCTGGTGATCATCACCGCGGCGCTGCCGTCGGACAGTGGCGAGGAGTTGCCCGGGGTGATCTCCCAGTTGATTTGCGGGAAGCGTTGGGAGTAGCCCTCGTTGAAGAAGGCGGGTCGCAGTCCGGCCAGGGTGTCGACCGTGGTGCCGGGTCGGATGATCTCGTCGGTGGACAGACCGGCGATCGGCGCGAGCTCGTTGTCGAACAGCCCGTCCTTGGTGGCGCGGGCGGCCTTTTCGTGGCTGCTCGCGGAGAATTCGTCGAGCTCGGTGCGCGACAGTCCCCACTTGGCGGCAATCAGTTCGGCGCTGATGCCCTGGGGCACCAGGCCGTCGGGGTACCGCTCGGCCATGCCGTGGCCGAAGGGGTCACTGCCCGGCAGCACCGAGCTGCCCATGACCACCCGCGACATCGATTCCACGCCCGAGGCGATCACGAGGTCGTAGGCCCCGGCCAGGACGCCCTGCGCGGCGAAACTGATTGCCTGCTGGCTACTTCCGCACTGCCGGTCGACCGTGGTTCCCGGCACGCTCTCGGGGAAGCCGGCCCCGAGCAGCGCGTTGCGGGCGATGTTCATCGACTGGTCCCCGACCTGGGTGACCGCGCCCGCGATGACGTCGTCGACCTTGGCGGGGTCGACCCCGGTGCGGGCGACGAGCTCGCGCAGGCTGTGGGCAAGCAGGTCGACGGGCAGCACGTCGTGCAGGGCGCCGTTGGCCTTGCCCTTGCCGACGGGGGTGCGCACGGCGCCGACGATGACGGCGTCGCGGTCCGAATAAGCAGCAGACATGGTGTTCTCCTCGATGACTCGTCGCTGAGTACTACTATCTATACTTAGATCTAACATCTAGGTATAGCTCAAACAACCCAGCTAGGGAGTGACGTCCATGACAGTCCTGCAAGGCCGGCTCGCCGACCGCGATTCGTGGTCGCCGGTAGGGCGCTGCCCGGTCGAGAAGACGATGGGCCTGGTGGGCACCAAGTCGGCGATGCTGATCATGCGCGAGGCCTTCTACGGCACCACGCGCTTCGACGACTTCGCGCGCCGCGTCGGCATCACCAAGGCCGCCACCAGCGCCCGGCTGTCCGAACTGGTCGACGCCGGACTTCTAGCCAAGCGGCCGTACCAGGAACCCGGCCAGCGCAGCCGTGACGAATACGTCCTCACCGCGCAGGGCACGGCGTTCATGCCCGTGGTCTGGGCGATGTTCGAATGGGGCCGAAACTATTTCGGGGACACCCCGCTACGACTGTCCCACCAGGGCTGCGGCGCCGAGGCGACCGTCGAAATCCGTTGTGTCGACGGTCACCCCGTGCCACCGGAGGAGTTGGAGGTGCGGTTGGCGGGTGCTAGACGAGCTGCTCCCGGAACTTCTTCGCCTCGCCCATGAGCTCTTCGACCCGCGTGCGGTCGGCCCGGTTCTCGAAGACGCCGTCCTTCTTGAAGTAGGTGCCCACGATCGCCCCGTCGGCGACGGCGAGCTGGTTGCCGACGTTCTCCGCCCGTACGCCCGTGTTGACGAACACCGGCACTGCGCCGGCGGCCGCCTTCACCACCCGCAGCGCCTCGGCGTCGGTCGGCGCTCCGGCGGTCGCACCGGACACGCAGATCGCATCGGGCAGCGTCGCGAACACGGTCGTGCGCGTGATGGAGGCGAGATCACGCTCGGCGAGGTAGGTCGCCGACTCGGGAACGATGTTGAAGAACAGCTTCACGTCGGCGCCGCCCACCCGCGCGCGGTGGCGCGCCACCTCGCCGACGTTGGTGTCCCAGAGGCCGAAGTCGCTGGCGTAGACGCCGGTGAAGATCTCCCGGACGAACTTCGCGCCGGTCGCGACGGCGAGGTCGATCGAGGCCCGGCCGTCCCACAGCACGTTCACGCCGTAGGGAACCTCGAACGCGGGCAGCAGTTCGCCGATGATCCTGGCCATCGTGATCGCGGTGATGGGTTCGGTCTTCGTGAGGTACGGCAGGCTGAATTCGTTGGACACCATCACGCCGTCGATGCCACCGGCCTGCAGCTCGTCGAGTTCCTCGCGGGCCCGTCGGACGACGGCGGCGATGCCGCCCGTGCTGTCGTACGCGGGGTCGCCGGGCAGGGCGGCGAGATGAAGCATGGCGATGACGGGCTTCTTCGTGCTGAAGACGTCGTCGAGCCAGGTGGTTGTCACTGCTGTACCTCTTTCAATCGTGTTGTCGTTCGGGGGTGTAGCGGCTAATCCATGTAGGCGCCGCCGTTGACGGCGAGCGCCTCACCGGTGATGAAGCGGGCGTCGGGGGACAGCAGGAAGGCGACCGACTTGGCGACGTCCTCGGGCTGCTCGAGTCGCCGCAGCGGGGTGTCTGCGAGCATCATGGCGCGGACGCCCTCGGTCGTGGTGCCGCGCAGTTGAGCTTCCCATTCCAATTCCCTTGACTGCATTGGTGTTTCGACGTAGCCGGGGCAGACGCAGTTGACGGTGATCCCGTGTTCTCCGAGTTCGTATGCCATCGCCTGGGTGAGCCCCACCACCCCGAACTTGGATGCGACGTAATCGGAGAGGAACGGCACCCGGCCCTGCTTGCCTGCCATCGACGCGGTGTTGACGATCGCTCCCGCCGTGCCGCTGCGGACCATCGCCCGCGCGGCAGCCTGACCGCAGACGAACACGCCCTTGAGGTTGACGTCCATCGTCTGGTCGTACCTGGCGATGGGTGCCTCGAGAAAGCTGTGCATGAACGAGATCCCGGCGTTGCTGACCCAGGCGTCGAGTCCGAGGCGGTCGGTGACGTCGAACGCGACCGCGGCCGCGTCGGCCGGCGAGCTGACGTTCAGCACCGCCGATTCGTGCTTGACGCCGTCGGCCGAGGGGAGTGCGGCGGCGACGTCTCGGGCCGAGTCGCCGTCGACGTCGGTCACCACGACTTGCCATGATCGTTCGGCGAGGGTGACCGCAATGGCCCGCCCGATTCCGCTGCCTGCGCCGGTGACTACGACTGTCTTGGTCATCAGTGACGTTTCTCTCCGTTGGTGTGGTCGCCGACGATGCGTCGGCCGGTCTGTGCGTCGAAGACGTGGACGGTCCCCGGTCGGGCCGACAGGGCAACCGAGGCGCCCTCGGTGATTCCCGACATTCGTGAGGTCTCGACGACGCTGGTCAGCTCCGTCCCCCTGGCGTCGATCGTCACGATCGCCCGGGGCCCGAGGAGTTCGATCAACGTCACGGTGGCGTCGCCGTCGTCGGCGGCCGTCGGGATGAGGTCGTCGGGCCGCACCCCGAGAGTGACGGTGCCGCGGGTGACGGTTTGCGTGACCGAGAAGGTGAATCCAGTTGGCAACGTGAAGCTCTCGCCGGTGAGCTCGCCGTCGACGAGGTTCATCTTCGGGCTTCCGACGAAGGAGGCGACGAAGGTGTCGACGGGGGAGTCGTACACCTCGAGCGGGGTGCCGACCTGGGCGGCGCGCCCGTCCCGCATCACCACCATGCGGTCCGAAAGAGTCATCGCCTCCTCCTGGTCGTGGGTGACGTAGAGGGAGGTGATGCCCAGCCTGCGCTGGATCTGCAGAAGCTCGGTGCGGGTCTCGACGCGCAGCTTGGCGTCGAGGTTGCTCAGCGGTTCGTCGAACAGGAAGACCGACGGTTCGCGGATGATCGCGCGGCCGATGGCCACCCGCTGCTGCTGCCCGCCGCTGAGGTCCTTTGGCTTGCGGCTCAACAGGTTCGACAGACCCAGCGAGTTGCCGACTTCGTCGGCGCGCCGAAGCGCGTCGCCCCGGTCGGCCTTCGCGGCCCGCAGCGGGAAGGCGATGTTCTCCCGGACGCTGAGGTGCGGGTACAGCGCGTAGTTCTGAAACACCATGGCGATGTCGCGGTCGCGCGGCTGCAGGTGCGTGACGTCGCGATCACCGATCGTGATGGTGCCCGAGGTGACGGACTCCAGACCGGCGAGCATGCGCAGTGACGTCGACTTGCCGCAGCCGGACGGGCCGACCAGGACCGTGAACGACCCGTCGGGTAGCTCCAGGTTCAAATCGCTGACCACGGAGATCGCCCCGTAGGACTTGGTGAGGTGTTCGAATCGGACGATTGCCATCGGAAGTGAGTGACCTACCTTCTAGAACTTCACCGCGCCACCGCTGATGCCCTGCACCAGCTTGCGCTGGATGAAGAAGCTCGCGATGACGACGGGGACGACGGCGATCAGGATGGCGGCACTCATCGAGCCGATCTGAACGCCACGGAACGTGTTGAAGCCGGCGATGGCAACCGGCAGGATGGCGGCCTTGCCGGGCGCCAGGATCAGGCCGTAGAACAGGTCGTTCCACGACAGGGTGAACCCGAAGATCGCCGCTGCCCCCATGCCGGGGAACACCTGGGGTAGGACGACCAACCGGAAGGCCGCGAAGCGGCTGAACCCGTCGACCTGAGCTTGCTCCTCCAGCGACCGGGGGACCGCCTCGAAGAAACCGATCAGGAACCAGGTGACCACGGGCAGAACGAAACTCAGGTGAGCGAAGATCACCGGGATCAGGGTGTCGTTGAGCCGCAGCGCATAGGCCATCGTCAGGAACGGAAACACCAACACCGCCGGCGGAAGTACCTGGGCGGCAAGCATTCCGAACCTGGTAGGGGTGCCGCCCGCCCGGAACCGCGCGATGGCGTATGCCCCCATGCTGCCGACCACGATGCTGATGCCGACCGTCGTGAGCGCGACGACGGCGCTCCGCCCGGCCGCGGAGAGGATCCCCGAGGACAGCACGTTGCGCCACGCGTCCAACGTCGGTGTGAACGCCAGCAGGAACGGATCGTTGAGTTGTTCCGGGTCCTTCAGGCTGGCCAGGGCGATCCACAGCACCGGAAACAGCACCGAGATGGCCGCCGCCCAGAGCAGGGCGACCCGGCAGACGACGAGAACGCGTGATTCCTTCACGAGCGCTTCGCCTTCTCCATGCGCCGGAACGCGATGAGGATGACGGTCAGCACGACCAGGAGCACGACGAAGGCCATCGACGCCGCGGATCCGAGCCGGAAGAACTGAATGCCGGTCTGGTAGACGAAATACTGCAGTGTCTGCGTCTCGGTGCCGGGTCCGCCGCGGGTGGTGGCGAAGACGTATTCGAAGACCTTCATGGCGTCGAGGCACCGCAGCAGGATCGCCACCACGAGCACCGGCGCCAGCAGGGGCAGCGTCACCCTGCGCAGCACGTACCAGCCGCCCGCGCCGTCGACCCTGGCTGCCTCCAGCGGTTCCTTCGGAATCGACTCGAGACCGGCGAGCAGCAGCAGCACCATGAACGGCGTCCACTGCCAGACGTCGACGAAGGCAAGGGTGAACAGCGCGCGACCGGGCCCGAAGAAGTCGTAGTCGAGCCCGACGGCGTGCAACAGGTGGGGGATCGCACCGATCTGGTCGTTGAGCAGGAAGCGGAAGATCAGGCCCACTGCGATCGGGGTGATGAACATCGGGGCCAGCAGCATCGACCGGGTGAGATCGCTTGCCCAGCGTTGCTTTTGCAGCGCGAGCGCGATGGCCAGTCCGATCAGCAGCTCCATGCTCACCGCTACCGCGACGAAGGTGGCCGTGGTGCCGAAGGATTGCCAGAACTCGGCGTTCTGCAGGGTCGCGACGTAGTTGTCCGCACCGACGATCTTCGGCGTGCCGTGGCTGGTCAGCTTGTAGTCGGTGACGCTGAGGTAGAACGCGTAACCGAGGGGGAAGCCGACCACCCCGACGAACAGGGCGACGAGAGGTGTCACCATGCCGTGCTTGAAGGTCACCATCGGCGCTCCTCCTTTCGTGAGGTGGTCGGCTTCATCGGGGTGGTGTCAGCCCTGGATCTTTTCGGCGGCTGCCTGCGCCGCCGCCAATGCGTCGTCGACGCTCTTGGTGCCTGCGACCGCCTCGTTGAGTTCGGTGCCGACGGCTTGGATCATCTCCTCACCGCTGGGACCCTGGCTCAAGGGCGCGGCGTTGCCGAGCATCTTCTCGACGGTCTTGTAGTAGTCCGCGCCCAGTGGGCCGTTGAGCACGGCCGGATCCTGCAGGGTGCTCTGCCGGATCGCGGCGCCACCCTTCTCGACGCGCTGCACGTCATGGGCCTTCGACGTCAGCCAGGACGCGAACGCCCACGCGGCATCCGGTGCGCCGGAGTTGGCGGGGATTGACCAGCTCCACGAGCCGAGAACCTGCTTGCCGCCGGGGATCTCGGCCAGCTTGTACTTCCCCGCCGAGGGGCCCGAGCCGGGCTGGTTGAGCGCAGGCAGATTCCAGTTGTAGCTGATCATCGACGCGGCCTGATCGCTGGACACCGACCGGAATGCTTCGTCGAAGGCCCAGTTCAGGCTGTTCGGCGGCGCGGCGGTCTTGTAGGTGTCGATGTAGGCGTTCAGGGCGTTCTTGGCCTCGGGCGTGTCGAGCGACGGCTTGCCGTTGGCGTCGTAGATCGAGCCACCCGCGGCGAAGAGCCAGTTGCCCCACTCCTCGAAGATCTTGTAGCCCCGCTGCGGCTGCATCGCGATGCCCGCACGCTCGCCGGCCTTCATCGCCTTGGAGGTGCTGACCAACTGGTCGAGCGTGGTGGGCACCGGCAGATTGGCCTG
This sequence comes from Mycolicibacterium hodleri, assembly GCF_025822245.1. Taxonomy (GTDB): domain Bacteria; phylum Actinomycetota; class Actinomycetes; order Mycobacteriales; family Mycobacteriaceae; genus Mycobacterium; species Mycobacterium hodleri. The sequence goes on from NZ_JACKTL010000053.1 coordinate 257,539, forward strand.
CGCCAGGTCGTCGGTGTTGTAGAGGTAGCCGAGGGCGTAGTTGTAGAACGGCACGCCGTACTTCACGCCGTCGACGGTGGCGATGTCGGTCAGCGGCTTGAAGAAGTCGGCGTCGTCGTAGTCGGGGGTACTGGAGATGCGAGAGTCCAGCGGCTGCAGGAAGTTCGCCTTGGCGAAGTCCACCATCCAGGGGTTGTCGACGATGATGAGGTCGTAGGTCGGCGACGACGACTGGAACGACGACACGAGCTTGTCGCGCATCTGGTCATAGGTCAGGGTCTCGATGTCGACCTTGACGTTGGGATATTCCTTGTTGAACTCGGGCACCATCGACTTGACGACGTCGGTGTCGGGCACGTTCTCCATCAGGATGCGGACGTTGCCCGAGACGTCCTTTCCGACGGCGCCGGTGCCGGTGGCGGTGGTCTGCGCGGGACCGCCGCTGCCCGCGCACGCACTGATCAACATCGTCACGACGGCCAGTAGTACGAGGACGGGGGAGGGTCGGAACGATCGCCTCCGCCTGCGTTCGACGTGAACGTCTCGATTGAGAGTCATTGCGGCACTGTTCCCTTCACTAGTCGAATCCTCATCTGTTACTCCTCGCCATCGCGTGGGAGATCGGGGCCACCGCGACGCCGAGGTCGCGCCAGTTCTGGTAGGCGTCGTCGTAGATCGCGGTGCGACTCCGATCGGGGACGACCGGTGGGTCGAGGGTGACGAAGCGGGCGACGTCGGACCAGTCGTCGAGCGCACCCACGCCGATGGCCGCGATCGCCGCCGCCCCGAGGGAGGCGCCGGGATGGCCTCGGACGGGCCGCATCTCGATGCCGAGTACGTCGGCGTGGATCTGCTTCCACAGCGTGGACTTCGAGCCGCCGTTGGTGATCATCACCCGGCTCGGCGCGATGCCGATGTCGGCGAAGACGTCGACGTGGTGTCGGAACCCGAACGCGATGGCCTCGAGCACCGACCGGTACAGGTCGGCGCGACCGTGTCCGAGGTGCATGCCGGCGAAGACACCGCGAAGGTCGGGGTCGTGGATGGGGCTCTTCTCGCCGAGGAAGTACGGCAGGCACAGCACCTGGGCCGGTGCGGAGGTGAGCGCTTCGGCGTCGAGATCGGTCAGTTCCACCCCACCGACGAGGGTCTGGAACCACCGGATCAGGCTGCCACTGGTGGCCATGCACCCGTTCGGCAGCCAGTGCCCGGGGACGGGATGAGCGTCGAGGTAGAGCCTCTCGTCCACCACGCGGGTGTCGCTGGCCACCAGGATGTCACCGGCGCCACCGAGTTTGACCAGCGCGTCACCGGGGGCGTTGACGCCTGCGGCGAACGCCGACAGGACGTGGTCGGCTCCTCCGACGATCAACGCGGTGCCTGCCGCCAGTCCGGTGGAATCAGCCGCGGCTCTGCTCAATTGGCCCACGTTGGTACCTGGCCGACGGACCGGGGCGAGTGTGCGCCGGTCCAGCCCGGCGGCCTCGACCACCGGAGCCGCCACGTCTCCGTCGACGGTGAACAGTCCTGATTCCAGCGCCCAGTTCTGTTCGACGTGGACGTCCGCCCCGAGGGCGGTCAGCACCCAGTCGTAGGAGCCGACGTAGTGGGCGGTGCGGTCGTAGACATCGGGTTCGTGGGTGCGCAGCCATGCCGTCGTCGGTGCGACGGACTGCTGCGTCAGCGCCGATCCCGTCATCGAGACCAGGTCGACGTCCGTCAGCTCCCGAGCGAGTTCCGAGACCTCCCGGTGCGCCCTGGCGTCGTTCTGGAGGATTGCGCGCCGCAACGGTCGACGCCGTTCGTCGAGGGGGACCACAGCCGGGACCATGCCCGAGACGGCGAGCGCGGCCACCCGATCACCGCGAATGTCACTGGTGTGCAAAACTTCTCGGATGGACTCGACCACGTTCTGATGCCACTGCTCGGTGTCGGCCTCGGCGAACCCCGGGCCCGGCGAGTGCAGGGTCGTCGGACGGGATGCCTGGGCGACGATGCCGGAGTCGGTGTCCAACAGCACGGTCTTCGTGCCGGTGGTTCCGACGTCGACGCCAATCGTGTACTGGCTCATCGTGATTCCGCCCGACTCGCGGACCCTTCGAGGCCGGCGACGCAGATGACGTCGACCCCTGCCTCTCGCGCCGCGACCAGCGTGGGGTGCTCGGGGTCGCCGTCGGTGATGATCACCTCGATGTCCGCGAGGCCGGCGATGCTGGTGAAGGTGACCCGGCCCAGCTTGCTCTGGTCGGCGGCCACGATGACCCGGTCGGCGCGCTTGCAGGCCGCGCGCTTCACCCTGCTGTCGGCCTGGTGGTAGTCCGAGATGCCGCGAAGTCCGTCGATTCCGGCCACTCCCATCACGAAGGTGTCGCAGTTGTAGTTGGACAGGGTGTCCTCGGCTGCGGGGCCGATCAGGCTGAGCTCACCGGGGCGCAGTTCACCGCCGGTGAGTACGACGGTGGTGTTGGCTTCGTCGACCAACTCCAGCGCGACGAGGATGCTCGGAGTCAGCACCGTCAGACCGAGGTCCCGCCCGCGGAGTGACTGCGCCACCGCCAGTGCGGTGCTGCCGGAGTCGAGGATGAGGGTTTCGCCGGGCCCGATGAGATCGGCCACGGCGTCGGCGATGTGGCGCTTCTCCTCGGCGGCGTCGGCCACCCGGGTCTCGAATGAGGGTTCGTTGTCCTTGCCCTTCAGCGCGATCGCGCCTCCGACGACGCGGCGGACGACACCGAGGGTCTCCAGTGCCTCCATGTCGCGGCGGATGGTCATCTCCGATACGTCGAACTCGGTGGCGAGATCGGCGTAACCGACCTCACGCTCGACCCGCACGCGTTCTTCGATGCGATCTCGACGGGTCTTGGCGTCCATGCTCACACCCACTCGGCGTGTGGAAAATTCACAGTGCTGAGCTCCATCTTCGTGATCTAGGGGGCTGCTCGGCCGAGCGCTCTGTGAATTTACAACACGATCGTGTGGAACCGCCACATTTGGCGCCAAATTGGTCGAATCGTCGACCGCGATAGCAGGCCTCGCCGCGTCGTGAGGTGGCACCCTTCGGCGATGCACCCCCCAGCCGGGTGTGGTGGGATCAACGCCTATGGGAATCAAGGTGGGGCTGGAGCATCGCACCAGCTACACGTTCGACCGACTGGTAGAAGTTCATCCACACGTCGTCCGTCTGCGTCCGGCGCCACACTCGCGCACCCCGATCGAGGCGTATTCGCTACAGGTCGAACCCGCCGATCACTTCGTCAACTGGCAACAGGACGCGTTCGGCAACTTCCTGGCCCGGTTGGTGTTCCCCAACCGCACCCGCGAACTGACCATCACGGTCGGCCTGATCGCCGACCTGAAGGTGATCAACCCCTTCGACTTCTTCATCGAGGACTTCGCCGAGACGTGGCCGTTCGAGTATCCGAAGGCATTGCTGGAGGATCTGAAGCCGTATCTGCGCCCGGTCGACGAGGACGGCGAGGGCTCCGGCCCCGGCGAACTCGCCAAGGACTGGGTCAGGAACTTCCACGTGCGGCCCGGCACCCGCACCATCGACTTCCTCGTCGCCCTCAACGGGGCGATCAACGCCGACGTGGGCTACAGCGTGCGCATGGAGGCCGGTGTGCAGACTCCGGACCACACCCTGCAGACCGCCATCGGGTCGTGCCGCGACTCGGCGTGGTTGATGGTGTCGGTGCTGCGCCAGATGGGCCTGGCCGCCCGCTTCGTCTCGGGCTACCTGGTGCAGTTGACCTCCGACGTCAAGGCGCTGGACGGGCCGTCGGGGCCCGCCGCGGACTTCACCGACCTGCACGCCTGGACCGAGGTCTACATCCCGGGGGCCGGTTGGATCGGTCTCGACCCCACCTCGGCGCTGTTCGCCGGCGAGGGCCACATCCCGCTGTCGGCGACGCCGCATCCCGCGTCGGCCGCGCCGATCACCGGGGCCACCGAGCCGTGCGGGGTGACGCTCGACTTCTCCAACGTCGTGACGAGGGTGCACGAAGACCCCCGCGTCACGCTGCCCTACACCCCGGCCGCGTGGGACTCCATCGTCGACCTGGGCGCCGCAGTCGACGCGCGGATGGCCGCGGCCGACGTGCGACTGACCATGGGCGGTGAGCCGACGTTCGTCTCGATCGACAACCAGGTCGACCCGGAGTGGACCACCGACGCCGACGGGCCCCACAAGCGCGAACGCGCGTCGGCACTGGCCGCGCGGCTCAAGGAGATCTGGGCCCCGCAGGGGGTCGTGCAACGCTCGCAGGGCAAGTGGTATCCCGGCGAACCGCTGCCGCGCTGGCAGATCATGCTGCACTGGCGTGCCGACGGAAAGCCGCTCTGGACCAACGCGGCGCTGCTGGCCGACCCGTGGGCCGAATCGCCCGCCGCCCCCGTACCTCCGGATTCGGGTCGTCGCGTCCTCGGCGCCCTGGCCGCCGGGCTCGGCCTGCCCGATTCGCAGGTTCGGCCCGCCTACGAGGACGCCCTCGGCCGGTTGGCCACGGCGGTCCGCCAGCCCGCGGGCGATCCGGTGGCCGGTGGCGACGACCTGGTGTCCGACACGCCCGACGCCAGGATGAACTTGCTGACGCGGCTGGACGAGTCGGTCACCGAGCCGAGCGCGTACGTGCTGCCCCTGCACCGCCGTGAGGACGACACCGGGTGGGCCAGCGGTGACTGGCAATTCCGTCGGGGCCGCATCGTGTTGCTCGCCGGTGATTCGCCGGCCGGGTTGCGCCTGCCGCTCGACGCCATCAGTTGGAAGCCGCCCCGCGCGTCGCTCGAGGCCGACCCGCTCGCCCCGCGCGGCGAACTCCCCGACGACCACGAGGCCGACGAGGCCGCGATCGAGGAGGCCGACGGCGCGCCCATCACCGCGATGGTCGCCGAGGTCCGCGACGGCGTGCTGTACGTCTTTCTTCCGCCGACCGAGGAACTCGAGCACTTCGTCGACGTCGTGACGCGCCTGGAGGCGGCGGCCACCGAGGCCGGCTGCCCGCTGGTGCTGGAGGGATACGGCCCGCCGGCCGACGAGCGGCTGACGTCGATGTCGGTGACGCCGGATCCTGGTGTCATCGAGGTCAACGTCGCCCCGACCGCCAGCTTCGCCGAACAGCGTGAGCAACTCGAAACCCTCTACGAACAAGCGCGACTCGCACGCCTGTCGACGGAGTCGTTCGACGTCGACGGCACCCACGGCGGTACCGGCGGCGGCAACCACATCACCCTCGGCGGAATCACCCCCGCCGAGTCGCCGATGCTGCGCAGGCCCGACGTGCTGGTGTCGATGCTCACGTACTGGCAGCGCCACCCGGCCCTGTCCTACCTGTTCTCCGGACGGTTCATCGGGACCACCTCCCAAGCGCCGCGAGTCGACGAGGGACGCACCGAGTCGCTGTACGAGCTGGAGATCGCCTTCGCCGAGATCGACCGGCTGACACGGGAAGCCACCTCGTCCGAGGAGCCGGCGGACTCATTGCCGTGGATCACCGACCGGGCACTGCGCCACCTCCTGACCGACATCACCGGCAACACCCACCGCGCCGAGTTCTGCATCGACAAGCTCTACAGCCCCGACAGCGCACGCGGGCGATTGGGAATCCTCGAGCTCCGCGGTTTCGAGATGCCACCGCACTTCCAGATGGCGATGGTCCAGTCGCTGCTGGTGCGCTCCCTGGTGTCCTGGTTCTGGGACCAGCCCCTGCGTGCTCCGCTGATCCGCCACGGCGCCAATCTCCATGGTCGATACCTGTTGCCGCACTTCATCATTCAGGACATCAGCGAGGTCGCCGTCGACCTCCGGGCGAACGGCATCGCGTTCGACACCAGCTGGCTGGACCCCTTCACGGAGTTCCGCTTCCCGCGCGTCGGCACCGCGGTGTTCGACGGCGTCGAGATCGAACTGCGCGGAGCCATCGAACCGTGGAACGTCCTCGGGGAGGAGTCCACCGCCGGTGGCACGGCCCGCTACGTCGACTCCTCGGTCGAACGTCTCCAGGTGCGCCTCATCGGGGCGGACCGACACCGGTACGTCGTCACCGCCAACGGTTACCCGATCCCGCTCCTGGCGACCAGCAGCAGCGACGTCCAGGTGGGCGGGGTCCGCTACCGGGCGTGGCAGCCGCCGAGCGCGCTGCACCCCACCATCACCGTCGACGACCCGCTGCGCTTCGAGCTCGTCGACCTGGCCACCGGAACGTCGCGGGGTGGCTGCACGTACCACGTCAGCCATCCCGGCGGCCGGTCCTACGACAACCCTCCCGTCAACGCCGTCGAAGCGGAATCGCGTCGAGGCAGGCGGTTCGAAGCCACCGGATTCACTCCAGGCCACGTCGACGTCTCCGACATTCGCGAGAAGCAGGCCCGTCAGTCCACCGACGCGGGCGCGCCGGGCATCCTGGATCTGCGTCGGGTGCGTACCGTGCTGCGGTGATGGTCCTACGCACCAGCGGCCCACCGGAGCCCACATCCGCCGTCACCGGCCTCGGCTTCCCCGATGAGGCCGGTGCCGCCGAGCTGTTCGCGAAATACCGCGCCGCACGCGCGCAGGAGTCGCTGTTCGACGAGCGCGCCGCGGCAGGCAACGGCTACGACGAGTTCGTCGACCCCACCGGCGCCGTCCGACCGGCCTGGCAGGAGCTGGCCGACTGCGTCGCCGAACGCGGCCCGTACGGCCTCGAACGGCTGCGCTCGGTGGTCAGCAGCCTCGTCGACAACGACGGCATCACCTTCGTCCAGGTGGACCATCCCGGCGACGCCGTCACCCACGGGGACGGCACCCAGGTGCCCGGCCCCTGGCACCTTGACCCCCTGCCGGTGATCGTGTCCTCCGCGGACTGGGAGACCCTCGAAGCGGGTCTGGTGCAACGGTCGCGGTTGATGGATGCGGTGCTGACCGATCTCTACGGAGCCCGCCGGTCCATCACCAGCGGCGTACTGCCACCACAGTTGCTGTTCGCCCACCCCGGATACGTGCGGGCCGCGCGCGGCATCGCGGTGCCCGGCCGCCACCAGTTGTTCATGCACGGGGTCGACGTCAGCCGCGACGACTCCGGGGAGTTTCGCGTCAACGCCGACTGGACGCAGGCGCCGTCCGGGGCGGGGTACGCCCTCGCCGACCGTCGCGTGGTCGCGCACGCGTTCCCCGAGCTCTACGAACGCATCGCCCCACGACCGGCGTCGCCGTGGGCGCAAGCACTGCGACTGGCGCTCATCGACGCCGCGCCGGAGGCCGCCGACGAGCCCGTCGTCGTCGTCCTGAGCCCGGGCACCCACTCCGAGACGGCCTTCGACCAGGCCTACCTGGCCAGCGTGCTCGGCTTCCCCCTCGTCGAGAGCGCCGACCTGGTGGTCCGGGACGGCAAGTTGTGGATGCGGTCCCTCGGCACGCTCAAGCGCGTCGACGTCGTGCTGCGCCGGGTCGACGCCGCCTACGCCGACCCGCTCGACTTGAGGTCCGACTCGCGCCTCGGCGTCGTCGGCCTCGTCGAGGTGCTTCGCCGTGGTGCCGTCACCGTCGTCAACACCCTCGGCAGCGGAATCCTGGAAAGCCCCGGGCTGCAACGCTTCCTGCCCGAGCTGGCCGAACTTCTCGTCGGGGAGGTGCCGCAGCTGTCCACGGCGCCCATGTACTGGGGCGGCGTCGACGTCGAACGCTCGCACCTGCTGAGCCACCTGTCGACGCTGCTGATCCGACCGGTGACCGGTGGCGAGCCGATCGTCGGGCCCATGCTGACCGCCGAGGAGCGCGACGACCTGGCGGCGCGGATCGGCGCCACGCCTTGGCAGTGGGTCGGCCAGGAACTCCCTCGGTTCTCCTCGGCGCCGACCGCGCACTCGCCCAACGGCCTGTCTCCCGGCAGCACGGGCATGCGGTTGTTCACCGTCGCCCAGCGTGGGGGATACGCCCCGATGGAAGGCGGCCTGGGCTACCTGTTGGAGCCGGGCACCGCCGCCTACCGGATGAACACCCTTGCCGCCAAGGACGTCTGGGTGCGATCTCCCACCCGGGTGACGGCGGAGCGCACGCCGGCCCCCTCGGTGGACCTGCCCGCGATCACGCCGAGTCCGACCCGCGCGGTCAGCTCGCCCCGCGTGTTGTCGGACCTGTTCTGGCTTGGCCGGTACGGCGAACGGGCCGAGGGCATGGCGCGACTGCTGGGCGTCACCCGCGAGCGGTACCACGAATTCCGCTACCGGCAGGACGTCCCGGGCAGTGAATGCGTCCCGGTACTGCTGACCGCACTCGGCCGCATCACGGGCACCGACACCGGCGCCTCCGGCGACGACGCCGAGATGATCGCCATCGCCCCGACGACGCTGTGGTCACTGACCGCGGACCGGCGTCGTGCCGGGTCGCTGGCGCAGTCGGTGGAGCGGCTGGGGTCCTCCGCCCGCGCCGTCCGCGACCAGATGTCCAACGACACCTGGATGGTGCTCGCCGCCATCGACCGTGCGGTGCTTCGTCATTCGTCGACTCCGCCGGACTCCCACACCGAAGGCGACGGATATCTGGCCACGGCGCACAGCCAGACGTTGGCGGGCATGCTGGCATTGTCCGGCGTGGCGGCGGAGTCGATGGTGCGCGACGTCGGCTGGACCATGATGGACATCGGCAAGCGCATCGAACGCGGCATCTGGCTGACCGCACTCATGCGGGCGACGCTGACGACGGTGCGCAGCCGTGGCGCCGAACAGACGATCACCGAGTCCACGTTGGTGGCCTGCGAGTCGTCGGTCATCTACCGCAGGCGCACCCTGGGCAAGGTGAGCGTGGCGGCGGTGGCCGATCTGCTGCTGTTCGACGGCGAGAACCCACGTTCGCTGGCGTACCAATTCGAACGGCTGCGGGTGAATCTCAAGGCGCTGCCCTCGTCCTCCGGATCCACCGGTCCCGAACGGCTCGTCGACGAGGTCGCGGCGCGGCTGCGTCGGCTCGACCCCGACGACCTCGAGGACGTGACCGACGGCGTGCGACCCGAGCTCGACGGTCTCCTCGGCGGCATCCACGCCGACCTTCGTGAGCTGTCCCGCCGGATCACCGCGACGCACCTGTCGCTTCCCGGTGGGATGCAACCGATCTGGGGCCCCGACGAGCGACGGGTCATGCCGTGACCGCGACGGTGGGCACCAGGGCCTACGAGATCACCCATCGCACGATGTACGACTACTCCGACGACGTGACGAGCTCCTACGGGCGGGGCTTCCTCACGCCGCGCGACTCGAGCAGGCAGCGGTGCCTGTCGCACGAATTGGTGATCGAGCCCGAGGCGGCCGACAGCTCCACGAGCCGGGACGCCTACGGCAACATCAGCTCGTACTTCCATGTCACCGAACGTCATCGGGCGCTCACCATCACCAGTCACTCGGTGGTCGAGGTCGACCCACCCCCCGCCGAGCTGTACGCGGGCGGCTCGGCGCTGGCGCCGTGGGAGATCTCCCGGCCGGTCGGCACCGACGGTGCCCTGGCCGTCGAGTTCACCCTGGACCTGCAGAAGCCCGAGATCACCGACGCCGTCCGCGACTACGCCGCGCCCAGTTTCCAGCCGGGGCGGCCGCTGATCGAGGTGCTCCGCGACCTGAACGCCCGCATCAACCACGACTTCACGTACCGTTCGGGTTCGACGACGATCTCCACCAAGGTCGCCGAAGTTTTGGCGGCCCGCGAAGGGGTATGTCAGGACTTCGCCAGGCTCGCGATCGCTTGTCTGCGCGCCAACGGTCTCGCCGCCAGCTACGTCTCCGGCTATCTTGCGACGGACCCACCTCCGGGAAGGGAACGCATGGTCGGGATCGACGCGACGCACGCCTGGGCGTCGGTGTGGACACCACAGAACCAGTGGTTTGGATTCGACCCCACGAACGACGCGCTCGTCGACGAGCGGTACGTGGTCGCAGGTTTCGGTCGGGACTACGCCGACGTGCCACCTCTGCGCGGCATCATCTACACCGATTCGGAGAGCAGCAAGATCGACGTGTCGGTCGACGTGGCCCCGCTGACCGGCGGAGTGGCTCGTGCGTGACTTCATCTGTCCCAACTGCGGACAGCATCTGGCCTTCGAGAACTCGGTGTGCCTGTCCTGCCGCAGCCGACTGGGCTTCTCCCTCGACGACATGGCCTTCCTGGTCATCGCGAGCGGTGAGGACAGCGAGCACGGTGGCGCAGTCGACGCCAGCGAGTACCGGTTGTGCGCCAATCTCCATGCCGCGGAGTGCAACTGGCTGGTCAAGGTGGCGCCGGTTCCTCAGCTCTGCACCTCCTGCGCGCTGACCCGGATGCGCCCCAACGACGCCGACACGACGGCGATGGCCGCGTTCGCGGTGGCCGAGATGGCCAAGCGTCGGTTGATCGTCGAGCTGGTGGACCTGAAGCTCCCCATCGTCGGTCGCGACGTCGACCCCGACTACGGCCTGGCGTTCGACCTGCTGTCCAGCGCGGCAGAGAAGGTGTTCACCGGACACGAGAACGGCGTCATCACCCTGGACCTCGCGGAGGGCGACGACGTCCACCGCGAGCAGTTGCGAATCGCGATGGACGAGCCGTATCGCACGCTGCTCGGGCACTTTCGCCACGAGATCGGGCACTACTATTACTACCGCCTGGTCGGAGTGGCACCCGAGTACCAGGAACGGGCCCGAGAACTGTTCGGCGACGCCGAGGCCGACTACCAGGCCGCACTCGACCGCCACTACAGCGAGGGCGCGCCACCCGGGTGGGAGCGCGACTACGTGTCGTCCTACGCCACCATGCATCCCGCCGAGGACTGGGCGGAGACCTTCGCCCACTACCTGCACATCCGCGACACCCTGGACACCGCGGCGGCCTTCGGCTTCGCGCCGGCGGGGGCGACGTTCGAGCGAAGGAACCTGGGCCCCAGCGGTTTCGACTCCATCATCGACCTGTGGCTACCGCTGTCGTGGGCGCTGAACATGGTCAACAGATCCATGGGCCACGACGACCTGTACCCGTTCGTGCTGCCGGCGAAGGTGCTGGAGAAGATGCGCTTCATCCACACCGTCATCGACGAGGTGACCTCCGACCCGGCCAAGCTGGCCGCGGCCAGGGGCACCGACTAGCGTCCGACCAACCCGCCGTCGAGCAGGCTGCGGGCGGTGTCGACCAACGTGTCGGCCACCGGACGAGGTTGCCAGCCAAGCACGTCGGTGGCCTTGGTGGCCGAGATTCGCTTGGGCTCGCCGAGCAATCCGGCGAGTTCGCGCAACGCGGGCACGAACCGTGCGCCCGCGCGCACCAGCCAGTCGGGGGCCGTCCGCCGGGGCACGCGACGCGCCGCGGCACCCAGCTGGGACCGCAGCGTCGCGGCGGTTTCGGGAAACGACACGGGCTGACCGGCCGCGGCCAGGAATCGTTCCCCGATCGCGCGCGGATCCTCCAGTGCCATGACGTGCAGGTCGGCGAGGTCACGGACGTCGACCACCGCGAAGGACGCGTGGGGCAGCAAGGGGGGTCGGCCGTTGAGCAGCTCCTTGACGATCTGCACCGACGTCGCGAGGTCCGATCCGAGGACGGGCCCGAAGATGCCGACCGGGTTGACCACCGTGAGCTCGACGCGTTGGCGGCGGCGAACTCCCATGCGTCTCGCTCGGCGAGCGTCTTGGACTTCACGTAGGGGGAGTTGGGTGCGGCGGCGTCGGTCCAGTCACTTTCGTCGTACGGTTCGCCCGTCGGTTTGGGGCTGTACCCGACGGCTGCGAACGACGAGGTCAGCACGATCCTTCGGACGCCGGCAGCGGAGGCGGCGCGCAGCACCCGCAGCGTTCCCTCGCGGGCCGGCACGATCACGTCGTCCTCGTTCTCCGGTTGGCGCGCCGGGAACGGGGACGCCACGTGCAGAACGGCGTCGCAGCCGTCGACGGCGGCCGCCCAGCCGTCGTCGGAGGTGAGGTCGGCCACGACGAACTCGAGCGCGGCGTCGTCTGACGGCCGATGCAGCGCGGCACGCACACTGGCTTCGCGTCCGGGTGAGCGAACCGTCGTGCGCACGCGGTAGCCGCCGCTCAGCAGTCGCAGGATGACGTGCCCGGCCAGGAATCCCGAACCGCCGGTGACCAAGACCAGTCGCTCAGCCATGGGTCGTCGCCACCTCGTCCTCGAGCAGGCGGGCACCGAGGTCGAGGACCGTCTCGACGATCTCGCGCTCGGCCGCCGCGTCACCGGCCTCCCGGGCGGCCCACATCTCGGCCTTGGCCGTGACGTAGCGCTCCCGCAGCCGAAGCCGGGCGATCTCGTCACGCAGTCTCGTGGCATGGGCCTCGAACAGCTCGCGTTGGTCGCTGGTCGCCTCGGCCCCGCGTCGGGTGTTGGCCACGTATCTCCTGATGTCCGCGACCGACATACCGCTTCCGCGTAGGCAACTCAGCGACTCGACGGCACCGACCAGGGCGGCCGGGTAGCGGCGGTGCCCGCTGCTGGGATCCCTGGGCACCGCGTCGATGAGACCGATGCGCTCGTAGTACCGCAAGGTCGACTCGGCCAGCCCCGTGCGGCGCGAGACCTGCTGGATGGTCAGGTCGCGATCGGCCGTCGCGATCGTGTCAATGCTCATGACGTCAGTCTGCCGAACCTGAAGCGCTTCAAGTCAAGCCTCGGTCACCGATCGATCACGGCGTCGGCGCGGCGGGAGACCGACCCCGCCGCGCGTTTCTAGGCTCGGCGACGTGAACGATCGATACGGCTCCGACATCCTGGCCCGAGACCCGCACGCGGCACGGCGAGTGCGCTCCACCGAGATGGCGGCCGACGTCGGCCTGGTCGTCGAGGACGTCGAGACCGGTTACGTCGGCGCCATCGTGCGCGTGGAGTACGGCCGGATGGTGCTGGAGGACTTCGACGGGCACCGGCGTCCCTTCACGGTGGGCCCGGGCTATCTGGTCGACGGCAAGCCGGTGATCCTGACGCCACCGAAGAGCGCGGCGCCCGCCGCGCCGACCCGGACGGCATCCGGTTCGGTCGCCGTCGCACACGCCCGGGCGCGCACGGCGCTGGCCAGCCGGATCTACGTCGAGGGGCGCCACGACGCCGAACTCGTCGAACAGGTCTGGGGCGCCGACCTCCGCGTCGAAGGCGTCGTCGTCGAATACCTGGGCGGCGTCGACGATCTCGCCGCCATCGTGGCCGACTTCGATCCCGGTCCCGGCCGCCGCCTCGGCGTCCTCGTCGACCATCTGGTCACCGGATCCAAGGAGGCCCGCATCGCCGAGTCGGTGCGGCGGGGTCCCGGCGGAGCGCACACCCTGGTGGTGGGCCACCCCTACGTGGACGTGTGGCAGGCCGTGAAGCCGGGCCGGCTCGGCCTCGAGCGCTGGCCGGTCGTGCCTCGCCACGTCGAGTGGAAGCACGGCATCTGCGACGCGCTGGGCTGGCCGCACGCCACCCAGGCCGACATCGCCGGGGCCTGGCGCCGCATTCGCGGCACGGTCCGCGACTGGAACGACCTCGAGCCCGCGCTGATCGGCCGCGTCGAGGAACTGATCGACTTCGTCACCACCGGGTAGCGGTGGACGCGACACCGGCAATGGGCAAGGTGCCCGAACCCCAGCGGACGCCCACTGCGCGAGTGACGTGGTAAGCCTGTCCCGTGGCCGATGGTCTGTTCGACGTGGCGCCCGAACCGGGCGACGGTGAGGGCATTCCCGGGGGCGGACCGTCGTCCCCGCTCGCCGTTCGGATGCGCCCCGCCAGTCTCGACGAGGTGGTCGGGCAGGACCACCTGCTGCGCGACGGCTCACCCCTGCGGCGGCTCGTCGACGGTTCCGGGGCCGCGTCGGTCATCCTCTACGGCCCACCCGGCACCGGCAAGACGACGCTGGCGTCGCTGATCTCCCAGGCGACCGGGCGGCGCTTCGAGGCGCTCTCGGCGTTGTCGGCGGGGGTCAAGGACGTCCGGGCGGTGATCGACGTCGCGCGCCGGGCCGCGGTGCACGGCAAGCAGACCGTGCTGTTCATCGACGAGGTCCACCGCTTCTCCAAGACCCAGCAGGACGCGCTGCTCGCCGCCGTCGAGAACCGCATCGTGCTGTTGGTGGCGGCGACGACGGAGAACCCGTCGTTCTCGGTCGTGGCGCCGCTGCTGTCGCGCTCGTTGATCCTGCAGCTGCAACCGCTGGGTGCCGACGCGGTGCGGGCGGTCGTCGAACGCGCCGTGGCGGATTCGCGCGGGCTCGGCGGATCGGTGTCGGTCGACGCCGACGCGGTCGAACTCCTGGTGCAACTCGCCGCCGGGGACGCCCGCCGCGCGCTGACCGCGCTGGAGGTGGCGGCCGAGGCCGGCGACCGGGTGACCGTCGAGGTGATCGAACAGTCCCTCGACAAGGCCGCCGTCCGCTACGACCGCGACGGCGACCAGCACTACGACGTCGTCAGCGCATTCATCAAGTCGGTTCGCGGATCGGACGTCGACGCCGCGCTGCACTACCTGGCGCGGATGCTGACCGCGGGGGAGGACCCCCGCTTCATCGCCCGGCGGCTGACGATTCTGGCCAGTGAGGACGTCGGACTGGCCGATCCGACGGCGTTGCCCATCGCGGTCGCCGCCGCCCAAACCGTGCAGCTGATTGGCATGCCCGAGGCGCAACTGACGCTGGCCCACGCCACGGTGCACCTGGCGACCGCCCCTAAGTCCAACGCCGTCACGACGGCGCTCGCGGCGGCGATGGGGGACATCAAGGCCGGCAAGGCGGGTTTGGTCCCCCCGCATCTACGGGACGGGCACTACTCGGGGGCGGCTGCCCTCGGCAACGCCCAGGGTTACGCGTATCCCCACGACGACCCGGATGGCATTGTGCCGCAACAGTATGCGCCCGACGACCTGGTCGGCGTGGACTACTACCGGCCCACGACGCACGGCGCCGAGCGCGACATCGCCGGGCGCCTCGACAAGCTCCGGGCGATTCTTCGCCGACGGCGCTAGCCGAAAAAGCACTCAGGGCTGCGATTCTCGCGAATCGCAGCCCTGAGTGTTCTGCCAGGGGTCTAGCGGCGCAGGGCGCCCGTGCGGCGTCGGCCCATCAGGCCGGCCACCAGGGCCACGCCGACGGCGGCGACGATGACCTGGACGAGCAGTTCCATCCAGTCGATGCCCTTGGTGTTGGTCGGGATGTGAAGGGCATTCGCCAGCCAGGTGCCGATGAGAGCGGACACGATGCCGACGAGGATCGTGACGATCAGCCCGATGGGCTGCTTGCCCGGCAGGACGAGCCTGCCGAGGAGGCCGATGATGGCGCCGATGACGATTGCGGTGATGATGCCTGTGGGAGTCATTGGGGGTCACTTTCGTCGGGGGGTGCGAGGTGCGTTGAGCTGGAACGGGAGTACCCCGGCGGGGCATCAATAAACGTCGCCGTGAATTACGTCGAGACGTAATCTCGGGGCGTGAACACAGAGCTGATCGACGTCGACACCTCCCGCCGCCGGACCGTGGACCTGACCGATGCCGTCCGCCGGTTCTGCCGGTCGCGCGGAGACGGTTTGTGCAACGTCTTCGTCCCGCACGCGACGGCCGGCATCGCCATCCTCGAGACCGGCGCCGGCTCCGACGACGACCTGGTCGACACTCTGGAGCGGCTGCTGCCGCGCGACGACCGCTATCGCCACTCCCACGGCTCGCCGGGGCACGGTGCCGACCACGTGCTGCCGGGCATCGTCGCGCCGTCGGTGACGATTCCGGTCCAGGCAGGGCAACCGCTGCTCGGCACGTGGCAGAGCGTGGTGCTGGTCGACTTGAATCGTGACAACCCGCGGCGCAACGTCCGCATCAGCTTCGTGGGCGGGTGAGCCGCGCCCTTGCCGGGTTGATCGTGATGGGCCGGTAGTGTGATGCGGTCGAGAATCGGCACCCGGGAAGACACCAAGTGATTAAGGACAGCAGCACGTGCAGACACACGAGATCAGGAAGCGCTTCCTCGATCACTTCGTGAACGCGGGCCACACCGAGGTGCCGAGCGCATCGGTCATCCTCGACGATCCGAACCTGCTGTTCGTCAACGCAGGCATGGTCCAGTTCGTGCCCTACTTCCTCGGTCAGCAGAAGCCGCCGTGGGACCGGGCGACCAGCGTGCAGAAGTGCATCCGGACCCCGGACATCGACGAAGTCGGCATCACCACCCGGCACAACACGTTCTTCCAGATGGCTGGCAACTTCTCCTTCGGCGACTACTTCAAGAAGGGCGCCATCGAGTTCGCCTGGACCCTGCTGACCAATCCGCAGGATCAGGGCGGCTACGGGTTCGACCCCGAAACGCTCTGGGCGACGGTATATCTCGACGACGACGAGGCCATCACCCTGTGGCAGGAGGTGGCCGGTCTTCCCCTGGAGCGCATCCAGCGCCGCGGCATGGCCGACAACTACTGGTCCATGGGCATCCCCGGCCCGTGCGGCCCGTCGTCGGAGATCTACGTCGACCGCGGACCCGAGTACGGCGTCGACGGCGGCCCGGAGGCCAACGAGGACCGCTACATCGAAATCTGGAACCTCGTCTTCATGCAGAACGAGCGGGGTGAGGGCACCGGCAAGTCCGACTTCGAGATCCTCGGCCCGCTGCCGCGCCAGAACATCGACACCGGCATGGGCGTCGAACGCGTCGCCTGCCTGCTGCAGGGCGTCGACAACGTCTACGAGACCGACCTGATGCGTCCGACCATCGACTTCGTCGCCGGCATCGCCCCGCGCGGCTACGGCGCGGGCAGTCACTCCGATGACGTCCGCTACCGGATCATCGCCGACCACAGCCGCACTGCGGCCATCATCATCGGCGACGGCGTGACCCCCGGCAACGACGGCCGCGGCTACGTGCTGCGCCGGCTGCTCCGCCGGGTCATCCGGTCGGCCAAGCTGCTCGGCATCGACACCCCGATCATGGGCGAGCTGATGACGTGCGTCCGCGACGCGATGGGTCCGTCCTATCCCGACCTCGTCACCGACTTCGACCGGATCAACCGGATCGCGATCGCCGAGGAAACGGCGTTCAACCGCACGCTGGCCTCCGGTTCGCGACTGTTCGAGGATGCGGCCACGTCCACCAAGGCATCTGGGGCGTCGGTGCTGTCCGGCGCCGACGCCTTCGCGCTGCACGACACCTATGGCTTTCCGATCGAACTCACCCTGGAGATGGCGGCCGAAACCGGCCTGACCGTCGACGAGGAGGGCTTCCGCGGGCTGATGGCCGAGCAGCGTCAGCGTGCCAAGGCCGACGCCGCCGCCCGCAAGCACGCCCACGCCGACCTGTCGGCGTACCGCGAGCTCGTCGACGCCGGCGCGACGGAGTTCACCGGTTTCGACGAATTGACTTCCGAGGCAAGGATTCTCGGTATCTTCGTCGACGGCAAGCGAGTGCCGGTCGTCGCCCACGACGGAGCGTCCGCCGAACGCGTCGAGTTGGTCCTGGACCGGACCCCGCTCTACGCCGAGTCCGGTGGGCAGATCGCCGACATCGGGTCCATCTCGGGGACCGGGTCCAGCGCAGCTGCCAGAGCCGCTGTCACCGACGTGCAGAAGATCGCCAAGACGCTGTTCGTACACCGCGTCAACGTCGAGTCCGGCGAATTCGTCGAGGGCGACACCATCGTCGCGAGCGTCGACCCGACCTGGCGCCACGGCGCCACCCAGGGCCACACCGGCACGCACATGGTGCACGCCGCCCTGCGACAGGTGTTGGGCCCCAACGCGGTTCAGGCCGGCTCGCTGAACCGGCCCGGTTACCTGCGATTCGACTTCAACTGGCAGGGCGCGCTCACCGACGACCAGCGAGAGCAGATCGAGGTCGTCACCAACGAGGCCGTCCAAGCCGACTACGCGGTCAACACCATGTACACCAAACTGGAGAAGGCCAAGGCCATGGGCGCGATGGCGCTCTTCGGCGAGGCCTACCCCGAGGACGTCCGGCTGGTCGAGATCGGCGGGCCCTTCTCGCTGGAGCTGTGCGGCGGTACCCACGTGCACAACTCGGCCCAGATCGGACCGGTGACGATCCTGGGCGAATCCTCCGTCGGCTCCGGCGTCCGCCGCGTCGAGGCCTACGTCGGACTCGACTCGTTCAAGTACCTGGCCAAGGAACGCGCACTGCTCGCCGGCTTGGCGTCGTCGCTGAAGGTGCCGTCGGAGGAAGTGCCCGCGCGCGTCGCCTCCCTCGTCGAACGGCTCAAGGTTGCCGAGAAGGAACTCGATCGGTCCCGGTTGGCCAACGCCCGCGCGGCCGCGGCCGACGCCGCCGCGAGCGCCGAGCTCGTCGGTAGGGTGCGTGTCGTGGCACAGCGCATGGCCGGCGGCATCTCGGCCGCGGATCTGCGCAGCCTGGTCGGCGACGTCAAGGGCAAGCTCGGATCCGAGCCGGGCGTCGTCGCACTGGTCGCCGAGGGCGAGAACGACTCGGTGCCCTTCGTGGTCGCCGTCAACCCGGCCGCGCAGGATCTCGGACTCAACGCAGGAGACCTCGTCAAGGTGCTGGGCGGGCCGCTCAACGGACGCGGCGGCGGAAAGGCCGACTTGGCGCAAGGCTCGGGCAGCGGGGCGTCCCACGTCGACGCGGCCCTGTCGGCACTGCTGGCAGAGATCGCCCGGAGCTGACCTCCTTGACCCACACCGACGACCGTCAGCCCGACCGGCCAGGTGGTGACGACCCCGGACGAGGACGACGGATCGGAGTCGACGTGGGAACCGTGCGGATCGGGGTGGCCACCAGCGACCCCGACGGCATCCTGGCGACGCCGGTGGAAACGGTGGCGCGGGACCGACGCGACGTCAAGGGCAAGCACATCCGCCGATTGGCGCAGCTGGTCGCCGAACTCGCCGCCGTGGAGGTCGTCGTCGGCCTGCCACGCACGCTCGCCGACCGCACCGGGCCCTCGGCACTGGACGCGATCGCCGTCGCCGATGCACTCGCCGCCAGAATCGCCCCGGTCCCCGTGCGGCTCTCCGACGAACGACTCACCACCGTCACCGCCCAGAGGTCGCTCCGGGAAGCCGGCGTCCGCGCGAAGGGACAAAAATCGATGATCGACCAGGCAGCCGCCGTCGGCATCCTGCAGACCTGGCTGGACCAGCGACGAGACGTCCTGGCCAAGAGCGGCGGAGCGGCCGATGCCTGACGAGTGGATTCGCGAACGGCCGGCCCCGGAAGCGGTCGGGCGGCCGCGCCGGACGATGAGTCGCACCGAGCGGGCGCGGGCCAACCGCAACCGTCGGCGTCGCCGCAACCTCACCGTGCTCTCGGTCGTGGTGCTGGTCGCCGTCGTGGTGGGCGCCGTCTTCCTCGGCTCGCGGGTGTGGCACGGAATGTTCGGCACGCCGACCGACTACGAGGGCGACGGGGTGAAGGACGTCGTGGTGCAGGTCCACAACGGCGACACCACCACCGCGATCGGCAAGACCCTTCAGGACGGCGGCGTGGTCGCGACGTCCCAGGCCTTCGTCGACGCCGCGGCGGGCAACAAGACCATCTCGGCCATTCAGCCGGGGTTCTACAAGATGCGCACCGAGATTCCGGCCGCGAACGCCGTCACCCGGCTCGCCGACCCCCAGAACCGGGTCGGACTGCTGACGATCCCCGAGGGTCGCCAACTCGACGACATTGCCGACGTGAAGACCGGCGCGGTGACCAAGGGCGTCTTCTCGCTCGTCGCCGACGCCACCTGCGTGGACCTCGACGGCGACAAGAAGTGCGGCGTCACCGCCGACGACCTGAAGAACGCGGCGGGCGCCTCCGATCTCGCGGCGCTGGCGATCCCCACGTGGGCCGTCGACCCCGTCAGGGCGATGGGGAACGACCACCGCCGCATCGAGGGTCTGATCGCCCCCGGCACCTGGAACATCGACCCGTCGCAACCCGCCGCGGGCATCCTGTCGACGCTGATCGGCGCCAGCACCGCGCAGTACGAGCAGAACGGTCTGCCCGCCGCGGGCAACACCGAGAACCTCTCGCCGTACCAGATCCTGGTGGTGGCGTCGCTGGTGCAGCGCGAGTCGAAGCCGCAGGACTTCGCGAAGGTCGCCAGGGTCATCTACAACCGGCTGATCGCCCCCGATCACCGCCGCTTGGAGTTCGACTCGACGGTCAACTACTCGCTGGACCGGCAGGAGATCGCCACCACCGATGCCGACCGTGGCAGGGCCACACCCTGGAACACCTATGTGCGCGACGGCCTTCCGGCCACTCCGATCTGTGCGCCTGGTCAGCCAGCCCTCGCCGCGGCGGAGAGTCCCGAGCCGGGTGACTGGTTGTACTTCGTCACCGTCGACATGCAGGGCACCACGCTGTTCACCCGCGACTACCAGCAGCACCTGGCCAACATCGAAGTGGCGCGACGCAACGGTGTGCTCGACAGCGCACGATGAGCCGGCTCGATGAGCCGTAGAGCGGCCGTCCTGGGTTCACCGATCGCGCACTCCCGGTCACCCCAACTGCACCTCGCGGCCTACCGCGCGCTCGGCCTGACGGACTGGACCTACGAGCGCATCGAGTGCACCGCCGACGACCTGCCCGCGCTGGTGGGTGGCTTCGGACCGGAATGGGTCGGCCTGTCGGTGACGATGCCGGGGAAGTTCGCCGCACTCCGGTTCGCCGACGAGCGGACCGCTCGCGCGGAACTGGTCGGCTCCGCCAACACCCTGGTGCGCACCGGCTCGGGCTGGCAGGCCGACAACACCGACGTCGACGGGGTGGCCGGTGCCCTGGGTCGGTCGACGACGGTCGACGCGGCGGCGGTCCTCGGCGCGGGCGGAACGGCGCCCGCCGCCGTCGTCGCCCTTGCCGAGCTTGGGGCGCAGAAGGTCTCGATCGTCGCCCGCAACCGGGCCAAGGCCGCTCCGCTGGTCGACCTGGGCGAGCGGCTCGGCGTCGATGCGCACTGGGTGGAACTGGGCTCGACCATCTCCGGTCTCGACGTCGTCGTCAGTACCCTGCCGGCCGACGTCGCCGGTCGATACGCCGAGACGGTCGTCACCGCGCCGGTCCTGCTCGACGCGATCTACGATCCGTGGCCGACACCGCTGGCCACGGCGTTCGCCGCCGCGGGCGGGCGGGTGGTCGGCGGCCTGCAGATGCTGCTGAACCAGGCCTTCGCGCAAGTCGAGCGGTTCACCGGCCGGCCCGCCCCCAAAGAGGCGATGATCACGGCGCTCGGTCGAACTTAGGCTCGTCCCGTGGGGGACGTCGCGGTGGCAGCCGCGCTGGCGTGGCTGACCGCGCTGACCGTCTACGACATCCGGGAGCGTCGGTTGCCGAACGCGTTGACTCTGCCCGGCGCGGTGCTGGTGCCGGCCGCCGCGGTGCTGGCCGGGCGGGGGACCGCCGCGCTGCTCGGCGGGCTGCTGCTGGCGGCCCTGTACCTCGTCGTCCACCTGGTCGCCCCGGCCGCCATGGGCGCCGGTGACGTGAAGCTCGCGGTCGGCGTCGGCGCACTGGCGGGTGCGTTCGGGCCCGACGCCTGGGTCCTCGCGGCCGTGGGAGCGCCGCTGCTGACAGCGGTGTGGGGCCTGCTGGTCCTCCCGCGGCGCGGGGCGCGGGCCACGGTGCCGCACGGACCGTCGATGTGCGTGGCCACGATCGCCGCGGTGGCGCTGGTGATCACCTGAACCCGCACCCGATCCCAGGCCCTACCGTGAAGCGATGCCGACCCGCGCCGCGACACCCGACGACCTGGTCGCCGTCGCCGAGATCTACGCCCACTACGTCCGGACCAGCGTCGCGACCTTCGAACTCGAGCCCCCCGACGACGCCGAGTGGCGGCGCCGCTTCGACGCGATCGTCGACGCGGGGCTCCCGTTCCTGGTCACCGAACGCGACGGAATGGTCGCCGGGTACGCCTACTGCGCGCCGTGGAAGACCAGACCCGCCTACGCCGGCACCGTCGAGGATTCCGTCTACGTCTCACCGTCGTCGGTGGGGCAGGGCTGCGGCACCGAGTTGCTCCGCGACCTCCTCGACGTCTGTCGCGCCGCGGGGCTCCGCGAGGTGATCGCGGTAATCGCCGACACCGGCGATCCCGCCTCGGTGGAACTGCATCGGCGGTTCGGCTTCACCGACGCCGGACGCCTCGTGCGCGTCGGCGTCAAGCACGGTCGACGGGTCGACACGGTGTTGCTGCAGCGCAGCCTCGCGTGACGGATTACGTCAGGTCGAGGGCGCCATGGGAAGATGGGACGCGTGTTGCGATGGACCACAGCTGGTGAATCACACGGCCGAGCCCTGGTTGCGATGGTCGAGGGCATGGTGGCCGGCCTCGAGGTCACGACGGCGGACATTGCCGCGGAACTGAAACGGCGCCGGCTCGGCTACGGACGAGGCGCCCGGATGAAGTTCGAGGCCGATGCCGTCACGGTGCTGACTGGCGTGCGGCACGGCGTGACGCTCGGCGGTCCGATCGCCGTGGAGATCGGCAACACCGAATGGCCCAAGTGGGAAACGGTGATGGCGCCGGACCCGGTCGACCAGGCCGAGCTCGACGGTGCCCGCAACGCCCCGCTGACCCGGCCGCGCCCCGGGCACGCCGACTACGCCGGCATGCTCAAGTACGGCTTCGACGACGCCCGCCCGGTCCTGGAGCGCGCCAGCGCCCGTGAGACCGCCGCCCGCGTCGCCGCCGGCACCATCGCCAGGGCGTTCCTGCGCCAGGCGCTCGGAGTCGAGGTGCTCTCCCACGTCATCTCGATCGGTGCCTCCAAGCCGTACGACGGCCCGCCGCCGCGGCCCGCGGACCTGGCCCGCATCGACGACAGCCCCGTGCGGGCATTCGACGAGACGGCCGAGAAGGCGATGATCGACGAGATCGAGGCGGCCAAGAAGGACGGCGACACCCTCGGCGGGATCGTCGAGGTCGTCGTCGAGGGCCTGCCCATCGGGCTGGGCTCGTTCACCAGCGGCGACAACCGACTCGACAGCCAGCTGGCGGCCGCCGTGATGGGCATTCAGGCCATCAAGGGCGTCGAGATCGGCGACGGCTTCGAAACCGCGCGCCGCCGCGGCAGCGTCGCGCACGACGAGATGTACCCCGGCCCCGACGGCGTGATGCGGTCGACGAACCGCGCGGGCGGGCTCGAGGGCGGGATGACCAACGGTCAGGCCGTGCGCGTGCGCGCGGCGATGAAGCCGATCTCGACGGTGCCAAGGGCGTTGGCCACCGTCGACATGACCACCGGGGAAGAGGCCGTCGCGATCCACCAGCGGTCCGACGTGTGCGCGGTGCCCGCGGCAGGAGTCGTCGTCGAGACGATGGTGGCACTCGTCCTGGCGCGAGCCGCCCTGGAGAAGTTCGGCGGCGACTCGCTCGCAGAGACCAAGGCCAACGTCGACGCCTACCTGGCCTCCATCTCCGCGCGAGATCCCGCTCGGGCGTCGGGCTGATGGCGCCCCTGGCCGTGCTGGTGGGCATGCCTGGATCGGGCAAGTCCACCATCGGGCGACGCCTGGCCAGGGCACTCGACGTTCCACTGCTCGACACCGACGCCAAGATCGTCGAGACCACCGGCCGCACCATCGCCGACATCTTCGTCGAGGGCGAAGCGGAGTTCCGCCGCATCGAGGCCGACGTAGTGTGCGCCGCCCTGGCCGAACACGACGGCATCGTGTCCCTCGGCGGTGGCGCGATCACCACGCCGCGAGTACGCGAAGCCCTGGCGGGACACACCGTCGTCTACTTGGAAATAGGTGCGGCCGAAGGGGTTCGGCGCACCTCCGGCGGTACCGCCCGACCGCTGTTGGCCGGTGCCGACGCCGGTGAGCGCTTCCGCGAGCTGATGACTCAGCGCGTGCCCCTGTACCGGCAGGCTGCCACCCTGCGCATCAACACCAACCGCCGCAACCCCGGTGCGGTGGTCCGCCAGATCGTGCAGCGGATGGAGTCCGCGAACGGCGACCGTCAGCAGCCGCGGCGCCGCAGACGGTCGGCATGGCGCAGGCTGCCCACCGTCCTCAACCCCGCACCCACCACCGAGGCGCCGCCCAGTCCTGCGGCGCTGGCCCGTCGAGCAGAGGCGCGTAATGACTGAACCCGTGACCGTCGACGTCCTCGTCGACCGCCCCTACCCCGTGATCATCGGGACGGGGCTGCTCGACGACCTCGGTCGAGTCCTCGACGGACGTCACCGGGTCGCGATCCTGCACCAGCCGGTGCTCAACGCGACCGCGGAGTCGATCCGCAGCCACCTGGCCGAGAAGGGGATCGACGCCCATCGCGTGGAGATCCCGGACGCCGAGGCCGGCAAGGAGTTGCCCGTCGTCGGCTTCATCTGGGACGTGTTGGGCCGCATCGGCATTGGCCGCCAGGACGCGATCGTCAGCCTCGGCGGCGGCGCGGCCACCGACGTCAGTGGCTTCGCGGCGGCCACGTGGCTGCGCGGCGTCGACGTGGTGCACGTGCCGACGACGTTGCTCGGCATGGTCGACGCCGCAGTCGGCGGCAAGACCGGCATCAACACCGACGCGGGCAAGAACCTGGTCGGCGCGTTCCATCAGCCGCTCGCGGTCCTGGTCGACCTTGCGACGCTGGAGTCCTTGCCGCGCAACGAGATCGTGGCCGGCATGGCCGAGATCGTGAAGGCCGGATTCATCGCCGACCCGAAGATCCTCGACCTGATCGAAGCCGATCCCGCCGCAGCCCTCGATCCGACGGGATCGGTTCTGCCCGAACTGATCCGCCGCGCCGTGGTGGTCAAGGCTGAGGTGGTCGCAGCCGACGAGAAGGAGTCGCAGCTGCGCGAGATCCTGAACTACGGCCACACGCTCGCGCACGCGATCGAGCGGCGGGAGCGGTACCGCTGGCGTCACGGCGCCGCCGTGTCGGTGGGGCTGGTGTTCGCCGCCGAATTGGGCCGTCTCGCAGGACGACTCGACGACGAGACCGCCGACCGCCACCGCTCGATCCTGACGGCTCTGGGACTTCCGGTGACCTACGACGCCGACGCGCTGCCGCAACTGCTCGAATACATGGCCGGGGACAAGAAGACGCGCTCCGGCGTGCTGCGCTTCGTGGTGCTCGAAGGCCTGGCCAAGCCGGGCCGGCTGGAGGGCCCCGATCCGGCGTTGCTGGTGGCCGCCTACTCGGAGATCGGCACGCGATGAACGTCAACGTGTTCAACGGTCCCAACCTGGGCCGGCTGGGCAAGCGCCAGCCCGAGGTCTACGGCAGCACCACCCACGACGACCTGGTGGCGCTCGTCGAGCGGGAGGCCGCCGAGCTGGGTCTGACCGTCGTGGTCCGCCAGACCGACAGCGAGGCCGAACTGCTGGGCTGGGTGCACGACGCCGCCGACGCGAAGGAACCCGTCGTGCTCAACGCCGGCGCGCTGACCCACACCTCGGTGGCGCTACGGGATGCGTGCGCCGAACTGACGGCCCCGCTGATCGAGGTGCACATCTCTAACGTGCACAAGCGCGAAGCGTTTCGGCATCACTCGTACCTGAGTGAGGTCGCGACGGGGGTGATCGTCGGTCTCGGCGTGCAGGGTTACACGTTGGCGCTGCGGTACCTGGCCGGCCTCGACTAGGACTGCTCGCGGCCCTTGTCGGTCGTCGGCTCCGAGCCGGTGGATTCGGCCTCCCGGGGTTCGGTGGCCGTCGAGGTGAGGGTTTCGGTCCGCGCCGCCGACGTGCCCTCGGCCGACGCCGACCGGTCGTCGTCGGGGTAGTCCCGCGCGCTGACCGCCGCGAAGACGTCGGTGTCGGCGCGGTCGCGCTCACTGTCGGCCGCGCTGTAGCGCTGCACCGGCGGGGCCTTGCGGTCGACGAGCCCACGTCCCAGCGCGACGCCGGCGAGCGCGAAGACGAACATCAGCAGTGCGGTGAACGCGGCGAAGGTGGTGACCTCGTTGAGCAGACCCTGGGCGTACAGGTTCTCGTAGAACAGCGAGATGAACCAGGCGACGAAGCCGCTGACGATGCCGGCGAAGAGACCGCCCAGCAGCCAGGCCATCGCCAAGTCACCCCGGCGGTCGGGGTCCGGGTTGGCGCGTGCGTCGGCCCGGCCGTCGGCCAGACCCCACACGAATGCGGCGATGGCGAACACCGCGACCAGCAGAATGCTGATCCACAACGCCTGACTTTCCATCAGGTTGATCAGGGCTCCCTGGAGCAAGCGGACGATGACCATCAGGGCGGCGAACACCAGTCCGCGCAGCAACCACTTACTCATGGGGGCACAGCGTAGCGAGTACCGTCATGCGCTGTGACGATTTCCCAGCGCAGGGCGCGCCTGCGTCGCCGACTGACCGCCGCAAATTTGGACGCGATGTTGGTAACGGACCTGGTGAACGTCCGATACCTGTCGGGATTCACCGGTTCGAATGCGGCGTTGCTCATTCGCGTCGACGACGAAATTCCAATCCTGGCAACCGACGGCCGGTACGTCACGCAGGCCGCGCAGCAGTCGCCCGACGCCGAGGTCGTCATCGAACGCGCGTGCGCGCCGCACCTGGCCGCTGCTGCGGCCGGCCTGGGCGTGCGGCGGCTTGGATTCGAGAGCCACGTCGTGACGGTCGACAACCACGCGCTGATGACCAAGGCCGCGGTCGACGTCGAACTGGTGCGCGCGGCCGGCGCGGTGGAGGCGCTGCGCGAGGTCAAGGACGCGGGGGAGATCGCGCTGCTGCGGCTGGCGTGCGAGGCGGCCGACGCGGCGTTGGCCGACCTGGTCGCCGCGGGCGGCCTACGGGCGGGACGCACCGAGAAGGAGGTCCGTCGCGACCTGGAGTCCCGGATGCTCGACCACGGCGCCGACGGGGTGTCCTTCGAGACCATCGTGGCGACGGGCGCCAACTCGGCGATTCCGCACCACCGCCCGACCGACGCCGAACTCGCCGCGGGCGACTTCGTCAAGATCGACTTCGGGGCGCTGGTGGCCGGCTATCACTCCGACATGACGCGGACGTTCGTCCTGGCGCCGGTCGCCCAGTGGCAGCGCGACGTGTACGAGCTGGTGGCGACGGCCCAACGCCGGGGTCGGGAGGCGCTGGCGCCGGGCGTGTCGCTGTCGGGGGTGGACGGGGTGTCGCGCCAGGTCATCGCCGAGGCGGGCTTCGCGGACAACTTCGGGCACGGTCTCGGGCATGGGGTCGGGTTGCAGATCCACGAAGCGCCGGGAATCAGCGCGTCGTCCGCCGGTACACTGCTTGCTGGCTCTGCGGTGACCGTGGAGCCCGGTGTCTATCTGCCCGGCCGTGGCGGTGTCCGCATCGAGGACACGCTGGTCGTGGGCAGTGATGATGCACCCACACCCGAGTTGCTGACCCGGTTCCCCAAGGAACTGGCGATTGTCTAGAACGCTAGGAGTAGTACCCCCGTGGCATCGACCGCCGACTTCAAGAATGGGCTCGTCCTCCAGATCGACGGCCAGCTGTGGCAGATCACCGAGTTCCAGCACGTCAAGCCGGGCAAGGGTCCCGCGTTCGTGCGCACCAAGCTCAAGAACGTGCTGTCCGGCAAGGTCGTCGACAAGACCTACAACGCGGGTGTGAAGGTGGAGACCGCCACCGTCGACCGCCGCGACGCCACCTATCTGTACCGCGACGGCAGCGACTTCGTCTTCATGGACTCCGAGGACTACGAGCAGCACCCCCTGCCCGAGACGCTGGTGGGCACCAACGCCGACTACCTGCTCGAGAGCATGCCGGTGCAGATCGCATTCCATGATGGCGCGCCGCTCTACGTCGAGCTGCCGGTCACCGTCGAGCTTCTCGTGCAGCACACCGACCCGGGCCTGCAGGGTGACCGCTCCAGCGCCGGCACCAAGCCGGCGACGATGGAGACCGGCGCCGAGATCCAGGTGCCGCTGTTCATCAATACCGGCGACAAGCTCAAGGTGGACTCCCGCGACGGCAGTTACCTGGGTCGCGTGAATGGCTGACCATGCCTGACCGTCGCGGTGACCGCGGTCGCCACCAAGCCCGCAAGCGCGCGGTCGACTTGCTCTTCGAGGCTGAAGCTCGTGGGCTGACGCCCGCCGAGATCGCCGAGGGTCGGACCACGTTGGCCGAGGGTGACCCCGAGTTGTCGACGTTGAACCCGTACACCGTCACGGTGGCGCGCGGTGTCACCGAGCACGCCGCTCACGTCGACGATCTGATCTCCGCCCATCTGCAGGGATGGACGCTGGACCGGTTGCCCGCCGTCGACCGTGCGGTGCTGCGGGTTGCGGTGTGGGAGTTGCTCTACGCCGAGGACGTCCCGGAACCGGTCGCGGTCGACGAAGCCGTCGAGCTGGCCAAGAGCCTGTCCACCGACGAGTCGCCCGGCTTCGTCAACGGCGTGCTCGGTCAGGTCATGTTGGTGACCCCCCAGATTCGCGCGGCCGCCGCCGCCGTGCGGAGTTCTCCCGAGGGTTCCTAGCCTCGATCTCGTCGTAGTTCGTTGAGTTCGCGTTCGCGTTGGATGCGGCGGCCGCGGTCTTGGGCGCGGGTGGTTTTGCGTCGTCGGGGCATTGTCAGCCCGGTGGCGTGGTGTCCTGGGACGCGGCTCCTCTCAACGATTCTGGTGGGCTGGGACAGTTCGGGGAACAGTAGGCGGCTGCCCGGGGTGGTGATGTGGGTGCGTCCGTCGGGTGCGGTCCACACGATGGTGCCGTCGTCGAGTTGGGTTTCGCGCCAACCGTTCTCGCCGCTCCAGAAGGTTTTCAGCAAGTGGTGTCGACGGCATAGGCATTTGAGGTTGGACGCCGCCGTCGGCCCACAGGGCCACGGAATCGTGTGGTCGACGTCACAATTCGTCGCCGGCACGCGGCAGCCCGGGAAGCGGCACGTCAGGTCGCGGCATCTGACGAAGTCGGCCAACTTCTTCGACGGTCGGTAGCGGGGTTCCGGTGGGGCATGCCCGGGGTGCACGATCGCGGTGATCGTCGCCCCGACCGTGGCGCGGCAGGCGATCGCCCCGGGCAGGAACTGCCCACCCATCATCGCCGCCGGCCG
>NZ_JACKTL010000054.1 GCF_025822245.1 Mycolicibacterium hodleri
GTCATTACCAGGTAGATAAAAAGCCTGTTCAATTTTGGGATTATTTTTTATAACTCGTGTCTGTTATGGCGACACGGGAAAACATCAATATTGTCCTTCACAAATTGCAGTAATATAGAATCAACCTCTCTTGCAAGTTGGTCACAATGTATTATAAGCATTTTGAATATGTCATCCTCTGTAATCTCGTGAAAATTTTCGGCCTTGTCTTTTAGCTCATCATATCGGATTCTTGCAGTAACCATTTTTTGGGCGAGTTCTAATAACCCCAAAGCTTGCAATTGCTGGTGAGTATGATCACTTTCAAAAAATATCCCACACTCCATTCCTTCCCAACCAACATATTNATGCCATTCATAAACCAGCATAAATGTTTGTAAAACTGGCGGTAATAATTGGATATCTGCAAAACCAAACCAAAACTTACGCTTGAGATCCCACTCATATTC
>NZ_JACKTL010000055.1 GCF_025822245.1 Mycolicibacterium hodleri
CCTGTGGACGGCTACCGCCGAGTCGATCCTGGCCAAAGTTCGACGCGCACGCACCAAACTCCAACAAGTAGTCAATCAAAACTGAGACGGACCACTAGGTGCGTTCGCTGTTCGTAGGCAGAGATAACCAGGCCGACGCCGCCGGCGGCGGGGACGGGGACGAGAATTCCCTGCATGTGCAACACAGGGAACGCAAGCGACGCAATCCCATCGCCCAACCCGCCGCTACGGCATCCGGGTCCCCTCGAAGCCGCCGTCTGACCCGAAACGCACAGTGCCGTACCGACATCCCCTCCGTAGTACTCCTCGGCCCCCCGCAGGCTCACAGGTCATTTTCCAGTCCGACCAGGCAGCCTCGGGCGCGATCGAGCGACCACTTACACCCCGCGTGGAGTTGGCCTGGGGCGGGTCGACGTGTGCACGGTTCCGTCGATGGGATGAGGGCATTTACACAGAACCCTAAATTTCCATCTTTGGACATTCTAGGAATGTATGATACACATGGCTATATTGTCCGCTCGCCGAGAGGAAGCCCGAAATTGCTCCAACATGATTCAATCTGGGTGAGCTTGCTTGGAGCGGAAACACGCTTCGTAGATGTCGACGGCGTCCGTACCAGGACAATTCAGGCAGGGGAAGGTCCGGACCTCATTCTCCTGCA
>NZ_JACKTL010000056.1 GCF_025822245.1 Mycolicibacterium hodleri
GTACAACACCCGGTGCTCCGGCGAGATGGGCGCCGCCGCGACGTCGACCGCACCGTGGCGCCAGCGGGCGACCGCCGCACCCACGCCGGCCGCGGCACCCGCCGCCGCCAGCGATCCGACCGACAGCGCCGCGACCATCAGCGGTCCGCGGTGCGGCCGCCACTGCCACACCGCCACCGCGGCCGCCACGGCCATCGCGAACAGCAGCCCGGTCATGACGAAGGCGCCGAGGAACAGCAGATCTGACTCGTCGCCGACGTAGCCGCGCACCCGGTCACCGGACTTGGTCAAGGCGATCACCAATTGGATCGGCGGTGCGAGCCAGGCCCACGCCAGCCCGAGGAGGACACCGACGCCGACGAGGCTCAGCGCGACCCGGATCGCCGCCCGCCGATGCGAAAGACTGGGTGGCTCAACGGTGTTCATGCTCAACGTCTCGTCTCCAGGTCCTTCGAGTCCAGCTCGCCGTGTCTCGAACACTTCGCCGACCACCCGTCCGGACGCACCTGGACGATCATGCGCCGGCCACACTCGGCACAGAACCGCGGGGGCTCGAGCCCCAGGCGTGCGGCGGCCGGCACCGTCCCGCCCTCCGGCTCGCCGGTGTAGACGTTGAACGTGGGCGGCATGCTAAATCGTCGCGTTGAGAGCCTTGATCGGCATCTGCAGATCGTTGAGCAGCTCGAGATCGGACTCCGCGGGACGACCCAGCGTGGTCAGGTAGTTGCCGACGATGACGGCGTTGATGCCGCCGAGGATGCCCTGCTTGGCGCCGAGGTCGCCGAGGGTGATCTCCCGGCCGCCGGCGAAGCGCAGCATCGTGCGCGGCATCGCCAGCCGGAAGGCGGCGACGGCCCGCAAGGCGTCAGAGGCGGGCAGCACCTCGAGGTCGCCGAACGGGGTGCCGGGACGCGGGTTGAGGAAGTTCAGCGGCACCTCGTGCGGGTTGAGTTCGGCCAAGTTGGCGGCGAACTCCGCGCGCTGCTCCAGCGATTCACCCATGCCGAGGATGCCACCGCAGCAGACCTCCATGCCGGCGGCACGGACCATCTCGAGGGTGCCCCAGCGCTCCTCCCAGGTGTGGGTGGTGACGACGTTGGTGAAGTAGGACCGCGCGGTCTCCAGATTGTGGTTGTAGCGGTGCACGCCCATCTCGGCGAGCCGGTCGACCTGCTCCTGGGTCAGCATGCCCAGCGAGCAGGCGATCTGGATGTCGACTTCGTTGCGGATGGCCTCGATGCCCGCGGCGACCTGGGCCAGCAGGCGCTCGTCGGGTCCGCGGACCGCGGCGACGATGCAGAACTCGGTGGCCCCGGACTTCGCGGTCTGCTTGGCCGCCTCCACCAGGCTGGGGATGTCGAGCCACGCGCTGCGGACGGGCGAGGCGAACAGCCCCGACTGCGAACAGAAGTGGCAGTCCTCGGGGCAGCCACCGGTCTTGAGGCTGATGATGCCCTCGACCTCGACCTCGGGGCCGCACCACTTCATCCGCACGTCGTGGGCTAGCGCGAGAAGTTCCTCGAGCCGGTCGTCGGGCAGCTGGAGCACCGCCAGCACCTGCTCCTGGGTGAGGCCCTCGCCGCGGTCGAGTACCTGCTCTCGTGCCAGACCCAACACGTCCGCGCGTACCTCTGAAGCCGACTGCGTCACCCGATACTCCTCCTGCACCATGAACTTGAACGGTGTTTAGGCTACAGGGGTGCACACCGCCCGCCGCCACGCCCGGTCAGATGTGGTCGACAAGGCCGCCCAGCTCCTCGACGAGTACGGAATCGGCGACCTGACGATGCGTCGGCTGGCCCGCGAACTGGGCGTCACCCCCGGCGCGCTCTACTGGCACTTCGCCGACAAGCAGGCGCTGCTCGGCGCGGTGGCCGACCGGATCCTCGCGTCCACCGCGACGCCGTCGAGCGGTCGGTGGGCCGAACGCGTGCACCTCATCTGCACCGGCCTGCGCGACGCGCTGCTGTCGACCACCGACGGCGCCGAGCTGGTCTCGGCCAGCTTCGCCGCGGGCAAGTCCGAGCAGATGGCCGAGATCCTGGACCGGCTCACGATCGCCGCGGCCGAGGCCGGCATCGACGGCTCGCATGCCGATCTGGCGGCCCGGTCGGTGCTCTACTACGTCCTGGGCTTCACCGCCGACGAGCAGTCCCGGCTGCAATGGGACGCCGCGGGTGCGCTTGCCGACGGCCAGTCGGTGATGACGACCGATCCCAACGGCCGCTTCACCTTTGGGCTGCGTCTGCTGGTCGACGGCGTGGCCACGCACGCGTCCGCGTCACGCGACCACGGTGTCGACCCTGGCGTCACCGTCCCAGCGCCGTAACCCGGCGAACGTGCCGTCGGCCGTCTCCGCGGAGACGGCCTCCAGGGCCGCCGCGAGGTCGGTCGGCGCCAACCGCCGCGCCAACGTCACGTGCGGCGTCCACTGCCCGGGACGGGCGTGCGGAAACGGTCCGGACGGCAGGTGCGGCTCGCAGATCGCGTCGACCGACTCGTGAAGGTCCAGGAGCCCGCGGTCCGGCACGATCAGGCGGGCCAGGACGACGGATCGGTGCCCGAACACCAGCGGGGCGCCGATCCGGCAGGGCAACGGCAGCCGCCCGGCCAGCTCCCGCAGGGCCGCGTCGACGGCCGGCTCGATGCGCGCGGCCACGGTAAGCGTCACGTGCGGCCGATTGGTCGGCGAACGGTGGTGCGCCTGGCTGGGCAGCCCCACTTGCGCGAGCGCGGCCCACTGCCCTCGGATGGCGTCCTCGACCTCCGGGTCGAACAACAGCTCGACGGAGTGCGCCACGTCAGAGGCTCCGCACCCACTCGGTCGCGAACGCGCCGGCACTCAGCTCGGCGAAGTCCGGCGCCGTCAGCGCGCCCGCGCCGCTCGGCAGTACCGCGCGGACCGCGGCGATGCGCTCGAGGGCCGTGCGATTGGACGTCTCGACCACCCCTGGCTCCGCCGGCCACGCGCCGACGACCAGGCCGGCGCACGGAACACCCACCGCGGCAAGGGCTTCCACGGTGAGAGCGGCATGATTCAGCGTTCCGAGGCCGGCCCGCGCCACGACGAGCACCGTGGCGTCGAGATCGATCGCCAGGTCGCGCAGCGTCACTCCCCCGTCGCCAAGTTCCACCAGCAGCCCGCCGGCGCCCTCGACGACGACCAGGCGACCGGGACGGACGACTCCGTCCACCAGGTCGACCAACTCGGCCCTGGTCGGCAACGGCAGGCCCGCCCGCTCCGCCGCGGCGACCGGGGCCAATGGCTCGGGGTAGCGCCACCCCGGGACCAGGACGTCGACGCCGGAGAGCCGTCCCACCTCCCTCAGGTCGTCGTCGCCGTCGGCGATCCCCGTCTGGACGGGCTTGCACACCGCGACGTCGAGGCCGGCCAGTCGGGCGTGGCACGCCAGCGCTGCCGTCGCGACGGTCTTGCCGACGCCGGTGTCGGTGCCGGTGACGACCAGCGTGCTCATCGGCGGGCCCCCGACCGCGACTCGGTCAGCACGTCGACGAGCACGCGGCACGCCAGGTCGACCTCGTCGGGGGTGAGCGACGCACGCGCGGTCAGCCGCAGGCGTGACGTGCCAACCGGCACCGACGGCGGACGGAAGCACCCGACCCGCAGCCCCCGGTCCAGACACGACGTGGCCGCCGCCAGGGCCACCTCGGGCTCGCCCAGCACCACCGACACCACGGCCGACTCCGGCACGTCGGCCACGCCGCACGCGGCCGCGAGCGTGGCGGCGTGCCGGAGCACCGCACCGGCTCGCCAGGGTTCGTCGACCAGGACCTCAAGTGCGGCCAGTGCCGCGCCGACCGCCGCCGGCGCGAGGCCGGTGTCGAAGATGAACGGACGCGCGGCGTCGACCAGGTGCGCGCGCACCGCCGCCGGGCCCAGCACCACGCCGCCCTGGCTGCCGAGCGCCTTCGACAGCGTCGTCGTCACGACGACGTCGGGGGCACCCGCCAGACCCACCTCGGCCACCAGGCCGCGCCCGCCGTCGCCGCGGATCCCGAGCCCGTGGGCCTCGTCGACGATCAGCAGCGCGCCATGGCGGCGGCACACGTCGTGCAGATCCCGCAGCGGGGCCAGCACACCGTCGGCGCTGAACACCGAGTCGGTGACCACCACGGCGCGCTCCTCGGCGCGGTCCCGCAGCGCGGCGTCGACGGCGTCTACGTCCCGATGCGGCGTAACCACCACCCGGGCCCGCGACAACCGGCAGGCGTCGACCAGCGACGCATGGGTCAGCGCGTCGGACACCACGACCGAGCCGGGACCGGACAGGGACACCACGGCCCCGAGGTTGGCGGTGTAGCCGGAGGAGAAGACCAGGGCGGACTCGGCGCCGACGAACTCCGCCAGCGCGGTCTCGAACCGTTCGTGCAGGGCGGTGTTTCCGGTGACCAACCGCGAGCCCGTCGACCCGGCGCCCCAGGTCTGCAGGGCCTCCATCCCGCCGTCGACGACGCGGGGATGCCGCGACAACCCGAGGTAGTCGTTGGAGGCCAGGTCCAGACCGGCGTCCTCGGCCTGACGCACGCGCAGCGACCGCCGCAGACCGGCCGTGCGACGCTGCCGCTCGACGTCGTCGAGCCAGGCCAGCGGGGAGGTCATCGCACGCGTCACGTCTGGGATCCTTCCGAACTCACACCCACCTGAACGGCGTTCAGGTTAGCGCACGCGCCACGGCCACCATCGCCGAGCAGATCGTGGCCACCTCGTCGGGCGTGCAGACGTACGGCGGCATCGCGTAGACCAGATTGCGGAACGGGCGCAGCCAGACGCCGTGCGCCACCGCGGCCGCGGTGGCCACCGCCATGTCGACCGGCTCGCGCATCTCGATCACGCCGATCGCGCCGAGCACCCGCACGTCGGCCACCCCGGCCAGTTCGGCTGCCGGGGCCAGTCCGGCGCGGAGCCCGTCGGAGATCTCGTGCACGCGGGCTCGCCAATCCTGGCTCAGGAGTAACTCCACCGACGCCACCGACACCGCGCACGCCAGCGCGTTCGCCATGAACGTCGGGCCGTGCATCAGCGCACCCGGTTCGCCCTCGCTGATGGTGGTGGCGACCTCGCGCGTGCACAGCGTCGCCGCCAACGTGAGGTAGCCCCCGGTCAGCGCCTTGCCGACGCACATCACGTCCGGCCGGACCCCGGCGTGGTCGGCGGCGAACAGCTCGCCCGTCCTGCCGAATCCGGTCGCGATCTCGTCGAGGATCAGCAGGACGTCGTGCCGGGTGCAGGCGGCGCGCAGGTCGCGTACGTAGCGCGGATCGTGGAACCGCATGCCTCCCGCGCCCTGCACGACCGGCTCCACGATCACCGCCGCCACCTCGTCGGCGTGTTCGGCGAGAAGCTCCTCGAAGGCCGCGCTGTAGGCCGGGTCGTACTCTCCCGGCACCTCGGGCGCGAACACCTGGGCGGTGAGCACGTCGGTCCAGATGGAGTGCATGCCCCCGTCGGGGTCGCACAGGCTCATCGGCGTGAACGTGTCGCCGTGATATCCGCCACGCCACGTCATCAGCCGGTGCTTGCCCGGCTTGCCCCGACTGCGCTGAAACTGCAGGGCCATCTTCGCGGCCACCTCGACGGCCACCGAACCCGAATCGCTGAAGAACACCGTGTCCAGTCCGGCGGGGGTGATCTCGACCAACAACTCCGCAAGACGGGCCGCCGGCTCGTGGGTCAGGCCGCCGAACATGACGTGGTTCATCGTCGCGAGTTGACGGGTGATCGCCTCGTCGAGAACGGGGTGGCCGTGCCCGTGGATCGCTGTCCACCACGAACTCATGGCGTCGACTACCTCGACGCGTCGGCCGCGGTCGACGAGCGTGAGCGACGCTCCGCGGGCCCCCACTGCGACCAGGGGCGGGGTCGCGTCGGCGGCGATCCGGCTGTACGGATGCCACACGTGGGCGGCGTCGACGGCGCTGATCTGGTCGGGGGTCAACGACGGCATGGAACCACCATCCCCCAGGACCTGCGATCCTGACAAAACACCGTATCGCCGTCGGTTGGGTAGATTGTCCGACGACCATGTTGACCCTCTCTCCAGCCCGGACGGTGCCCCCCACCGGATCCGGCGCCACCCGGCGCGCCAACTCGGGCTTCTACCGGTACGACCTCGACGGGCTCCGCGGCATCGCGATCGCGCTCGTCGCGGTGTTCCACATCTGGTTCGGCAGGGTCTCCGGCGGCGTCGACGTGTTCCTCGCCCTGTCCGGGTTCTTCTTCGGCGGTCGGCTGCTGCGCACCGCGCTGACCCCCGGCTCGTCGCTGTCCCCCGTTCCCGAGGTCAAGCGACTGATCCGCCGGCTGCTGCCCGCCATGGTGGTGGTGCTGGCCGCCTCCGCCGTGCTGACGATCCTGGTCCAGCCGGAGACCCGTTGGGAGACCTTCGCCGACCAGAGCCTCGCCAGCCTCGGCTACTACCAGAACTGGGAGCTGGCCAACACCGCGTCGAACTACCTGCGGGCCGGCGAGGCCGTCAGCCCGCTGCAGCACCTCTGGTCGATGTCGGTGCAGGGGCAGTTCTACATTGCGTTCCTCGCGTTGGTGTTCGGGTTCGCAGTCGCCTTCCGCACGCTCCTGCGGTCCTACACCAGGACCGCGCTGATCGTCGTCCTCGCAGCGCTGACGGTCGCGTCGTTCGTCTACGCGATCATCGCCCACGACGCCGACCAGTCGACGGCGTATTACAACAGCTTCGCCAGGGGTTGGGAACTGTTGCTCGGCGCCCTCGTCGGGGCGCTGGTGCCCTACGTGAAGTGGCCGATGTGGCTGCGCTCGACGATCGCCGTCGTCGCCCTCGCCGCGATCCTGTCCTGCGGCGCGTTGATCGACGGCGTCAAGGAGTTCCCGGGACCGTGGGCCCTGGTGCCGGTCGGCGCGACGATTCTGTTCATCCTCAGCGGGGCCAACCGGATGGCCGACCCGCACCTGGCTTCGGTCGACGGACGGTTGCCCGCGGTCAGCCGACTGCTCGCCACCAAGCCGTTCGTGTCGCTCGGGTCGATGGCCTACTCGCTGTACCTGTGGCACTGGCCGCTGCTGATCTTCTGGCTGGCCTACTCGGGCGACACCCACGCCGGCTTCCTCGACGGCGCGATCGTCCTGCTGGTCTCCGGCCTCCTGGCCTGGCTGACGACCAAGTTCGTCGAGGACCCGCTACGGCTGCGGGCCTCGGCCACCAAGCCCAAGCAGGCCAGCGTGATTCCGCTGCGCACCCGGCTTCGGCGACCGACCATCGTGCTCGGGTCGATCGTCACCCTTCTCGGGGTGGCGTTGACCGCCACGTCGTTCACCTGGCGCGAACACATGACCATCCAGCGCGCCAACGGCAAGGAATTGGCGGGCCTCTCGGCGCGGGACTACCCCGGCGCGCGGGCACTGGTCAACAACGCCCGGGTGCCCAAGCTGCCGATGCGTCCCACCGTCCTGGAGGCCAAGGACGACCTGCCGATCTCCACCATGCAGGGCTGCATCAGCGACTTCGGCAACGTCGACGTCATCAACTGCACCTACGGTGACGACAACGCCGCCAGAACCATTGCCGTGGCCGGTGGGTCACACGCCGAACACTGGATCACCGCGCTGGATCTGCTGGGCCGCATGCACCACTTCAAGGTCGTCACATATCTCAAGATGGGTTGTCCGTTGACCACCGAGGAGAATCCGCTCGTCATGGGCGACAACCGGGCCTATCCGAACTGTCGCGAGTGGAATCAGAAGGTGATGCCGAAGCTGATCTCCGATCACCCTGACTTCGTCTTCACCACCTCGACCCGGCCGTGGAACATCAAGGACGGCGACGTGATGCCCAGCTTCTACCTCGGCATCTGGAAGGAACTGTCCGACGCGGGCATCCCCGTGCTCGCGATGCGCGACACCCCGTGGCTGGTCAAGGACGGCAAGCCGTTCTTCCCCGCGGACTGCCTCGCCGACGGGGGCGACGCCGTCTCCTGTGGCATCAAGCGATCCGAGGTGCTGTCGGACCACAATCCGACCCTCGACTACCTCGCGCAGTTCCCCATGCTCAAGCCGCTCGACATGAGCAACGCGGTGTGCCGTCCGGACTATTGCCGTGCTGTGGAGGGAAACGTGTTGGTGTATCACGACTCTCACCACATTTCCGCGACGTACATGCGCACCATGACCGCTGAACTCGGCCGTCAGATGGCCCTCGCCACCGGTTGGTGGTGACGGTGGTCTCCTCGGTGTGGCCCGGCACCGCCTATCCCCTCGGCGCCACCTATGACGGTGCGGGCACCAACTTCTCGCTGTTCTCCGAAGTGGCCGAGAAGGTCGAGTTGTGTCTGATCGGCAAGGACGGCAGCGAGGAGCGCGTCAACCTCGACGAGGTCGACGGCTACGTCTGGCATGCCTACCTGCCGGCCGTCACCCCCGGCCAGCGGTACGGCTTCCGGGTGCACGGCCCGTGGGATCCGGCCGCCGGGCTGCGCTGTGACGACTCCAAACTCCTGCTCGACCCGTACGGCAAGTCGTTCCACGGCGACTTCGAATTCACCCAGGCCCTGTTCTCCTACGACCTCGAGGCCGAGGACCTCGCCACCGGCGGCACTCCACCCCGCGTCGACTCGCTGGGCCACACGATGACCAGCGTCGTCATCAACCCCTTCTTCAACTGGGGCTCCGACCGGGCCCCCAACACCCCGTACCACGAGACCGTGATCTACGAGGCGCACGTCAAGGGCATGACGCAGACGCACCCGGGCATCCCCGAGGATCAGCGCGGCACCTACGCCGGGCTGAGTCACCCGGTGATCATCGAGCACCTCAAGTCGCTCAACGTCACCGCGATCGAACTCATGCCGGTGCACCAGTTCATGCACGACCACCGTCTGCTCGAGCTCGGTTTGCGAAACTACTGGGGCTACAACACCTTCGGCTTCTTCGCGCCACACCATCAGTACGCGTCCAACCAGAGCGCGGGCGGCGCCGTCGCCGAGTTTAAGAACATGGTCCGGTCCTTCCACGCGGCGGGCATCGAGGTGATCCTCGACGTGGTCTACAACCACACCGCCGAGGGCAACCACCTGGGCCCCACCGTCAACTTCCGCGGCATCGACAACGCCGGCTACTACCGGCTGCTCGACGGCGACCAGAGGCTGTACAAGGACTTCACCGGCACGGGCAACAGCCTCAACGTGCGCCACCCCCACTCGCTGCAGTTGATCATGGATTCGCTGCGCTACTGGGTGCTCGACATGCACGTCGACGGCTTCCGGTTCGACCTGGCGTCGACCCTGGCCCGCGAGTTCTACGACGTCGACCGCCTCTCGGCGTTCTTCGACCTGGTCCAGCAGGACCCGGTAATCAGCCAGGTGAAACTGATCGCCGAACCGTGGGACATCGGTGAGGGCGGATATCAGGTCGGGAACTTCCCTGGTTTGTGGACCGAGTGGAACGGGCAATATCGCGACACTGTGCGTGACTATTGGCGGGGAGAACCCGCAACACTCAACGAATTCGCCTCGCGACTCACCGGGTCGTCGGACCTCTACGAGGCGACGGGGCGGCGGCCCAGCGCGAGCATCAACTTCGTCACCGCCCACGACGGCTTCACCCTGGCGGACCTGGTGTCCTACAACGAGAAGCACAACGAGGCCAACGGCGAGGACAACCGCGACGGCGAGAGCCACAACCGGTCGTGGAACTGCGGTGTCGAGGGCCCCACCGACGACCCCGCCATCCTGGAGTTGCGCGCGAAGCAGATGCGCAACGTGCTGGCCACGCTGATGGTCAGCCAGGGCACGCCGATGATCAGCCACGGCGACGAGATCGGCCGCACGCAGGGCGGCAACAACAACGTGTACTGCCAGGACTCCGAGATCGCCTGGATGGACTGGTCGTTGTGCGAAACCAACGCCGACCTGATGACGTTCGCCCGCACGGTGACCACGCTGCGCAAGAACCACCCGGTGTTTCGGCGCCGACGGTTCTTCGACGGCAAGCTGATCCGCAGCGGCGACGAAGAGATCCGCGACATCGCGTGGCTGACCGCCGCCGGCGTCCCGATGACCCCGGCGGACTGGAACTCGGGCTTTCAGTGCGTCGCGGTGTTCCTCAACGGCGAGGCCATCCCCGCACCCAACGCCCGCGGTGAGCGGGTGGTCGACGACTCGTTCCTGCTGTGCTTCAACGCCCACGAGGACCCCGTCGAATTCGTCGCCGCCGAGGGCGACTACGCCGCCGAGTGGACCGCGGAAGTGGACTCGGCGCGACCAACCGGAACCAGCGACCTGGTGGTGAAGGCCGGCGAGATGTTCACCGTCGCGGCCCGATCCATCATCGCCCTGCGAAAGACGGCCTGATCACCATGACGATTCTCTCGACCTACCGCCTGCAGATGCGCGGACCATCCAGCGGTGAGGCGTTCACGTTCGCCGACGCGCTGGAGCAGCTGGATTACCTTCAGGACCTTGGGGTTTCGACCCTTTACCTGTCACCGATCCTGACCGCCAGCACGGGGTCCACCCACGGCTACGACGTCACCGACCCCACCACGGTGTCCGAAGAACTCGG
Source organism: Mycolicibacterium hodleri (assembly GCF_025822245.1). Classification (GTDB taxonomy): domain Bacteria; phylum Actinomycetota; class Actinomycetes; order Mycobacteriales; family Mycobacteriaceae; genus Mycobacterium; species Mycobacterium hodleri. The sequence goes on from NZ_JACKTL010000056.1 coordinate 10,553, forward strand.
CGGGGCCGCCGGGCTGGCCCGGCTGTCGGAGGCGGTGCACGCCTGCGGGATGAGCGTGGTCGTCGACGTCGTGCCCAACCACGTCGGCGTCGACGACCCCACCCAGAACTCCTGGTGGTGGGACATGCTGACCCACGGCCGATCGTCCTCCTACGCCACCTACTTCGACGTCGACTGGACGTTGGACCCGGACGGCAAGATCGTCCTCCCCGTGCTTGGCGACGACGGCGACCTCGACGACCTCGCGGTCGACGGTGACGTGCTGCGGCTCGGCGACCGCACCTGGCCGATCGCCCCGGGCACCGGCGACGGATCGCCGGCCGAGGTGTACGAGCGCCAGCACTACAAGCTGATCGGCTGGAAGCACAACGTCTGCGGCTACCGGCGGTTCTTCTCCATCACCTCGCTGGCGGCGTTGCGGCAAGAGGACAAGGCCGTCTTCGACGCCACGCACGTCGAGGTCAAGCGGTGGTTCACCGAAGGTCTGGTCGACGGGCTGCGCATCGACCATCCCGACGGATTGGCCGATCCCGCAGGCTATCTCGAATGGCTACGGGAGCTCACCGGACCCGACGCCTGGATCGTCATCGAGAAGATCCTGGCGCCCGACGAAGCGCTCGAGCCGACGTTGCCCGTCGCCGGTACCACGGGCTACGACGCGCTCCGCGAGATCGGCGGCGTGCTGGTCGACCCGTCCGCCGCCGGCGACGCGGAGCCGCTGGAGCCGGTGATCCGCGAGCTCAAGGTCGCCACCTCCACCGGCACCCTGGCCAGCGAGCTGGCCCGGGTGCACCGGGCCGTCGTGGCCGCGGTCGGCGCCGACCACCCCCTGATTCCCGACGCCGTCGCCGCGTTGCTCTCCCACATCGGCGTCTACCGGTCCGACTACCGCGGGCTGACCGCGATCATGCCCACGGCGCTGGCCGAAACCGCCGCTGCGGAGCCAACTCTGGCCACCCCGCTGACGCTCGTCGCCGCGGCCCTGGAGCACGTGGAACCGGCCACCAGGATTCAGCAGCTGTGTGGCGCCGTCACCGCCAAGTCGGTGGAGGACTGCCTGTTCTACCGCGACGCCAGGCTGGTGTCACTCAACGAGGTCGGCGGCGAACCCGAGCGGTTCGGCGTCAGCGTGGCAGAGTTCCACCACGCCACCGCACTCCGGGCCCGCTTCTGGCCGTCGGCGATGGTGACCCTGTCGACGCACGACACCAAGCGCAGCGAGGACGTCCGCGCGCGCATTGGCGTGCTGTCGCAAGTGCATTCGCTGTGGACCGAGCTGATCGCCAAGTGGGTGGTGGCCACCCCACCGCCCGACGGTGACACGGGACGATTCCTGTGGCAGATCGCCTTCGGCATCTGGCCGGTCGACGGCCCCGTCACCGACGACCTGCGCGCCCGGCTGCACGCATACGCGGAGAAGGCGATCAGGGAAGCGGCGGTCCACACCACCTGGAACGAACCGAACGAGGACTTCGAGAAGGCCGTACACACCTGGCTCGACGACGTCGTCGACGGCCCCGTCGGCGTCGAGATGTCCAGTCTGGTGGCGCAACTGGACACCCACGCCCAAAGCGACTCGCAGGTGCAGAAGCTGTTGTCCCTGACCGTGCCCGGCATTCCCGACGTGTACCAGGGCACCGAACTGTGGGACGACAGCCTCGTCGACCCCGACAACCGGCGCGCGGTCGACTACGCCACGCGTCGCGCGGCGTTGTCCTCGGCGAGCGACGCGAAGCTACGCATCGTCTTCGCCGCGCTGCACTCCCGCGCCGAGCGCCCGGAGTCCTACCTTTCCGGCGGCTATCACCCGGTGCTGCCCGAGGGCGCGGCGGCCGATCATCTGATCGCCTTCCGGCGCGGCGACGACGTGCTGGTCGCCGTTCGGCGGTGGACCGTCGACCTGACCGAAACCGGTTGGGGCGACACGTCCCTGCCCCTGCCCGACGGTGAGTGGGTCGACCGGCTCACCGGCCGTGCGTTCAGCGGCCGGGCCACTGCGACCGACCTGTTCACCGACCTTCCCGCCACCCTGTTGGAGCGCACCCGTGCCTGATCACGAATTCGCCGTCTGGGCACCACTGCCCGAGCTGGTCCGCCTCGACGTCGACGGGACCCTGCACCCGATGACGCGCTCGGACGACGGGTGGTGGCGGGCCACCGTCGACGCACACGTCGACGCTCGGTACGGCTTCGTCCTCGACGACGACGAGACCGTGCTGCCGGATCCGCGGTCCCCGCGGCAACCCGACGGCGTGCACGAGCGGTCCCAGCTGTGGGATCCGTCGACGGTGGCGTGGACGGACGGCGGATGGGCGGGCAAGTCCGTCGAGGGCGCGGTGATCTACGAACTGCACGTCGGCACGTTCACCCCCGACGGCACCTTCGACTCGACCATCGAGAAGCTCGACTACCTCGTCGACCTGGGCGTCGACTTCGTCGAGCTCATGCCCGTCAACTCCTTCAGCGGCACGCGCGGCTGGGGTTACGACGGCGTGCTGTGGTACAGCGTGCAGGAAAGTTACGGCGGCCCAGACGGATTGGTGCGCCTCGTCGACGCCTGTCATGCCCGCGGCCTCGGTGTCCTGATCGACGCGGTCTTCAACCACCTCGGACCGTCGGGCAACTACCTGCCCAAGTACGGGCCCTATCTAACGGAGGCGAACACCGGTTGGGGCCAGGGCGTCAACGTCTCCGGGGCCGGCGCGGACGAGGTGCGCCAGTACATCCTCGACTGCGCCCTGCGCTGGATGCGGGACTTTCACACCGACGGTCTGCGGCTGGACGCGGTGCACGCGTTGGCCGACCACACCGCGATCCACATCCTCGAGGAGATGTCGGCCGAAACCGACTCCCTCGCCGAACAATTGGGGCGTCCGCTGTCGTTGATCGCCGAGAGCGACCTCAACGATCCCCGGCTGATCACCCCGCGCGACCGCGGCGGGTACGGGATGACGGCGCAGTGGGACGACGACATCCACCACGCGATCCACACCGCGGTGTCCGGTGAGCGGCAGGGGTACTACTCCGACTTCGGTTCCCTGGAGTCACTGGCGAACACGTTGACGCACGGCTACTTTCACGCGGGCACGTACTCGTCGTTCCGGCATCGGCGGCACGGCCGACCGCTGGACACCGCGACCATCCCCGCCACCCGACTGCTGGCCTACACCTCCGACCACGACCAGGTGGGCAACCGGGCGGTCGGCGACCGGCCCTCGCAGAACCTGACGTTCGGCCAGCTCGCCGTCAAGGCCGCCCTGGTCCTCGCGTCGCCCTACACGGCGATGCTCTTCATGGGCGAGGAGTGGGCGTCCTCGAGCCCGTTCCAGTTCTTCACCTCCCATCCCGAACCGGAGCTGGCGCGAGCCACCGCCGAGGGTCGCAAGGCGGAGTTCGCCGCCCACGGATGGGACGCCGACGAGATCCCGGATCCACAGGACCTCGAGACGTTCCAACGGTCCAAGCTGAAGTGGGACGAGGTCGACTCCGGCGACCACGCCAAGCTGCTCGGGCTGTACCGGTCGCTCATCGAGCTGCGGCACCGGGAGCCCGACTTCGCCGACCCGTGGCTGGACCACATGACGGTCGACTACGACGAGGAGCAACGCTGGATCGCGCTGCATCGGGGTGCGTTCACCATCGTGTGCAATCTGGGTGACGAGTCGGTCACCGTGCCGGTCGGCGGTGAGGTGGTGCTGGCGTCGGCCGAATCCGAGGTCGGCGACGCGACGACGCTGCCGAAGCAGTCGTTCGCGGTGGTGCGTACGGCCGCGTCCTAGGCTGGCCGGCCGGCTCACATCGGCGTCGGCGCACCGAAGACGGGAATGACGCCGACGGGTAGTAGCGCAAGCACGATCCCGGCCACCGCGACGACGGTGGTCGACCGCCGGGTCGGTGGTTCGCCGATTTCGGGTTGGCGAGTCGCGTACAGCACGAACACGATTCCGAGGTCATAGGCGATCGTGGTCCACCAGCGGATCCAGTCCACCCCGGTGAGAAACACCGGCAAGAACAGCACCAAGCCAAGGGCGACAGCCACTTTCCGGGTCAGCAGAACGTCCCTGAAGCGTCGTACGGGTACCCCCGAAGCCTGCGCGATGAGATAGGTCGACGCGGCGAGCACCCCGATCCCGAAAAGCGTCGAGCCGGCCAGCGCCAGCACGCCGATACCCCGGACGAACTGCATTGCGTCGCCGAAACTTTGATCGAACAGCGGCAGGATGGCGCGGCACATCCAGTCGTGATAGTCGATGTCGTAGCGGACACCGTGGAGAATCTGCGAGGCAGTGAGTTTGCCGGCCATTGGATGGTTTACGGGTCCGTGCGGCACCGATTGGCACAGCGCTTGCGCAATCCCTTGCTGACCGAACACCGTCACCGCCAGCGCCGTCGCGAGACCCGGCCCCACCGCCAACACCGAACACGACCGAAAGACGCTGCCGGTGAGCCCAGGTGCCAGCACGGTGAGCGCGGCGAGGGCACCCAGCCCGAAGAGGAACGGTGTGGCTTCGTGCATCAGGGTCAGGACCGCCAGGACCGTGCCAAACGCCGCACTGAGCACCACGATCCCGCGGCGGCTGGTGACCGTCGTCAACGACACCGCGAACGCGGCCAGTGCCGCGGCGCCGAACAAGTCCGTGCGCGCAGAGAACAAACCGAAGGCGAACCCGAACGGCAAGACCGGAATCAGTAACGCCAAGAGCCACTTTCGCCGTGAACGCCGCCCTCGGCCCAGCACCGACCACATCAGCCCGGCGAGCCCGAGGCTGTAGGCCCCCGTCAGGCTCCACCGCAGTACGCGCAGAGCGCCGAAGTAGTCGTCGCGCGGAAACAGATTCACGATCTCGCCGGCAAGTCCACGCCGGACGAAGCCACGTGAGTAGTCGACCGAGAAGTACGAGTAGAAGTAGCCGTCCGGGACGAAGCTCGTCGCGATGGCCAACAAGGATGCCATCCACACCACCAACAGCAACGCGAACGTCACGTGGCGGCGACGGCCGGGGCCGGCACTGACTGCGGTGTTCGACAACTGGCCCCCGAATCTCGGCGTTCGCGGTCCGTGCTCGACGACGCACTTCCGCCGGCCGAGTATAGGGTCTGTCCGTGTGAGCGCTGAACCGGTGGTGTCCCGTCCGCGCTGCGGTGACCGATGAAGATCGTGGTCGCCATCCACGGCACGCGGGGCGACGTCGAACCGTGCGCAGCCGTAGCCCTCGAACTGCAGCACCGCGGACACGACGTGCAGGCAGCGGTACCACCGAACCTGGTCGGCTTCGTCGAATCCGCGGGCCTGCCTGCGGTCGGCTATGGCCCCGACTCCCAACAGCAGCTGCAAGGCGACGTGTTCGAACGACCGGACGCTCTCACGGCGGCCGCACCGTCGGATTGGCTGCGACTGGGCAACCCGCTCGACGCGCTGCGCAAGGCCCGGGCCGCCGCCACCCGGGGCTGGGACGAGATGAGCCAGACACTGTCGTCGATGACCGCAGGTGCCGACTTGGTCCTCACCGGCACGGCGTATCAGGAGATCGCGAGCAACGTCACCGAACACCGGGGTATCCCCTTGGCGGAAGTGCACTACTTTCCGGTCCGTGCCAACACCTGCGTGCTGCCGGTTCGACTACCCGCGACGGTGGTCCGAGGCGCGTATGCCGTCGGTGAATGGATGCATTGGCAATTGCTCAAACCCGCGGAGAGCCGGCAGCGACGGGTGCTGGGACTTCCGCCGGCGACCACTCGGCCGGTGGCACGCATCGTGGGCGGCGGCGCCCTGGAACTCCAAGCCTACGATCCGGTGTTCTTTCCGGCACTGGCGCAGGAGTGGGGCGCCCAGCGCCCCCTCATCGGGTCGATGACGCTTCTGCTCCCCACCGAGATCGACGGCGAGGTGGAGTCGTGGATCGCCGCGGGCTCCCCACCCGTCTACTTCGGATTCGGCAGCATGCCCGTGGACGACTTCGCCGACACCGTGGGTCTCATTCGTGACGTCTGTGGCGCGCTCGGCACCCGAGCACTGATCTGTACGGGATCGTCCGCCGTCGACGACATCGCCACCACCGACGCCGTCAAGGTCGTCGCCGCCGTCAACCATGCCGCGGTGTTTCCGAGGTGCCGCGCCGTCGTGCACCACGGCGGGGCCGGCACGACGGCTGCCGGACTGCGTGCCGGCGTCCCCACCTTGGTGTTGTGGGTGGCCGCCGAACAGCCGCTCTGGGGCAAACAGGTCGAACGCCTCGGCGTCGGTACGTACCGCCGGTTCTCCGCCACCACCCGCGAGTCGTTGCTCGCCGATCTGCGGACGGTGCTGGCTCGCAACACATCTGAGCGCGCGCGGGTAATAGCCGGGCAGATGAGCCGGCCTTCCGAGAGCGTCACGACAGCCGCCGACCTGCTCGAGGGGGCGGCTCGCGCCGGCCGTCCCGCTGACACGGTTTGCTAAGCCGCAGCCAGAGACGGTACGTTCCCGCTCGTGTGGACGACTGTCGTACTGCTCGGCCTCACGGTGAGCATCGAGCCCACCCGCCTCGGATTGATCGCGCTGCTCCTCACGAGGCCGCGTCCCATTCGGCACCTGATCGTGTTTCAGATAACGGGTCTGACGATTAGCCTGAGTGTGGGTTTGACCGTCTTGTTCGTCTTCCACCACAGTTTCTTCGGCAAGAGCCACGTCAGTCCCGCGCCCCTTCAGATCGCCTTCGGCGTCGTACTGCTGCTTCTGGCCGCGGTGCTGGCATCCAACATTCCGTTGAATCGGTTCTCCCGGCAGGCTGTTCCTCACACTGGTGGTGTCGACGACGCGGCCGCCGCGGACGTCTCCCCGCCCCCGACGACTCGACGCACGCAAGCTCTACACCGGGTACGGCGCTTCGTCAGAGGCGAGTCGTCCGCGCTCTCGGCCTCCATCGGAGCGGCGACGGCAATGCCGAGCATCGACTACTTCGTCCTGCTGGCCATCATCATCGCCTCCAAGGCACGAGCGCTCGAGCAGGCCTTGGCCTTGCTGACCTTTCTTCTGCTCGCCGGGGCCGGCGCGTCCATTCCGCTGCTCAGCTTCATCGTGGCGCCGGCGAAGACTCGCATTTGGGTGAACGGACTGAGTTCGTGGATTCGCCGGCGCACGCGCAGGCAAGCGGGCCTGTTCGTCGGCGTCGTCGGCGCCCTCTTGATCGCGATCGGCGCGTTCAGCCTGTGACGCGGCGGGCTCGGGGAACTCGGCCCGCTCAGGTCAGGTAGCGGTACGCCGGCGAGCCGGGCTCCAACGCCTCGACGTGCATGTCGGAGCGGCGCATCCGCTCCATCAAACCGTCGAAGTCCGCCGCCGACCCGAGCTCGACGCCGACCAGGGCTTCACCGGTCTCGCGGTTGTTCCGCTTGACGTACTCGAACAAGGTGACGTCGTCGCCGGGGCCGAGCACCTCGTCGAGGAACCGCCGCAGGGCGCCCGGCTCCTGGGGAAAGTCGACCAGGAAGTAGTGCTTGAGGCCGAGGTGCACCAGGGACCGCTCGAGCACCTCGTTGTACCGCGACACGTCGTTGTTGCCGCCCGAGATCAGGCAGACCACGGTCGAGCCCGGTTCGACGGTGCCCTCGGTGCAGGCCTCCATCAACGCCGCCACCGACAGCGCACCCGCGGGTTCGGCGATGATGCCCTCGTTTTGGTAGAGGTCGAGCATCGCGGTGCAGACCGCGCCCTCGTCGACCGCGGTGATCGAGACCATGTCGCCGGCCGCCGAGAGCACCGCGTACGGCAGCGCGCCCGCGCGGGCGACGGCGGCGCCGTCGACGAACTGGTCGACGTGCTCGAGGGTGACGGGCTCACCGGTGGCCAGGGCGGCGACCATCGCCGCGGCGCCGGCCGGTTCCACTCCGAGCACCGAGGTCTTCGCCGTGCGCTCGGCCAGATAGGTGGTGATGCCGCCGATGCAGCCGCCGCCACCGACCGGAACGATCACCAAGTCGGGCTCCGCCTCGAGCTGTTGGAGGATCTCGACGGCGATCGTGCCCTGGCCCGCCATGGTGCGGAGGTCGTCGTACGGCGGAACCAGGGTGGCGCCGGTCCGCTCGACGTCGGCCAGTGCCGCGGCCGCCGCGATGTCGAACGTGGCACCACCGACGATCAGCTCGATGAAGTCGCCGCCGTGATACCGGATGCGGTCGCGCTTCTGCTTCGGCGTCTTGGCGGGGACGTACACGCGACCGTGGATGCCCATCGACCGACAGGCCAGTGCGAAGCCCTGGGCGTGGTTGCCGGCGGACGCGCACACGACGCCGGCGGCGAGCTCGTCGGGCGTCAGCTGCATCAACAGGTTGTAGGCACCGCGAAGCTTGTAGCTGCGGACGGCCTGCAGATCCTCGCGCTTGAGGTAGACCTCGAGACCCGTGATCGCCGACAGCCGGTCGCTGTACTGCAGTGGGGTCAGGCTCACCACCGCCGAAATTCGGTGAGCGGCCTCGTCGATGTCCGAGGCGCCGAGCGGCGCGGGACGGCGAGACGTCTGACTCAGTTCGGCGGACACCGATCAATGGTGCCACTACCCCGCCGGGCAGCGAAAACGGGTTTGGTGGGCGACGCGCCCAATCCAGGGTTTCGGCTTCCCGAAATCTAAGTTACGAGCTATCGTGGAGCAATGACCACGCCCTCGGAAGTTCACATCGCCGGCGTCCCGTGGCCTGCCTACAAGGTGCTGGCCCTCGTGGTCGGTGCCCTGGTGTTCGTCGCGGTCGGCGTGGTGACGGCCAGTGCCGCCCCCGCCGTGCTGAGCGGCACCGCCGCCGCGGTCGCCGTCTGGGTCGGACAGGCCCTGCTCCGGTCCCCCGACGCCTAGTCCGGTCGCTCGACCAGGCTCCGCAACGTCGCCAAGTCCGTCGCCACCGCGGCCGCGTCGGCGTCGAACTCCTCGTCGGTGACTCCCGAGAGCCGACGCAGCGTGAACACCACCTCGCATCCCGGTTCGTCGAGCCCCGCGGGAATCACCCGCATCGGGTTGAAGAAGCGTTCCCCGGACGGCAGCGTGACCAGGTGGTCGAGCACACCGAACTCATTGGGCGCGGCGAACTCCACTTCGACCGCGGCCAGTTTCGGATCGGCGAGGCCCGCGGCCCAGCGCGGCAGATTGGCCGGGTCGGCGGCGAAGGCGTAGACCTCGGCGGCGTCCGCGTCGACCCACTGGCTGACGTGTAGGGAATCAACAGTCGTGTCGTCGCTCATTCCTCAATGGTGGCGCACACACTGTCCTGATGGGTTCCGACGAACAAGACGCCTACGAGCCGCCACCGGAAGTCGCGGCCTTCGTCAGCCGAGCCGAACGCCTCGCCTCCGGTGCCGAGCATCGCGTCCCGTCGTGGCTCCGGCCGGGGGACCCCGAGAACCGCTGGCCGGTACTGATCGCGATCCTGTCCGTCATCGTGATCCAGCACGCGATTCCACTGCAGTACACCGTGTTGCCCCGCTGGCCGCTGATCGTCATGGAATTGCTGCTGCTGGCGGTGATGCTCGTCGTCAACCCGATGCGCATCTCGCGGCCCACCACCGTCGGCCGCTGGGCCAGCCTGATCCTGACCGCCGCGATCACCGTCGACAACACCGCGTCGGCGGTCGTGCTGGCCAAGCGAATCCTCAGCGGCGAGGTCAGCAACAACGCGGCCGTACTGCTCGGCGGCGGCGCAGCCATCTTCGTCACCAACGTCATCGCCTTCGGCATCTGGTTCTGGGAACTGGACCGCGGCGGCCCGTTCGTACGACGATCCGGAGAGAAGCCCTACCCCGACTTCCTGTTCCCTCAGATGACGGATCCGAGTCATGCCAGGCCGGACTGGCGACCGACGTTCGTCGACTACCTCTACGTCAGCTTCACCAACGTGGTGGCGTTCTCCCCCACCGACACGATGCCGCTGGCGCGCTGGGCCAAGGGCATGATGACGGTGCAGGCGCTGGTCTCCACGACCACCATCGCACTGGTGATCGCCCGCGCGGTGAACGTGCTGGGTTAGCCGCCGAGGCAGCCGGGACCCAGCAGTGCCTTGAGGTCACCCATCAACGCCGACGACGGCGTGACGCGCAGCGCCTGGTCCAGTTCGAGCGTGGTGATGCGATCGCCGCTGATCAACCGCAACCGCACCTGCGACGTCCCGGGGTGATTGGCCAGCACCTGCTTGAGGGCGACCACCTTCTCGACCGTGCACTGTCTGGTGGGCAGGCTGACCGCCACGGGACGGTCGGCCTGCGCGCTGGAGAAGTCCGGGACGACGAGGTCGTTGGCGATCAGCGACAGCCGGTCGTCGCGCGAGTTGACCTTGCCGCTGACGATCACGACGGTGTCGTCGGCGATCTCGGCACCGAAGGTCGAGTACGTGTGCGGGAAGAACATCACCTCGATGCCACCGGTGAGATCTTCCAATTGCGCTGACGCCCAGGGCATTCCGTTCTTGTTGACCCGGCGGTTGACCGACGCCAGGATGCCGCCGACCCGCACCTGGGAGTCGTTGGCCACGTCACCGTTGAGGATCGCCGGGATGTGGGTGTCGACTTGGGCCGACAGCAGATGCGCGATGCCGTTGAGCGGGTGGCCGGACACGTACAGCCCGAGCATCTCGCGTTCCAGCGCCAGCTTGTGCTTGTCCTCCCACTCCTCGTCGGGCACCTTGATCGCGAACACCGAGCCCCCGGTGTCCGCGTCGGAGCCGTCTCCCCCACCGAAGAGGTCGAACTGCCCCATCGCCTCGGCCTTCTTGGTGCCGAGCACGGAGTCGACGGCGTCGGTGTGGATCAAGAACAAGCCCTTGCGTGGGTGTCCGAGCGAGTCGAACGCGCCGGCCTTGACCAGCGACTCCGTCACCTTCTTGTTGCAGGCGGTGACGTCGATCTTGTTGAGGTAGTCCGAGAAGTCGGTGTACTTGCCCTTCTCGTTGCGCGTGTTGATCAAAGAGGTGACCACGTTCGCGCCGACGTTGCGCACCGCACCGAGGCCGAACCGGATGTCCTCGCCCACCGAGGCGAAGTTGACGACCGACTCGTTGACGTCGGGCGGCAGCACGGTGATGCCGAGGCGGCGGCAGTCGGCCAGGTAGACCGCTGCCTTGTCCTTGTCGTCGCCGACCGACGTCAGCAGGCCCGCCATGTACTCGGCCTGGAAGTTCGCCTTGAGGTAGGCCGTCCAGTAGGACACCAGCCCGTAGCCGGCGGCATGCGACTTGTTGAACGCGTACCCGGCGAACGGAAGGATGGTGTCCCACAACGCCTTCACCGCGGCCTCGGAGAAACCGTTGGCCGTCATGCCCTCGCGGAAGCCCTTGTACTCCGCCTCGAGGACCTCGAGCTTCTTCTTGCCCATGGCCTTGCGCAGCGCGTCGGCCTTGCCCATCGAGTAGCCGGCGACCTTCTGGGCGATGAACATGATCTGCTCTTGGTAGACGATCAGGCCGTAGGTCTCGGAGAGGATCTCCTTGAGGGGCTCCTCGAGCTCCGGATGGATCGGCTTGATCGCCTGCCGGCCGTTCTTGCGGTCGGCGTAGTCGTTGTGCGCGTTCATGCCCATCGGGCCGGGCCGGTACAGCGCGAGCACAGCGACGATGTCGTTGAACTCCGTTGGCTGCATGCGGCGCAACAGATCTCGCATCGGCCCGCCGTCGAGCTGGAAGACGCCCAGCGTGTCGCCACGGCCCAGCAACTCGTAGGCCAACGAGTCGTCGAGCTCCAGCGCCTCGAGATCGAGGTCGAGGCCCCGGTTGGCCTTGATGTTGTCGATGCAGTCACCGATGATCGTCAAGTTGCGCAGGCCCAGGAAGTCCATCTTGAGCAGGCCGATGGCCTCGCACGACGGGTAGTCCCAGCCGCTGATGACGGCGCCGTCCTGCGGCCGCTTCCACAGCGGAATCGCGTCGATCAGCGGCTCGGAACTCATGATCACCGCACACGCGTGCACGCCGGCGTTGCGGACCAGGCCCTCGAGGCCCCGGGCCGTCTCGTAGATCGCCCGGACGTCGGGATCGGTGTCGAGCAGCGCGCGGACCTCGGCGGCCTCCTTGTACCGCTCGTGGGTGGGGTCGGTGATGCCCGACAGCGGGATGTCCTTGGCCATGATGGGCGGCGGCAACGCCTTGGTGATCCGGTCGGCGATGGCGAAGCCGGGCTGGCCGTAGTTGACGCGCGCCGAATCCTTCAGTGCCGCCTTGGTCTTGATGGTGCCGAAGGTGATGACCTGGGCCACCCGGTCGCTGCCCCATCGGTTGGCGGCATAGCGCAGCATCTCACCGCGGCGGCGGTCGTCGAAGTCGATGTCGATGTCGGGTGCCGACGGACGTTCCGGGTTCAGGAAGCGCTCGAACAGCAGACCGTGCGGGATCGGGTCGATGTTGGTGATGCCCATGGCGTAGGCGACCAGTGACCCGGCGGCCGAACCACGGCCTGGCCCCACCCGGATGTCGACCGACTTGGCGTAGTTGATCAGGTCGGCGACGATCAGGAAGTAGGACGGGAAGCCCTTGTCGCAGATGACCTTGATCTCGAACATGGCCCGGTCGGTGTACTCCTGGGGAACGGGCGCGCCCTTGAACCGGCGCTCCAGTCCGGCGTTGACCTCGTGGGTCAACCACGACGCCTGGTCGTGACCGTCGGGCACCGGGAAGATCGGCATCCGGTCCTTGGGCGCCCAGACGTCGGCGTAGGACTGCACCCGCTCGGCGATCAGCAGGGTGGAATCGCAGGCCCCGGGCACCTGGTCGTCCCAGAGGGCGCGCATCTCCTCGGCCGACTTCAGGTAGTAGCCGTCGCCGTCGAACTTGAAGCGCGTCGGATCCGAGAGGGTCTTGCCGGTCTGCACGCACAGCAGCGCCTCGTGGTTTCGGGACGCGTCTCGGGTGACGTAGTGGCAGTCGTTGGTGGCCAGCGGCGGGATGTTCAGCTTGCGCCCGACCTCGAGCAACCCCTCGCGGACGCGGCGCTCGATGTCGAGGCCGTGGTCCATCAGCTCGAGGAAGAAGTTCTCGGGGCCGAAGATCTCACGCCACTTCGCCGCGGCGGCCACGGCCTCGTCGACGTGGCCCAGCCGCAGCCGGGTCTGCACCTCGCCCGACGGGCAGCCCGTGGTGGCGATGATGCCCTCGGCGTGCTCGGCGATGATCTCGGCGTCCATCCGCGACCACTTGCCGAGCTGGCCCTCGAACGACGCCAGCGACGACAGCTTGAACAGGTTGCGCAGACCGGTGGCGTTCTCCGCGACCATGGTCATGTGCGTGTACGCACCGCTGCCCGAGACGTCGTCGGACTTCTGACCGGGGTCACCCCAGAGCACACGCTTGGTGTCGAACCGCGAGGCAGGTGCGATGTAGGCCTCGACACCGATGATCGGCGTGATGCCCACGTCGGTCGCCGCGTTGTAGAACTCGCTGGCACCGAACATGTTTCCGTGGTCGGTCATGCCGATGGCGGGCATCTCGAGCCGCTGCGCCTCGGCGAACATGGGCTTGACCTTCGCGGCACCGTCGAGCATCGAATATTCGGTGTGATTGTGCAGGTGCACGAACGACTTGCTCATAGGGCAGCCAGTCTAAAGCTGGCCTCCGACGACGCTCGGCGTGTCGTCGTTCGTGTCGCAGCGAGTCGCCGAGATCCGGCCGTCCGAGACCAGTCCGTGCGACACCAGGTGCACCAGCTGGCTGGTGATGGGGAACACGTCGTCGGCGTCGTCGACGAAGCCGGCGTAGAACACGACCCCCAACAGCATCGCGTACAGCACGTCGACGACCGTCGCGACCTCGACGCCGTCGGACAGTTCCCCGCGGGCCCGGGCGGCGCTCACCAGCGTCGCGAGGCAGTCGCGCAGCCCCGTGCTCGCGTAGGGGCGCAGTTCCGGGTTCCTGGCGGACTCCAACCGGGCGCTGACGATGAACGCGATCTGCGAGCGATCGCGGGAGTCGGCCTCGCGGACCGCCTCCACGAGGGCGGCGAACTGGCCCACCAGGGTGGCTGGGCGCCGGGCCCGATCGGCCAACTCGGCCACGACCGCGCCCGCCTCGACGACCAGGCTCTGGTAGATCTCCTCGCGGGAGGCGAAGTAGTAGTGCAGCGTCGGCCGGCTCAGTCCGGCGGCCACCGCGATGGCCTGAAACGTCGCCGCCTGATAGCCGCGCTCGTTGACGACCTGCCGGGAGGCTCGAAGGATGCGGTTGCGCGTCTCGACGGAATCCGAGTTGACGGGACGTCCTCGCCGGCGGGCAACCGCGACCGGCCGATCGTCACCCTGAGCCATGTCGGCAAACCGTAGGGCATTGCTGTCTCGAGGTCAACTATTGACGGGCGGAACACCATGTGCGCTGGTTGCGGGCCAAGAGTCCGCTCCTGGCAGGAGCTGTCACACCGCCGCTGTTCGTTGCCACGATTCGCCCGGCTACGGCACGGGCGAGGCCTCGCGCCGGCGCACCGAGCCGACGGTCAGCACCCCGAGCGCGACCCATATCAAACCGAACCCGATCCACCGCCCCACCGGCATCGGCTCGTGGGCGACGAACACACCCCACGCCATCTGCAGCGCGGGATTCAGGTAGAACAGCAGTCCCATGGTCACCATCGGCAGCCGTTGCGCGCCGGCCGCGAACAGCAGCAGCGGCACGGCCGTCACCGGGCCGGCCAGCACCAGCAGCACGGCGTGGCACGCGCCGTAGCCGACCACGTGGCCCTGCCCGAGGATCTGCAACACGACCAGGTAGCCGCCCGCCAACGGCAACGCGAGAAGGGTCTCGACGGCGACGCTGACCCGCGGGTCGGCCACCACCACCTTCTTCACCAGGCCGTACAACCCGAACGAGGTGGCGAGCCCGACCGCGACGTACGGCGGCTCACCCACCTCCGCGGTCAACACCACCACCGCGACGACGGCGAGTGCCAGGGCGGCGAGCTGCCACCGCCCGATGCGTTCGCGGAACACCAGCACGCCGAGCGCCACCGTGACCAGGGGCGTCACGAAGTAACCCAGGGCCGCGTCGACGACGTGGCCGTTGGTCGCGGCCCAGATGTAGATCCCCCAGTTGACCGAGATCAACGCCGAGGCGGCCAGCAGCAGCAACCAGGTCCGTCCGCCGAGGGTGCGCAGGTCCCCGAACCGACCGGCGACCGCGAGGACCACGCACAGACACACCGCGCTCCACACGATCCGGTGCGCGAGCACCTCGAGCGAGCCGGCGGGCAACAGCAGCGGGAAGAACCCCGGGCACAGCCCCCACCAGGTGTAGGCGCCGATACCGGCCAACATGCCGGAGCGCCGCCGCGACGCGGCCGCCGAGCCGTCGGTCACGAGTCGTGGTGACGCAAGACGTCGAGCGCGTGCTGCAGGTCGGCCGGATACGGGCTGGTGATCTCGACGCGCCGGCCGTCGGCGGGGTGCGCAAACGCCAGTTGGCGGGCGTGCAACCACTGGCGCTCCAGGCCGAGGCGTTTGGCCAGGGTGGGGTCGGCGCCGTAGGTCATGTCGCCGCAGCACGGGTGGTGCAACGCCGAGAAGTGCACCCGGATCTGGTGTGTGCGGCCGGTTTCCAGATGCACG
The DNA here is from genome assembly GCF_025822245.1 of Mycolicibacterium hodleri. Lineage (GTDB taxonomy): Bacteria > Actinomycetota > Actinomycetes > Mycobacteriales > Mycobacteriaceae > Mycobacterium > Mycobacterium hodleri. The sequence continues at coordinate 26,089 of NZ_JACKTL010000056.1, forward strand.
TCGAGCAGGCTCGCGGCCGCGAACGCCTCCACCGTGTCGTAGTGGGTGATGCTGTGCCTGCCGCCCTCGCTGACCGCGAACTTCCAATCGTTGCTCCGGTGTCGACCGATGGGGGCGTCGATGGTTCCGCTGGACGGGTCGGGGTGCCCCTGAACCAGTGCGCTGTACCGCTTCTCGACCGTCCGCTCCTTGAACGCACGCTTCAACACCGTGTACGCGTGCTCGGAGATCGCCACCACCATCACCCCGGAGGTGCCGACGTCGAGGCGCTGCACGATGCCCTTGCGCTCCGGGACACCCGAGGTGGTGATCCGAAAGCCCGCGGCGGCCAATCCGCCGAGCACCGTGGGGCCGGTCCACCCGACCGACGCGTGCGCGGCCACCCCGGCCGGCTTGTCGACGGCGACGATGTCGTCGTCGGCGTAGAGGATGTCCATCCCCTCGATCTCGACCGGCGGATTGTCCAGTGGCGCAGGCGCTTCGGGCAGACGCACCTCCAGCCACGCGCCGGCGACCAGGCGGTCGGACTTGCCCACCGCGGCGCCGTCGAGGTCGACGCCGCCGTCTTCGGCCAGGGTGGCCGCGGCGGTCCTGGACAACCCGAGAAGCCGCGCCAAGCCGGCGTCCACGCGCATCCCCGCGAGTCCCTCCGGCACCGGCATCGACCGGGTCGTCATCAGTCCCTCTCGGTATCGGCTTCGACGGCCTGGCCGGCGGTGGTCTGTTCCGGTGCGTCGTCGGGCGCCTCGGGGTCCGATGCTCGGTCCGGCTGGCGCCTCCCCTCGGTGTCGAAGTCGAAGCCGAACAACGACAGCGCCACCAACAGGATCGCGCCCCCCACCACCGCCGGGTCGGCGACGTTGAACACCGGCCACCAGCCGATCGACAGGAAGTCCACGACGTGGCCACGCAGCGGGCCAGGGGACCGGAAGAACCGGTCGACCAGGTTGCCAAGCGCCCCGCCGAGGATCATGCCCAGCCCGAGCGCCCACCACGGCGACACCAGACGCCGGCCCATCCAGATGATGCCGATGACGACACCGGTCGCGACGAGCGTCAACACCCAGGTGTAGCTGGTCCCCATCGAGAACGCGGCGCCCGAGTTGCGCACCAGCGTCCACGTCACCGTGTCGCCGATGATGGACACCGGCTGCTGCGGCGTCAGCCACTTGACCGCCAGCACCTTCGTCACCACGTCGAGAAGGAGCACGACGGAGGCAACCGAGAGCAACAGGCGCAGTCGACGCCGCCGCGGCGGTGCGTCGGTCTCGTCGCCCGCAGTCGCGGACTCCGTCGATCCCGTTGATTCGTCAGTCACGCGCCCATCATCCCAAAGGTTCCATGGTGAACAATCGCCGCATGAGCGAAGCGGGCCCGTGGGTCGTCACCGGATGAGCCGGGTCGTCGTGATCACCACCGGCGGCACCATCGCCACCAGCACCGGCGCCGACGGCGTGGCGCGTCCCACCCAGACCGGTGACGACCTGACGGCGGGGCTGCGGCTCGACGTCGACGTGGACGTCGTCGACCTGATGGCGGTGGACAGTTCCCAGCTGGTGCCCTCGGACTGGGATCGGATGAGCGCGGCGGTGGCCGCGGCGGCCCAGGGCGGAGCCGACGGGGTGGTGATCACCCACGGCACGGACACGATGGAGGAAACGGCGCTCTGGCTCGAGCTGACCCACGGCGGCAACGTTCCGGTGGTGCTGACCGGCGCCATGCGCAGCGCCGACGCCCACGACGCCGACGGGCCCGCCAACCTGCACGACGCCGTGACGCTGGCCGCGAACCCAGATGCCAGGGACATCGGCGTCGTCGTGACACTGGCCGGCACGATCTGGCAACCGTTGGGGCTCACCAAGACTGGCGCCGGCTTCGTGGGCGTCGACGTGGTCCCGCACGCCCGGCGGCGCGCGTCGATCGGCGACCTGTCCGCTGCCGAGGCACCGCGGGTCGACGTCGTCGCGACCTACGCGGGCAGCGACGCAGTGGCACTCGACGCGTGCGTCGCCGCCGGCGCCCGGGGCGTCGTGCTGGAGTCGCTCGGATCGGGAAACGCCGGTGCCGCGGTGATCGACGGGGTCCGCCGGGCCCGTGCGGCCGGCGTCGCGATCGTCATCTCCAGCCGGGTGCCCGGCGCGCGCGTCACCGTCGGGTACGGGCCTGGCCGGATGCTGGTGGACGCCGGAGCGGTGGTCGCGTCGACGCTGCCGCCGCCGCAGTCGCGCGTGCTCCTGATGGCCGCGCTGGCCGCCGGGGAACCGGTCGACGACGTGTTCGCCAGGTGGGGCGACGTACCGGACGTCCGGCCGGCGGGCGTGCGGTAGCGCCGGTCACTCCGCCTGGGCCATGGCGGCGACGTACTCCGGCCAGTCGAGGCTGTCCACCGGGTTGGCCCGCACGACGTCGGGGCTGTCGTAGGGCACGGTGTGGGCCTGCCCCGGCCCGGTCGCGCGGGTCTCGAAGCGCACCGTCATCACGCCGTGCCCGGCGCCCTGCACCCAGCCGTGCCCAAATCGGGAGTGCGTGACGTCGTCGCCGATGCGCCACCCCGCGTCGGCGGGCGCAAGGTCCCCGGTCGCCGGCTCGGCGTGCTGGCCGACGGAGGCCTCCAGGGCCTGGTCGAGGTCGGGGAACAGGGATTCCTGGAGGACGTCGGACAGCCCGGAGAAGCCCACCCCCAGCAACCGGACCGGGCCGATCTCGACCGGGTCGAGCAATAGCCGGCGGGCGGTGCCGATCAAGGTGGCGGCGTCCGCGGTGGCGTACGGCAGGGTCGCCGACCGGGTCAGCGTGCTCATGTCGGACTTCTTCAGCTTGACGGTGACGGTGCGCGCACCCCGGCCGTCGCGGAGCAGGCGCGCGTGGGCGTGCTCGCCGATCGGGCCCGTCGCGTCGCGCAGCTGATCCAACGTGTTCAGATCCGCGGCAAAGGTCGACTCGGCGCTGATCTGCTTGGCGCTCAGGCGTTCCGCCACCGGACGGTCGTCGACGCCCCTCGCCAGCAGGTGAAGGGCCGGCCCGACGGTGCCGCCGAGGATGTCGGCGACCTCGGAGGCGCTCAGGGCCGCCAAGGCGCCGACGGTGTCGACGCCGAGGCGGTGCAACCTCTCCTCGGCGACCGGCCCGATCCCCCACAGCCGCCGGACCGGCAGCCCGGCCAGCAGTTCGCGTTCCTCGTCGCGCCGGACGACGCGGATGCCGTCGGGCTTGGCCAGCCCGGACGCGATCTTGGCGAGTTGCTTGCCGGAACCCGCCCCGACCGACGCGACCAACCCGGTCTCGGCGCGCACCCGGGCGCGCAGCTCCTCGCAGAACCGGCGCACGTCCTCGGCGTCGGCCCCCGCCAATTCGGTGGGCTCGCCGAACGCCTCGTCGAACGACAACTGCTCCAAGACGGGAACCATGGCGCGCACGGTGTCGAGCACCTTGCCGCTGGCCACCCCGTAGACGACGCCACGCGGCGGCAACACCACCGCCGCGGGCCCGACCAGCCGGCGGGCCTGATGCATCGGCATGGCCGATCGGGCGCCGAACACGCGCGACTCGTAACTCGCCCCCGCGACGACACCCCGGCCGCCGAGCCCGCCGACCAGCACCGGCCGTCCGCGAAGAGTAGGGCGCGTCAATTGTTCGACGGAGGCGAAGAACGCATCCATGTCGAAATGCAGCACCCACCGCCCCTCCATGCAGGCGATGCTAGGGCGCTCGACCGACGGCTCCGGCAGCGAGGGCAGCCTGACCAGCCCACGAGCAGTGTCGCAAAACATTCCTTCTGCCGGATTTGCTCAGCGGTGGGCAGCGCCTACACAATTGTCTACACTCAATTCGATTCACTCATTTCTCCATTCATGTCAGGAATTTCATGACCGTCCGATTGAAGCGAGTTTTGCTCACCCTCGCGTCCGGCTCGGCGCTCGCCGTGGGCCCCTTGCTCTACGGGACCGTCGTCGTTCCTGCTCTCGGCCACGCCGACACGGGTGCCAGTTCGTCGAGCTCCAACAAGGGTCTGAACTGCCCCGACGGCACGGTCGTCGATGAAGAGAACCACCAGTGCGTCGACCTGGTCGCCGGCATCAGCAAGCAGCTGCAGGCCCTGCCGCCCCCGCCCTCGCTGGCGGCCGGCGGTGGCGGACTCGGCGGTGGCCTGGGTGGTCTTCCAGGCGGCATTCCGTCGCTGGGCACCGTGAACCTGCCCGACGTCGTGTTGCCGAGCGTCGGCCTGGGTTTGGTGCCCAACCTCGCGGTCAACCTGCAACCGCAGCTCGGTGGAATTCCCGGGCCGCCGGCCATCAACCCGCTCAACCCGCTCGGCCTTCCCCCGCCACCGTTCTGACGCCGGGAATTCCGTTCAGCAGATCTTCAACCCAGTGGTGCCCGACGATCGGTGATCGCCGGGCACCATTCTTTCGAGCAGTATTCCTTCTAGGTGCCGGGGGCGTTCGGTGTCGCGTTCGGTGCCGCTGACCGCGCACTCTCCCCACCCGTTGCCAGACATCCTCGCGGCTTTTCGCGACGCCCGTTATTGGCGGGCGCGACTGGGTGCCTTCGAGGGCGGTTCGCCCACCCTGGACGCGCTGGACACCGATTCCGCGGGCCGGACCACCGTCGCGATGACGATGCGCTTCGGCGGCGACCAACTCCCCGATCCGATTCGGCGGCTGCGGCTGGCGTCGCTGGAGATCGTGCAGCGCGAGGTGTGGTTCCCCGGCGACGACGGTCGAGCGCGCGGCGAGATCACCGTGCACGCCTCGCGGACCCCGATGTCCGGACGCGGCGCCGTCGACCTGGCCCCGAACGGGCCGGGTACGACACTGACCGGCACCGCCACGGTGAAGGTCAACGTGCCGCTGATCGGCGGCACGATCGCCTCGTTCGTCGCCCACCAGCTCGCCACCGGGATCGTCGACGTCGTCGCCGTCACCGACGCCTGGCTGTCCGAGCAGCGCTGACCGGCGCTTAGCATGTGGCAGTGGACAATACGCTCGCCTACATCGACCAGGGCTCCTTCCTCGCGTTGCGGGCGCTCGGCCGCGGCCCCCTGATCCAGTTCACCTGGATCTACGAGCGCGCCGTCGACCTGGACGGGTTGCGCAGATTCCACGCCAACCTCGGCTTCGGGCTGCTGGGCCGGCACATCGAGCGGTCGTCGCTACCGTTCGGCCGCGACCGCTGGGTCGCTGCCCCCGGCCCGCCCACCATCGAGATCGCCGCCGAGGATCGGCCGAGGGCCGACGTGTGGACCTGGGCCGACGAACGGCTACGCCTTCCGGTCGACCCCCAGCACGGGCCGGCATGGCATCTCGGGGTGCAACCCCTGACCGGCGGCGGCACGGCCGTCACCCTGATCGTGTCGCACTCGGTGGGCGACGCGAAGGCCATCATCGACGCCATCGTCGACGCCGTGGGTGGGGTCCGCCGCGACCTCGGCTATCCGCCGCCGGGATCCCGTCCGCGCCGGCAGGCAGTGCGCGAAGACGCCCGGCGCGCGCTGCGAGACGTGCCGGAGATGGCAAGGGCGGTGGTCTCGGCGGCACGGGTGGCCAGGAAGGAGAGCGACGGGCTCTCCACGTCGGTGAAGTCGGGCGGCAAGCCACGCACGCGTCGGGTCGACGGGGCGGCCTCCGGTGAGGTCGTGGTACCCAACTCGGCGGTCTTCTTCGACGTCGAACAGTGGGACCGTCGCGCGAAAGAGCTTGGTGGCAGCAGTAATTCGCTGTTCGTCGGGCTGAGTGCACGCCTCGGCCAGATCCTTGGGCGCGTCGACGACGACGGGATGGTGCGGGTATCGCTGCCGGTCAGCGAGCGCACCCCGGGCGACACCCGGGCGAACGCACTGACCGCAACCGCGGTGACCGTCGACCCGAGCAAGGTTACGACCGACCTCGGCGAGGTCCGCCGCGACCTCAGGGACGCCCTGACGGCCCTGGCCGACGCGCCCAACGAACTCCTCGGCCCGCTGGCGTTGGTGCCGCTGACGCCCGCCTTCCTCGTCCGTCGCCTCGAGGGTTTGGTGCAACAGGTCGGCAACCCCATCGGATGCTCCAACCTCGGCGTGCTGGCACCGGAGACCAACCGTCCCGACGGGACCGAGGCCGACTACCTCACGCTGCGGATGCTGGAGCCGAAGATCACCACGACGGTCCTCGACCGCATGGGTGGACTGCTCTTCATGGGATCCGGACGTACGGATCGCCGCGTCTTCGTCACCGTCGGCAGCTGGGTCGTCGGCGGCACGAACACGCGGGCCGCGCTGCGCGAGTCGTTCGCCACGGCGCTGGCCGACATGGGCCTCGTCGGCACCGTCGAATAACCTTGCGCACATGGCGGCGCAGCGTGCACGGGACGTACCGATCTCGTCGGAGTCGATCCGCCTCGGCCAATTCCTCAAGTACGCCGGGATGATCGACAGCGGTGCCGACGCCAAGGGCGTCATCGTCGACGGGCTGGTGCGCGTCAACGACGCCGTCGAGACCCGCCGCGGGCGCCAGTTGCGGCACGGCGACACCGTGGCGTTCGGCGACCAGACGGCCAGGGTGACCGACTCCCCCGACTAGGTCACGCCTTGGTGATGGAGACCCGCACTCCGTCGCCGATCTCGGTCCCGTCGACCGACTCGCCGAACGCGAAGCCGGTGGCCAGCACCTCACCGGCGATCATGTCGGCGTGCGCCTCGGCCCACTCCCGGTATTCGGCCGGCACCGACATCGTCAACGTGATCCGGTCGGACACCTCCAACCCGGAGGACTTGCGCAGCTCCTGCAGTTCACGGACGCGGTCCTTGGCCCACCCCTCCGCTCGCAGCTCGGGAGTGAGGGTGCCGTCGACGACCACCAGCCCCGCGCCGTCGGGCAGCGCGGCGGTCCACTCCGGTTCCGCGGCAACCAGTTTGGTGGTGTACTCACTCGGCTGCAGCGTGGCCGGACCGGCGGTCAGGGTGCCGTCCGGGTTGACGACGCCCTCCCCAGCCTTGACGGCCTTGATGGCCGCCTGGACGTCCCTGCCCAGCCGCGGACCGGCGACCTTCGCGTTGACCGCCACCTCGAAGCGGCCGTAGGCGTCGATGTCGTCGGTCAACTCCACGGCCTTGACGTTGAGCTCGTCGGCGATCAGATCCGCGAACGGACGCAGTGAGTCCGGATCATGTACGGCCACCGTCAGTTTCGGCAACGGTTGCCGCACGCGGAGCTTCTTCGCCTTGCGCACCGACGACGCCACCGAACACACGTCGCGAACCTGGTCCATGGCGGCCACCAAGGCGGGATCGGCGGGCACCTCGCCGGCCTCCGGCCAGTCCGTCAGGTGCACCGACCGGCCGTCGGTCACGCCACGCCAGATCACCTCGGTGATCAGCGGCAGCAGCGGTGCGGCCAGCCGTGCGGTCACCTCCAGCACCGTGTGCAGGGTGTCGATCGCGTCGGCGTCCTCGTCCCAGAATCGCGAACGCGACCGTCGCACATACCAATTCGTGAGCGCCTCGGTGAACTGGCGCAGCTGTTCGCACGCCACCGAGATGTCGCACACGTCCAGCGAGGCGGTGAGGTCGTCCCGCAACGCGGCGAGCTTGGCCAGGATGTACCGGTCCAGCACGTTCGTCGAATCCGTCCGCCACGTCCCCTTCTGCGGGGCGTAGAGGGCAAGGAACGAGTACGCGTTCCACAGGGGCAGCAGCACCTGCCGGACCCCCTCGCGGATGCCCTGCTCGGTCACCACCAGATTGCCGCCCCGAAGGATGGGAGAGGCCATCAGGAACCAGCGCATCGCGTCCGAACCGTCCCGGTCGAACACCTCGGTGACGTCCGGATAGTTGCGCAGCGACTTGCTCATCTTCTGGCCGTCGCTGCCCAGCACGATGCCGTGGGACACGCACATCCGGAAGGCCGGCCGGTCGAACAGGGCGGTGGCGAGGACGTGCAGCAGATAGAACCAGCCCCTGGTCTGACCGATGTACTCCACGATGAAGTCGGCCGGGTTGTGGCCCTCGAACCAGTCGACGTTCTCGAACGGGTAGTGCACCTGCGCATACGGCATCGAGCCAGAGTCGAACCAGACGTCGAAGACGTCCTCGATGCGCCGCATCGTCGACGCTCCGGTCGGATCGTCGGGATTGGGCCGGGTCAGCTCGTCGACGTAGGGCCGGTGCAGATCCGTCGGACGCACCCCGAAGTCGCGCTCCAACTCGTCGAGGCTGCCGTAGACGTCGATCCTCGGGTAGGCCGGATCGTCGGACTTCCACACCGGAATCGGGCTGCCCCAGTAGCGATTTCGTGACACCGACCAGTCGCGGGCGTTCGACAGCCACTTGCCGAACTGGCCGTCCTTGACGTGTTCGGGATACCAGGTGATCTGCTGGTTCAGCTCGACCATCCGGTCGCGGAACTCGGTCACCTTGACGAACCACGACGACACCGCCCGGTAGATCAGCGGGTTCCGGCACCGCCAGCAGTGCGGGTAGGAGTGGTCGTAGGTCTCGTGTCGCAGGAGGACGGCGCCGTTGGCCGCGGCGGAGCCGGTGCCGTTCTTCAGGTCGCGGATGATCTGCGCGTTGGCGTCGAACACGTGCTGGCCGGCGTAGTCGGGCACCGTGGCGTCGAACCGCCCCTTGGAGTCCACCGGTGTGACGGCGACGATGTCGGCCGCATCCGCGGTGGCCTTGTCGTCCTCGCCGTACGCCGGGGCCATGTGCACGATGCCGGTGCCGTCGTCGGTGGTGACGAAGTCCCCCGCCAGCACGCGAAACGCGTTGGGCGAGTCCATGAAGTAGGGGAACGGCGGCACGTACTCCACACCGAGCAGCTCCCGACCGGAGTGCGAACTCGTGACCGTCGGCTCCTCGCCCAGCTCGCGCGCGTACGACGCGACCCGGGCCTCGGCCAGGACGTAACGCGAGCCGTCGACGCCCTCCACCTGAACATAGGTGACGTCGGGGTTGACGGCGACGGCCTGGTTGGACGGCAGCGTCCACGGCGTCGTCGTCCACACCAGGAGACGGGCGCCGGCGAGGGGCCCGTCGGCGATCCGGAACCCCACCGTCACCGCCGGGTCCTGCCGGTTCTGGTAGACGTCGTCGTCCATCCTCAGTTCGTGGCTGGACAGCGGGGTTTCGTCGTTCCAGCAGTACGGGAGGACGCGGTTGCCCTCGTAGGCCAATCCCTTGTCCCACAGCTGCTTGAACGCCCAGAGCACCGACTCCATGTAGCCGAGGTCGAGTGTCTTGTAGTCGTTGTCGAAGTCGACCCAGCGGGCCTGGCGGGTGACGTAGGCGCGCCACTCCGCGGAGTACTTGAGGACCGACGCGCGGCACGCCGCGTTGAAGGCGTCGATGCCCAGTTCCTCGATCTGGGCCTTCTCGGTGATGCCGAGCTGACGTTGCGCCTCCAGCTCGGCGGGCAGTCCGTGGGTGTCCCAGCCGAACCGGCGCTCGACCTTGAAGCCGCGCATCGTCTGATAGCGCGGGACGATGTCCTTGACGTATCCCGTCAACAGGTGGCCGTAGTGCGGCAGACCATTGGCGAACGGCGGTCCGTCGTAGAAGACGTATTCTTGCGCCCCGTCACGGCGGTCGATGCTGGCGCGGAACGTGCCGTCGCCGTCCCAGTAGTCGAGCACCTCGAGCTCGAGGTCGGGGAAGCTCGGCGATCCGCTCGCCGGTCTCGGGTAGGCCGTCACCGTGTTCGTCTCCTGTGCCCATGTCGTACAAGGCACGGGGACGACGTCGCGCTCGTGCGCGAACACCGCGGTACCACCCCGCTTGCGCACCGGGGTGCGCCGCTCGAATGGGCGATGACGGGCCCTGCCGTTCGGTTCTACTGAGCGCCGACCGAAGTCGGGACGCCGTTCTTCCGAAGGCTCCCCGGTGATGGCCGGATCGGTGCCTTTGCGCAGATCTTACTGATCGCTAGTGGGCCAGCGCCAACTCGTGGTTCGCGTGCACCGGCGGCGTGGCCTCGGACGTCAGCTCGATCATGGCCAGCGGGAACTGGTCGGCCAGCTCGGCGACGGTGTACGGCTCGAAGCTGCGGGCGTCGAACCACCAGTCCAGGGCGATGACGTCACCCTGGCGAGAGGCGCGGAGCTCCAGGAGGTGGCCGGCGTGCGGACGCTCCACGGCAGCCTCGCCGGTGACGAACAGCACGGGCGACGGAGACTCGGCCGGGAGCTGGTCCGGCACGCCGCGCACGACGCGGTGGACGGCGGTCGCGCCGAGCTGATGGTGCACGCCGGCCAGCATCTCGTCGGCGTCCAGCTGTGCGGGCGCCGCGCAGGACAACTCCACCGGCTGCATGCCGGTCGAATGGCACGGCACGTCGACGCCGACGACGCCGGTACCGATGGTGCGTTCGATCGCGCGGCCGAGCGCGGCAAGCAGGATGTCGTCGGTCGTCAATTCCAGGACCGCGGCGGCTCCGTGGAGCTCCATGGTCAACAGCGCCGACAGGGGAGCCGAGATCAGCACCAAGTCCTCGACGCGAGGGCGGCCCTCGGGGTCGTAATCGGTCAGCTGCAGGTTTGCGCGCGTCATGCGTGGAACGCTACACGGCTGTCCCAGAAATGGGACACATCTGCCAAAACTGTGACGGCCATGTCAATTAGAGAGCGCAAAATCCGTTTGCGGCGCGTACTGCCCAAGCGACGGACGAGCGGTTAAGCTAACGCCGTGCCACGGACTGATGAGAACGGCCGTCAGCTGAAGACCCTGCTGGACTACCTCCTCGACGGAGAGGTCGACGCGAGGGCCATTTACGACGCGCTCGGAACCTCGAGCAGTACCTATTACCGGCGCATCAAGGAACCCGACTACCCCAACGCCGAAGAGATGCGTCTGGTGGCGGATCGGTTCAACCTCAGCTACCCCGACCTGCAGGTTCGGTTCGGGTTGATGACCCGCGAGGAAGTCTGGAACTACGTCGAGTCGGCGCCGATGTCGGTGGCCACCATCGCGGAGTCCACGACGCAACGGCGAACGGTGCGGCGGCCCAGGCTCCGCGACCTCACGCCGCGAGCCGACGCTCCCCCGCTCTAACCCGTACGATTTGCCGACAGCAACTCAAAGTCCGAAAGCGAAGCTCATGGGATTGGCAGTCCTCATCACCATCACACTCCTGTGTGTGGCGTGGAGCTTGTGGATTCGCCGGGTGACGTGGTCGTGCCGCTGGGAGGTTGCCGCCACCCTCAACATCGCGCTCCAGGGCGCGACCGTGATGCTGATGTCGCCGCTGGCGTCGGAGACCCTCGGGCACTGGCTGCATTCCCTCACCGGGCTGTGGAACCTCGAGGACTACATCGGTCACGACATGTACATCGTGGCGGCGTCGGCGATCGTCTACAACTCGCTGGGCAGGCTGCAGGACGACCACGCCATGCAGGTGACCTTCAAGCAGTACGTCGAGCGCCCCGCCACGCTCTGCATTCCGCTGCTGTTGGCCGCGTTCTCGCTCGGCAACGGCGCGAAGATCTACGCCCCCGACTTCTTCGAACTGCACACCGACTTCTGGTTGACCACGTACTGGCTGGTGCTCTGCGGAACGTTGATCTACCTGCTGGGATATGGCTCGCGGGCACTGTTGATCCTGCGCAAGGATCCCCGCTCGCGCGTGGTGGCGAACGTCTACCTGGCCGCCTCGGTCAGCGGCGTCATGGCCTGCGTGGTCCGAGTCGTGACCGCCTTGGTGCCCTCGCTGCAGTCGGTCGAAGACGGCAACCTGGTGTGGTTCTTCGCCTGCATGTGCGGGGCCGGCTTCGCCCTGACGTCGGCCCACTCGTGGCGCATCAAGACCAAGTGGTTCAGCAAGACGAGCCACTGAGCGGTTCGCCTGGGCACTCCATCGCCCACTCGATGATCTCCCTCGCCCGGACCAACGTGGCCATCTGAGCGTCGACGTCCGCCAGCTTGGCCTCCGCCAAGGACCGGCTCGCCGAGCGCCCCGGACTGTCGTCGGACAGCAGGACGCGAATCTCCTCGAGGCTGAAACCCGCCGCCTTGCACAGCCCGATGACCTCGAGCCGCGTGAACACGCCCTCGTCGTATCGACGACGACCGCCGACCCGGCCAGGGGCGCTGAGGAGCCCCTCCGCCTCGTAGAACCGCAGCGTCGTCGCCGCGACGCCGGAACGTTCGGCAACCCGGCCGATGGAGAGGGACACCACCTGATCATCCCCGACCTTGACTTCGAGTCAACTCGAAGTCGTTGAATGGACGACGTGAACGACGACGACATGCTCGCCGCCCTCGGCGCGGCGCGTACGCCCAGCTCAGGACCTTCCGCCGCGACGGAAGCGCCGTGGACACGCCCATCTGGTTCGCGTTGGACGCAGACGTATTGGTGTTTCGGACGAAACGGGGGCCCAAGACCACCCGCATTGCGGCGAACTCGAGCGTCGAAGTGTGGCCGTGCGACTACCGCGGCCGCTACCCCGCGGGCGTACCGACCGTGCGCGGACGGGCGACGATCATCTCGGGTCCGGCCGCCGAAGCCGCCAACGCCGCACTGCACCGGCGCTACGGCTGGCAGTTCAACGTCCTGCCGCTCGTGCGGCTCCCCGGCGTGAAGAACGTCGACCACGCCCTGCCCCTGCGCGAGAAGCTGCGCCGGGCGACGATGAACGGCGTCTGGCCGGACAGTGCCATCGTCGAGGTGGCACTCGTCCGCGGCGATGCGCCGACCGATTCGAGAACGACCGGCGCCGAGGACGTTTCGCACCGGGACGGCCCCGCGTCACACAGGTGATCCGCCGGTAGCTGAGTGACTCCGTCGACGGCGACCACCCGCGCCGGCGAGCGTCGACGACGGACGAATCCGACGGACCGTCCAAAGATGAACCATGCGGGCGGTCGGCTACCTCGGGAGGCCCGTCACCGGCGGGATGCCCGCCCGCGGCGGATCAAGCGAGCAAGAGCTCAGGGCGTCGTCGAGTGCTCGGCAGGCAGCGTTTCGGGCAAAAGGTATTCAATTTTGGTGAACACCAATCAGTTTGCGACAATGCTCCCCGAAGCGGCAGTGACTCCAGCGCGGTCGAGGCGCCTAACCGGCTGTGCCATAGTCATTCTCGCTACATTGCGCATTGCGTGGTCGCGTTCCCTAAGCTCGACCCACACGTATCGTTGCGCTGCAGAAAGGGCCGCCCATGCTGGACTCGTCGATTCCCGCGATTCTTCGCGAGCGGGCGAGCCTGCAGCCCAACGACCCCGCCTTCACCTTCATCGACTACGACCGCGAGTGGGAAGGCGTCGAGGAAACTCTGACGTGGGGGCAACTTCAGCAGCAGGTCGTCGCCCTGGCCGCGGAGATCCGCGAGCACGCCCAGATCGGCGACCGCGTCGTCATCCTCGCGCCGCAGAACATGTCCTACATCCTCGGCTTCCTGGCGTCGTTCGAGGCCAACGTGATCGCCGTGCCGCTGTCCACCCCCTCGGTCGGCGCGCACGACGAGCGAGTCGCCGCGGTCATGGCAGACGCCCGCCCGACCGTCATCCTCACGACGGCCCACACCGCCCCGACCGTGGCCCCGTACGCCACGTCGCAGGACGGCGACCCGGCGCCGGTGGTTCTCGAGGTCGACCGGCTGGACCTCAGCGTGCGGCGGCGGTCGACGTCACGGCGCGAAACGCCGCCGGACACCGCCTACCTGCAGTACACCTCGGGGTCGACCCGGACGCCCGCCGGCGTGATGGTCTCGCAGCGAAACTTGCTGTCGAACTTCGAGCAGCAGGTTGGGGCCCTCCTCAGCGACTACGGCAAGGTCGGCCCGCAGAACACGACCGTGGTGTCCTGGCTGCCCTTCTACCACGACATGGGCCTCATCCTCGGAATCTGTGCGCCCATCCTCGGTGGCTGGCATTCCGTCATCATGAGTCCCATTGCCTTCCTGCAACGTCCCGCGCGGTGGCTGCAACAGCTGGCGATCCGGTCGCGCGCCCTGACCGCGACGCCCAACTTCGCACTCGACCTGGCCGCCGCCCGCACCACCGACGAGGACCTGGCCGGCCTCGACCTGGGCGACGTCCTCGCGATCATTTGCGGGGCCGAACGCGTCCAGCCGGTGTCGGTCAAGCGCTTCACGTCCCGACTGGCCAAGTTCAACTTTCCCGGCAAGGTCATCCGGCCGTCCTTCGGGCTCGCCGAGGCGACGCTGTTCGTCGCGACCCGCGAGCCGGGTGAACCGCCGTCGGTGGTCACCTTCGACACCGAGAAGCTCACCGCGGGCATGGCCAAGCGGACGTCGACCGGAACGTCGCTGATCAGCTACGGCAGCCCCGAGTCTCCCCTGGTCCGGATCGTGGATCCCGAGACGCAGCAGGAGGCCCCCGCCGGCACGGTTGGCGAGATCTGGGTGCACGGTGACAACGTCTGCGCCGGATACTGGAACAAGGCCGACGAGACCGAGGCCACCTTCCGTGGCGTCATCGCGGATCCCGCCGACGACATCCCGGCCGACATGTGGCTGCGGACAGGCGATTTGGGCTTCGTGGACGACGAGCTCTTCATCGTCGGACGCATCAAGGACCTGCTGATCGTCCGCGGCCGCAACCACTACCCCGACGACATCGAAGCGACCGTCGGCGCGGTCTCCAACGGGCGCGTCGCCGCCATCTCGGTGGAGGACGACGGCACCGAGAAGTTGGTGACGATCGTCGAGATGAAGGAGCGGGCCACCCAGGAGGAGACGCTGGAGAGGCTCGCGGCCGTCAAGAGCGACGTCACGGCGGCCATCTCGACGGCACACGGGATCAGCACGGCCGACCTGGTGTTCGTCTCGCGGGGCGCCATCCCGATCACCACCAGCGGCAAGATTCGTCGGCAGGCATGTGTCGACCTGTATCGCCAGGGGAGCTTCGTCCGGTTGGACGCCTAACGTGATCGAGGTCGACGGCGTCAGCAAGACCTTCGGCCCGCTGCCCGCGCTGCGCGAGGTGAGCTTCACGGTACCGACGGGCTCGGTGTGCGGCCTGCTCGGCCACAACGGCGCCGGCAAGACCACCATCGTCAAGATCCTCTCGACCCTGCTCGAACCCTCCACGGGCACGGCGACCGTCGCCGGGTTCGACGTCGTCGACGACGCCGACCAGGTGCGCCGGAGCATCGGTGTCACCGGTCAGGACGCGGCCCTCGACGGCTCCCTCACGGGACGCGAGAACCTGGTGCTGTTCGGTCGGCTGCGCGGGATGAAGCGCAAGCAGGCCGGTGGCCGAGCCGACGAACTCATCGAACGCTTCGACCTCGTCGACGCCGCCGACCGCGAGGTGTCCACGTACTCGGGCGGCATGCGCCGGCGCATCGACATCGCGGTCTCCCTGATCGTGCCGCCGAAGGTGCTCTTCCTCGACGAGCCGACGACGGGGCTCGATCCCCGCAGCCGACGGGACGTCTGGACGCTGGTGTCCTCGCTCGCCGCCCAGGACGTCACCGTGCTGCTCACCACCCAGTACCTCGAGGAAGCCGACGTCCTGAGCGACTCCATCGTCATCCTCGACGCCGGTCGTGTGATCGCGAGCGGCACCGCCGAGGAGCTGAAGCGCCGAATGGGGCACAGCTACTGCCAGGTCACTCCCCTGCACCCCGAGGACCTGGCCCGCGTGGTGTCGGTCCTGGGCGGCTACGAAGGCGCCGAGGTCGACACCGCCGCCAACACGGTGTCGGTGCCGGCGCCACACGGGGTGACCACGCTTGGCGAGGTGTTCCGCAAGCTCGAAGAGTTGGGTGTCGAATTGATGGACATCTCGCTGCGCAAACCGTCGCTCGACGAGGTGTTCCTGCATCTCACCGGTCCTACGCTGACGGTATGACGGCAGTCGTCGCGCTCACCGAACGCCAAGTGAGGGCCTCCGTCCGCAACCTTGACATCGTGTTCGCGGTGCTGGTGCCCGTGCTGACCTTCGTCGGGTTCACCGTCGGGCTGCGCAACGTCATCGACACCGGCGGCATCGGCTACCCGCAGTACGTGCTGCCCGCGGTGGTCGTGCAGGCGATGCTCTTCGGCGCCCTCAACACCACCGACCTGGCGGCGCACGAGCGTGCCTCGGAGTTCGGCGTCCGGCTGAGGACGTTCCCCATCTCGGTGTACGCGCCCATGATGGCGCGGATGCTGTACTGCCTGATCCGGGGCGCCCTCGCGTTGATCGCGGCGTTCGCCGTGGCCTACCCGTTCGGCTTCCGGATGGACGGCGGCCCCGCGTTCGGAATCATGTTCGTCGCGCTCTGCCTGACGCTGACGCTGGCGCTGTCGTTCGGCGCGGAGGCCACCGGAACCCGCGCCAAGCGGTCGGACACCTCCAGTCAGTTGCTTCTCATCCCGCAACTGCTGCTGGTGCTGCTCTCGACGGGAATGGCGCCGGTCGGGTCGTTCCCCACCTGGGTGCAGCCCTTCGTCGAGTACCAGCCGATCTCGCAGATCACCGAGACCCTGCGCGGCTTCGCCAGCGGCCACGTCGACGGGGTGAACCTGGCGATCACGCTGGCCTGGTGCGTCGGTCTGTTGCTCGGGCTCGGATACCTCGCGATCACGGGCCACGGTCGGCAACGGGGGCCGCGCGGATGACCGTCGTCGAGGCCCGGCGGTTTCCGCTCGCCGTCGAGAGTGCGGTCTTCGCGGGCCGGTTGATGACGCGGTGGCGGCGCAACCCCCTGGTTCCGCTGCAGTCGCTGTTGTTCCCGACCATTCTGTTGATCGTCTACTACATGCTCGTCAGCAAGTCGATGACCCGCCTGACGGGCACCGACAGCCTGGACACCGTCGTGTCGATGTGTGCGTTGGCCGGCGGCATGTCGGGATCGGTCGCCGCCGCCCTGTCGATCCCGTCGGAGCGGGAGAACGGTCTGATGGCTCGCTTCTGGGTGATGCCCGTCAGACGGGCCAGTGCCCTCACCGGGACCCTGCTGGCGGAGGCTGTTCGCACCGTGGTGGCGACCGTCGTGATCGCGATCGTCGGAACGGTGCTCGGGATGCGATTCCACGGTGGCCTCCTTGCCGCGCTGGCGTTTGCGGCAATCCCGGTGCTGTGGGTGACGGTGTACGCAACCGTGGTCATCCTCATTGCCCTTCGCTGTCACAGCCTCGCTTTGCTGAACTGGTTGAACGGACTGTCGCTCGGCGCGGTGTTCGCAAGCTCGGGGGTGGCCCCGCTCGAGCTCTTCCCCGCGTGGATTCGCCCGGTGGTCCGGTACCAGCCAATGTCCGCCACGATCGAGGCGATGACGAGTCTTGCGCGTGGCAGTTTCGCCGTGCAACCCCTTTTGCTGACGGTCGCCTGGATCGTCGCGATCGCCATCGTGGCCGGGATGCTCGTGATGCGCTCCTACCGCACCGCAGCGCGGTCCGCCCGCTGACGGAGCGGCGCGTCTACTCGTCGTCGCGCCACGCGGCGTTGATGCGGCTGGCGGTCTGCACCGCGACCGCATAGCCGTCGTCCCCCTCGGCGTCGTCCGCCTCGTCGTCGTGGGCGTCGTAGTCGACGGCGCCGGTTCGGATGGGACCGGTCGGTCCCTCGTCCTCGTAAGCCTGCGCGGCCTCGGCCCGGGCGTGCCGACGCTTCTCCTCGATCATCTGCCGGGGCGTCTTCGACGGCCACCAGTTGCGGTCGCCCATCAGGACGGCGACCGCCGGGACGGTGATGGTCCGCACGATGAACGTGTCGAGCAGCAGACCGACGCCGATCACGAAGCCGAGCTGAACCACCGTCGACAAGCTGCTGACCGTCAGCGCCAACATCGACGCGGCGAAGATCAGGCCCGCCGAGGTGATGACGCCTCCGGTGGCTCCGACGGTCTTGATGACCGCGGACCTCACGCCGTACTTCGCTTCGTCGCGAATTCGAGATATCAGCAGCAGGTTGTAGTCGGCGCCGACTGCCACGAGCACCAGGAACGCCATGCCCGAGACACTCCAGTACATGTCTTGACCCAGGATGAACTGGAAGAACACGACGCCGATTCCCATGGCCGAGACGAATGACAGCACGACCGACATGACCAGATAGATGGGCGCGACGATCGCTCGGAGCAAGGCCACCAAAATCAGGAACACCACGACCAGCGTCATGATGACGATGTAGGTCAAGTCGTGGTCGTAGTGGTTTCGGATGTCGTTTTGGAACGCCGAGAACCCGACCATCGTGATCTGCGCGTCGGCGAGGCTGGTGTTGGGCTTGGAGCTGTCGGCGGCCTTGAGGATGAGGTCGACCTGGTCCATCGCCTCGGCACCGAACGGGTTCAGCGCCGTCTGGACCAGGTACCGGACGGTGTGCCCGTCGTCGGAGACGAACAGCTGCGCGGCCTTCTTGAACTCTTTCTGCGTGAGCACCTGGGGCGGAATGTAGAACCCCGACATCGCCGGGTCGGAGGCGTCGCGCTTCATCGCGAGCAGGAATCCCGACGCTTGATCCAGGCCGCCGCCGATGTTGCGGGTCTGGTCGACCAGGAGTTGAACGCCGTCGGCGAGCTGCTTGCTGGAGTCGGCGAGCTTGTTCGCGTTCTGGCGTAGTTCGCCGAGCTTGGCGTCCAGATCGCCCTCGTCCTCGATCCCGAGCTGCTGCAGGCCGGCGAAGGCCCGCTCGAGATTGGTACCGACCTTGCGGATGACGTCGTCGAGCCGGTCGGTGCCCTTGGTGTCCTTCAGTCCGGCACTGAGCGCCTTCAGATAGGTGATGTCGCCGGGGTTGTAGCCGTCCACGCGGCGTTGCAGTTCGGCCCGCGAGCTCACGCAGGCCGGGTCGATGTTGCAGGCCATGCTGCTGTTGAGCACCACCAGCATCGACTTCGACGAGTCGTAGGCGTTGGTCACGGTGTCCAGGCTGTTGCCCAGCGAATCCCCCACCGACCGCATGTTGGCCAAGACGGCAGCCTGCTTGCTCAGGTCGTCGAAGGTGACGTCGTCACCCATGGCCTCCTTGACCTGGATGAGCCCGCTGAAGACCTCGCGGATCGATCCCATCGAGCCGAGCAACTGCAGGCGGATCTGGTTGTTGACGTCGGCCAGCTGGTGCGCGCCGTTGGCCAGCAACGTGAGGTTCTGGTCGTTGGTCGCGATCAGGCCGGACGCATCGGCGAGCTTGCCACCCACCTCGCCGGCCTGGTAGGTCGACTTCGCTTCCTGCAGCATCTCGCCGTTGGGCCTGGTGATGCCACGCACCGAGTCGATGCCAGGGACCTGGCTGATGCGGGTGGCCATCTGCTCGAGGTCGGCCAGGGACTTGGGCGACCGAAGGTCGACGTTGGGCGCGTAGATCTGGATGAACTGCTGCATGGTGGTGCTGACGGGAAAGTGCTTGACGAGCGCGTCGTAACCCTGGTTGCTGGGCGCGTCGTCGGGGAGATTCTTGCGGTCGTCGTAGTTGTACTTGATCAGCGTCGCGCAGCCGGCGAGGGCAAGCAGGATGACGAGGCTGGCGGCAAGGAAGGCCCGGGGCCGTCGCACGATGCGCACGGCCGAGGTGCGCCAAAACCGCCCGGTGATGTCCTTGCGCGGCTTGACCCATCCCCGCCGGCCGGCGAGCACCATGAGAGCGGGTAGCAACGTCATGGCCGCAAGCACCGCGATGAGGATCGTGACGGCCAACGAGGGCCCGACGGTCAAGAAGACCGCCAGCGTCGCGAACGACAGACCCATGAATGTCAGCGCGACCGTCGCGGCCGAGCCCGCGATCACCTCGCCGATGGTCGCCAGCGCGTACACCACGGCATCGTCGGAGGCCATCCCCCGCCGCAGACACTCCTGGTATCTGCTGAACAGGAACACCGCGTAGTCGGTGCCGGCGCCCATCAACATGCCCGTCATCAGCACGATGGTCTGCGGACCGATCGGCAGGCCCAGTTCACCGAGTCCGGCGACCACCTGTTGTGCGACGCCCATCGACACGCCGATGGTGATCAGCGGCATCAACATCGCGACCAGGTTGCGATAGACGATGACCAGGATGGTGAAGATGGTGATCACGGTCGAGAGCTCGATGATCGTCTGGTCGTGTTCACCGAGCTTGTTCAGGTCCTCGAACGTCGCCGACGCACCCACGACGTTGACCTTGAGGGACGAATCCTTGGTGACCTCCTCCACCGTGTCGAGGGCCTTGCTGTAGGCCGCCTGACCCGGCCCGGAGCCCATGGCGCCTTCCAGGCTGATCGGCAGCGTCCAGGCGTGCTTGTCCTTGCTCGTCATCGCGTCGCGGAGTTCGGGGATGGTGACGAAGTCCTGGGTCGACTTGACGCTCTCGGTGTCGGCGCGAAGCGCGGCCACCAATTTCCGATAGACGTCCTCGTCGGCCGACGTCAGTTCGCCGTCACTCGACAGGACGACGACGGCGACGTTGCCGCCGTCGGCCTCCTTGAAG
Organism: Mycolicibacterium hodleri; assembly: GCF_025822245.1. Classification (GTDB taxonomy): domain Bacteria; phylum Actinomycetota; class Actinomycetes; order Mycobacteriales; family Mycobacteriaceae; genus Mycobacterium; species Mycobacterium hodleri. The sequence goes on from NZ_JACKTL010000056.1 coordinate 46,409, forward strand.
GCGTTCTTCATGTGGTCGCCCGCGGCGAGGATCGGCGAGTCCTTCGGCAGCAGATCCGGCGGGTTCCTCTGCGCGACGACGAACAGCGGACTGATCAACAGGAACAGCGTGCCGACCAGAGCCAACCAGAAGACGATGATCGCGATGGGGCGCCGGACGACGAATCGACCCAGCGCCTCGAACACTTCGTGCACCGAGACGCCACGAGTATCGCCGCGGGTGAACATCATGTGAGGTTACACCGGCCAGCAACGGTGCCGGTCCAGCCGACGGCGGCGTCCAGCGCACTCGCGGCGACGTTCTGAGGACCCACGTGCACCCACCGTGTGCGCTGCGGGCAAAACCGGCAGATCGTCGGAAAACCAACACGTTTCGTACCGATCGACCGCTTCGCGGTCGACGAGATTCGACGTCGCGGGAGAACTGCGAGGAGCGGGCGGAGGTGAGCGAGACGCTGGCCGCGCCTAGATGACGGTGCCCTTGAGGCCGAAGTCGGCGAGCGTGCGGACGACCTTGTCGGCCAACCACTCCCGGGTGTTGTCCGCGCCCACTTCGTAACCCACGACGTTGAGCGACACGTTGCCGGTGACGCGTCCGGCCGCCACGACGAGTTGGCCGCCGGCCCGCTCGAGGGCGGCCCGGGTGACGCCCTGGTCGACGGGGCGGAACAGCATGAACTCGGCGTCGGTCCCGTCGGCGCGAGCCATCGCGGCGGGGATCTCTCCGAGATTGGAGCACGACACCGGAAGATCGCCGAAGATGACCTCGGCCGTGCGCCGCACGGCTCGCGTCGGCACGAACGGCGTGATGGGCAGCAGGGCGTGCTTGTCGTCGACGCCCTCGCGGACCGCGGAAAACGCTTCTCGCACAGCCGATCTGGCTACCGTCAGGTCCCCAGTCGCGGAGGTGGGATCGACGGTCGCCGTGGCAATCTGCATGGCGTTGCCGCGCCGATCCTCCGGCCCCCCGCGATCGCTCAACGCGATGAGCAGCGTGACGGCGCCGTCGGACGGTCGCGCCCGGCCCATCCGCTCCCCCAGTACGGCCCCGAAGCCGGCCAGTAGCGAGTATCCGGTGCCACCCAGATCACCGGCACGGGCGTCCCAGTCCGCGGCGTCGACCACCGCCGACACCGCGGCCAGAACCAGTGGGCCGTCCGGCCCCTCGGGCGCCGCCTGCGGCCGGGCTGCGCTCGACGCCGAGATCTGTTTCCGGCTCCGGTATGCGTACTTCGCCGCGGTGATCACGGTGCGCCCGAAGTCGGGCAGGTCGCGCGCCACCTGGCGGGCGTCTGAGGCCAGTGCAGCCCGCCGCGTCCGGGATCGTGGCAAGCGGTAGCCGAAGTCGCGCGGCGCGTCGCCGACGGCGTCGACCACGGTGCTGACCGAGGCCCCGTGGTCCAGCAGGCAGTGCGACGCCACCAGGGTCACCGCCGTCGTACCGTCGGTCATCGGCAGCACGCCCAGGTGCCATCCCGGTCCGCGGACCGGGTCGACTCGGAGCTGGGACCGCTCGTCGAGCCACGTGCCCAGCTCGCCGGGAGCGCGCGCGTCGTCGACGTCGAGGGGTGCCGCCGGCCCGGTTGCGGCAACCCACCGATGCCGTCCGAACGGCAGAATCGACGGTTCGACGAGGCGTCCGGCAAATCCGTGCCCGACGTTTCGGTGAAAGCGCCGCAACCGCTGCATGTCGACCGGATGGGTGTAGACCCACACGTACTGGACCAACTGGGAGCGGCCGGTCGCCTGCATCGACAGGAACGTCGCCTGGTCGATGTAGGCCAACCGGTCGCTCACACGATCACCGCGGTGAGTTCGAATTCCTCGAAGACCGCGGCCAACCGGTCGCGCAACGCCTGCTTGGTGTTCTCGGCACCGGGTTGGTAGCCGACGACGGTGATCGTGACCTTGCCGTTCAGCCGTCCCGACACGACGGTCAACAGCCCGCTGCGCTCTTCGAGCACGCCACGGGTGATGCGTTGGTCGATGCCGCGCAGCATCACCTGCTGCGCCGGAGCGCCGCCTGGGCTGGCGACCTGGATGGGCAGGTCGCCGACGTTGGAACTGGACACCGGTTGGTCGGTGAAGCCGAACGCCAGGTCCGCGCTGTGCCGAACGGCCACCTTGGGCACGAACGGGTTCAGCGGCAGCAGGGCCAACGCCTCGTCCGGCTTCTCCCGCATCACCTTGAGCGCCTCGCGCACCGCGGTGCGGGTGTCGGTCAGATCCTTGGCGACGTGCGTCGGGTCGACGCGGACGTACGCCAACTTGACCGCGTTGGCCCTGGTGTCCTCCAGGGTGCGGTCGTTGATCGGAACGATCAGCCCGACCGTGCCGTCGGCGGCCAGCGCCCGGCCCTGGTGTACCGCGAGCCGGGCCGCGAGACCGGCCTGCAGTGAATGGCCGTTGCCACCAAGCGCTTCCGCGCGTGCATCCCACTTCGCCAGGTCGACGAACGCCGAGATGGCGGGCACGATCACCGTCTCGCCCGGACGGCTCACCGCGGCGCGCTTCGGCGCCGACGGGGGTGCGTCCGAAGTCTTCCGCTTGGCCCGGAGGAACTTGGCCGCGGCGACCAGGGTCCGCCCCAGCTCGGGGAGGTCGCGCACCGTCTGACGGGTGTCGGCAAGCAAGGCCTGGCGCCGGGTGCGTGACCTGGGCAACGGATAACCCAGGTCGCGGCGGGCACCCATGACGGCTTCGAAGACCGACAGGAAGGCCGCCCCGCCGTCGCCGATGCAGTGGGAACCGACCAGGGTGACCGCGGTCGACCCGTCGGTCAGCGGCTGCACGGCCATGTGCCAGGCGGGGCCATGCTCCGGGTCGATCGGCAGCTGCGCCCGTTCGTCGATCCAGTCGCTGAGCTCGGCCCGTGGCCGGGGCGTGACCGCCACGTCCAGCGGGGCGGCGGGCCCCAGCGACGACACCCAGCGGTGCCGGCCGAACGGCAGCACCGACGGCTCGATCAGCCTGCCGGCCAGGCCGAATCCGAAGTCCTGGTGAGAGCGCCGCAGTTCATCCCAGTTCGGGGCGTCCTCGTAGACCCAGACCATTTGCATGGCGGCGGACTGTCCGGTGGCGCGCAGACCGAGGAACAGCGCCTGGTCGACGTGGTCGAGCAGGGAGTCGGTGCCCGGCCGAGTCTCCGTCGGCACCCGGGGTCAGCCCTTGGCCATCGGCAACAGCGGCTCACGATCGCGAACGGCGTTGCGGTGCAGTGCCTCCCCGTGCCGCACGTGACCACGACTGGGTGCTGCCATCGCACCGTCGGCGACGCTCAGGTACACCGCGACCATGGCCGCCAGGTAGCGGTCCACGGACTCCCGGGCGATGGGGTTGTCCGGGAACGCCACGGTCACCGAGGTCTCCCGCTCGCCGCGGTTGACCCACAACCCGATTTGGTAGGCGGAGCGGGCGTCGCTGAAGACCCTGCCGTTCATCCGCTCCCATTCGGCGATGATGCTCGGCGAGAGCGGCGGCAGACCGGCGTCGAGGAACGACACCATCGGCACCCCGGGGTCCGGCGCGCGCAGCCCGTGCTTCCCGTCGGCCAGTTCGAGCACGCGGTCGAAGGGGATGGGGCCCAACGACATCCGACCGTCGAACGAGCGTTGCGCCGCGCGGGCGGTGTCGCCGAAGGACGTGGGGTCGACGGCCACCGAGACGGGAACCACGCCCGTGAACCACCCGGTCGTCTGGAACTCCTCGGGCGTCGACCGCGTCGTGGTCGGCGTGATCACGTGGTAGTCCGTCGAACCCGTGAGCGCCTCCTGCGCCATGGCCGCGCACGCGAAGACGCCACCGATGAAGCGAGCACCGGCCGCGGTGCAGGCGGCCTCGAACCGGTCCGACTGCTGCTTGTCCAGCAGCCGCACCGTCACCAGGTCACCGGTCTTGGACCACGGCGGATCGCCGAGCGGGAACGGAAAGTGCGGCAGCGTGCCGTCGTTGCACTCCGCGAAGCGGATCCACTCCCGCACCTCCGGCGACTCCAGCGTCAGGCCGGACAGCAGCGCGTTCTGCCGGACGCAGTACTCGTCGTAGCTGCCCGCCGCGGGAAGCGGGATCGGACCCGCTCCGCTGACCAGGGCCGCGTACATCATGTGGATCTCGACGAGCACCAGACCCATGAACATCGCGTCGGTGTGCACGTGGTCGACGCTGATGTAGAAGGTGAAGTGGTCGGCGCGCTGAATGATGCCGAACGAGAAGCAATCCCACTGCAGCGGATTGGGCGTGCCGAGCACGTGCTCGCGCCACTCGTTCGCCGTCATCTCGCCGTACTTGGTGGGCACGAACGCGATGTCACGCGGGTTGGCCACGGTCCGGCGCACGATCTGGCCGTCGTCGGCCATCTCGAACCAGCTGTGGTAGGTGTCGTGGCGGCGCAGGTACGCGGTAATGACGTGAGACATCGCGCGAAGGTCACACTGGCCCGGCATGTCCCACGCGGGGATGTTGAGCCGCGCCATGTCGCTGCCCTTGGACAGGTGGTCCAGGTAGCCGCGAATGTGCTGAGCCTGCTGATAGCTGGGCGGCACGGCACTCACCGGAGCGTTCATCACCTTGGCCCGGCTGGCGGGCGACGGGTGCCAGGACACCACGTCACCGGATGCCCCGATCCAGTCATGGATCGCCTTGATCGCAACCATCTATCTCTCCCCTGGTCCTGAAACTTCGGTGAGCGACGTCATCGGCGCTGATTCGATGGTCATGGCGACACCGCCGGAGCAGCGGCGGAGTCGACGTCGAGATCCACGGCGATCATCTCACTGAGTCGCTCGGCGAGACCGCGCACCGTGGTGACGTCGGTCGAGCCGATCCGCACGCCGGTCTCGGACTCCAGCCGGGTGCGCAACTCCAACGTCCCGAGGGAGTCTAGGCCGTACTCCGACAGCGGCCGGTCCGCGTCGACCGAACGCCGCAGAATCAGGCTCATCTCCTCCGAGATCAGGCGGCGGACTCGGGCGGCCCACTCCTCGCGCGGCAGCAGCCGCAGCTCCTCGAGGAACTCGCTCGACCCCGTCCGGTCCTGGCCCATCGACGCGAACGCCTCGGCGAACGGACTGGTCTGCGCGAACGCGGTCAGCCACGCCGCGCCTGCCACCGGGGCGTAGCCGCTGTACACCCGGGTGTGACGCATCAGGGTGTCGAAGGCGTACGCACCGTCCTCGGGGGCAATGGCCATGCCCTCGTTGTCGGCCATGGCCTGGCCGGCGCCGATCTGCGCCCACGCCCCCCACGCCACCACCTGGGCGGGCAGGTCCTGGGCGCGGCGCCACCGCGCGAAGGAGTCCAGCCAGCTGTTGGCGGCTGCATAGGCGCCCTGTCCCGGCGAACCCACCATGGCGGCGGCCGACGAGAAGCAGCAGAACCAGTCCAGTGACGCGGTGGCGGTGGCTTCGTGAAGTCGCCATGCGCCCATCGCCTTGGGCGCCCAGTCCCGGTCGATCAGTTCGTCGGTGATGTTCCCGAGCGTGGCGTCCTCGATGACCGCGGCGGCATGCAGCACGCCGCGCAGCGGGATCCCCGTCGCGGTCGCCGCGGCGACCATTCGGGCCGCCGTCGCCGCTTCGGACACGTCGCCGAGTTCGACCTCGACCTCGGTGCCCGACTTGCGGAGCCGCTCGATGACGCGCTGCGTCTCCGGCTTCGGCGCCGACCGACCGTTGAGGATGATGCGGCCACAACCGGCCGCCGCCATCTTCTCGGCAAGGAACAGTCCGAGGCCGCCCAGTCCGCCGGTGACGACGTACGCGCCGTCGGAGCGGAACGCCGGCGCCCGGTCGGCGGGCACGACGGCGGCGAACTGACCCGTGCGCGGTACGTCGAGCACCAGCTTGCCGGTGTGTTCGGCGGCACCCATCGCGCGAATCGCGTTGGCGCCGTTGGCCAACGGGTAGTGCGTGGTCTGCGGTGGCGGCAGCACGCCGTCGGCGATCTGCTGGTAGACGACCTCGAGAAGGCTCCGCAGCGTGTCCGGTGCGACGAGGGTCAGCAGGGCGAGGTCCACCGCGTAGAACGACAGGTTCCGGCGGAACGGGAACAGCCCCATCTTGGTGTCGCCGTAGATGTCGCGCTTGCCGATCTCGACGAACCGGCCGCCGAAGGTCAGCAACTCCAGCCCAGCCCGCTGTGCCGCACCGGGCAACGAGTTCAGCACGACGTCGACCCCGTAGCCGTCGGTGTCGCGCCGGATCTCGTCGGCGAACTTGGTGCTGCGCGAGTCGTAGACGTGCGTTACGCCCATGTCGGCCAGCATCTTCCGACGATCCGGGCTGCCGGCGGTGGCGTAGATCTCTGCCCCGGCGGCCTGTGCGATGGCCACGGCGGCCTGACCGACGCCGCCGGTGGCGGAATGGATCAGCACCTTGTCGCCCGAGCTGATCCTGGCGAGGTTGTGCAGCGAGTACCACGCGGTGGCGTGCGCGCTGGGAACCGCGGCGGCGGTGGCGTCCGGCAGTTCGGCGGGGATGCGAACCGCGAGGTTCGCATCGCAGGTGACGAACGTGCACCATGCGCCGGTGGCCGAGATGCCCGCGACGCGGTCACCGATCTCGTGGTCGGTCACACCCGCACCGACGGCCGTCACCACGCCGGCGAAGTCCGCACCCAGTTGGGGCATGCGACCTTCGAAGGACGGGTAGCGACCGTAGGCGACCAGGACGTCGGCGAAGTTCAGGTTCGACGCCGACACGGCCACTTCGATCTGGCCGGGTCCCGGTGGGATCCGTTCGTAGCTGACCAGTTCGGCCGATTGCAGGTCTCCAGGGGTGCGGATCTGCAGCCGCATGCCGTCGCGGTCGGGGTGCACCACGGTGCTGTGGCGTTCCTCGGGCTGCAGCGGCGTGACGTTGAGGCGGGCGGTGAAGTAGTGACCGTCGCGCCAGGCCGTCTCGTCCTCGTCGGACAACGACAGCAGTTCGGCGCCGACCAGCTTCACGTCGGTGGCGTCGTCGACGTCGATCTGGGTGGGCCGCATCCGCGGGTGTTCCATCCCGATGACTCGGACGAGTCCACGCAGGCCGCCCTGGGCGAGGTTTGGCACCTCACCGGGGAGCACCGTCTGCGCGCCCCTGGTGAGCACGAACAGCCGCGGCGGTTCGCCGGCGACGTCGGGCAGCACCTTGGTCACGCGGACGAGGTGACGGACGTGGTCCGCTCCGTCGGCGACCAGGTCGGCCTCGGCGGTCCGCGGGTCCTGGATCACCACGACGCCCGCGCTGGGCCGGGCGACGAGCGTCCGGCGCAGCAACTCGGCGCAGGCGGCGTGATCGCCGTCGGCCGTCCACGTCATCGCGGTGACGTCGGCCTCGCCGGCCTTCAGCACGTCGGCGAGTTGGTGGGCCAGCATGTCGGGCTCGTCGGACGTGCTGAGCAGGATCCAGTGCCCGTGCCCGACTACGTCGGTGGCGGGCAGTTCCTGACGACGCCAGTCGATGGTCAGCAGCCGCTCGTTGAGCCGCTTGTCGCGCAGTCCCTGCTCCGACACGCCGGTACCCAGGCGAAGGCCGGCCACGGTCAGCACGACCGCACCGTGCTCGTCGAGCACCTCGACGTCGACCTCGACCGAACCGGCACTGGCGTTCACCAGCTGCACGTAGCAGTAGTGGGCGTTGCGGGTCGACGCATGCGCCCGCAGCCGCCGCACCCCGAGCGGCAGCATCAGCGTGCCGGTGGCGTCGGTGTGGAGGTCGGGGTGCGCACCCACGGCCTGGAAGCAGACGTCCAGCAGCGCGGGGTGGATCCCGTAGGCGCCCTGCTGCGACCGGATGGAGCCGGGCAGCGCCACCTCGGCGAACACGGAGCCGCCGGGGCCCTGGGTGGTGTGCGCGGCCACGAGACCCGTGAACGCCGGTCCGTACTGGATGCCTCTGGCGTCGTACCAGTCGCGCATCTCGGCCCCGCTGAGTTCCACGGGGTGCTCGGCCCGGAGTGCGGCGACGTCGTAGGTGGCTGGGTCGGCGGAGTCTTCGGCGGTGTGCAGCACGGCGGTGGCCCGCCGGATCTCCTCGCCCTCGAGTCGGGTGGTCACCTGGAAGTCGGTCATGCCGTCCGCGGTGAGCGAGGCCACCGCCGAGATCGGCGTCTCGGACTCGAGCAGCAGCAGCTCCTCGAACACGATGTCGCGGGCTTCGGACGCGTCGCCGAAGACGGTGCGGGCCGCCGCGATGGCCATCTCGCAGTACGCCGTGCCGGGCAGGGCGGCGACGCCGTGCACCTGGTGGTCGGCGAGCCACGGCTGGGCGTCGGTGCCGACGTCGGACTGCCACACGTGGCGTTCCGGCTCCTCGGGCAGCCGAACGTGCGCACCGAGCAGCGGATGGACGGCAAGGGTGGACGTGCCCTGCTCCTGGCCGTCCCTGGTGAGCATCAGGCGCGGGTGGTGGAACGTCGGCAGGGGTGCGTCGACGAGCGCGCCGACGGGCCACAGCGCGGCGTAGTCGACCGCGGCACCGGCACCGTGTAGCGCGGCAACGAAACCGCGGAGTCCGCTGGGCAGCTCCTGCTCGCGTCGCAAGCTGGCCAGGGCCGCGAGGCGGACGTCGAGGCTGCGGGCGTTCTGGTCCACCGCGTAGGTCAGCAGCGGGTGCGGCGAGAGTTCCCCGAACACGCGGTAGCCGTCTTCGAGGGCGGCCTGGACCGCGGCGGCGAAGCGGACCGCATGCCGCAGGTTGTCGGCCCAGTAGTACGCGTCGAAGTCGGCGGGGTCCCGGGGGTCATACAGCGTCGACGAGTAGTACGGCACCGTCGGCTCGTTCGGCTCGATGTCCTGCAACGCCTCGGTCAGCTCGTCGAGGATCGGGTCGACCTGCGGGGAGTGCGATGCGACGTCGACGGCGATTTCGCGGGCCATGATGCCCGCGTGCTTCCCATTCGGCGGCCAGCTTGCGCACCGACTCCTTGGCGCCACCGACCACCGCGGACTGCGGGGAGGCCACGACCGAGAGCACGACGTCGTTGACGCCACGCGCCGCGAGTTCGGACAGCACCTGCTGGGCGGGCAGTTCGACCGACGCCATGGCACCGGACCCGTCGAGGGTGGCCATCAGGCGGGACCGGCGGCAGATGACCTTGACGCCGTCCTCCAGCGAGAGCGCTTCGGAGACGACGGCGGCGGCGACCTCCCCCATGGAGTGGCCGATCACCGCGCCGGGCACGACGCCGTAGGACTTCATCGTGGCGGCCAACGCCACCTGAACGGCGAACACGGTGGGCTGCACGTTGTCCATGCCGGTCACGACGTCGGCCGAGGTCATGGCCTCGGTGACCGAGAACCCGGATTCGGCGGCGATCAGAGGTTCGATCTCCGCGACGGTCTTGGCGAACACCGGTTCGGAGGCGAGCAGGGCCGAGCCCATGCCCGCCCACTGCGACCCATGCCCGGAGAACACCCAGACCGGGCCGCGGTCGCCCTTGCCGACCGCGGCTTCGTACGGGTCGTCACCGTCGGCGACGCGGCGGAGTTCGGCGACGAGCTCGGCATGATCGTTCGCGAGGACGACCGTGCGGACGGGGCGATGAGCGCGTCGGCGAGCGAGCGTGTACGCGAGGTCGGACAGGTCCGTCTTGGAGTCCTCGTCGGTCTGGCTCTCGATCCAGTCGGCGAGCCTGCCTGCCGTGCGCCGCAGCTCCTCGGGCGTCGTGGCGGACAGCGGGAACAGCGTGGGACCGGCCAGCTCGGGTGTCGTCGTCGAGTCGACGGTGCGGGTCGCCTGGGCGGCGGGTGCCTGCTCGAGGACGGCGTGCACGTTCGTTCCGGACAGGCCGTAGGACGACACGGCGGCGCGCCGCGGGTGGTCGCCCTCGACCGGCCACGGGGTTTCCTCAATGGGGATGAAGAGGTTGGACTCGATGCTGGCGATCTCGTCCGGCATCTCGGTGAAGTGCAGGTTCTTCGGAACCACGCCGTGTTGCAGCGACAGAATCGCCTTCATCAGCCCGACCGCGCCCGACGCGGACTGGCCGTGCCCGAAGTTGGTCTTCACCGATCCGAGCGCAACCGGCCCGGACTTGCCGTAGACGGCCGCCAGGCTGGCGAATTCGATCGGGTCGCCGACCGGCGTTCCGGTGCCGTGAGCCTCGACCATGCCGATGGTGGCGGGGTCGACGTGACCCGCCGCCAGGGCTGCCTCGTAGACCTTGGTCTGCGCGTCCCGCGACGGGGTGGCGATGTTGACCGTGTGACCGTCCTGGTTGGCCGCCGTCCCGCGGATGACTGCCAACACGTTGTCACCGTCGGCGAGCGCGTCGTCGAGGCGCTTGAGCATCAGCACTGCGGACGCCTCGCCGGAGACGAAGCCGTCCGCGTGCACGTCGAAGGCGTGGCAGGTGCCAGTAGCGGACAACATGCCCTGCGCAGAGCCGGAGGACATCTTGCGGGGTTCCAGCATGATGGAGACGCCGCCGGCCAGGGCCATGTCGCTCTCGCGGTCGTCCAGGCTGCGGCACGCCATGTGCACGGCGAGCAAGCTCGACGAGCAGGCCGAGTCGACGGTGAACGCGGGACCGTGCACGCCGAGGTGGTAGGCGATGCGCCCCGAGGCCAAGCTGAAGTTGCTGCCGGTGAATCCGTACGGACCCTCGACGGCGTTGGCGTCGGCGGCGAGCAGTTGATAGTCCTGGTGGGTCATCCCCATGAAGACGCCGGTCAGCGAGCTCGCGATGGTCGCGGGGTCGATGCCTGCGTGTTCGACGGCTTCCCACGCGGTCTCCAGGAGGAGGCGCTGCTGGGGGTCGATCGCGATCGCTTCGCGCTCGTTGATGTTGAAGAAGTCGGCGTCGAATCCGGCGACGTCGTCGATGAACGCGCCCCACTTGGAGACGGACCGTCCTGGCACACCGGGCTCCGGGTCGAAGTACTCCTCGGCGTCCCAGCGATCCAGCGGAACCGTCGTCACCGCGTTGACGCCGCGCAACAACGCAGCCCACAGACCCGCTGGCGAGTCGATGCCACCGGGAAGACGGCACCCCATGCCGATCACGGCTATTGGGGAGACCGGTGTCTCTGCCACTTACTTCACCCTCTCCAACGAACGAACCAAGGCTCCCGACCCGGTTGTGCTGCATGAAGACGTCGGTCCTTCGGCGCTGTGGATCAGTTGCGTGACCTTTCCATTTGCACCTGGGGTTGAGTATTGATAAGGAGTTCCGGACCAGCAAACCGAACTTTTAGTACGAACCATTAGTACGAAAAACTCGGCAAATCCGTTACCCCCCTTTCCACTTCAACATTCTTCGGTCGGGACACTACACCGACAGCTACCTATTCGTCCCAACAACCTCGTTTAGGCGCATACGCTGCAGAAACGCCGAAAATTGACGCGGATGATCGTTTCTGGCGACCACTTCACCACGTTCGTCACGTTTCGCCGCCGATGTTTCTGGCAAATATTTTGTCTCGGCACCCGAATTCGACCATCGACGTTGTCACTGTCGTCAGACTTCGTCACGCGTGATTCATCTTCCGTTCATACGTGCTGCTCGAGGCCTCGTCGACGCACCCCGGCTGGGAGTCCACGCGCTCTTCCGGTCCCCCGTCGACGGCCGTTCGGACCACCTGACCCCCTTCCGCAGTCGTCGCGCTGGCAATCCCGAGCCCGATAGCGACAGGGGCACCTGCCGTCACTCTGGCAACATTGCTCGACGCGCGCGTCAAATACCAAGCCCATTCTGGCGCCTAGCGCGCCGGCTCAGCCCAAAACGGTTACGCCACAGAGCAAGTAGTCGGACAACACGCGTTGTCGGCACGTTAGCCCCTCTCGAGGGCCGGGCGAAAATTAGTGAACAACTCAACTGCCCGACGGAGTTAAACCGCCGCGGAGAGCCTGGAGAATGAAGCGCCCAGCTTGGTGACGGTGTTATACCCGTCCCTGCGGGCTCGGAAAACACCTCTTCTGATCAAGGCGGCGGTCGCCACGAACCCCGCCTGGTCACTCACCAGCATCGGGGTCAGCAGCCGATTGTGGACGAAACCGAAGGCCAGGCCGCTGCGGGGGTCGGCCCAACCCAGCGAGCCGCCCAGGCCAACATGGCCAAATCCGGGCAGGATGCCCCCCAGCGGCAGGCCGTGGTATCCGAGATGGAACGACAGCGGCATGATGAGGCCGCCGTCCAGATGCAGGCTCGGCGGGCCGCTGAGCGAGGCCACCAGCTCCGACGACAGGAACCCCGCGCCGTCCAGCTGGCCACCGTGGGCGATGGCCCCGTACATCCGGGCCAGCGCCCTGGCAGTCGCGACGCCGTTGGCGGCCGGCAACTCGGTGTCGAGCAACGACATGTCGCCCTGCACGGTCGACTTCATGCCGGGGAAGTACATCGACCCCAAGCCGCCGGAGAACGGCAGCGCCGCGATCCGCGGCGTCACCAGGTTGACGACCGGATTCTGAAACCTGCTCTGCGGTCCGATGATTCGAGCCGGCTGGGTCGGCGCGTCGGCCGGCGGCCTGCCGAGGTGGATGCCGTCGACGTCCAGCGGCTCGGCGAGCTCCGTCCGGAACAGCTCCCGCATTCCACGTCCGGTGACGGCACGCGCCAAGCCCGACATCAGCCAGCCATAGGTCAGCGCGTGATACGACGGTTTGCCCTTGAGCCATCCCATCGGGGCCGCGGCCATCCGTTCCTCCATTAGGAGGTGATCCATCATGTCGGCCCCGCTAACACCGTTGAGCTGGGACAACCCGGCACGGTGCCGCATCAGGTCGCGCACGGTGACCCCGCCCTTGCCCCTGGCAGCGAACGCCGGCCAGTACTCCGCGACCGGTGCGTCGTAGTCGATCAGACCGCGGTCGGCGAGCCGGTGGATCACCGTGGAGGCCATGCCCTTCGTTGCCGAGAACACCATCGCGCCGGTGTCGGCGGTCCACGGCCTGGTCCCCCGCCGGTCGGCCCACCCCGTCCAGACGTCGACGACGGGTTGCCCGTCGAGGTAGACGCACAGCGCTCCTCCGCCGAAGCGTTTGCCCGGGAAGAGCTGGGCGAAGGCCCGAACCGCGCAGGCAAAACTGGGATCCGCCTCGCCGCGGACGTTGCGCGGGAGCGCCGCGCTGCGCTCGCCGACAATGGCATGAATCACGATGATCGAAATTACCGGTAATCCGGCAAACTCAACGGCTGTTTACCGATCCGTTAGCGATTCGCGCGGTCTCGCTCCACCTGGGCCCGCCCGGCCAACTCAGTAGACGAGATCGAGGATCTGCTGGGCAGCCAGCGCCGGGGTCAGCAGTCCGTCCCGCACCCGTTGCTCGACGTCGGCGCGGATGGCCTTCACCCCGGCGTTGGAGGACACCTTGTCCAGTACGGCGTCGCGGACCATCGACCACATCCACTCGACCTGCTGACGGCTTCTGCGCGCGTCGAACTCCCCCGCCTCGGTCAGTACCCGGCGATGCTCCAGCACGGTGCCCCAGAGCTCCGAGAGGCCGGTGCCCTCCAGTGCGCTCGCGGTGAGCACCGGTGGGCGCCAGAGGGTCTCGCGTGGATAGAGCAGTCTGATCGCGCCGCTGAGCTCTCGTGCGGCGGCCTTGGCCTCGGTGGCATGTCGCCCGTCCGCCTTGTTCACCACGACGACGTCGGCGAGTTCCAGGACGCCCTTCTTGATGCCCTGGAGCTGGTCGCCGGTGCGCGCCAGGGTCAGGAAGACGAATGTGTCGACCATGTTGGCGACCGTCACCTCCGACTGGCCGACGCCCACGGTCTCGACCAGAACGACGTCGTAACCGGCCGCCTCGAGCAGGACGATCGTCTCGCGAGTGGCCTTGGCGACGCCACCGAGGGTGCCCGAGGTCGGCGACGGCCGGATGTAGGCGTCGGGATGAACGGCCAGCCGGGCCATCCGGGTCTTGTCGCCGAGGATCGAGCCGCCGGTCCTCGTCGACGACGGGTCGACGGCCAGCACCGCCACCCGGTGGCCCTGCTCGATGAGTGACATGCCGAGCGCTTCGATGATGGTCGACTTCCCCACCCCCGGCACACCCGTGATGCCGACGTGCACGGCCTTCCCCGCGTCGGGCATCAGCTCCATCAGCAGCCGCTGAGCGTTCTCCCGATGGTCGGCCCTGGTGGACTCGACGAGCGTGATCGCCCGTGGCAGCGCGGATCGATCCCCGCCGCGGATGGCGGAGGCGAGCTCGGAGGGGTCCATCTACGGGAGGTCGTATCCCAGCCGCTCGGCCAGCTTCTGCAACAGACCGATCGCGGCGTCGGCGATGACGGTGCCCGGCGGGAAGATGGCGGTGGCGCCCGCGGCGTACAGCTCGTCGAAGTCGCCCGGTGGGATCACCCCGCCGACCACGACCATGATGTCGGGCCTGCCGGCCTCGGCGAGGGCGTCACGTAGCGCCGGGACCAGCGTGAGGTGGCCCGCCGCCAGCGAGGACACCCCGACGACGTGCACGTCGTTGTCGACCGCCTGACGGGCGACCTCGTCGGGAGTGGAGAACAGCGAGCCGACGTCGACGTCGAAGCCGATGTCGGCGAACGCGGTGGCGATCACCTTCTGGCCGCGGTCGTGCCCGTCCTGGCCCATCTTGGCGACCAGGATGCGGGGCCTACGGCCGTCGGCCTCGGCGAACTTCTCGACCAATTCCGTTGCCGCTGAGACGTTTCGCACGTTTTGGCCCTTCCCCACCTCGTCGCGGTAGACACCGGCGATGGTGCGAATCTCGGCCTGGTGGCGGCCGTAGACCTTCTCCAGGGCGTCGGAGATCTCCCCCACCGTCGCCTTCGCCCGCGCGGCGTCGATGGCCAGCGCCAGCAGGTTGTTGCCGAGGCCGTCCTCACCGGCAATGCCGGAAGCAGCTGCGGCTCTTGACAATTCCGCCAGCGCCGCCTGGGTGGCCGCCTCGTCACGGTCAGCCCGCAGCTGCTCCAGCTTGGCGATCTGCTCGGCCCGCACCCGGCTGTTCTCGACCTTGAGGACCTCGACTTCCTGGTCGGAGTCCACCTGGTACTTGTTGATGCCGATGACGGTCTGGGCCCCGGAGTCGATGCGCGCCTGGGTGCGTGCCGCCGCCTCCTCGATGCGCAGCTTGGGGATGCCCTCGCTGATGGCTTGCGCCATGCCGCCGTGCTCGGCGACCTCGGCGATGTGGGCGCGGGCCTTCTCGGCCAGCTGGTGGGTAAGCCACTCCACGTAGTACGACCCACCCCAGGGGTCGATGGGCCTGGTGGTGCCGGACTCCTGCTGCAGCAGCAACTGCGTGTTGCGGGCGATGCGGGCCGAGAAGTCCGTCGGCAGCGCGAGCGCCTCGTCGAGGGCGTTGGTGTGCAGCGACTGGGTGTGCCCCTGGGTGGCGGCCATGGCCTCGATGCAGGTGCGGGCGACGTTGTTGAACGGGTCCTGCGCCGTCAACGACCACCCGGAGGTCTGCGAGTGCGTGCGCAGCGAGAGTGACTTGTCGCTCTTCGGGTCGAACTGGGCGACGAGTTCGCTCCACAGCAGGCGGCCGGCGCGCAGCTTCGCCACCTCCATGAAGAAGTTCATCCCGATGCCCCAGAAGAAGGACAGTCGCGGCGCGAACTTGTCGATGGACAGACCGGCGTCCAGGCCCGCCTTGATGTACTCGACGCCGTCGGCGAGGGTGTAGGCCAGCTCCAGGTCGGCCGTCGCACCGGCTTCCTGAATGTGGTAGCCGGAGATGGAGATCGAGTTGTACTTCGGCATCTTGACGCTGGTGTATCCGAAGATGTCGGAGATGATCCGCATCGACGCCTCGGGCGGATAGATGTAGGTGTTGCGGACCATGAACTCCTTGAGGATGTCGTTCTGGATGGTCCCCGCCAGCTTCTCCGGCGGCACGCCCTGCTCCTCGGCGGCGGCGACGTACAGCGCCAGAATCGGCAGGACGGCGCCGTTCATGGTCATCGACACCGACACCGTCGACAGGTCGATGCCGTCGAACAGCTGTCGCATGTCGAGGATCGAGTCGATGGCCACCCCGGCCATGCCGACGTCGCCCGCCACCCGGGGGTGGTCGGAGTCGTAGCCGCGGTGGGTCGCCAGGTCGAACGCGACCGACAACCCCTTCTGTCCCGCGGCGAGGTTGCGCCGGTAGAAGGCGTTGGACTCGGCAGCGGTGGAGAAGCCGGCGTACTGCCGGATGGTCCACGGCTGGTTGACGTACATCGTCGGGTACGGGCCGCGCACGAACGGCGGTGCACCGGGAAAGCTCTCGAGTGGGTAGCCGGCCTCGACGACGGCGTCCCGATCGGCGGCGACGTAGACCGGTTTGACCTCGACGCCCTCCGGGGTCAGCCAGTCGAGCTGATCGGCGGTGTAACCGTGCGCGGCCGCCGCGGCGGACACCAGTTGGTCGACGTCCTCGTGGGTCGGCGCGGCCGGGGTCACGTCACCGTGCAGGGGGACGTCGGCGAAGTTGACGATCCTGGGCTCCAAAGCCGTCATGTCAGGCCCCCAATCGTGTGAGCAGCGTCGACAGCGCGTCGATCGCGTCGATCTTGGCGGTGAGGTATTCGTCGGGTGGGTCGGTCGCGTCGGCGACGGCCGTTGCCGGTCCGGCCAGGTAGACGTGGGCGACGCCGGCGTCGCGCGCGGCGCGCACCACCTCGGATGCCTCCTCGGCGTAGCGCGCGTCCGTTCCGCAGATCACCACGGCGGCCGGCTCCCCGGCCTCGGTGACGGCCTGGGCCACGCCGGCCGCGCTCACCGTGCCGGGGTTGACGGTCTCGACTCCCCCGGAGGCCAGCAGGTTGGCGGCGAAGGAGGTGCGAACGTTGTGTTCGGCCAGCGGTCCCACCGGGAGCAGCAGTGCCTGCGGCCGGGCGCCGTGGGCGGCCAGGTGGGCGTCCGACCGGTCACGCAGGGCCTCGAAACCCGCGGCGTAGCGCGCCACCGACGACGTCGAGTCGGATGGCGGGAGCGGTGCTTCGGCGAGATTGGGATATTCGTTGACCCCGGTCAGCGCGGTGCGCCGGTGTGCGACGTCGTCGCTCCTGGCGTCGCGGACCAGGCCGATCTGGGTGGCGACGTGGTCGCGGGCGTCGACGAATCCGCCTCGGGCCTCGACGTCCTGGAAGTGTCGCCAGGCCTCTTCGGTGAGCCGGCGGGTCAGGTCCTCGACGAACCAGGAGCCGGCGGCCGGGTCGAGCACGCGGCCGAGGTGCGACTCCTCCAGCAGCAGAAGTTGGGTGTTGCGTGCCATTCGACGCGCGAAAGTCCGTGCCACCGCAGGCAATCCACCGGGGATGGAGCTGTCGAACTCGTGCACCTGGACGGTGTCGGCCCCGCCCACCCCCGCGCCGAAGGCGGCGAGCGTGGTGCGCAGCATGTTCACCCAGGGGTCGCGCTGGGCCATCATGGCTCGCGAGGTGACGGCATGAATCGTCGCCGCGCCCGCCTCGGGATGTCCCACGACCTCGGCCACCCTGGCCCAGAGTTGCCGGGCGGCCCGCAACTTGGCGATGGTCATGAACTGGTCGTCGTCGGCGCCGTAGCGGAACGCGATCTGCGCGAGCGCATCTGGGGCGGAGACACCGCCGTCGCACAGCAGGCGAAGGTAGGACACCCCGGCGGCGACGGCCCCGGCGAGCTCCCACGACGCGCTGGCGCCGAGGTCGTGCAGACCGGCCCCGTCGACGGTCACGGCCCGCACGCCACCGCCGAAGTCGGTCAGCGTGGCGGCGGTCGTCACCACCTCGTCGACGGTCGGCGCGTCGCGGTCGGCTAGCACGGCCGTCAGCGGATCGGCGCCGAGGTCGACCGACAGGCTCCGGCGCGCGTCGCCGTCGAAGCCGGACACCAGTGCCAGCACGGCCTGGGCGGCGGCGACGTAGTCCGCGCCGGCCTCCAGGATCACCGGAACCAGGTCGAGGAACACTCCCTCGAGCAGCCGGTCGAGCTCGGCCACGGGGACCTCGTTCGCCCCGCCGACCCGCAGCACCAGCGCGCTCACCCCGTCGACGAGCGCGCTCAGCACGGCGTCGTTGCCGTCGGAGACCGCCGGTTGCCCGGCGATCGGGAACGACTCGGCAACCTTCCATCCCGAGGTGACGTCGCGACGGGCGTCACCGCCTCGCACGTAGGGCCAGTGACCCGGCAGCGAGGGCTCGGGGAGCGCGTCGAGGGCGGTGTACAGCGGGCGGACGGGAAAGCCCTCGTAGGTGGGTGAGTCCAGAAGCCGCTCGGGTTCGGCGCCCAGGTCGGCGGGATCCTTGCGGCTGCTCTTGGCCAACACCCCGGCAACGGCAGCGCGCCACTGATCACGGTCGGACTCGACGACGCCGAGTCTCGAACTGGACACCTGTTCGGACACTGTTGACTCCCCTGTCATCGACCTTGATGCAGCGTGTGACTTGACAACTGTCCATCAGGCTAAATGATCGCCGTCACGGCGCGAACCGGCAGACCCGAGGCTACTGACGGGTAGCTCCGTCGCGTCGTCTCGAAGGACTGCCCGACGCCCCGTACTCTCGGGAGACGTGAAGCGGACAGTCAGCACGTTGCGTGCGGTGCGGGGCGCAATCGTGGCCACCGCGGCCCAGGTTCCGCGGCGCAAGCTGGTGGCCGTCGTGGCCGCCGCTGTGATTCTCGTCGCAGTCGCCTATCTGGTCCCCTTGCCCACCGCGGTGCAGATGCGCGACTGGGCCACGTCCGCGGGTCCGTGGTTCCCCCTGGCGTTCTTCCTCGCCCACGTGGTCGTCACCATCTTCCCGTTCCCGAGGACCGCGTTCACCCTGTCGGCGGGTCTGCTGTTCGGCCCCTGGCTCGGCGTGTCACTGGCCGTCGTGGCGTCCACGATCAGCGCGGTGGTCGCACTGTTCCTGGTCCGCGCCGCCGGACTTCAGCTCAACCGGCTGGTGTCGCACCCGCGGGTGGAGATGGTCGACGCACGACTGCGGCAGCGCGGGTGGCCGACGGTGCTCTCCATGCGCATGATCCCCGCGGTGCCGTTCTCGGTACTCAACTACGCCGCAGGCGCGTCGGCCGTCCGGCCCGTGCCGTTCGCGGTCGCGTCGTTCGTCGGTCTGCTGCCCGGCACGGCGGCGATCGTGATCCTGGGCGACGCCCTGACGGGAAACGTCAGCCCGCTGCTGTTCCTGGTGTCCGCGGCCACCGCCAGCTTGGGCGTCGCGGGACTTTTCTACGAGATCCGCAGCCACCGCCGCCACGCCAAGCAGGCCGACGCCGACCCGTTGCCTAGCGCGACTCCGGCCCCCTGACGGTCATCGCGCCGAACAAGCCAAGGAACGACGTCGCGGCGACGAGGCCGGGGCTCCAGTCCCTGGCCCGAACGTGGAAGGCCACGGCCAGCACGAAGTACACGGTCAACATGAACGTGGTCAGGCGGGCCAGCCGCGGGAAGCGGTACACCGACAGCAGGCCGACGGCCGAGGCGGCCTTGACGACCGGGATCACCGGCCGCAGTTCCTCGGCCAGGCCGACGTCGTCGAAGGCCTTCTTGATGGGTGCGACCATCAGGGCGCATGCCACGGCGTCGCCGGCCTGCATCGCCGCGAGGGCCGCGTAGGTCCGCGTCGACGTCAGCGCGCTCACTCGTGGTCCCGGTTCCCGTGGCGAGGCTGCGAGTAGTCGGTCGCGGGCGGCTGCGCCTGCTGCGACAGCGGGGCGTACTGCGGCGTCCCGTCGATCGCACCCTGGACGGGCGTACGCGCCTCGGCGACCGCCTGCGCGACGGCCTGGGCGATCTCCGGATCGGACTTCGTGTTGAACCACTCCGCGACCTCGGCCGAGTCGTCCTCCGGCTTGGGCAGGTCCTCCTCCACCGGGGACGGCTGATAGCGGAACACGCCGTCTTCGCCGGGGGCGCCCAGCATCTTGGTGAAGCCCTGCAGCGCCGTCCCGAAGTCGCTGGGCACCAACCAGACCTTGTTCGCCTCGCCCTTCGCCATCAGCGGCAGGGTCTGCAGGTACTGGTAGGCCAGCATCTCGGGGGTCGGACGACCCGCCTTGATCGCCGCGAACGTCTTCTCGATGGCCTTGGCCTGACCCTGCGCCTGGAGGTAGGACGCGGCGCGCTCGCCCTGGGCCCGCAGCATCCGGGACTGCCGGTCCGCCTCGGCCGCCAGAATCGCCGCCTGCTTGGCGCCCTCCGCGGAGAGGATCTGGGCCTGCTTCTGGCCCTCGGCCTGCTTGATCGAGGCCTCCCGGTTGCCCTCGGCGGTCAGAATCATGGCGCGCTTCTCGCGGTCGGCCCGCATCTGCTTCTCCATCGAGTCCTGGATGGACGGCGGCGGGTCGATGCTGCGCAGTTCGACCCGGGCCACGCGAAGGCCCCAGCGGCCGGTGGCCTCGTCGAGCACTCCGCGGAGCTGACCGTTGATCTGGTCGCGCGAGGTCAGGGCCTGCTCGAGGGTCATGCCGCCGACCACGTTGCGCAGCGTGGTGGTGGTCAACTGCTCCACGCCGACGATGTAGTTGCTGATCGCATACACCGCGGCCTGGGGCTCGGTGACCTGGAAGTAGACGACCGTGTCGATGTTGACGGTCAGGTTGTCCTCGGTGATGACCGGCTGCGGCGGGAACGACACGACCCGCTCCCGCAGGTCGACCCTGGCGCGAATCTTGTCGACGAACGGCAACAGCAACGTCAGCTGACCCGAGACGGTCTTGCTGTAGCGGCCGAGGCGTTCGATCACCGCCGCCTCGGCCTGCGGGATCACCTTCACCGACTTCACGACCACGATGATCGCGAAGATCACCAGCACCGCCGCCACGATCAGCCCGAACAAAGCACCATCCATGAGCCGTTCCTCCCTAGGTTCAGATGACCTTGAAGACGACCGCGGTGGCGCCGTCGATGCGCACCACCGTCACGTGGTCACCTGGTTCGTACACTTCGTCGTCGTCGAGGGGCCGGGCCGTCCAGACCTGTCCGTCGAGCTTCACCTGGCCCTCGTGACGCGCAACCCTGTCGAGCACCAGCGCACTCTTGCCTTCGAGTGCCTTCATCGGCTCCGGGAGGCCGGTGCCCGCGGCGAACCTCCGTCGCAACGCGGGCCGAACCGCCACCAGAAGCAGGATCGAGACGACGGCGAACACGATGCCGTCGACCCAGACCGGGCCGCCGAACACCGCGTTGGCACCGGCGGCCGACAACGCTCCGCCACCGAGCATCAGCAGGAAGAGATCGCCGGTCAGCGCTTCGGCACCGGCCAGCGCCAACGCTGCCACCAGCCAGATCAGCGCGCCCATCTTCACAGCCTACTGGCAATCTCCCTCGCCAAGCCGTCGACGACTACACTCCGTGGATCATGTGGTGCCCCAGTGTCTCCCTGTCGGTCTGGGCGAACGCCTGGCTCGCCGGCGTCGCCGCGCCCGACGACGTCTTGGACGCGTTGTCGCTATGGGCGCCAAGGCATTCCGTCACCGCGTACGATTCCGTCGCGGCCGACCGGACCGGCCTGCCGTGGCCCGATCTCACCGACGCGGGCGCCGTGTCACTGCTGCAGACGCTGCGCACGGCAGCGGGGCCACCGACCGGCGAGCCCGCGATGGCCGTCGCCCTGCCCGTCCCAGGAGACGTCCGCGGACTCCCCGCGGGCACCCAGTTCACCGTCGACGCGATCTCCGCCGGTGAGGCGCTCATCGTGTCGCACGGCACGACCAGCGCGGTCGGCTTGGTGCCCGAGTTCGCCTACGACGAAACCGATCCTGACTACGACCTCACCGACGACGAGTCGACCGACCACTACCCGGAGCCGATCGCGCTGGCGTGGACGGTGTACTCGATGCCAGAGGTGCCCCTGCGCGAACATCTCGACCTCGGTCACGAAGAGTACGAACTGCGCTCCGCCGTCCGCTCGGCCGCCGACGCCCTGGTGACGTTGCGGGCCGGGATGACCTCCGCCGACGTCGCCGACCCGCGCGGGCTCGTCGAGCAGGTGCTCGAGTCGGCCCGCCTGCATCGGGCGCCCGATCACGCACCGGAGCGCGCGCTGCGGGTCCTGGAGAACGCCGCGCACGTCGACGCGATCATCACGGTCAGCTCCGGGCTGATGCCGATCGGACTTCAGTCGTCCTCGGAGATGCAGATCGCCAACGACGCGCTGCGACCCCTCGTCGGGGTGGTGCGGTCGGCGCGGATGGCGGCCGTCAGCGCGATTCTGCAGTCGGCCTGGCGTCGCTAGAACAGTTCGGCGTACACAGCGAACCATTGACGCTGAACCCGTACCCGGGCACGCGTCCCCCGCCGACCCTGACCGGTTCGCGGCCCTCGCGCACCTCGTCGAGGAGGTCGAGTGCGAGCCGGGCGAACCGCGGCTGCGCGTTCGGCGTGGTGGCCCGCGCCAAGACCACCCCCGCCGCGTCGGCCTGCTCCTTGAGCTCGTTGTCCAGATCCCAGACCACCTCGATGTGGTCGGCGACGAATCCGATGGGACACACGATGACGGCGCGGGTGCCTGCCTCGGCCAGCGCGGTGAGCTGATCGGAGACGTCGGGCTCCAGCCACGGCACCTGCGGCGGGCCGGACCGGGACTGCCACACCTGGTCGTACTCGGCGTAGCCCGCGGCGGCGGCGACCAGGCCGGCGGAGTGTGCGACCTGCCGGGCGTAGAGGTCTTGGCCGCACCGCGACGCGGCGCGCAACGGGATGGAGTGCGCGGTGAAGACCAGGCGCGCGTCGGCGCGGAGCTCGTCGGGAAGGGTGGCGGCGGCCTCGGCGATGCCGTCGGCGAACATCTCGACCAACAGCGGATGGTCGAAGTACTGGCGCAGCTTGACCAATTCCGGCGCCTCCGGTCCGACCGCGGCCCTGGCCCGGAAGACGTCCTCCTGGTACTGGGTGCACCCCGAGTAGCCGCCCCACGCCGAGGTGGTGAACACCGCGGCCCGGCGGATCCCGTCGTCACGCATGGCGGCGACGGTGTCCTCGACGAACGGGTTCCAGTTGCGGTTGCCGAAGTACACCGGCACGGGTGTTCCGCGTTCGGCGAGCTGTCGTTCGATCTGCTCGATCAAAGCCCGGTTGATGCCGTTGATCGGCGAGACGCCACCGAAGTGCAGATAGTGCTCGGCCACGGCGTCGAGCCGCGCCGGCGGGATGTTGCGACCGCGGGTCACGTTCTCCAGGAACGGACGTACCTGCTCGGGCCCCTCGGGACCACCGAAGGACAGCAGCAGCAGCGCGTCGAATTCCATTTACAGCAACTGGGTGCTGGCGCCGCCGTCGGCGTAGACGACGGTGCCGGTGGTGGCGGGCAACCAATCGGACATCAACGCGCACACCGTCTTTGCGACCGGCGTCGGATCCTTCATGTTCCAGCCCAGGGGCGCGCGCTGATCCCAGCCCTCTTCGAGCAGCTTCATCTGGTCGCCGGCCTCGGCACCAAGGGCACCACCGACGATGGCGCTCATCGCCAGCGTCCGAATGGGTCCGGCGGCAACGAGATTGGAGCGGACGCCGTACTGGCCGGCCTCGCGCGCGACGAAGCGGTTCACCGACTCCAACGCGCTCTTGGCGACCGTCATCCAGTTGTAGGCGGGCATCGCGCGGGTCGGGTCGAAGTCCATGCCGACGATGCCGCCACCCGGGTTCATGATCGGCAGCAGCGCCTTGGCAAGGGCCGCATACGAGTACGCGGAGATGTGGATGCCCTTGGCGACGTCCTCGTACGGCGCGTCGAAGAACGGGTTGATCCCCATTCCGGTCTGCGGCATGAACCCGATCGAGTGCACGACGCCGTCGAGCTTGTTGCCCTCGCCGATCACCTCGGTGACGCGCTCCCCCAGGCTCGCGAGGTGCTCGGAGTTCTGCACGTCGAGCTCGAGGAGCGGCGCCGGGTTGGGCAACCGGTCGGCGATGCGCTGGATCAGCTTCATCCGGTCGAAGCCGGTCAGCACCAGTTCGGCGCCGGCCTCCTGGGCGACCTTCGCGATGTGGAACGCGATCGACGAGTCGGTGATGATCCCCGTGACGAGGATGCGCTTGCCGTCGAGAAACCCTGCCATGTGAAAGTCCTTACTGTTCAAAGGATGTCGATGAGAATTAGTGGCCCATGCCCATGCCGCCGTCGACCGGGATGACGGCGCCGGCGATGTAACCGGCGTCCTCGGAGGCCAGGAAGCTGACCGCGCCTGCGACGTCGTCGGCGGTGCCGACGCGCTTGGCGGGGATGAAGTCCAACGCGCCGGCCTGGATGCGCTCGTCGAGCGAACGCGTCATCTCGGTGTCGATGTAACCGGGGGCCACCACGTTGGCGGTGACGCCGGCCTTGGACAGTTCACGGGAGATCGAGCGCGCCATGCCGATCAGACCGGCCTTGGCGGCGGCGTAGTTGGCCTGGTTGCCGATGCCCCACATGCCAGACACCGAGCCGATGTAGATGATGCGCCCAAAGCGCTTGCGCTGCATGCTGCGCGACGCCCGCTGCGTCACCCGGAACGCCCCGGTGAGATTGGCGTTGATGACTTCGGTGAACCGCTCCTCGGTCATCCGCATCAGGAAGGCGTCCTTCGAGATGCCGGCGTTGGACACCAGCACCTCGACGGGACCCTGGTGCTCCTCGACCTCGGTGAAGGCCCGGTCGACGGCGGCGTTGTCCGTCACGTCGCACTCCACGCCGAACAGCCCCTCGGGGGCCCCGGATCCGCGGTGCGTGACGGCGACCTTGTGCCCGTCGGCGGCCAGGCGTTGGGCGATCGCGAGACCGATGCCTCGGTTGCCGCCGGTGACCAGAACGGAGCGGGAAACGAACTCAGGCATGTCCGCCAACCTATCGCCTCACCTGGCGATGGCCGAAATCGGCCGCCGACCTCACCCGGGCAGGCGACGGTTGATCAGCAGGGCGGCCAAGGCGGCGAGCGCGAGCACCAGGGAGCCAAGCCGCAGCCATCCCACGCTGGCGTCGCCCTTGGTGGTCTCGTAGCCGATCTGATCCTGCAACGAGGTGAAGACGGCCTTGAGCTGCTCCAGACTGGACGCCGTGTAGGCGTTTCCGCCGGACAGTTCGGCGATCTTGCGCAACATCTCGTCGTCGACCGGCACGGGCTGGCGCTGATCCTGGATCTCGACGTAGCCGTACTTCGTGCCGAAGGACACCGTGGAGATCGGCACGCCCTGGTCGTCGGCCGTCCGCGCCGCGGTGTACGCGCCCTTGGGGTTGTCCGGATTCGACGGCACGGTCTCCTTGCCGTCGGACATCAGCACGATGCGCGCCGGGGGTGGTGCGTCGCCGCCGCCGATGACGGCGCCGACGGTGGCGATGGCCTGTAGCGCGGTGAAGATGCCCTCGCCGGTCGCGGTGCGATCGGCGAGCTGCAGCTTGTCGATGGCCGCCTTGGTGGGGTCGCGGTTGGTCGTCGGCGACACCAGCACGGTGGCCGTGCCCGCGTACGCGATCAACCCGAGGTTGATGCCGGGGGTCAGCTGGTCGGCGAACTGCTTGGCCGCTTCCTGCGCGGCGGCCAGCCGGCTGGGTGCGACGTCGGTGGCGCGCATCGACTGCGACACGTCGATCACCAACATGACCACGGCCCGGTTCCGCGGAATCCGGACGTCGTTGGTGGGCCCGGCCATCGCGACGGTGAACACCACCAGCGACAGCACCAAGAGGACTGCGGACAGGTGCCGCCAGCGGGCGGGCCGCTTGGGCGCGACGCTCTCCAGGAGTTCCATGTTGGCGAAGCGCAGCATCCGCTTCTGCCGCGCAGACTGGACGATGACGTACAGGGCGACAAGGCCGACGACGACCAGAAGGAACAGGAAGAACCACGGGCTCTTGAATCCCGAGAGACTCATGGGGCCGAAGAACGGTAAAGTCATGTGCTAGTTGTCATTTCAGTTATCAGGGGTGCCTGTTTCCTCTTCGCGCGAACGCTCATCGGCCAGCCAGGGCGCCTCGGCGACGGTTCGCCACGAACCTCACCACGTCGGCAATCCAGTCCCGATCGGTACGAAGGGTGAGCAGCGGTGCGTCGCACCGGCGCAGCGTCCTGGCCACGTCCTCGCGGTGCGCCGCCGACGCCTTGGCGAAGTCGGCACGCAGCTGGGCGTCGATGGTGAACTCCCGCGTGACCCCGGATTCGGTGTCCTGCAGGATCACGTCGCCGACGTCGGGCAGTTCGACGTCACGCGGGTCGATGACCTCGACGCCGAGCACCTCGTGCCGTCCCGCGATGGCCCGCAGCGGTCGCATCCAGTTGATCGGACCCAGGAAGTCGCTGATGATCACCGCCATGCCGCGCCGCCGCTCGGGCCGGCGCAACGCGTCGATTGCGGCGGACAGGTCACCGCGCACCCCGAGCGGCGCCTGCGGCATGGTGGCGATCGCGCGCAGCAGTTCGTGCTCGTGGATTCGGCCGCTGAGCGCAGGCACCCGCTTGGTGGTCTGGCCGTTGGTGATCACGGCGCCGAGGCGGTTGCCGCCACCGCTGTTGAGGAACGCCATGGCCGCCGCTGCCGCCACCGCGAGATCGCGCTTCTCGCAGCCGGCGGTGCCGAAGTCCAGGCTCGCCGACACGTCGACGACCAGCCAGGTCTCCAGCTCCCGGTCGGCGATCATCTGCCGAACGTGCGGGGTCGTGGTACGGGCGGTCACCGACCAGTCCATGCGTCGGACGTCGTCACCGGGTTGGTAGACGCGCGAATCCCCCGGCTCGGAACCGGGTCCGGGGACCAGGCCCTGGTGGTCGCCGTGCAGCACGCCGTCGAGCTTGCGGCGGACCGTCAGCTCGAGCTTGCGTAGTGCGGCCGAGAGCTCGGGATCCCGAATCTGGCCGCGCTGCAGCGACGGAAGATCCACGCGCCCTGACGGTTGGGTCACCGACCGCCGGCCGCGGCCGGGGTGGGCATCGCCGGCGCCACCGAATGGCCTTGCTGCGGAATGGCGTTCACCTGAGGTAGGGCGACGGTCTGCATGATGCGGTTGATCACCGTCTCGGCGGACACCTCGTCGGCGAGCGCGTCATAGGTCAGGACGAGGCGGTGCCGCAGCACGTCGGGGATGACCTCGACGACGTCCTGCGGGATGACGTAGTCGCGGCCGCGGACCAGGGCCAGGGCCCGTGACGCGGCGATGATGCCGAGCGAGGCGCGTGGCGAGGCGCCGTAGGCGATCCACGCCTTGGCGTCGGGCATGCCGAACTTCTCCGGCTCACGCGTGGAGGTCACGATGCGGACGACGTAGTCGACGAGGGCGTGGTGGACGAACACCGACGCCGCGATGCCCTGCAGGCGCAGCAGGTCTCCGGTGTTGAGGATCTGCTTGGGCGTCGGCGGGGCGACACCCATGCGGTAGATGATCTCGCGCTCTTCCTCGGGCGTCGGGTAGTCGACGTTCAGCTTGAACAGGAAGCGATCTCGCTGCGCCTCGGGCAGCGAGTACACGCCCTCCTGCTCGATGGGGTTCTGCGTGGCCATGACGAGGAACGGGCTCGGCAGCGCGAAGGTCTTGCCACCGAGGGAGATCTTGCGCTCGGCCATGATCTCCAGGAGCGCCGACTGCACCTTGGCGGGCGCGCGGTTGATCTCGTCGGCGAGCAGGAAGTTGACCATGGCGGGCCCGAGTTCGATGTCGAACTCCTCCTTGCCCATCCGGTAGATGCGGGTACCGACGATGTCGGTGGGCACCAAGTCGGGGGTGAACTGGATGCGCGCGAACGTGCCGCCGACGACCTTGGCGAACGTCTCCACCGCGAGGGTCTTCGCCACGCCGGGCACGCCCTCGAGGAGCACGTGTCCCTTGGCGAGCAGGCCGACGAGCATGCGCTCGACGAGCTGGTCCTGACCGACGATGATCCGCTTGACCTCGAAGATCGCCCGTTCCAGGGTGTGCACCTCGCTCTGCAGGCCGCCGTTGGTGGACGGTGCCTGCTGGGCACCGCCAGGCGGGAAGCCCTGCGTCGGGGCCTGCCCGGGGAAACCTCCGGCGCCCTGCGGCGGCCCACTCGGTGACGTCATTCAGTTCCTCCCACGTGTTCTGGTCCGGCGTTCGATGTAGACCGCTGGTCTTGCTTGGTCAAGTGGCGCCAAACCACTCGGCGGACGCTCTGCCGTCAACTATTCCAGGCAGTTCGGAATCCGTCGACGTGCCCTCCCGCGGGAGGGGGTCGATCAGGACTCGATGAACCTGACCAGGTGCGGCGACATTCCCGCCGTGCGAACCGGGCTCACGGTGACCTTGCCGGCGCTTCCGGAGGCCTCCAGCATCCGCCCGCCGCCGAGGAAGATCGCCACGTGCTGGCTGCCGCCGGGACCGTAGAAGATGAGGTCGCCGCGCTTGGCCTGCGACGGCGCGATCGGCCGTCCGGAGTCGTACTGGTCACCGGAGTACTTCGGGATCGGCACGCCGACACCGGCGAACGCGTAGCGGGTCAGCCCGGAGCAGTCGAAGCCGATCTTGCCGGTGTCGTAGTCGACGCCCTCGCTGGGGCCGTTGAGCGCGCCGCCACCCCACGAGTACGGCACGCCCATCTGGGAGCCCGCCCTCTTGATGACGTACTCGATGGCCGCGGGTCCGCGGACCCGACCGCCTGCTGCCGCGGTGGGCGCGCCACCGAGACCGATGCTGGACAGGAATTGCTGACCGAGGCTCTTGGTGGTCTGCAGAGCAATGGCGCTCGCCTGGAAGGACGCGTTGGCGATCGCGACGGGGTCACCGGGAGCGCCGGAGCTGGGCCGCTGCGGCAGGGTCGGATCCCAGCCCGGGTCACCGGGGTCGGCGGCGGCCGGTGCGGCGGTTCCGAAGGCGACGGACGCGGCGAGGATCGCCACGAGCATCACGACACGACGAAGGAACGACAAGGGCAAGACAACCACCATCAGTATTCGATGTAGCGGACGACGTAGGGCGTCATGCCGCTGGTGCGGACGGGCGAGACCTTGACGGTCGAACCGGTGTACGGGGCCTCCAGCATCTGGCCGTTGCCGAGATAGAGGGCGACGTGTTGGGCGCCGCCGGGGCCGTAGAAGATGACGTCGCCGCGGCGCGCCTGAGACGTCGGGATCTTGCGGCCCAGGTCGTACTGTGCGCCCGAGTAGTGCGGCAGTTTGATGCCGACGCCGGCGAAGGCGTACAGGATCAGACCCGAGCAGTCGAAGCCGGTCGTGCCCGCGCCCGAGTCGATGCCCCGGCTGGGTCCGACGGCGTTGCCGCCGCCCCACGAGTACGGCACGCCCATCTGGCTGCCAGCCCGCTTGATGACGTACTCCGAGGCCTGCCTGCCGTAGACGCGTGGTATCGCACCGTTGGTGAATCCGCTTGGCGTCGGGATGATTCCGAGCTTCTGCAGGAAACTGCGGCCCATCTGCTGGGTGGCCTGGGTGGAGGTGGTGGCCATCCCGAGCACGGTGTTGAGGATGGCGATCGGGTCGCCGCTGACGAACGCACTGGGGATCGCGGGCAGCGTGGGATCCCAGGCGACGTCCCACTTCGAGTTGCCCGGTGCCGCGGCGGCGGGGTCGCGGTCCCAGTCGGTCGACGGATTGGCCGCGGCGACGGCCGGCGCCGCGCCGGGCACGGTCTTGGCGGCAACGGCGACCGCCGGCGTCGGTGCGGGACTGGCCGCGGCGAGCCTTGCCTGGGCGGCCGACCGTTCCGCGGTGAGCTGGTCGAGTTGAGCCTGCTGGTCCTTGAAGGTCTGCTGAGCCTGCGTCAGCGACGCCACGGCCGCGTCCTGGCTGGCCTGTGCGTCGACCACGGACTGGTCGGCCCTTTGCTTGGCGAGGCGGGCGGCGGAGTCCCGGTTGACCTGCTCGGTGCGGGCGCGCTGGAGGTCGGCGATGGCCTGCTGGGTGCTGGCGGTGAGCGTCTCCCCGGTGGCGGCGGTGGCGAGGACGTCGGCGGGGTCCTTGGCGGTCACGTACGAGGCCGAGGGCCCGTTGACGTAGGCCGACGCGGCGAAGGTGTCGAAGCGGTCCTGTGCGGACGAGATGGCGGCGGTCGCGTCCTTGAGCGCCGCCTGGCTGGCGTCGACGTCACCCTGGGCGGCGGCGGCGTTGTCGCGTGCGGTCTGGACGGCGAGGATGGCCTTGTTGACGCCCTCCTGCTCGGCCTGGATGTTGGCTCCGAGGTCCTGGAGTTTCTGGTCGGCGTTGGCGACGGCGGCGACCAGGCCGGCGATCCCCTGGGGGGTCGTGACGGGCTCTGCGGAGGCCGCTCCGATGCCGAAGCCGACGCCATGGGTGAACGCCGATGCGACGAGTACACCGCATGTCAGCGACCCCGCAACGGAGGCGCGAAAGCTGCGTCTCATTGGACTCCGGTCTCCTAGGGCTCAACGCGAACGTGGGGCACATCCATCGGGCTCTCGTGTTCGCAGGAGTCACATGGATCACAGCTGCAACAGCAGGTGCCTTCTGCACCGTACGTCACGAGAAGCGCCAAGGAAACGGCAGGAAGAAATTACACGTTTGTAATTGAAACGTTGTTATCGAATGGTGACTTTCGATAAAAGAATGGCCGTCAGACGGTCTGGGAATCGGCCGCGGCCGGCGATTTCCCCGCGTCGGCTTTTCGGGCCCGGACCTGCAACAACCGTGTGCCCACGGCCGCCACCGCAACACCGAGAACGAGCACGATCGTAAAGGGCGTCCACGGGAAATGGGGTGTCGTCAATTCGGTCACGAAATTCTGTGCGGCCACCACCGGCGTACCGCTCACCTTTGCGATGTCCTGGCCGGCTTCGAGGGTCACGCGGTCGAACGTCGGGCTGTACGTCCCGGCGAACGAGGGGCTCAGCACCAGCACCGTCGCACCGGGGAATTCCTTGCCCACCTCGGTGGCGACGTCACGCAGCGGGGTGTCGATGGCCGGGTTCTGGTCGAGCACGACGATCTTGAGGTCGATGCCCTTCTGCTTGGCGTCGGCCACCACCTGTGCCAGCCCGGCGTTGGCCGGCACGTCGGGAGCGCTCACCCCGTCGTCACGGAGATCGGCCTCGACGAGGCCCATGCACACGTCGGGCGCCGTCGTGCCGGGGTCCTTGCCGACGATGTCGCACACCTGCGACGGGATGAACAGCGGCACCTGCGGAGTCGTCACCTGCCAGACGGTACCGCCAACAACGGGCGATCCGGTGGCAGCACGGCCGCACGAGGAGAAGACTGGCACCCGCGTTGAGGAGTCTTACAGGACAAGCGTACTGTTAGAAGTGTTACCGCCGCGACACAGCCCGTCGCGGCGAAGATCGAAGCGGGAGTTGATGTGACCAGCGTTAATTCGTTCGGAGCCCACGACACGTTGAACGTCGGGGACGAGGCCTACGAGATCTACCGCCTGGACGCGGTACCGGGTACCGAGAAACTTCCCTACAGCCTCAAGGTGCTGGCGGAGAATCTGCTGCGCACCGAGGATGGTGCCAACATCACCAAGGACCACATCGAGGCCATCGCCAACTGGGATCCGTCGGCCGATCCCAGCGTCGAAATCCAGTTCACCCCGGCCCGGGTGATCATGCAGGACTTCACCGGCGTGCCCTGCATCGTCGACCTGGCCACCATGCGCGAGGCCGTCGGCGACCTCGGCGGCGATCCGAACAAGGTCAACCCCCTCGCTCCCGCGGAGATGGTGATCGACCACTCGGTGATCGTCGACGTGTTCGGCAAGCGCGACGCGTTCGAGCGCAACGTCGAGATCGAGTACGCCCGCAACGGCGAGCGCTACCAGTTCCTCCGGTGGGGACAGGGTGCCTTCGACGACTTCAGCGTGGTCCCCCCGGGCACCGGCATCGTCCACCAGGTCAACATCGAGTACCTCGCCCGCACCGTCATGGTCCGTGACGGCGTGGCCTACCCCGACACCTGCGTCGGCACCGACAGCCACACCACGATGGTCAACGGCCTCGGCGTGCTCGGCTGGGGCGTCGGCGGCATCGAGGCCGAGGCCGCGATGCTGGGCCAGCCCGTGTCGATGCTCATCCCCCGCGTCGTCGGCTTCAAGCTGACCGGTGAGATCAAGCCCGGCGTCACCGCGACCGACGTCGTCCTGACCGTGACCGACATGCTGCGCAAGCACGGCGTCGTCGGCAAGTTCGTCGAGTTCTACGGCGCCGGCGTCGCCGAGGTACCACTGGCCAACCGCGCCACCCTGGGCAACATGAGCCCCGAGTTCGGCTCCACCGCCGCGATCTTCCCCATCGACTCGGTCACCGTCGACTACCTGCGCCTGACCGGCCGCACCGACGAGCAGCTCGCGCTGGTCGAGGCCTACGCCAAGGCTCAGGGCATGTGGCACGACGCCGACAAGGAGCCCGTCTACTCCGAGTACCTCGAGCTGGATCTCGGTGACGTGGTGCCCTCGATCGCCGGACCCAAGCGTCCACAGGACCGAATCCTGTTGTCGGAGTCCAAGATCGCGTTCCGCAAGGACATCCACAACTACGTCGAGGAGAACCACCCGGCGGAGTGCACCAAGCTCGACGAGGCCGTCGACGAGTCCTTCCCGGCCAGCGATTCGGTCTCCCTGTCCTTCGCCGACGACGACGCGGTCGCCGTCCACTCCGCGGCCACCGGCGCCGAGGGTCGGCCCACCAAGCCCGTGACGGTGAAGTCCGACGAGCAGGGCGAGTTCGTGCTGGATCACGGTGCCGTCGTGGTTGCCGCCATCACCTCCTGCACCAATACGTCCAACCCGTCGGTGATGCTCGGCGCGGCGCTGCTGGCCCGCAACGCCGTCGAGAAGGGGCTGACCTCCAAGCCGTGGGTGAAGACCTCCATGGCACCCGGCTCCCAGGTGGTCAGCGACTACTACGACAAGGCGGGCATGTGGCCGTACCTGGAGAAGCTGGGCTTCTTCCTGGTCGGCTACGGCTGCACCACCTGCATCGGCAACACTGGCCCGCTGCCCGAGGCCATCTCCAAGGCCATCAACGACAACGACCTCTCGGTCACCGCGGTGCTCTCGGGCAACCGCAACTTCGAGGGCCGCATCTCCCCCGACGTCAAGATGAACTACCTGGCGTCCCCGCCCCTGGTCATCGCCTACGCACTCGCGGGAACGATGGACTTCGACTTCGAGACCGAGCCCCTCGGCAAGGACACCGACGGCAACGACGTCTTCCTCAAGGACATCTGGCCGTCGTCGCAAGAGATCTCCGACGTCATCGCCTCCTCGATCGACCGGAAGATGTTCGTCGACAGCTACGCCGACGTGTTCAAGGGCGACGACCGCTGGCGGAACCTGCCCACCCCCGAGGGCAAGACCTTCGAGTGGGACCCGAAGTCGACGTACGTGCGCAAGCCTCCGTACTTCGACGGCATGCCCGCCGACCCGGAGCCGGTCACCGACATCACCGGCGCCAGAGTGCTCGCACTGCTGGGTGATTCGGTGACCACCGACCACATCTCGCCGGCCGGCAACATCAAGGCGGGCACGCCCGCCGCGCAGTACCTCGAAGAGCACGGCGTCGAGAAGAAGGACTACAACTCCTACGGTTCGCGCCGTGGCAACCACGAGGTGATGATCCGCGGCACCTTCGCCAACATCCGGCTGCGGAACCAACTGCTCGACGACGTCTCCGGCGGCTACACGCGCGACTTCACCAAGGAGGACGCGCCGCAGGCGTTCATCTACGACGCGGCCCAGAACTACGCGGCCCAGGGCACTCCCCTGGTCGTGCTGGGCGGCAAGGAGTACGGATCGGGATCGTCGCGCGACTGGGCGGCCAAGGGCACCAGCCTGCTGGGCGTGCGAGCCGTCATCACCGAGTCGTTCGAGCGCATCCACCGCTCCAACCTGATCGGCATGGGCGTCGTCCCGCTGCAGTTCCCCGCCGGCGAGTCCGCGGCGTCGCTGAAGCTCGACGGCACCGAAGTGTTCGACATCTCGGGCATCACCGACCTCAACGAGGGCAAGACGCCGAAGACCATGCACGTGACGGCCACCAAGCAGGACGGCTCGACGGTGGAGTTCGACGCCGTCGTGCGCATCGACACACCCGGTGAAGCGGACTACTACCGCAACGGCGGCATCCTGCAGTACGTCCTTCGCAACATGCTCAAGGCCTAGTCCACCCGTCTTCGGCACACCCAGAGAGAAGAGGCCCTCCGTTGCCACGGGTGACCGAAGACCACCTCGCGGCGCGCCGTCGTCAGATCCTCGACGGCGCCCGCAGGTGTTTCGCGCAGTACGGGTACGAGGGTGCGACCGTGCGGCGGCTCGAGCAGACGATCGGGCTGTCGCGCGGCGCCATCTTCCACCACTTTCGCGACAAGGACACGCTGTTCTTCGAGCTGGCGCGCGAGGACGCCGAACGGATGGCCGACGTCGCGTCCCGCGAGGGGCTCATCCAGGTCATGCGCGATCTGCTGGCCGCGCCCGAACAATTCGACTGGCTGGCCACCCGGCTGGAGATCGCGCGAAAGCTGCGCAACGACCCGGCGTTTCACAAGGGCTGGGCCGAGCGGTCGGCAGAGTTGAGCGATGCGACCACCGAGCGGTTGCGGCAACAAAAGCAGGCCGGACGGTTGCGCGGCGACGTGCCGAGCGACGTCCTGCACACTTATTTGGATCTCGTCCTCGACGGGCTGGTCGCCCGGTTGGCCACCGGTGACGACCCGGAGAAGCTCAGCGCCGTCCTCGACTTGGTCGAGGCGTCCGTCCGGCAGCAGTGACTAGTGCTGCCTGCGGCGATGATTCGGGCCGCCACGGCTCCGCATCGTCGTTCCGGATTCGCGCAACATGCTGTGAATCGACCCGTAGGACTTCCCGGTAGTGGCAACCAGGGTGCGGATGCTGGCACCCTTCTCGTAGGCGCTGCGCAACTCGTCGAGCAGTTCGTCCCTGGACCTGTCCAATTCGGTCATCTGCACTCCCCAATCTGGCTGTGGAGGACAGATACCCAGGGAGGGAGATCTCAATCACCCACGACGTCAAGCGAGTTCGATCAGGTCGCGGTAGTCGTCAGACCAGTAGTCCTCGGTACCGTCGGGTAGCAGCACCACTCGCTGCGGGTCGAGCGCCTCGGCGGCGCCCGGATCGTGGGTCACCAGGACCACCGCACCCTGGTAGCTGCGCAACGCGTCGAGCACCTGTTCACGCGATGCGGGATCGAGGTTGTTGGTGGGCTCGTCGAGCAAAAGCACGTTGGCCGTCGACGCCACCAGACCAGCCAGGGCCAGCCGCGTCTTCTCGCCGCCGGACAGCGTGCCGGCCGGCTGGTCGAGCTGAGGACCGGTGAACATGAACGCACCCAGCAGACTGCGAAGATCCTGGTCCCCGGTGTCGGGCGCGGCATGGCGAATGTTCTCCCAGACCGAAGCGAGGCCGTCGATGGTGTCGTGTTCCTGGGCGAAGTAGCCCAGTTTCAGCCCGTGGCCGGGCTCGATGGCGCCAGCGTCGGCCGCCTCGGTGCCCGCCAGGATCCGGAGGAGGGTCGTCTTGCCCGCACCGTTGAGACCCAGCACGACGACGCGGGATCCCTTGTCGATGGCGAGGTCGACGCCGGTGAAGATCTCCAGCGAGCCGTAGGTCTTGGTCAGCCCCTTGCCGACCAGCGGGGTGCGCCCGCAGACCGCGGGCGTGGGGAACCTGATCTTGGCGACCTTGTCGGCCACCCGCTCGTCGTCGAGATCGGCGATCATCCGTTCGGCCCGGCGCAGCATGTTCTGCGCGGCGACGGCCTTGGTGGCCTTGGCGCCCATCTTCGCGGCCTGGGTCCGCAGCGCCGACGCCTTCTTCTCCGCGTTGGCGCGTTCCCGGCGGCGGCGTTGCTCGTCGGTGGCCCTGGCGTCGAGGTACTTCTGCCAGCCCATGTTGTAGACGTCGGCCTCGCCGCGGACGGCGTCGAGGAACCAGACCCGGTTGACCACGTCGGCCAGCAGGGCGACGTCGTGGCTGATCACGACGAGCCCGCCGGTGTGGTTTTGCAGGAATGACCGCAGCCACCCGATGGAGTCGGCGTCGAGGTGGTTGGTGGGCTCGTCGAGGAGCAGCGTCGTGTCCGACCCGGATCCGGTGTCGGACGCGGCGAACAGGATGCGCGCCAATTCGACGCGGCGCCGCTGCCCGCCCGACAGCGTCCGCAGGGCCTGGGTCAGGATTCGCTCGGGCAGGCCGAGGCTGGCGCAGATGCGGCCCGCCTCGCTCTCCGCGGCGTATC
The DNA here is from genome assembly GCF_025822245.1 of Mycolicibacterium hodleri. Lineage (GTDB taxonomy): Bacteria > Actinomycetota > Actinomycetes > Mycobacteriales > Mycobacteriaceae > Mycobacterium > Mycobacterium hodleri. The sequence goes on from NZ_JACKTL010000056.1 coordinate 82,424, forward strand.
CGCCGAGGGCGGCGAACCGCTCCTCGAGCTCCCCGTACCTGCGGACCGCCTTCTCCATGGCGGTGTCGTCGGCGACCTCGGCCATGATCGCCTGCTGCTTCTCCAGATCGGAGAGCAGGGTGTCGAGGCCACGCGCCGAGAGGACCCGGTCACGGGCCAGCATGTCGAGGTCGCCCTCTCTGGGATCCTGTGGCAGATAACCGATCTCACCGGTTCGCTCGATGGAACCCGCATACGGCTCGCCTTCGCCGGCGAGAATGCGCATCGTGGTGGTCTTGCCGGCACCGTTGCGGCCGACCAGGCCGATCCGGTCTCCCGGCTGGATGCGCAGCGCGGAGCCCTCGATGGCCAGCAGCGTACGCGCGCCAGCGCGGACCTCGAGGTCCGTTGCGGTGATCACGCTGTACTCCTCATTCGTTCTACTTCTCGTCGGTGAACACGGCGGGCCGATTCTGGGCGCGCGCGGCGACCGCTTCCTCGAAGTTGGCGGTGAGCAGGCGCACGTAGAGTTGCCCCAGACCTTCGGCCTGCATGTGACCCTCTAGGCTACCGGCCTCCAGTCCACTCCAGAGCGTGCGCTTGGTCAACTCGATGCCCGGCCGGGAGAACGACGCCATGCGCGCGGCCATCTCGTAACAGGTCTCCAGGAGGTCCTCGCCGGGCACCGTCCGCGACACCAACCCGATTCGTTCGGCTTCCTCGGCGTCGACGTCGCGTCCGGTGAGCATCATCTCGAACGCGCGCGAGGTGCCAATTGCCTTGGGCAGCAAGTAGGACAGGCCCAGCTCGCTGGCGGTCAGGCCGTTGTTGATACCCGCGGCGCGGAAGTACGCACCGCCGGCGGCGACCCGGACGTCGCATGCCAGCGCCAGACACAGCCCGCCTCCGATGGCGGCGCCGTTGACCGCGGCGATGACCGGTTGGTGCAGTTTCCGTATGGCGAGAATCACGTCGTCGAGCACTTCCATGGAGCGCAACGCGAACGTGGGCCGGGTCAACCCGGCGACGTGCGGCACCGAACCGGCGGACTTGTGGTCGGCGCCGGAGGAGAAGCCGCGGCCGGCACCGGTGAGCACCACGACGCGTACGCCGTTGTCGGTGGTCAGCTCGTCGAGGGCGTCCCGTAGCGGCACCATCACGTCGAACGCCATCGAGTTCATGCGCTCGGGCCGGTTCAGCGTCACCAGCGCCACGTGCGGGCGTGGGCGGTCGACGAGAACCAGGGTGTCGCTCTGCTCGGTCACGGATGCACGCTATCGCGTGCGACCTCTAGGCCTCTTCGGCTTTGGCCTGCTCGGCGATCGCGGCGTCGACGTCGAGCTCCTTGATCTGGCCGATGACCGCGTCGAGATCCTTGGCGGGCAGCATGCCGGAGTGCCGGAACACCATGTGGCCCTTCTTGAAGGCCATCAGAGTCGGGATCGCCTGGATCTCCGCGGCGGCGGCGAGGCCCTGCTCGGCCTCGGTGTCGACCTTGGCGTGTACGACGTCGGGATGCTGCTCGGACGACGCGGCGTAGGTCGGCGCGAATGCGCGGCACGGACCGCACCACTCCGCCCAGAAGTCAACGAGCACGATCTCGTTGTCGGTGATGGTGTCGTTGAACTGTTCGGTGGTGATGTCTTGCGTGGTCACTTTTCTCCCAACGTCGTTTCCCAGGTGCTTGTTCCCGCTTTGGGGCCATTTCAAGTGTGTCAGTGCAGCGTGCTGAGCGCCGCCCTTGGTTCGTAGCCGTCGAACCCGTCCAATGTGCCGTCGCGCAGTCGGTTGACCCACGTCGGGTCGGCCAGTAAGGCCCGGCCGATCGCGATCACGTCGAACTCGCCCGCCTCGAACTGCGCGATCACCCGGTCCGCGGGGGCCGGGGCGATCTCCGTGCGGGGACCCTCGTCGCGGAACGCGGTGTCCAGTCCGACCGATCCGACCGCGATGACCGGCGCCCCGGTCACCTTCTTGGTCCAGCCGGCCAGGCTGAGTTCCGGGTCGACGTCGGGGAAGGCCGCCGCGTAGTGGCGACGCGTGGACGGATGGAAGACGTCGACGCCGGCGTCGGTCAGCGGCGCCAGGACCTCCTGGAGTTCGGTGGGGTCGGCGGCGATGGTCGCGTCGTAGTCGGCCGCCTTCCACTGCGAGAAGCGGAAGATGATCGGAAAGTCGGGTCCGACGGCAGCGCGGACGGCGGCGACCACCTCGGCGGGGAACCGCGTTCTCGCCGCCGCCGAGCCGCCGTACTCGTCGGTGCGCAGGTTGGTCGTGGTCCAGAGGAACTCGTCGAGCAGGTACCCGTGGGCGCCGTGCAGTTCGACGGCGTCGAATCCCGCGTCTCGGGCGTTGCGGGCCGCCAAGGCGAATGTTGCTGCGATCGAGGGCAATTCGCGCGCTTCCAGGGCGCGGCCCTTCGGCTGTCCGGTGCCGTCCACCCCGGACGGACTGACGGGCTCCACGCCGTCGGCGTCGCTGCGCTCGCCACCCTGATGCCACAGCTGGGCGGCGATGACCGCGCCTTCGGCGTGCACGGCATCGGTGACCCTGCGCCACCCGGTCAGCACGTCGTCTCCGGCGAGGGTCGGGACCGATTCGGGGAAGCCGGCGGCGGGGTCGGGCAGCCGCACTCCTTCGGTGATGAGGAGGCCCACCCCGCCCGCTGCGCGGCGTGCGTAGTACGCCGCGACGTCGGGCCCGGGCACCCCGCCCGGCGACGCCTGGCGGGTCATGGGGGCCATGGCGAAGCGGTTGGGAATGGTCATGGACCGGACGGTCAGCGGTCGGAACAGCTCGGTGGCGGGACTCATGAAGCGGTTCAACACGGTCGTCGGCTGGGGGATTCCGAGCCGCGCGGACGTCACAGTTCGGCGCGCCCGCGTTCGAAGAAGTCCGTGACGTCGGCGGCGAGCTGGTCGACGTCCCGTGACGGGTCGAGTGACTGGAAGGCACCGAACGGCGCGTTCCAGAACGCCCCGATGCGGGACGTCCACGGGCCGACGTAGGCGTACGGCAGCGGATGGAAGTCGTCGCCGGTCGACACGCCGTAGTTCACCTCGTCGGCCGTGACGGCCACGTCGAAGTGTTCGGGCCACAACACCGGATGTTGTTCGGGCAGAGCGCTCTTCAACGCGAAGCCGCCGGCGTACAGACTCCGGTGGACGAGTTCGGCGGCCTCGGGGTCGACGTCGAGGACGGTGTCGGCGGTGAGCGGGTCGACGATCTCGTAGGCGCCGGTGGGTGGGCCCACGTCCAGATCGGTCGCCGCGGCGAGTGCCCCGACGGTCCCGGTCAGCGGTGCGCCCGCGTCACCCCACACGAGCTCGGTGCCTCGTACCGCGACGGGTATGGAGACACCGGTGAAGCCGTCGGGGCGGACGGCCAGCCGGATGGTCTGGGCCGACCGGTACTGAGGTCCGGCGATGAAGCTCTCGGCGATGCCGCGGAGCTGGCGGCGGGTGGTGACGTACGCGTTGCTGTCCATCGGTGTCAGCGTAGGTCACCCGCCTTGGTAGCGACCTCACATCACCGGTCAAGCGCATCGACAGTCGACGCACGCACCGTGAGGACATGAGTACATCGTCGTGCCGGAACCGTTGCGGGGCAATCGTCCTCGTCGGCCTCACCGTGTCAGTGCTGGCGGCCTGCGGGTCGTCGGACACCACCCCCTCCGCGTCGGCACCGTCGTCGACTGCGGCGTCGACTTCGAGCGTGGCGCCTGCCGCGGGCAAGGTCCGCGCATCCGGGCTCGTCGCCACCGTCTCGGGTGGCACCGTCACGCTGAGCGGGTCCAAGGGCGCCGGCACCGTCGACGTCTCGCCGTCCACCCACGTCACCCAGATCGTGCCGAGCCAGCTCACCAACCTCGCCGTCGGCGACTGCGTCGTGGTGCATCCCACCAAGGATGGCGGGGCGCCGCCGACGGTGACCGCCGCCTCGGTGCAGTTCGCCCTGGCCAAGGACGGTCGATGCGGCCACGGCGGCAGGGCCGTGATCGGCACCGTAGCGTCGATCACGGGCAATACGGTAGCGGTCACCGAGGCCGCGCAACCCACGGTGACCGTCACGGTTACTCCCGACACCCGCTACACGTCCCGCACCACGGCAACGCCAGCCGCGATCGCGGTGGGTCAATGCCTGACCGCCCGCGGCACCGCCGGCACCACGGGAGACGTGCAGGCTGCCGCCGTCAGCGTCAGGCCGTCCGACGACGGCCGCTGCCAGGGCAAGCAGGGTGGCTGAATCTAGACGGTGAAGCCGAGCGCCCTGAGCTGCTCGCGCCCGTCCTCGGTGATCTTGTCGGGGCCCCACGGCGGATTCCACACCCAGTTGATCTTGATCTCGTTGACCAGCCCCGAACCGACCAGCGCCGTGCGGGACTGGTCTTCGATGACGTCGGTCAACGGGCAAGCGGCCGAGGTCAGCGTCATGTCGATCAGCGCGACCTTCGCGCCGGCGTCGCCCTCCTCGACGTTCAGCCCGTAGACCAGTCCGAGGTCGACGACGTTGATGCCCAGTTCGGGGTCCACCACGTCACGCATGGCCTCTTCGAGATCGGCCAGCACTTCGTCCGAAACGGTGTCGCTCATCGTCGGTCCTCCTCGTCGTCGCCGGCCTGCGCCAGCGCTTGGTCCATCGGCCTGGCCTCCGCCAGGGCAGCTTTGAACGCCATCCAGCCCAGCAGTGCGCACTTCACCCGCGCCGGGTACTTCGCCACCCCCGCGAAGGCGATGCCGTCGCCGATCACGTCCTCGTCGCCGTCGACGTTGCCCCGTGAGGAGATCATCTCGGAGAACGCCGCCACGGTCTTCAGCGCCGCACCCACGCTCTGGCCGATCACCTGGTCGGTCAGCACGGACGTGGCGGCCTGGCTGATCGAACAGCCCTGTCCGTCAAAGGAGACGTCGACGACGGTCTCGCCGTCCTCGGACAGCGTCACGCGCAGCGTCACCTCGTCACCACAGGTGGGGTTGACGTGGTGCACCTCCGCCGCGAACGGTTCACGCAAGCCGCGGTGATGAGGGTGCTTGTAGTGGTCCAGGATCACTTCCTGGTACAGCTGTTCCATTCGCACGGAAGCCTCACTCCCGCCCGAAGAAGTCGACGGCCCGCCGGACGCCCGCCACCAGGCGGTCCACCTCGTCGAGCGTGTTGTACACCGCGAACGACGCGCGCGCGGTCGCGGCCACGCCGAAGCGCTCGTGCAGCGGCCACGCGCAGTGGTGTCCCACCCGCACGGCCACGCCGTCGTCGTCGAGCACCTGGCCGACGTCGTGCGCGTGGATCCCGTCGACCACGAAGCTCACCGGCGAACCGCGGTGAGCCATCCGAGTCGGTCCGATGATGCGAACACCTGGAATGTCCGACAGACCCTGAATGGCGACGGCAACCAGTTCGCGTTCGTGAACGGCCACCACGTCCATCCCGATCGCACTGAGATACCTTGCGGCCGCGGCCAATCCGACGACCTGAGACGTCATCGGGGTGCCCGCCTCGAACCGCTGCGGCGCCGGCGCGTACGTCGTGGCCTCCATCGTCACCGTCTCGATCATCGATCCGCCGGTGAGGAACGGTGGCATGGCGTCGAGCAGCTCACGCCGACCGTAGAGAACGCCGATGCCCGTGGGCCCCAACATCTTGTGGCCCGAGAACGCGGCGTAGTCGACGTCGAGGCCGTGAAAGTCGACCGGCTCGTGCGGCACCGACTGGCAGGCGTCCAGGACCGTCAACGCTCCGACGGCCTTGGCCCGCGACACCAGCTCGCCAACCGGCGCGATCGCACCGGTGACGTTCGAATGATGGCTGAAGGCGACGACCTTCACCCGCTCGTCGAGCTGCAGCGAGTCGAGATCGATCTTGCCGTCTGCGGTGACCCCGTACCACCGCAGGGTGGCCCCGGTGCGGCGGGCGAGCTCCTGCCACGGGATCAGGTTGGCGTGGTGTTCCAGCTCGGTGGTGACGATGACGTCGCCCGGCCCGAGGGCGCGCGCGAAGCGGTCGTCACCCAGCACGTAGGACACCAGGTTGAGCGCCTCGGTGGCGTTCTTGGTGAAGACGAGCTCGTCCGCGTCGGCGCCGACGAACCGGGCGATGTCCTCGCGGCCCTGCTCGTAGGCGTCGGTGGACTCCTCCATCAGCTGGTGCGCGCCGCGGTGAACCGCCCCGTTGGAGGTGGTCAGGAACTGCCGCTCGGCGTCGAGCACCTGCAGCGGCTTCTGCGACGTCGCACCGGAGTCCAAGTACGCCAGCCGACTTCCGCCGCGCATCACCCGGTCGAGGATCGGGAAGTCCGCCCGAATGCGGAGCAGATCCAGCGTCGTGGACGCAGCCGTCATCTCAGGCCTCGACCGCCTGGGTGAAGCGCTCGTAGCCGTTGGCTTCGAGCTCGTCGGCCAATTCCGGCCCACCGGACTCGATGATCCGGCCGTCGAAGAAGACGTGCACGTACTGCGGCTGGATGTAGCGCAGGATGCGGGTGTAGTGCGTGATCAACAGCACGCCGGCGTTCTCGGCCTCGGCGTAGCGGTTGACGCCCTCGCTGACCACGCGCAGCGCGTCGACGTCGAGGCCCGAGTCGGTCTCGTCGAGGATCGCGATCTTGGGCTTGAGCAGACCCAGCTGCAGGATTTCGTGGCGCTTCTTCTCGCCACCGGAGAAGCCCTCGTTGACGCTGCGCTCGCTGAACGCCGGGTCGATGTCGAGATCGCTCATCGCGGTCTTGACCTCCTTGACCCAGTGCCGCAGCTTGGGGGCTTCGCCGCGCACTGCGGTCGCCGCGGTCCGCAGGAAGTTCGACATGGACACGCCGGGTACCTCGATCGGGTACTGCATGGCCAGGAAGAGGCCGGCCCTGGCGCGCTCGTCCACGGTCATCTCGAGGACGTCCTGCCCGTCGAGGGTGATCGACCCCGACGTGACGGTGTACTTGGGGTGGCCGGCGATCGCGTAGGACAGCGTCGACTTGCCGGAACCGTTGGGCCCCATCACCGCATGGGTCTCCCCCGACTTCACGGTGAGGTTGACGCCCTTGAGGATCTCCACGTCGGCGCCGCCCTCGGCGGAGACGACGGAGGCGTGCAGGTCCTTGACTTCGAGTGTGGTCATATCAGCTGTCTCTTGCTTCCGTGATGGCTAGTTCTCGTTCAATGGCTTCAGTGAGTCGCTCGCGTACCGCGGGGACGGCGATCTTGGCGATGATCTCGCCGAAGAAGCCGCGCACCACGAGGCGTCGCGCCTGTTCCTCCGGGATGCCGCGGGCCCGTAGGTAGAACAACTGCTCGTCGTCGAAACGTCCGGTGGCACTGGCGTGTCCGGCCCCGACGATCTCACCGGTCTCGATCTCCAGGTTGGGCACCGAGTCGGCGCGGGCCCCGTCGGTGAGCACCAGGTTGCGGTTGGCCTCGTAGGTGTCGGTGCCGGTGGCTTCCGCGCGGATCAGGACGTCGCCCACCCACACGGTGTGCGCGTCGGGCCGGTCGGAGTCCGGATCGCCTTGCAGCGCACCCTTGTACAGCACGTCGGACGTGCAGTTGGGCTGGGAGTGGTCGACCAGCAGGCGCGACTCGAAGTGCTGACCGTCGTCGGCGAAGTAGGTGCCGAGCAGCTTGGCGTCGCCGCCGGGGCCGGTGTACCGCACCGTCGCCGAGGTGCGCACGACGTTGCCGCCGAGGGTCACGTTGACGTGCCCCAGTACCGCGTCCTTGCCGAGCGTGGCGTGATGGGCGCTGACGTGGACCGTGTCGTCGGCCCAGTCGGCGATCCAGATCACGCCGAGATTGGCCGCGTCACCGACGATGAGCTCGACGTTGTCGGCGTAGGTACCGCTGCCGCGCAGGTCGACGACGACGGTCGCCCGCGCCATGGCCTCGAGGCGGATCTGCAGGTGGCCGTAGGCGGTGAGGCCCTCACCGGGTCCGGTGACGACGATCTCGACGGGCTCGGCGACCTCGACTTCACGTCCGACCGTGACGACGGTCGCGGTCGTGAAGGACGAGAACGCTTGGGCGGCAACGCGATCGGCGGGCACACCACCCTGGCCGAGGCGCTCGTCGTCACGGCCGACGGTCTCCACCGTCACGCCGGGGCGCTCGCCGACCTCGACGGTCGCGGAGCCGGTCGCGGGGGCCGATCCGTCGTGCAGACCACGCAGCCGTTTCAGCGGCGTGAACCGCCACAGTTCGTCCCGGCCGCCGGGCACCTCGAAGGCGTCGACGTCGAAGGAGCTGAACTGCTCCCCCTTGTTCGCACCGGCGAGTGCGGAGCCTGGTTTGGCGCCGCCCTCGACGGCAGCTGTCAGATCCTGGGTCATCCGACTGCGCCCTCCATCTGCAGTTCGATGAGCCGGTTGAGCTCCAGCGCGTACTCCATCGGAAGCTCCTTGGCGATGGGCTCGACGAAGCCGCGCACCACCATCGCCATGGCCTCGTCCTCGGTCATGCCGCGGCTCATCAGGTAGAAGAGCTGATCGGCGCTGACCTTGGAGACGGTGGCCTCGTGGCCCATCGTGACGTCGTCCTCGCGGATGTCGACGTAGGGGTAGGTGTCGCTGCGGCTGATCGAATCCACCAGCAGCGCATCGCACTTCACGCTGGACCGGGAACCGTGGGCCCCCTTGTTGATCTGCACCAGGCCGCGGTAGGACGCCCGGCCACCGCCGCGGGCGACGGACTTCGACACGATGTTGCTCGACGTGTTGGGTGCCAGGTGCAGCATCTTGGCGCCGGTGTCCTGGTGCTGGCCCTCGCCGGCGAATGCCACCGAGAGCACCTCGCCCTTGGCGTGCTCGCCGGTCATCCACACGGCCGGGTACTTCATCGTGACCTTGGAGCCGATGTTGCCGTCGACCCACTCCATGGTGGCGCCGGCCTCGGCGCGCGCCCGCTTGGTCACCAGGTTGTAGACGTTGTTCGACCAGTTCTGGATGGTGGTGTAGCGGCACCGGCCACCGGGCTTGACGATGATCTCGACGACCGCGGAGTGCAGCGAGTCGCTCTTGTAGATCGGCGCCGTGCAGCCCTCGACGTAGTGCACGTAGGCGTCCTCGTCGACGATGATCAGCGTGCGCTCGAACTGCCCCATGTTCTCGGTGTTGATCCGGAAGTAGGCCTGCAGCGGGATGTCGACGTGCACGCCCTTGGGGACGTAGATGAACGATCCGCCCGACCACACCGCGGTGTTGAGCGCGGAGAACTTGTTGTCCCCGGCCGGAATCACGGTGCCGAAGTACTTCTGGAACAGCTCGGGATGCTGCTTGAGGGCGGAGTCGGTGTCGAGGAAGATGACGCCGAGCGCCTCGAGATCCTCACGGATCGAGTGGTAGACCACCTCGGACTCGTACTGCGCCGCGACGCCCGAGACCAGGCGCTGCTTCTCCGCCTCCGGGATGCCGAGGCGGTCGTAGGTGTTCTTGATGTCGGCGGGCAGATCGTCCCACGTGGCGGCCTGCTTCTCGCTGGAGCGCACGAAGTACTTGATGTTGTCGAAGAAGATGCCCTCGAGGTCTGAACCCCAGTTCGGCATCGGCTTCTTGTCGAAGGTGCGCAGCGCCTTGAGCCGCATCTCCAGCATCCACTCGGGCTCGCTCTTCTTGGCGGAGATGTCCCGCACGACGGCTTCGGACAGCCCGCGCTGGGCACTGGCGCCTGCGACGTCGGAGTCCGACCAGCCGTAGCCGTAGGTGCCCAACGAGGCGATGGTCTCCTCTTGGGTCAGCTGAGGCGCTTCGGGTGTGGTCGTCATTTCGACGCTCCTTGATTCTCGATGGCTGATGGACGGGTGTCGGCGCGGGCCGTGCGCCGGGCGGGTTCGGGGTGGAGCGGGACGTGCGTGGTACACGCGGAGTCGCCGTTGACGATCGTCGCCAGCCTCTGGACGTGGGTACCGAGGATGTCGGCGAACGCTGCCCGTTCGGCATCGCACAGTTCGGGAAACTCCTCGGCCACGTGCGAGACGGGGCAGTGGTGTTGGCAGATCTGAACGCCGTCGATCGGGCCGGCCACCCGCGTGGTGGTGGTGGCGTAGCCGGCGCCGGTGAGGGCGGAGGCGACTTGGTCGGCAGTGTGTGCAACGTCGCCGGGGCCGGTGGTTACTCCCGCGAGGATGGTGTCGATGCGCCGGCGCGCGAAGGTGCGGATCGCGTCGTCACCGCCGACCTCGCGCAGCTGCCGCATGGCCGCCACGGCCAGGTCGTCGTAGGCGTGGTCGAGCTTGCCCCGGCCCGCGGCGGTGAGCCGGTACCGTTTGGCGGGACGCCCCCGACCGTGGTGCTGCCAGGACGCCGCGGCGACGGATTCGGCGTCGCCGCCGTCGACCAGGGCGTCGAGGTGCCGACGCACCCCAGCTGCGGAAATGCCCAACCGGTCGCCGATGTCGCCGGCGGTCGTCGGGCCTTCGAGCAGCAGTTGCACGATGGCGCGGCGGGTGTGTCCGTCGGACGTCGACGCCGTGCCGGCGGATGCCCCGCCGACAGCAAGAGTCTCCGTTCGGATTTTCACAACACCATTGTGACGGAATTCGAGATATGGGTCTAGCAAGGCAACCCTTAGCTGGTCGACTTACTACCCTGCACTGATGGCCGCCCGCCGACCGTCGCTGAGCACCGCCGTCGCGCGGTGGCACGCGGACGAGACGACGGTCGGCTCCCCGCTGATCGCCTCGGAGGTCGCGTTCCTCCGGCGGACGCGGGTCTTCGGCGCCACCGGCACGGTGCTGATGGCCATCGGCGCCCTCGGCGCGGGTGCCCGGCCGGTCGTCCAGGATCCGACGTTCGGGGTGCGCCTGCTCAACCTGCCCTCCCGCATTCAGACCGTGTCGTTGACCATGACGACGACCGGTGCGGTCATGATGGCGCTCGCCTGGCTGATGCTGGGGCGGTTCGCTCTCGGCGACCGCCGCATGTCACGCGGCCAGCTGGACCGCACGTTGCTCATCTGGGCGCTGCCGCTGCTGTTCGCCCCGCCGATGTACAGCAAGGACGTCTACTCCTACCTCGCGCAGAGTCAGATCGCCCGCCTCGGCCTGGACCCGTACCGCGTCGGGCCCGCACCGGGACTGGGATTGGACCACGTGTTCACCCTGTCGGTGCCGAGCCTGTGGCGTGACACGCCGGCGCCCTACGGCCCGCTGTTCCTCTGGATCGGCCGGGGCATCTCGGAGATCACCGGCGACAACATCGTCGCCGCCGTTCTGTGCCACCGCCTGGTCGTCCTGGTCGGCGTCGGTCTGATCGTGTGGGCCACCCCGCGGCTGGCCCGTCGGTGCGGCGTCGCGGAGGTCAGCGCCCTGTGGCTGGGACCGTGCAATCCCCTGCTGTTCATGCACCTGGTCGCCGGCATCCACAACGAGGCACTGATGCTTGGTCTGATGCTCACTGGTACCGAGTTCGCGCTGCGCGCCATCAGCCGCACGCGGGACAACTACCCGGCCGGTCCGCTGGTGCCGCGCCCGCTGCGATGGCCGCACGACCGGGCCGACTGGTTGCGGTGGAAACCGCTGGCGATGCTGATCGCCGGGACCGTCCTGATCACGATGGCCTCCCAGGTGAAGCTGCCCGCCCTCCTGGCGGTCGGGTTCGTGGCCGTCGCCCTCGCCGCCAAGTGGGGCGGATCGTTGCGGGCGCTGCTCGTCGCGGGCGGGTCCATGGGGGCCATCGCGGTCGCGGTCACGGCGCTCATCGGGTGGAGCAGCGGCCTGGGCTTCGGCTGGCTGTTCACCCTCGGCACCGCCAACGTCGTGCGCTCCTGGATGTCGCCGCCCACGCTCGTCGCACTGGGGACGGGTCAGGTGGGCAATCTGCTGGGGCTGGGTGACCACACCACCGCCGTACTGGGCCTCACCCGAGCCATCGGTGTGATCATCATCGCAATCCTCGTGACGTGGCTTCTGCTGTCGGTGCTGCGGGGTCGGCTGCACCCCGTCGGCGGGCTCGGCGTCGCCCTCGGCGTCACCGTGCTGCTGGCACCCGTCGTGCAGCCGTGGTACCTGCTGTGGGCGATCATCCCGCTGGCCACGTGGGCGTCGCGGCCGGGATTCCGGGGCACCGCGATCGCAATGACGCTGCTCGTGGGCATATTCGGACCGACGGCCAACGGCGACCGCTTCGCCCTCTTCCAGATCTTCGACGCCACGATCGCGAGCACCGTCATCGTGGCGCTCCTCATCGCCATCACCTACACCCGACTGCCCTGGCGCCCGTTGCCCGAGGCCGACGGCGTCGACGACCGCGCGTCGTCGCCACCGGTGCCACCGGTCGCCAACTCCGACGCCTACGCTGAGACACCGTGACCTCCCGTGTCGTGACAGCTGGCTCCTCGCGCGAGCGCTCGTCGGACGCCCCGGTGCGACTGCGCGGGGTCACCAAGCGCTACGGGTCGACGACCGCCGTGGACGGACTCGATCTGGACGTGCAGCGCGCCGAGGTGTTGGCTCTGCTCGGACCCAACGGCGCGGGCAAGACGACGACCGTCGAGATGTGCGAGGGATTCGTCAAGGCCGATTCGGGGTCGATCGAGATCCTGGGGCTCGACCCCGTCGCCGACAACGCCCGGGTCCGCGAACGCATCGGGGTCATGTTGCAGGGCGGCGGCGGCTACCCCGCGGCGCGGGCCGGCGAGATGCTGGACCTGGTCGCCGCCTACTCGGCCAATCCCCTCGACCCGAAGTGGCTGCTGGACACCCTCGGCTTGACCGACGCGGCGAAGACCACCTATCGCCGGCTGTCCGGCGGTCAGCAGCAACGCCTGGCGCTGGCGTGTGCCGTCGTCGGACGACCGGAGCTGGTGTTCCTCGACGAACCGACCGCCGGCATGGACGCCCATGCGCGGATCGTCGTGTGGGACCTCATCGACGGCTTGCGGCGCGACGGCGTGACGATCGTCCTCACCACCCATCAGCTCACCGAGGCCGAGCAGCTGGCCGACCACCTGGTGATCATCGACAACGGCGTCGCCGTGGCCAGGGGCACCCCCGCAGAGCTGATGGGTCGCGGCGCGGAGAACCAGCTGCGCTTCTCCGCCCCACCGAAGCTCGACCTCTCGCTGCTCGTGACCGCGCTGCCCGAAACCTATGTCGCCACCGAGGTCAGCCCAGGCGAGTACCTGGTCGAGGGATTGGTCGACCCACAGGTGCTGGCCACCGTGACCGCGTGGTGCGCACGGCTCAACGTGCTGGCCACCGACATGCGCGTGGAGCAGCGCAGCCTCGAGGACGTGTTCCTCGACATCACGGGGCGGGAGCTGCGGTCGTGACCACCAATCGGTTCGAGCCGGGCACGTTCACCCCGGATCCGCGACCGGCGAGCGTGCCGAGCATGCTGGCCGCCCAGTTCCGCCTCGAGCTCAAGCTGCTGCTGCGCAACGGCGAGCAGTTGCTGCTGACGATGTTCATCCCGATCACGCTGCTGGTCGGGATGACCCTGCTGCCGCTGGGTTCGTTCGGGCCGAATCGCGCGGCGACGTTCGCTCCTCCGATCATGGCACTGGCGGTGATCTCCACGGCGTTCACCGGCCAGGCCATCGCGGTGGCGTTCGACCGCAGATACGGCGCCCTCAAGCGGCTCGGGGCGACGGCCCTTCCGGTGTGGGGCATCATCGCCGGCAAGTCGCTCGCCGTCGTCACCGTGGTGTTCCTGCAATCCATCCTGCTGGGCGCCATCGGCGTCGGGCTGGGGTGGCGGCCGGCGGTCGCCGGGCTGGCGCTCGGCGCGGTGATCATCGCGCTCGGCACGGCCGCCTTCGCCGCCCTGGGGCTGCTGCTCGGCGGCACGCTCAAGGCCGAGATCGTGCTCGCGATCGCCAACCTGCTGTGGTTCGTGTTCGCCGGACTGGGCGCCCTCACCCTGGAGAGCGAGGTCGACGGCGGAGTGGTCTCGCACACCGTCCGGTTCATCGCTCGCCTCACCCCGTCGGGGGCGCTGACCGAAGCGCTCGGGCAGGCGATGACGGTGTCGGTGGACTGGTTCGGGGTGGCGGTGTTGGCCGCGTGGGGCGCTCTGTCCGCGCTGTGCGCGTTGCGGTGGTTCCGCTTCACGTGAGCCGCCCCTACTACGATCTGTAGTTCGAGCTGCTCTACGATCGGGCCATGGCCGTCGGACGCTCCCTACTGCGGGTCGTGGACGTGCTTCCGCTGCCCAGCCTGCGCACTCAGCGCATCATCGCCGCCGCCGTCGTGTTCACCCAGGGCGGCATCGCGGTCACCGGCGCGATCGTCCGGGTCACCGCCTCGGGGCTCGGCTGCCCCACCTGGCCGCAGTGCTTCCCGGGCAGCTTCGTGCCGGTACCGGTGGCCGAGGTGCCGATCGTCCATCAGGCCGTCGAGTTCGGCAACCGTCTGATCACGTTCCTCGTCGTGCTCACCGCGGCGTTGGCGGTGCTCGCGGTAGTCCGTGCCCGGCGACGCCGGGAAGTGATCGTCTACGCCTGCCTGATGCCCGCCTCGACGGTGTTGCAGGCCGTGCTTGGCGGCATCACCGTCCTCACCGGACTGCTGTGGTGGACCGTCGCGATCCACCTCCTGGTGTCCATGGCAATGGTCTGGCTGTCGGTGCTGCTGTTCGTCAAGATCGGCGAGCCCGACGACGGACTCGCCGCCCCGTCGGTGCCCAACCCGCTGCGCCAGTTGACGGCGCTCTGCGGCGTCGCGCTGTCGGTGGTGCTCGTCACCGGCACGATGGTCACCGGCGCCGGACCGCACGCCGGCGACAAGAGCATCGAGGCACCGGTGCCCCGGCTCATGCTCGACATCGTCACGCTGGTCTACCGACACTCCGCCCTGGTGGCGGCCTACCTGGCGCTGCTGATCGGCCTCGCCTTCGGGCTGCTCGCCGTACGTGCGCCCCGACCGGTCACGATGCGGGTCGTCGTGCTGCTGGTGGCGGTGGCCCTTCAGGGCATGGTCGGAACCGTCCAGTTCTTCACCGGGGTGCCCGCCGTCCTGGTGGCCGTGCACGTCGCCGGCGCCGCCATCTGCACGGCCGCGACGGCCGCCCTGTGGGCGTCGATGCGCACCCGCTCAGTGGTCGAGCGGTCCGAGCTTCAGCCGGTCCAGGGCTGATTCGACCGCCAGCGCGAAGTCGCGCTGCCGGAGGTCCCTGGCGGTCTCGTCGAGCTGCCGCCAGCCCAGCGACGGCTCGACCAGTTCCAATTCCAACAGCCGCGGGTCGTCCGGACCCCCGATGACGTCGACGCGGGCGTAGAGGAACTCGCCGACGTCGAGACCCAGCCGGGCCGCCGCGGCGGCGAGCGCGGCATGACCGACGTCCCACAGCTCGAAGTCCGGGTCGGCCGGCCGGAGGGTCTCCTCTGCGAAGGTTCCGGACTCGTCGAGGGCGGCGCGTTCGCCGGGCGGCGGCAACAGCGGACCCTTGTTGAACGCGTGCGACTGCCGGCCGCCGATGAACACCAGCGCGGTCTCGCCGTCGGCGATTCGCGGGTCGTAGGGCTGCACCAGCGCGGTGTGCCCGTCGGCCTGCAGGGCCTGGGCGTGCGTGCGGGCCAGCTCGGCGTCGGTGAACCGTTGCGCCCCCACCGAACCCGCCCCGATGGCGGGTTTGACCACCACCTGTCCGTCGGGAATCCGGACCGACTCCCCCGGCCCGAAGAACGCGCTCGGCACCACCGGGACCCCCGCCGCCTCGAGATCGGCGAGGTACCGCTTGTCGGTGTTCCACGCCACCACGGCCGGCGCGTTGACCAGATGGGGCACGCGGCGGGTCCAGGCGAGGAACTCCTCGAGTCGCTCGGTGTAGTCCCACGTCGCCCTCGGGATGACGAGGTCGGCCTCCAGCGCGGCCGGGTCGTCCCAGGCCAGCCACCGGGCGTGCAGGCCCCGCGACCGCAGGGCGGGAACCAGGCCGGCGTCGTCGCCGTCTCCCTCGACGAGGGCGCTGCAACCTGCGAGGACGATGCGGGGATGACGAACGTTGGGCCGTGCGAGCTTCACGTTGGAATGATAGGTGGCATGTACGCGATCGAAGTGACCGAAACCGGTGGCCCCGAAGTCCTCACCTACGTCGAGAAGCCCACACCGACACCCGGCCCCGGGCAGGTGCTGATCAAGGCCGACGCCATCGGCGTCAACTTCATCGACACCTACTTCAGGTCCGGTCTGTACCCCCGCGAACTGCCGTTCGTCGTCGGCTCCGAGGTCTGCGGCACGGTCGCCGCCGTCGGCGACGACGTCGCAGCGCTCAACGTCGGTGACCGGGTGGTCACCGCCCAGGCCAACGGCGCCTACGCCGAGTACACCGTCGCACCAGCGGATTTCGTGGCCTACGTGCCCGACGCCGTCTCCGCCGAGGCCGCGGCGTCCTCGCTGCTCAAGGGCATGACCGCGCACTACCTGCTCAAGTCGGTGTATCCGGTGCAGCAGGGCGACACGATCCTGGTGCACGCCGGCGCCGGCGGTGTCGGCCTCATCCTCACGCAGTGGGCGACCAGCATGGCCGTGAAGGTGATCACGACGACGTCGACGGAGGCCAAGGCCGAACTGTCCCGGCAGGCGGGTGCGGTCGAGGTGCTGGACTACCCCGACGATCCGGCGGAGTTCGGCGCCACGATCAAGGAGCTCACCGGCGGCAACGGCGTCGCCGCGGTCTACGACGGGGTCGGTGCGTCCACCTTCGAGGCCAGCCTGGCCAGCCTCGCTGTGCGGGGCACGCTCGCGTTGTTCGGCGCATCCAGTGGGCCCGTCCCCCCGTTCGACCCGCAACGCCTCAACAGTGGGGGCTCGCTGATGCTCACCCGGCCCTCGCTGGCGCACTTCACCCGGACGGCCGACGAATTCTCCTGGCGGGCGGGCGAACTGCTTGACGCGATTGCCACGGGGACGCTGTCGATCACCGTCAGCGAGCGGTACGCCCTGTCCGACGCCGCCACGGCGCACGGCGACCTGCAGGGCCGCAAGACCGTGGGCTCCGTGGCGCTGATTCCGTAGCGTCACCGTGGCAGACGACCTGGAGGTGACCCGGACCTTCGTGATCCCCGCGACTGAGCTCGCTGAACGCTTCTCCCGGTCCTCGGGTCCGGGTGGGCAGGGGGTCAACACCACCGACAGCCGGGTCGAGCTGTCCTTCGACCTGGCCCGCTCGGCGGCGGTGCCGGAGCGGCTGCGCTACCAGATGCTCTGCCGGCTGCGCAGCCGGTTGACCGGCGGGGTGCTGACCGTGACTGCCAGTGAGCATCGCAGCCAGCTGCAGAACCGGGCCGCGGCCCGCGACCGGATGGCCCGACTGCTGCGTGCCGCCGCGGCGGCTCCCCCGCCGACCCGCAGGCCGACGAAACCATCCAGGGGCGCCAAGGAGCGGCGACTGGCCGACAAGAAGCGGCGAGGCGGGGTCAAGCAGGGGCGGCGCGGAGGCTGGGACGCGAGCTAGCCGAACAGCTTGGGAAGCGCCAGCGCCGAGTCGACGGCGAGCGCACAGAACACCACGGCGAGGTAGTTGTTGGACTGCAGGAACAACCGCAGCGGCTTGACCGGCTCACCCCGCTTCACCCCGGCGTACAGCTGGTGGGCCATGGTCAGGAACCACGCACCGGCCAGCAGCGCGACCGCGGCGTACAGCCAGCCCGTCGCCAGTCCCAGGCCCAGCGTCGTCAGCACCGTGAGCCAGGTGTAGATCAGGATCTGCTTGGTGACCTGACGCTCGGTGGCCACCACCGGAAGCATCGGCACGCCCGCGGCCTTGTAGTCGTCCTTGTAGCGCATCGCCAGGGCCCAGGTGTGCGGCGGCGTCCAGAAGAAGATGATTCCGAACATCACCAGCGCGGGCCATTGAATGGTGCCGGTGACCGCCGACCAGCCGATCATCACCGGCATGCAGCCCGCCGCGCCGCCCCAGACGACGTTCTGCGACGTCCGGCGCTTCAGCAGCAGCGTGTAGACGAAGACGTAGAACGCGATGGTCGCGACGGCCAGCACGCCGGAGAGCAGGTTGGTGGTCCACCACAGCCAGGCGAAGGATCCGATCGTCAGCACCAGACCGAAGACCAGGGCGTGCCGGGTCGGCACGGCGGCGCGGGCCAGCGGCCGCAGCGCGGTCCGCTTCATCACCTTGTCGATGTCGGCGTCGGCCACGCAGTTCAACGTGTTGGCGCCCGCGGCCGCGAGCATCCCGCCGAACAACGTGTTCAGGATCAGGAGCGGGTCGACGGTGCCGCGGTGCGCGAGAAGCATCGCCGGGATCGTCGTGACGAGCAGGAGTTCGATCACCCGGGGCTTCGTCAAGGCCAGATAGGCCAAGAGCGTGGTGCGGAGTCGTGCGCTGAGCCGCTTGGCCGGCGACGCCGAACCCTGCGCCTCGCGGGAAATACGGCGCTCGCGAATGCTCACGCAGTTGTTCTCCTCGAATTCGCGGCAGCACGCTGGCTTCTACTACAGACGATGGTAGACCGTGGAACCGCGTGCCCACCAATACGGGGTGGCCCTAGGTGAACGCGCGGCCAACTTGGGTGACGCGGCCTGCGGCGATGTCACGGTCCGCACTAGGGTATTGGGTGACAGCTTGACGACACGAGGAGCTCCATCGTGACCACAACGGAAGAGATTTCCGCCCTCACCCGCCCCCACCACCCCGAAGACTGGGCTGACGTCGACTCGGTCGCCGTCGACACGGTTCGGGTCTTGGCGGCGGATGCCGTACAGAAGGTCGGAAACGGCCATCCCGGCACCGCAATGAGCTTGGCGCCGTTGGCGTACACGCTGTTCCAGCGTCAGATGCGGCACGACCCGTCCGACGTCCACTGGCTGGGCCGGGATCGGTTCATCCTGTCCTGCGGCCACAGCAGCCTGACGCTCTACATCCAGCTGTACCTCGGCGGATTCGGGCTCGAGCTCTCCGACATCGAGTCGCTGCGCACCTGGAAGTCGAAGACCCCGGGCCACCCGGAGTTCCGCCACACCAAGGGCGTCGAGATCACCACCGGTCCCCTGGGCCAGGGCCTCGCCTCGGCCGTGGGCATGGCGATGGCCGCCCGCTTCGAGCGCGGTCTGTTCGACCCCGACGCGGCGCCGGGAACCAGCCCGTTCGACCACTTCATCTACGTGATCGCCTCCGACGGCGACATGGAAGAGGGCGTCACCAGCGAGGCCAGCTCGCTCGCCGGCACCCAGCAGCTCGGCAACCTGATCGTGTTCTACGACCACAACCAGATCTCGATCGAGCACGACACCAACATCGCGCTCTCGGAGGACGTTCCGGCCCGGTACCGCGCCTACGGCTGGCACGTCCAGGAGGTCGAGGGCGGCGAGAACGTCACCGGCATCGAGGAGGCCATCAAGGCCGCCAAGTCGGTCACCGACAAGCCGTCCTTCATCTCGGTGCGCACGATCATCGGCTATCCCGCCCCCACCAAGATGAACACCGGCGGGGTGCACGGCTCGGCGCTCGGCGACGAGGAAGTGGCCGCCACCAAGAAGATCCTCGGCTTCGACCCCGAGAAGAAGTTCGAGGTCCGCGACGAGGTCATCGAGCACACCCGCAAGCTGGTCGACCGGGGCCGGGAAGCCCACGAGAAGTGGCAGCCCGAGTTCGACGCCTGGGCCGAGCGCGAGCCCGAGCGCAAGAAACTGCTCGACCGCCTCACCGCCGAGGAGCTGCCCGACGGCTGGGACGCCGACATCACGTACTGGGAGCCGGGTTCCAAGGCGGTCGCCACCCGCGCCGCATTCGGCCAGGTGCTCAACGACGTGGCGCCGCACCTGCCCGAGTTGTGGGGCGGCTCGGCCGACCTGGCGGGCAGCAACAACACGACCATCAAGGACGCGAAGTCGTTCGGGCCGCCGTCGATCTCCACCGAGGACTTCACCGCCGACTGGTTTGGCCGCGTGCTGCACTTCGGCATCCGCGAGCACGCCATGGGGTCGATCCTGTCCGGCATCGTGCTGCACGGTCCGACCCGCGCATTTGGCGGGACGTTCCTGCAGTTCTCCGACTACATGCGCCCCGCGGTGCGGCTGGCGTCGCTGATGGACATCGACACGATCTACATCTGGACCCACGACTCGATCGGGCTCGGTGAGGACGGACCGACGCACCAGCCGATCGAGCACCTTGCCGCGCTTCGGGCGATCCCCAACCTGTCGGTGGTGCGGCCGGGAGACCCCAACGAGACGGCGTACGCGTGGCGCAGCATCGTCGCGCGTGGCAACGGCAGCGGCCCGGTCGGTTTCATCCTGACCCGGCAGGGCATCCCGGTACTGGAGGGCACGAGCTTCGAAGGGGTGAGCAAGGGCGGTTACGTCCTCGGCGGCGGTACGCCTGCCGACGACGCCGACGTCATCATCATCGGCACCGGTTCGGAGCTGCAGTTGGCGGTGGAGGCGAAGAAGTTGTTGGCGGAGAAGGACATCACCGCCTACGTCGTCTCGATGCCCTGCGTCGAGTGGTTCGAGAGCCAGCCGAAGGAGTACCGCGACAGCGTGCTGCCCCCCGAGGTGTCGGCACGGGTCGCGGTCGAGGCCGCGGTGGCGCAGAGCTGGCACAAGCTGGTGGGTGACACCGGTGAGATCGTCTCCATCGAGCACTACGGCGAGTCGGCGGACGACAAGACGTTGTTCCGCGAGTTCGGCTTCACGGCGGAAGCCGTGGCGGCCGCTGCTGAACGATCACTAGACAACTAGGAGCACACATGACTCAGAACCCGAACCTGGCGGCGCTCAGCGCCGAAGGCGTGTCCGTATGGCTCGACGACCTCTCGCGTGAGCGGCTGCAGACCGGAAACCTGCAGACCCTCATCGACACGAAGAGCGTCGTCGGCGTCACCACCAACCCGTCGATCTTCCAGGCCGCGCTGTCCAAGGGCGACGCGTACGACGCACAGATCGCCGAACTGGCCGAACGGGGCGCCGACGTCGAGGCCACCATCCGCACGGTGACCACCGACGACGTCCGCAACGCCTGTGACCTGCTGGCCAAGACCTATGAGGCCAGCGACGGCGTCGACGGTCGGGTGTCTATCGAGGTCGACCCGCGGATGGCCCGCGACGCCGACAAGACGATCGCCCAGGCGATCGAGCTGTGGAAGATCGTCGACCGGCCGAACCTGCTGATCAAGATCCCCGCCACCGAGCAGGGTCTGCCTGCGATCACCGCGGTGATCGCCGAGGGCATCTCGGTCAACGTCACGCTGATCTTCTCGGTGGAGCGCCACCGGCTGGTCATGGACGCCTACCTCGAGGGCCTGGAGAAGGCGAAGGAGGCCGGGCACGACCTCTCCAAGATCCACTCGGTGGCGTCGTTCTTCGTCTCCCGGGTGGACTCCGAGATCGACTCGCGCCTGGAGGCCATCGGCTCCGACGAGGCCATGGAGTTGCGCGGGCAGGCCGGCGTGGCCAACGCCCGCCTGGCCTACGCCGCCTACCAGCAGGTGTTCGTCGGTGGCGAGCGGTTCGAGGCACTCGCGGCCGACGGTGCCCGCGTGCAGCGGCCGCTGTGGGCGTCGACCGGCGTCAAGAACCCGGACTACTCCGACACGCTCTACGTCACCGAGCTGGTCGCCAAGAACACGGTCAACACCATGCCCGAGAAGACGATGGACGCCGTCGCCGACCACGGCGAGATCAAGGGCGACACCATCACCGGCACCTCCGGCGCCGCGCAGATGCTGTTCGACCGGCTGGTGAACGTCGGCATCGACCTCACCGACGTCTTCCTCACCCTGGAGAACGAGGGCGTGGAGAAGTTCGAGAAGTCGTGGAGTGAGCTCATCGAGGCTACCCAGGAGCAGTTGGACCAGAAGAAGTCCTGACTTGACTGGCACTGCAGTGGGCGACGAGTGGCAGAACCCGCTCCGCGACAAGCTCGACAAGCGCTTGCCGCGGATCGCGGGACCGTGTGCGGTGGTCATCTTCGGCGTCACCGGGGACCTGGCCACCAAGAAGCTGATGCCGGCGATCTACGACCTCGCCAACCGAGGTCTGTTGCCGCCCACCTTCTCGTTGATCGGGTTCGCCCGACGTGACTGGCAGGACGAGGACTTCGGCAACATCGTCCTCAAGGCGGTGCAGGCACACGCCAGAACCCCGTTCCGGCAAGAGGTCTGGGACCGGCTCAACGAGGGAATCCGGTTCGTTCAAGGCACCTTCGACGACGCCGACTCCTTCGCGCGGTTGAAGGAGACGCTGGAGAAGCTGGACGCCGAGCGCGGCACCGGCGGCAACCACGCCTTCTACCTGTCGATCCCGCCCAAGGCCTTCCCCACGGTGTGTGAGCAGCTGTCGACCTCCGGGTTGGCCCGACCCGAGGGTGACCGGTGGAGTCGGGTGGTCATCGAGAAGCCGTTCGGGCACGACCTGGAGAGCGCGCGCTCGCTCAACCGGGTCGTCAACAGCGTCTTCCCGGAGTCGTCGGTGTTCCGCATCGACCACTATCTGGGCAAGGAGACGGTCCAGAACATCCTGGCGCTGCGCTTCGCCAACCAGCTGTTCGACCCGATCTGGAACGCGCACTACGTCGACCACGTGCAGATCACCATGGCCGAGGACATCGGGCTCGGCGGTCGGGGTGGTTACTACGACGGCGTCGGTGCGGCCCGCGACGTCATCCAGAACCACCTGACTCAACTCCTGGCGCTGACCGCCATGGAGGAGCCGGTGAGCTTCAGTCCCGCGGAGTTGCAGTCCGAGAAGATCAAGGTGCTCTCGGCGACTCGGCTCGCAGAACCGTTGGACGACAACACGTCCCGCGGTCAGTACACGGAGGGTTGGCAGGGCGGCGAGAAGGTCGTCGGCCTGCTCCAGGAGGAGGGCTTCTCGCCGACCTCCACCACCGAGACCTACGCCGCCATCACCCTCGAGGTCGACACTCGGCGGTGGGCCGGGGTGCCGTTCTACCTGCGCACGGGAAAGCGCTTGGGCCGCAGGGTTACCGAGATCGCCCTGGTGTTCAAGCGCGCTCCGCACCTACCCTTCGACGCGACCATGACCGACGAGCTCGGCAAGAACGCGTTGGTGATCCGGGTGCAGCCGGACGAGGGCATCACGCTGCGCTTCGGATCCAAGGTGCCGGGGCACGCCATGGAGGTCCGTGACGTGAACATGGACTTCTCCTATGGCTCGGCGTTCGCCGAGGACTCCCCCGAGGCCTACGAACGGCTCATCCTCGACGTCCTGCTCGGCGAGCCGTCTCTGTTCCCGGTGAACCAGGAGGTCGAATTGTCCTGGGCGATCCTCGATCCCGCGCTGACGCACTGGGCGTCCGTCGACGCCAGGGGCGGCAAGCCCGACCCGTACGAATCAGGCGGCTGGGGCCCGGCGTCGGCATCGGAGATGCTCGCGCGGACCGGCCGGGAATGGCGGAGGCCCTAACGTGATCGTCGACCTGGAAGCCACCACCACCACGGCGGTCAACAAGAAGTTGGACGGACTGCGGGAAGAGGGCGGCGCGTTCACGATGGCGCGGGTCTTGACCCTCGTCATCGCACCCGACAGCGAGACCGTTCTCGAGGAGTCCATCGAGGCGGCCAACGCGGCCAGCCGCGAGCATCCCTGTCGGGTGATCGTGGTGCTTCCCGTGGACCGCGACGCCACCGACGCCAAGCTGGACGCCCAGATCCGCGTCGGCCACGATGCGGGCGCCGGTGAGGTCGTCGTGCTCAAGTTGCACGGCCCCCTGGCGGTGCACGCCAGCAGCGTCGTGACGCCGTTCCTGCTGCCCGACACCCCGGTGGTGGCCTGGTGGCCGGACCTGGCGCCGCGGGTACCGGCTCAGGACCCGTTGGGCCAGTTGGCCATTCGACGCATTACCGATGCCACCTACGGCGACGACCCGTTGGCCTGCATCAAGAGCAGGCTCGAGGGTTACACCCCCGGCGACACCGATCTGGCCTGGAGCCGGATCACGTACTGGCGGGCCATGCTCACCTCGGCTCTGGATCAGGGTCCGCACGAGGACATCCAGTCCGCCGTGGTCTCCGGACGCAAGGAGGAGCCAGCGCTCGACATCCTCGCCGGCTGGCTCGCCAGCCGGATCGACGGTCCGGTGCAACGGGCGGTCGGGGAACTGAAGGTCGAGCTGGTCCGCAAGAGCGAGACGATCACGCTCAGCCGACCGCAGGAGGGGGTCACTGCCACCCTGTCCCGCACCGCCAAGCCCGAGGCGAAACTTCCGTTGGCGCGCAGGGAGACCCGCGATTGCCTGGCGGAGGACTTGCGCAGGCTCGACGCCGACGAGATCTACTTGGCGGCGCTGAAGGGAATCGCCGAGGTGGAGTATGTCTGAGACCGTGATCGAAACCTACGCCGACACCGACACACTGGTCGCCGCCGCGGGTGATCGGCTGGTCCTCGCGATCGTCGCCGCGATCGCCGAACGCGACGCCGCCTACGTCGTCCTGACCGGTGGCGGTACCGGCATCAAGCTGCTCAAGCACCTCGGCGACCACGACGAGGCGATCGAGTGGTCGAAGGTGCACCTGTTCTGGGGCGACGAGCGCTACGTCTCCGCCGATGACGACGAGCGCAACGACAAGCAGGCGCGGGAAGCGCTGCTGGACCACGTCTCCATTCCGGCGGCCAACGTGCACGCGATGCCCGCCAGCGACGGCGAGTTCGGCGACGACGTGGACGCCGCCGCGCTGGCCTACGAGCAGGTGCTGGCCGCGAATGCCCCCGCCGGCTCCCCGACGCCGGCCTTCGACGTGCACCTGCTCGGCATGGGCGGTGAAGGACACGTCAACTCGCTCTTCCCGCACTCCGAGGCGACCGCGGAGACCGAGCGAATGGTGTTGGGCGTCACCGACTCCCCCAAACCCCCGCCGGTGCGGATCACCCTGACGCTGCCCGCCGTCGCACGCTCCCGCGAGGTGTGGCTGGTGGTGTCGGGGTCGGAGAAGGCCGACGCGGTGGCCGCGGCGGTGGGCGGCGCGGCGGCCGACGACGTGCCCGCGGCGGGCGCGCTCGGCCGCGACGCCACGGTGTGGCTGCTCGACGAAGCGGCCGCGGCGAAGCTGTAGCTGCCCCCATACTGACTGCCATGGCAGACAAGGGCGACGGCCGTCGACGGCAGGCACCGGCACGACAACGCATCAGGACGTTGACGCACGCCGCGTTGAACGCCGACGCCACCGTCGAGCAGGTGGAGGCGATCCTGGCCGACCTCGGCCAGACGCTCGCCGACCTCGACTCGTCGACCAGCAGCCTGGACGTCACCCTCGAGCGCTTCAACGCCACCATCACCCGCATCGACGAACTCGCGCCCCGGCTGTTTGGCGTGGTCGACCGTCTGGAGGCCATCGTCGGCCGGGTCGAACGCATCGTCAGCGTCGGCGAGTCCGTGGTGGCGCCGTTGGCGGCGACCGAGCACGCGGTGCGGGGCGCGCTCAACGCAGTGCGCAAGAGCGCCGGTCTGTAGAGGGCGACGTGCCCGGACCACTCGAGGTCCTCCCGGTGGCCGACGGCGTCGGTCTGCCGTGGGACGTGCCGGTCGTCGACGCGGTGGCCGTCGTGGCCGAGGCCCGCGCGACGTACGGGGATTCCTTCGTGGTGCGCAGCGGCGGGCGCGACCATCTGTTCACGTTCTCGCCGACCGGCGTCGAGTCGTTCTACGCACTGCCCGAGGAGTCGGCCAGCAAGGGTGTCGCCGACTACCTGATGTTGCGGCGCAAACTGCCCGACGAGGTGTTCGTGGGCCGGCGAATGCTGCCGGACTCGTTGTTCCGGCGCGACGACGTCTCGTCCCATCTGGCCCATCTGAACCACGCCCTCGACGTGACGGAGGCCGAACTGGGCGAGCGGGGCTCGGTCGAGCTGTTCGCCCTGACGCGGCGGCTGGGTCACCGGATGGGGTTGGCGTCGTGGGCGGGGCCGGGCTGCGCCGACGGTGACATCTTCGAGCGGTTGGTGCGCGCGTTCGACGTCCTCGACGGGTCGGAGGCGTTCGTGCACCCCGACGCGATGGCGGCGGTGGCCGCCTCGGGCAAGGTGGTCGAGCGCGCGGCGCTCGACGAGATCGCCGACGTCGTGGGAGATGCTGCGCGGCAGGTCGATTCGGGAGACTCGCAGGACGACGGGCTGTTCGGCCGGATCGTCGCGGCGTGGGCGGCGGAGCCGACGCCCGTACGCCACCGCGGCATCGCGATGGACGTCGCGCTGATTCACGTCGCCTCGATGTCGAACCTGATGGCCGCGCTGGGCTGGGCACTCGTCGACCTCGTCGAGCACCCCGACGCGGCGCGCCTCGTCGCCGCCGGTGACGCCGAGCTCGCCCAGCGCTGCGCGTTGGAGAGCACCCGGCTGGCGCAACGCTCGATCATGGCGCGCACCGTGCTGAAGCCGGTCGCCTTCGACACCGGTGCCGGTGTCGTCGACGTGCCTGCGGGCTGGACGATCGCCACCCTGCTTCCGTTGCTCAACACCTCGGCCGCTCCCGGGCTGCGGAGCTGGGATCCGGGCCGGTGGCACCGGTACCGACTGACCGACGCGACCGCGTTGGCGTCGCCGATGCTGGTGACCGCCTTCGGGCACGGCAGGCACTCGTGCCCGGCGCAGCCGTTCTCGCTGGCGGCGATGACCATGGCGACGACCCGCCTGCTCGCCCGTTACGACATGACGCCGGGGTGGGACCGGTATCCACGTCCGGTGCCCGCGCAGATCGGTGGCGTCGCCCGGTCGGCGGACCCTTGTCGGGTCGACTACCGGGCGCTGGCCTAGCCGCTGTTGCGCAGCGCGGTCGCCAACCCGCTCATGGTGAGAAGGATGCCCCGCTGGACCAGTTCGTCCTCGTCGCCTGAGCGGTACCGGCGCAGCAGTTCGACTTGCAGGTGGTTGAGCGGTTCGAGGTAGGGGAACCGGTTGAACACCGAGCGGGCCAGTGCCGGGTTGTCGGCGAGCAGGTCGTCGTTGCCGGTGATGAGCCGCAGCATCGCGATCGTCCGGTCGTGCTCGGCGACGATCTTGTCGAACACCCTGTGCCGCAACGCCTCGTCCTCGACGAGCTCGGAGTACCGGGCCGCCAGGCCCATGTCGGCCTTGGCCAGCACCTGCGCCATGTTGGACAGCACCGAGCGGAAGAACGGCCACTTCTCGTAGAGGTCGTGCAGCACGGCCAGCCGCGCCTCCTCCTCACCGTCGGCGATGAACTCCTCGAAGGCCGTTCCGGTGCCGTACCAACCGGGCAACATCACCCGTGACTGGCTCCAGGCCAGCACCCACGGGATCGCGCGGAGGTCGGAGATCGCGGTCGTCGGCTTGCGGGAGGCGGGCCTGCTGCCGATGTTCAGCGCACCGATTTCGCTGACCGGCGTCGACGCCTTGAAGTAGTCGACGAAACCCGGTGTCTCGTGCACCAATTCGGAGTACGCGCGCTGGGCCCGGGCGGCCAGGTCGTCGAGCACCTCGTAGGCGTGTGAGGCAGCGCTGCCCAGTCCCTCGGTGTCGAGCAGCGTCGACTCCAGCGTGGCGGCGAGCAGGGTCTCCAAATTGCGGTGCGCGATGGTCGGTTCGGCGTACTTGGCCGCGATCACCTCACCCTGCTCGGTGATGCGCAGCGAGCCCTTCACCGCGCCAGGGGGTTGCGCCAGGATCGCGTCGTAGCTGGGCCCGCCACCGCGGCCCACGGTGCCGCCGCGACCGTGGAAGAGCCGCAGGCGAATTCCGGTCTTGCGCGCCGATTCGACCAGTTCGAGTTCGGCGCGGTACAGCGCCCAGTTCGCGGCCAGGTAGCCGCCGTCCTTGTTGGAGTCGGAGTAGCCGAGCATCACCTCCTGCTGCTCGCCGCGCGCGTGCACCAGCGCCCGGTACAGCGGGATGTCCAGCACCGCTTCCAGGATCGACGAACCGCGCTGCAGGTCGTCGATGGTCTCGAACAGCGGCACGACGCCGACGGGGCTGTACGGCTCGTCCCCCGAGGCGTCCAGCAGGCCGGCCTCCTTGAGGAACACCGCCGCCTCGAGCATGTCCGACACCGACTGGCACATCGAGATGATGTAGTTGGGCACCGCCTGCGGGCCGAACACTCGGACCGCCCTGGCCGCCGCGGCGGTGATGTCGAGTTCCTTGCGGGCCAGCTCGGAGAGCTCCGCGCCGGGGCTCACCAGCGGCCGGCGGGTAGCCAGCTCGGCGGTCAGCACGTCCACCCGCTCCGCCTCCGACAGCGACGCGTAGTCGGCGTGCACGCCGGCCCAGGCGAGGAGTTCGGCCATCACCTCTTCGTGGACGTCGGAGTTCTGCCGCAGGTCCAGACCCGAGAGGTGAAAGCCGAAGACGTGCACGGCTTCCCGTAGCCGGGCGAGTCGGTCGTCGGCCAGCAGGGAGCTGCCGTTCGCCCGCAGGGACGCGTCCACCACGTCGAGGTCGGCCTGGAACTGCTCGGGCGTCTCGTAGCGCTCCATGCCCAGGTCCAGCTGGTACTCGGGTTGGCGGTCCAGGATCGAGGTGGCCGTCGCCGTCAACCGGCCGTGGATCACCCGCAGGGCGCGACGGTAGGGCTCGTCGGCGCGGGCCGGTTCGCCACGGGTGTCGGCCAGGTCCCGCAGCTCGTCGCTGATGTGCACCAGCCGCACCGACATCGACAGTTCCTCCTCGAGCGCGGTGAGCTCGACGAAGTAGTGCGCCAGCGCCGTGTACGCGGCACTGCCGGTGGCCAGTCGGACCACGTCGGCGGTGACGTTCGGGTTGCCGTCGCGGTCGCCGCCGATCCACGACCCGGGCCGCAGGATGGGCTGCTCGAGCACGTGGGCGTCGGGCCAGCGCGCCTGCAGCGCGGTGCGGACCTCGGCGTTGACCTGAGGGATGACCTCGAAGAAGGCGGCCGGGTAGTACCGCAGTCCCGTTTCGATCTCGTCTTGAATCTTCAACCGCGACAAGCGAATCAGTGCCGTCTGCCACAGCACCAGGATGTTGCGGCGCAGCTCGAGGTCGATGCTGCGACCGTCGTCGGTGCGGGTCTGGCCGTGCATCCGCAACCGCATCAGCTCGGTGATGCGGTGCTGGGTGTCGAACACCGTTCGGCGGCGGGTCTCGGTGGGGTGCGCGGTGATCACCGGTGAGACCAGCGCGCCGGTGAGGGCGTCGGCGACGGTCTCGGAGTCCAGCTTGGCCGATTCCAGCTTGAGGTACGTCGCGGCCAGGCTGCTGTTCTGCGGTGGCTCACCCGCCTCGACGTGCACGGCGCGGCGTCGTTCGCGGTGGATGTCCTCGGCGACGTTGGCCAGCAGCGCGAAGTGGGTGAAGGCCCGGATGACGGGAATCGCCTCGTGCACGTCGATGCCGTCGAAGAGGCTGGCCAGGTCCGAGCGGTCGATTTCGGACCGCCGCACCTGGAATGACCCGACGCGGGCCCGCTCCACCAGGTCGAAGACGTGATCGCCGTTCTGTTCGCGCACGGTGTCACCGAGGATGGCGCCGAGGAGACGGATGTCCTCGCGCATCGGTTCGGTGGCCTCCCGGCCGACCTGGGTTCGGCGCACCGAGCCGATGGGTGCGAGGGCGGTATCTGGGGCATCGGCCATGACGACAAGTATCGACGTACCGGGAACCGCCCGCACTACGAGGCTCCGGCGACCGGAACGATCGGCGTCGGGGTGGGGGTCGTCGAGGTCACGGGGTGGGCGGGCGGCGGCGGCGCCTGGCCGAAGGGAAGCACGATCGGCGTCGCGGGCGGGTGGGCGTCACCGCCGTCCGAGTCCCCGGAGCTCGAACTCTGCGCGGGCGGCCAGTCCACGCTGGTGGGGGGCCAGCTGTCACCGCCGCCCGAACCGCCCGAGTCCCCCGGCGGCGGACAGCCGGATCCCGCTCCGAAGTCGCCGGCGCCCGTGCAGTCGGCGTGTGCGGCACCGGCGGGTGCCATGGTCAGGGCCGCCGAGCACAGCACGACCGCCGCGTACCGGGTGACCCTCCGCATCGGCCTCACAACGAGAGGATGTCGCCGTAGACGTTGACGCTCTCGTCGGACTTGTCGGTGTCGATCATCACCGAGGCGAAGAACCGGATGGCCACGGCACCACCGCAGGCGTCGACCTTGACGTGCGCATCGTGGACCACGATTTCGCCGGTGCGGCCCTTGAGGGTCTTCTTGCCCAGCCCGACGTTGGTGATGGTGCCGGGCAGGAGGTTGATCGAGACGTTGCCGCCCAGATCGGCGAAGGGGCCGACGTCGTTCAACACGTCGCCGCCACTGGAGTTGGGATTGATGCCGACGTCCGCGTCCCCGCCGACGCTGCCGCCCTCGCTGAGATCGATCTGGCAGCCCAGTTGCAGGCCGAAGACCAGCGTGCCCGAGTTCACGGCGACGGCGCCGTTGCCGTCGATGCTGGCGGCGGCCTTTCCGGTGACGAAGCCCTCCCTGGTGAAGGCCGTCGCGGCCATGTTGGGCACGGAGTTGATCGTCATCCGTGTCAGCGCGGCGCTGAGGTGCCAGCCGTCGTCGGTGTCCGCCGCTTGGACCACGTCGGCGACGGGAACGGGTTCGGCGGCGGCAACGCCCACGTTCACGCCCGTGCCCGCGCCGACGCACAGGAGTACCGCCGAGAACGCACCTGCGCGAAGAAGTCTGGGCACGCGCTGATGGTATGGGCCGGCACTGGGTGATTCCTGAACGTCGTTCCCGGTTGCGGCGAGTGCGCAATGGGTCAGGATGGCCCGGTGACCGCGCCTGCGACGATCTTCTCCGCCCGTCGAATCGTCACCATGGATCCGGGTCGACCCACCGCGACGGCCGTCGCCGTGGCCGGCGACCGGATCACCGCAGTCGGGTCGGTCGAGGCGCTGCGTGGCGCCGGTGTCGTCGACGACCGGTTCGCCGATGCGGTTCTGCTGCCCGGGCTGATCGACCAGCACCTGCATCCGGTGCTCGGCGCCACCACCCTGATGACCGACGTCATCGCCACCGAGGACTGGGAGCTTCCCGGCCGGCGGTGCCCGGCCGCGGACACCGAGCGGGAGTACCGCGCGCGGCTTGCCGACGCCGAGCGAGCCCTCGACGATCCAGGGGCGTGGCTGATCTCGTGGGGATATCACCGGCTGTGGCACGGCTCGCTGGACCGCACGGTGCTCGACGGGATCAGCCGCACCCGGCCGATCGCGGTGTGGCAGCGCAGTTGTCACGAGTGGTTCCTCAACTCCGCTGCCGTCGACGTCCTCGGCATCACGGCCGACGGCATGTCCGGGCACGGGCCTGCCAGCGACATGGTCGACGTCGAGGCCGGGCATTGGTGGGAGTCGGGCATGAACCTGCTGTTGCCTCGCCTGGCACCGCACTTCATGCCGCCGGACCGGGTCGCCGCGGGGTTGCGGCAGATGGTGGCCTACCTGCGCGCCAACGGCGTGACCGCGTTCAACGAGCCCGGCATCATGTGGGACGTCGAGCCGTGGCAGCTCTACCTGGACGTCCTCGGCGCCGCCGACACCCCGTTGCTCTCGACGTTCCTCGTCGACGCCCGCAGCCAGGCGGACGCGGGGATGGATCCCGCCGACGCGGTGGCCGACGCCGAACGCCAAGTCGCCCGCGCGAGCACCGGGAAGGTCCGGCTGCTGCCCAAGCAGGTCAAGCTGTTCGCCGACGGCGCGATCATCAGTCAGCTCATGCAGATGCGCGATCCGTACCTCGACGACGCGGGTCAACCCGATCCGTGTCATCACGGCGAGTGGATGATGCAGCCGGAGGTGTTCCGGTCGTTTGCCGCGGCGTACTGGAACACCAACTGGCAGTTGCACGTTCACGTCAACGGTGACGCCGCGCTCGACCTGGTGCTCGACACCGTCGAGGAGTGCATGGCCCGTCATCCCCGCACGGACCACCGCACCGTGATCGTGCACTTCGCCAACTCCACCGAGGAGCAGGTCGACCGCATCGCCCGGGTCGGCGCCATCGTGTCGGCCAACCCCTACTACCCCGTCGGGTTCGCCGACAGGTACGCCGCCCACGGCCTCGGTGCGGCCCGGGCGGACGCCATGGTGCGGTCGGCGTCGGTGCTGCGCCGCGGCATCCCCCTGTCCTTCCACTCGGATCTGCCGATGGGACCCGCGGCCCCGCTGACCCTGGCATGGTGCGCAGTCAACCGCCGAACACCCAGCGGTCGGGTCGCCGGGCCCGAGCAGCGCATCTCGGTGCACGACGCCTTGCGCGCAGTGACCGTCGAGGCCGCCTACTCCTGGCGGATGGAGGACGATCTGGGCAGCATCTCGGTGGGCAAGCTCGCCACCTTCACCGTGCTCGGCGAGGATCCCTACGCCGTGAATCCGGAGCGGCTCAACGAGATTCCGGTTCTCGGCACGGTGTACGAAGGTCGATGGTTCCCCAACGGGGGGTGATCCGGTAGCGTCGGCCGCGGTGTCCAGGGCGCCTCCGGTCCGCGGAAACGGGTTCAACCCTCCTGGGATGACGATCGTTTCGGCCCGTCCCTCCTTTCGGCCCGACGCAGCGGACATCGGGTGCGACGAAAGGAGGCCGCCATGGCCCCGTCCCTGCCCAACAATCCCTCGCTCGAGCGGTTCCGCCGCGACGCCCGCCGACTGCAACGGGCGGTACGCACGAACGACCCCGAGGCCCTCGCCCGCGTGTCGCGTCACCACCCGGCGGGAGCGCCCGCCCACCCGGCGACGTTCGCGCTGACCGCCGCACAACACGTCGTCGCCCGCGCGGTCGGCTTCAGCAGCTGGCCCCGGCTGCAGTCGTATCTGCGTACCGCCGAGCAGCTCCGCCGCGACCCGACGGTCACCGTCGACGACGACCCGCTCGCCCGGTTCCTCTCGCAGGCCTGCCTGACGTACTCCCAGGGCGACGGTCCCGCCAGGTGGTCGGCGGCCGGTGACGTGCTGCGTGCCCACCCCGATCTGCCGGCCCGAAGCGTGTACGCCGCGGCGGCCGTCGGTGACGCGACCGCGGTGCGGCGGCACCTCGACGACGACGCCGGCGCTGCCACCGAGCAGGGCGGGCCGTTCGGCTGGACCGCGCTGTTCCACCTCGCCGCGGCGCGGGTGCCGCAACGGGACCCCGTGGCGGCGGCACGGCTGCTCCTCGACGCCGGCGCGGACCCGAACGCGGGCTACCTCTGGCTCGGGCTGCCGACGCCGTTCACCGTGCTGACGATGTGCTTCGGTGAGGGCGAGGCGGGGCCGGGACGACAACCGCGGCACCCGGCCGCCGACGAGCTGGCCGGCCTGCTGCTCGACCGGGGTGCCGAGCCGAACGACGCTCAGACGCTGTACAACCGGATGTTCGCCCGCGACGACGGCCATCTGCGAATCCTGTTGCCCGCCGGGCTCGGTCGAGGCGACGGCGGGCCGTGGCAGCGGCGCCTCGGAGAGGCGCTGGAGACCCCCGCCGAGATGGTGCAGCGGCAGGTCGACTGGGCGAGGGATCGGGGTTTCACCGACCGTCTGGACCTGCTCGCCTCGTACGGGTTCACCGAGGGCCGGCCGGTGGGTGCGCCGTCGCCGTGGCGGCCGGATGGGCCGGAGCCACCGATCGCCGCCGCGGGCACGCCCGACGGCGTGCGCGCGCTGGCCGCCGCGGGCGGTGACGTGGATGCCAGGATCGACGGCCACACGCTGCTACATCACGCCGCCTGGATCGGCGACGTCGAACTGGTCGAGGCGCTACTGGAGTGCGGGGCCGATCCCGAGGTGCTCGACGACGTGCACGGCACCACGCCGTTGGGCTGGGCCGAACACGGTCAGGCCGAGGCGACGGCGGCGGTGCTGCGGCTCAGGCGCCGTACTTGATCTGCAGGGCGACGGCGATGATCGAGACGAGCCAGATGCCGGTCACGAAGTAGGTCAGGCGGTCGAGGTTCTTCTCGACGACCGTCGAGCCGGAGAGACTGGACTGCACGCCGCCACCGAACAGGGTCGACAGACCGCCACCCTTGGCCCGATGCAGAAGCACCAACAGGACCACCAGGATGCTGGTGACGACGAGGGTGATCTGCAGAGCGAAAATCATGGTCGCCAGACTACCGGCGACCCCGCCGGATCAGGGAATCGGGGTTAGGGCAGGGGTCCGCCGGCGGCGATCGCCGAGAGGATCGCGAACTGCTCGCCGTCGAGTGACGCCCCGCCGACGAGGGCACCGTCGACGTCTGTCTGGCCGACGATCTCCCCGACGTTCTTGGCGTTGACCGATCCGCCGTAGAGCACGCGCACGGTGTCGGCGACGGCGGGCGAGGCCAACTCGGCCAGCTCCGCCCGGATGGCGGCGCACACCTCCTGCGCGTCGGCGGCACTGGCCACACGGCCGGTGCCGATCGCCCACACCGGCTCGTAGGCGACGACGACGTTCGCGATCCGTTCTGCCGTCAGCCCGGCCAGCGAGCCGCGCAGCGACGTGACGTTGAACTCGACGTGGTTGCCTGCCTCACGGACCTCCAGCGCCTCGCCGATGCAGACGATGGGCGTCAGACCGTGCTTGAGGGCGGCCTTGGCCTTGGCGGCCACCAGGGCGTCGTCCTCGCCGTGGTAGGTGCGCCGCTCGGAGTGCCCGACCACGGCGAACGTGCAGCCGAGCTTGGCCAGGAACGAGCCGCTGATCTCGCCGGTGTAGGCACCCGAGTCGTGCTGCGACACGTCCTGCGCCCCGTAGGTGAGTCGGAGCTTGTCACCGTCGACCAGGGTCTGCACGCTGCGCAGGTCCGTGAACGGCGGGATGACCGTCACGTCGACCTTGTCGAAGTACTTGTCCGGCAACGAGAAGGCGATCTTCTGCACCAGGGCGATGGCCTCGAAGTGGTTGAGGTTCATCTTCCAGTTGCCGGCGATGAGCGGCTTGCGAGGCAAGGGAGTCTCCTAGCTTTCCAGGATCGAGATGCCGGGCAGCGTCTTGCCCTCGAGGTATTCCAGCGACGCGCCGCCACCCGTCGAGATGTGCGAGAAGCCGTCCTCGGGAAGGCCGAGCTGCCGCACGGCGGCGGCCGAGTCGCCCCCGCCCACGACGCTGAACGCGCCCTTGGCCGTCGCACCGATGACGGCCTCGGCGACGCCCTTGGTGCCCGCGGCGAACTCCGGGAACTCGAAGACGCCCATCGGGCCGTTCCAGAACACGGTCTTGGCGTTGGACAGCAGAGCGGTGAACCGCTTCACCGACTCGGGGCCGATGTCGAGGCCCATCCGGTCGTCGGCGATGGCGGTCACGGCCACGGTCTCCGCCGGGGAGTCGGCGGAGAACTTCTCCGCCACGACGACGTCCACCGGCAGGTGGATGACGTCGCCGAAGTCCTCGAGGAGCTTCTTGCAGGTGTCGATCATCTCCGGCTGCAGCAGCGAGGTGCCCACCGAAACCCCTTGTGCGGCAAGGAAGGTGAAGCACATGCCGCCGCCGATGACGATGCTGTCGGCCTTGGTGGCCAGGTTCTCGATGACGGCCAGCTTGTCGGAGACCTTCGAGCCGCCGAGCACCACCGCGTACGGGCGCTCGGTCGAGCTGGTGAGCTGCTCGAGCACCTTGACCTCGGTGTCGACCAACAAGCCCGCATAGTGCGGCAGGATCGTCGCCACGTCGTACACCGACGCCTGCTTGCGGTGCACCACGCCGAATCCGTCGGAGACGAACGCACCGGGCGAACCGTCGGCTCCGCTGACCAGTTCGGCCAGCTCCTTGGCCAGCGCGAGCCGCTCGGCGTCGTCCTTGCTGGTCTCACGGGGGTCGAAGCGGATGTTCTCGACCATCAGCACGTCGCCGTCGGTCAGGCCTTCGGCGCGGGCGAGCGCGTCGGAGCCGACCACGTCACCGGCCAACTGAACGTGCCTGCCCAACTCCGCGCCGAGGGCCGCCGCGACGGGCGCCAGCGAGAACTTGGGGTCGGGGCCGTCCTTGGGCCGTCCGAGGTGGGCGGTGACGACGACCTTGGCGCCCGCGTCCGACAACGCCTTCAGCGTCGGGACGGACGCCAGGATCCGCCCGGGGTCGGTGATGGTGCCCTCGTCGTCCAGCGGGACGTTGAGGTCGGAGCGCACCAGTACGCCACGCCCCTCGACGCCCTCGGCCAGTAGATCCGACAGTGACTTGATGGAGGATTCGGCCACGGATCCGGCTCTACAGCGACTTGCCGACCAGCGCGACCAGGTCCACGAGACGGTTGGAGTAGCCCCACTCGTTGTCGTACCAGGACACGACCTTGGCCTGGTTGTCGATGACCTTGGTCAGGCCGGAGTCGAAGATCGAGCTGTGCGGGTCGGTGACGATGTCGCTCGACACGATGGGGGCGTCGTAGTACTTCAGGATGCCCTTCAGCTTGCCCTCGGCGGCAGCCTTCATCGCGGCGTTGATCTCCTCCGCGGTGCCCGACTTGGCGAGCTCCACCGTCAGGTCGGTGACCGAGCCCGTGGGGATCGGCACGCGAAGCGCGTATCCGTCGAGCTTGCCCTTCAGCTCGGGCATGACCAGGCCGATGGCCTTTGCGGCGCCGGTGGAGGTGGGAACGATGTTGAGGGCGGCGGCCCTGGCGCGACGCAGGTCGCTGTGCGGGCCGTCCTGCAGGTTCTGGTCCTGGGTGTAGGCGTGAATCGTGGTCATCAGGCCCTTGACGATGCCGAACTCGTCGTGCAGGACCTTGGCCAGCGGGCCGAGGCAGTTCGTGGTGCACGACGCGTTGGAGATGATGTTCTGGCTGCCGTCGTACTTGTCGTCGTTGACGCCGATGACGATGGTGATGTCGGGATCGGTGGCCGGCGCGGAGATGACGACCTTCTTGGCTCCGGCGTCCAGGTGTCCCTTGGCCTTGGCGGCGTTGGTGAAGATGCCGGTGGACTCGACGACGACGTCGACGCCCAGGTCACCCCACGGCAGCTCCGACGGGCCGGCCTTGACCTCGAGCGCCTTGATCTTGGTGTCGCCGACGACGATGGTGTCGTCGCCTTCGAGGCTGACGTCGTAGGGCAGCCGGCCGAGGATCGAGTCGAACTTCAGAAGGTGCGCCAGCGTGGCGTTGTCGGTCAGATCGTTGACGGCGATGATCTCGATGTCGGTGTTCTTGCCGAGGGCCTTCTGTGCGTCCAGGGCCCTGAAGAAGTTGCGTCCAATTCGGCCGAAGCCGTTAACGCCTACCCGAACGGTCACTGTCGTGCTCCTTAGATCTCGAAGATGCTCCGGCATCTTGCCCAGTCACGTGCTCGGGGATCAGCCTAGTGGTGCGCCCTCCGCAACGCGAAGGCTGGTCAGTGGGCGGCCAGACTCTGGTCCCGGTAGGGGTTGCCGAGCCATTTGCGCCGCATTTCCTGCAGCGAGCCGTCGGCCTCGAGTCGTTCCTGCGCCGTGACGAGTTGCGCCAGCAGCGCGTCGGCGTCCGGGCTGACGGCAATCGCGATCTCCTCCCGGGACAGGCCGCGCTGCACCACGTCGACGTCGGGAAGGGACCCGACCAGTGCGGCGAGCGTAGGCGCGAGCGCCATGAGCGCGTCGCAGCCACTCGACTCGAGATCGGTTGCCACCGAACGAAAGTCGCGGTCGTCGAACGCGCGGACCGCACCCGCCCGACCATCGGCGAGGAGGCGTTCGGCGACCGACTGACCGGCGGAGCCGCGACGGACCGCGACGGTGAGACCGACGAGGTCGTCGACCGATCTGACCGTCGGATGGCGCGTGGCGTCGACGGCGAGGGCCTGATCCGACACCAGGTACGGCGGCCCGAAGGCGGCCACGCGCCGGCGCTCGGCCGTGACGACCAGGCCCGCGACGACGCAGTCGAACGCCCCCGCCGCGAGGGACGCGAGGATTCCGTCGGCGTCGGGACCGTCGTAGGCGATCGGTTCGACGGGCAGGCCCAGCGCGGCGCCCAACGCGGCGGCGAGGTCGACGGCGAGGCCGCCGCCGTCGGCCATGCCGCTGAACGGTGGATCGGGGACGAACGCGCCCACCCGCAGGGTGTCCATCGACTCACGGTAACTGTGGCGTCGGATTTGCCCGAACCGCGGCCGCCAACGCCGCGCAGCGGCTACGGTCCGTTAGCTCGAGTCGGAGGTTCGGATGCACGAGAGTTCCCGTCGCCCCAGTTCGCATCGCACGTCGGCGCCCCACGCGCGCCTGCGAGTGTCGCTTGCCGCGCTCCTCCTGGCCGGGTTCTCCGCCGGGTCGTTGGGCGGCGGCGTCGCCGTGGCCGACGGCGGGCCGAGCGGTTCGGGCAGCCCGTCGTCGACCACGGGTACCTCGACGTCCCAACAGACGTCCCAGCACACGTCGCAGGAGAAGTCCCAGCAGTCCTCCCCCCACACGGACAAGCCGGACCCGGGGTCGGACTCGAAGGCGGACGACCCCGGGGCCCCGTCGAGTCCGGCGACACTCCCCGGCACGACCCACGCGCCGTCCGACCCACCCACGCACGACGCCGAACCGCCGGCCACCGAATCGCCCAAGCCCGACCCGGCGCCGACCGTCGACGCGGACCCGCCCGCAATCGAAGCGCCCGTCGTCGTGCCGCACGAGTCCAACAAGCATGTCCAGCAGACGAATACGACCACACCCGCGATCCAGCCGGCGTCGCGACCCGAGGTGTCCCGGCCCGAGCCGACGAGCAGCGCACCCGCCGTGCGCAGTGTCACGGCGGCGGCCACTCCCCCGTCGGTGTCGGGCGTCGCCCCCGCCACCCCCGTCGCCGCCGCCTCCGCGGCGGTGGTCACGCCCACCCCCGCTCCGACCATCGCGCCCCGGCTCGACAGGCAGCTCGCCGGATTGGCCGTCGACGTCGCCACGGTGACGGTGTCGGTGGTGCACACGGCCGCGACCATCGTCGCCCAGGCCTTCGGGCCGTCCAGCTTCCTCGGCGTGCCCTACCTCTTGGCCATGTCGGTGGCCAACGCGGCGGCCGCCGCCGGCCGGACCCTGGTCGGAGCGCCGCTGTCGCCTCCGAGCGGCCAGTTCGCCGTCAATTACGGCATCCTCGACGGACTCTCGTTCTTCACCCCCACCACGCCACCCGCGGGGGCGAACGACCCGTCGATCACGGTGACACCGGAGCATCCGTTGCCGGTGATCCTGCTCAACGGCACCACGGCGACGCAGGGCGTCAACTGGTCGGTCGGCGCGCCGGTGCTGGCCAACGCGGGTTACAAGGTCTTCACGTTCAACTACGGCAACACCACCGGCGATCCCAACTTCCCCATCCAGGCCGTGGGCGACATCCGGCAGTCCGGCCTCGAACTCGCCGCGGAGGTGGACCGGGTGCTCGCGTCGACGGGCGCTCCGAAGGTCATCCTCATCGGGCATTCGCAGGGCGGCGGCATCCTGCCGGTGTACTACGTCAACGAACTCGGCGGTGCCGACAAGGTCTCGCAGATCATCGGTCTCGCCCCGAGCAATCACGGCACCGACTTCGACCAGCTGAACGGGTTGACGTCCATTCCGATCCTGGGCCCGCTGTTCACCGCACTGTCCGACGCGATCGCGCCCGCGCTGTTCCAGCAGGCGCAGGGGTCACCGTTCCAGCAGGAGGTCTACGGCAACGGGGACACCCGGCCGGGAGTGCTGTACACGACCATCTCGTCGGTCGACGACGAAGTCGTCACGCCCTACACCCAGCAGGCCCTGACCGGACCGGGGGTCACCAACGTCGTCCTGCAAGACCGGTACCCGGGGCTCGTCCTCGGACACGCGAACATCTTCCTCAGTCCGCAGGCGATGGCCGCCGTCCTCGACGCCCTGGCAGCCAATCCGGCAGCCAATCCGATGCCGCTCCCGGCGGCGGTGGCCGCTTAGGCGTCGTCGAGCAGATCCGGCGTCACGGCCGACTCGGTGTCGGGGATGCCGTCCTGCTTGGCCTTGCGGTCGGCCATCGACAGCAACCGCCGAATGCGCCCTGCCACGGCATCTTTGGTCATCGGCGGCTCGGCGAGCCGGCCCAGTTCCTCGAGGGACGCCTGCCGGTGCTCCACGCGCAAGCGGCCCGCATTGGACAGGTGGTCGGGCACGGAGTCGCCGAGAATGTGCAGCGCACGTTCGACCCTGGCGGCGGCGGCCACCGCGGCGCGCGCCGAGCGGCGCAGGTTCGCGTCGTCGAAGTTGGCGAGGCGGTTCGCGGTCGCCCGCACCTCGCGGCGGAGGCGTCGCTCCTCCCACGTCAACCGGGTGTCCTGGGCGCCCATCCGCGTCAACAGCGCTCCGATGGCCTCCCCGTCGCGCACCACCACCCGGTCGCTGCCGCGCACCTCGCGCGCCTTGGCGCTGACGCCGAGCCGACGCGCCGCACCGACGAGCGCGAGCGCCGCCTCCGGACCGGGGCAGCTGATCTCCAACGACGACGAGCGGCCGGGCTCGGTGAGCGACCCGTGGGCCAGGAAGGCTCCCCGCCACGCGGCCTCGGCGTCGCCGACGCTGCCGCCCACGACCTGCGCGGGCAACCCGCGCACCGGCCGGCCGCGCAGATCCAGCAACCCGGTCTGGCGAGCCAGCGCCTCACCGTCCTGCGCCACCCGCACCACGTAGCGGGTGCCCTTGCGAATACCGCTGGCGGTCATCACGTGCACGACCGCGTTGTAGCCGTACAGGTCGTGAATGTCCTTGCGCAGCCGCCGCGCAATGACCCCGAGGTCCACCTCGGCCTCCACCACCACGCGACCCGCCACGATGTGCAGGCCACCGGCGAAGCGCAGCAGCGACGCCACTTCCGCGCGCCGCGCGCTGACCGAGTTGATCACGAGTCGGCTGAGCTCGTCCTTGACCTCGGCTGTCATCGCCACGAGATCGTCACCTTTCGTCGACCGACTGAGCGGCGGCCGTCGGAGCCGGCGGCGGCGCGGGTGCACTACCGCGCAGCCTCACTCGCTCCAGCGCCGCGGCCAACTTGGCCGGATCATGTAATGGTGTACCAGGTCTGGACACGTCAGCAAACTCAACCCGCGCCTCGAGGATGGTCGCGGTCTGCCGAAGTTGGTCCCGTTCTCGTTCTCCCGGGACACCTGCCGCGTCGACCACGATGTCGTGCACGGTGAAACCTGGTGCGTGCTGCGCCAGTACGTGGATGTGGCGTTCGGCGGAGAACCCCGCCGTCTCACCGGGTTCGGCCACCAGGTTCAACACCAGGGCGCGCCGCGCCGCCGTCGCCTGAAGCGCCGCGGCCAATTGCGGTACCAGCACGTGGGGAATCACGCTGCTGAACCACGAGCCGGGGCCGAGCACGACGAGGTCGGCGGCCATGATCGCGTCGACCGCCTGCCTGGTGGCGGGCGGGTTGCCCGGGTGCAGGCGCACCCGCCGGACCTTGCCGACGGTGGTGGCGACGGCGACCTGACCCCTGATCACCCGGCTCATCCGCGGGTCGGATTCCAGACCGGAGACGTCGGCCTCGATCTGCAAGGCGATCGGACACATCGGCAGCACCCGGCCCTTGAGATCCAGGATGCGGCCGAGTTCGTCGAGGGCCGCGACCGGGTCGGCGAGCACCTCGTTGAGCCCCGCGAGGAGCAGGTTGCCGATGGGGTGGCCGGCCAGCGCGCCGCTGCCGCCGAACCTGTGCTGCAGGATGGTGGCCCACAGATGACCGTGCGGGGTGTCGGATGCCAACGCCGCCAACGCCATTCGCAAATCGCCCGGCGGCACGACGTCGAGCTCGCTGCGTAGCCGGCCCGACGAGCCGCCGTCGTCGGCGACCGTCACGATCGCGGTCACGTGCGGCGTCAGCCGGCGCAGGGCCGACAGGGTCGCGTACAGACCGTGGCCGCCACCGAGTGCGACAATGCGGGCGCTCATTCGCGGCCCAGATCCCGGTGCAGGACCCGCACCGTCAAATCGCCGTCACCGTCGAGTCGTCCGGCGAGGGCTTCGGCGATGGCGACGCTGCGATGCTTGCCGCCCGTGCAGCCGATCGCGACGGTCATGTAGCGCTTGCCCTCCCTGCGGTATCCGTCGATGACGACGTCCAGAAGCCGATGGTAGGTGTCGATGAAGTCCGCCGCCCCCGGTTGGCCGAGGACGTAGTCGCGCACCGCCGGATGCCGACCGGTGTGCGGTCGCAACTCGTCGACCCAGTGCGGGTTGGGGAGGAATCGGACGTCCATGACGGTGTCGGCGTCCATCGGCAAGCCGTACTTGTAGCCGAACGACTCGACCGTCACGTTGGTGTGCGCCACCGTCTCGGCGGCGAATGCGCGCTCGATGGTCTCGCGAAGGGCGGGCACCGGCAACGACGAGGTGTCGACCACCAGGTCGGCCGCGGCCCTGATGGGCGCCAGCATGGTCCGCTCCGCGGAAATGCCTTCGCCCAGAGTCTGATTGCCCTGCAGCGGGTGACTACGCCGGTTCTGCTCGTACCGGCGGACCAGGATGTCGTCGGACGCCTCGAGGAACAGCACGCGGGGGGTGATGCCGCGGGTGGCGAGGTCGTGGCGCACCCACTCCAGGTCGCCGGTGAACCCGCGGGAGCGCACGTCCATCACGACGGCGAGCTGGGTGATGCGCGACCCCGCAGCCAGACCCAGCTCGACCATCCTGGCGATCAGCTCGGGCGGCAGGTTGTCCGCGACGTACCAGCCGAGGTCTTC
Source organism: Mycolicibacterium hodleri (assembly GCF_025822245.1). Lineage (GTDB taxonomy): Bacteria > Actinomycetota > Actinomycetes > Mycobacteriales > Mycobacteriaceae > Mycobacterium > Mycobacterium hodleri. Next base: position 124,796 of record NZ_JACKTL010000056.1, read on the forward strand.
GAGGACCTTGGCCGCGGTGCCGCGGCCCGCACCCGAGAGACCGGTGACGAGGACGACGTCGATCCCGGCCGCAGGCGGATCGTCGCCGTGGCCTTCGCGCAGATCGGTCATGCGCGATCCGCCTCCAGCTGCTCGCTCGTCGTCATCCCCTGGCCCGTCATCGACACCTCGTCCTTGATCGTAGGCACGCCGAGTGCCTCCAGGACGGCGTTCGCCGTGGCCACTCCGATTCCCGGCACCGCGGTGATCTCCTCGACGGTGGCGTCCTTCAGCCGGGCCACCGACCCGAAGTGAGTCACCAACGCCTTTCGCCTGTGCTCCCCCAGTCCCCGGACGGAGTCTAGTGCCGACGCGGTCATCCGCTTCGACCGCTTGCTTCGGTGGTAGGTGATCGCGAAGCGGTGCGCTTCGTCACGCACCCGCTGCAGCAGGTAGAGCCCGTCGCTGTTGCGGGGCATGATCACCGGATCTTCTTCGCCCGGTACCCACACCTCCTCCAAACGCTTGGCCAGCCCGATGACGGCCACGTCGACGACGCCCAGCTCCTCCAAGACCGCGGCCGCGGCGTTCACCTGGGGTGCGCCGCCGTCGACGACGAACAGGTTCGGCGGGTATGCGAATCGTCTGGCCTTGCCGTCCTCGACCACGGGTGCGTGCGCGTCGGCCACGTGGCGCGCGAAGCGGCGTCTGGTGACCTCGGCGATGGAGGCGACGTCGTCGGAGCGGCCGTCGCCCGCCGCTTCCCGAATGGCGTAGTGCCGGTAGTCCGACTTGCGCGGCAACCCGTCCTCGAACACCACCAGCGACGCCACCACGTCGGTGCCCTGCACGTGGCTGATGTCCACGCACTCGATGCGCAGCGGCGCCTCGGCGAGCCCCAGGAACTCCTGAATGCTCTGCAGTGCTTCGGATCTCGCGTTGAAGTCACCGGCGCGCTTGAGCTTGTGCTGGGCCAGCTGGTCCTTCGCGTTGCGATGCACGGTCTCGGCGAGCGCGCGCTTGTCACCGCGGGCCGGCACCCGCAGCTGCACGTTGGACCCCCGCAACCCGCTGAGCCAGGCGGCGAGCTCGTCGGCGTTGTCGGGCAGCACCGGCACCAAAACCTGCTTCGGGACCAGGTTGGTGGCGTCGTCGGCGGCGCCCCCGAGTTCGGCCTGGTCGCCGTAGAACTGGGTGAGGAACTGCTCGACGAGGTGCTCCTGCCCGGACTTGCCTGGCTCACCGGACTTCTCGACGACCCAGCCGCGCTGACCGCGCACCCGCCCGCCGCGTACGTGGAACACCTGGACGGCCGCCTCGAGCTCGTCGTCGGCGAACGCCACCACGTCGGCGTCGGTGCCGTCACCGAAGACGACGGTCTGCTTCTCCAGCGCCCGCTTGAGCGCACCGATGTCGTCGCGCAGCCGGGCGGCCCGTTCGAAGTCCAGCGCCTCTGCCGCCGCGTTCATCTGCTGTTCCATGTCGCGGGCCAACCGGTCGGTCTTGCCGGCCAGGAAGTCGCAGAAGTCGAGCACGATGCGCCGATGTTCCTCGGCGCTGACCCGGCCGACGCACGGCGCCGAGCACTTGTCGATGTACCCCAGCAGGCACGGCCGGCCAATCTGGTTGTGTCGCTTGAAGACTCCGTTGGAGCAGGTGCGGGCGGGGAAGACCCTGGTCAGCAGGTCGAGGGTCTCGCGGATCGCCCACGCGTGGGAGTAGGGACCGAAGTAGCGCACGCCCTTGCGGCGCGGACCGCGGTAGACGAACAGCCGCGGGTACTCCTCGTTCAGCGTGACGGCGAGGACGGGATAGGACTTGTCGTCGCGGTAGCGGATGTTGAACCGAGGATCGAATTCCTTGATCCAGTTGTACTCGAGCTGCAGCGCCTCGACCTCGGTGCCGACGACGGTCCACTCGACGCTGCCCGCCGTGGTCACCATCTGCCGGGTGCGGGGAGCCAGCCCGGAGAGGTCGGCGAAGTAGGAGTTGAGGCGGCTGCGCAGGCTCTTGGCCTTGCCGACGTAGATCACCCGGCCGTGCGGATCGCGGAACCGGTAGACACCAGGCTCGACGGGTATCGAGCCCGGGGCCGGCCGGTAGGTCGCTGGATCGGGCACGGGTTCCAGATTAGTTCGCCTGCCGACAACCAAACGCCATCGGACGGGCGAGCGTGCGTCGGTCAGCCGAGCGCGTCGATGAAACCGCAGTACGCGGCGGCCTTCGCCTCGTAGTTGACGTACAGGTCGTAACTGGCTGCGCCGGGTGAGAGCAGCACCACGTCGACGTCGGGCAGCCCGGCGGCCACGCGCACCGCCGCCTCGAGGCCGTCCACCAGGTGCGTACGCGACGGGTGGCGGCGCGCGAACTCCGCACCGATGGCCGCGCCGTTGGTCGGTGACTGAATCAGTGACACCCGGCGCTCACCGCGGCACAGGTAGTCGTCGAGCTGCTCGTAGTTCAGCTGGCGGTCCATGCCGCCGACGATCACCGCGACGTGCTGGCCGGGGTCCATCGCCCGCAGCGCCGCGGTGACGCTCTCCCCCGTCGTCGCAAGCGTGTCGTCGATCCACCGGACCCGCCCCGTGGTGCGGACGGTCTGCAGGCGGTGCGGCAGACCGGGGTACGTCCGCACGGCGGAGTCGAATTCCTCGGCCGTCACGGCCCTGCCGAGCACCTCCGCGGCGGCGACGGCCGCCAGCGCTCCGTTGACGAGGTTGTGCTCGTAGCTCATCACCGACGTGCTCGGCGTGCGTTCACGACGGGTCGGGTCGACCAGGCGCACCTCGGGCTCGATCGGCGTCACCCCGAGCCGCTCGAGGGTCGCGACGACCTCCGGCGTGGTCACCAGCGAGCGGGCGCCGCGCCGGAAGACGTTTGCCTTGGCCAGGTGGTAGGAGTCGCGGTCGCCGTGCCAATCCAGGTGGTCCTCGAAGAGATTCGTGATCACCGCGACCGCGGGTGAGGTGGTCAGCAGCGCGGCCTGCTGACTGGAGATCTCGGCGACGACGACCGTGCCGTCCCCGGGCGACAGGTCGGACAGCGGCGTGCCGATGTTGCCCGCCACGACGGCGTCCACGCCGACCCGCTGCAGCAGGTGCCCCAGGAACGACGCCGTGGTGCTCTTGCCCTTGGTGCCGGTGACCCCGATGGTGGCCGCGCCGTGCCGCGACATGAACCAGTCGGCGGCACTGGAGATCCGGATGCCGGAGCGCCGCAGGTCCTCGAACACCGGCTGCCGCCAGGGCACCCCTGGGCTGACGAACACGACGTCGCAGGCGCCGAGCCGCTCGAGGTGTTCGCGCCCCCGGAACACCTCGAGGTGGGCGATGTCGTCGGGCTCCTCGAAGGGGCGCCGACCCATGTCGTCGACGGCCTCGATGCGGGCGGCCCCGGCGGCGGCGGCCGTCCGCGCCATGGAGACGCCCTCCCGGCCGAAGCCCCAGATGCCGACGGTCAACCCGGCCAGGTCGGACGGGGTCGGGCTCACGGCAGGTCCAACGCCGCGGCGTACCTCGGGGGGACGTAGTCGACGTCGACCAGGCCGTCGCGCTCCGATGCGTGGGACACCGAGACCTTCTCGAGTTCGGCACGGCGGGAACGGAACTCCTCGACCAGCGGCACTCCGCGCCAGTCGTCGTCGTCGAGGACCGACATCAGGGACTCGGCTGCCTCGTAGTACTCGCCGACGCATTCGAACGGCTTGTGCACGCCGAGGCCGACGACGTCCTCGAAGCCGGGCCGGTTGTCGAGGTCGGAGAACAGGTCGTGGCCGAAGATGGCCTCGACTTCCGCGCGGCCCAGCCGCGGCGCCATCAGCCCGTAGACGAAGAGGCACTTGGGGCAGTGCCCGCACCAGGTTGCCCCGCGCCGGCCGGCGTCGATCGCGAACGGGCGGTTGCAGCTGATGAAGTCGCGGAAGTACTGCGGGCTGCTCCGGAACCGGTCGGCGATCTCGGATTCCGAGAGTGGCCGCAGCAGGGAGAAGTACCGGTCGGGGTTGAACCCATAGGCGGCCAACGTGTCCCGCAGCAGCGTCTCGTAGGAGATGCTCTTGGACCACTGGTGGTTGACGTCGCGGCCCAGCCAGGTCATGTTGCCGACGTTGGACGACCGCTCGTTGGACAGGACCACCGGTCCGAGACCGTTGGCGTCGGCGACGACGAGGCCGATGACGCTGTTGATCGCCGTCACGGGAACGTGCCCGTTGTGGGCGCCGCGCCCGTTGGCCTCGATGAGCGCCGGGTCGACGCGCCGCGTGACCCGGAGGCTGTCGAGGCCACTGATCTCGATGCAGCGGTCGATGGGGTCGAACTTGTTGACGCTGAACAGCGTCGGGCGAAATCCCTGGCGCTTGAGCGCTTCGATGCTGACCACCGAGTCCTTGCCGCCACCCACGGGCACCAGAGGCTCGGCGTCGGGATCCCACCCGTCGACGGTCCCGGCCGCGGGTTCCGCAGCCGCCCTGGGACCAGTGACAGTGGGGGTCAGGGCGTCGGGAAGTGAGTTCCGGTAGGCGAATTCGCCGAGCCCACCGGCGATCAGCTCGCGCAGGTAGTGCCGCTCGACGTCGCTCGTCGGAAAGGCGATCTCGACGCGGGGCGGCGCGGCGGCCTTGAAGTAGCTCGGCGAGCACGTCAGCGCGAGCAGCCTGAGCAATCGGTCGTCGGGACGGCGGTCGCCCAGTGCGGCGGTGAAGTCGACCACCTCGGTGAAGGAGACGTCACCGGACTGCTCGCCAGACCCGCTGGCGCGCAACGTGTACCGCGCCCGGAACACACCGTCGGCCATGTCGTAGCCGTCGATGCTCATGGCCCGAAACGATGCCGGGTCGAACTCGCTCATGACCACCTCGCGAAGGACGGTACCGCCTCGGTCGACGGCAGGGACACTCCGGCGAGCTCCGCGACCGGGTGCGTGTCGAATCGCGGTGACACCCACCACGCGCGCACGGCGTCGGCGGGCGTCGTGGCAGCCCGCGTGATCGGTGCCGTCCACCCGCACGCCGCCAGCTGATCCAGCACCGACGTGGGCTCGGGGTTCTCCACCCCGACGACACCGCGGGGCGTCTCGACCACCAGTGCACCGAGGACTGGTACGCCGTCGGACAGCGCGTCGGCGTAGCCGCGGCCGTTGAGCCAACGTTCCCGCTGGTCGACCTCGGCCCGGCTGGTCGTGCGCGCGGCCATCCGTCGCCACCACGGGTCCGAGGCGCGGTGCGCGGGCGGCACCGAGTCGTCGGCGACGATCGCCACGGGCGCCGACCGCATTGGCTGCACCGGAATGCCGGACACCACGACGCCGGATCCGCCGTCGGTCTCGACGATCACGACGGTGGCGGCGAGGAACGTGGCCGGCACGGTGGCCGCGAACTCGGCGAGCGCGGCGGTGAGTGCGGTGGGTTCCGGCATGTCGATCCCGAAGAACTCCGCCGGTTCCCGCAGGTACGGCCAGATGCCGTCGGCGTCGGGCCACCGACCGTCGGCGATCGGAATCGTGACGGTGGGCAACGTCCCGGGACGCGTGATCAACTGGGTGGCGCGCACGTGGCGTGCGTCGGCTTCCAGAGCGGTCACCGACGTGCGAAAATGGGTCACTATCAGCACATTCTAACGTATCGCCCGAAGGAGTCATGCGACGCTGCATGAGTGCCCCCACCGTCACACGGCTCGTCGAAGCGGACTGGCGCGCGTTCGCGACGCTGCGCCTTCGGGCGCTGACCGACACCCTCGGCACCGACGACCGGCAGTACCACGAGGAGCTGGCCTTCACCGCCGCCCAGTGGCGGCGCAGGTTGCGGGCCCATGCCCAGTTCGCCCTCCTCGCCGACGACCTGGTCGGTCTGATCGGCGCCCAACGCCAGAGCGTCGACGTGGTGTACCTCTACTCGCTGTGGCTCGAACCGGCCGTGCGGGGCCGCGGGCTCGGACACCAGCTGGTGAGCGCGGCAGTCGACTGGGCCAGGACCCAGGGGGCGCGCGTGGTGACCCTTCGCGTCGACTCCGGCAACGCGGCCGCCCGGGGGATCTACGAGCGACTGGGCTTCGGTGTCGTCGAGGGCCCGTCGAAGGCCCACGAGGTCACGATGTCGCTGAGCGTCGGTTGACCTCGGGCCGACGGTACCTGGCCACCAGGGCCCGCACGGCGTCCATCGCGTCGACCGCACGCTCCTTGTCCACCGATTGGATCGCCATCAACGGAACGTACTCGTCGTCGGGCAGGTCGACGCGCGCCCACCGCGCGCCCTTCGGGAACGACACGTCGACGACGTCCGACCAGGGAATCAGGCGGTAGCCCAACAGGTTCCGGACGGCGAGACCGTCGGGACCGACCCGAAGCCTTGGGCGCGCGAACATCAGGACGAGGCATCCGATGATGACGCCGAGCACTCCCATGGCGACCTGGTCGGCCGTACGGAAGATGACCCCGGAGGAGCCGACCTTGAGCAGGAACCCGACGGCGATGTGGGCGACGGCGATCAGGAACGCCGCGCCGTAGGCGAAGTACGGCGTCAGGTGGGGCCTGACCTCGAGGTCGCAGGCGGGGTCGGTCACGGCTTCGTGCGCAGGTCCCGCAGCACGAGCGCGGTCGAGAGGGCCGCGGCGGCCGCCTGGGCGCCCTTGTCCTCTGCGGAGCCGGGCAACCCGGCCCGGTCGAGGGCCTGCTTCTCGTCGTTGGTGGTCAGCACGCCGTTGGCGACGGGCGTGCCCTCGTCGAGCGAGACCCGCGTCAATCCCGCCGTGACGGCGTCGCAGACGTAGTCGAAGTGTGGGGTCTGACCGCGGATGACGACGCCGAGCGCCACGACGGCGTCGTGCGACTTGGCCAATTGCTGTGCCACGACCGGTATCTCGATCGCACCGAGGACGCGGACCACGTCGGGGTCGGCCACCCCGGAGGCTGCCGCGGTCCGCCGCGCACCCTCGAGCAGGGCGTCACAGATGGTGGTGTGCCAGGTGCTCGCCACGATGGCCAGCTTGAGGCCGGCGGCGTCGACCGCCGGCATGTCCGGAACGCCTGCGCCACCGCTCACTGCGCGGATCCCGCGTCGGTCGCCGCGGGCAGCGGATACACCGTCTCGTCGTAATCGTCGAGACCGGTGAGGTCGTGGCCCATCCGGTCGCGTTTGGTCATCAGGTATCGGATGTTCTCGGCGTTGGCGCGCACCGGCAACGGCACCCGCTCGATGATGTGCAGTCCGTACCCGTCCAGACCCACGCGCTTGGCGGGGTTGTTCGTCAACAGCCGCATCGAGCGGACCCCGAGGTCCACCAGAATTTGGGCGCCGATGCCGTAATCCCTGGCATCGGCGGGCAACCCGAGCTTGAGGTTGGCGTCGACGGTGTCCTCGCCGGCGTCCTGAAGTTGGTAGGCCTGCAGCTTGTGCAGCAGGCCGATGCCGCGGCCCTCGTGCCCACGCATGTAGAGCACCACGCCGCGGCCCTCGCGGGCGACCATCGCCATCGCGGCGTCGAGCTGCGGACCGCAGTCGCAGCGCCGCGAACCGAAGACGTCACCGGTCAGACATTCGGAGTGCACCCGGACCAGCACGTCGTGGCCATCGTGATCGGCACCGCCGTCGGATCCGCCACCGGTGATGTCGCCGCGGACCAACGCGACGTGCTCGACGTCGTCGTAGATGCTGGTGTAGCCCACCGCGCGGAACTCGCCGTGACGGGTCGGGATGCGGGCCTCGGCGATTCGCTCGATGTGCTTCTCGTGCTTGCGCCGCCACTCGATGAGGTCGGCGATCGAGATGAGGGCGAGGTCGTGATCGTCGGCGAAGACCCGCAGCTCGTCGGTCTGGGCCATCTCGCCCTCGTCCTTCTGGCTGACGATCTCGCAGATGGCCCCCGCGGGCTGCAGACCGGCGAGCATGGCCAGGTCGACGGCCGCCTCGGTGTGGCCGGGCCGGCGCAGAACACCGCCTTCCTTGGCCCGCAGCGGCACGACGTGCCCGGGCCTGGTGAAGTCCCCGGCGGCCGCAGTCGGGTCGGCGAGCAATCGCATCGTCGTCGCCCGGTCGGAGGCCGAAATCCCGGTGCCCACGCCGTTCTTGGCGTCGACGGTCACGGTGTAGGCGGTGCCGTGCTTGTCCTGGTTGACGGCGTACATCGGGAGCAGACCGAGCCGGTCGCAGACCTCACCGGACAGCGGAACGCACAGGTAGCCGGAGGTGTACCGGACCATGAACGCCACCAGCTCGGGGGTGGCCTTCTCGGCGGCGAAGATCAGATCGCCCTCGTTCTCGCGATCCTCGTCATCGATGACGACGACGGCCTTGCCCGCGGCGATGTCGGCTATCGCCCGCTCGACGGAATCCAGCCTCGTCATCCTTGCCACCCTTGCCGTTCCGCTATCGGAACCATCGTGCGATGCGCCCTACTACGTCGTTCGACGTCGGTCAGTGTCCTTCAGTATGAACCAACCGGAGGCAGCACTTATTGCCCGCTCCCGCCAGGCGCTCTGAGCAGGGTGGACATTCCGCTCAGCCGGGGCGGAAAGTCGTCGCCTGCGCCTATCGCGGCGGCCGCCCGAGTTCCTTCACGGGGACGCCGGTCTTGCTTTCCCCGTCGAGCTGCCGGACGGCGCTGTGCTTGATTCGCTGGCTCGCCGCGGCGATGAGGCCCCCGAGGGCGAGCTGACGCACCGGTCCCTTGGTGCGCGCCAGTTCGACGAGATCCTTCATCACCTGTTCGGCGACCAGGTTCAGCTTGACGTTGTTGTCCTGGGACTGCTTGCGGAGGACGTCGAACGCTTCGTCGGAGTCGACCCCGTAGACGAGCATCAGCATGCCCTTGGCCTGCTCGATGACGGCGCGACGCTCGGTGATGGCTCGAAGGGCCTCGGTGATCCGCTGCTCGGGGTCCTGCATCTCCACTCCGGTCACGAGGCGTCGTTCGGCTGCCAGTGCAGCGGACGGTTGGCGGTGTTCACCCGATATTCGACGCGCGCACGCCCAAGGATGGATTTTACTGAACCATTCGTTCGACATCTCGCATTCGGGCATCGCGTTCGCGGCCGGGGTTTAGCCGCCGGCGTGATCGCGGTGAGACAAGAGCCGCTCGACGTACTTCGCGATCACGTCGACCTCGAGGTTGACCGCGGTGCCGACCTCGGCGCGCCCGAGCGTCGTCAACTGCAGAGTGGTCGGAATCAGCGACACCTCGAACCAGTCCGGTCCGATCGCGGACACCGTCAGGGAGATGCCGTCGACGGTGATGGAGCCCTTCTCCACGACGTACCGCGAGACCGTGTCGGGCAGTGAGATGCGCACCACCTCCCAGTGCTCGGACGGCGTCCTGGTGAGCACCCGGCCGGTGCCGTCGACGTGCCCCTGCACGATGTGGCCACCGAGTCGGCTGTTCACCGCCGCGGCGCGCTCCAGGTTGACCTGGCTGCCCACCCCGACGCCCTGCAGGCTGGAGCGGTTCAGCGTCTCGGCCATCACGTCGGCCGTGAACGCCCCGTCGGGCAACAGGTCGACGACGGTGAGACAGACGCCGTTGACGGCGATCGAGTCGCCGTGCCCGGCGTCGGTGGTGACGAGCGGGCCGCGGATGACGAATCGGGCCGCGTCGGCGAGGTCTTCCTTGCCGACGACCTCGCCCAACTCTTCGACGATGCCGGTGAACATTCGTCCAAGGCTAGTCGGGTGTCAGAGCCGCTTCTCCCCGAAGTACGTCGCCACCGGGTTGTCGTTGAAGTTGGCAATCGCGCGATAGCCCTCGCGCTCGTAGAGCCGTTGGGCGTGAGTTTGCCGTGGGCCGGTGTCCAGCCGGGCGATCGTGTAGCCGATGGCGCGGGCCGCATCCTCCAAGGCGTGCAACAACTCTCGGGCGACGCCCTGTCCCCTGGCCTCGGGGACGACGTACATCCGTTTGATCTCGCAGGCCCCGTCCGGCAACCGTTTGAGACCACCGCCGCACACCGCGGCGTCGTCCCGGTAGCCGACCAGGAACACCCCACCGGGCGGTCCCAGCTCCGCGGGGCCGGCCTTGGGCATGTCGGGTGAGTCGAGGTCGAGACCACCCGATCCGCCGACGTCCCAATAGAGCTCGCGCATCTCCGCCAGCATCGCCGCGACCAGTGCGGCGGCGTCGCCGACGTCGGAGGGGACGGGGCGAAAGACCAGCTCAGTAGGCACGTGAACGTTTGTACCCGGTACCTCGGGCAACGGTCCACCCGGCCGCACCCACTACGATGCACTCATGCAGACGCGCCCTCGCATTGCCGTCCTCGTGTCCATCTTCGCTGCAATCCTGCTCATCGCGGGTTGTGGCTCGTCGTCGGAGAAGTCAAACGCACCGCTGCCCGACGCGGCGTCGCTGCTCAAGGAATCCAACGCCACCACCAGCGCGCAGAAGAGCGTGCACCTGGCCCTGACGGTGACCGGCAAGATCAAGGAGCTGCCGATCGAGACCCTCACCGGCGACCTCACCAACGTGCCCGTGGTCGCGGCCCAGGGCAAGGCCAGCATCATCGCGTTCGGCCAGACCTTCAAGGACGTCGACTTCGTGGTCGCCGACGGCGACCTGTACGGCGCTCTCACGCCCGGCAGCTTCACCAACTTCGGCCCCGCGGCGGAGATCTACGACGTGTCGAAGATCCTCAACCCGAAGGTCGGCCTGGCCAACGTGCTCGCCAACTTCACCGATCCGAAGGCCGAGGGCCGCGAGACGATCAACGGCGTGAACACGGTCAAGGTCACCGGCAAGGTCAACGCCGCGGCCGTCAACGGGCTCGCCAACCTCGGTGCCTCCGGCGACGTTCCGGCCACCGCGTGGATCACCGAGGACGGCGACCACGCGCTGATCCAGGCCAAGCTCGACCCCAGTGAGGGCAACAGCGTCCAGATGACGTTGAGCGACTGGGGCAAGACCGTCACCGTCACCAAGCCCGCCGCGTAATGCCTCGCGTGACGTCCAAGGCCGACGGCACCGCCCAGCCGAAGGCGACCAACCGGCGGATTGCGATCAGTGCGGGTGGACTCGCGGTCCTCCTCGGCGCCCTCGACACCTACGTCGTGATCACCGTCATCAACGACATCATGCGAGACATCGGGATCTCGCTGAACCAGATTCAGCGCGTCACCCCGATCATCACCATGTACCTCCTCGGGTACATCGCCGCGATGCCGCTGCTGGGACGGGCCTCGGACCGCTTCGGCCGCAAGCTGGTGCTGCAGGTCAGCCTGGCGGGCTTCGCCGTCGGGTCCGTGGTGACCGCGCTGTCGGACGACCTGTTCACCATCGTCATCGGCCGATTCCTGCAGGGCACGGCCAGCGGCGCGCTGTTGCCGGTGACCCTGGCCCTGGCGGCCGACCTGTGGGCCGCGAAGAGCCGGGCCTCCGTGCTCGGCGGCATCGGCGCGGCACAGGAGCTGGGCGCCGTCCTGGGTCCGCTGTACGGCGTCGCGGTGGTCTGGGCGTTGAGCTCGTGGCGTGACGTGTTCTGGATCAACGTGCCGCTCGCGATCATCGCCATGGTGATGATCCACTTCAGCCTGCCGTCGCGAGACCCGGACGAGCCGCGGGAGAAGGTCGACGTCGTCGGCGGTGTGCTGCTGGCCGTCGCGCTGGGTTTGATGGTCTTCGGCATGTACAACCCGTCGCCCGACGGCAAGCAGGTGTTCCCCAGCTGGGGGCTGCCCGTGCTCGGCGTGGCGTTGGTGGCGGCGATCGCCTTCTTCGTGTGGGAGAAGTTCGCCAAGACCCGGCTCATCGATCCGACCGGGGTGAAGTTCCGGCCGTTCCTCGCCGCCCTCGGTGCGTCGCTCTGTACCGGCGCGGCCCTGATGGTCACGCTGGTCAACGTCGAACTGTTCGGCCAGGGCGTGCTCGGCAAGGAGCAGAACGAGACCGTGCTCCTGCTGCTGTGGTTCCTGGGGGCGCTGCCCGTCGGCGCGGTCCTCGGCGGCTTCATCGCCACCCGCATCGGCGACCGCATCGTCGCGTTCGTCGGACTGGTGATCGCGGCGTTCGGCTACTGGCTGGTGTCGCACTGGAACGTCGACGTGCTCTCGGCGCACCACGACCTGGTGCTGTTCACGCTGCCCACGTTCGACACCGACCTGATCCTCGCCGGCCTGGGCCTCGGCCTGGTGATCGGACCGTTGACGTCGGCGACGCTGCGCACCGTGCCCGGCTCCCAGCACGGCATCGCGTCCGCCGCCGTGGTCGTGTCCCGGATGATCGGCATGCTCATCGGGCTGGCGTCCCTCAGCGCGTGGGGGCTGTACAAGTTCAACCAGTACCTCGCCGAGATGCCGAAGCCCAAGGGCAAGAACCTGTTGGAGATCGGCGCGCAGCTGGCCGCCAACGTGCGAACCGCCTACACGATGCAGTACGGGCAGATCTTCTTCATCACGATGGTCGTCTGCGGAGTAGGCGCGCTGCTCGGCTTGCTGATCGCCGGCAAGCACGAGCACGCCGAGGAACTGGACGCGACGACCGTGCCGGTCGGCGCAGAGCGCTAGATCAGCAGCGCTCGACGCCGGGGGTGAGCAGCTTGAGTTGGGTTCTGGCTTCGGAATCCGGGGCGCTCAGCACCGCGCGCAGTGGGCGGAACACCACGTCGACGATGGAGTTCTGATCGGCGGGGCGAAAGCTGAGCCAGTCCTGCAGTGCAGTCATTGCTCTTCGTCCTTCGTTACTGGGGTGCCCGAGTCAACGGGCAGCCTGGGCCTGTTGGCCACGACCTTGGTTCCGATTTTACGGGGACCACCGACACCAGCCGGGTCCACGTGGGGCGGTTGAGGTCTCGAAGAGGTAACGAGTATCCGAACAGGGGATATTCCCGCGTGACGCCAGTCACATTGCCGGGCAAGCCAATTGCAGGTCTCACCTAGAGCGACGCCGGCACCAGACTCATCCGGATGTCGGGTCCGAGCCGCAGGACGCCGTCGTAGCGCCACCGTTGGGCCGCGACCATGCTGGCGACCCCGACGTCGTCGACCGCGGTGATCGGTCCGCCGAGCAAGATCGGGGCGACGTAGGCCAGGATCCGGTCGACCACGCCCGCTCGCAGGAACGCCCCCGCGAGCGTGGGGCCGCCCTCCAGCAGCACGGCCGTCCGGTCCGACAGCGCCTGGATCACCTCGTGCGGATCGCGTGTGCGGATCAGCATCGTGTGCGAGTCGTCGTTGAGGACCTTGGCGTCCGACGAGACGTCACGCTCGCCGACCACGACGCGCAACGGTTGCCGATCTGCCAGCGACCCGTCCGGCAGCCGCGCCGTGAGCGTCGGGTCGTCGACGAGCACGGTGCCCGTGCCGACCACGATCGCGTCGGCGACCGCACGGAGCCGGTGCACGTCGGCCCGGGCGACGTCGCTGGTGATCCACTGGCTGCTGCCGTCGGCGGCGGCGCTGCGCCCGTCGACGCTCGAGGCGAACTTCCACGTCACATGGGGGCGCCCGGTGCGCTGCCGGTGCAGCCATTCGCGCAGCGCACCGCCGGCGACGTCCTCGGCGAGCAGCCCGACCTCGACCGCGATGCCGGCGTCGGCCAGGCGCTTGGCTCCCCCGGCGGCCACCGGATTCGGATCGGCGATCGCGTACACCACCGTCGCGACGCCGGCGGCGATGAGCGCGTCCACGCAGGGCGGGGTGCGGCCGTGGTGGTTGCAGGGTTCCAGGGTCACCACTGCCACGCCGCCGACCGCCCGTTCACCGGCGCGCCGCAGCGCGACGACCTCCGCGTGCGGCCCCCCGGCCGGCTGGGTGGCCCCGACCCCCGCGACGTCACCGTCGCGGTCCAGGATCACCGCACCGACCGGCGGGTTCGGGTAGGTGGTGCCCTTGACGCCGTCGGCCTGGGCGACGGCCGACCGCATGGCGTCCTCGACGTTCATCGGCGCGGTCAGGACGACAGGTGCTTGGACGCCGCGGCGGCCTGACGGCGGAGGCTCTCCACGGCCTGCCCGGGGTCGGTGGCACCGAAGACCGCCGAGCCCGCCACGAAGCAGTCCACCCCCGCCTCGGCCGCCGCCTCGATGGTGTCGGCGTTGATGCCGCCGTCGATCTCCACGACGATCGTCAGCTCGCCCGCGTCGACCAGGCGTCGCACCGCGGTGACCTTGGACAACACCTCGGGCATGAACTTCTGGCCGCCGAACCCCGGTTCGACCGACATGACCAGAAGGGTGTCGAACTGACGGAGGATCTCCAGGTACGGCTCGATCGGGGTACCGGGCTTGACGCTCAACCCGGCCTTGGCGCCCGCCGCCCGGATGTCGCGGGCCACGGCAACCGGGTCGTCGGTGGCCTCGGCGTGGAAGGTGACGTTGTAGGCGCCCGCCTCGGCGTACGGCGGTGCCCACCGAGCGGGGTCGTCGATCATCAGGTGGCAGTCCATCGGGATGTCCGTGGCCTTCAGCAGGCTCTCCACGACCGGCAGGCCAAGCGTCAGATTTGGCACGAAGTGGTTGTCCATCACGTCGACGTGCAGCCAGTCGGAGCCGGTCACGGCGGCGGTCTCGTCGGCGAGGCGCGCGAAGTCGGCGGCCAGAATCGACGGCGCGATCAAGGGTTGTGCCATGGCGGCAAGCTTAGATTCCGGCCTGCTCGCACTCACCGCTGGACCTTGAGCGCGGCCGCGAACATCGCGTCCGTGCCGTGTCGGTGTGGCCACAGCTGGACGTACGGCCCCGAACCGAGGTCGGGAATCGGCGTCGGGCCGCCCTCGAACAGCGGCCGGGCGTCGACGGCCGTGACGGGCTGGCGGCGCAGTGCGTCGGCCACCACGCCGACCGTCTCCGCAAGATGCGGAGAGCACGTGGCGTACAGCACGACACCACCGTCGCGCGTCAGCTCGACGGCCGCGGCCAGCAGTTGCTTCTGCAGCTTGGCCAGGCCGGGCACGTCGCCGGGTTGCCGACGCCACCGCGCCTCGGGTCGGCGCCGCAGGGCGCCGAGCCCGGTGCAGGGCGCGTCGACGAGAACCCGGTCGAAGGACGCAGGGGGCAGACCCGTCTCCCGACCGTCGACCCGGAGGACGTCGACGTCCAGGCCGCGCAACGCCTGTTCGACGAGCTCGGCGCGGTGCGGCGTCGGTTCCACGGCCGTCACGCGAGCGCCCCTCCCGGCGGCGACGGCGGCCAGGATGGTGGCCTTGCCGCCGGGACCGGCGCACAGGTCCAGCCACCGCTCGTCGGTGCCCTCGACGGGTGCCAGCGTCAGGGCGCGGGCCACCAGCTGGCTGCCCTCGTCCTGCACCTGGGCTTGGCCGTCGCGCAGGGCGTCGAGCTGCCCGGGATCACCCCCCGACAGGTACACGGCGTACGGCGAGTACCGGCCGACGTCACCGTCGACGGCCGCGGCCAGCTCGTCGGCGGTCAACACGCCGGGCCTGGCGGCCAGGTGCACCAGCGGCCGGTCGTCGTCGCTGGCCAGCAGTGCCCTCAGTTCGCCGGCGTCGGCACCGAGTGCGTCCGCGAACGACTGCGCGATCCACCGCGGGTGCGCGTGGGTGAAGGCGATGTTGCCGACCGGATCCGTGTCGGCGGGCGGGGCCAGTTCGGCAACCCAGGACGCTTCGTCGCGGGACGCAATCGTCCGCAGCGTGCCGTTGACGAATCCCGCACGGGCGGTGTCGAATTCGATGGCAGCCTGCTCGACGGCGGTGTCCACCGCGGCGTGGGCGTCGACGCGGGTGCGCAGCAGTTGATAGGACCCCAGTCGCAGCAGGTCGAGCAGGACGGGGTCGATGCGGTCGAGTGGACGGTTCGTCGCATGCACGATGACGGCGTCCAGCAGCCCGAGCGCCCGGCAGGCGCCGTAGGCGAGTTCGGTGGCGAAGGCGGCGTCGCGCCCCGAGATCTGCCGCTCGCGAAGCAGCGTGGGCAGCACCAGGTTGGCGTAGGCGTCCCGCTCCGAAACGGCCCGCAGCACGTCGAAGGCGGCCTGGCGCGCCGGGTCCAGCGGTTTGCGCGGCGGCCGACGCCTGCCCTGCGGCCGGGTCACCGGGCCACCGCGTTCTCGTCGAGCCGGGCGCCCCTGGCCCAGTCCGCCGCCCTCATCGGTTTCTTGCCGGGCGGTTGGATCTCACCGAGCAGCACGGGAGTCGACGACGTTCCCACGTGAACGCCCTGTCGGTCGACGCGAATCAGGCCGGGCGGCAACGCTTCCTGGCTCTCCTCGTCGAGCGTCACCGGACCGACCTTGATCCGGAGGTCGCCGATCATGGTCCACGCACCGGGGTTGGGAGTCACGGCGCGAATCCTACGGTCGACCACCTGGGCGGGGAGATCCCACCGCACCCGCGCCTCCTCGACGGTGATCTTCGGCGCGACGGTGACCCCGTCGGACGGCTGCGGGACCGCCGCGAGCGAACCGTCGGCGATGCCGTCCATCGTCCGCTCCAGCAGCATCGCCCCCGAGATCGACAGGCGTTCGAGAAGGTCGCCCGCCGTGTCGGTGGGCCGCACGGTCTCGGTCACCACGCCGAACACCGGCCCCGAGTCCAGGCTGGGCTCGATGAGGAACGTCGTGGCACCGGTCACCTCGTCGCCCGCGGCGATCGCGGCCTGCACGGGGGCGGCGCCCCGCCACGCGGGCAGCAGCGAGAAGTGCAGGTTGACCCAGCCGAGCCGCGGGACGGCCAGCAACCCGTCGCGCAGCAGCGCGCCGTAGGCCACCACCGCACAGCAGTCGGGGGCGAGGTCGCGGAGCTCGGCGACGAACTCGTCGTCGTTGGGCCGCGTGGGCCGCAGCACCGGGATGCCCGCGTCGAGGGCGAAGCGGGCCACCGGGGACGGTGCCGGCTTTCCGCGCCGGCCAGAGGCGGCGTCGGGGCGGGTCAGCACGGCGATCACATCGTGGTGCGGGGAGTCGACGAGTCGACGCAGGGAGGGAAGAGCGGGTTCTGGGGTGCCCGCAAAGATGATTCGCAATTCTCAACCGTTGATCTGGTAGTACTCGCGTTCGGACACTCCGGCCAGCGGGGCGACGAACATCCACGGAATCGTGGTGAGGGTCTTGTTCAGCGTGGCGACCGCGTCGTTGTAGTACTGGCGGGCGAACGCAAGCTTGTTCTCGGTGTCGGCGAGGTTGTCCTGAAGGTTCAGGAAGTTGTTCGACGAGTTCAGCTGAGGATGGCTCTGGCCGAGAGCGAGCAGTGGTCGCAGCGCGGTGTCCAGCTCACGCTCGGCGGCGCTGCGGTCGGCGACCGACGCGCCACCGGTGGCGGTGGTGAGCGCGGTGCGCGCATCGGTGACGTGGTCGAGCACGCCCTTCTCGTGGGCGGCGAAGGTCTGCACCGTGTGCACCAGGCTGGGAATCAGCGACGCCCGCCGGGTGAGCTCGACGTCGATTCCGGCCAAGGCCTCCGACACCCGGACGTCGGCCGATCGAATCTTGTTGTAGCCCAACACGAAGGCCGCCAGGATCAAGACCAGGAGCACCACCGCCAGAACGAGTACCGACGTCACCACGAACCTCCCCCTCCCCCGCCGCCGCCTCCGCCACCACCACCGCTGAAGCTGCTGCCCCCCGACGAGGACGACGACGACTGCGACGCCGTGTAGGCGCTGATCGACGACGACAACGCCGACTCGAAGCTGTCGAAGTCCGCTCCGCCGGACTGGCTCGAGCCGTAGCCGATCGACGACGGGTACGTCTGATACCACTCGGGTTGCGGGGCGGCGGCACCCACGGTGTCGCTGTACTTCTTCGCCCAGAGCGCTGCGACACCACCGGCGACGGCGAACGGGACGTACGCCGTGTACAGGTCCTTGCGGGCCGCGAAGTCGAACCGCGTCTCGGCCGAGTCGGTGGACAGCAGCCGGTGGAATCCGCCTGCCTGAGACCACAATTGGCGACCCGCCGCCGTCCGCCGCTTCCCGACGCCGTCGGCCCACGACCGCCGGGAGAACAGGAAGAACGCCGCGAACGGCAGCCCCCACATGGTGGCCGGGAAGCCCCAGCGGAAGAACCCACACACGGCCAGGATGACGGCCAGTCCGTTGGCCGCGCGCACCCACAGTTCCTTGCGGCGCGTGACCACGAGTCCCTCGTCCAGCGCCCACTCGTGGACCACCTCGGCCATGTCACTCTTGGCCGTGGAGAGCCTCTTGCCCGAGGCGGCGGTCTTCTTGGCCTCGAACACCTTGTCGCGCCCCGTCACCCGCAGGGCCGCCCCGACGGCGACGGTCACGGGGTCGACGTCGGCCCACGCCGGGGCGTCGGCCGTGCCACGGACGTGCCACTGGTCGTCGTCGACCTGCTTGAGTTCGACGAGATTGCGTTCCGCGGCATAGAGGAGCGTGGCGGTGATCCCGTTTGCGGGCACGCCTTCGGTGCGGATGTACTCGATCTGCACGGGCCCCAGCCCGGGCGGTGGCGCATATTGCACCGGGAAGCCGGGGTCCGGCTCGACGGTGGTGCGGTACCAGAGGTAGGCGATCAGCGCGCCGGCCGCCGAGAGGCCGACCACCCACGCCACGCCGCCGAGCGAGCGGCCGAGGACGCGGTCCCACTCGTAGGACCACGGCAGGCTGAGCCGCTCCGGGGTGGGCGCGTCGACGCCCGCACGCAGGGTGACCGGTGTGCGGGGGGCGAGGTTCGCGGCGCTGAGTTCGACCGTGTTCCCCGACACCGACAGCCCGTCGCATGGTCGGCCCGTGCCGATGCCGACGGAGCATTCGGCACCGGTGACGTCGGCCGGCAGCGTCGCGCGGACGTGCACCCGTTGGATCTCGTTGTTCCACGACGGTGCGATCACGTTCCAGAAGAACGCCGACGTCGAGTCGGGGTCGCCGACGACCTTGGCGAAGCCACGGTTCTCGCCGGTGCTCCCTGGGTCGAGGACGCCGGGGATGGCGTATCGCAGCTCGTAGACGTGCGTGCCCGGGGCCAGCGTGCTGTCGGGATCGCCGATCTTGGCGACCCGGAACCGGTCCCCGGACTCCGAAAGCAGTTGGTACGGAACGGGTTCGCCGTCCATCAGGATGGAGGTGACGACGGGTTCCTGGCGCACCCGCGGACTGTTCTGGTTGGCGACGTCCCAGTACCGGAAGATGCCGTGCCGACCCGAGGGGAACTCACCCCGAATGGTCTCGACCGCGTTGAGCCGGCCGTCGGCACCGACGGTGAAGTCGGCCCGATAGTCGCTGATCACCACGGGGTCGTCGGCCGCGGCGGAACCCGACCCGCCGCCGGGAAGCAGGGGCCAGAGCAGACCGGCGGCGATCAGGGCCGCCAGGACGACCCAGCCGAAGATCCGCCTCACGGGCTCACCCTATGTGCAACGGGTCGATTTGCACGCGAACCGGCGGCTGATCGTGACGGGCGCTGAAGACTCCGGTGGCGCGGCGAAGAGCCGACGCCAATTCGAGGCCGGTGGCGCGTGGAACCCGGACGAGCATCCGACCCACCTCGGCGTCGCGGTCGGTACCCGGCAGCCCACGCGCGCCCTGCGGAAGGTCCACCGGACCCAGGACGTCCGAATGATCCGGCAGGTGTGCGGCCTCGAGCAACGCCGCCACGGCCGCCGGCGGACCGTCGACGGCCGCCATGTGAACCGCGGGCGGCAGGCCGACCTCGGTCCTTGCCGCGAGCTCGGATTCGGCGTGCCCGACGGGATCCCAGCGGATCAGGGCCTGCACGGTCGGGATTGCCGACTCGGCGACGACGGCCACCACTCCGCCGTCCCCGCGACGCCGGACCAGCGCGGCGGCGGCCATCCACCGGCGCAGCGCGTCCTCGGACGCCCGAAGGTCCTGCCGTCCGAGCAGCGCCCAACCGTCGAGCAGCAGCGCTGCGCCATAGCCACCGACCACCGCGGGCTCCGCCCCGGGGGTGGCCACGACGAGCGACGGCGCGGCCGGTACCTCGGCGACCATCGAGTCGCCGCCGGAGGTGACCACCGTGGTGCCGGGAAAGGCGCGTCCTAGTTCCTCCGCGGTCCGCCGGGCTCCGACGACGACGGCTCGGACGGCGTCGGAGCCGCAGCGCACGCAGCGCAGGGTCGGCTCGATGCGGCCGCACCACCGGCAGACGGCTCCCGCCGCGCGGTCGGGCAACGACATGGGCCCCGTGCAGTGCCTGCACCGGGCGATGGTGCGGCACTTGCCACAGGCCAGGGCCGGGACGTAGCCGCGCCGGGGCACCTGAACCAGCACGGGGTGGCCCGACCGCAGCGCCGCCCGGGCCGCGTCGAGCGCCATCGTCGGCAACCGTGCGGTGTGCGCCGCGGCGTCGCGTTCCTGGGTGAAACCGCTGTCGTCGAGCGCGACCACCCGCGGGGTGCGCGTCCGCACGGTCGGTCGGGTGGCCACCAGATCGTGGGCCCATCGGCTGGCGACCAGCGCCTGTGCCTCGGCCGTACGGGCGTAGCCGGCGATCAACGCGGCGCAACGCAGCTGGTGGGCGCGCAGCATCGCCACCTCGCGCGCGTGCGGGTACGGCGACCGCGGCTCGGACAGTGTGTCGTCGCCGTCGTCCCACACCATCACCAGCCCGAGGTCGGCGACGGGTGCGAACACTGCGCTGCGGGTGCCGATGACGAATCGGGCGTGTCCCCGCAGCACCGACAGCCAGCGGCGGTAGCGCTGCGACGGGCCGAGTCCCGCCGACAGGGCGACGGCCACGCCCTCGCCGACGTGCCGGAGCGCCGCCTCGTGCAGCGCGTCCACGTCGCGCTGATCCGGGACGACGGCCAGCACCGAACGGCCCGACTGCACCACCACCGCGGCGGCCTCGGCCATCCGGTCGGTCCACCGTTCGCCCGGCAGCGCCTGCCAAACCGCGCGGGCGGCCCGGCCCTCCGCGAGTGCGTCGAGGAACTGCGTGCCGCGGTGGTAGTCGCCCCACGCCGTCGGGTCGACCGGCGGGGACGTCGTCTGCGGTGCGTCGGGGACGGGCTGCTTCTCCACGGTGGCGTGCCGTGGGGGGACGGCGAGGCGCAGGACGTCGGGCCGGGTGCCCGCGTACCGGGCGGCGACCGCGTCGACCAGGCGCCGGACGTCGGGGGTGAGGACTCGTTCGTTGGAGACCACCCGGTCCAGCCAGCCCAGCTTGCCGTCGTGGTCGGTGTCGGAACGGCGTTCGAGGACGAACCCGTCCACCAGCCTGCCGTGGAAGCGCACCTTCACCCGTACGCCGGGCTGGGCGTCGTCGGACTGCTCGGCGCTGACGAGGTAGTCGAAGTCCCGGTCGAGGTGTGGCACCGACAGCATGGGAAGCACCCTGGCGATCGGCTCGTGCTCGGCCGCCTGCCTGATGTCGGTCACCCGGGTTGTGTAACAGAGAGTCCCGACGCCGTCCGACCGCGGCCGAAGAACAACCCGGCGGTGATCAACAGCAGCGACGCCGCGTAGGCCCACCAGATCGGTACCGCCAGCGCCTCGGATCTCAGGACGAAGCGCCCGATCCCGATCATCCCGTCGGACACCGCGAAGCACACCGCACCCAGCGCGGTCCACGGCGTCGGCAGGTCGGCCAGCAGAGCCGCACACACCATCGCGGCGAGCACCACCATGTAGAGGACCACCGGGATCGCCATGCCGTCGGCGAGCAGGGAAGGCCAGAACCAGACAAGCAGCGCCACGCAGGCGACGCAGACGACGACCGCGGCCGCCACCCTGGCGGCAGTGGTGGCGGCCAGGGGCAGCAGCGCGGCCAGGAAGCAGAGGTGCGCGACGAGGAACGCGCCGAGTCCGAGCACGAACGACGGCTCCCACCACGGCATCGCGAGGAAGACGTCCCCCGCCGCCGACAGCACCAGGGCCGGCACCAGCCAGCGGCGCTCCCGCCGGACGGGATGGCTCAGGGCCGCCGCCGCGAGCAGCACCGCGGTCAGCGCCTTGACGGCGGGTTGGGCGGCGAACTGGCCGGTCAGCTCGGCGCCGGCGGGCGACCGGAGCGCCACGACGACCAGGAAGACGCCGTAGCCGGCGCCGACGACCACCGCCGCGCCCCACGGCAGCCGCGTCCCGCGCGATGCGTACGGTGAGGCAATGTCCGTCCCCGACAAGCCGCCCCTGGATGCCATCCTGCAGAAGGTACTGGAAGCGGTCCCCTTCCAGTTGACGACCGACGGCGGGCCCGAAGCCGCCCGCGCGCGGTTCCGCGACCTGCCGCGGCCTCCGGTGCACCAGGAGGTGCGCGTCGAGGACCGCACGGTCGACGGTCCCGGCGGACCGATTCCGATCCGGCTGTACTGGCCGCCCGAGGCGGGCGACGCACCCGTGCCGGTGGCGATGTTCTTCCACGGCGGGGGCTGGGTGGTCGGCGACCTGGACAGCTACGACAACGACGCCCGCCGGCACGCGGTGGGCTCCGGCGCGCTGGTGGTGTCGGTGGAGTACCGCCTGGCACCGGAGCACCCGTATCCCGCGGCCGTCGACGACGTCTGGGCGGCCACCCGTTGGGTTGCCGAGCACGCGGCCGACCTCGGGGCGGACCCGACCCGGCTGGCGGTCGCGGGCGACTCGGCCGGCGGCAACCTCGCCGCGGTGGTGGCCCAACTGGCCCGCGACACGAGCGGGCCGCCGATCGCCTTCCAGCTGCTGTGGTACCCGGCGACGACATGGGACACGTCGCTGCCGTCGTTCACCGAGAACGCCGACGCACCGATCCTGTCGCTGGACGCGGTCGCCGACTTCTCCCGGTGGTACGCGAAGGGCCAGGACCTCGGAAACCCGCCGGCGACGTTGGTGCCCGGCCGGGCGACGGACTTCGCCGAGCTGGCGCCCGCGTACGTCGCGGTGGCGGGTCACGACCCGTTGCGCGACGACGGCATCCGCTACGCCGAGTTGCTGAGCGCCGCCGGGGTGCCCGTCGAGGTGCACAACGCCGAGACGCTGGTGCACGGCTATCTGGGCTACGCCGGGGTGGTGCCCGCCGCGACCGATGCCGTCGAGCGCGGGTTGGGGGCACTGCGTCGGGCGCTAGCCTGAGCACCATGACGGAGACCACGTCCGACCGGCCCGGAATCGACCCCATCCTCAAGATGCTTCTCGACGCGGTGCCGCTCGAATTCACCGTCGACGACGGCGTCGAGGTGGCCCGCGAGAAGTTCCGCGCGGTGAAGCCGCCGGCGGAGATGTTGCCGGACATGCGCATCGAGGAGCGGACGGTCGGCTACGGCGGCCTCACCGACGTCCCGGTCCGCATCTATTGGCCGCCCGTCGAGGCGCACGCCAACCTGCCCGTGGTGGTGTTCTACCACGGTGGCGGCTGGGCGATCGGCGACCTCGACACCCACGACCACGTGGCCCGGGCGCACGCCGTCGGAGCCGAGGCGATCGTGGTGTCGGTCGACTACCGCCTGGCGCCGGAGCATCCCTTCCCCGCCGGCGTCGACGACGCCTGGGCGGCGCTGCAGTGGGTCGCCGAACATGCCGAGGAACTCGGCGGGGACCCGTCGCGCATTGCCGTCGCGGGTGACTCCGCCGGCGGCAATCTGTCCGCGGTGATGGCGCTGCGGGCCAGGGACGCCGGTGGACCGCCGCTGGTGTTCCAGTTGCTGTGGTATCCGGTGGCCGTCGGTGACCTCTCGGCGCCGTCGTTCGTCGAGAACGCGGACGCCCCGATCCTCAACGCCGACGTGATGACGGCCTTCCTGACGTGGTACCTCCCCGGGCTCGACATGTCCGACCCCACGACCCTGCCCACCGACCTCGCCCCGGCCAATGCGGCCACGCTGGCCGGGCTGGCGCCCGCCTTCATCGGCACCGCCGAGCACGACCCGCTGCGCGACGACGGCGGACGGTACGCCGAATTGCTCGCGGCGGCAGACGTTCCCGTTCAGTTGAGCAACGAACCGACGATGGTGCACGGCTACGTCAGCCTGGCGATGGCCTCACCCGCGGCCGCCGAAGCCGCCAATCGCGGGCTGGCCGCGCTGAGGGCGGCCCTACATCCGGTCTAGCGGGCGTACCCTTCTGCCCAGTCGACGTCGACGGAGGTAACGCGTGACCGCACCCGACTTCCACACGGTCATCGTCGGTGCCGGGTTCTCCGGCATCGGCACGGCGATCCAGCTCGACAAGGCGGGCCTCGGCGACTACCAGATCCTCGAAGCCGGCGAGGAACCCGGTGGAACCTGGTACTGGAACACCTATCCCGGCATCGCCGTCGACATTCCGTCGTTCTCCTACCAGTTCTCGTTCGAGCAGAGCGCGGACTGGTCGCACCTACGCCAAGGGCGCCGAACTCAAGCGGTACGCCGAGCGGTGCGTCGACCGCTACGGCCTACGCGGCAAGATTCGCTTCGGCACGACGGTGACGGCCGCGTCCTTCGACGACGAATCCGACTGCTGGCGCGTCCAACTGGACGACGGTGACACCCTGACCGCGCGGTTCCTGGTCAACGCCAGCGGCGTGCTCACCGTGCCGAAGCTGCCCGACGTCGACGGCGTGGACGGGTTCTCCGGCGTCACGATGCACACCGCGCGGTGGGACCACTCTCAGGACCTGACCGGCAAACGCGTGGCGATCATCGGCACGGGCGCCTCGGCCGTTCAGGTGATCCCGGAGATCGCCCCGATCGTCGAGCAGCTCACCGTATTTCAGCGCACCCCCATCTGGTGCATGCCGAAGCTCGACGTGCCGCTGCCCACCGCGGCCCGCTGGGCGATGCGCATTCCGGGTGGCAAGGTGATCCAGCGGGTGCTGAGCCAGGCCTACGTCGAGCTGACGTTCACGATCTCGGCGCAGTACTACACGCTTCCCGCTGGCCAATCGCGCCGAGAAGATGGGGCGGGCCTACTTGAAGCGCGAGGTGCACGATCCCGTCGTGCGCGACAAGCTCACGCCACGGTACGCCGTCGGGTGCAAGCGACCGGGATTCCACAACACTTATTTGTCGACGTACAACCGCGACAACGTCGAGTTGGTCACCGAGCCGATCGAGAAGGTCACCGGGTCCGGGGTCGCCACCGTCGACGGAGCGCTGCACGAGGTCGACGTGCTGATCCTGGCGACCGGCTTCGCCGTGATGGACGTCGACAGCCTTCCGACCTTCCCGGTGACCGGGGCGGGCGGGCGGTCGCTGGCCCGGTTCTGGACGGAGCAGCGGCTGCAGGCCTACGAGGGCGTCAGCATCCCCGGCTTCCCGAACTTCTTCACCGTGATGGGGCCCTACGGCTACGTCGGTTCGTCGTACTTCGCCCTCATCGAGACCCAGACCCACCACATCGTCCGGTGCCTCGCGCAGGCCGCCCGCGAGGCGGCCACCCGCGTCGAGGTGTCGGGCGCGGCCAACGACCGGTTCTTCGCCGAGATGATGCGCAAGCGGCATCGCCAAATCTTCTGGCAGGACAGCTGCGCCCTGGCCAACAGCTACTACTTCGACAAGAACGGCGACGTGCCGCTACGGCCCACCACCACCGCGGAGGCCATCTGGCGCAGTCGCCGCTTTCCGCTCGGCGACTACGAGTTCAGCCGCTGACCGGTCAGAACTGCACGCCGCGGGTCAGGGCGCCGTCGACGACGAGGTTGGTGCCGGTGATGAAGCTTGCCGCCGAACTGCTCAGGAAGACAACGGCATTGGCGACTTCCTGCGGGGTGGCCATGCGGCCCGTCGGATTGAGGCCGAGGGCCGTGGCGAAGAGCTCGGGGTCGTTCTCCTCGATCGAGGGCCACACGCCGCCAGGAAAGTAGGTGTTGCCCGGGCTCACCGTGTTGGCCCGCACGCCCTTGCCTGCGAGATTGTATGCGAGCCCCTGCGTGTAGTGGATGATCGCGGCCTTCATCGTGCCGTACGGACCCGCGGCGAAGTCGATCTCCCGCCCGGAGACGCTTGAGATCGTCACGATCGAGCCCGCACCCGACGCGAGCAGCTGTGGCAGCGCCGCGTCGACCAGCCCGATGGTGCCCATCAGGTCGACGTCGAAGCTGGTGCGCCAGTTCTCCTGACTGTCCGCGATGGCGAGTGCGCTCACGTTGGCCACCACGCCGTCGATGCCGCCGAGGGCGCTGGCACTGTCGTCCACCCACTTCTTGAGCGCCGCCGCGTCACCCACGTCGACCGCGGTGCCGATGGCCGACTCGGCACCCGCCCCCGCCTCGACCGTGCGGGCGCAGTAGGCCACGGTTGCACCCTCGGCCAGCAGTCCGTCGACCACCGCCCTGCCGATGCCCCTGGTGCCGCCCGTGACCAGGAATCGCTTGCCCGACAGTCCGAGTTCCATGGTGTCTCCTCAGTACGAGATCGAGCCCAGTGACCGTGCAGCCCTGCGCAATTCGTCGTGAAGGCCGCCGAAGGCCGGCGCATTCGGCAGCAGCCGCTTGTCGACCTTGGTCACGGCGCTGTAGTTGGTGTCGACCACGTTGGCGATCGGCACCTCCGAGATCTGGCTGAGCAGCTGGTAGGCGTCGAGACGGTCGAGGCCGTACAGCTCGCCGAGCCAGCCGACCATCTCGACCTGGCTCGCCCGCCACGCCTCCTCGAGCGGGCGGCCCGAGCCGATGCACATCAGGTGGGTGTCGGTTTCGATCCGCGGCCAGGCCGGCCCGCCACCCTTGATCAGGTCGACGATCGCGGTCACGTGCATCGCCCCCTCCACCGCGGTCCCGCACGACTCGCCCTCGCCCTGCCGATAGTGGCCGTCGCCGAGGGAGAACAACGCACCGTCGACGTTGACCCGCAGGTAACACGTTGCGCCCGCGGCCATTTCGGGGCTGTCCATGTTGCCGCCGAAGTAGTCCGGCACCAGCGAGGTGCGGACCTCGCGCCGCGCGGGTGCGACGCCGACCGTGCCGAGCATCGGGTTCGACGGCAGGCGCAGCTGGAAGTCGCTCCCCAGCGCGGAGAACCCGAGTGTCTCGGTGCCGGCGTCGTAGTCGTAGACGTAGGTGCGCTCCGGCAGGGGGTCCTGCAGCGTGGGACTGGCCGGAATGCTGGTGAGCCCACCAAAGAACGGAATCAGGGTCGACGCGCCCCAGGTGCGGGCGGGCGTCAGGTCGACCAGGTGCACCGCGAGGGTGTCCCCCGGCGCGGCGCCCTCGATCCAGAACGGGCCGGTCTGCGGGTTGAGGTCCTCGGTGTCCAGCGCCGTGGTGGCGACGTCGGCCGCGCTGGTGATGCGGCCGCCGTAGGCGTCCTCGGTCCACAGGGTCAGTGCCGTGCCCGGTTTGATGCGCATCACCGGGGTGGCGCCACCGAAGGTGTAGGCGAGCTGGTCGACCGTTGGCACGAAGGTGACGTGATCCATAAGGCCATCCTGCTGGATCCCGTCACCGCGCGCCCACCCGACCCGCGTGACCAGTCCGCGAGCGGCTTCAGCAAGAGGCCCTGAATCGCGAGGATTCAGGGCCCTTTGCGACTGCTCGGGGTTTAGACGGACGCCTTGAGCTCCTCGACCTTGTCCGTCCGCTCCCACGGCAGGTCGACGTCGGTGCGGCCGAAGTGACCGTAGGCCGCCGTCGGCGCGTAGATGGGGCGCAGCAGGTCAAGGTCGCGGACGATCGCGCCGGGGCGCAGGTCGAAGACCGACGTGATGGCCTTCTCGATGCGAGCCGGGTCGACGGTCTCGGAGCCGAAGGTCTCGACGAACAGCCCGACGGGGGCCGCCTTGCCGATGGCGTAGGCGACCTGCACCTCGACGCGCTCGGCCAGGCCGGCGGCGACGACGTTCTTGGCCACCCAGCGCATTGCGTAGGCGGCGGAGCGGTCCACCTTTGACGGGTCCTTGCCGGAGAACGCGCCGCCACCGTGGCGGGCCCAGCCACCGTAGGTGTCGACGATGATCTTGCGGCCGGTCAGCCCGGCGTCGCCCATGGGGCCGCCGAGCACGAACTTGCCGGTCGGGTTGACCAGCAGTCGGTAGTCGGAGGTGTCCATGGACTCGTGGTTGAGGTCGGCCAGGACGGTGTTGACGACCTTCTCGCGGATGTCCGGCGTCAGGCCACCCTCGAGGTCGATGCCGTCGGCGTGCTGAGTGGACAGCACGACCGTGTCCAGCCGGACGGGGGTGTTGCCGTCGTACTGCACGGTCACCTGAGTCTTCCCGTCGGGACGCAGGTAGTCGAGCACGCCGCTCTTGCGAACCTCGGTCAGCCGGCGGGCCAGGCGGTGCGCGATCGCGATCGGCAGCGGCATGAGCTCGGGCGTGTCCCTGATGGCGTAGCCGAACATCAGTCCCTGGTCGCCGGCGCCCTGGGCGTCCAGCGGATCGCCCGCGCCCTCCACGCGCGCCTCGTGCGCGGTGTCGACGCCCATCGCGATGTCGGGCGACTGCGCGCCGATGCCGATGTTCACGCCGCAGGTCTCGCCGTCGAAGCCCTTCTCGGACGAGTCGTAGCCGATCTCGAGGATGCGGGCGCGGACCGTCTTCGGAATGTCGGCGAACGCCTCCTTGGCGGTGGTGGTGACCTCGCCGACGACGTGAACCTGACCGGTGGTCACCAGGGTCTCCACCGCCACCCGGGACTTCGGATCCTGCGCCAGCAGCGCGTCGAGCACCGAATCGCTGATGGCGTCGCAGATCTTGTCGGGGTGTCCCTCTGTTACCGACTCACTGGTAAACAGCCGACCTTTGCTCACGATGTCATCCCCTTCTAGAAACTTAGTTGTGCGAATCATATCGATGCCTTGCTGCAGCCAAGCGTGCGCACCGGCGGGCCGCAACCCTTACGCGCAGGGCGTTGCCGACGAGTCCGTCACTCCGCCCGGTTTCCGAGGAACGCAGCGATCGCGTCCACGATACGGCTAGACATCAGCGTCTTCGAACCGTGCTCCAGTGCGACGTCGTTGCCGTCGGCGGCCAGCAGCCACCCGTCGTTGTTGTCGACCTCGAACGCCTTGCCCTCGCCGACCGCGTTGACGACGAGGAGGTCGCAGCCCTTGCGCTGCAGTTTTGCTCTGGCGTGGAACAGCACGTCCCCGTTGGCGTCACCCGTTTCGGCGGCGAATCCGACGATGGCGCGCATGTTGGGCAGCTGGCCGTCGGCACGGGCGCGGACCACGCCCGCGAGGACGTCGTCGGTCCGCGTCAGCTCGATGACGGGTGCCGCCGCAGCGCCGGGATCGTGGGACTTCTTGATCTTGCTGGTCGCCACGTGGGTGGGCCGGAAGTCCGCCACGGCCGCGGCCATCACGAGGGCGTGGGCGTCGGGCGCGTGCT
Organism: Mycolicibacterium hodleri; assembly: GCF_025822245.1. Lineage (GTDB taxonomy): Bacteria > Actinomycetota > Actinomycetes > Mycobacteriales > Mycobacteriaceae > Mycobacterium > Mycobacterium hodleri. The sequence goes on from NZ_JACKTL010000056.1 coordinate 153,845, forward strand.
TGGAGACGGCGTCCTGCAGTTGTTCGGCGGACGTGATGTGCACGACCGTGACGCCGGCGGGGTCCGCCAGACCGGCGGTGTTGCCCGCGATGAGAGTGACGTCCGCCCCGCGCTGCGCGGCCACCCGGGCCACCGCGTAGCCCTGCTTGCCCGAACTGCGGTTGCCGATGAATCGCACCGGATCCAGGGCCTCCCGGGTGCCGCCGGCGGTGACGAGCACCTTGACCCCCGCGAGGTCGAAGGGCAGGGCGTCGGACCGGTCGAGCAGGAGTTGGGCCAGCGTCGTGATCTCCTCCGGCTCGGGCAGGCGACCCGCGCCGCTGTCGGACCCGGTGAGCCGCCCGGAGGCCGGTTCGAGCACGACGTTCCCGCGGCGCCGCAGGGTTTCGACGTTCTGGACCGTCGCGGGGTGAAACCACATCTCGGTGTGCATCGCGGGCGCGAACATGACCGGACATCGCGCGGTCAACAGCGTGGCCGTCAGCAGGTCGTCGGCGCGTCCCGCAACCGCACGGGCCAACAGGTCCGCGGTGGCGGGCGCGACGACTACGAGATTGGCCTCCTGGCCGATGCGGACGTGCGGGACCTCGTCGACGTCGGAGAACACGCCCGTGCGGACGGGTTGGCCGGAGAGCGCTTCGAAGGTGGCCGCACCGACGAAACGCAGCGCGGATTCGGTGGGAACCACCCGGACGGAGTGACCGGCCTCGGCGAGCTGGCGGACTACCGTGCATGCCTTGTAGGCGGCGATACCGCCCGCGACACCCACGACGACCCGTTTGCGCTCGGTCATGTCGAAGCCGGTGACCTAGTGTTCGCCCTCGGTGTGCTCGAGCAGGTCGCCGTGGATCTCGCGCAGGGCGATCGACAGCGGCTTCTCCTGCAGGCCCGGCTCGACGAGCGGTCCGACGTACTCGAGGATGCCGTCACCGAGCTGGTTGTAGTAATCGTTGATCTGGCGCGCGCGCTTGGCGGCGTAGATCACCAGCGCATATTTGCTAGACGCGCGGGACAGCAACTCGTCGATCGGCGGGTTGGTGATGCCCAGCGGCGTGTCATAGGCGTTGGCGGCGTCGGAGTCGGTGCTCTCGACAGGGGTTGTCACGAAGTTATCTCCTGGCGTTTTCGCTGGGGGCCTAGCTGTCTGCTGATCGGTCACGCCGGATCCGGCGTGTGGCCCATCAGCAAGGATACCAATTCTGAACAGGCAAATTCCAATTGCGCGTTGACGACGACCACGTCGAAGTCATGCTGGGCGGCGAGTTCGTCCCGTGCGGTGGCAAGCCTGCGCTCTCTCACCTCGGGGCTTTCGGTGCCGCGGCCGACCAGTCGGGACTCCAGCACTTCCCAGCTGGGAGGGGCGAGGAACACGGACACGGCCTCCGGCATGGCGGCCTTCACGGCCTGAGCACCGGCGAGGTCGACCTCGATGAGGACGGGACGTCCGGCGCGAGCGGCGGCGCGGACGGGTTCGGCGGGCGTTCCCGATCGGTGCAGACCGCGATGAATCTCGGCCCACTCCAGAAGCGCGCCGTCGTCGATCAGCTGCTGGAACTGGCGGGCGGTGACGAACGTGTAGTCCACTCCGTCGACTTCGCCAGGACGGGGCGACCTGGTGGTCGCGGAGACGCTGAAGTACAGATTCGGCACCCGCTCACGCAGGCAACGGACGACCGTCGACTTGCCGACGGCCGAAGGACCGGACAGCACCACGACTCGACTCATCGCTACCGCCGCCCGGTCCTCCGCCGGCACTAATCTGCCGTGAAGTCGAACTTTTCCAGCAGGGCCTTGCGCTGACGATCGCCCAGACCGCGCAAACGGCGGGTGGGAGCGATCTCGAGCTCGGTCATGATTTCCTGTGCCTTGACCTTGCCAACCTTCGGCAATGCTTCGAGCAACGCGGAAACCTTCATCTTGCCCAAGACCTCGTCGCTCTCAGCGTCCTTGAGGACCTGCTTGAGGTTGGTGCCGCCACGCTTGAGTCGATCCTTCAGTTCAGCTCGCGCTCGACGTGCGGCGGCAGCCTTCTCCAACGCTGCCGCGCGCTGCTCGTCGGTCAACTGGGGAAGGGCCACGGGTTCCTCCGTCTCTCGCCATCTTCGTACTGGCCATCATCATCTTGTGTCTTGACTGGTTGGAGAACCAGCCAGCGACGACGACCGTACCCACGGCCGCTGACGAAAGCTAACCCCACCCCCCGGGTTCCCGGGCCAAAAGCGCAGCGTGTAGGGCAATCCGCCGAATTTGGTGGCCCCCGAGAGCAGGGTCGGGCGCGGCCTGGCTTGGACGACGTTTTGCCTGCATAGCGGGGGTTTTGGGCCGTTTCGGAATCGTCGCGGGCGAGGCACCACGACGACCTGTCGACCGAGGCGCCGCTCGGCGAGGCCCGATTACTGAGAATTTCCCAGGTCATCGCATGTCGGGCGTGTCGGCGACGCCTCGGCGGTCGCCCCGGGTGACCCCGATCGTCACTCGAGTTGCGTCCGTCACGCACGTCACTCACACGTCGGGGAAAGCCCGCACCCAGGGTCCGTGCGTAGCGTCTGACTGGAGTCGGCAGTGGCCGAATGCTCGACGCTTGTCACGGAAGCGGCCGGTGGTGATCACACCATCGGCCGCTTCGCTGCCGTATTCGCTTGTCATCGAGCGGTTTTCATTCCGTTACCGGATGCACAGCGGGCACAAATCGTCAGCAGGGACGGCGCCCATCTGGACTCCCTAGCGTCGTGTTGGTGAGGCGAACTCGCCTCGTACGGACGACAAGAGTGGAGAGATTCTGATGACCATCAAGCGGGCCGTGTACGCGTCGACGCTGGCCGCCGGAGTCGGACTGGCCGGGTTGTTCGGCGTCGGTCTCGGGACGGCGTCGGCCAATCCGGGCCAGTGCAACGCGCCGGGCCAGCCGCCCTGTGGGCAGGACCAGCACGACAACTGGGGCCCCACCGACAACCGGGGCCCGGACGACAACCGGGGCCCGAACGGCGGCGGGGCACCCGTCGACTGGCAGCACCGCGGAGTGGACCAGGGCCGCCAGGACCACCAGCCGTTCAACTGGAACGGTCAGCAGGTCACCCCGATGCCGGCCGGCAACGGACAGGGCTGGGGCTTCTGGTTCGGCCCCGTCTGGATTCCGCTGTAGCCAGCCCGGACCGACGCGGCGGGTCACCGGCAAACGGTGACCCGCCGCGTCGTCTGCTGGTCAGCCCGCGAGGTGCGCCACGGCGTCACGCATGCGCTCCGCCGCCGCGCGCACCGCACCGACGTCGGGGCCGGCCCGCAACACCTCACGCGACACCGCGGGCAACAGCGTTCCCGGCGCCGCTCCGCCAAGACCGCGCAGCGCGTCGGGGCGACCGCCCTGGGCACCGACGCCGGGCAGCAGCACCGGCCCGCCGAGCTCGCCGAGGTCCGGAACCTCGGCCAAGGTGGCGCCCACGACGACTCCGACGGATCCCGCCCCCGCCCCGCGGTTCTCTGCGCTCGCGTCGTCGACGATCGACTGGGCGACCGTGCGACCGTCGACCACTGCCCGCTGCACGCTGGCGCCCTCGGGATTGGACGTCGCGGCGAGCACGAACACGCCGCGACCGTGCTGGGCGGCGGTGTCGAGTAGTGGCCTGAGCGACTCGAATCCCAGGTACGGCGACGCGGTGACGGCGTCGCACGCCAGCGGCGAGTCCCCGGCCCACGCCGCGGCGTACGCCGCCATCGTCGTGCCGATGTCACCTCGCTTGGCGTCGGCCAGGACCAGGACACCGGCGTCACGTAGCTCCGCGATGACGGTCTCCAGCACCGAATAACCAGCTGCGCCATGGCTTTCGAAGAACGCCACCTGTGGCTTGACGATGGCGAAGCCCTCGTAGGCCCGAACGCACACGTCACAGAACGCGGTGAGCCCGTCGACGTCGACCGGTAGTCCCCAGGCCTGCAGCAGTTCGGGATGCGGATCGATGCCCAGACACAAAGGGCCCCGATCGGCCACGGCCGAGGCCAGCCGGGTCCCGAAACCGGTCACGTCGCAGGTCCACCGAGCCGACTGTGCAACTCCTGCAGCGACATCACGCCGATGTCGCCGCGGATGCCGGCCTCGATGCCCTGCACCGCCGCGGACGCTCCCTGCACCGTCGTCACGCAGGGAATGTTCATCGCGACGGCGGCCGAGCGAATCTCGTACCCGTCGACGCGGGGACCGGAGTTGCCGTAGGGAGTGTTGATCACCATGTCGACCTCACCGGCCCTGATCGCGTCGACGGCTGACGTCGCCGGTCGGTCGGGAGTGGGTGCCTCGAAGTGCTTGCGCACCGTGTCGCACGGTATGCCGTTGCGGCGCAACATCTCCGCGGTTCCCTCGGTGGCCAGCACCCGGAACCCTAGATCGGCCAACCGCTTGACGGGGAACACCAGCGAGCGCTTGTCCCGGTTGGCCACCGAGACGAAGATCGTGCCGGCGGCCGGCAGCGAACCGTAGGCCGCGGTCTGGCTCTTGGCGAAGGCGGTGCCGAAGTCCCGGTCGATGCCCATCACCTCGCCGGTCGACTTCATCTCCGGCCCCAGCAACGAGTCGACCTGGGAGCCGTCCGCCTTGCGGAACCGGTTGAACGGCAGGACCGCCTCCTTGACCGCGATCGGCGCGTTCGGGGCGACGTCGGCACCGTCGCCGGTCGCGGCCAGCATGCCCTCCTGGCGCAACTGGGCGATGCTGGTGCCCAGCATGATGCGAGCGCAGGCCTTGGCCAACGGCACCGCCGTGGCCTTGGAGACGAACGGGACGGTGCGGCTGGCCCTCGGGTTGGCCTCCAGCACGTAGAGCACGTCGTCCTTCAGGGCGTACTGCACGTTCAGCAGGCCGACGACGCCGATGCCGTGGGCAATGGCCTCGGTCGCGTGCCGCACGGCGGCGATGTCCTGCTTGCCGAGGGTGACCGGCGGGAGTGCGCACGCGGAGTCGCCGGAGTGGATGCCCGCCTCCTCGATGTGCTCCATCACGCCACCGATGTAGACCTCGGATCCGTCACACAGCGCGTCGACGTCGATCTCGATGGCGTCTTCCAGGAATCGGTCGACCAGGACGGGATGCTCGGGCGAGAGTTGGGTGGCGCGAGTGATGTACCCGCGCAACGTCTCGTCGTCGTAGACGATCTCCATGCCGCGCCCACCCAGGACGTAGGACGGGCGCACCAGAACCGGGTACCCGATGTCGGCGGCGATGCGGCGAGCCTGCTCGAAGCTGGTCGCCATGCCGAACCGTGGTGCGGGCAGCCCGGCGTTCTTCAGCACCTCGCCGAATTCACCGCGGTCCTCGGCGAGGTCGATCGCCTTCGGGCTGGTGCCGACGATCGGGACGCCGGCGTCGGAGAGCCGCTGCGCCAGGCCCAGCGGTGTCTGCCCACCCAGCTGGACGATCACGCCGACGACGCCGGGTCCGCCTGCCCCGGAGGCTGATTCGGCGTGGTAGACCTCGAGGACGTCCTCGAAGGTCAGCGGTTCGAAGTACAGCCGGTCGGCCGTGTCGTAGTCGGTCGACACGGTCTCGGGGTTGCAGTTCACCATGACGGTCTCGAAGCCGACCTCGCTGAGCGTGGTCGCGGCGTGGACGCAGCTGTAGTCGAACTCGATGCCCTGACCGATCCGGTTGGGACCAGACCCGAGGATCAGCACCTTGGGCTTGTCGGCCTGCGGCGCCACCTCCGTCTCGGCCGCCGGATCGATCTCGTAGCTGCTGTAGTGGTACGGCGTCTTGGCCTCGAACTCCGCGGCGCAGGTGTCCACCGTCTTGTAGACGGGGTGAACCCCCAGCCGCCGCCGCAGCGTGCGGACGCCGTCCTCACCGGCGAGTTCGGGCCGCAGGGCCGCGATCTGGCGGTCGGACAGGCCGCTGTGCTTTGCGGCGCGCAGCAGTTCCTCGTCGAGCACGGGCGCGGCGCGCAGCTCCGCCGCGAGGTGCACCAGTCCGTTGATCTGGTCGACGAACCACGGGTCGACGCCCGACGCCTTCGCGACCTCCTCGACCGACGCACCCTGCCGCAGTGCCTGTTCGATGTCGTAGAGGCGACCGTCGGTGGGCGTCTTCAGCCGCGTCAGCAGCTCCTCGACGGTGAGCTCGGGATCCATCCCGGTCCAGAAACCGCCACGGCCCGGCGTCTCCAGCGAGCGCATCACCTTGCCGAGCGCCTCGATGAAGTTGCGGCCCAGCGACATTGCCTCGCCGACGGACTTCATGGTGGTCGTCAGCGTGGGGTCGGCGCCGGGGAACTTCTCGAACGCGAACCGCGGGGCCTTGACGACGACGTAGTCGAGCGTCGGCTCGAAGCACGCCGGCGTCTCCTTGGTGATGTCGTTGACGATCTCGTCGAGGGTGTAGCCGATGGCGAGCTTCGCGGCGATCTTGGCGATCGGGAAGCCGGTGGCCTTCGAGGCCAGGGCACTCGAGCGGGAGACGCGTGGGTTCATCTCGATGACGACGAGCCGTCCGTCGGCCGGGTCGATCGCGAACTGGATGTTGCAGCCGCCGGTGTCGACGCCGACTTCCCGCAGGATCGCGATGCCGAGGTCGCGCATCGTCTGGTATTCGCGGTCGGTCAGCGTCATCGCGGGGGCCACGGTCACCGAGTCGCCGGTGTGCACGCCCATCGGGTCGAAGTTCTCGATGGAGCAGACGACCACCACGTTGTCGCGGTGGTCCCGCATCAGCTCGAGTTCGAATTCCTTCCACCCGAAGATCGATTCCTCGATGAGCACGTTGGCCGTCGGCGAGGCGGCCAGGCCGTCACCGGCCATGCGTTCCACGTCCTCGACCGAGTACGCCATGCCGGAGCCGAGCCCGCCCATCGTGAACGACGGCCGCACCACGACGGGCAGGCCGAGCTCGCCGACGGTGTCCCGAACCTCCTCCATCGTGAAGCACACCCGTGACTTGGCCGACTCGCCGCCGACCTTGGCGACGATGTCCTTGAACTTCTGCCGGTCCTCGCCGCGCTGGATGGCCTCGAAGTCCGCGCCGATCATCTCGACGCCGTGGCGGTCGAGTCCCCCGTTCTCGTACAGCGCGACGGCCGTGTTGAGCGCGGTCTGCCCGCCGAGCGTGGCCAGCAGGGCGTCGATCTTGTTGCCGCGCTCGGCCTGCTGCACGATCACCTTCTCCACGAACGCGGCGGTGATCGGTTCGATGTAGGTGGAATCGGCGAACTCCGGGTCGGTCATGATGGACGCCGGATTCGAGTTGATGAGCGTCACCCGCAGGCCTTCGGCCTTCAGCACCCGGCACGCCTGGGTGCCGGAGTAGTCGAACTCGGCGGCCTGCCCGATCACGATGGGTCCCGAACCGATGACCAGTACGTGTTTGAGGTCTTCGCGACGCGGCATTAGCGCCCCTCCCCTGCCATCAGGTCGACGAATTGGTCGAACAGATAGGCGGCATCATGGGGTCCCGCCGCCGACTCGGGGTGGTACTGCACCGAGAACGCCCTTCCGTCAATGAGTTTGATGCCCTCGACGACTCCGTCGTTGGCGCAGGTGTGGCTGACCACGGCCCGGCCGAACTGCGTGTCGAACTCCTCGCCGGCCTCGCCTTCGAGGGCGAAGCCGTGGTTCTGCGAGGTGATCGCGACCCGTCCGGTCAGGTGGTCGATCACCGGAACGTTGATCCCGCGGTGACCGAAGGCCATCTTGTACGTCGAGCGCCCCAGGGCGCGGCCCAGGATTTGGTTGCCGAAGCAGATGCCGAAGAGCGGGATTCCCGCCTCGAGCACCTTGCGCGTGACCTCGACGACGTGGTCGGCGGTGGCGGGGTCACCGGGACCGTTGGAGAGGAACACCCCGTCGGGGTTGAGCGCGGCGACGGTGTCGAACGTGGCGTTCGACGGCACCACGTGGGTCTGGATGCCCCGCTTGGCGAAGTTGCGTGGGGTGTTGGTCTTGATGCCGAGGTCGAGCGCGGCCACCGTGAAGCGTTGCTGCCCTTCGGCTTCCACCACGTAGGTGGAGTCGGTGCTGACCTCGCCGGCGAGGTCCGCGCCCAGCATCGACGGCTGGCTGCGCACCCGCGCCAGCAGCTCGTCCGTGTCGGCCAGGGCGTCTCCCGAGAAGACGCCCGCCTTCATCGATCCCGCCGTTCGCAGGTGCCGCACGACGGCACGGGTGTCGATGCCCGCGATCCCTACCACGTTCTGGCGGATCAATTCGTCGTCGAGCGTGCCGGTGGCGCGCCAGTTCGAGGCGCGCGGCGAGGGGTCCCGCACGGCGTATCCGGCGACCCAGATCTTGTCCCCGCGACTCTCGGCGTCCTCACCGTTCCAGCCCGTGTTGCCGATCTGTGGTGCCGTGGCGACCACGATCTGGCCGTGATAACTCGGGTCGGTGAGGGTCTCCTGGTAGCCGGACATTCCAGTGGAGAAGACCGCCTCCCCCAGCGTCTGCCCGACCGCGCCGAAGGCGGTACCGGTGAACACCCGTCCGTCGTCGAGAACCATTACGGCCTTGTTCTTCACCGTCATTCGACCTCTCCAGTCCATTTCGCAAGTTCGCGGCGGTCGTCGCCGCGGAACCCGGTGTCGATCTCGGTGCCCGACGGCAGCCTCCAGCGAATGGCGAGGATGCCGTCGTGCGTCAGTGCCTTGCCCGCGATGCCCCGCTCGGTGCGGATCGCCGTGATCGACTCCTCGGGGATCCAGATCGGCCCGGTGCCGCTGCGCTGCAGCATGATCCCCTCGGGGTAGCGGGTCAGGACCGCCTTGCTGCGGAAACCCAGGTCGCCGACGGCGATGCGGTCCTGCCAGCTGGGTGCAATCGTGCTGCCGACGTAGAGCCCCTTGGTGGCCGGGACGATGGCCGACCCGACGGTGTCGGGCAGCGGCGGCAGCGTTCCGATCATCTCGGCCTGCCGCTGCGCCCGGTGCAGCCACCCGCGCATCATCTGCCGGATGAAGAAGGCGATCAACAACGCCAGCAGTGCGGCGATGATCAGCAAGGCGATCAGGGTCGGGGTGTTCATGCCGGCGGACTCTGCCCGTTCCGCGCGGTGACCTTGCCCCGCAACATCGTCAGCGTCACCGCGGCGGGCAGCGTCATCGCCTCGAACGGCGTGTTGTCCGACCGGCTGGCCAGCTCGGCACCGGTGACGGTCCAGGTGGCGTCGGGGTCGACGACCACCAGGTTGGCGGGCTCGCCCACCTCCAGCGGCCGGCCCTGGTCCGGCAGGCCGACGATGGCCGCGGGCGCCTCGCTCATCACCCGCGCGACGTCACGCCAGTTCAGCAGGCCCGACCGCACCATGGTCTCGACGACCACCGACAGCGCGGTCTGCAGTCCCAGCATGCCGGGCCGGGCGACGGCGAACTCGCACATCTTCTCGTGGTCGGCATGCGGTGCGTGATCGGTTGCCACGCAGTCGATCACGCCGTCGGCGAGCGCCTGGCGCAGCGCGATCGCGTCACTGGCCTCGCGCAGTGGCGGGTTGACGCGGTTGCGGCCGTCGTAGGACTCGAGCAGCGCGTCGTCGAGCAGCAGGTGATGCGGTGTCACCTCGGCGGTGATCGAAATGCCCTGCTCCTTGGCCCACCTCAGCAGCTCGACCGTGCCTGCGGTGGACGCGTGGCAGATGTGCACGCGCGCTCCGGCGTCCCGGGCGAGGATCGCGTCGCGCGCGACGATCGACTCCTCGGCCGAACGTGGCCAGCCGGTCAGCCCGAGCCGGGCCGCGTTCGGCCCCTCGTGGGCGACGGCGTCGACCGTCAGCCGCGGCTCCTCGGCGTGCTGGGCGATGAGGACGCCGATGCCGCTGGCGTATTCGAGCGCCCTCCTCATCACCAGCGGGTCGTCCACGCAAAGACCGTCGTCGGAGAACATCCGCACCTTGCCGACACCGGCGGCCATCAGGCCCATCTCGGTGAGCTGAGCGCCCTTGAGTCCCACGGTGACCGCGCCGACCGGATGCACGTCGACCAGGCCAACCTGCTGGCCGCGATGCCACACGTGGTCGGTGACGACGGCGCTGTCGGCGACGGGATCGGTGTTGGCCATCGCGAAGACCGCCGTGTAGCCACCGAGCGCCGCTGCAGCCGAACCGGTTTCGATGTCTTCGGCGTACTCGCGTCCCGGCTCGCGGAGATGGGTGTGCAGGTCGACGAACCCGGGCAGCAGGATCTTGCCGGCACCCTCGACCACCTCGGCACCCTCGGGAGCCGCGACGTCGGTGCCGATCTCGGTGATCTGCCCGTCGTCGACGAGCACGTCGACGGGATCACCCTCGCCGTAGAGAAGGACCGACCGCACGAGGATCGTCATGGATTCACCCCTTCCGGTGCCGAGCCGGCGCCGACGAGCAGATGGAACAGCACCGCCATCCGAACGTGCACGCCGTTGGAAACCTGTTGCAGCACCGCCGATTGCGAGGAGTCGGCCACCGAGGATGCGATCTCCATGCCCCGGAGCATCGGCCCGGGGTGCAGCACGACGGCGTGCTTGGCGAGTTTGGCCGACCGCTTCTCGGAGAGTCCGTACAGCACCGAGTACTCCCTCGCCGAGGGGAAGAACCCGCCCTTCATCCGCTCGGCCTGGACCCGCAGCATGAGCACCGCGTCGGCGGCGGGCAGCTCGGCGTCCAGGTCGTGCGAGACCGTGACGGGCCACGTCGAGACGCCCGTCGGCAGCAACGTCGGCGGTGCGACGAGCACCACCTCGGCGCCCAGCGTCGCCAGCAGCCGAACGTTCGAGCGCGCGACCCGGCTGTGCAGCACGTCGCCCACGATGACGACGCGCTTGCCCTCGACCGAGCCCAGCCGCTGGCGAATGGTCAAGGCGTCGAGCAGCGCCTGCGTCGGATGCTCGTGCGTCCCGTCTCCGGCGTTGATCACGCTGGGCCCGCCGTCGCTGCCTTCGCGCGTCCACTCGGCAAGCCGTTGCGCCGCACCGGAAGCCGGGTGCCGGATGATGAGCGCGTCGGCACCCGCGGCACGCAGCGTCAACGCGGTGTCCCGCAGCGACTCGCCCTTGGCCACCGACGACCCCGACGAGCTGACGTTGACCACGTCGGCGCTCATCCACTTGCCGGCGACCTCGAACGACACCCTGGTCCGCGTCGAGTTCTCGTAGAACATCGTGATCACGGTGCGCCCGCGCAGGGTGGGCAGCTTCTTGACCTCGCGGCCCAGCAGCGCATGGCTGAAGCGGTCGGCGTCGTCCAGGATGGCCGTCGCCTGGTCCAGGCTCAGATCGGTCGCCGAGAGAAGGTGCTTCACCTGGCGGGCCCTCCCTGCGGTGCGATCGAGACCCCGTCGACTCCCCCGTCGTTCTCGGCGAGACGTACCTTCACGTTCTCGCTGCGCGACGTGGGCACGTTCTTGCCGGCGTAGTCGGCGCGCAACGGCAATTCGCGGTGGCCGCGGTCGACGAGTACTGCCAGCTGAACCGCCCTCGGCCTGCCGATGTCGCGGAGTGCGTCCAGAGCGGCGCGGATCGAACGTCCCGTGTAGAGCACGTCGTCGACGAGGACCACGAGAGCGCCGTCGATTCCGCCATCGGGAATCGAGGTGTCCTCCAGCGGGCGCGGTGGCTTGCCGGCGAGGTCGTCGCGGTAGAGCGTGATGTCGAGCGCGCCGCGTGGCACGGTGACGCCGGAGAATTCGTGGATCTTCTCGGCGAGGCGGGCGGCCAGTGTGACGCCGCGCGTCGGAATGCCCAGGAGGATGACGCGGGGCGCGTCGGCGCCGTCCAGCGCGGTCTTCTCGATGATTTCGTGCGCGATGCGCGACACCGTCCGGCTCACGTCCGCGGCGGACATCAATTCCCGGTCGGGGCTGGCAGAAGCCATGACTGACCTAGGACCTCCTTCTCCGCCTCTCGGGACGGATCGTTAAAGGACGTCGAACTTCCGCGGCAGCTTAACACCCGCCGGGCACCGTCAGCCCGGCTGGCTAGGCTGGCCAGGTGAAACTCGACGGCAATCAGGCATCCATCCGCGAGGCGATCGACGCCGGCCTGCTGGCGGGGGCCGTCACGATGGTCTGGCAGGCGGGCAAGGTCCTGCAGGTCAACGAACTCGGTTACCGCGACGTCCACGCCGGGTTGCCGATGCAGCGCGACACCATCTTCCGGATTGCCTCGATGAGCAAGCCGGTGACGGTGGCCGCGGCCATGTCGATGGTCGAGGGCGGGCTGCTCGCGCTGACCGATCCGGTGGCCCGGTGGCTACCGGAGTTGGCCGACGTGCGGGTGATGGCCGACCCGTCGGGCCCGCTGGAGTCGACGGTGCCGCTACGGCGACCGATCACCGTGGACGATCTGATGACGCACCGCAGCGGCTTGGCCTACGCGTTCTCGGTGGGGCCGCCGCTGTCCCGTGGCTACGGCAAGCTGAGGTTCCGCCAGGACCAGGACAGCTGGCTCGCCGAACTCGCGAAGCTGCCGCTGGCCCACCAGCCCGGCGAACGGCTGACCTACAGCCACTCCACCGACGTGCTGGGCATCGCACTGTCGCGGATCGAGGGCAAGCCGCTGGCCGACGTGCTGGACGCCCGGATTCTGGGCCCACTCGGCATGTCCGACACCGGTTTCAAGGTCAGCGTCGAAGGGCGCCGGCGCGCGGCCACGATGTACCAGCTCGACGACAACGGGCGTCTCCGCGACGACGTGATGGGTCCTGCGCCGGTGACGCTGCCGACGTTCTGCACTGGAGGGGCCGGGCTGTGGTCGACCGCCGACGACTATCTGGCCTTCGCCCGCATGTTGCTCGGCGGCGGCGTCGTGGACGATGTCAGGGTGCTGTCGGAGGAGTCGGTGCGGTTGATGCGCTCCGACCGGCTGACCGACCAACAGAAGTCGTATCCCTTTCTCGGGATGCCCTTTTGGCGCGGTCGCGGTTTCGGGCTGAACCTCTCGGTGGTCACCGATGCGGCTCAGTCCCGCCAGCTCTACGGTCCGGGCGGACTCGGCACGTTCAGTTGGCCCGGCGCCTACGGCACGTGGTGGCAGGCCGACCCGTCGGCGGACCTGATCATGCTGTACCTGATTCAGAACCTGCCCGACCTGAGTTCGGATGCCGCCGCGGCCGCGGTGGCGGGCAACACGTCGCTGGCGAAACTGCAGGCCGCTCAGCCGCGGTTCGTCCGTCGTACGTATCAGGCCTTGGAGTCCTGACTCACGCCGACGAACGCAACGCCGCGCCCTCGGCTCGGACGACCCTGTCGATCCGACCGAACCTCGCGGTCACCCGCTCCGTGACACGCCTCCACTGCCGGGCGTCCGCCACGTCGGCAGCGATCACCATCACCCGATCCGCGGAGTGACCGTGCATCACCTCGACGGCGTCACCGGCATGTCGGGCCACCACCACGACCCGGTGTCCGTCGGCCAACGTCCGTCGGGCCAACCGGCGGCCGGCGTCGGTGTCGCCGTCCAGGATCACGACGACGGATGTTGTGTGAGAGGGCATCTCGCGAATCATGACATCAGTCAACGCCGATTGCCTTGGCGCCCGATGTGGGTCCGCTAGGCGATGCCTCAGAACCTCGTGCTCACCACGGCACGACGGCGTCGTGATAGTCGAGGAACTGCAGTCCGCCGTCGCCGGCATGGGCGACGATGACGTCGACGACGCCGGGAACGCTGTCGTCGACGGTCAGCGTGGCGCCCTTGCCCCCGAGTTCGGTCTGCACGTGGCCGGGATTGATCAGCAGCAACGTGCGCGGATCGCCGGCGTGCCGAGCCGCGTAGCTGCGGAACAGCTGGTTGAGCGCGGACTTGCTGGCGCGGTACACCTCGTGCCCGCCTCGGGTGTTCTGCGAGATGCTGCCTTGCCGCGACGACATGATGCCGATCGTGCCCGACTCGGGCACCAGGTCCTCCAGGGTCTCGACGACACGCAGCGGGCTCAGCGCGTTGGTGACCATGACCTCGACGAAGCTGTCGGTGCTCACCTCGGCAACGGGAACGTTGTCGTGGGCGATCCCGGCGTTGACGAACAGCAGGTCGAGGCGCCGACCGGCCAACCGGTCGCGCAGTGCGGCGATTTGCTCAGGGACGGTGACGTCGAGCGTCTCGATCTCGAGGCGGCCGGATGCGTCCAGCTCGCGCAGCGGAGCCGGGGCGTCACCGCGCACGGTGGCGACCACCCGCCAGTCGCGCCGCAGGAACTCGGCCACCATGGCGAGCCCAAGGCCCTTGGACGCTCCGACGATCAGTGCTGTGGGGTGTTCGTAATCGGTCATGCTGATGTCAGCAACTGACGTCTCCGGTTTCATCCCGCTTCTCGCGTGTCGGGGCGTCAGCCGCCCAGTTCGGACACCTCGGCGTCGAGGATCGCCGCCTGCGTGGCGAGCTCGTCGTCGGAGAGGTTGGTGGCCTTCCCGACGCGCTGCAGGAAGTCCGTCCGCGAGATCACCTGAAGCGCCCCGCGGTGGGCGTCGTCGTCCAACTGGGCTGCACCGATCACCTGTGCGCGACCCTCGAGCAGAACCAACACGGCGTCGTCGTCGGCGTCCACGAGTCGTCTCGTGACGTCACTGTCAATCGTCATGACCGGGGTATGCCCACCACGGGAGCCGTCAACCGGCGGCAGGCCGCCCACCGACGCCATGGCATGTGCCACCGACATCGTGGTGCTGTGGAGCCGGGGTTGTCCACAGTGGCTGATTCATCCACAGCCTGGGGGTGTGCGGCCTAGTTTTCATCGGCATCGTCCCTCGCCCCGAGTAACTTCGTACGTATGTTCGATTTTCTGGTGGCACAAACCGTCGACACCTCGGGTGCCGCTACGGTCGAGGCGTGGTCTCAGGCGGAATCGGCCGCGTGTGCCCGCAAGGTCGCCGCGATGGCCGCCATGTTCGACGAGGCTTCCGCCGTCGAGGGGTCCGCCGAGCGGGACCTGTGGTGCACCGACACCTGGGACGCCGTGGCCGCCCACATCGGTGCGGTGCTGCGGATCACCACCGGGGCCGCGTCCAACCAGTTGTTGATCGCGGTCGCCTTGCATGAACGGTTCCCTCAGGTGGCCGCGGTGTTCGCCGAGGGTCTGATCACCTATCAGTTGGTGCGGACGGTGGTGCAGCGCGGCGCCCTGGTTGTCGACCCCGACGCCCTCCACGCTCTCGACGCCATGCTGGCGGCGGCGTTGAGCTCCCGGGAACCGATGTCGGTGGCGACGCTGGAGAAGACGATCGACGGG
>NZ_JACKTL010000057.1 GCF_025822245.1 Mycolicibacterium hodleri
CGACGCCTCGTACTGCGGACGAGCCCGCGATGCCGGCTTCGCCACCGGTGCCGCCCGTGCCCGCCGCGCCACCGACGCCTGCGGTGCCTGCCGCGCCGCCGCCGCCACCGACGCCTGCGGTGCCTGCCGCGCCGCCGCGACCACCGTCGCCGCCGGCCTGACCCTTGGCGCCGTCGCCACCGTTCCCGCCGGAGGTGGTAGCCGTGGAGCCAGTGACGCCGTCGGCGCCGGTGGCGCCACCGCCGCCGGCCCCGCCATTGGCGGCGTCCCCACCGTGTCCGCCAGAGCCGTTGACGCCGGCGAGCCCAGCCATGCCAATGAGTCCCGCGCCCCCACCAGCGCCCGCGTCACCGCCCGCTCCGCCCGCTCCGCCAGACCCACCAGCCATGCCGGTGCCGCCGGCATCGCCAGCCTCGACGGCCGCCACACCTTGGGCGCCGGTCACCCCGCGCCCACCGGCTCCGCCAGCACCCCCGGACCCACCGGCGCCGCCGTTGCCGATCAGCAGGCCACCCCGACCACCGGCTCCGCCCGTCCCACCGGCAGACCCGCTGGCCCCGGGTTGACCCGCGCCCACACCGTTGGCACCGGCGATGCCGTTGGCCCCGGTTCCGCCGGCGCCGCCGTCGCCCACGAACAGGCCACCATTGGCGCCGCGCCCCCCGGCGCCGCCGTTGACGCCCAGGACGCCGACGCCGCCCGCACCGCCGGTGCCGATGAATCCGACCGCGCCACCGTTGCCGCCGTTGAAGCCGCTACCGCCCACACCCAGCAATAACCCACCGTTGCCGCCCCGGCACGCCGTGCCACCCACACAGGTCGCAGCGGTGTAGCTGTAACCGGTGCCCAGCAGCAACCCGGCGTCGGGGTGCGCGGCGGTGCCGTTGCCGATGAACAGCGCCAGCACGTCGTTGACGAACTCGCCCAAATTCGGTGCGGCGGCCGTCGGCTGCACGGCCAGCACCGTGACGTTGACCGGCGGTGCCGCGGCGACAGCGTTCGCCGTGGTGGTCGGGGCGGCTGAATGGTGAACGGCGATGGCAGTATTCGTGGCCGTCGTGGCCGTGGACGAGTCCGCCGCTACCGGCGACGTCGACGCCGCAGGGCCCGAACTGGTCGCCCGCGTATCCGTTGCGGCGGCGGTGGTTTCCCCGGCTTCGCTTGCCGTTGATTGGTTGCCGGCTCTGGGGCTCCCGGTGCCGTCTTGGCCCCCGACGGTATTCGAGACGGCGCTGGTGCCCGTGTCGGTGACGTGCTTACCGTGCCCGCCCGCACGGCCTCCCGTGCTGGCTTGCCCGGCGTCATCCTTGGTCGACACCCCCGCCCCGTGGGTCGACGACGCGGTGGTGCCGCTGAGACCGGTGGCGGACGTCCCGGAGGTAGTCCCCGACGAGGACACCCCGCCCGACGTGTCCGACGTGCCCGACGTGCCGGCCGCGGTGGCTCCCGCGACCGAAGCCTTCGATGCCGTCGAACCCGTCGACGACGCACCGCTGCCGTTGCCTGCGGACTCACCCGAATCACCCGCATGCGTGACCGAGGAGCTGGCCTCGGAATGGGTGGTGTCGGCTTGGGCCACGGCGGCGCCGGAGAGCATCGCCGCTCCGACCCCGACGCTGAACGCCCCTGCGGTCAGCCAGCTTGACACCGGCAATACCCGACCACCTTCACGTCCGGCGTCGAGTTTGCTGTGGTGGCTACGCTTGCGGTGTCGTCCGGCCATCGTGAATCCTCTGCGTCTCGTGTCATTCGTTGGCGGAACACGGGTCGTACCGCTTGCGCCCCATCGTCATTGGCGCCGTCAGCCGCGGCGTCACACCCGTCGACACGGGTATGACGATCACCAGCCAGGGTTTCCAGTCCTGAGAGTAGAAATGCGCTGCAAATATTTTGTAAACGAAGCACCGGCGACTTTCGATGAGCTAGAGCGTGTGCTCCGCTTTGCGCCTGAGATGTGAACGAGCGGCCTAGGGCGCCCCAAGGTCAGCCTGTCTCCGCGTTGACTGGGCCAACGTGCAGGGGAGCGGCATTCGGAGGGCCAGTACCGTGGAAGATCTTCTGGCCCGGGAGATTTCGGGCGACGTCAGAACTGTCCGCCTGCGTGGCCCCGATCCTCGGTGCCTTGGCCCAGCGGATCGCTAGCGCACTGAAGTTGGTCTAGCGGGGGACGTCTGGGGTTGGTCCGATGTCGGGCAGGTCGAGCATTGCCAGGCGACCAAATTGCCAGCAGAGGAAAGCACTCCCGCTAACGGGAAGTGTGGAGCCGATGACGGGAATCGAACCCGCGTATTCAGCTTGGGAAGCTGATGTTCTGCCATTGAACTACATCGGCCTGACCAGCGGTGCTGGTGACCACGAAGGCTAGCACCTTCCGCCGTGCGGTTCGCCGTCAGGCCAGGGGCGCGAACGCCTCGGCGAGCGCCCGGTAGGCATCCAGGCGCTCCGGACCGCGGGGCATGCCGAAGTCGGGGACGATCACCTCGTCGACGCCCTCGTCGCGCCACGTCGCGGCGGCCTCGGCGATCCGCGACGCCGGCCCGTAGACCACCGGCTGCGGCATCGACTCGGCGGCGGTCTTCGCCTTGGCCTCGGCCTCCGCGGAATCGGTGACCATCACCACGGCCTGCGTCGAGCGCCACACGGTGGCCGGATCGCGGCCCTCCTTCTCGCACGCCGCGTCCAGTGCCGCCGAGCGTTCGCCGAACCCACCGGGCGCGGACCACTGATTCCACTCCTGGGCGTGCCGGGCGATCAGCCGCAGCATCCGCGGACCCGTCCCGCCGACCAGCAGCGGCAGCGGCGACTGCAGCGGCTTCGGTTCGCACAGTGCGTCGGTCAGCCTGTAGTACTGCCCGTCGAACGTCGTCGTCTCGTTGATCAGCAGCCCCGAGATGACCTCGAGTCCCTCGGCGAAGCGGTCGACCCGCTCCTTCGGCGCGCCCAACTCCAGGCCGTACTGCTCGTGTTCGGTTTCCTGCCAGCCCGCGCCGAGCCCGAGGGTGAAGCGGCCGTTGCTGATGCGGTCGATCGTCACCGCGAGGTTGGCCAGCACGGCGGGGTGCCGGAACGTCATCGACAACACCAGGTTGGCCAGCCGAATGTTCGACGTCACGGTGGCCAGCGCAGCCATTACGGCGGTGGCTTCCAGCCAGTCGCTCGTCTGGCCCGGTTTGTCGCCGGGGGACATGAAGTGATCCGCGACGTAGAGCGAATGCCAGAACCCGTCGTCGGAGAACTGGGCGAGTTCGAGTACGTCGTCCCACGGTTGAGTCGTCGATGGCCACACGGAGAATCGCACGGCGCCAGTCTAGGGACGAACGCCGAGAGCGCGACGGGGCCGACGACGTACTGGCCCGCTAGGCTCGTCGGGTGCTGCTCTCCGATCGCGACATTCGGGCCGAGATCTCCGCAGGCCGCTTGGCGATAGACCCGTTCGACGACAGCCTGATCCAACCCTCCAGCGTGGACGTTCGGCTCGACAATCTGTTCCGGGTCTTCAACAACACCCGCTACACCCACATCGACCCGGCCCTGCGGCAAGACGACCTGACCACCCTGGTGGAGCCGAAGGAAGACGAGCCCTTCGTGCTGCATCCCGGAGAGTTCGTGCTCGGGTCGACGCTGGAGCGCTGTGCACTTCCCGACGACCTCGCCGGCCGGCTGGAGGGCAAGTCCTCGCTCGGTCGCCTTGGCCTGCTGACCCACTCCACGGCCGGGTTCATCGACCCCGGCTTCAGCGGTCACATCACCCTCGAGCTGTCCAACGTGGCCAATCTGCCGATCACGCTGTGGCCCGGAATGAAGATCGGGCAGCTCTGTCTGTTGCGTCTGACAAGCCCCGCCGAACACCCGTACGGCAGCGCGAAGGTGGGCTCGAAGTATCAGGGCCAGCGCGGACCGACTCCGTCGAAGTCGTACCAAAACTTCATTCGACACTGACCCGGTCACCGCGGGTAGGGTCGAAAACGCGGGCCGAAGAGCCGACGTGTCCGATGTAACGACTGCCCGTGTGGCGGCGATGAAACATCAGGGTGCGTTGTGTGCGTTTAAGCCCCCGTGAAAACAGATCAGAGCACAGCTAAGACTTTGGAGGGGTTCGTGGACATCGTGCTTGGTGTGTCCTTGACACCAAAGACGGTGCGACTGGTGCTGGTCGAGGGTAACGAGGCCGACGGTGAGATCGTCGACCACGACACCTTCGACGTCACGCCCGACGACGGCTCGGCAACGTCGAGTGCGTCGGCGCAAGTGGTCGCCGCCGTCCTGGGAACGTTGGAGAGTGCGCGCGAAGGCGGTCACCAGCTCAAGGCCATCGGTGTCACCTGGAGCGACCACGACGAGGCAGCCAAGACGCGTGACGCGCTGGCCGCCGCCGGCGTCGACGACGCGATCCTGGTCTCCGAATTGCACGCCGCGGGAGCCCTGGCTCAGACCGCGGGCCGCGCGGTCGGCTACGAGACCACCGGCCTGCTCTTCCTCGACCGCGACACCGCGACGCTGTCGGTCGTACGCACCGATGACGGCTCCATCGTGAAGGTGCTCAGCAGGAGCCTGCACAGCACCGACGCGATGGCCGTGCTGTCCGACATGGCCGCTGCCGCCGCCGCACAGGACTCACCGCCGCAAGGCATGTTCGTCGTCGGTTCCGGCGTCGACGTCGCCTCGGTCAAGTCGCACCTGCAGGACCTGGTCGACGTGCCCGTCAGCGCGCCCGAGGAGTCGGGCCTGGCCCTGGCGCGCGGCGCGGCGATCGCGGCGGCCAACGCCCCGATCTTCGACGCGTCGACCGTGGGCCTGGCCTACTCGCAGGATCCCGACGGGGCGACGGCCGGCAACGACTATCCCGGCCTGTCCGGCGCCGACACGCAGATGCGCCTGGTCGGGATGGACACCCCACTGGCCGCCGACGACCTCGACTTTCACGCGGCGCCGGCCGACGAGGGTCGCAAGCCGTTCCTCCTCGTCGGCTCGGCACTGACGTCGGTGTTCGTGATCGGCGTGATCGCGCTGGTCATCTCGCTGGCCGTGAGCATCCGCCCGACCGCCGACCAGCGCCCCGATCCCGGTCAGAGTGCGATCGTGCCCAACGCCGCGGCGCCGGCAGCTCCGTTGCCCGAGGCGGCCCCCGCTCCGGCGCCGGCCCCCGCCGCGCCTGCCCCCGCGCCGCCCGCGGAGACCATCAAGGCGCCGATCCCGGTCGTGCAGCAG
>NZ_JACKTL010000058.1 GCF_025822245.1 Mycolicibacterium hodleri
CTACAGCGTCCCGGCATCGTTCACCGTCGGCGAGCACGACACCGTGGCCGCCTCCGTCTTCTCCCACGCGGCCGACGGCGCGCTGGCACCGCTGTTCTTCCCCACCTCCGCGCTGCCCTGACGCTCACCGCGTAACGCCGCACCACCCATCGACATCACGGGAGAGTCATGCCAACGACCAGAACGCTTCTGATCGCACTCGGTGCGACGGCCGCGCTCGTGCTGAGCGCCCAACCGGTCGCCCACGCAGAGCCCGCGCCGCCCCTGCCGTTGCCGTTGCCGATCAACGGCCTTCAGGCACCCGGACTCCCCGCGATGGAGAGCCTGGGGCCGGCGATTCAGCAGGCCGCTGGTGACCCGACGAACGCCGCCTCGATGTTGATGGCCGCGGCGGCGGCGTTCGCGGGCAACAGTGCGGTGCCGTCGGGGTCGAAGAACGTTGCGGCAGCGGTGAATCAGTTCGTGGCCGACCCTCAGGTGGCACACGTTCCCGCGGCGGGTGCCATCCCCGGCACCGAGGCGCACCTGCCGCAGGGGATCGACCCGGCAAATGCCGTCGGCCCGGTTTCGGACGCCGCGCCGCTGGCGGCCGTGCCCGCTCCCGAGGCGGCACCGGCGCCGGCTCCGGCACCAGATGCGGCACCCGCTCCAGAGGCCGCGGTGGCGCCGGCCCCGGACGCC
>NZ_JACKTL010000059.1 GCF_025822245.1 Mycolicibacterium hodleri
GCACCAGCAAAACCACTACCCGAACCAAGCGCGCCACCTAGGCCAGGTGGGGCCAAAATTCATGACGACGGTGGGGCCAAATCACTTGACGAAACGCATCCAAGCCCGTGTCATCGGCAACGGCGCCGTCGAGGTCAGCTACGAGGCCCACAACGAGTACATGGTCAAAGGCCTCGCCGTCGAGCTACGTCCGTTTCTGCCATGGGTCGATGACGTCGTGAAAGTCACGCGCGTGATGCGCTCGGTACTGAACTCCCTGACCGACGAGAACTGGAAGCGGACCCTCATCTGGATGCAGACGGAGTACCAGAAGATCCTTAATGACGAGATGTTCTCGTCTCACTGGTCGATCCCCGCCGAGGGATGGCACATGAGCGCCACCGACCTGGAACTAGCCAAGCTGGTGCTCAATTCGCAATGGTTTCACGAGGGCATGGACCCCCGGCTGCGGCACATGCTGGACTCCGACCACCAGCAGATGGGCAATTATCAAGCGGTGTGGCGACTGCTGAACAACACCGTTCTGATCGTCACCCTGTTGCAGCGACTCATCACTCAAGCCGACGACTCAGGGGTACTGCATCCGAAGACGAAGTAGAGAGGGTCAGATCTGAAATCCGACCCCTGCAGTCAGATAGGGGAGAGGTCCGTTTGCCCGTCGCAACACCTGCTGTACCGAGGAAACCATGGCAGAAAATCAACCAGCGCGACGAATAATCTGATGTCCCATGATGCTCGACACGTTCTCCTGCGCCGCGAAAGACCTCACCGACCATGGCCTTGAAGGCTGGTCGATGTGGTTACGCCTCGCCGGCGACACCGACGACCCCAACACTTGGCACCCGATCAAACTCATCCGAGACCACGGTTTCCGAGAAGACACAAACCTCCCGTTCGTAGAGGCCATCTCCGTCTCATTCCAAGACGACACCCCCGATGCGATGCTCAACGACTCCGATCAAGTCGAGTTCGCCGTCCTCCGACCGCCGACCGAGACTCCGCAACCCTGATTTCACGGTGCGACCGACACAGGGTCGGATCTGTAATCCGACCCTGTTGGATGACGGCCCGCGAGAATTAACCTCTGATGATGGACGACGACGCACCCGACCTGATGTCGACACTGGTTGACGCGGTGATGCCGATGCTGAAGCCCTACGAATTCAGCCTCTACCTGTTCTCGTAGCACTTCTCTAGCCGTCGCAGGTCGTCTAGGGAACCGACCTCGAGCGGTCTTGAAGCGACGCAGTGTTGATTTACAAAACATTTGCACTATGACTCTAGGGTGAACGCCAATCCCGTATATGTAAATGATGGCCGGTCCCGCAACGAATATCCTATTGGGCCCGCAGCCCCGCAGGCCGGAGCGCACCGTTACTTCAGAAAGTGGATCATCTGATGACGAACAGCAGCGAATCACCGTTTCCGTTCGAATTGGTGACCTGGTATGACACGTGGAACGAAAATGCGCTCAAGAAGCTGCAGGAGGAGCGGGGAGTGCCGCTCCACTACGCGACCCGCTACAACCTCGCTTTCGGGCAGCTAGTCCCACAGGCGGGCGGCGCCTACAGCATCGAGATGGGAAACTTTGCCGCCCAGGTCAAGGCTCTCATCCACAAGAAAAGACCAAATGCGCAGATCTGGGCCTCAACCGGTCCCGACGGCGGGGTAGAAGACGCCGTAATGGACAACAGGGAGCACGGCAACCGATCCACTACCGCCATCGTTACCTGGCTAAAGGACAACGGGTACCACGGGCTCGTGATCGATGAAGAAAACAACACAAGCCAAGTGCCCGAGTTTGTCACGCAGCTCGGCCCCAGTTTCAAGAAGGCCAACCTCGGCATCATCGTCTCCGCCATGTGGCCGGATCTGGGGCCAACTGGCGTGTTCGGAGACCAAGCCGTCAAGGCGTTTCATCAGCATGTGGCAGCGATTGAGCTGCAGGACTACTCGCCCTCCTCGGCCCCGGGGAAAGGGACGGAGGCCCACGCCCTTCAATGGATAAAGGCCGGGATACCGGCCGGGGACCTGCTGGGGGGAGTATGCACGGAAAGAGGCAAATTTCAGACCTCACTAGCAGACACTGGACAGTGGACCACTGACGCGATTCGTTTGGGGCTCCGTGGCATGGTCAGCTGGCGGTTGAGCAACGACCACGCCAGCGATATTGAGGACGTTGAGCCTACGTTCGTTGGCGCAAAGACCGTTTATGACACTGCTCACCGGCCGCCGACATAGGAACTGCGGCTGGCGAGTCCCCGTTTCTTAGTCCACCCGGAATTAGATCGGGGCTGTGAGGGAATTCCGCAGCCATGTCTGACCCTCTTGCGCCTTGTGCATACCGAGACCGCTGGAAGTTGATATCACCAAGGTAAGGGAACAATCGCTCGCGACCAAGGCTCCCGCGCTCCAAATCCACATCAGCGTGACAATAGGCGGTGTATCGACGTCGTCGATATTGTTGTCACCAGATCTTCGACGGCCCGGTCGGCCCATGAAGATCGCAGCCCGGCACTCCGTGGCCCGGCACACACCCGCAGCTACCCGGTGCCGTAGAACCAGATCCGACCTCACGGTCTGCAAGCGTCTTCTCGACCGCGAGCGCGTCAGACGGCTCGGTCTCATAGTCAACCCAATACTTCAGCCAGCCCGGACGGGAAAAGAAACTGGTCGAAGGAACAGTCACCGGACCCTTGAGGAGCTGCCCCGGCGGCAGTTGCGCCGCCGTCCGCTCTTCCAGTTCTTGGCGCAACCCTGGCGCTGTCAAATGAAAGCAATCTGGGACCTCGATGTACTTACCCGGCATGAGAGCGATTGTGTCTCAACCCCGTGGCTCTAGTCCGCCCCCGCGCCGCGCGCAGGGAGC
This sequence comes from Mycolicibacterium hodleri, assembly GCF_025822245.1. Taxonomy (GTDB): domain Bacteria; phylum Actinomycetota; class Actinomycetes; order Mycobacteriales; family Mycobacteriaceae; genus Mycobacterium; species Mycobacterium hodleri. Next base: position 2,870 of record NZ_JACKTL010000059.1, read on the forward strand.
ACTACGCGGCCGAAGGACCCGACCGCCGCACCTGCGGTCTGAGGAGATGGTCGGGCCGGAATTTCGGTGCGTTGGTGTGGTGGTGCGGCGGCTCAGGAAGCCGCCAAACACCGGTGGTACATGTGTTCCCACGGCCGGAACCAACGCCTGCCGCGCTGAAATCGTCGCGAATGCAGATGTCCAGTCCGAGCACGACAACACCGCAACCGTCAACGTGTGCTACACCTACGACCACTCCTGGTACGTGGACATAGCCGACACTCACCACGCACCTGGAGCCTCGGAAGCCACCGTCGCACTGGTTAACGTCGACAACACGTGGTACCTGCGCGCAGTCACCGACGATCACGTCGTCCCGGCATGCGACACCAATAAGACCTGACCTCGCACCTCACCACGCCTCCGTCGGACCGTCGGGGCCGTAGAGGTCAAGCGAAAATTCGTACTCGAACTCGATGCCATCAGCACGGGTGAAGATCTTGACCGCCGTCCCACCACCACCATCTGCAGCGACCCCGCGCTCCAGGCTCTGCAGAACACCACGACGCTTATTGCACACGGAGTGGCTAGGTTGAAAATTCGGCCCCACCGGACCGCGACCCGCATCCGAGTTGTACTCAATCAAAGCGATATTCGGGTGATCCTCCACACTGTGGATGTGATCGAGCTCGAACGCCCCCGGATCACCATGCTCTAGCCGATAGTCGATCGGCTGGTGGCAGATCGCGCAGGGCAACGCGGCCGCCGCACAACGATCCCGGTACCCAGCCCTCACCAGCCTGAACGTATGCCTCAGCGGTCCGTCGATCAGCCGCCGCTTCAGCTTCGGCTTCGTCGGCGCTGGCGCACTCCACTCACCAGAGTCGAGCTCTGGCGCATCCGCGTACAGCGCGTCCTCGTCGTCGATCATCTCATCGGCCTCCCTGGTCGACCCTCCGCGATCCTGTCCAACGCATGCCGAACCCCACGCTCACTCAGGCCGACCGCCACCCCGATGGCCCGCGCGGAGTAGCCCTCCCGCCAGTACCGCACTATCAACTTGTCCCGCGCCGCCACGCTCATCTGCTCAACCACCCAGAACCTCCCAAACATCAAGCGGCACAACACAACTGATTTGCCGGTACTAGTCAAAATCGAGGCCGTTCCACGTAAAATTCGGTCGGGGAGGGATTTTGCGCGGAGGACCGCTCCCGCCTCCTCGCCCCCAGACACTTTGCTAGATCTGCTAACCATCGTCGTTGCGGTCATAGGTCGACCTGGTGGATGGTGAGCCGTCGGATGGCCCGTACACCTTCGTCGTGGGTGTCGTCTTGGTCGACGGTGATGGTGAGGGTGGCTTCGTTGGGGACGTTGGTCCCGCCGGGGATGTCGTCGGTGGCGAGGTGGGCTTCCAGGAACAGGCCACGACGCACTAGGTGGAGTGTGGCGGTGCCGGCGGGTTCACCCCTGATGTGGAGCGGCACGGCGGTGTCGTTGTGCTCGGGGAGGGCGTGACGGCTGACCTGTTCGACCCATCCGCCGTGGTCGAGTCCATCGTGGACGTCGTAGGGGTCGTACGTGATCAGGTAGCCGCCGATGATCGTTTGGTCGTCGCCGGTGTGGACGGTGAGGGTCTGCGCAGCGCTGCGGGTCTCGGTCATGGTGTGGCCTGCCAGATGTTGTTCACGGTTTGGCGGTCCGCGGTGCGCTGCTGCGCGTTGGTGAGCATGATGCGCGCTGCGGTGAGGGGTGGGTTTGGGTCGCCGTCCTGTTGCAGCTGTCTGATCAGTGCAGCGAAGATCGTTCCGCCTTCGCGTCCCTGTTCTGCCAGTGCTTCGTGCAAGGCGGGGTCGTGGTCGTGGTCGTGCTGCTCGGTCATGGTGCGTCCGTCACTTGGCGTTGTCTTGGGAGAGCAGAACCAGCGACCGCATGAGCGCGTCGCGTTCGGCCTGCAGGGCGGTGTTCTCGGCGCGGAGTTGGTCGACGAGAGCTTGGGCGAATTGGTCGGCGGCGTCCACGGTTGACGTGTCCAGCACCGCGAAGTGATCGTGATTGGCGTGGGAGTCGGTTGTCGACGTACCGGATCCCATGCGCTTGCCTCTGACCCAGTTGCCAAGCGATGTTGGGCTGATGCCCAAGCCCTCTGCAATTTCGGTGAACGACTTGTCAGGCGACGCGTGCACGAGGCGGACCGCTTCGGCCTTGAACTCTGAGGTGAACTTGCGTCGCGGTGCCCTCGGCGTCCTCGGCGTGCTGCTGGTCTGTCCGTCGTCGATGCTGTGGACGTTCGTCATGCGGGTTGTTCCTCCTTCTGCCAGCGTCGGTGCGCTGGTCTGGTGTAGGTCATAGCGGGATCCCCGCCCCGCCACTCATGGCGGGTGCGCTGGTTTGAAGTGAGATGTTGCGGACTTGGTCGGCGACCTGCGGCGTCGGGTTGAAGCCCTGGTAGGTGTTGTTGACGGTCAGCGGGTTGCTGATGGTGGTGCCCGACCCGGTGTTCGGTGCCGGCGCGGCGGTGGGTGCTGGTGTCGTCCCGATCTGCGGTGTGACGTCGGCGGGGGCGTCTGGTGCGCCACCGTTGGAGTACTTGCTGAGGTCGGGTGGGCTCATGTCGGGCTGCAAAATCCCTTGTGGTGATGCCAGGGTGGTGGCGACGCGGGCGGCGCTCGTGACGATGCCGGCGAACGCGGCGTCGGCCCCGTCGATTCGTTGGGCAGCGGTTGGGAGTTTCAATCCGGGGTTCAGGCCACCCGGCAACCAGTTTTTGCCGACTTCAAGGGTGCCGGGCACGGCATGGTGCGCCTTGTAGCCGGCGGGTTGGGCTGGCACGCCGAGGGCGGGTGCGACTGGCTGCCCGGCTTTCGGTGAGCCGGGGATCGTCACACCGGTGGGTGGCGTCAGTGCTGGTGCGGGTCCTGGTGAGGGCGGTGGTTTCGCTCCTTGGATTTGTGCGGGTGTGGCACCTGGTGGCGGTGTCGGGAAGCCGGGGAGTGGTGGTGCGCCGCCCACGCCAGGGGTGACTACTTGATTCGGTGCAGGTGATGGTGGCGCCGGTCGATCCGGCGAACCGAACTGGTATCCCTTCACGTCGATCGGTGCTCGTGCCGGCGCTGGTGGTGCGGGGGGTGCAGGTGCTGGTGCTGCAGGTGCGGGAACCGCTGGCACTGATGGTGCGGACGCGGGTGCTGGCAACGGTTCCTGCGGAGCGCTGGCCGGCGCGGGTGGCGCGGGAAGCGCTGCCGCGTCAGGAGCCGGTGCGGCTGCAGATGGCTGCCCATCGGTTGTCCCCGGATGTAAGAGGTTCTTCAGCGCGGGGATCGCGTCCTCGATCATGCCGAGGACACCGCCGTCCGTGTCGCTGCTACCGCCGCCGCTGGCGTCGTGCTTTGCGGCGCTGAGGTTCAACCCGAAGCTGAGGACGCCGCCGAGGATCTTCGTCAGGCCCCAATCGTTGGGTGCTTTCATGCCTTTGAAGACGCTGCCGTCGATTCCAAACTCTTGGAACACACCCTTGACCAGACCTTTACCAAGATCCGCCGCGTCCTGATCGTTGGTGCCGCTGCCCTTGCCGTCCTTCTCATAGGGCGGTGGCTTCTCCGCGTCAATCCGTGACTGTGTCTCCTCGCGGGATTGCTGGTGTAGAGCATCGGTGAGACGTCGCTGGGTCTCTGCGAGTTCTTTGTTCGCTCTGGTCTTGGCGTCTGGGTCGGCCGGATCGTCGGGGAGCGCGTTGACGTCGTCAGCCTTGGCTTGGGCGTCGGTGACGGCCTGCTGCAGTTCCTGGATCTGCTGGGCAGTGTTCTGCTGCCGGTCAATCAGATCTTGAGCTTTTTCGATCCATTCGTCGCGTTTTTCCTTCTGCTCGGGCCTTGGCTTGCTCATCCGGTGGAAGATCCCATGAGAATTGATATGCGCCATAGCCCGGAACTTGAACGGTGTTCGCGGCACCCGGCGGTGCCGGTGTCATTCCCGGTGGCGGCGCAACCTGCGAGTAGTCAGAACCGGGCGCGGTCGGCGCAGCGATCTGCGGGTTGCCGGGGTTGGTGCTAATGCGGTTGACGTCGATGATGTTGGATTGCCCGCCGACCTGGAACCCGGCTGCCTGAATCGTTGGTGAGGTGGGTCCACCGGGACCGATCGGGCTGGCGAATGCCACATGAACTTCATCGGATTCGTCCAGGTAGCTGCCGCCGGGCGTCGTGTAATAGGCACCTTGTGGGAGGACTTGGCCGCCCGCGACGCCGGTGTCCCGACCTGTGGTGGGGTCCTGGTGGATGAGCTGCACCAACTGTTGGGCGTAGTTCTGCGAGAGGTAATCGGCGAACTTCTGCATGTTCTGCGGAGCGCCGAAGAAGTCGAAGGCCCACGAAGCGTTCTTGTCGATGGTGTTGCCCGGTCCCGCGATACCACCGTGCAACGTCTTGTCGCCGTGGTCCTTCGGGGTGAGGTCGAACTGTGCGCCGAGCTGCGTCACCCATGCGGGGATCTCGCCGGGGGTGGCCGCGCCACCGGAATCGTTGGGGTTCTTCTCGAATATCGGTCGAATGCCATGCGACAGAAGCCAATCAGGCGTGTAACTGATGCTGGCGCCAGGCAGGCCGCCGGTTCCGGCCGTGGTCGGGGGTGCTGCACCACCTGGTGCAGCTGTCGGTGGTTGTCCACCGGCGATGAGTCCGGGAACTTGGCTGAGGAAGGAGTTGTAGTTGCTGCCCGGATAACCGCCGACTTCGATCTTGTCGGCGATGAAGTTGCCGGGACCACCGGGGTATGCGTTCACCGCGGCGGGTCCACCTTGACGTTGCAGCTCGCTCAGGAACCACTGAATCTGCTGCTGTGCACCGTTACTGGGCTTGTCGCTGCTTTCTTGGAACAGGCCGTGATGTCCAGATGCATTGGTGATGTCGGGCGACAATGACGATTCGTAGTCGCTTGCTGCGACCGCGTAATCTGCGGTCTGTTCAGTGTAGCCAGCGGCGACGACCGCGTCGTGGATCGCGCGGGCAACGTCGCCCTTCGAACCCGATGCCGGCACGCCCACCTGGCCACCCGTACCGGGAACGCCACTGGGGAAGCCTGCTGGCACGGCGCCTGGGGAGCTGGTCGGGGCGTTGTACGACACGTCGAGGGTGACACCGCTGTCGCCTTGGTTGGACTCCGGGATGCCCACCGACTGCATCAGTTCGCTGACGGACAACCGTGGTCCTGGTTTCGACGTGTCGAAAGCAGTCGGCAGGAGTACGCCGTCGCCGGAGCTGTCGGGTAATGCTCCCTGTAGCGACGTGTCGATGCCGGCGCTCGTCATCGTGGTGTCGACGTCCAACGTGGCGTTGGGCTTCACCTGCATCGCGGTGTTGAGGACGACGCCCTTACTCGGGTCGGAAACGGAGGACGGCAGACCAGCCGCATCGAGTACGTCACCGAGGCCGAGCTTCACAGACGCTGGTTGCACTGTCAGGTTCGTCGGGACGCCGGTGTCAGTGCCGTAGCCAGATGGGTGCGCCCGGGGCATGTTTCGGCCGCGGCCACCGTTCGACGGTGGCTGTGAGTTCAGACGGTTACGGAAGTCGTCGTCGCGGTTTTGGAAGATTCCCCACGGGTCGAGAATGTCGAATCCTTGCGAATTCTCGCCTATCCCAAAGGGATTGAGCCAGTCGAAGGAATCCGGCGGCCCCGGTGTACCCGACGGTTGTGAGGGTGCCGACGGAGAAGCTGCCGGCGGCGCGGCGGGTGCAGGAGATGGTGGTGCCACCTTCGGGATCACCGTGACCGGGATGTCCTTCGCGGCCGGAATCGATGCCAGCAAGTCCTTCACCGTCTTCGCGGCTTCGTCCGTGTCCACGTTGATCGTGAACTTGCCCGCGTTGTCTTGAAGGTCGACGCCGGCCTTGCGCAACGCATCGACAGAGTTCGGGTCGCCGAGCTGGAGCTGACCATCGGTGCCGACCTTCAACGCGGTCTTCAGGTCTTGAGAGATGGCAGCCGTGGCCTGGGCTTTGTCCAGCAAATCTTGGAACGCCTTGACCGCCCGATCGGTGTGGTCGCCGAGATTCGACATCTGCTGCCCGAGATCTTGCAGGTGTTCGCCAGCCTTCTTCGTCTGATCGTTGCCGGTCAACGCGCCGTACGCCGCCTCCAGCGAGCCGATCATCCCGGTGATGTTGGCGAGCGCACCCGCGATCTGCCCGCCGACCTCGATGGCAATCGTCCCGATCGAGGACAGAAACCCGATGATCGTCGGTGTGTTCGACGAGATCCAAGTGCCGATCTTCGTCAGAGAATCACCAAGGCTGGCCTGCAGAACCTCACCCAGTGGGCCAAGATCAGCGTCGATCTGGTGCCCGATGATCGTCAGACGGTCCGACAACGTCCGCGTGGATTCCGCTACGTCATCGATCCCGCCTGCCGGTAGGTCACCGAGCGCACCGTTCAGGGATTGGACGCTGAGCGTGCCGTCGTCGACGGCTTGCTTGAATGCGATTGCTGCGCGCGGACCGAGTTTGCTTGCCCAATAATTCTCAGTATCGAGGTCGGCCTGATCGTGCAGTTTCAGCCAGGCGTCGTGCGCATCCTGGATATGTTGTACGACTTCCTTGAGTCGGTCCCCGAAGCTCTCATGAGCTTTTTCGGCCTGCTTGACCAAGGGGTTGAGTCCGCGGATGACTGTCGAGCTCTTGATGCCGGCTTCGCTGAGGCCGGCGAGGAGTCGCGCGCTCTGGTCGGCGTTCAGACCGAAGGCACTCAGGACGGAGGCGTTGGTACCAAGGTCTGCGATCAGTTCGTTCAAATTTTCGTGGCTTGCGCGGCTGATCTTGAAGAGCGTATCGAGCTCGGTGCCTGCGTCAGCTCCGCTGACCCCCAATGCATGCATAGCAGCGGTGAACGCGTTGACGTCGATGGGCTGTCCCAAGATGACGGACGCGTTGGACACCTTCTGCACCAACTCGTCTAGTGGTGCCCCGGTCAGGTGGAGTCGGGTCGATAGGGCGGCTGTGGCGTCGGTGATCACGTCGAATCCGGCTGCTGTGTTCCCAGCTACGCGGTTGACGGTCTGCGACAGGCTCTCGAGCTGTTCGCCAGTTGCGGCAGTCGTGGTCTGCAACCGGCGGTTGATGCCCTCCTGAATTTCGCCTGTGTCGAGTAGTTTGTCTCCGAGTTCGGTTGCCTTGCTTATTAATTCGTCGAACGACTCGATACCGATGATTGCGCCAGCACTGATCGCACCGCCCATAACACCCGCGGCGAGCCCCGAGACGTTGAAGCTGCTACCAGCGCTCTTGGCGGCCTCGTCTGACGCCCGAATCTGGGCGGCCAGATCGCTTTGCCTTTGGCGGAGCTCGTCGACCGACGTTGTAACTCTCAGGATCTGAGTCGAATCGAACGCGCCGCCGGCCTCGGTGGCGCGCTTCGCTTCGGTGTTCAGCGCCTTGAGTGATGCTTCGCCTCGTCGGAAGGCGTCGCTGACATTGTTGTATTCGCGGGTCAACGCTTGGGCACTTGCGGTGCCGTCGCGACCCAAGCCAGAGAATGCTTCGCGGACCAACTGCAGCGGCGCGCCGATGCCTTTCCCGATGGCCTCGCCGATCGACGCGCCGACCATCGACGCCTGCGACGTCTTATCGAGGCCAGCGAGGAGTTCGTCGCCGAGCGCAGCGCCACGGGCAGCCAGCCCCGCCCTCATCGAGCCGACGAGGGCGGTGCTGGCGCGTTCCCCGATCGCCTTCATCGACCGTTCGATGCCGACGGCCGACGCCGCTACGTCAATCCAGGACACACCACCAGACGAGCCCTCGGCGGGTTCAGTCATCGTCAGTCCTTCCGTTCGTGGCGTTGGCGGGAGGGGTGCGCGAGCCAATGTGCTTCCTTCACTCGGCTTGCTGCTCGGTGGCGCGCCTGGTTATGCAAGAGAAATAACCCCGCCACCACCCCCTCCCGCCTGTCCTCCCGGTGGCGGCGTTCACATGACCGTGGAGACGCCAACCGGAAGTTGGGAGGGTTCGCGGGCCGGGGCAAGGGAATCGATTTGAAGGGGGATGACCCCAACGACACCCGGCCCGCGAACCCGCTCATGGGGATGCCCCGGCGAGGGCGGCCCGGCGGGCAGCTTTGAGGTGCACACCCAGCGAAGCGAGAACTGTCGCGGCGGGGCCTTCGCCTTCACGAATCAACCCGAGGAATACATGCTCGACCCCGGCGTAGTGATGGCCCGCATTAAGAACTTCACGGGGCACAAGATCCTCAAGAACCCGTCGTGCGCGGCCGTCCCAGTCGAGCGGTACGTCGGGTGATCGGCGCCCGTGCGAATCGGTGCCGATGAGGTCGTCGACGAGCTCCCGGACCGACCGCAGTCGCACGCTAAGCCGGGAGAGAGTGGCGGCAACGTCGGAGTCGTGGAGGAGGCAGTGGAGGATGTGCTCGGTGCCGATGTAGTTGTAGCCGAGCCGCCGTGCTTCGGCCTGAGCGTGCTCCAGGACGCGGCGGGCGGCGGACGTGAAGTGCTGGGTACGCGGTGCCCACGCCGACGACGACGTGGGATTGCTGTAAATAATCACAATGACGTCCTCGGTAGGAGTGCAGCGACGACGTCGTGGTCACGGAGGACAGCGGCGCCGAGGTCGGCCACGCTGACACGCTGCCCGCCACGGGCGAGGGCCTGCCGAGGTCCAAGTTCAACGACCAGTCGTCGGGCACGACCACTCATCGGCAGTTCGCCGCTCGGCGACGCACACCCGCCGTACCCGACGATCGTCTCGACGTGGCTGCGGATCTCGGTCGGCGAATAGCCCAGCGTCTCCAGGACATCGGCCTCCGCGGTCAAGGCAAGAAGAATGTGCTCGACGCCGACGTAGCTGTGGCCGAGCGCTCGTGCTTCGCGCTGCGCAGTTGCGAGGACACGGTTGGCGTCGGCGTCGAGGTGCTGATAGGTCATCGCTGTCCCTTCGCGTCGTCGCGGTCGGCGTCACGGCACGCGATGGAGCAGTGTCGCTGCTTGGTCTCGGCCTGGAACGCGTTGCCGCACCGCTGGCAGACATGGAGATTCGGGTCCGCCTTGAACGTTCCGAAGTAGTAATCAGTGCGGGCAGCTTCGTCGGCGAGGGCCTCGAATCCGCGGCTCACGTTGGTGGTCGGTGGGGTGGGCAATGGTGCGGGTCGGCCGGCTCGGTCGGCGGCGAGGAGTTCCGCGCCACGCGCGAGCCGGCGGTGATAGTTCACCCGGCAGTTAGTCGTGCAGAAGCGTGACGATGGCCTGTGTGCGGCGTAGATGTCGCCGCACCCGTCGCAGCGCCGGTTCGTTGCCATGCCAAGAATCATGAGCTCGCCGGTTACGTAAACGTGGGACCGACACGACATGAATTATGTTGTTGCACAACGGTTTACCGTTACTAAGCCGACCTAACTAACTCTTGGGGTACCCGACCCTGGTGCACGCGTCGAACAGTGCCGGACCGAGGAGCAACCTGACCTTGTCGAGTTCCGTTGCGCACGACATCAGCACAGGGTTGCCGTCGTCGAGCAATGCCACCGCGCGGGTGAGTGACGACAGGCAGGCCAAGTTCGGGCCCAACTGGGTCATCACATCGACGATGCCTGCGGTGAGGGTGGTGGCGAGCGCGTGGTCGGTGGGTTCGGTCATGGTGTTCTCCTGTTCATTGTCGTGAGGTCTGGCCTTGGCTGCCGGTGCGGCGCATCCGGGGTGCCGGCGGGGGCGGATCGAGGTCGGGGCTATTGGTGTACTTCGCTCGGTCGAGCACAAGATACGGAGAGCCGTCGGGCGGCCTGGCAGCTTCCGCCTCGGCGTGCGAACCCCAGTAGCTGGCGTTCACACCCCCACCCGTAGGCCAGCTCACGCAGACGAACCGACGGTCAGGTTCGATGACGATGGCGTCGTGGGCGTGGTCTGGGCATGGGGCGCCGGCGGCGTGGACCGCATGGCCGCACGCAGTGCCGTGTTTGTTCGTCCTCCCGCAGCGGTGCTCGGGTTCACCGGTCATGGTTTTCCTCCCAGGTTTGTGGGAGTGCGGCGAGGCGGTCGGCCACAGCAGCGCGGCGCGATTCGGCGAACACGTCGGCCTCGTCGGACACAACGTTGGCGAGGAGACGAGGCGGTGCAGGTGCCGGTTCTGGTGCCGATTCCGCTGAGCTCCAGTTGACTTCAGCCCCGTCCACCCACGCCGAATGCCAGGCACCACGGCTGAGCGCAAAGACCGGCACCAGTCGCACCGGCATGCTGTTGCCGTCCTCGCGCAGTAGAAGCAAGCTGCCATCCCGACGGGTCGTGACGTCGGTCGCTTCGATGCTGGCGCGCCGGCCGCTGGCGTCGAGGATGGTCCACAGGCTCATCGGACGACCTCCGGGTCGATGGCTCCGGCGAGGGCCAAGGCCTTGATGACGCAGACGTTGATCTGCTGCGTGAGAGGGTCGGTGGTGACGGTGTACTGCCCGCGTGGCTTGGTGCCAGGATCGTGGCCAAGCTCCCCAGTCCACGTGAGAGGTTCCTCGGCGTGCGGGTCAGGTTTCCAGATATGACAGGTGTAGACGCCATACTCGATGGTGGCGCGCGACTGCACCTGACGGCCGTCGCTGTAGTGGTGTAAATCGCCGTAGGTGCTGGCGAGTTCGGCGATTTCGCGGACCACATCATTGAGGGCGTCCCGTTCGATGTCGTGGCCGGCGTCGCAGCCTGACCCGCCGATTGCGTCGTCGGTCCAGTCGGCGGTGGATTTCAGGATCGCTGCGGCGTACTTCAGGGCATCGTCGGCGCGGATGGTCATGGTTCTTCTCCTTCTGGTCGGTCAATCTCGGTAGTGGTGTCCAAGGCCCATCTCATGCCGAAGCACGTAGACCATGGAGCAAGCAGGGGATGGCGCTCGTCGGGGTCCAATGTCGGCTGGCATCCCAGATGGCAGAAGCGGTTCAGCCCATCGGTCTGCCCGCACGCAACGACGTCATTGCAGACGTGGCACTCGGCGGGGATCACAACTCCCCACCACCCCAAAACGCTCTGACCAGAGGAAAGTACCCATAGCACCCATTCCCGGTATGACGCCATAGCGCGCGCACGCGTAGGCGAACCAGGAAAAGGGTGCTATGGGTGCTATTCGGCGTCACGGTCGACCGCCTCCCTAGTCAGGAGCGCGATACCGCGGCGCCATTTCTTGCCGTTGCTTGGCCGGCCTGCGGGATACCCCTTGTCGGTGATCGCCTGCCCGAATGCCTTGAGGCTTATCGGTTCAGCGCCGTCGGCGATACGCCACTTCTCCCACTCATCGAAGAGCTGAGAGGTGGTTGATTGCAGGACTGGGCTTGACGTGGTGCAGCATTCGTCGATGAACCTGGCGACGGCGTCACTGGCCTTCTGGTAGGCGTCGGTGGCTACCCGCACCGAGGCTGGCTCGTCGAGGCCGCGTTCCGTGTAGGCCTTGTAGCCGTCGATGATCCAGGTGAGGATGCCGTCGGCCTCCAGCTGTAGACGGTCATCGAGCTGGCGGTCCTGTTCGTCGTCGGGGATCACGACGTCGAACGGAACGACGCGGAGCCGTCGCCAGATCGCCGGATCGTCGCCAGAGACTCGAGGTAGGTGGTTGGTGATCAGCAGAGGTGTGTGCGACGGTTTGAACTCCACGAAGTCTTGGCGCATGCGGCGCGCGCGGATGGTGTCGCCGCCGGTCAAACGTTTCATGGTGGCCTCGGCTAGCCGGCGGTCCTTCTCCGACTCGGATACTGCGACCCAGCGCACGCCACGCAAGTCCATTTCCCCTGTTGGGTGTGCGCCTTCGCGGTGCATGAACAGGTCGGGTTCTGCGGTGCAGGCGTAGTCACCGAGGGTCCACCTGATCGCTTTGTCCCAGACTGATTTTCCGTTGGCGCCGGTGCCGGTGAAGATTGGGAGTACGTGCTCGTGTACGGCACCGAGGAGTCCGACGCCGACGAGTCGTTGCACGAACTCGCGGGTGGCCTCGTCAGGTAGGACACGGTTGAGGAATGCTTCCCACACTGGCGCCGTGGTGTCGTCGTTGTATGCACCCCGGCATACCTTGGTGATCTTGTCGGCCGGCCGATGGTCACCGAGTTCCATGGAGTGCAGGTCGAGCACCCCGTTGGCGACGTTCAACAGGTGGGCGTCGGCGTCGAGGTCGGCGACGGCGTAGGCGAATGGCTCTAAAGCCGAGGCCAAGTCGAGGACACCGTTGACACCGCTGGCGGACTCGCACTTGCGCACGTCGGCGCGGAGTTCCTTATCGTCAAGGCTCTCGGCGAGTGCGGTGCGTAACTCGGCGAGCACGTTGCGCTTGGCGACACCACGAACGTCGGCGCACCACCGCGTGCCGTCCCAGTGATGCCAGCCAAGACCGTTGACGAACAGAAGCTCGCCGGCGTACCTGGCGGCCATGCGGTAGGCCATGCGAGCCTGCCCACGGTGGACGCCTGCGTGGTCGCGGTGTTCTACTTCGGCTTGCCAGTCGAGGAGTTCGTCGGTCATGACACCACCACCCTCGGGATGTAAGCGCCGTCCGCGATGGCCGTGCGCCGCTGCGCCTGCCGGCGTGCGACCGCAGCCCAGTCCTCGCTATCCCGAATGGCCTGCGCTGCTTGGCGCATCGCCGCCTGGTGCGCATCTTCGTTCAGCGTCGCCACCACGCCGGCACGCAGTAGCGAGCGGCGCTTGTCGGCGTCGCACAGGTTCATCCATTCGGCAGTGCCGGGCCACGGGAGGCCGTCGGGATCGCCGATCAACGGAGCGGCGAACAGGCAGACGTCGAGGACGTGGTTGACCTGGCGACTGGTGACATGTCGCCACGTCGCGCTATCGTGTTGAGCATCGGTTGGTTTGGTCGCCGGTCGATGTTGTTGATGTTGTAGGGGATGGCCGGGCTGCCAAGTCCGGCCGTCGCCGTCTGTGGGGCCGGGTGGACCCGTCGCCGCGCTCATCCCTGAGCCATCCGCCGGGCGACGTACTCGCGGACACTGGCCGCGACGATGAAAGCCCTCTTGCCGACATGAATCCGAGTGATCTCGCCGCGATCAGCGAGGCGTGACACGCCTCGCTGGCTCAGGTCGCCCATTTTGGCGCTGGTCTGCTGATACGACCAGAGCAGCTCGTCGGGTTCGTCGTCGGTGTTGGTGCTGTCGTGCATGGACCAACGTTGGCACGGGTTTACCGTGCAAAACGCGCGATTTCCGTTCGTTCGGCGTGTCGCCAATTCCCTTGCGCCACATTGCCGTTACTAGCCGTGACCGGTGGGACAAACGAGAAACGGCCCGCCCCCCGCGGATTGGGGAGCGGGCCGTCCAGTCCCGCTTGGTTCTAATGCATATTCGCGATGGCCTCGTCGTAAGCCAATTGAAACGCCTCACCATAAGCCTCGCCATAGGCTTCCTGATACGCCTCGTCGTAAGCATCGCGATACGCCTCGTCATAGGCATCGCTGGCGACTTCGCGAGCCTCCTCGTCAGCCTGCTCACGGGCGATCTCGTCAGCCTGCTCGCGAGCCTCTTCGTCGGCCTGCTCGCGGGCGATTTCCTCAGCCTGCTCGGCGTTGTACGCAGGGATCATGTCGGTTCAACCTTTCGCGGACGTGACACGCACACCTGTCTGATGGACGTGCTGAAATAGGCGCTGCTCTGAGAGGCCGAGGTTCCGAGTTGGACCCGCACACTCGGTAGTGAAACCTTGGCCGCAGCCTTGCCTTGCCGCGATAGGTGAGGAACCGAAGTTCCTGCTTACATTGACCTGAATCCGCTAACCACAATACGTCAATCCGTGACCGCCCGGTAGCAGCAATTGGTCCCTACTTGCGTTGCCGCCGTAGCACGTAGCCGACCGCACCTACTGCCACGAGGACCATGGTGAGCAGTAGCAGCGGGATCGGGTGATGTGAGTGGATGATCTGCCACGCACAAATGCCGGCGACCACGACGCCGAGCAGGACCGGCCAGTGCTTCATGCTCGTCATGATGCCGCCACTGCGCTTACGTCGCGACACAAGTTGAGGATCTCAGCGGCCACCTCGATGGCCGTACCGACATCGAGACGTACTGCCGAGCTGCCCACGTTGATCAGGATGTGACGGTGCCCGGCACCCAGCTCTGCACCGACCTCGACGGGCTGTCCGTCCACGTCGACACTCACATCGACCCCTGATTGTCGTCCCCGGCGGACAGTCGTTGCACGGCATAGCGGATTGCGAACCCGAACAGCGCGACGACCCCAACGAAGGCCACGACCCCACCCACGTGGCCCTGCCCGACGACAAGCAACAGGGCGATCGCCACCCCGACACCAATAGCCAGCCGACGCTCAGTGGTGCTCTGGGAAGAACGCAGGGTGCGCACGGTGCCGTCTGGGTCGACCGTCTGGTATCGCCGCCGGTTGCTCGAGGCGATGAACAGCCACGGCAGGATCCAAAACCCGCACGTGATGATCGTCAGGATGAGGTGCAACGGATGATTAGGGCCGGTCACAAGGACCTGCGGGGGAGCCTGCGGAGCCACCACGGGCAGCGGAGGTGGTGGTGGGACGTCAAGCCACGCGTGGCCGTCCCAATAGCGTTGGGTAGATCCTCGGGTGGGGTCGGGGTACCACCCTGCGGGCGCGTTCATCTGAGGCCAATACGGCTGGCAACTGCAACCGCGACGACTGACGATTGCCTGCATAATGGTTGCAAGCCCTGCGTATGCAGGTCAGAAACATGCCCTGACCTGCGGTGGAGCTGGTGCGCGATACTGGGATTGAACCAGTGACCTCTTCCGTGTCAGGGAAGCGCTCTCCCGCTGAGCTAATCGCGCGGGACCCATCTTGGAGGTGGAGACGGGAATCGAACCCGTGTGCACGGCTTTGCAGGCCGTTGCCTCACCACTCGGCCACTCCACCGCTGGGGTTGATGCGTCTGCACCATCGAGCGGATGACGGGATTCGAACCCGCGACCCCAACCTTGGCAAGGTTGTGCGCTACCAACTGCGCTACATCCGCGTGCTTCGAGCGAGTTCGTCGCTCTATGCGAAGCACGACGATAGTCCATCCACGCTCGGCACCACAAATCTCGACGACACGGCAGAAAGTGGGCCGTTCTGCCGCCCCGAATTGGGGGCCGGTTCGCAGCGGCGTTGGTGCTCCTTGCTGCACCGGGCCCTCCTGTTCGACGTGGTCCTCGGCATCCTGGCGAAAAGGGGTTGAGCATCAGAAGATTCGGCAGGCTCGCGATCCAAGGGCGTCCGACGGTCCGACGGTTGGTCCGCCGACCCTCTCCTGGCCTCCTGGGCGAAGAGTCGTCTTTCCCGGGGCGGTGGGCCGCACATGGGCCGCACCGTTGCGAGAGGACGCCCTGAGACGGGTGCGCGCCAGCGGCACGGTCGGGCGGCCACAGCGGTCGCGATTCCAGGGCCGGCTCCGTGCGTGATAAAGTTCCTCGTCGTTCACCGGTGATTGTCCGGTGCACCCACGGTCTCGTAGCTCAGTGGGAGAGCGTCCGCCTCACACGCGGAAGGTCGCTGGTTCGATACCAGCCGGGACCACCAGAAAGTTCCAGCTCCCGGGCATGAATCCTCGGCAGTGGATTCCGGGGGACACTCCATCCGCCCCATATGGACCCAAACCATGGGTCCGAGTCGGGTCGAGCACTCTCTACGTTGGAGCGCCGCCATCGTGTTGAGAGCTTCCAGTTGTCCAGCCCGAGCAATCCGACGAGGCGTGATCCGCCAGTCGGCCGGGCTGAACTCCTTCGCTGCGAGACCCTGCGTCCGACTGACTCGCCGAACCGAGTAAGTCGGGAATGGGACGACGACGCCCTAGGCGCCGGACTCTCCCGGGGCGGTCATTCCGCCCGTGGATGCGCCACCGAGAACGCGGCAGGAGTCTCCCCGTAGGAGTGAAACATGGTGCGGCCGAACGATTTCGAGAATGACCTGGACGAGATCGTCAGGCCTTGCACTAACGGTCGCTCGGTCAGCGGTCGATGCTGGCGAGCACCTCGGCGCGGACGACGTCGTAGGGCCGGTGAAAGTCGCCCGCGGCCGCGGGTGGATCGGTATGCACGACGAAGCCCTCGACGTCCATGCTCATGAAGCCCCCGAGGATCGCGAAGAACGGGCCGAGGACGAAGTCGGTTCGCGGGTCCACGCCCGTCGGCGTCGAGCGCGCGGACACCACGGTCACCGGCTTGGACCGCAGGGGGTCGATGCCCTCGCCGACTGGTGAGTTGGCGCCGATGACGTGCACGTAGTCGAGCCACGCCTTGAGCGTCGACGGCATCGAATAGTTGTACATCGGCGAGCCAATCAGCACCGCGGCGGCGCCCGCCAACTCCTCGAGCAGCTCGTCCTGCAACCGTTGAGCCTCCTGCGACGGCGCGACAGCGTCCTCCGGCCGACGAGGTGCGATGAAGTGCAGCGCGTTGGTGGGCAAGTGCGGCAGCGGGTCGGTGTGCAGATCGCGCCGACGGATCTCGCGGTCCCGACCACCCGAGGCCCACCGCTCGGCTGCTTCGGCAGTCAGCCGCCGCGTCGTCGACGAGCTGAGGTTGGCGGACGAGTCGAGCTGCAGGAGGTAGGCCATGGGTCGAGAAGTCTAGTCAGGCGGCGGACGTCGGCCCGTGACGCGAACTGAGCACGGAACCTCCCGAGGGATCGTCGGCGACGCCATCACCGCGCTGCGTGGACGCCAGCCCGGGGGAGCGAAGACGTAGGCAAGTCGCTCTCGCCACGACTGGGTGCGTCGCACGTCGGCGACGATGCGCGCGTACTCGCCATACTGAAGCTGCAGGATCCCCTCACCGGACTGCTTGGTTCCGAACAGCCCGTACTCCGGATGGCTGTCGCCGTCGACGATGGTCCCGAACATTCGGTCCCAGACGATGAGGATTCCACCGTAATTCTTGTCGAGGTGCTCTGGGCGACGACTGTGGTGAATGCGGTGATGGGCCGGGGTGTTGAACACGAACTCGACGGGCCGCGGCAGCGTTCCCACCAGTTCGGTGTGCAGGAAGAACTGATAGATCATGTTGAAGCCGTAGGCGACGTAGATCGTCCAAGGTGCAAATCCCAACAGCGGCAACGGCATCCAGAAGATCGCCTCTGACCACGGATTCCATTTCAGTCGCACGGCGCTACTGAAGTTGAACGTTTCACTCGAATGGTGCGCGCGGTGCCCGGCCCATCCGATGCGCACTCGGTGGGAAAAGCGATGATTGCAGTACCAGGTCAAGTCGACGGCGATCAGCAACGCGAACCACGTCCACCAGGACGTGGTGGGCAGCTGCCAGGGTGCAAGCTCGACGTACAGCACCGAGAAGACAACCAGGGTAACGAGTTTGAAGACGAACATGAACGCCAACGATCCGAAGCCGATCATGATGCTCGACCGTGCTTCTGGCTGGACGTATCCGGCTGTTTGTCGGGCATCGCCGCGCAGGGCGGCAGCCTCGATCGCCATGCTGATGACGAACACGGGGAGCGCATACACCACGGGGTTCTGAATGTGACCCCAGAATTCCGTCGCTACCTGTTCCATCGCTTGACGTTCACGACCCATCGTGTTCGCAGTTCGCGCATGGCGGGATCTACACCACGTGTTGGCGGAGCAAACGTAACCGATTCTCAATCGGTGTGCAGCGACGGGCCGATGACGTCATTCTTTCGCCCGATGTCACACACCAGCACGTGTCTCCTCGCGACGGCGAGGCTGGTGAACGCCCGGATCTCCGACCGCGACGGCACGGGCAGCACCGGCCGCGGGCTGGATCGTCTAGTCGTAGCGGTGATAGGTCGCAGCCATCGAACCGTCGGGGTCGAGTCGCCCGAGGATGGCCTCGGTGATGTCGCGGAGTTGGTGCACCTGTTCGGCAGTCAACGCGTCGACGACGTTGTCCCGAACGTTGGTCACGTGTCCCGGTGCAGCCTGCCGGACCTTGCGCCAGCCCGCGGCCGTCAGGTGGGCATTCGTGGCACGGGCGTCGTCCGGGCACGGGATGCGCTCGACCAGACCGCGACCCTCGAGTCGCGTGACCACGTGAGAGAGTCGCGGTGGAGTCGAGTTGGTCTGGGCCGCAAGCTCACTCATGCGCAGTGTTCGTTTGGGGGCCTCGGAGAGCATCGCCAGGACGAAGTACTCGAAGTGCATGAGTCCTGCGTCGCGCCTGAGTTGGGCGTCCAGTACGCCGGGCAGCAGTTCCAGCACCGTCGCCAGCCGCACCCACGCTGCCAGTTCCGGTTGATCCAACCCGTTCGCGCTCACACCATCACTATCCACCATCGGTTGTAGCTACAGGCACGATGGCCCGCACCCAGTATGTTGTAGCTACAACATTGATGATACCGTCTGCAGTTGTACCTACAACGAAATTCCCCGATAGGGAGCCCGATGACCGTCTCGCCCGTTCGTCTCAACCACGCGGTGCTCTTCGTGGCCGACCTCGAGCGTGCCGTCCACTTCTACACCGAGACGTTCGGGATGAACCTGGTCGTTCGCGACGCGCGCGTCAACGGCGCCTTTCTTCGGCTGCCCCGCTCGGAAAACCACCACGACCTCGGCCTGTTTGGCGTCCCCGGGGCGGGTCCGCAATCTCGTCGGTCGGTTGGGCTCTACCACCTCGCGTGGCAGCTCGACACCGTCGACGAATTGTCGGAGTTTCGCCAGACTCTGCTCGAAGCGGGCGCCTACACCGGCGAATCGAGCCACGGCGCGACCAAGAGCGTCTACGGCGTCGACCCCGACGGCCACCAGTTCGAGATCATGTGGATGCTGCCACGTGACGAGTGGGGCGTCTACGAGAGCACCGCCGTCGTCGAATCACTCGACCTCGCAACTGAACTGGACACCTGGTCGGGCACGCGTACGGCCGGTGACATCGTGCACGACGAGACATCCCGAGCAACGCCGCTCGATCGACGGCAGTAACCAACTGAAGGAGAACCACCCCATGCTCGACGACATCGACGGCCGACTCAATCCCCATGCACCCGCAGTCCTCAGCGTGTTCCGAGTGATCTTTGGGCTGCTGTTCCTCTGTCACGCCAGTGCGCACCTCTTCGGCTGGCCGTCGGGCCCCGCCGCGGCGGTCGGAGTGTGGCCGTACTTCTACGCCGGCATCCTCGAACTCGTCACGGGCGTGCTCATCACCCTCGGGCTGTTCACGCGGGTCGCAGCCTTCGTTGCGTCCGGCGTCATGGCCTTCGCGTTCTTCACCCAACACGTGCCGACCGGCGGCATCATCCCGATGGTCAACAACGGCGAACCAGCGGTGCTGTACTGCTTCGCATTCCTCTTGCTGGTCTTCACCGGTGGTGGCGCCTTCGCGCTTGACGCTCGCCGGTCCAGCACGTCGCGCGTCACGCAGCGGAATCGCGTGTGATCGCCAGCTCGGGCCGGGATGTAGGGCGTCCTGGCCCGAGCCTTGGGGCCGGCCGCTACATGTGATGAGCCGGAAACTAGGTTCGGCTTGCGCCCAGGAACGACTGGACTTCGGTTTCGACGTCGTAGTCCAGCGACCAGAGCAAGTCTGCGACGGTGCCGCGCAGCTTCTCGTCCCGCTCGGGGCTGTCCCCGCTGTCGTACACCAGGCCGCCGTTGCGAGAGTTGCGCTGAACTTGCCCTGCCCGGTCGCGCCGGAGGGACTCGTAGCGCACCACGGCGTCGGGGAGTTCGCGTGAATCGACACCGTCGAGCACGGCGGCCAGTGCGACCGCATCCTCGATCGACTGGTTTGCGCCCTGCCCCATGTGCGGCAGCATCGGATGGGCGGCGTCGCCCAGCAGGGTGAGCCGCCCGTTGCTCCACCGGGACAGGGGTTCCCGATCGTAGAGACCCCACCGGAAGGTGGTGTCGACGTGACTGATGATCTTCTGCACCATCGGGTCCCAGCCGACGAACTCCCGGGCCAACGTCGCCGGATCGCCAGGTGCGGACCACGATTCGCGCATCTCGTCGTCGCTGGGCACGAATCCGACGAAGTTGATCAGCTTCCCGCCTCGCAGGGTGAAGACGAGGAAGTGCTTTCCCTGGCCCATCGACATCGTCGACACCGTGGCCGGATAGTCCGGAACGCGGTCGGCGGGGATGACGCCGCGGTAGGCGATGCTTCCCGAGAACACGGGGTCGCTGGGCTCCACGACGTGCTGCTGCAGCACCGAGTGAATGCCGTCGGCCGCGATGACGAGGTCGGCGTGCGCGCGCTCGCCGTCGGCGAATTCGACGACGGCGTGATTGGCGTCCTGGTGGAAGCCGACGCACCGGCGGCCCGTGGAGACGGTCCCGCTCGGCAGGCCGTCGGCGAGCATGGCGATGAGGTCGGGCCGGTACATGCCGAGGACCCTGCCGTCCATCTCCTGCTCGGTCAGCACTCGGCCGCCGCCGTCGCTGAACCGCCACTGCGTCCACCGCGGCCCGTAGTCCGCCAACTGCTTCTGCAGGCCGAGCCGGTCCAGCAGGCGGATGCTGTTGGCGCCGAGCGCGACGCCCGCACCGACCTCGCCGAGCTGCCTCGCCTGCTCGTAGACCCGGACGTCGAAACCCTTGCAACTCAAGGCGCGCGCGGTGGCCAAGCCACCGATGCCCGCACCCACGATTGCCACCTTCACCCGATCCATGCTGATTCCCAGCCTTTCCGCAGAATTCATGTACCGATCGGCACAACATTGACCATACGCGTACCGATCGGTACGGTCAAGGAGTGGCGCGCACACCAGACCCCGTCAAGCGGGCGGCCCTTCTGACCGACGTGGTCGACTACCTGGAGACCCGGGGCGTCAACGACCTGTCCCTGGCTCCCATGGCCGAAGCGCTCGGCACGAGCAAGCGAATGTTGTTGTACTACTTCGGCGATCGCGGGGAGCTGCTGGCCCAGGCTCTCGACGCCAGCAGGCCCAGGGTGGGGGAGATCTTTCACGACGTCGCGACGGCCGACCAGTTCTCCGACGCCGGGCGGGCCCTGTGGCGCGGCTTGACCCGGGGCGACCAGAAGCGCAGCGTACGAATGCTGCTGCAGGTACTCAGCCTCGCCACCACCGATCCGGAGACCTACGGCCCGTACGCCCGAACCGCGGTCGAGGTGATGCTCGACCCGATCGGCGACGCGCTCGAGGCGATTGGGTACGGGCGCCGCGAAGCACGCGTACGCGCGACGCTCGTCGTCTCCGGCCTCCGTGGCCTGTGCCAGGACCTGTTGGTCACCGGCCAGAGTGCGCGCGTGGACGCGGCCGCCGAGCTGGTCATCGCCGCCGCGACGGCAACTGGGCCGTGACTGTCGACCGAGTCCGAGAAGGGATGTCTTCTGATGCGTGCTGCGTGGTATGACCGACAGGGTGTCGCCGCCGAGGTGCTCGAGATCGGCAATCTGCCCGATCCGGAGCCAGATGTGGGCGAGGTTCGGGTGCGGTTGACCGTCTCGGGGGTCAACCCCGGCGACACCAAGAAGCGCAGCGGATGGCTCGGCACTCCAATGGCATTCCCGCGCGTCGTTCCGCACAGTGACGGCGCGGGGGTGGTCGACGGAGTCGGTGCCGGCGTCGACACGGACCGAATCGGGCAGCGGGTGTGGGTGTACGGCGCTCAGTCCTATCGGCCGTCTGGCACGGCTGCCGAGTTCACGGTGGTTCCCGCCGACCAAGCGGTGCCGCTACCCGCGGGCGTGTCAGACGAACTTGGCGCATGTCTCGGCATCCCCGGAATCACGGCGCACCGCTGTGTCTTCGGCGACGGGCCCGTGGCAGGCAAGGTCGTGCTCGTCCACGGCATCCTTGGCAACGTCGGCTCGATGGCCGCTGAGCTCGCCCGCTGGAACGGAGCGACGGTGGTAGGCACCGTACGGCGCTCCGAGGACGTCCCGGAAGTCGAACCACGGGTCTGTGATTCGGTCGTCGCATTGGACGGTCCGGATCCGGCAGCGGCGATCCGCGCCGTGGCCGGCGCCGTCGACCGAGTCGTCGAGGTGTCGCTGTCCGACAACGTCGACCTCGACGCGGCCGTCATCGCCAACGGCGCGGTGATCGCGGCGTATGCCAGCCGCGCCGACCGCCCCGGCATTCCGTTCTGGCCACTGCTGTTCGCCAATGCGTCCCTGCGAATGCTCGGCAGTGACGACTTTCCCCCGGCCGCGAAAGAAGCTGCGGCGCAAGACCTCACCAGAGCTGCGGCCGACGGTGCCCTGAAGCCCGGCATCTCCGCCCGCTACCCACTCTCCGACGTCGCACTCAGTCACGACCACGTAGACGCGGGATCCCGTGGACGCGTCCTCGTCGTGCACGCCGGCACGGTCAGGCCGTGACGACGTGGGAACGGGCGTGGACCACCGCGTCGTCCAGGGTGTCCATCAGATGGTTGTCGTGGCGCAGGGAGTCGAATATCCCGACGTTGGCCAGCAAGCTCAGATGTTCGGGTTGCACGCCCTTGATGATGACCGTGATGCCCCTGGCCTCGAGCTCGGTGGTGATCTCGGCCAGGGTGTGCGCGCCGGTGGCGTCGAGCATGCCGAGTTGGGACATCCGAATGATCACCACGGTGACGTGTTCGTGCTCTGCATCGACGATTGCGGTCGAGATCCGCTCGGCCACACCAAAGAACATCGCTCCGTCGAGGCGCAGTAGTGCGATCTGCTCGTCACCGGGCTGATGCGGGCCCGGCAGTTCCTCGCGGACCACGCTGCTGCGCCGCGCAACACTGCGCAGCGCGAACAACGCCGCGACGACGATACCGATCTCCACCGCTTCGATCAGGTCGAAGCACACGGTGACCACGGCGGTCATGACGAAGATCAACGCGTCCGAGCGCGTCGACCGCAAGACTTGACCCACAGTGGAGGCGGAGATCATCCGAAACGACGTCACCATCAGCACACCGGCCAACGCGGACAACGGGATCGACGCAACCGGACCGGTCGCCAGATACACCACGGCGAGCAGCACGAGCGAATGAACGATCGCCGACACCCGGGTTCGAGCCCCCGACCGAACGTTGACCGCGGTGCGGGCGATGGCGCCGGTGGCGGGCATGCCGCCAAAGGCCCCCGACGCGATCGACGCCAGGCCCTGACCGACCAGTTCGCGGTCGGGGTCGTAGGGACCGGTGGGGGACATGGTCGCCGCCACCCGTGCCGACAGCAGCGACTCGATGGCCGACAGCGCCGCGATGGCCACGGAGGCGCCGATCAGGGTCCGCACCGCGTCCACGTCGACGGTCGGAAGCACCGGCGCGGGCAGGCTGGACGGCAACTTGCCGATGCTCGCGACCGGCAGGTGGGCGACGTGGACCACGACGGTGGCGGCGACGACGGCGATGAGCGACGCCGGCATCCCACGGTGGATCCGCGGTAGCGCAACCATCGTCACCGCGACGAGGAGCACTACGCCGACGGTTTCGGCAACCGGGGTCCAGTCGCGACTCTCGGTCACGGTCGCGACGACGTCGTAGGCCGCAGGCAGGGTCCCCCGACCGGCCGGCGCCTGAATGCCGAGGGCGTTCGGGATCTGCTGCAGGAAGATGATGGCGGCGATCCCCAACGTGAACCCCTCGATGACCGGCCAGGGCAGGAAGGTCACCGCCCGTCCCAAGCCGGACGCTCCTGCGGCCACCACGATCAGCCCGGCCAGCACGGTGACCAGCGCGATGCTTCCCAGCCCGTGCGCGGCGACGATGGGGGCGAGGACCACCGCCATCGCGCCCGTCGGTCCGGACACCTGGACGTGAGATCCGCCGAAGACGGCGGCCACCACCCCGGCGACCACGGCGGTGATCAGCCCCGCTGCCGGCCCTACCCCCGAGCTGATGCCGAAGGCCAACGCGAGTGGAAGGGCGACCACGCCAACCGTGACCCCGGCCAGCACGTCGCGACGCCACGACTGCTTGAGCGAGGCGTAGTCGTCGCGGCGCGGGAGGAGGCGGCCGACCCTGGGCGGTATCACTGTGTCGGACAATGTCGTCCTCTCGGTTCAGGGCAGAGTTGACCGCGCGCAGTCGACGCTATGGGTCATGTTGCGTTGCGGTAAGGGGCTTTGGTCCCCGATCAGCTCGCGCACGGTCCCTCCGTCAATCGGTGCCGCAAGACCTTCCCGCAGGTGACCAATGGCCCACGCCCCCAGCGGGTGGTGGCCCCTACCGTGAGTCACACATGGCGCGAGAGACGTGAATCCGCGCGACCAACCTCTCCAAGGAGTCGTGACATGACCGCAGCCACCGCCCGTCGTGGGCTGATCGTCGGAGTCGACGGTTCGGCGCCCGTCGTCATCACTCGCACCTCGTGACGCGTTCCGCCGCGAATTCGTTGGCCCCACCCTCGCCCACGACGCCGGGCGTCGTCACCGCCGAGCGGGTCGCGTGCACGTCGGCCGATGAGGTCCTGGTCTGGTTGGACAGCACGAGGCAGGGGCTCAGCGGCACCGAGGCGGCCGCGCGGCTGACGAGCCACGGTCCCAACGCCGTTCGCACCCACGAGGTCAGCGCGCTTGCGGTACTCGGACGTCAACTGCGCAGCGCCCTGCTGATCCTGTTGGCGGGCACGGCCGTCCTGTCGTACTTCCTCGGCGACGGCACGCAGGCGGTCATCATCGGCGTCATCCTGGTGGCCAGCATCGGGCTGGGATTCTTCAACGAATACCGGGCCGAACGCATGGCGGCGCACCTGCATTCATCGCTGCGCCACACCACCATGGTGCGCCGGGATGGGCGGTTCACGACGGTCGACGTCGTCGAACTGGTGCCCGGCGACGTCGTCCGGTTGGGGTTGGGCGAAGTCGTGCCGGCCGACGTACGCCTTCTCGAGGTGTCCGGTCTGGAGTGCGACGAGAGCATCCTCACCGGCGAGTCCAGCGCGGCCGAGAAGTGGTCCGAGACGACGAAAACCGGTGTTGGTCTGGCCGATTCGACCGACCTGGCCTTCATGGGCACCATCGTCAGTGCCGGCGAGGGGTCCGGGGTGGTCTTCGCGACCGGGGCGGACGCCCAATTCGGCCGGATCGCCGCTGGGCTCGGCACCCGCCAGCCGGAGACCGCCTTTCAGGAGGGTCTGCGTCGTTTCTCCTACCTGTTGCTGTGGGTTGCGGTGACGCTGACGGCGGTCATCTTGGTCACCAACGTGCTCTTGCAGCGCTCGATCATCGACTCGGTGCTGTTCGCCCTGGCGATCGCCGTCGGCATCACCCCCCAACTACTGCCCGCCGTGGTCAGCACCAGCCTGGCGACGGGCGCGGGTCGGCTCGCGAAGCTCAAGGTCCTGGTCAAGCGATTGGTGTGCATCGAAGACCTCGGTGACATCGACGTGCTGATCACCGACAAGACCGGCACGTTGACCGACGGGCACATCACCTTGGTCGACGCGTTGGACCCCGACGGCCATTCCGCCGACCCGGTCCTTCATCTGGGACTGTTGGCGACCGCGGTCGACCCCGACACGGGTGGGGGATCGGGCAATGCGCTGGACGCCGCGCTCTGGGAGTCCCCACGAGCGCGCGACGTCGCGGTCGCCGCCCTTCCGCTGGTCGCGACGCGACCGTTCGACCACACCCGGCGGGCAGCTTCGGCGCTGGTGGGCGACGGCGCCCGACGGGTGCTGATCGTCAAGGGTGCGCCGGAGCAGGTGATGGCCACGTGTGTCGGGGTGCCCAGCGCTGCGGAATCGACCTTGGAAGCGCTCTTCGCCGACGGTCGACGCGTGGTCGCCGTGGCCAGCAAGCCGGCCCCCGGCTTGTCGAGCATCGCCGCGGAAGACGAGTCCGAGCTGACGCTGGAGGGGTTCTTGGTCTTCGCCGACGAGCCGAAGGCCGCCGCCCGGGAGTCCTTGGCCCGGCTGGCCGGACTGGGCATCGAGGTCAAGGTCGCCACCGGCGACAATCCGCGCGTGGCCGAACGCGTCTGCGCGGACTTGGGTTTGGTCAGCAAGGGCACGGTCACCGGGGCCGAACTGGATCAGCTCGAGGACGGTGCGTTCGACGACCGGGTGCGCAACTGCACGATCTTCGCCAGGATTTCCCCCGAGCACAAGGCACGGCTCGTCACGTCGGCTCGGCGGAACGGCCGTTCGGTCGGCTTCCTCGGTGACGGCGTCAACGACGCGCTGGCGCTGCACGCCGCCGACGTCGGCATCTCGGTGGACACGGCGACCGACGTGGCCAAGGACGCCGCCGACGTCGTGCTGTTGGAGAAGGATCTCGGGGTGTTGGCGAGCGGAGTGGCCGAGGGCCGCCGCATCTTTGCCAACACCATCAAGTACGTCCTGATGGGCACCTCCAGCAACTTCGGCAACATGTTCAGCGCTGCGGCGGCCTCGGCGGTGCTGAGCTTCCTGCCGATGCTGCCGAGCCAGATCCTGTTGAACAACCTGCTCTATGACAGCTCCCAGCTCGCGATCCCGACCGACCGGGTGGACGAGGAACAGCTCCAGGCCCCCGCGCACTGGAACATCGCATTCATCCGCCGGTTCATGCTGACGTTCGGACCCATCAGTTCGCTGTTCGACTTCATCACCTTCGGCCTGATGCTCGGTGTCCTACACGCGGGCCCGGTCGAGTTCCGCACCGGGTGGTTCGTGGAATCCCTTGCCACCCAAACACTGATCATCTTCGCGATCCGCACACGACGCATCCCGTTCTATCGCAGCCGACCCGGCATCGTGTTGACGGCGGCGACCTTCACGGTGATCGGCGTCGGGGTTGCCCTGACGTTGTCCCCACTGGCGACGGCATTGGGCTTCACCCCGCTGCCGTTGGCGTTCTTCGCCGCCCTGGCGGTGATGGCCCTGCTGTACCTGGTGCTCGTCGAGGTGACGAAGAAGGTGTTCTACGCCGATTCGGCGCCTGGCCGCGACCGTCGACGCACCCGCGGCCACGAGCACCGGATCCACCGGCGCGCTGCACGATTCAGCCATGCGGGGTGAACCGAATAGGTACGTCGGGATGAGGGAGTGGTCAACCAGGGGTGCGCTGCGTGCCCGGTGAGCGTTCCGCACGCCGACGAAGGAACGCCATGCCGAGTGCGACGGCGACGGCACTGGTCTGGACGACGGCCACGAATGCCAGGAGCGCACCGGGCAACTCCTCGTACAGCCATCCGGTGACGGCTCCGCCGGCCGCCGTTGCGGCGCCGAGGCCGGCGGCGAACACCCCGTAGGCGGTGGCGCGGCGAGGCGACGGAACGAGATCCGCGACGACGGCGCGCAGAGTCGATTCCTGAATTCCGACTGCCGCACCCCACAGGAGTGCTCCGATGACGACTGACGGCACGTGGCCGCCAAAGGCGAAGATCGGGATCAGTGCCGAGATGATGGGCAGCGCGGCAAGCGTTTTCGGGCCAATGCGATCGTAGGCCCAGCCAGATGCCAGTGCGGCGACGGCGTCCGCGCCCATCGCGGCGGCGTAGACGAGGGGGACCGCGGCGGCCGACAGGATGCCGTCCGTGACCATGTGGAATGACAGCACCCCGAACGTCGAGAATCCGATCATGGTGGTCGCCGTGAAGGCGCAGTACGCCCAGAAGGCGGCAGGCAACGGCGCCCGTCCTGGGCCTCGCGCATCGTGCCCCGCGTCCGTCACCGACGGGGTCGCGTGGGGCCGGGCTGTCTCGTAACCGGCGGGTTCCGGGACCCGGAGCAAGAGCCAGACGAGTAGCGCGAGCGCGGCAACACCGGGAATCGCAAGCACGCCCAGCGCAGGGGCGTAGTCGTCACCCGTCGCCGCCAACACGCCCGCCACCGTCACGGGACCGACGACGGCGCCGATCTGGTCCATCGCCTCGTGGACGGCGAAACCTCGGCCGCGGCCGGTCACGGCTGTCGCATGCGAGAGCAGGGTGTCCTTGGCAGGGCTGCGAACCGCCTTGCCGATTCGCTCGGTGATCACCAATGCACCTGCGGCCCAAAGTGTCCCGGCGATTCCGAGGAACGGCACGGTGACGATGGTCAGGGTGTAACCGGCGATCGTCCACGCCCAAAACCGCTGCGTGCGGTCGGTCAACGGGCCGGACACCAGACGCAGGGCGAGCGCGGCGGCCTCCCCGACGCCGGTGACCACTCCGACGACCAACGCGGTGGCGCCAAGGGAAGCCAGCAGGGGGCCGGTGATGGAACGGGCACCTTCGTAGACGAAGTCGGCGAGCAAACTGATCGTGCCGAAGGTGGTGATGAACCGCCACGCACTCAGTTGCGGTGCGGCCGGCTCACGTCCAGACGGCATCCGGATCACATCTCGTGAAGCGCAGCGAACACCCGCTCGGTGTAGTCGGTCAGCCGTTCGGTGCAGTGCTTCAATTGCTGACCCGCCTCGGCGGCGTTGGATGCACTGAAGACGTCGCGGGCGGTGAGCTCGCGATGCCAGCGTCGCAGTCGCTCCAAGCTTTGCTCTTCTTCTTCGAGCTCGGCAAGGGTGAACTTGCGGATGCGGATCTCCTTGGTGATCTCCGCATCGAACTTCGCGCAGTCCGAGAGGAATTCGACCCATTCGTCGTGTCGCTCGGCGGTGAACAGAGCCTCGAGCCGTGCCGCGTCGGTCTCGCCGCGACCCGCGGCGGTCAACACGACCACCTCACCGTCCCCGCGGTCGGCCAACTCGATCGTGCGGGTGATGCCGTCGGCGAACACCGGCGCGTCCGGGACGATCCACGCGCCCTGACCCAGCGACACGGCGCCCACGCGCCGAAGTTCGCGCCATACGGCGACGCGGTGGCGCGTCGGTTCCGCCGGGACCCGCACCACGAGTACCAGCCATCGCACGAGGTCTGCATCCGCCACGGGTGTGAGTGTAGCGGCTGTTACAGTTGGATGAGTATCCAACGTTTCTGCTGAATGAGGAGTCGGCATGACGACCATCAATGGTCTTCCCGCCCATGCATTGCTGGTTCACTTCATCGTCGTGCTGGCTCCGCTGACCGCCGTCCTGGCGATCGCGTGTGCCGTCTGGAGGCCGGCGCGGCAGCGGTTGGTATGGCTGGTGTTCACGCTCTCGATAGTCACGTCGGTTCTGACACCCATCACCACGCAGGCAGGGGAGTGGTTGGAGCACCGTTCTGGACGTTCACCCCTGCTTCACGCACACACCGAGCTGGGGGACACGATGATTTACTTCTCGCTGTCTCTCGTGCTTGCGGCCCTGTTGCTGGCCGTCGTCCACATTCGCGAGACCCGGGGGCAGTCGATGAATGCCGTCGCCCTTTGGGCCGTTGCGATCGTGGTGATCATCGCGAGCGTTGCGACGACGGTGCAGGTCTACCGCATCGGTGACTCCGGTGCGAAGTCGGTCTGGGCTCAGGACGCGGACGGTCAAGCGCCCTAGTCGCGGTGGCCTTGCGCTGGCCACCCCTCCATGACCGCCCGGCGGTCTCCTCGACGTCCTCACTCGTGAGAGAGATCGTAAGCTCGGTCAAGTGATTGACGCCGGCCACGGTTGGACTGCGGTCGACGACGTCGTCGCCCGTGGGGTTGTCGGTGTCACGTGGGTCGAATCCCTGACCCACGGTCGCCTCCGACGATGGGCCGCTGTCAAGCACACGCGCTTCGCGGTTCTCGCGGAGTGAGCGCTGCCAGTCGGTTCCCCGCGTCCAGGTCGACGAACGTCGACCGCGCGGTACCCAGCCGACGATCCCGCCCGTTCGCCGGACGTTTCAATCCGTGCGACCGGAAGCCTGGTTCGTCCCCACTGGGTGAGCATCATTGAGGCGGTGACCGTCACCGAAACCGCGCCGTCCGCCGCTGGCCCCATTGCGGAGGTTCCGGGCCAGCGGCCCATCGTCGTCAGCGGCACCAGCCCGCTGGCCGATGGCTTCCGCAGCCGTTTCTTCACCGAGGACGACTACCGCAGGCTCCACGCCCGCGCGCCCCGTTATGACGCCGAGAACTCCTTCTTCGCCGAGGATTTCGCCGACCTCGTCAAGGCTCACCATCTCAGGGCGCCATTGCCAGAGCGGCTTGGCGGAGCCGGCCTGACGCTCGCCGAACTGGCAGTCGAGCAGGACATCTCGCCTATTGGGCGCCTGCGACCGCGCTCGCCGTCAACATCGGAATTCACGCCCAAGACGACTCCGATCCCCGTCATGGTCGGGGCGTCGTCGGTGTCCCGTCGTCACGAACTCGAACGGCTGTACCGCGACGTGCGTACCGGGTCGCTGCACCCGCCGAACACCGATGCCGTCCTCGAGGCGCTCGGCGCCGTGGCGCTCGGCCAGGGATGACCCGTCACGCCGTGCCATGCCCGGTCGGGGAGGTCCTGACGTGAAGTTCCTGTTGCTGACACTCATCGCACACACCTCGAATCCGCTGACGGGGGAGAAGAAGAGTCCCGCCGATCGCCTGCGTGACGTCGTCGACGAGGCCGTGCTCGCCGAGGAACTGGGATTCGACGACTACGCCGTAGGCGAACGGCACGAGGATCCGTTCATCTCGTCGTCGCCGCCGGTGGTGCTGAGCAACATCGCGGCGCGAACGTCGACGATCTCGCTCTTCACTGCCGTGACGACGCTGAGTCTGCTCGACCCGGTCCGCGCCTTCGAGGACTACTCGACGTTGGACAACCTGTCTGGTGGTCGCCTGGAACTGATCATCGGCAAGGGCAACGGTGCGGCGCAGGCGGAGTTGTTCCACGTCACCACCGACGATCAGTGGGATCGCAACCGCGAGGGCTATGAATTGTTCCGCTTGTTGTGGGAACGCGATCAGGTGACCTGGTCCGGCCGGTTCCGGCCGCCCCTGGTGAACGCCAAGGCGCTGCCCCGGCCGCTGCAGCCCCGCATCCGAATCTGGCACGGCAGTGCCACCAGCGCCGACTCCGTCGAACTGGCCGCTCGGCACGGCGACCCGCTCTTCTCGGCAAACGTCACCTACCCCGTCGAGCCCTACGCCGACTTGGTGCGGCACTACCGGCAGCGCTGGGAGTTCTACGGCCGCCCGCCGGCGGAGGCGCTGGTGGGCGCGGGGACGGCCGGCTTCCACGTCGCCCCGACGTCACAGGAAGCGATCCGGGCGTATCGTCCGATCTTCGAGGCGCGGCTGACGGCGCAACGCCGGGGCGGACTTCCCGTGGTCTTCGAATCCATCGACGATCTCGTCGAGCGAAGCTCCGCGCTGATCGGCAGCCCACAGCAGGTGGTCGACAAGGTGGGCCGCTATCACGAGCAACTGGGCCACGAGGTGATGCATCTCAGCGCCGACGCCGACGGTCTGCCACCGGGCCACCAACGCCGCAGCCTCGAGCTGTTCCAGGCTGAGGTGGCTCCCGTTCTGCGCGAACGGTTTCCCAGCCGGGCACTGATCGCGGAGGCCACCCCCAGAGAGGCCCTCGCGTGAGACCGGGGACGACGATTCATGCTCGCCCCGCCCTCGCCCAGCGTGACACGACGATGACCCGAGGTTGCGCCAGTCCGCCGTTCAACCAGCCGATTGATCACGAAATGCGCAGTCCGAATGCGGTTTACACGTTCGTCGGACGTTCTACTGTGGGTGATCAGAGACGTGCCGGCGTGGCTCACCCCGCTTCCGGATTCATCGGCTCGTCGTCCGTCGTGTCGACCTTCGTTAGGTTCGTGGCGAGGGAAACGGTCGAGCGCGACGCGGGTCGGTCGTAGCGTCGGTACGGGATGAGGCAGGTCGCCGCGCGACGGCCGCCGCCCAGTCATCTCCGGTTCACTCCGAGACCGACGACGACACGAAAGGGATCTCATGGCCGACTACACCTTGCCAGACCTCGACTACGACTACGGGGCACTGGAACCCCACATCTCCGGTGAGATCAACGAGATTCACCACGGCAAGCATCACGCCACCTACGTCAAGGGCGTCAACGACGCCGTCGCCAAGCTCGAGCAGGCGCGCGCCGACGACGACCATGCCGCGATCTTCCTCAACGAGAAGAACCTGGCCTTCCATCTCGGCGGTCACGTCAACCATTCCATCTGGTGGAAGAACCTGTCTCCCAACGGTGGTGACAAGCCCACCGGCGAATTGGCCGCGGCGATCGACGACCACTTCGGGTCGTTCGACAAGTTCCGGGCGCAGTTCACCGCCGCCGCCAACGGACTTCAGGGCTCGGGCTGGGCCGTCCTGGGTTACGACCCGCTGGGCCGGCGGCTGCTCACCTTCCAGCTCTACGACCAGCAGGCCAACGTACCGCTCGGAATCGTCCCTCTGCTGCAGGTCGACCTGTGGGAGCACGCCTACTATCTGCAGTACAAGAACGTGAAGGCCGACTACGTCAAGGCCTTTTGGAACGTCGTGAACTGGGCCGACGTACAAGAAAGATTCGCCGCGGCGAGCACGACGCAGGCCCTCGTATTCTGACTGCGACAGCATGTCTCGAGGAGGGGTTGGTGGCGTGGTCGAGCTGGACGTAGGACAACCGACCCTGGCGGGTGTCGCCCATGGCTCGATCACCGATGCGATCGGCAACACGCCATTGGTCAGACTCAACGGCGCTGCCCGTGGCGTCGACGTTCTTCTGAAGCTCGAATATCTCAATCCCGGTGGCAGCGTCAAGGATCGAGCCGCCCGCGCCATGGTGCTGGCGGCCGAAGCCGACGGATCCTTGCAACCGGGCGGGACGATCGTCGAGGGCACGTCGGGGAACACGGGGATCGGTTTGGCGCTGATCGCGGCCGCGCGGGGCTACCGCGTGATCGCCGTGCTTCCCGACAAGACCAGCGCCGACAAAATCGACTTCCTGCGCGCGCTGGGCGCCGACGTCGTCGTCACCGCCTCGAGTAGACCCGTCGGACACCCCGAGCACGTCCGTACCCTGGCCCGCCGCATTGCGACCGACACCCCCGGCGGCTGGCTCGCCGACCAGTACGACAACCCGGCGAACCCGCGCGCGCACTTCGACACCACGGGACCGGAACTGTGGCACCAGACCGGAGGCGCGATCACCCACCTGGTTGCTGGCGTCGGCACCGGGGGAACCATCACCGGGACCGGTGAGTACCTCAAGGCGATCTCGGAGGGACGGGTACGCGTCGTCGGGGCCGATCCGTCGTCCTCGCGGTACTCCGGTGGCGACGGGCGCGCCTACTACGTCGAATCGGTGGGCCACTATGTGCATCCCGAGTCCGACGGTGACGTCTGGCCGTTGTCGTATCACCCGGAGGTGGTCGACGAGTTCGTCACGGTCGACGACCGCGAGGCGCTCGACACCGCTCGACTGGTGGCCGCCACGGATGGCATCTTCATGGGCGGCTCGGGCGGGGTGGCCGTGGCGGCGGCGCGGACGCTGGCTCAACGGGTACCGCATGGGTCGGTGATCGCAGTCGTCATTCCCGATTCCGGGCGCAACTACTTGGCCAAGTACTACAACCGTTCGTGGCTGGCGCGGTGGGGCTTCGACGGCGATGCGCCGGCCGTCGCCGAGCTGGTCCCGTCCCACGAGTACGTCGGCGTGCCAATCGATTCCACCGTCGGGGATGCTCGGAGACGGGCTGACGGCCTGCCCGCACTTCCCGTTCACGTTCGGCGCGACGGTGCAACCGTGGTGGCCGCGGAGATACTGGGTTCCATCGATCTGGACGCCACCCGTTCGCTGCCGTCGCATGCCGCGGTCCGGGACCACCTCGGTCTGGTGCCAGCCCTTGCCGGCATCGGTGAAAGCGCGGCCGCGGTGAAGGACCGCGCCGCAAGCGCGCGCTCACCGATCGTGGTGCTCGTGCGGGACGGCATCGCCGTGGCGACCACGCGCGCCGACACGCTGGGTGGCTGACCGGTCCCGTCAGGCGTCGGCCTGGTCGAGCGCGAAGGGGCGCTGACACCTCAGCGTCTCGGGATAACGCCGATGCAAACCGTCGATGAGTCGGTGGGCTTCGTACAGGTCTCGGCGCAACTCGGACTGCTGGCGGTGCACGTGGGCAATTCCTCGCGCCGAGCGGCGCCGATTTCGTCGCTCGACGATCTCGATCTTCCGGGACACCTTTTCGACGTGAAGGCGAAGTTCTTCGAGGAGTGCTCTCGCCTGTGCGGCCTCGGCCTCGGCGTCGTCGGGCATGTGGGCATCGTCTCATCGATTTCTAATGTTCGCTCGCCGACCTGGGTTTTGGTGTCGTGGAGGTGAACGACGGGTTGACGGTGCCCGTCTGTGAGCGCATGATTCGCGTCATGGCCAGCTTGAGTGAACAGGCGGCGCTCGATCAGTTGGTGGAGCGCCTGAGCAGCACCTATACCGAACTACCCGCCGATCGGATTCAGTCCGCGATGCTAAGTGTGCAGGCGAGGTTCGAAGACAGCAAGATTCGCGACTTCGTGCCGCTACTGGTGGAACGCAGGGTGCGCGCCGAGCTGGCTAACAAGTAGCTGTCGGGGACACCATTCCGGTGCGGCCACTTGGCGCAACGGGTCAGCCAACCGCCCCGTATTCGGACTGAAACGCGTCGTACGCGACGGCGATCAGTGTCGCCGCGGCCTCTGGATGTTCACGGGCAATCGCTTCGATCGCCGCGGAGGTATTCACGCCGAGGTCGGCAGACCGGCCCGGAAAGTACCCCTCGGTGATGGCTCGGATCAACGCCTGTTCGAAGGTCGATCGGGCATTACCGGCAGTCGTCTCGTCGTGCATTCGATTCGCCCGTCTCACCGTGCGACGGCGGCCGAGGCCACCCGCGCTGCCAATAGATGACCCCAGACCAGGGCTGCCTCGGTCTGATGGGCAACTGCCTCGCCCTTGCCGCCGACCAGATGCGCCAGTGCCGTAGCCAGCGCCCCCGGACCGATGCCGGT
Organism: Mycolicibacterium hodleri; assembly: GCF_025822245.1. Classification (GTDB taxonomy): domain Bacteria; phylum Actinomycetota; class Actinomycetes; order Mycobacteriales; family Mycobacteriaceae; genus Mycobacterium; species Mycobacterium hodleri. The sequence continues at coordinate 37,505 of NZ_JACKTL010000059.1, forward strand.
CTCGTGTACGGCCTTCACCAGATCGTCGAACGCGTCACGCTCGGAACATCCGCGCAGTCCCATCAGGATTCCGATGGCCAGGTCGATCATGCGTCGCGAGGACGGGTCGCCGCGCCGGCTCGGTTCGGTCATCGCGTCGTCCCTGCGGTCGTCGTCTGCACCGGTCCTGTGTAGCTCGCGCAGATGAACGCGGGTTGTCCTGCGGATGTCGTGTCGTCCGTCGCGAACAGCGGTGGTCATCGAATCGGCGTGTGCCGTTTGGTTCGTGGCCACCGGGAGGCATTGGCAGCACTCGATATTGGATGCAGCGCGCGGCACGGCAGGCCGTGCCGCACCGATGTGGAGGTCGGCAATGTCGCAGGATTCGCAGCACGCGTACAACAGCGTTTGGCAGCTTCGAGGCGACGCGTGGTGCCGGCTGGAGGAAGCCGCCGACCGGCTGACGCGCACCACCACCACCGGTGAGCTCAAGGACGAGTACGTCGCCAGGTGCGGGGAGCTGCTCGCCGCGCTGACCCCGTTGGAGCCCTACTGGGCCTATCCGGGCACACCGCAGTTCGCAAGGGTGGCACGGCATTTCACCGCTGGCCACTACGACAAGTTCGCCCATGCGGTGGCTCGCATCAACCGTGCCCTCACCACCGAGTCGTACCGCAGTGGAGAGCTGGACACCGCGGGCCTCGACGACACCGACATGTTTCCGGCCGACCCCCGAACCTTGGAGCAGCAACCCCTCGGCAACACCGAGCAGCTCTACTTCGAGGTACTGGTCGTCGAGAAGATGACCGAGGCGCAGGAACGTGCGCTGCGCAAGGAAGTTCGCGGTTGGCGCCGGCCGGACGACCAGTTCCTCTACGAACTGGTGATCGTCGCCAGCGGCGACGAGGCGTTGATCGCCGCACGGCTGAACGTCAACCTGCAGGCCGTCGTCATCCGCCGTCGCTTCTCCCATCAGTCCACCCGCGACCTGCGCACGCTGGCCGACTTCGTCGACACCCGGGTCTCCGAGGAACTCGACGACCACAAGTCGCCCGACGAACGTGCCCAGATCTTGGCGGCGTCACTGCGGGAGCTACGTCCCGAACTCGACATGTACCTCATGACCGAAATCGACGTCGAACAGATCGCCGGTCGCCTCGGTCCCTTCTTTCGTCGCGTCTTCCACGCCCGTGAGGGTGTCCTGGAACTGCACCTGTCGATCCTGCAGGGCGTGGCCGACCGGTACCGGACCCCGTTCTTCAGTGCGCTGAAGCAGTACAGCCATCGGCCCACCGGCGTGTTCCACGCCCTGCCCATCAGTCAAGGCAAGTCGATCGTCAACTCGCACTGGATCAAGGACATGGTCGGCTTCTACGGCCTCGACGTGTTCATGGCCGAAACATCGGCCACCTGTGGAGGTTTGGACTCGCTTCTCGAGCCGACGGGCCCGTTGCGCGAGGCCCAACAGCTGGCCGCCGAGGCGTACGGCAGTCGCCACACCTTCTTCGTCACCAACGGCACGTCGACGGCGAACAAGATCGTCACGCAGTCGTTGGTGGCTCCCGGCGACATCGTCCTGTTGGACCGCAACTGCCATCAGTCCCATCACTACGGGATGATGATGGCTGGCGCCAACGTCGTCTACCTCGAGGCGTATCCGCTGGCCGACTACACCATGTACGGTGCCGTTCCGCTGCGCGAGATCAAGTCGAAGTTGTTGGCGCTCAGGGCTGCCGGCAAAATCGACCGGGTCAAGATGATCTCGCTGACCAACTGCACGTTCGACGGCATCGTCTACGACGTCGAACGCGTGATGGAGGAGTGTCTGGCCATCAAGCCGGATCTGGTCTTCCTCTGGGACGAGGCGTGGTTTGCGTTTGCCCGCTTCCATCCGGTGTACCGGGGTCGAACCGCGATGGCCGCGGCCCGCACACTGCGCGACAAGCTGGCGAGCGAAGAGTACCGCCGAGGGTACGACGCCGAATTCGTGCACACCGCCACCGCCGGAACCTCTGACGACGAACTGCTGAACGCCAGGCTGCGTCCCGACCCCGCCAATGCCCGTGTCCGCGTCTACGCCACGCAGTCGACGCACAAGACACTGACGTCCCTGCGGCAGGGCTCGATGATCCACGTCTTCGACCAGGACTTCGAGCAGAAGGTCGCCGAGGCATTCCACGAGGCCTACATGGCTCACACCTCCACCTCGCCGAACTATCAGATCCTGGCCTCGCTGGACCTCGGCCGGCGCCAGGTGGCGCTCGAGGGCGTCGAGCTGGTCCAGCGCCAGATCGAGAACGCCATGCAGCTCCGCGACGCCATCGACGACCATCCGCTGCTGAGCAGGTACATGGTGTGCTTGCGAACCTCGGATTTGATTCCCGACGACTTCCGGGACTCGCACATCGCGCAGCCGCTGCGCTCTGGTCTGAAGAACATGATGACCGCCTGGGGCAGTGACGAATTCGTGCTCGACCCGTCGCGCATCACGCTGTCGATCGGCCGCACCGGCTATGACGGTGACACCTTCAAGCGTGAGCAGTTGATGGACCGCCACGGCGTGCAGATCAACAAGACCTCGCGCAACACGGTGCTGTTCATGACCAACATCGGCACGACCCGCAGCTCGGTCGCGTTCCTGGTCGAGGTGCTGGTCAAGATCGCTGGTGAACTCGACGAAGCGATCGGCGAGATGGGCCTCGGCGAGCGCAGCCGGTTCGAACGCAAGGTGCGCAGCCTCACGACCAGCTCGGCGGCGATGCCGAACTTCAGCGGCTTCCACGAGGTGTTCCGTGACCACAGTGGAGCCCGGCCTACGCCGGAGGGTGACGTCCGGCGAGCCTTCTACCTGTCCTACGACGACACCAACTGCGAGTACCTCACCGGTGACGAAGTCTTCGACCGGCTCGACAACGACCTCGACGTCGTATCGGCAACCTTCGTCACGCCCTACCCGCCCGGATTTCCCGTGTTGGTTCCCGGTCAGCTCTTCAGTCGCGAGATCCTCACCTTCATCCGTGACCTCGACACACCCGAGATCCACGGCTACACCCCGGACGTGGGCTATCGCGTCTACACCCAGAAGGCCATCGAGATGTGCGGTCCCGCGGCCGCGCCCACGGCCGACGGAGACCCGGTCTCCACGTCGGGTAACGCCGACGCCGCGGGACCCGTTGGCGACGTGTCCCACTTGCCGGGCACGGGGCTCTGAGGACCGCTATCGTCGGGGGATGGTCGGAGTGGTCGACGGAGACGTCGCGGACAACCGTGAGGCAGACGTCGCCCAAGCGGAGTACTACCGGCAGGAACTCAGCGGCATCCGGGCACGAGCCGAATCCAGTCTCGCCAGGAAGTACATCGAACTGCAGCAGTGCCAAGCGTCCGGGCTGATGGACAGGGCAGCCGACGTACGCCGAGTCATCCGGGCGTTGGAGCGCGAGATCGTCACCCTGGAAAGACTCGGTGAAGGGCTCAAGCGCTGGCTGTGACGGCGAGACGCCAACCACCGTCGCCGACCAATTCCAGAGTGCGCTGATGGTGCTGTTCGACGGAACGGCGATGCCCGACGCTGATCACGATCAGATCTGGTAACTCGTTGCGCAGCAAGGAGTACAGGGCAAACTCCAGCCCCTCGTCGACGCCGGAGGTCGCCTCGTCGAGGAACACCACCTTCGGTGCGGTCAGCAGGATGCGGGCGAACGCCAGGCGTTGTTGCTCGCCGGGGGAGAGCACCGTCGCCCAGTCCCGCTCCTCGTCGAGACGACCGCAGAGGTGCGGCAGCGACACCTTCGTCAGGACGTCGCGGAGGGCGTCGTCGCCCAGATCGGTTGCTCTCAACGGATAGGACACCACCGCGCGCAGCGTGCCGAGGGGGACGTAGGGGAGCTGGGAGACGAACACCGTCTCGTCGTCTCCGGCGGGGCGCCGCCAGGCGCCGCTGGCGGCCGGCCAGAGCTGGGCGAGACTGCGGATGAGGGAAGTCTTGCCGCTTCCTGAGGCGCCGGTGATGACCATGGATTCGCCGCGGCGCAACGTGACGTTCAGAGGGTCGACCAGCCGGTCACCGGCGGGCGTGCGCACCTCGACGTTCACCAGTTCGACCGATCCGTCGGTGCTCGGCTGCGAGGCCAGGGACGAAAGTCGTTGCGAGCGTTCGCTTGCCTCGACCAGACCGTGTAGCCGCTCTATCACCGCGTCGTAACTGGCGAATTGACTGTATGCGTTACGGAAGAAGGACAAGCCGCTCTGGATCTTGCCGAACGCCGTGGCCGACTGCGTGACGTCGCCCAACGTGATCGTGCCGGCGAACAATCGCGGAGCCTGCGCCACGTACGGCAACGGGGACACGGCCTGGGTCGCCGAGAAGTTCCACCCCACCAGCCCGATGGTCCGACGCACGTACCGCCGGTAGTTGGCGATGATCGCCCGGAACCGGAGGTCCAGCTGGTCGCGTTCGGCGCGCTCGCCGCGGTAGAACGCCACCGCCTCGGCGCTCTCGCGCAGTCGCACCAGCGCATACCTGAACGCTGCGTTGGTCTTCTCGTTGCGGAAGCTCAGCCCAATCAAGGGACGACCGATCCAGAACGCCACCCACGAGGCCACGAGTACGTACCCGACGACGATCCAGAACAACGCCTTGGGCACCTCGACGTCGAACACCGTCAGCGGCCCGGAGAGCCGCCACAGAATCGCGGTGAACGACGCGACCGACACCAACGACTCCACCGCGCCGAAGACGATGATGCTCGTCGAGTAGTAGGTCGGGACGTTGGGGCCCGAGCCGACGCCGGTGGTGAAGACGTCGATGTCCTGTTGGATTCTCTGATCCGGGTTGTCGACGGGCGTCTCGCTGAACCGGTCGCGGTAGTACGCGCGACCGGTGAGCCAGTTCGTGGTCAAACGGTCGGTCAGCCAGATCCGCCAGCGAATGATGAAGTACTGAGCCAGATAGGTGTCGACGACGATCCGCGCGACGTGAATCGTCGCCAGGACGCAGAACGTCACGAGTGCCATCCAGAAGCCGTGGATCCCGGAGTCGCGGTGAGCGACATCCCGTGACGCGACTCCTTGGACGGCGACCTGCAGCGCGGAGTACAGGTCGTTGGAGTAGTAGCTCAGCAACACCTGGATGCGGACCTCGACCATCACCGACAACAGCATCGTCGCCAGAAGACCCCACACCGGCACGCTCGCCGCACCGGTGAAGTAGCTCCCCGTGATCCGCCAAAACCGTTGCCCCCATGTCGTGTAACGGCACAACAATGCGGCCGACAGGCACGTGATGGCCGCGCACGCCATCCAGGCGAACAGGATCCACGACGCAGAGTGCACGATTTCGTGACCCCAGTCGATGGTGGGTGTGAAGTCTTCCAACGGACCAGCCTCCAGTGTGGTGGCTCAGGCGCAGCCACGTCAGCTCGTGCGGTGAGTATCAACCCTCGGGTTGAACAACGTCGAAACTCGGCGGACGCGCGACGCTGTTACCGTTCGCAACGCAACAACCGCCGAGAGAAAGCGGCGCTCGTGACGCGCTTGATTCGTGATCTTCTCAGCCCCTATCGCTGGCGACTAGGGGTCATCCTGGCGGCGATGTTCGTTCAGACCCTCATGGGTCTGGCCGCGCCGTGGCCGTTGAAGGTGGTCATCGACGACGTCATCGGCGGTCACCCGCCGCCAGCGTGGATCGCCTGGATGGTCCCGATGATCGGCACCGACACCTCGATTCACCTGGCGGCGGCGGCCGGCATCGCGACCGTGATGATCGCCGCGGTCACCGGATGCGCGTTCTACGTCGCCAATTACTGCACCGAGAGCTTGGGCCAATCGGTGGCCAACGACCTACGGGTGCGGATCTTCCACCGCCTGCAGCTGTTCTCGCTCGGCTTCTTCGACCACAACCGGGTTGGCGCCGTCCTGAGCACGATCATGACCGACGTCCAGACGATCCAGAGCTTCGCGTCGGTCTCCACGCTGAACTTGGTGACCGACACGTTCACGATCGCGGGGATGGTCGTCGTGATGTTCGCGCTTCGATGGGACTTTGCGCTGATCGCACTGACGGTGATGCCGTTCCTCGCGGTGTTCGTCTTCCGTGTCAACCGCTTGATCAAGAATGCGACGCGGGAAGTCCGCCAACGCCAGGCCGACTTGACGTCCACCCTTCAGCAGGGACTGGAGGGCATCGAGGTCGTCCAGGCCTTCGACCGCCAAGACTTGGAGGAGCAGCACCTCATCCGCGCCAGCACCGACACGGTGACCGCCTGGCTCAAGGCTCGGCGGGTGTCCTCCCTGCTCTCCCCGGTGGTCGGCTTGGCCGTGGCGGTGTGCACCGGTGTCGTGCTGTGGCGCGGTTCGGTTCTGGTGCTGGCTGGCGCGACGACCGTGGGTACGCTCACGGTCTTCCTGGCCTATCTCGCCAGGTTCTTCCAGCCGGTGCGCGACGTGGCGGTCCTGACCAATTCGATCGCACAGGTGTCGGTCGGCTTCGAGCGCATACGGGCGATCCTCGAAGCTGACTACGTGGTGCCCGAGCGGGCCGACGCGGTCGAGCCGCCGCCGTTGACCGGCGAGATCGAGTTCGAACACGTGGCCTTCGGCTACGACGCGGACCTCCCGGTGCTCCGCGACATCAGCTTTCGGATCGCGCCTGGTCAGATGGTCGGCATCGTGGGCCCCACCGGCAGCGGAAAGTCGACGGTCGTCAGCCTCATCCCGCGGTTCCGCGACACCGACGCCGGGACCATCCGGATCGACGGCGTCGACGTCTGCCACTACCAACTGCACCCTCTGCGTCGGCAGATCGGCTTCGTGCTGCAGGACACCGTGCTGTTCCGCGGCACGGTGCGGGAGAACATCGCCTTCGGCCGCCCGGGGGCAACCGAGGACGAGATCGTCGAGGCGGCACGACTGGCCAACGCCGACGAGTTCATCGTCCGCATGCCCGCCGGCTACGACAGCCCCATCGGCGAACGCGGACACACCCTTTCGGGCGGACAGCGGCAACGCATCGGCATCGCCCGCGCCTTCATCCGAGACAGTCCGATCCTCATTCTCGACGAGCCCACTGCGGCGCTCGACGCCGAGTCCGAGGAGGCCGTGATCGACGGCCTCAAACGGCTCATGAAGGATCGGACGGTGATCGTGATCGCGCACCGCTTGAGCACGATTCGCAGCGCGGATCGCATCCTGGTCGTCAAGGACGGCGTGATCGCCGAGGACGGCAGCCACGACGAACTCCTGGCGCTGGGAGGCGTGTACGCCGACCTTCACCGCATTCAGTACAGCTAGCGTCGGCCGGCTCGACCCGTGGCGTTCACCGCACGTTCAGACGGAGGTCATCCGGGAATTGGTGTGTGGTGACATCTCGCCGAAAAGCCGCCTGGCTGTTAATGTTCGGCCTGGCAGCGGCTGTCCGACGGCCTTGGCTTCAGACTGAAGAGAGAGACTCACATGCTGACGATCCGGGATCACGACGTGGCAGACTACGTGGCGCTGCGGGACATGGACGCGACCGACGTGGGGCAGCTGAGCGCCGCAGACGCCGCCTGTCTCGAGGAGCTCGGCCAGTTCCTGGTCGACAGCGACGCCGGCGAGCGCTTTGCGATGTGGTTGCTGCACAGGCACTTCGAGCCTGCGCCCGGTGAGGTGTTCGTAGAACGTGCGGTCGCCGAGCCGCGTCGGACCGAGACGACGCTGAACGCCCGCTCGGAGTTCCCTGAAGATTCGTTGTGTGGGTCGGCCTTTCGGTTCGACGACACGGCCGCCGGTGTCGGCATCGTGAACATGGAATTCACCCAGCCCGAAGACCTCGGTGCCGCGGCGCCGGTGAACGCCGACGACGAGAGCGTCCTGGCCGGAATCGTCGAGAGGCTCCGTGCGCACGGCAAGATCGAGCGATTCGGCGTCAAGCTGATCCGCAATCCGCTGGGGTTGGCAGACCACGAACTGCTTCTGGAGACCTGCGACAGCACCGAGCGTGCGCTGTACTGCGACGTCAGCGAGCGCGGTGCCATCCCCGCCGACGCCACCGTCATCGAGACGACGTGGAAGTACCGGCTCGTGCAGGGGCACGCCAAGCCCGTCGTCATGCAGGATTGCACGGCCGGATGCGTGTCGGTCCCCGGCGGACACGACATCGGGCACGCCCACTCGGGCACCGACAACGACGACAACCCGTTGCCGTAGGGCCTTCGCTTCGGGTGAGCACCCGCGCTGCAGTCAACGCCTCGCGTCGTCGACCACCGTGAGTTCGCCGAGGCGCGCCGCGTCGGAGATGGTCTCGCCCAGTGCTGCACATGTCAGGAATGGCTCGAGGCGCCCTCGACTCGCGAATTGATCGGCCTGGCGGCGTTCGGCGCACCCCTGCGAGGCGTCCGCGTCCCACTGAACGCTGGTCTGAGCCCAACTGCTCTTGCGGACCAGGACACGCGACGCGCACCGCCGGCACCGAATGGGCGTCATCGGCACGTCGGCGAGGCGGTTGTCGGGGCGCGGGGTCATCCCGCGGTTTCCGACACGGCCGCTCTGGCCGCCATCCCGTCCTCGATCTCCTTCATCCAGGCCTCTCCGGGACGGGTCGTGTCGAGTTCGAACTCGAACCGGTCCACCATGTCGGCGGTCACGGCGGCCACGTCGATGTAGAACTGCTCATACCAGCGGCGCAGCTGATACACCGGACCGTCCTCCTCGACGAGCAACGGATTGTCGATGCGGGCCTTGCTCCGCCAGATCGCGACGTCCTGCTCGAAGCCCATCTTGACGAAGTCACCCAGGGCGACCGCAGTCTGGACGGCCTGGTCCTCCGGCAGGTACTCCGACTTCTCGACCACGATGCCGTACTGCAGGACAAAGGAATTGGCGTCGATGGGGTAGTGGCAGTTGATCAGCACCGTGCGCTGGTCGGCGCCGTCGTAGTGATAGACGAGGTCGTCGATCATGAACGACGGACCGTGATAGGACGCCAGCGACGTCGTCCCCAGCAGCTTGACTCCCTCGGGATCGCCGATGTCGGGGCGGGCGCCACTCTTCATGTACTGGGTGGCGACGTGGCCTTCGAAGATGTTCTTGAACTGGGTGGGCAGCGACCCGTGAATATAGAAGAAGTGAGCCATGTCGACGACGTTGTCGATGATCTCGCGGCAGTTGGTGTTCACCACGGTGGTGTACCAGTGCCAGTCGGTCCAGTCGTCGCTGGTGGCGCCTTCGATGTGCGGGATGGTCACGTCGGCTGGTGGAGGCTTCCGCTCGGGGTCGTTCCACACGAAGAGCATGCCGTCCTGCTCGAGGGTGGGCCACGTCGCCGTTCGGGCCAGTCGTGGGACGCGTCGGCTGTAGGGCACGTTCTTGCATCTGCCGTCGCCACCCCAGCGCCAGTCGTGGAACGGGCAGGCGATCTCGTCGCCCTTCACCTGGCCCTGGGTGAGGTCACCGCCCATGTGTCGGCAGTAGCCGTCCAGGACGTTGATCGCACCGTCCCCGCCGCGGAAGACCACCAGCTTCTGGCCGAACGCGGTGACCGCGTGCGGTGTGCCGTCGCCGAACTCGCGTGTCAGTCCCAGGCAATGCCAGCCCCGGGCGAATCGGGTTGGCGCTGCGTCGGCTTCGATCTGTCGAACGTCGTCAGGCAGGCTTGCCGTACTCATCTGCACCGTCTTTCGGATTGGTTGCGGATCGGCTCAGGTCAATTGAACCGCCGACGGCCGTAGCTGCGAACGCGGTGTTCCGCTCATCAGGACAGTGGTGTCGCGACGGACGGACGCCGACTTAGGTTTTCGGTCGTGACGACTGCGCACTCATCGACGATTCCCACCGGCTTGCCCGTATGCGACACCACCGTCGACCTGTTGGTCGTCGGCACGGGCACCGGAATGGCGGCCGCGTTGGCTGCCCGTGAACGTGGCATGTCCGTCTTGATCGTCGAGAAGTCCTCTGTCGTCGGCGGATCCACGGCGCGATCGGGGGGCGCGCTGTGGTTGCCCGCAAGTCCGGTGCTGGCGGAGGCGGGAGCGGGCGACGACACCTCTCGTGCCCAGACCTATCTCGAGTCGGTCGTGGCAGGCACCACCTCTGCGGCGCGGGCGACTGCGTTCCTCGAGAACGTGGCGCCGACGGTGCAGATGTTGCGACGAATGACACCCATGCGGCTGTTCTGGGCCAAGGACTATTCGGACTACCACTCCGAGGAGCCGGGTGGGTCAGCTGCCGGACGGACGTGTGAATGCCGGCCGTTGGACACCTCGATCCTCGGCGAGTATCGCTCCCGGTTACGTCCTGGGGTCATGAAGGTCTCGGTGCCCATGCCGACGACCGGCGCGGACTACCGCTGGCTGAACCTGATGGCACGGGTGCCCCGTAAGGGCCTGCCCCTCATCGCCAAGCGGCTGGCGCAGGGAGTCGGCGGACTGCTGCTCGGCAGACGCTACGTGGCGGGCGGCCAAGCATTGGCGGCCGCCTTGTTCTCCGGAATGCTCAAGGCTGGCATACCCATCTGGACGGACACGACGTTGACTCGGTTGATCGTCGAGGACGGTCGAGTCGTCGGCGCGGTGGTCGAGCAGGGCGGACAGGACTACACGATCACTGCTTCCCGAGGTGTCGTGCTGGCGGCGGGCGGGTTCGACCACAGCATGGAGATGCGGTGGAAGTTCCAGTCCGAAGCACTTGAGTCGCACGCCAGCCTGGGTGCCGACACCAACACTGGCGACGCCATCCGTCTCGGTCAGGACGTCGGTGCGGCCATCGACCTCATGGAGCAGTCCTGGTGGTTCCCCGCGGTGGCACCGCTTCCGGGTGGTGCGCCGGCGGTGATGCTGGCGGAACGCTCGCTGCCTGGATCCTTCATCGTCGACCAATGCGGAGACCGCTTCACCAACGAGTCCGCCGACTACATGTCGTTCGGACAGCGGGTCCTGGATCGAGAACACGGCGGCAACCCCGTCGAAACCATGTGGATCGTCTTCGACCAGCAATACCGGAACAGTTACGTCTTTGCCGCAGAACTCTTCCCGCGGATGCCGATACCCCAGAGCTGGTACGACGCGGGCATCGCCCACAGGTCCGACGACTTGGGGGACTTGGCCGAGGCCATCGGGGTGCCGCGAGACCGATTCCTGCACAACGTGTCCCGTTTCAACGGTGGTGCCAGCGTCGGCGACGATCCCGACTTTCACCGGGGGCGCAGCGCCTATGACCGCTACTACGGCGATCCCACCATCACTCCGAACCCGAACCTGCGTCCGTTGATCAAGGGTCCGTTCTACGCGGTGAAGATGATCCTCAGCGACCTGGGCACCTGCGGCGGCCTTCGGGTCGACGATCGGGCACGGGTGCTGCGCGAGGACGGTGGCGTGATCGACGGCCTCTACGCCCTGGGCAACACCGCGGCCAACGCCTTCGGCGCGAGCTACCCGGGTGCAGGCGCCACGATCGCGCAGGGTCTGGTCTACGGCTACATCGTCGCCGAGACCGCGGCCCACTCCTAGGACGAGTCGCCCTCCTCGGAGACCACCTGCTGTTCGACCTCGCGCCAGTACTTGGGCCCGGGACCGGGTACGCCCAAGGCTGCGCCCGAACGCGTGTACGCCGCTTCGGCGTCGTCGAGGTCCCCGATCATCTGCAGGGCGAGTTCGCGCTCGCTCGCGTAGTACCGGGCCGCCCACTGCAGGGCGAGGCGGGGGTAGGCCCAGGCATCGAGGGTTTCGGCGCCATGAGCATCACGAGTGGCCTCGCGCTGCATGCGCTCGGCGAATTCGACGTGCTCCTGCAGCAGTTCCTTGAGCTTCGTCGCGCCCGCCAAATGGCCGAACGCCACCCGGAGCAGGACGCTGTGCTTGAGCATCGGCGGGTCGGCGGGGCTGTCGTTGGCCCAGCGCGTGACCGCTTCCAGGCCCGCGGGGGTGATCTTGTACAAGCGGCGACTGCGGGCGCCGTTGTCGTGGTCAAGGCGTGAGGTGACCAGCCCGAGCTTCTCGAGTTTCTTCAGCTCGGTGTAGATCTGACTGAACGACGGGCTCCAATAGAAGTACCGAATGCTCCACTCGGTCACCTTCTTGACGTCGTAGCCGGAGAGCTCGTCCTCGTAGGACAGGATCGCCAGGATCGCCCAGCTGGTCGCGGCAAGAGTCGATTTCGCCGCGGTCTCGTCACCCTCCATTGCCGAAGACTAGCAACCTCACAGCCTGGCGACCTCGCGTCGACCGGTGGTCGGGAGAGGACGTTGCGTCGGTGGCGGGCGTCGGAGATGGTGGCGACCAGAGCCGACAGTGACGGAGTTTCGATGAGTACTTCCCAGCACGAGCAGTCCGATGCCCGGGTGATCAGCCCACCGGACCCAGCGACGATGCGCGCCGTGCTCGGCCACTTCTGCACGGGCGTGGCCGTCATCACCGGGCGCGACGGCACCCGTCCGCATGGCTTCGCGTGCCAATCGGTGACATCGGTGTCGCTGGACCCCCCATACGTGTCGTTCTGCCCAGCGCACACCTCGTCGAGCTGGCCCAAGATCCGAACTGGGGGTGCGGTGTGCATCAACGTCCTCGCCGTCGACCAGCGGTCGATCTGTGCCAGGTTCGCCACGTCGGGTGCGGACAAGTTCGCCGACGTGTCGTGGGCGGCGGGGGACAACGGCTGCCCCGTTCTCGACGGAGCGTTGGCGTCGATCGAGGCGGACGTCGAATTCGAGCACCTGGCAGGCGATCACAGCATCGTCGTCGCCCGGGTCACCGGCCTGCACGCGCACGCCGACCGGCACCCGCTGCTGTTCTACCGCGGCGGCTACGGTGGCATCACCGTTCATGGATGATCCGGATCCCTTGGCTGCGGCGTACGAGCCGTTGACCGTCGCCGTGCGCCGGCTCATCGACCTCACCATCCGGACGGAGGTCGACGCCGCGGCGGTGCTCGACGCGACGCATCTCGTGGAGGAGGCGAGCGATCGGCTCGGGACGGCCCTCGTGCCCGGCTCGTTCGGAGTACGAACGGCACCCGACGGTCGGGTGGGCGCGCTCGGCAACGTCGTGATCGGCACCCGGAATCCCGTCGCGCCGCCACTGGTCGTCCATCACGAAGCCGAGGGTCGAGTGTGGTCGGAGTTCGTCCTCGGTGCGCAGTACGAGGGTCCGGCAGGGCACGTGCACGGCGGTATCTGCGCGCTCGTGTTGGATCACCTCCTCGGAGCTACCGCCCACCAACCGGGTCGGCCCGCGGTGACCGGCACCCTGACTTTGCGGTACGTGAGGGGCACGCGGTTGGGCCCGCTGCGCGCAGAGGCGTGGGTGGACCGCGTCGAGGGCGTGAAGACCTTCGCGGTGGGGGAGATCGGCGACGGGAACGGTCCCACGGTGCACGCTCACGGCGTGTTCATCCATCCGAAGGCGTCACCACCTGGGACCTCGGACTAGCTCGGAGCCGTCATGGCCAGAATGCCGGGGTCCCCGGTGTTCGTTGCCCATGTCGCATCGCGCCGCACGATGCGCCAACCCTCGGCGCGTCGTTCCCAGCGGTCGGTGTACTCACCGCTGGAGTCGAACACCGGACCGACGAAATCGCCGGTGCGCTGATGGCGGGCCTGGACGTAGGCGCGGCTGGTCGCACGATCACCGTCGACGTCCACCAGGACGCTGCCGATCAGATGCTGGGTGCCACCACACTTTTCGAGGTGACGGCGCAGCAGCTCCCGTAACGTCTCGATGCCGTGCGCGTCCTCGCCCGTCCCGTAGTCGAAGGTGACGTCGTCGGCGAACACCTCGCCCAGGTCGTCGAAACGCTTGGCATCCGCGATGCGGGCGAAGCGGGACAGCGCCCGGTGGATGTCGCGTTCGTCCAACAGCTGGGCGAGCCCGACGGGCACCTCGCCGACCATCAGGCGTGCGCGCCGCCGTCGACCCGGATCTCCGTGCCGGTGATGAACCGACCGTCGTCGGAGGCCACCATGGCGACCACCGCTGCCACCGCAGCGGGTTCGCCGAGCACGCCGCCATCGGCCGCGGTCAGGAGAGGAGTCTGCTTGCCCCACAAGCCGATGTCGTATCCCTCGGGCATCTTGTCGAGGGTGCTCATTGCCAAAGACGTTGCCACTCCGCCTGGTTGGACGTTGACGGCACGAAGGCCCTGCTTGGAGTACTCCAGTGCCAGCGCGTGGGTGAACGCCAGCACCCCGCCCTTGCTCGCGGCGTACGCCGACATGTAGGGGTGGGCGAAGGATGCAGCGGTGGAGGTGAAGTTGACCACCACGCCGTGCCCCGAGTCGAGAAGGGCGGGCAGTGCCCGCCGGGTCATCAGGAACGTCCCCGTCAGGTTGATGGCCAGGGTGTCGTTCCAGTCCGACAGCGTGTGTTCGTGGGTGTGCGCGCACCGCTGGATGGCCGCGGCGTTGATGAGGACGTCGAGGCCGCCGAGGTCGGCCACCGCCGCGTCGACGGCCTCGGCCACCGCGGCCTCGGAGGACACGTCGAGGACTGCGGTGGTGAGCCGCTTGCCCGTGCCGGCCTCGTCGGCGGCGGCCGCCGTCGAGGCCAGCCCGCTTTCGGACACGTCGCACGCCACCACCGTGCCGTCCTCGTCGAGGAGCCGCGCCACGGTCGCCGCGCCGATCCCCGAGCCTGCGCCGGTGACGATGATCTTGCGGTCGGTGAAACGCTGCATGTGTCAGTCCTCTCGGGTCAAGCCAGCTGGAATGCGCTGAGTGGTGCTTCCTGCGGGTACGTCGTAGGTCCGCCGAGGTCATACGCCGAGTTCAGGGCGCCGATGAACTCCGGGTCGTGCAATGGTGCGCTGGGGATGTCGAGCTTCGTGCCGGTCTTGGCCAGGTTGTCGACGAGCATGTCGATCGCCTTGTCGATGGTCAGGTCGTCTGACGCGTCCATGTTCTTCTTCAGTTCGTCGTAGTCGGAGAACACCTCGGCCGACCAGTGCACCAGGAAGCGCAGATCGTCGGTGTGGTGCCGAGCGATCACCTCGTCGCCGTTTCGCAGCACCCAACCGTCGCGATCGGCCGGGTCGCCGGCGAAGACGGTGTCGAAGGCCAAACCTGCTGGAACCTGTTGCTCCACTGGACCGTTGGCCTCACCGCGGTGAACCATCATCTCGTTCTGCACTACGACCCCGCGGTTGTAGACCGGGGGCACCAGGCGCCGAGGCTCCTTGAGGGGCCCCTCGGGCCAGTAGGTGAAGCCACTACCCTCGTCATGGGAGAACCACGTGATGACCTGAGCCATCTTGATCAGGTAGTCGGTGAACAGACCCGACTTGCCCATGACACTGCACAACCAGGTGGGGGCGTTCTCGTGGCGCACCCCACGGAAACTCGGCGAATCCAGGTGGCCGGGATCGCGATTGGCACACGGTCCGTTGATGTTGAACAACATCATTTCGGGCTTGGCGTATTCGGCACCCCAGTAGGACTTCGCCATCTCCAGGAATTGCTCGTTGTAGAACACGTCGTGCAGCTCGGGGTAGAGCACCGTGCCGTAGTTGGCGAGATAGCCCCGGAAGGTGGGTGTCAGGAACAGGTCGAGCGACGGCGTGAAGCCCTCGGGAAACGCCCCACTCATGGTGGCCATCAACTCATCTGCCGAGGCAAAGTGCTGGGCGATGATCAGATTCCACGGGCCATCCTTGCGCACCACGTCGAGGAGTCGCTGGCGCTGATCGTCGGTGTACACGGCGTCGATCTCCCGCGGCGCCGCCGCCGGACGCAGCACGTTGGACAGTTCCATCCGGCGTTCGTCGGTGAGCATGTCGTCTCCTTTAGTCGTTCTGTTGAGCGCAGTCGTTCAGTTGAAAGCGATTGTGAGCCAGAACTCGTGACGCCAGCGTCGGGCTGTCCGGTGGCTGGGAGGTCTATCTGCGCAACGACGTCGTCAAAACTCGAGCTGGTGGGCAAACTTCGCCCGTAACAGGGCACCGGTCTCCGCGATGGCCAGCCGGCCGCGTGCGGTGGCATCCGCGCGCATCAGGAAGCCGTGATACACACCGGGATAACGGGTCAGCGTGGTCTGCACGCCGGCGTCCCGGAGGCGCGCGGCAAACCGCTCGCCCCAATCCCGGATCGGGTCGCAGCCTGCGGTCAGCAATATCGTCTGCGGCAGATTGGACAGGTCAGCCGCGTAGGCGGGAACGCGGTAGGCGTCGTGTGGTGCTCCAGCCCCACCGTCGGCGAGGTCGTGCATGTAGTTGATGTCGTCCAGCGAGAGGAACGGGGCGTCGGGCTGGCTGGTGATCGACGATGTGGCCATGTCGCGGTCGAGCCCCGGGTACATCAGCACCTGCGCGAAGATGGCGGGTCCGCGGCGGTCGCGGGCGGCCAAGGCCACTGCGGCAGCCAGTGATCCGCCTGCGCTATCCCCTGCGACCGCCACCCGGGACCGGTCGAGGTG
This sequence comes from Mycolicibacterium hodleri, assembly GCF_025822245.1. Taxonomy (GTDB): domain Bacteria; phylum Actinomycetota; class Actinomycetes; order Mycobacteriales; family Mycobacteriaceae; genus Mycobacterium; species Mycobacterium hodleri. The sequence goes on from NZ_JACKTL010000059.1 coordinate 53,857, forward strand.
GAGCTGCTCGGCGTTGTCGGCGACCCACGCCGTCGCGGCGTAGGCGTCATCGAATTGAGCCGGGGGCGGATTCTCCGGAGCCAGGCGGTAGTCGACCGACACCACCGTCGAGTCGCTGGCGACGGCGAGCATCCTGGCCAGGGGTTCGAAGGAATGGTTGGAGCCCAGCACCATCCCGCCGCCGTGGAAGTAGACGACGACCGGACCGTTCTCGGCACGGCTGGGACGATAGATGCGCAGCCCGATGTCACCGGAGACGCCTGGGATGGAACGGTCGTCGACGGCGACCATGGGTGGCATGTCGTCGGGCAGAGGCGCCGATTCGAGGCCGTGTCTGACCTCTGCCAGACCTCGTTGACGCATCGGCGGCACGACGCCGAACGCTGCGACTCGGGCCGCTGCGTCGGGATCTAGCGAGGACGCGGTCACCGTCAGTGCTCGGCCGGTTCGAAGCGCTTCTTGGTGCGCAGGATCGGGGGACGTTGCGTCGCAAGCGTGGTGGCCCGCTCGGTCATGGCGGAACCGACGTACTCGGGTTGGGTCAACAGGTAGAAGCGGTTCGCGGCGGCTTGTTCGAAGACCACCTCGGCGGCGGCGATCGGGTCCATCGCCTCGGCCTTGATGTCCAGCATGGCGGTCCGTTGTGATTCTGCGGCCGCGACGTCACCGTCGCTGACGCCGCCGGCGGATTCGAAGATGTTGGACACCACTGCGCCAGGAAGCACCGCTTGAACGTGGACGTGGTGATCGTGGCCGGCCAGTTCCACCTCGAGGCGAAGACACTCGGTCAGCGCGAGGACTGCATGCTTGCTCATGATGTAGGGCGCCTGCAGTGGGACGACGGCTACGCCGCCGATCGAGGAGAGATTCCAGACCCACGACTGCTCAGGGCTTTTCAGCATCATGGGCAGGAACGCCCGTACACCGTGAAACACGCCGTTGATGTTGACGTCCACGACGCGGTTCCAGTTGGCCAGCGGGGTATCCCACAGATATCCGAACTGCTCGACGCCGGCGTTGTTGACCAGCAGCCGCACGTTGCCGACGTCGCGGTGGGTGCGCTCGGCCAGGTCCGTCACCGCCTCGGGATCCCGCACATCGCAGCCGTGCGCGTGCGCCGACCCTCCGGCAGCGACGAGTTCGTCGCGCAGGCGGGCCGCCGCGTCCGCATCGACGTCTGCGATGACCACGGTCATGCCGAGCCGCGAGGCGTGGCGGGCCAAGCCCGCGCCGATGCCGGCACCGGCTCCGGTGATGACGGCTACTCCGCCGCTGAAGACGTCGCGTGCACCCATGGGGCTACGGGGTCGCCGCTGCAGTGGCACCGGCGCTGTACTGGGCGAAGGGCACCGAATCCTCCGCATCGAGTACGACGTACAACGACGTCAACGTCAATCCGTCCGAACCGCGGCGGATTCCGGCGTCGACGACGCCGCTGGACACGTCGAACGGCACCGAGTTGGTGATTTGGTTGACGTAGAGGTAGAAGCGGACCCGGGTGACGTCGCCGTCGGTGCCGGTGCGAAAGACGTTCGTGGTGTGGTGACGCAGGGGGTAGGGGTTCTCGTTGCGGTGCTCGGTCAGCCAGGCCAACGTCTCAGGGCCACCGTCGAGTTCGGCGGCGAGCAGATGCTCGAATGCGCAGTTGCCGGAGTCGGATCGGCTGACGTAGGTCATGTCGTCGGCGATGCGGGTGGCCAGCTCGGCGAAGTGGCCCTGGTCGTAGTGGAACCAGAATTCGGCGAGGAACTCCTGGACCTCGGACAGCGTGATCTCGTTGCTCATGGGGACGAGTCAACGCGACCGAGCCGACGGTGCCACCGCCGATGCCCGATCAGTGGAACATCTCACCCGGTGATGAGGCTCCACAGTCCGCGGCCTCCGACGCGGAGCGTCGCATCGGTCACCACCGAGTCCCATCGGTCTACCGACCCGTAGTCCGAACGCCACGCCAGCGCCGACCTGGTGAATTCGTGGAGCCGATGTTCACGGGTGGTGCCGATCGCGCCGTGAATCTGGTGGCCGTTGCGTACCACCACCGACGCGGCGTGCCCGGCACACGAGCGCGCGACCGCGATCATGAAGTCGAGCCGGTCGGAGGCCCATCCGTCGGCGACTGCTGCGGTGAGCGCTGCCTCGGTCGCCGACCGGGCCAACGCCGACTCGGCGGCGCTGTCCGAGATGAGATTCTGGATCGTCTGAAACTTCGATAGCGCGCGGCCGAACTGAACACGCGTACTCGCGTGTTCGATCGACAGCTCGACGATGCGGTCCAGCGCCGCGCACACCTGGATCGCCCGCACCAGTGCCGCCCTGCGCATCAACTGGTCGATTAGTGCGGCGGGTACCGGCACTCCGTCGAGTAGTGACACGTCGACGGTCACCGAGTCTCGCGGCTCGCCGATCGAGTTGGTCCCCGCCGAGATCCGCACCGCGGCCGCGGCCACATCGGCCGCGCGGTACTCACCGTCGACACGCCACACGACGACGATGCGGTCCGCACCGCGAGCCCATGGCACCCCTGCGGACATTCCGTCGTCGTCGAGCACGGCCACGGTGCGCACCGCGTCGTCGCATGCCATCCCATTGGCATCGAGCAGCCAGCACGCCAGGAGGTCGTGCTCCGCCAGGGGAATTCGCACTCCGTGGCGGACGGCAGCTCCCAACAGTTCCACAGCCTCCAACCAGCCGGCGCCGCTGCCGCCGTCGGATTCCGGACCGGTCAGCCGCACCAATCCGAGATCCTCGAGCTGCCGCCACAGCGTCTCGTCGCGTTCGACGGCGGCGGTGTCCGGCCGGGTCTCGCGGTGGGCGCCGAAGACGGCGTCCATCATCTCGGTCAGGGCTGGATCGACGGCTGCCGGCGAGCTCTCCACAGTGGTCATCGCATCCCCAATCCGCGGGCGATCACGCCACGCAGCACCTCGTTGGTTCCCCCGCGAAGGGTGAAGCCCGGCCGTTGATCCATCGCCGCTGAGACCAGGTCGGCGAAGACGGCATCGGCGCCGTCATCGTGGCAGTCCGCGAACTCGGCGATGTCGCCTTCGGTGGTGGTACCGAGCACCTTGACCACCGCGGCCGAGACGTCGGCGGGTTCGTGACGCTCCAGCGCAGTGGCCACGGCGGTGGACATCTGATGAAGACCCGCCACGCGCGCCACCAGTCTGCCCAGCTCGTTGGTCCGACCGAACGCGCCCTTCGCCGTCTGGTCGGCGGCGGCGGCGAGCGCCACGAACGACGACAGGAACCGTTCGGGCCCGCTGCGCTCGAAGGCCAGTTCGGAGGTGACCTGTTGCCACCCCGCGCCGATCTCGCCAAACACCATCTCGTCGGGGACGACGACGTCGTCGAGGATGACCTCGTTGAAGTGATGCGCTCCGTTCATCGAGACAATGGGACGGACGTCGACGCCAGGGCCGGTGAGGTCCACGATGAACTGGCTGAGTCCGGCGTGCCGGTGGGCCGGATCGACCGGAGCCGTCCGGGCCAGCACGATGAAGGCGTGGGCGCGGTGTGCGCCAGAGGTCCACACCTTGGTGCCCGTCAGCGACCAGCCACCCTCGACCCGGACCGCCCGAGTGCGCACACTGGCGAGGTCCGAACCCGAGTCCGGCTCGCTCATGCCGATGCCGAAGAAGCACGTGCCTGCCACGATGCCGGGCAGGAACCGTCGCCTCTGCACGTCGGTGCCGTACTTCAGCAACGAGGGAACTATCTGCCGATCCGCGATCCAGTGCGCGGCCACCGGAGCTCCGGCGGCCAAGAGTTCCTCCGCGACGACGAACCGCTCGAGGAACGAACGGCCATGTCCGCCATACTCCTTCGGCACGGTCATGCCGAGCCAGCCGCGAACGGCGAGCGCGGCGCTGAAGTCCTCGTCCCACCCCGCCAGCCAGCCGTCCACCGACGGGGTGAAAGTACCGGCGGCCAGCTGTTCGTCGACGAAACCTCTGACCTCGCGGCGAAGGTCGTCGGTGGCCGACGACTCGAGCGTGGCCGACGGCACCAACCGGGGGAGTGTCATTCCGCGCTCCGCCAGCGGCTGATCCGCTGCTCGTGCTCGGGGTCGCGGTGTGCCAGCGGCTGCATGGCCGCGGCCATGCCCAGCGTGGACTCCAAGGCCCCGGTGCGAGACTCCTGCATCAGCCGTTTCGCCATGCGCAGGGCGTGGGTGGGGTTCTTGGTGATGCGGTCCGCGAGAGCGTGGGCCTCGGTGAGGAGTTCGTCGTGCGCCACGACGCGACTGACCATTCCCCAGGCCAGCGCGGTCTGCGCGTCGATGCGATCGCCGGTGAACGTCATCTCGGCGGCCCGCTCGTAGCCGATCGCCCGGGGCAGGAACCACGTTCCGCCGTCGCCTGGGATGAGTCCGATCTGCACGAAGCTCTCCGCGAACGAGGCGCGTTCGGACGCGACGCGGATGTCGCACATCATCGCCAGGTCGCAACCAGCTCCGATGGCAGCCCCGTTGACCGCCGCGATCAGCGGTACCTCCAGGCGAGCCAAGACCCGCGGAATGCGTTGAATGCCATCGACGTAGGCGCGGCGCTGATCGAGCGCACTCACGCCGAACATGCCTTGGTTGTCCGCCATCTCCTTGACGTTGCCGCCTGCCGAGAAGATCTTGCCTGCCCCGGTGAGGATGACGGCCCGGACGTCGGTGTCGGCATTGGCGGTGTGCACGGCGGCCTCGAAGGCCGCGATGAACTCGGTATCGGTGATGGCGTTGCCGACGTGCGGCAGATCGATGGTCCAGACGCTGGTCGCCCCGTGGGCGGTGACGTCCAGTGGGCCGGTCACGCCGGCTCCGGCAACTGCAGGGACTTGGTCTGCAGGAACTCCTCGAAGCCCGCACGCCCGAGTTCGCGACCGATGCCCGATTTCTTGTAGCCGCCGAAGGGGGCGATCGGGTTGTACGCACCACCATTGATGTCGAGCTGACCGGTCTGCACGCCCCGGGCGAACGCGACGGCGGTGTCGGTGTCCTTGGCCCACACGGCACCGGCCAACCCGTAGGGGGTTCCGTTGGCGATCTCGAGCGCCTCATCTTCCCCGTCGAACGGAATGACCGCGAGGACGGGACCGAACACCTCTTCCTGTCCGAGCTCGGAGTTGGGGTCAACGTCGGCGAATACCGTTGGAGCAAGGAAGTATCCGACGTCTCGAACCTGTTCGGCACCCCCCGTGAGAAGCCGTGCACCGTCGCGCTGGGCGCGCTCGATGAAACCCCTCACCGACCTGAACTGCGATGCCGAGGCCGACGGTCCGATGCGGGTGGCCGGATCCCAGGGATCCCCGACGGTGTAGCGCGCGACGGCAGCTTCGATGAGATCGAGTGCCTCGCCGTACTGGGATCGCGCAACGAGCATCCGCGTCCACGCCATGCAGGTCTGGCCGCCGTTGAGGAATGCGTTGCCCACCCCAACCTTGACCGCCGTCTTCAGGTCGGCACCCTCGAGGATGACGTTGGCCGACTTGCCGCCGAGTTCCAGCGCTACCTTCTTCACTGCGCGCCCGGCCAATTCGGCCACGCGGGCACCGACTCCGGTGGAACCGGTGAAGGACACCATGTCCACGTCGGGGTGCTGAGCGAGGCGTTCACCGATGACTGCGCCGGGGCCCGACACCAGGTTGAGCACGCCAGGAGGGAGACCGGCTTCGTTGACGGCGTCGGCGAACTCGAATACCGACAGGGGGGCTTCGTTGCTGGGCTTGAGCACCACGGTGCAGCCGGCGGCGATCGCCGGAAGCACCTTGGCGACCACCTGGTAGAGCGGGTAGTTCCATGGCGTGATGGCACCGACCACCCCGTAGGGCTCGCGCAAGACCAGCGAATTGCCCACTCGCTCTTCGAATTCGAAGGAGTCAAGAACCTTGGCGAAGCCACGGGCCACCGCAAGGGGCACCTGCGTCTGGACGCCCTGGGCGATGCGCACCGGAGCGCCCATCTCGGCGGTGATGGCCTCGGCGATCTCGGGCAGCCGCTTCTCCATCGCGGCGATGACGGTGGCGACCCGCTCGCGTCGCTCCGCGATCGTGACCAACGGGTCGAAGGCGTCCGTTGCTGCGGCAACCGCGGCGTCGACGTCCGCGACCGTGCCCGCAGGCACGCTTCCGATGACCCGCTCGGTGGCCGGATCGACGACCTCGATCGTGTCGCGGCCGTCCGAATTCATCCACTGCCCGTTGAGGAGTAGAGCGGTGCGCGTGTAGTCGTTGATCATCGTCCTCGTAGCTCTCGGTGGGTAATCGGCTTCGTCAGCAGGTTCAGGGCACGATCGCTGCGCGTACGTCGCGCTTGCCCTCTGCGGCGGCGAAGGCCTCGTTGATGTCGTCGAGCGAATAGCTGGCGGCGGCGAGGCGGTCCAGCGGGAGGGTATGTTGATGCTGCGCGAGGAACGTCAGCGCGCGGGATAGGACGGCGGGGTCGTAGAGCGAGACCCCGACCATCGTCTTGTTGCCGAAGACGAACCGCGACGGATCGAAGTCGAAGGTCTTGCCCATGTTGATGTTGCCGATCTCCACGTATCGGCCAAACTGACCGAGCATCTGAAGACCCTCCTCGATGGCCGACGGGTGCCCTACGACCTCCACGACCACGTCGGCGCCCTGGCCGTCGGTGAGCGCGCGGACGGCCTTGATTCGCTCCTTCGGTGTTGCCGCGGCGTTGAGGTCGACGACGGCGTCCGCGCCGAAGGCGGTGGCGAGTTCCAGACGTTCCGGCACGCCGTCGATGGCGATGACCCGTCCTGCGCCGCGGGCCTTGGCGACCGCGACGGCATAGAGCCCCAGTGCGCCGGCGCCCTGCACCACGACGTGCTCACCGAGCTGCTGATCGACCCGCTCGAGTCCGTACATCACCTGTGACAGAGCGCAATTGGCGCCAGCGGCAACGTCGTCGGAGATGGTGTCGGGCACGGTGTAGACGACGGCTCCCGCCGGAAGGAGGAAGTAGTCGCCGTAACCGCCCACGAAGTAGGGCGGCTCATCGGCACGCCCCAGCATCGCCATCTTGAGGTTCAGGCACGCATTGCGCCGGCCGGCCAGGCAGTTGCGGCAGGTGTGGCAGGAGAAGAAGTACGGAAACACCACCCGAGTGCCGACGTCGAGTGGCGAACCATTGGAATCGGCGGTGACGCCGTCCCCGAGCGCCTCCACCGCGCCGACCATCTCGTGTCCCAACACCGTGGGTAATTGACCCCCGAGACCGCGGGTGGCGAAGGTCCCGTGCCAGGCATGGACGTCCGAGCCGCAGATGTTGGCCCGGATCACCCTGATGAGGATCTGACCGGCAGCGACTTCTGGCAAACTCACCGTCTCGACCTGAAACGGTGTGCCCGGCGCGTCGAACCGCGCGATGCGTCCCTTGTACACGACGTGAAATTCCTCTCAGTGGCGGGTGGATTCGAGGGCGAACCGCTCCCGCAGCGTCCTCTTGAGCAGCTTGCCGCTCGGGTTCTTCGGTAGTTCGTCGACGAAGAAGACGTTCTTCGGGGTCTTGAACCCGGCGAGTTCGGCGCGGCAGTGAAGGAGGATGTCGTCCTCGGTCGGGGTCAGTCCCTCGCGAAGGACGACGGCGGCCACCACGGCCTCCACCCACACCGGATGCGGCAGCCCGAACACGGCGGCCTCCTGCACCCCGGGATGACGGTAGAGCACCTCTTCGACCTCGCGGCTGGCCACATTCTCCCCGCCGGTCTTGATCATGTCCTTCTTGCGGTCCACGACGTGCAGTAGGCCGTGCTCGTCATAGAAGCCGAGGTCCCCGGAATGGAACCAGCCGCCGTCGAATGCCTCGGCCGTCTTGACCGGATCATCGAGATAACCCAGCATCAGATGCGGGCTGCGATGGGCGATTTCACCGACCGTCCCGACCGGAACCGGGACGTTGTCCTCGTCGAGAATCGTGGTCTCGACGTTGACGACCGGCCGGCCGGCCGCTCCGGCATGAGCGTCCTGCTCGTCGGGTCCCAGTGCCGAGGCCAGTGGCGCCATCTCGGTCTGACCGTAGAAGTTCCACAGCCTCAGCTGGGGCAGCCGCTCGCGGATCTCGCCGAGGATCTCGACTGGCATCGCCGAGGCTCCGTAGTACCCGTTGCGCAGAGTCGACAGATCGACGTCGTCGAAGATCGGGCTGCGCAACAGGCTGATCCACACCGTCGGCGGCGCAAAGTAATTGGTGACACCGTGGCGTTCGATCGTGCGCAGCACCAGTTCGGGGTCGGGCTTGGCGACGATGATGCTGGTGGCGCCAAGGTAGATGTCGGTGGCGAGGAAGTTGTCCAGCTGGGCGCAGTGATAGAGCGGCAGCGAATGCACCTCGACGTCGTCGCCGGTCATCGCTCCGGCGGCGATGGTGCTGACGTATTGCCACATCAGGCTACGGCTGCTGTGCATCACGGCCTTGGGCCGCGATTCGGTGCCGCTGGTGTACATCAACCGCACCAGTTGGTCGTCGTCGACGTCGGGGTTGGGTGTCTCGCTGGTGGTTTCCATCCATTGCGCGAAGTCGTCCCATCCGGCCGGCGCGATCTGTCCGACCGGTACCAGGGCAGCCCGGGTGGTGACTGCACCGCCGAGGTGCATCGCCTGCTCGGCCACCGGTGTCAGGGCGGATTCGACGATCAGCCCGCTGACCTTGCTGTGGTCCAGGATGAAGCCGATCTCCTGGGCGGTGAGCATGAAGTTGATCGGTACGAGCACCACTGCTGCTCTCGCCGTGGCGAACGCCAGGACCGCGTATTGCCAACAATTTCGAGCGAGCAGACCGACGCGGTCGCCCGGTGCCAACCCGTGGTCGGACAGTGCGGCGGCTGCCCGGCTGACCAGGTGGTCGAACTCCGCGAAGGTCAGCATGACATCCCCGTCGATGATCGCGACCTTGTCGGGTTGGCGGCGTGCCGATCGTCGGGGAATGTCGCCGAGACCGTTCTGGCGAGCCCGCGCGATCAGGGCGTTCGTCTCGCCATCGTGCGCATGCTGCATGGGGCGAACACTAGAGGCGTTGTCCGGGTTGATCGGATCGCCTCCCACTGAGTAGGCATCGCGATCTCCGTGCAGCCCAGGCTCTCCGATACTCGGTGCCATGACCACCGCCTCTCCGATCGATGCCGAGCTGATCGCCGACACGGACCCCGACGAGCTCCGGGCCAATCTGTTGCTGGCCGACTCGGGTGTCTTGGTGGCAGTGCTGGCGCAGCTCACCGGTGACTCATCGGTGGTCGACGAGTTCGGGCCGAAGATCACCTACGTGCCCGACCCGCCCGAACGTGCCGGCGTCACCGACGCCGACACTGCGGCCAGGTTGGCCGACGCCATAGTGGACGCGTTGCGCGCCGCGTCTTCGTCCGAGACGATCCCGGAGGTGGACCTCGCATCCTTCACCCGGCTGGTGCCGGTCGTGCTCGGATCGGAGGTCGATGACGAACAAGTGCCACTTCTGTTCGAGCAGAGTGGTTTCCGGCCATTCACACCAACGCTTCCGCGCACCACGGCCATCCCCAGCACGATGACCGTGGCGATCATCGGTGCGGGCCTCGCCGGCATCAACGCCGCACTCAGCGCCGCCGAAGCCGGGGTTACCTATGAGATCTTCGAACGCAACGCCGAGGTCGGTGGCACCTGGCTCACCACGAAGTACCCCGGTATCGGGGTGGACACCCCGTCGGCCTACTACTCGCTGTCGCGTGAGGTGAACCCCGGCTGGAGCAACTACTACCCACAGGGCGCGGAGTACCAGGCCTACCTGGTGGCGCTGGCCGACAAACACCGGCTGCGTGAGCACACCCGCTTCGAGACCGAGGTAGAAGCCCTGTGGTGGGACGAGGAGCAGCAGCACTGGCAGATCCACTCCGTCTCGGCGGACGGCACCCGCGAGATCAGTCATGCCACCGTCGTCGTCACCGCCGCCGGGTACCTGAACCGGCCCCGGTGGCCCGATCTGCCGGGCCGAGACACGTTTGCCGGCACCAGCGTTCACTCCGCACTGTGGGACCCCGAGCTCGACCTCACTGGTAAGCGGGTGGCGATCATCGGCGCCGGTTGCACCGCCGTGCAGATCGTCGACGCCTGCGTCGATCAGGTCGAGCACCTCACGGTGTTCCAGCGCCAGCCCCACTGGGTAGCACCGCGAAAGCGACTGACTGACGACGTCCCCGAGCACCGTCGATACCTGGGCAGCCGACTGCCGCACTACACGAAGTGGCACCGCCTGAAGTCCTACTGGGGTACCGCGGACAACAACTACCCGATCATCCTTCAGGACGAGGAATGGTCGAAGACCCATCTGTCGATATCGCCCGCCAACGACGTCCTTCTGCAGATGTGCCAGCAGTACATCGCCCAAACCTTCGGCGCCGACTCGGAGTTGGCGAAGAAGGTGACGCCCGACTTCGCGCCCTACGGCAAGCGCATCATCCGCGATCCCGGCGGCTACTACGCTGCGCTGACCCGCGACCACGTCGACGTCGAGGCAACCGAACCCGCCAGCGTGAACGCCAGCGGCATCGTCACCCAAGATGGTCGCCAACTCGATCTCGACGTCATCATCTATGCCACCGGGTATCACCTGGACTTCCTCTCCACCGTGGACATCCGCGGTCGTGACGGAATCGCGCTGGCCGACGTGTGGGGCGACAGCCCGCGGTCCTACCGCGGTGGCACGGTCCCCGGCTTTCCGAACCTGTTCGTCAACTCGGCGCCGAATTACAGCCCCGGGCACGGTGCCGGTGCGAACTTCGCCATGGAAGTGCTGTCGCACTACGTCATCGAATGCCTGCAGTTGATGGCGTTGCGTGGCGCCCGCACCATCGAGGTCACCGAGAAGGCCTACCGGGAGTACGTCGAGTCGATCGACGAAGCGATGGCGCGCACGGTGTGGTGTCACACGCCCAATGCGCATACCTACTACCGCTCCGGGTCTGGCCGCGTCGTCGTGGCCACACCGTTTCGCCTCGTCGACCTGTGGAGCGAGCACCGGGCGCCCGTCGAAGAGGACTTCCTGCTGCGATGAGTCGAAAGTTAGTTGGCAGAACCGCATTGGTGACGGGCAGTAGCCGGGGGATCGGGCGCGCGATTGCGCAACGGCTGTCCGCCGAGGGGGCGACCGTCGTGGTGACGGCGCGGTCGCACACGCCGTCTCCGTCGATCCGCGGGGGAGACACGACGGCGTTGCCCGGCACGATCGGGGAGACCGTCGCCCTGATCGAGAAGGCGGGCGGCCGGGCGATCGGAGTCGCGGCCGACCTCGAAGACGCCGGGCAGCGGGACAACCTCGTCGATCGCGTGCTCGATGAGACCGGACGTATCGACATTCTGGTCAACAACGCAGGATTCGCCGACTACTCGGTGATCGAGGACATGACCGATGAGACGTTCACCCGCACCCTGGAGCACTACCTGCGGACCCCGTTCGTGCTGATCCGCGCTGCGATCCCGCAGATGGCAAAGCAGGGTGCGGGCTGGATCGTCAACATCGGTTCGGTCACCGGCGTTGCCCCGGTTCGGCCCTACCGCGACTACAACAAGACCGCCGGCGACGTCATCTATGCCTCGGCGAAGGCGGCCCTGCATCGGTTCACCCAGGGTGTGGCCGCCGAGGTGCTCGACGCGAACATCGCCGTCAACTGCGTGGGCCCGTCGTCGGCAATCCGAACACCCGGTGCGGCGCAACTGATTCCGGACGACTTTCCGACCGAACCGGTGGAGTACCTCGCGGAGACCGTGTTGGCCATGTGTCACCTGCCCGCTGCCGAGCGGACCGGTCTGGTGGCGTTCAGCCTGCACTACCCGTGGTCTCAGCAGCTGCCCGTCCACACCCTCGACGGTCATACGGTGCTACCCGCGCTCGAACCGTCGGCGACGGCCAATCCCAACATCCTGCCCGCGGGTCTGTAACGCGCCGAAAGTACGGTTGTCGTGCACATCGTCCGAGAGCGACCGCGGACAACCGTACCTTCGGCCGCGCTCAGACCGTCATGAGCGGAATCCGCTTCATCGCACTTTCGCGTGGGTTGGGCGCTTCCGCCGCGGCCTCGTGGTTCTGTTCACCCTTGGTATAGGTCCAGACGCAGAAGGGCTCGTTCTGCGCGAACGTGAAATCGGACGGCGGCAGGTTGATGTCCAGCTTGCAGGTCGGGAAGAACGGCGCCGAGATCCGCTGCTCGAACGTGCAGTTCATCCAGGCGCGCTTGGGTGGGTAGAGGCCCTCGTCGGTGTACTTCTGCAGAACCTCGCAGCGACGCATGTTCAGCACGACGTAGTCTTCGTTGATGACGATGTACTCGCCCCCGTAACCGAGGGTGCCGTCGATGCTCAGCACGGCCAACTTCAGGTAGTCCACGACGTGCTCGGGCTCGATCTTGAGCACCTTCGCCAGCTTCGGATATTGGTAGTCGATGATGAGTTCATACATGCCGGGCAGGCCGAGCCAGACGTCCTCTTCTGGGATGATCTTCGTCCACTGGTCGATGAAGTAGTTGTGGCCCTTGAGGTATTGATCCCAGTACGTCTGAATCAGCCGAATGAGGGCCTCCTTGTTCAGATCCTCGGTCTGCACGTCGAACGGGATGGCCTGGTATTGAGCATTCTTCCAATCCCACCCGGGTGGGGCGATGAAGCGCCCCATCGGCATCACCTGACGCATGCCGGCTCTCGACACCTGAGCGGCCACGTCCATGGCCGCGTTGACGCCGACGAACTTGGAGTAGGTGGCGACGTGTGCGTAGGGCATGAAGTTCAGGACGTCTTCGAAGACGCGGGCTTGCCCGAGGAGGAAGTCGCGGGAGAAGTCCCCTATGTTGCCGACCTTGCCCATGAAGTCGTGGGTGTAGTCGTCATAGTTCAATTCGGTTGTCTCGGTGGACATGTTGGCCCTCCTCTGAGTGGCGGTCGGCTGACTTCGCTGCGGTGGCACCCCGGGCGAAGGCATAATCTGGCTGTCTGTCAGAATCTGACAGGTGTGACCGTAGTTACAGGTTGTGGCCCGCGGAACGCGGTGTCTCACTGGGTGGACACCCAACCCTCGAGGAGCTGCACGTGAGCGCACCGAGTCGGCCGACGCTGACCGAGCGCCGGGCCGAAGAGCTTCGCATGACCATCGCCGTCGCGGCGCGTGACCTCTTCCTGGCGGACGGTTCGACCGCAGCGACCGTCGAGCGGATCTGCGAGACCGTCGGCATTGCGCCACGCACCTTCCATCGCCACTTCCCGGCCAAGGAGGATGTCGTGATGCCGCTGTTCCGTCAGTTTGGCGTGCTCAGTATTCAAGTGCTGCAACAATCCCCAGCCACCGGCGACGCGGTCGACACCTTCATCGAGGCCTTTGGTAGCGAGCTCGCGAAGCGCGGAGAAGTGGAGATGGGCCGCCGCTTCATGGCACTGATGATCGCCGATCCCCAGTACCGACTGCGCTGGCTGGATTGGGGTGAGGATCTGGCCGAACCCATCTCGGAGTTCTTGGCGGCGCGCTTCGATCTAGGTTCGGATCCGTTCGGTCGCACGCTGCCTGCCCAGCTGGTGATCCAGGTCTGTCGGCACGCCTACGTGTACTGGGTGGACAGCGGCGACTTCGACATGCTCGAGAGGGCTCTGCGTACCGGGTTCGAGCTGATCGTCGCGACGCTGACGTCAGGCCCGAGTCTTCCGTGATGTCAGGGCACCTGTCGGGTAAAACGACGGGGTAGGCCGCGAGGACCGATGGCGTCGACGGGGGAGTGAAGAGCCAACTCCCTGGGCCACGCATTCATTGGGCGTGACGTCAGTGCGGTGCGGGCATCGCACAGAAGCTGTGGCAGACCCGGTCGCGGACGATGTAGCCCGGGCATTCCGGATCGAACCAGCGGTCGACGTGTGCCCAGTGGATCGGGTGCATGAGGTAGGGCCCCACGAGACCGTCCACGTCGGTGAACCGCTGGGAGAACACATGAGTCCACACGCTTGCCCCCACGGCCGATTCGACGGGGCTGAGCTGCCATTCTGTGATGGTCGAGACGTATCGCGTCAGCAGCCGCAGGTCATCTTCGAACCGGGCCACCGTCGCGCCGTCGGTCTCGGGCCACACTCGAACCAACAACGCTCGAAACACCGTTCCGGGCGTGCGCTCGGACACCACCGGTGAACCCCGATAGGTGACGCCGTCGACGTGAGTCACGGAGGCGTCGTCGATCACTGCATCGAGTTCGGGTTCAACTGTCTTCCAGAGAGTTTCGTCATCGAACCGGATCTGGACGAGGATGTCACCGCCGTTGCGGCTGCCCGGCAGCGTCGGCTCGGCCAAGGCAAGGGGTATCTCTGCGGTGGCCTCGCGTACGGCGGCCAGCAGGCGGTCGCGCTGCGTGGTGTGAATCAGCCGGATGACGTTAAACATCGCAGAGTCCGTCGACGTCGGTGGCGGCGGCGGCCACGCCGCGCGTGCGTTCGTCGATCAACCCCTCGACGCCTGTCCACCACTGCGCGATGGTGGGGTCGGGGCGCCCCTCCCAGGTCATCTCCCACCAGGCCTGCGGGCTGGGCAGCGACCAGGTGACGGTGATCGTGTTGACTTGATCGTCGAACCAGATTGGCGGACTGACGAGTACGTCGCGCAGCGTCATGCCCCGCCGTCGTGCGCCCGGGGCGTATTCGGAGAGGTAGGCATTGACGAAGCTCCTCGCGCAGCCCGGTTTGGTGATCACGCGGTCGACGACGTACACCTCACCGGTCACGAGTCGAACACTAGGAGTACACCGACGGTTCGACGCTCGCGCTCCCGCCCATCGGGACGGCGTCGACGTTCGGCGTCGCTCCGGCCCACAGTGGACCGATGAGCAACGCCGAGGTGCCAGACCCGTTCAGCCCCGCCCGACTTGGTCCCGTGACACTCCGCAACCGCGTGATCAAGGCCGCGACGTCCGAAGGCCGCTCACCGCACGGTGTGGTGACCGATGACCTGATCGACTTTCACGTCGGATTCGCGCGCGGTGGGGTCGGCATGACGACGGTGGCGTACTGCGGTGTCTCGCCGGAGGCGGCCAGCGCACCGGGGCAGATCGTGATGAGCGCGTCGGCGCTGCCTGGGCTGAAGCGTCTGACCGACGCCGTGCACGCCGAAGGCGCAGCGATCTCGGCCCAACTCGGGCACGCCGGGGTGGTGGCGCACAAGCGACTCACCGGTGTCACCCCGGTTGCGCCAAGCCGGTTCGTCAATCCGGCGTCGATGGCCTATTGCCGACAAATCACCCGCGACGAAATTCGTTCGGTCGTCGATCAATTCGGCGATGCGGCACAGGTGGCGGTTGCCGCCGGCTTCGATGCCGTCGAACTGCACTTCGGACACCTGTATCTGCCGAGCTCGTTTCTGAGCCCGCTGCTCAACCGCCGCAAGGACGAGTACGGCGGTGACATCGACGACCGCTCGCGGTTCGTGCGCGAGATCGCCCAACGGGTGCGCGACGTCGTAGGGAAGCGCATCGCGGTGATCGCCAAATTGGACATGGACGACGGTTTGCCGGGCAGCATCTGGATCGACGAGGCGCTACGCACCGCACAGCTGCTCGATTCGGACGCCACGCTCGACGCCGTCGAGCTGACGCAGGGGTCCTCGGTGTTCAAGCCGATGTACCTCTTTCGCGGCGACGTTCCCGTCAAGGAGTTCGCGAAGGTGATGCCGCCGGCGATGCGAATGCCGTTGCGCTTGGTGGGGAAGTGGGCGATGGGCAGCTATCCGTACGAGGATCTGTACATGCTGCCTGCGGCGCGCCAGTTCGTGCCCGTGATGCGTCGGACCAAATTGATCTTGCTGGGCGGCATCACCAACCGCGAGCACCTCGATACCGGGGTGCGCGAGGGCTTCGACTTCATGGCGATGGGCCGGGCACTGTTGCGCGAACCCGGCCTCGTCGCGGCCATGATCGCCGAGCCCGGCACGCGCAGCCGCTGCACGCACAACAACAAGTGCATGGTGACGGTGTTCGGGCGCACTCACTGCGTGCTCGATCCCGAGCAGCGCTACGGTTCGGTCAGCGCGCCGGCGACGGCAGGAGCTGTTGCAGCAGAGCGGCGCTCACCTCTGCCCGAGCATGGTGCGCCAGCTCCAACATCGGCATCGTCATGAAGCCGTGGATGCCGCCCTCGAACGGGCACCGCGTGACGACGACCCCGGCCGCGGCCAACGCGTCTGCGTAGGCCACGCCCTCGTCGTGTAGGGGGTCGTGACCCGCCAACACGACCACCGCGGGTGGTAGGCCTTCGAGATTCGCGGTCAGTGGCGACGCGTAGGGGTGGGACCGGTCCGAATCGTTGGGCACGTACTGGTCCCAATACCACTGCAGCGCCGGCTTGGGATTGTAGTAACCGGTGCCGAACCGTTGGTAGGACTCGGTGTCGAAGCTTGCGGCGATGACCGGATAGAGCAACAGCTGAGCGGCGAGTGAGGGTCGGCCGCGATCGCGCGCCATCAGCGCGGCAACGGCGGCAAGGTTGCCGCCGGCACTGTCCCCGCCCACGACGATGAGGTCGGCGTCGACGCCGAGCACGTCCGCGCAGTCGGCTACCCATGTGGTGACGGCAAGGACGTCCTCGGCGGCCGCAGGCCACGGATTCTCCGGAGCTAGTCGGTACTCCACCGAGATGAACACCGCCCCAGTGCGATTCGTCAAGTCACGGCACATTCCGTCGTGGCTGTCGAGATCGCAGAACACGAATCCGCCCCCATGGGCGTACACGACGACCGGCAGTGCAGCGGAATCGCTCACTGGGCGGTAGATGCGAATCGGGATGTCACCGCCGGGACCCGCCACGTGTGTGTCGGTGACCGATCCCACGGGCTCAGGATCGGAGTCCACCACGAACCTCGATCGGATCGTCGCCCGGGCCTGCGCGCCGGTCATGGTGTGCACCGGGGGGAAGCCGCCGTCCAGCGCGCCGATGAGGTCGGCGATTTGAGGGTCGAGGTTCACGCGAACTGCGCGGCTGAGATGGGCCGCAGGGGGCGCATCTGCTGCAGGGTCGGGGCGACCCGCGCCGGGCCGTCCTCGACGTTGCGCCAAATTCCCATCGCCGTCATGCGCACGGGGGCGGCCAGGCGTTGATCGAAGGTCACCCTGTTCATCGGGCCGCACACCGACAGGGCCGCCACTGCCTCACCGGGGCCGCCGATGGGCGCTGCGACACAACCGAATCCGGCCAGCGATTCCTCTCGGTCGAACGCGACACCGTGGGCGCGTACCTTGGCCAGCTCCGCGGCAAGTTGCTGCTGCGAGGTGATCGAATACCGGGTCTTGCGGACGCTCAGGTCGACACCCTCGGGCTGGTCGTCGTAGGCCATGATCGCCTTGCCGACGGCGGCGCAGTGGGCCGGTTGGCGGCTCCCCACCCGGGTGGGGACTGCGGTGGCCAGTCGGTCCCCGACCTTGTCGAGGTAGACCACGTCGGCGCCGTCGAGGATGGCGAGGTGCACCACCAGCCCAGTGGCGCGGTGCAGTTCCTGCAGAAGCGGAGCGGCCGCCTTGTGGAGCCGGTCCTGATGCACGGCGAGCGAGCCAAGTTCGACCAGGCGCATGCCGAGCTCGTAGTCGCGACCGGTGCGGCGCAACCACCGCAGTTGGACGAGCCGGTCCAGCATCCGGTGGGCCGATGAACGCGGTAGTCCGGTGCGTCGCACTACCTGGGCCAGGGTCAGGCGCCCTGGCCCGTCGAACGCGTCAAGCACGAGTGAGACGCGGTCGATGACGGCGTTCGGGGTCGTGGTGTCGACGGGCTGCGTCGTGATCGTCATGCATCCTCCAGCGGCTGTGATGCAGGCTACATATGCCTGTTAGTGATATAGCATTTTGTAGCATAAGGATGTGGCTGCTGTCACATGACCACAAATGGAGCCGCCCGACACGGACGACGTGTCGGGCGGCGGAAACGCAGTGGCCGAATCAGCCCTTGGCGGCGCGCCGTCCGGCGCGGCGGCCATAGAAGCTGCCGTCGCCGAGAGAGATTCCGCTGGCATACCCCCACGCGGCCAAACCCGATGCCGAACGGCCTGCGGCGTACAGGCCGGCGATCGGCTGACCGCTGACGTTCAGCACCTCCCCGTCAAGCGTGGTCTGCAGGCCGCCCAGGGTGAAGCCACCCGTGCTGTCGCGCAGATCCACGGCTCCCACGGGCGAGCCGATCGGCTTCAGCCACTGCGGCTTCTTGTGCAGCAGCGGGTCCTCGCCGCGCTCGGCAGCGTCGTTGTAGGCGGCCACGGTGCTCTGCAGGCACCCCGGTGCGAGGCCCATCTCTCGTTCCAGGTCGGCGACCGACTCACACACCCAGGTGGGCGGGCGCATCATCAGCTGCGGAGACGCCGAAGCCATCGCCGCCTCCTGGGCAGCGCCGTCGATGATCAGGTAGGCGACGTTGTCCTGGTGGTACAGCGTGGCCTGGCCGACCCGTCCCGGGTAGGTGTCCTCGGCGATGAAGCGCTGCCCGCGGCCGTTGACCAGGATGCCGCGCACCAGCTGCTGGGGGTCGACGAAGATGGCCACCTCGGTGGCATCCATGTGCGCGAGGTCCGCACCGAGAGCCTGCGCCATCCGAATGCCTTGGCCGTCGTGCTGCTCGATCGACGCCGCCGGCCGCCCTGCAATCCGCGGCGCGTACTGGGCGACCATGGTGTCGTCGTAGGCGAAGCTCCCCGTCGCCAGGACTACCCCGCGTCGCGCGCGGACGGTGATCTCGGAGCCGTACTGGCGCGCCCGGATTCCCACGACCCGGCCGTCGGTCTCCACGACGAGGCTCTGAACCCGGACGTCGAACAGGCCGCGCGCGCCCCCGGCGGTCGCGGTGTCCACCAATGGCTTCATCAACATGAAGCCGGCACTCGCCTCGCCCTGCTTCTTGTTGGACATCTGCGGCACGTGGCCGCGAGGCGCTGGTCTGGCGATGGTGTTGAACGGGTGGGCGTTCTCGCCGCCGCTGTACATCAGGCCCTGGTCGCCCATCGGCTCCCAGCCGGGTTCTCCGAAGAACTCCGCCTTGAAGGGCACGCCGCAGCTCACCAGCCAGTCGAAGTGCTCGACGCTGCCTTCGCAGTAGTCGGCGATGCGTTCGGCGTCCGCCCCCGGGCCCATGGCCGCGTTGAGGAACGTCGCCATGTCGGCCGCGGAATCCTCGAAGCCACAGGCTTTTTGCAGTGCGGTACCGCCACCGAGGTAGATGAAGCCACCCGCCATCGCCGCGGCGCCACCCCAGGATCCGGTGCGTTCGACGACGAGTACGTCGGCTCCTGCGGCGGTCGCCTCGACCGCCGCAGCAGCACCGGCCACCCCGTAGCCGGCGATCACCACGTCCGCCTCGTGATCCCAGCCGTGCACGGATGCGGCGGGGATTGGCGTGACGTCCCGCTGCACGATCATGGGCGCATGGCCGCGGGCAGGTCACTCACCCAGGCGTGGCCCCAGTAGCTGTCGGCGGTGATTTCCTCTGCGGTGTAGGACTCTTCGTCGACCCGCATGCCCTCGGTGCCGAACTCGATGTCCCAGTCGCCGGGTGCACGTACGTAGAACGACACCATCTTGTCGTTGGTGTGGCGACCGAGCGTGGAGGAGAGCTGAAAGCCGTCCCGGTTGACGCGGTCGAGCGCCTGCCCCACGGCGTCGAGACCGTCCACCTCCACCATGAGGTGGATGAGGCCCGGGTCCCGCACGGTCATGGCCGGACAGATCGCCAGGCTGTGATGACGTTCGTTGGTGCCGAGGAAACGCACCCGCACCGGTCCGTATTCGGGCGGGGTTGGCACCCGAAACGCGCCACGTGAGACGAAACCCAGTGTCTCGGTGTAGAAGTCGAACAGGCCGTTGACGTCCACGGCCGGCAGTACCACGTGGCCGAGACCCTGGGCGCCGGTGACGAACCTGGCCCCGAACGGTGTCACGACGGGGCTGTGATCGAGCACCGCGCCGTGGAACACCTCCAGCGAGTTGCCCGCCGGATCGTCGAACGCGATGGCCTCCTCAACGCGACGCGCGTCGACCTCCTCCTGCGCCAACTGCTTGAACGGCACGCTGGCGCCACTGAGGGCCGTCTTGACGCGCTCCATGGCAGCGTGGTCGCGCACCTCCCAGCCGACGGTGACGATGCGATCGGTCTCGGCGGGCACCACGATGATCCGGGCCGCCCGCTCGTCCATTCGCAGGTATAGGGCATCCTCGTCGGGACCGGAGCCTTCGGCGAATCCCAGTACGTCGAAGGCGAATCGACGCCACCGCGCGATGTCGGCGGTCTGCACCTTCACGTATCCCAAGCTCTTGATGAGTGCCATTGGTTGGTCCTTTGCTCGGTGGTGACGCGAGGCGTCAGATCATGGCCCGCAGCGGACCCTGGGGGTCGACGCCGAAGGAACTGAGTGCCGCGGCGTGGTACACGGTGCCTGGAACGTGGATGGCATGCGCCTGGCCGGTGTGGACGTCACGCCAATACCGTTGCAGGGGCTTGTCCATCCGCATGGCGTTGCCGCCGGAGCGCGCGAAGATCTCGTCCACGGCGGACACCGCACGGTGGACGGCGCGCACCTGCGTGCGCCGGCCCGCGGCGCGGTCCTCGAACGACACCTCCTTGCCCGCGTCGACCATGTCGTAGATGCGGTCGGCGTTGGCGAGCAGTTCCTGACGGGCGGCGTTGATGTCGGCGGCGGCTTCACCGATCGCGTACATCACGTAGGGATCGTCCTTGATGGCCACTCCACTGGAGTTGACGCGTTCGCGCTGATAGTCCAGATGGGCGGCGAGCGCACCCTCGGCAATGCCGATCACCGCCGAGGAGATGCCGAGCGGGAACATCGTCGACCACGGCATGAGGTACAGCGTCTCGGTCATCCCGGCCTCGCGCTGGGCCGTGCCGTCCATGACCTTCATCGCGTCCATCGTCCGGTAGGCCGGGACGAACGCATCCTTGACGATGACGTCCTTCGACCCGGTTCCGCGCAGCCCCACCACGTTCCACGAGTCCGGCACGATCTCGTAGTCCTCGCGGGGCAGGATCATGTGCAGCATTTGCGGCGGCATCAACGGCTTTCCGTCCGCGTCACCGATCATCGCGCCGAGGATGATCCAGTCGCAGGCGTCGGTGCCGGAGCTGAACTGCCAACGACCGGTGAAGACGTATCCGCCGTCCACCGGCTTGGCGACGCCCTGCGGGGCGTAGGGGGAGGCGACCCAGGTGTCGACGTCACCAGCCCAAACCTCCTCGGCGACGCGAGGATCCGCGTAGGCGAGTTGATAGGGGTGGACGCCGACCACGCCGTTGACCCAGCCGGCGGCCGGGTCCAGCGCCGCCGTCGCCATCACGGTCTCGGCGAATTCTCGCGGATGTACTTCGAGACCGCCGTGCTTCTTGGGCTGCAGGAGGCGGATTGATCCGGCCGCCTTCATCTGCTTGACCGTCGTCTCTGGTAGTTGGCCCAGCGCCTCCGCCTCCCAGGCCTGCTGGCGCAGCTGGTCCGCAACTTCGGCGATCCGATCCAGCACCCGTTCGCTCATGTCAATGCCCCTTGCTCCGGTGGTTGTCCTCGATGGTCATCGACATCCGGCTCGGTCTGCGACGTGCATCCCGGTCAGCGGACTGAGAAAGTCGCGACGTCAGAATTCGACACGGACGCAGTCGGACACCGGGCGCGCCTGGCATCCCAGGACGATCCCGTCCGCCAGGTCCTCGGGTTGCAGGATGTCGGCGCGCTCCATGGCCACTTCGCCGTCGGTGACGGTGCAGGCGCACGAACCGCATTGGCCCTCGCGACACGAGTAGGGGACGTCGACGCCGGCCGCCAACAGCACCTCGACCAGGGTGGACTGCCGGGGCCAACGCAGGTGGTGCACGTGGCCGTCGAGATCCACCTCCAGCTCCGACGCGCCGTCGCCGTCGCCGTCGGCGGCGACGGGCAGGCGGACGGCGAAGGGGTCACCGGACAGCGACGCGAACACTTCGACGTGGATCCGGGCGCGGGGGACGTCCACCTCGCCGAGCGCACTCTGCACGGTGGCCATGAATGGCGCTGGGCCGCAAAGATAGTGGTCCCGGTCCCGCAGGCGCGCCGCATGTCCGGCGAGCTGGGCGTGCGAGGGTAGGCCCTGCACCGACTCCAACCAGTGCAGCACCGTCAGTCGGTCGGGATGGCGGTCCCCCAGATCGCGTAGCTCGCCGGAGAAGATCACCGACCGCTCATCGC
The DNA here is from genome assembly GCF_025822245.1 of Mycolicibacterium hodleri. Lineage (GTDB taxonomy): Bacteria > Actinomycetota > Actinomycetes > Mycobacteriales > Mycobacteriaceae > Mycobacterium > Mycobacterium hodleri. Next base: position 76,031 of record NZ_JACKTL010000059.1, read on the forward strand.
GATTGGCGTACACCAGCGCGATGCGTCCGGTCCCGACCGCCAGGAGCGACTTCAGGATCGACAGCACCGGGGTGATGCCGCTGCCGGCCGCCCACAGTGCCACGTCGCCGTGCATGTCGTCGGGGGTGAAGGTGCCCGCGGGCGGCAACACTTCGAGTACGTCGCCAGCGGAGACGTTGTCGCACAACCAGTTCGACCCATAGCCATCCTTCGTCCGCTTCACCGTGACCTTGGGTGCGGCATCGTAGTGTGGCGAACTGGCCAGCGAGTAGCAGCGGGCGACCGAGCCCGTCTCATCACTCGGCACGCGCAGGGTGAGGAACTGACCGGGCCGGTGAACCCACCGGTCCCGGGCGTACTCGGGGATGGCGAGTACCAATGATCGCGCGTCGGCGGTCTCGTCGACGACCTCGGTGACGGTCACCATGACACTGCGACTAGTGGCCTCGGCCATCGATCCTCACGGGTGTGGGTGTGGGTGTGAAGGTCAAGTGTCGCCACCCGCACCGCAGTCGCAACCGGTGCGCCCGATGGTCGGGACGGGCATCACCAACGGCCCGGTCATCGGGAACACCGGCCGCAGGGCCTTGGTGATTGCCTATCTTCGGGCGGGTGAGCGACAGCGCAGAGCGACAGCCCGAACCGGTGGACGTCGTGGTGGTCGGCGCGGGGTTCGCCGGCCTGTATGCGCTGCACCGGCTACGCACCCGGGGACTGACCACCCGCGTCTTCGAAGCCGCCCCCGAGGTCGGCGGCACCTGGTACTTCAACCGGTACCCGGGTGCGCGCTGCGACGTAGAGAGCGTCGACTACTGCTTCTCGTTCTCCGACGAACTGCAGCAGAAGTGGACGTGGTCGGAGAGATACGCCACCCAGGCCGAGATCCTCCGCTACATCAACTGGGTCGCAGACACCCTCGACCTGCGTTCCGGCATCGACTTCAACGCCAGGGTCGTCGCGGCCACCCTGGACGAGGACGACACCACGTGGACGGTGCGCGTCGACACCGGCGAGGTGGTGCGGGCCCGATTCGTCATCATGGCCACCGGCCCACTCTCGGCGGCCCTGACGCCCGACTTTCCGGGCCTGGACACCTTCGAGGGCCAGATCCACCACACCGCCCACTGGCCCCACGACGGGGTGGACTTCACCGGTCAACGGGTAGCGGTGATTGGCACCGGATCCTCTGGCATCCAATCCATTCCGATCATCGCCGACCAAGCCGACGAGCTGATCGTATTTCAGCGCACGCCCAACTACAGCGTCCCGGCGGGCAACCGGGAGTTGACGCCGCAGGACGTCGCCGAGGTGAAGGCCAACTACGCGGAGCGACGTCGGCTGTCGTGGCGCAGCGGCGGCGGGTCGCCGCACGTGGCCCACCCCAAGTTGACGATGGACACCAGCCCCGAGGAACGGCGCGACGCCTTCGAGACTCGCTGGCAGCTCGGCGGTGTGCTGTTCTCCAAGACGTTCGCCGACCAGATGACCGACCGCACCGCCAACGAGCAGGCCCGCATCTTCTACGAGGAGAAGATCCGCGCCGTGATCGACGACCCGGATGTCGCCGATCTGCTGATCCCCACCGACCACCCCATCGGCACGAAGCGAATCTGCACCGACACCAACTACTTTCAGACGTTCAACCGACCCCACGTGAAGCTGGTCAGCGTCCGCAAGACACCCATCGAGTCGATCGACGGCACGGGAATCAAGACCACCGAGGCGCACTACGACCTCGACGCGATCGTGCTCGCCACGGGATTCGATGCCATGACCGGAACACTGGCCAAGATCGACGTCGTCGGCCGCGGGGGACAGAGGCTACGCGACGACTGGGCCGACGGACCGCGGACCTACCTCGGCCTGGGCGTGGACGGGTTCCCCAATCTCTTCCTGGTGTCGGGGCCCGGCGCACCGGCGGTGCTGGCCAACATGGTGTTGCACGCCGAAGCCCACGTGAACTGGATCGCCGACGCAATCGGTTATCTCGACGAGCACGGTTACGCCGGCATGGAGGCCGAACCGGACGCGGTGGACGACTGGATCGTCGAATGCAACAGACGCGCGGACGCTACGCTGTTTCCGCAGGCCAATTCCTGGTACATGGGAGCCAACGTGCCCGGTAAACCACGGGTCTTCATGCTGTTCATCGGCGGGTTCGCGGCCTACCTCGACATCTGTCACGAAGTGGCCGCCGCTGGATACAAGGGTTTCCGCCTCCTCAAGGCTCCTCAGGGTCCCGAGGGCAGCGACGAGTGATGAACCGGGCGACGAGGAGTACGAGGACATGACCGACACGAGCAAGTACGGGCCATGGGCGGTCATCGCCGGCGGCTCGGAAGGCGTGGGTTCCGAGTTCGCACGGATGCTGGCCGAAGACGGTTTCAACCTGGTCCTCATCGCCCGTAAGCCGGGCCCCTTGGCCACGACGGCCCAGACGTGCCGTGATCTCGGGGTCGACGTGCGGCAGGTGGCAGTCGATCTGCTCGACCCGACGTCGACTTCGCAGATCGCCGATGCCACCGCTGACGTAGAGGTGGGCCTCCTGATCTACAACGCCGGCGCCAGCACCTGCAACGAGCCGTTCCTGGAGGCAGATCTGGCCGATTTCCAGAAGGTCCTGGACCTGAACGTGACACGGATGATGAGCCTTGTCCACATGTTCGGTCGACCGATGGCTGCGCGCCGCCGCGGTGGCATCGTGATCGTCGGGTCGCTGTCGGGATACATGGGCGCCGACCGCCATTCGGTGTACAGCGGTGCCAAGGCATTCTCTCGGATGTTCGCCGAGAGCCTGTGGCTGGAATTGCGTGAGCACGACGTCGACGTCCTCGAACTCGTGCTGGGGGTGACCCGCACTCCGGCGATGGAACGCATCGGCCTGAACTTCGACGCTCCCGGGATGCTGGTCAACACCGCGACCGAGGTAGCTCGCGAGGGTCTCGACCACATCGCCGACGGGCCGGTGCGCGTTGCCGGCGGAAACGCCAAGAGTGCGGTGGCCAACAGTGCCCCCGACCGCGCCCGTGTCGTGCTGGAAACCCACGAGGCCATCCGCGAGCTCGTGAATCTCCGCAAGTAGCATGCGGATCGGCCTGTCCAGTCCGGTAGTGGTCCAGGTTCCCGGCATCGCCTCGGAGTGGGAACGCTTCGCATCGATCGAGGATCTGGCATCGATCGCGGACGTCGCAGATCGCCTGGGGTACGAATTCCTGACCTGTTCCGAGCACGTGGCGATCCCAAGCGCAGACGCCGAGACCCGCGGCGCGGTGTACTGGGATCCGCTGCCCACCCTGGGATTCCTGGCGGCCCGCACCGTGAAGATCAAGCTGGCCACCTCGGTGCTCGTGCTGGGCTACCACCATCCTCTGGAGATCGCCAAGCGGTACGGCACGTTGGATCGGGTGAGTTCCGGAAGGCTGGTGCTCGGAGTCGGAATCGGATCACTGGCAGCGGAATTCGAACTCTTGGGCGCCCGGTTCGACAAACGCGGAGCCCGCGCCGATGACGCACTGCGTGCCCTTCGTGCGGCGCTGTCGACGGAGTCGCCAGCCTACGAAGGACCGTTCCATTCCTTTTCCGGGATGACCGTGCTGCCGCACGCCGTCCAGCCGCGGGTACCCATCTGGGTGGGCGGCCGGTCGGTGCAGTCGCTGCGGCGAGCAGCCCGGTTCGCCGATGGCTGGATGCCGTTCGGACTCGACGCATCGCAGATCGCACGGCTTCTCCACGACGTCGAAACCCCGGCCGGGTTGGAGGTAGTTCTCGGCACCGGCCGTCCGCTGGACCCGGAGAAGGATGACGGCGGTACCCGCCGATGCCTGCACGACGTGAGCGCAGCCGGGGCGACGGTGGTCACCTGCACCGTCGCCGCGCGCTCCGCCGAGCACTACTGCGCCCAACTGAGTCTCCTGAAGGACATCGCCAACTCCATCGAGTGAAGGAAGCCCATGGCCATCGATCTGGTCGCGCTCGAGGCGCGGCTGCAGAAACTCGAAGATGAAGGCGCGATCAGCGCACTGATTGCCTCGTACGGACCGTTCGTCGATTCGGCCGACGCCGATGGCGCGGCGGCATTGTGGGATACCGACGGAAGGTACGACGTCGAGGGCTGGCGCATGAACAGCAGTTCAGACGTTCGCGCCATGGTCGGCTCGCCGTCACACCGTGAATTGGTGGCGGGCGGCTGCTGTCACTTCCTCGGGCCGACCGTCGTCAGCGTCTCCGGCGATTCTGCCGTGGCAGTGTGCGAATCCCTCGTCCTGCTGCGCACCGACCAGGCCGACCCGGATCGAGTCGACCGCGAGGCGTGGCGCAGCGCACCTACCGAATACGTCGTCTGGCGCGCCACGGCCAATCACTTCGAGCTGCACCGCCGGGACGGGACGTGGCTGATCACCGCCCGCACCAGCAGGTTGCTCGACGGCGGACCCGACGCGCACGGTCTGTTGACCGAGGGCGTCGGTGGCCGCCGCTTGGACTCGGAGGTCGAGCCACGATGAATGGCACGGGGTCTCGACGGCCGCAGGGCTCGAGGCACGCACGATCATCCGCTGGCATGGACTAGGGAAAGAGGTTCGCGTGGGTACCTACGCCGTGACCGGATCGGCATCGGGAATGGGCCGGGCGGCAGCCGAGCGGCTGCGGGCCGACGGGCACACCGTCATCGGGGTCGACCTGCGTGACGCGGACGTCGTCGCCGACCTCTCCACGGCGGTTGGTCGGGCCCGGGCGTCGGCCGCCGTGTTGGAGGCCGCGATGCACCGTCTCGACGGTGCCGTGCTCGCCGCCGGCATCGGCCCCACCCCGGACCCCGGCCGGCCACGGCTCATCCTCGAGACGAATTACTTCGGCGTGGTCGAACTGGCATCGGCCTGGCGAGCCGCGCTGGCCGCCGCCGGTAACGCGAAAGTGGTCGTCGTGAGCAGCAATTCGGCGACGACCGTGCCCATGGTGCCGCGTCGCGCCGTGCGTGCCCTGCTATCCGATGACGTGGACGCGGCACTGCGAGCGGTCCGGTTCTTTCGACGCGCGGCGCCGGCCATGGCGTATGCGGCATCGAAGATCGCGGTCAGCCGGTGGGTGCGGCGCCAGGCAGTGACACCGCAGTGGGCCGGGCGGGGCATCCGGCTCAACGCGTTGGCCCCTGGGGCGATCATGACGCGGCTGTTGGAGGAGCAGCTGGCCACCCCTCGGGAGGCCAAGGCCATCCGGACGTTTCCGGTGCCCATCGGCGGTTTCGGCGATCCTGCGGCGCTGGCCAAGTGGATCGTCTTCATGCTGTCGGATGCTGCTGAGTTCCTCTGCGGCAGCGTCATATTCGTCGACGGGGGGTCTGATGCCTACTTCCGCTCCGACCACTGGCCCACTGCGCCGTCACTGGCCGAGACCCCTCGATACCTGCGGCGATTCCGCAGGTTCCGCGCCAGCGACTAGCCGCGCTGGAGGAAGCCCAGAACCGTGCTCTCGAAGGCCTCCTTGGCCTCGATCATCGCCCAGTGTCCGCAGTTGGGGAACACGTGCAGCTCGGCATTGGGGATGGTGCGCATCGGGATCAGGGACATGTCCAGTGGGCTGACCCGGTCGTCGCGCCCCCACGTCAGCAAGGTCGGGGCGGCCACCTTGTGCATTTGCGCCCACGGCATCGGCACGTCGGCAGAGCGCATCATCTCCATCATCGCGGCGAACGCGGCCTTGCCGTACATGCGCCGGGCGGCGGCCAGAGTCTCGGGATCGGTCGCCAACTGCCAGCGCTCCTCGATGAGCTGGTCGGTCACCAACGACTGGTCGAAGACCATGGAGTTGAGCCAGTCGACGAGCCGCTGGCGGGTCGGATCCTCGGTGAATTCCTGCAGCAGTCGGATGCCCTCACTCGGGCCGGGGCTGAAGACGTTGGTGCCGATGCCCCCGATGGTGACCAGTCGCCCGATCCGCTCGGGGTGGTGGATGGCGGTGTTGACGCCGACGCCGCCACCCATCGAATTCCCGACGACGTCCACGCGCTCGAGTTCCAGCGCATCGAGGAACGGCGCGACCACGCCCTGGGCCGTGACCATGGGATGGCCGCCGAAGTCGTCGCTGACGCCGAAGCCGGGAAACTCCAGGATCAGGCACCGGAAGCTTTGGGCGAAGGTGGGAAGGACTCCACGAAAGTTGCGCCAACCCGTGACCCCTGGCCCCGAGCCGTGCAGGAAGAGCAGCGCCGGCCCGTCACCGACGTCGTAGTAGCGCAACACCCCTGCGGGCGTGGAGATTTCGTGCAGACCGTCGCGATCGCCGTCCGTCGTCGTCTGCGTTGAAGGCTGGGTCATGGGTCCCTCCGAGGTTCGAGCCGTGGTGCATGCCAGCCTGTCACGAGGTCCGATCGGCGGGCTCCGCCGTCCCAGTGGCCGGGTCGCCGTCACACTCGCCGGACCACCGCCTCAGACGCGTCTCCCATCAAGCGGGACGGCCGCTGTGTCGCGGGTCACGGTGCTGCGATGGTTGCCCGTCGAGACACGGACGCCCGAAGAGCGTGCGCCGGTCGGAAGGGAGCAGCGATGGGCCGGATGAGCATCAACGCTCCGATGCAGGCGGTCGGCGGACTGTTCTCGATGTCGGTGGACGCGGTGAAGTTCATGTTCGTACGGCCGTTCCAATGGCGCGAACTGCTCGACCAATCCTGGTTCGTCGCCCGGGTATCGCTGGCTCCCACCCTGCTGGTGGCCATTCCCTTCACGGTCCTGGTGAGCTTCACCCTCAACATCCTGCTTCGCGAACTCGGCGCGGCCGACCTCTCCGGCGCCGGGGCAGCGTTTGGAGCCGTCACCCAGGTCGGCCCGCTGGTGACCGTGCTCATCGTCGCCGGCGCCGGTGCCACCGCGATGTGCGCCGACCTGGGGTCGCGGACGATCCGCGAGGAGATCGACGCCATGGAGGTGCTCGGCATCAATCCCGTCCAGCGCCTCGTCACCCCGCGGATGCTGGCCTCCGGTCTGGTGGCCCTCCTGCTCAACAGCCTGGTGTGCATCATCGGCATCATGGGCGGCTACTTCTTCTCCGTCCTGGTCCAGGACGTCAATCCCGGCGCCTTCGCAGCGGGTATCACACTGCTGACGGGCGTACCCGAAGTGATCATCTCGTGCGTGAAGGCCACCCTGTTCGGTCTGATCGCCGGCTTGGTGGCGTGCTACCGCGGGCTGACGATCACCGGGGGAGGCGCCAAGGCCGTCGGCAATGCCGTCAACGAGACCGTCGTCTTCGCCTTCATGGCCCTCTTCGTGGTCAACGTCGTCGTGACGGCCATCGGCATCCAGATGACGTCGAAATGAGCGCCGCCACGACTCTGCGGGCGACCTACCCACGACTGGTACGCAGCGTCGGCCGGCCGGTGTCGGCGCTCGGCGCGCTTGGTGACCACATCCTCTTCTACGGCAGGTCGCTGGCCGCCACCCCGTTCGCCGCCACCCGCTACCGCCGCGAGATCATCCGCCTCATCGCCGAGATCAGCATGGGTGCAGGAACATTGGCGATGATTGGCGGCACCGTCGTCATCGTCGGGTTCCTCACACTCGCCACCGGCGGGGTGCTGGCCGTTCAGGGGTACAGCTCGCTCGGCAACATCGGGATCGAGGCGCTCACCGGTTTCCTGGCGGCGTTCATCAACGTGCGCATCTCCGCGCCGATCGTCGCGGGCATCGGGCTGGCGGCCACGTTCGGGGCCGGCGTCACCGCGCAGTTGGGTGCCATGCGCATCAACGAGGAGATCGACGCGCTCGAGGCGATGGGCATCCGTCCGATCGAGTACTTGGTGAGCACCCGCATCGTGGCCGGGATGATCGCCATCACCCCGCTGTACTCGATCGCCGTCATCCTCTCGTTCCTCGCCAGCCAGTTCACCACCGTCGTGCTGCTCGGCCAGTCCGCCGGCCTCTACGCTCACTACTTCGAGACGTTCCTCAACCCGATCGACCTGCTGTGGTCATTCCTTCAGGCCGTGCTGATGGCGCTGGCCATCCTGTTCATCCACACCTACTACGGATACTTCGCGACCGGCGGCCCGTCCGGCGTCGGCGTCGCGGTGGGAACCGCCGTGCGTACGTCGTTGATCGTGGTGGTCTCGGTGACCCTGCTCATTTCGCTGGCGGTCTACGGCGCCAACGGCAACTTCAATCTGTCGGGCTGAGAGGCCACCGTGTCGCGTGACTACCTACGTCCCCTCGTGGGGCTGGCCACGATCGTGGTCATCGCCGCGATCATCGCCGGCGCCGTCGTGCTATTTCGCGGCGGTGTGACGAAAACCGTTCCGGTGACTGTTCTTTCGCCGCGGGCCGGTCTGGTGATGGGCCCAGATGCCAAGGTCAAGCTGCACGGGGCACAGGTCGGGAAGGTGGTGTCCGTCGAATCGCTTCCCGACGGCCAGTCCGCGATCCACCTCGCCATGGATCCCGACCAGCTCTCGATCATTCCGGCCAACGCACTCGTCGACGTCGCCTCGACCACGGTGTTCGGCTCCAAGTTCGTCCAGTTGGTGCCGCCTCCAGATCCGTCGCCGCAATCGATGTACGCCGGGCAGGTGCTCGCCGCCAAGAACGTCACGGTGGAGATCAACACGGTGTTCCAGCAGTTGGTGTCGGTGCTCTCGCAGATCCAACCCGAGAAGCTCAACGAGACCCTGGGTGCGTTCGGGCAGGCGCTCGGCGGTCGCGGTGAGAAGCTCGGGCAGACGCTCAGCGATCTCGATGCGCTGCTGGTCAAGCTCGACCCCAGCCTGCCCAACACGAGTCACGACATCGCGGTGGCGCCCTCGGTGATCAATGCCTACGCCGACGCCGCCCCCGACCTCGTCGCCACCGTCGACCACACGACCCGCGTCAGCGACACGCTCGTCGATCGCCAAGCCGATCTCGATGCCCTGCTGGTCAGCGCAATTGGGTTGGCCGACATGGGCAACGACGTGCTGTCGACCAACGGCCAGCCCCTGGCCGAGGTTCTGCACCTGCTGCTGCCCACCACCGCGTTGACCAACCAGTACAACCCCGCCATCACCTGCGCCCTCGGCGGTCTCGAACCGCTGGCGACCGGTCCACCTCAGCCGCTACCGGGCATCATGCTGCTCGATTCGTTCCTCCTGGGCACCGAGCGCTACCGCTACCCCGGCAACTTGCCGAAGGTGGCGGGCAAGGGTGGACCGCAGTGCATGGACCTTCCCAACGTGGGCTTCGGTAAGCGGCCGCCGTTCGTCGTCGCCGACATCGACGCCAACCCCGGGCAATACGGAAACCAAGGAATTCTGTTGAACTCCGATGCGCTCAAGCAAGCACTGTTCGGGCCTCTCGACGGTCCGCCGCGCAACACCGCACAGGTTGGACAGCCGGGATGACCGCATCTCGAGGAACGGCAATCAAGTTCGGCGTCTTCGGCCTCGTCATGGTGGTGCTGACGGCCGCGCTCTTCGTCATCCTGGGGCAGTACCGCACCGGCTCGACGAACACCTACACCGCGGTGTTCGCCGATGCGTCCAGCCTCAAGTCCGGTGATTCGGTGCGGGTGGCCGGCATCCGCGTCGGCACGGTGAACAAGGTTGCGCTGCAGGGTGACAACGACGTCCTGGTGGACTTCGACGCCGACCGCACCGTCGCATTGACGACGGGGACCAAGGTGGCCGTGCGCTACCTCGACCTGGTCGGCAATCGCTACCTCGACCTGCTGGACGGCCCAGGGTCGACCAGGATCCTGCCGCCGAACTCGCAGATCCCGCTCGATCGGACCGCGCCCGCCCTGGATCTGGACCTGCTTCTGGGTGGGCTGAAACCGGTCATCCAAGGTCTCAACCCGCAAAACGTCAATGCGCTCACCAACTCGTTGATCCAGATCCTGCAGGGGCAGAGCGGCAACGTTGAGTCGTTGATGGCCCAGACCTCGTCGTTCACCAAGGAGCTGGCTGACAACGGGCAGACGGTCCAGCAACTGATCGACAACCTGCGGCAGGTGACGGCCGTCGTCGCCAAGGACGGCGACCAGTTCTCGGGCGCGGTCGACAAGCTCGAACAGCTCATCACCGGCCTGTCCCGTGACCGCGACCCCATCGGCGACGCCATCACCGCGCTCGACTCCGGAACGGCCTCCATCGCCGACCTACTGACCCAGGCCCGGCCTCCGCTGTCGGGCACCGTCGACCAACTCACCCGGGTTGCGCCACTGCTGTCCAACGACGACGACAAGGCGCGCATGGACCTTGCCTTGCAGAAGGCGCCCGAGAACTACCGCAAGCTGGTGCGGCTCGGTTCCTACGGCAGCTTCATCAACCAGTACCTCTGCGGATTGAACGTGCGGGTGACCGACCTGCAGGGCCGCACCGCGTACTTCCCCTGGATCATGCAAAACACCGGCCGATGCGGGGAGCCCTGATGCTGAAGTACAAGGGATCCAAGCTCGTTCGCTCCGGTTTCATCGGTGTCGTACTGATCGTCCTGGTGATCGCGGTGGGTCTGCAACCACAGACGCTGACGTCCTGGGCGACGTCGGTGCACTACCGCGCACTCTTCACCGAGGCCGGCGGCCTCACGGCGGGCAACGACGTCAAGGTCTCCGGAGTGACGATGGGCCGGGTGACGAGCGTCGAGCTCAGCCGCGGCAAGGCATTGGTCGGGTTCACCCTCGACGGCACCGTGCGCCTCGGCACGGAGACCACCGCGCACATCAGGACGGCCACCGTTCTCGGAGCGCGGATGCTGACCCTGGAACCGGCGGGGGCGGACACCATGCACGCGGCGGACACCATTCCCGTCACCCGCACCTCGTCGCCGTACTCGTTGACCAATGCCGTCAGCGACTTCACCACCAACACCGCGGGGACCGACACGGCGTCTCTCACCCAATCCCTCGACACATTGTCGGACACGATCGACCGGGTGGCGCCCCAGCTCGGGCCGACGTTCGACGGCCTGACCCGTCTGTCGCAAACGCTCAACGGCCGCAACGAATCCCTCGGCGCTCTGCTGAAGAGTGCCGCCGACGTCACGGGGATCCTGTCGCAGCGCAGCGCGCAGGTGAACACCCTGCTGCTCAACGCGAACGATCTGCTCGGTGTGCTCGACGAACGCCGCTACGCCATCGTCAACTTGCTGGCCAACACGTCGGCATTGTCTCAGCAGCTGTCCGGTCTGGTGGCGGACAACGAAGCGGAGTTGGCCCCGACGCTGGAGAAGCTGAACTCGGTGACGGCCATGCTCGAGAAGAACCGCGACAACATTGCCAAGGCGCTCAAGGGCTTGGCGAAATATCAGGTGACACAGGGTGAATCGGTGAGCAACGGGTTCTACTACAACGCCTTCGTCGGCAATCTCATCCCCTCGCAGACCCTGCAACCCTTTCTCGACTACGCCTTCGGATTCCGCCGCGGTGTCAACGCCGGGCAGCCGCCAGACAATGCGGGCCCGCGCGCGGAGTTCCCCTGGCCCCACAACGGCATTCCAGGAGGCAGTCGATGATCGCCGCGACCACGGCGTGCAACAGGCGGACATTGGCCATCGTGCTGGCGGCCCTGCTGGTCGCCGGCACCGCAGTGGTGCTGCACGACGCCCTGTTCCGACCTACCACGATCACCGCCTACTTCACGTCGGCAACGTCGATCTATCCGGGTGACGAGGTGAGGGTCGCGGGGGTCAAGGTCGGCACCATCGAATCGATCGAACCGCAAGGCGCCCAAGCCAAACTGACTCTTGCCGTGGATCACGGAGTGCCGATCCCGGCCGACGCCAAGGCCGTCATCATGGCGCAGAACCTCGTCGCAGCCCGCTACGTGCAGTTGGCACCGGCCTACGAGGACAGCGGGCCGACCATGGCCGACGGTGCACGCATCGGTGTCGAACGCACCGCGGTGCCCGTCGAGTGGGATCAGGTCAAGGACCAGTTGATGCGACTGGCCACCGATCTGGGTCCGGTCAAGGACGCCTCGGGTACCTCTCTGAACAGATTCATCGACAGTGCCGCCAACGCCATGAACGGCAACGGAGACAAACTCAGGGAGGCGATCGCCCAACTCTCCGGTGTCGGCCGCATCCTCGCCGACGGCAGTGGCAACGTCGTCGAGATCATCAAGAGCCTGCAGACCTTCGTCGGTGCGTTGCGCGACAGCAACACTCAGATCGTTCAGTTCCAGGACCGGCTGGCCAGTGTCACCAGCGTGGTCGACGGCAGCCGGAATGATCTCGACGCGGCTCTGACGAACCTGAGCGCGGCCGTCGTCGACGTGAAGAGATTCATCGCCGGAAGTCGGGACCAGACCTCCGAGCAGCTCCAGCGTCTCAACAACGTGACTCAAAACCTCGTCGACAACCGGACGGCGCTCGAGAACGTTCTCCACGTCGCCCCGAACGCGATTGCCAACGGCTACAACATCTACAACCCGGACAGCGGGACCGCTGTCGGCGCCTTCGCGCTGTCGAACTTCTCCAACCCCGTCGCGGTGGTGTGCTCGGCCATCGCGGCGGTGAAGAACGTCACCGCGTCGGAGACCTCGAAGCTGTGCGCTCAGTACCTCGGCCCGGCGCTGCGTCTCATCAACTTCAACTATCTGCCCTTCCCGTTCAACGCCTATCTGCGCAAGTCACCGAGTCCGGAGAATCTCGCCTATACCGACCCCAATCTCGCACCCGGCGGTGCGGGCGGCAGCCCAGACCTGCCGGGCATTCCGCCTGCCGTGTCGGCCTACACCGGAGCGGGCGACGTGCCACCCCCGCCGGGATGGGGCGCGCCTCCCGGCCCGCCAGGGGCCTACGCGCCCAACGGTTTACCCGCCGATCCGTCGCCCGGGCTGTTCCGGGGAGCACCGATCCCACCCGGGGTACCCGCCGCGCCACCCGCCCAGACACCCACGAACCTGCAGGACATCCTGCTTCCCGCCGAGGCCCCACCGGCCCCGGAAGGCACACCGTGATCAGGGGGCGCTCACTCATCGGCGTCGTGGCCTCGACGACCTGCATCGTGCTCGCCGCCAGTGGGTGTTCGTTCAACGGCCTCAACTCGCTGCCGCTGCCCGGCACCGTCGGACGCGGCGAGGGTGCGACGACTTACCACGTCGAACTGAGCAACGTCGGCACGTTGGAACCGAACTCACCCGTCCTCATCAGTGACGTCGTCGTGGGCAGCGTCAGCAAGATGACGGTCCGGAATTGGCACGCCGACGTGGAGATCTCGGTCGAGCCCGGCGTCGTCGTCCCGAGCAACGCGGTTGCCTCCGTCGGACAGACCAGCCTGCTGGGGTCGATGCACCTGGCTCTGAATCCTCCAGTGGGACAACTGCCAGCCGGCAAGATGGCGCCCGCCGCCACGATCGGACTGGACCGGTCGATGACGTATCCCTCGACCGAACAGACGCTTTCGTCGCTCTCGGTCATCGTCAACGGCGGCGGACTCGGCAAGATCGGTGACATCGTCACCGAGTTCAACGCCGCGCTCAACGGCCGCGAGGATCGGATACGCGACCTGTTGACCCGGCTGAACGACTTCCTCGGGGTATTCGACAGGCAGCGGGACGACGTCGTCGCCTCCATCTCGGCGCTCAACAGACTCGCCGGCACCATGGCCGGCCAGAGTGACGTGATCACCCAGGCGTTGAAGCGGATTCCGCCGGCGCTCGACGTGCTGAACAGGGAACGGCCGCGAATCACCACCGCCCTGGAGAAGTTCCGGGTCTTCAGCAACACGGCAACCGGGGTTGTCAACGCGACGCAGGCCGACCTGGTGCAGAATCTCCGAAACCTGGAACCCACCGTGAAGGCACTGGCCGACGTGGGACCGAGCCTGGGCACCGACCTCGCCTACGTGCCGACCTACCCGTACCCGCAGAACTTCATCGACCGGGCCATCAGGGGTGACTACCTCAACGAGTTCATCACCTTCGACTTCACGATCCCGCGACTCAAGAGGGGACTGTTCCTCGGCACCAGGTTCGGCCAGGAGGGCGCGCCCCTGGTGCCGGCACCGGGGGATCCGTTCTACGCCAACTACACCAAGGACCCGCTGAACGCTCCGGTCACGGCACCGCCACCTGCGGTCGCCGAAATGCCTCCGCTGGTCGACCCGCCGCAGCCGGTCACCCAGCAGTCCGCCGCCCCGGTCGACGCCCCGCCGCCCACGTCAACCGCCGACCCTCAACCCGTGGTTCCAGCTCCCGAACCCACGCCCTCCGTGGAAGGCGGCAACTAGTGCTGACGCGCTTCGTTCGAATTCAGTTGGCACTGTTTGCAACCGTGTCGGTGATCGGCCTGGCCGTGATGATCGGCGTATACCTGCAGGCGCCCACCCTGCTCGGGATCGGGCGAATGACGGTCACGCTGAAGCTGCCTGCGACCGGAGGCCTCTACCGGTTCTCCAACGTCACCTATCGGGGCGTCCAGATCGGCAAGGTCACCGAGGTGGCAGCGACGCGTGAGGGTGCTACGGCGACACTGTCGTTGAACACCTCACCCCGAATCCCCGTCGACCTTCATGCCGCGGTGCTCAGCGTCTCGGCGGTGGGCGAACAATACGTCGATCTGCAACCGGTCGCCGACTCCTCGCCGTTCCTCGAAGACGGCGCGACCATCCCGGTGGATCGCACCTCGATCCCGCAGGCCGTGGGACCCATGTTGGATCAGGTCAGCGCGCTCGTCGGCAGCATCCCGACCGAGAAGATCAGCCCGCTGCTGGACGAGACGTTCCGGGCCTTCAACGGGGCCGGATACGACTTCGGATCGCTGCTGGACTCGTCGTCGCGCGTGATCGGTGACGTCAACGGCGTGGCTGATCAGACGCGGTCGTTGATCGACGACAGCGGACCGCTGCTCGACGGTCAGGCACAGTCGATCGACGCGATCGGGACGTGGGCACGCAGTCTGCGGGGGATCACCGAGCAGCTCGAAGCCAACGATCCGCAGGTGCGAAACGTGTTGCAGCAGGGGCCCGGTGCCGCCGACGAGGCGTCCCGATTGTTGGATCAGGTCAAGCCGACACTGCCGCTGCTGCTGGCCAACCTCCGGACGCTCGGCCAGGTCGGGGTGACGTATCATCCGTCCCTCGAGCAGCTGCTGGTGTTGTTGCCGCCCACCGTCGCCTCGACGCAGGCCTACGGTGCTCCGAAGAACAACCCCACGGGCATGTCCCTGGGCGACTTCACCCTCAACATCGGTGATCCGCCGGCCTGCACGGTGGGGTTCCTGCCGCCCAACATGTGGCGCTCACCGGAGGACACCACCGAGATCGACACCCCCGACGGGCTGTATTGCAAGCTTCCCCAGGACTCACCAATCGGGGTGCGCGGTGCGCGCAACTACCCGTGTATGGGCAAGCCGGGAAAGCGGGCGCCCACCGTGGAGATCTGCGACAGCGACAAGCCCTATGAGCCGCTTGCGATGCATCAGCACGCGCTCGGCCCGTATCCGATCGACCCCAATCTGATCGCCCAGGGCATTCCGCCCGACGACCGCGCCGGTCGCGACTCCAACACCTTCGGTCCGTTGCAGGGGACTCCCATGCCGCCCGCGACGCCGACTCCCGTGCCGTCGGACCCTGCCGAACCGTCGGTTGCACCAAGCGCTTTCGATGGTGGTGGTCCCGTCCGGCCGTCGGTCGCGTTCGCCACGTACGACCCTCAGACAGGTCAGTACGCGGCGTCCGACGGAAAGGTGTACCGGCAGTCCGATCTGGTGCCGCACGCGGCACCGAGGTCGTGGAAGGACCTGCTTCCAGGCTGAAACCGTTTGGGGAAGAACTAATTGGCCTTGACCAGCTTGAACGGCATGCTGATGAAGACCACCTTGCTGCTGCCGCACGACCCGCTGATCCCGGTGGTCTGGTCATCGCCCATCAGCGTCGACGAGCCCGGCTCAGCGGTGCTGCCGTCGGGCGCTGAGGCAAAGAATCGGTACACCTGTAGCCCCGAGGCCGAGCTGCCGTCGGGACACGGTTGCCAGCCGTCGATGGTGCGCTTGAGGTACCAGACCGAACTCTTCTGATAGATCGGCGCCGTCCAGCCCCAGTCGCTGGTGACCGTGCCCGTGCACTCGCCGGGGTAGCTGCAGGTCGAGGTGATGGTCCACGTGCTCCGGGTACTCGTCTGGTCCCGGAAGACGTCGTTGACCTTGGCCCATTCTCCGTTGGACGTGGCCACGTAGGTGCCGTTGAGGCCCCAGTCCGCGGGGCTCGCGCTCGCTGGCAGGTCGGCTGCCACCACCGCCCCTGCGCTCAGGCAGATCGCCGCCAGAACACTCGAAACCCGCATCGCTTCTCCTCAGCTGTCGCACTCACTGTCCGACGTTTGCTCGGAGTTGGGCCGCCACACTCCCACCTGGTGGGCATTCTGGAACCGTCGGGTCGACGACGTGTCACAGTGACGCCGTGCGTTCGATGTCGGTGCTGCTATCCGGGTTGCTGCTTGCGGGCATGCTCTCGCCGGGGACGGCATCCGCGGCACCAGAGGAGTGCAACGAACCGTCGTGCGTGCCGGGTATCACCGGGGGCGTCGTGCTCGGCGCGGGGTGTCCCGACACCGCCTACTACGTCTTCGGCACCACCTCGTGGGGTCGATTGGTGTTCTGCGGATCGCCGCGGCGCTATGGCCCGCGGTATTTCCGCTCGCCACCAATGGCGGGGGTGAAGGACGAGAATGCCGACTGCGCAGGCTATTTGAACGGTGTCGCACAGGCTCCCGACGGCCTGTTCCTCAGTTGCGCCGCCGTCGACGGCGCGATTCGATGGGTGCGTGGCGACGCATGAGCGCGACCGACGTGCTCTCCGGTCGCGTTCGCCGTGCGATCACGATTCTGGGGCCGGCGGCCCTGGTGCTGGTGGTCGTGGCGCCGACGGCACGCGGCGATGAACTGCCGTCGCACCGGGTGACATACACCGTGACGGCCGATCAGCCCGTGCAGGTCGACGTCTACTACCGCGACGTCGACCCGCCGACGTGGGCCGACTACAGCCACAACCCCTATGAATTCAGCCCCAAGGACGAGGCTTCGGTCGGGCCGGGCCAGTCGTGGGTTCGCGAAGTGTCGCTGGTGAACCCCGATCAGTGGGCGATGGTGGCGGCCACCATTGGTTCGTCGCCGGCGGGGGTCACCGTTCGGTGCGAGCTGGCGGTCGACGGAACCCTGGTGGCGACGGCCGACGGTGCACACGGCGCGTTGTGTTCCGTGCGGCATTGGTGACCCGTCGACGCCGACGTGGTCGGATGCGACCACTGAACGGGAGCATCTCGGCTTTCCGGTGGCATCCCGGTTTAGCGTCGCGTAACACGGGCTGCCCGCCGATGGACCTCCCCAGGGTGTGCCACCCGTAGGAGAGAGGATGTCGGTGATGCACGCCGTCGAGCACCCCAGCGCGACCCTCGAGGGCGACCGTCTCGACGAGATGCCGGACGAGGGAATCGACGCCCAGGATCTCGCGGATCGAGCCGATGCCGAGGCGACGGCGGCCGAAGAGGTTGCCGCGGCAGCGAGGGCGCGTGCCCGCGAGCTGCGCGGGTCTGCCGCCACGGATCAGGAAGCGCAATCCGAACCCGACGGCGCGGTCACGAGCACGCGTCGGTGGCGCCGACCACGGCTCGCGACGGTGCTAGCCAGCATTGCCGTGGTTGCGACGTGCGCGTTGGTGGCGGCGAGCGGATACCTGCTCTGGCACCACCAACGGGTGGGCGAGGAGCAGCAGCGACGAGCGGAGTTCGCCGCTGCCGCACGGCAGGCCGTGGTGACCCTGATGTCGATCGACGGCTCGAAGGCGCAGGAGGACGTCCAACGGATCATCGACAGTTCCACCGGGCAGTTCCGGGACGACTTCCAGAACAGCGCAAAGGAATTCGTCGATGTCGCCAAGGAATCGAAGTCGGTGACGACGGCGTCGGTCAAGGCCAGTGCCGTCGAATCCATGTCGGAGGATTCGGCGGTGGTGCTAGTCACCGCGGCCACGACCATCAACAACACCGCCGGCGCCAACCAACAGCCGCGAACGTGGCGGCTGAGTGTGGACGTCGTCCGTGACGGTGGACAGATCAAGATGTCGAAGGTGGATTTCGTTCCATGAGCGTGCTCGAGAGCAAGACCGACCTGCCCGACGTCGACGAGCTGGACGACGACACTCCCGATGGGGACGCCGTCGAGGCCGAATCGGCCGCGGAGGAGTCCACCCAGGAGGGCTCGGACGAGGAGTCCTCCGAACGGCGACGACACCGGGCCGGAGGGCTTCTCGCGCACTGGCGCGCGTTGGCGATCTGCTTGGCGCTGGTGGCGTCCGCCGCGACGGCGTCCTGGCTGTACTTCGGGCAATACCGGACCGACCAGCTCACCGCGGCGGCCACCAGCGACGTCGTCGACGCGGCGACCAAGGGCAGCGTGGCGCTCCTGTCCTATGCACCCGACACGGTGGATGCCGATCTCGCGGCGGCACAATCGAATCTGACCGGCGAATTCCTGACCTACTACGGCGAATTCGCCAAACAGATCGTCGCTCCGGCCACCAAGCAGCGCGACGTTCGGACCACCGCGACAGTCGTGCGTGCGGCCCCCGCCGAGGTGAATCCGAACGACGCCAAGGTCCTGGTCTTCCTCAACCAGGTCACCGTCAGTCGTGACAGTCCCGATCCCGTGCAGGCGGCCAGCAGTGTCCTCGTGGGTCTCGTGAAGGTCGACGGACGATGGCTCATCTCGTCGTTCGATCCCATCTAGCCTCGGCCTCGTCGTCGTGTGAGCTAGCCGACGTCCGGTCAGCGGACGAACCAGCGCACCGCGCACCGCGCCCGAGTCAACATGATCCGACACGCGAATCATGTTGGACGAGAGGGCTTCAGTGCACGGCGACGACGATGTGGTGACCTACTCCGTCACCGACGGACTGGCAATGATCACCATGAACCGGCCGCAATACCGCAATGCGCAGAACTCGGCGATGACCTACGCACTGGACGCGGCGTTCACCCGAGCCGTCGACGACGCCGACGTCCACGTCATCGTATTGCGCGGAAACGGAGATCATTTCAGTGCGGGCCACGACATCGGCACACCGGAACGCGATCATCACGTGCGCTACGACAACCGGGCCGTGCTGTGGTGGGATCACGTGGACAGGTCGGGGGGAGACCAGCGTTTCGCACGGGAGGCGGAGGTCTATCTGGGCATGTGTCGCCGCTGGCGCGAGATCCCCAAGCCGGTGATCGCCATGGTCCAGGGTGCCTGTGTCGCAGGCGGCTTGATGTTGGCCTGGGTGTGCGACCTGATCGTCGCCTCCGACGACGCGTTCTTCTCAGATCCCGTGCTGCGGATGGGAATACCGGGGGTGGAGTACTTCGCGCACCCGTGGGTGCTGGGAACGCGATTCGCCAAGGAGATCCTGTACACCGGTGACCGGTTCACGGCCCAACGCGCCCACGAAGTGGGCATGGTGAGCCACGTGGTGCCGCGCGAGCGACTCGCGGCGGAGACGGTGGCGTTGGCCTCGCGCGTCGCGGCCATGCCGATGTTCGGTCTCGCGCTCGCCAAGAAGGCTGTCAACCAGTGCGAAGACCAGATGGGATTGCGTAACGGAATGGACGCAGCGTTCGGCCTGCACCACTTCGCGCACGCCCACAACGCCGAGTCGAGTGTCGATTCACTCGGTGGGGTCGGCCTCGAGGCAATGAGGGGCAAGGCGTGACGCTGGCTCCGACGATCCGTGCCGAGTTGGCCGCGGAGTTGGCCGAGGCTGAGCGGGGCAGGGTGCCGATGACGCCGTTGACTGATCGGTACGCCGAGATCGACGTGGTCGACGCTTATGAGATTCAGCTGTTGAACATTCGTCAGCGGGTGGCCGAGGGTGCGCGGGTGGTCGGGCACAAGGTGGGTTTGTCG
>NZ_JACKTL010000060.1 GCF_025822245.1 Mycolicibacterium hodleri
TGTTCACATTCGGCGCGTCCAAATGCTCACGCAGATTCGCCGGCGGAATCACCCCCGGCCCCACCGCCGCCGGGGTCAGATCAATCGCCCGAATCCCCGCCTCGGCATACCGCGGCGCGGCGGCGCGGTGCACGTAGGCACTGGTCGCCTCGAACACCAAATCCGGCTTCTCCGACTGCGCGAGCAACCAATCCACCCCCTCGTGGGAGGTCTCCAACCCCAGTGTGCGGGCCCGCGCCAACCCCTCACTGTCCGGGTCGATCCCGATCATCCAGCGTGGCTCCAACCACTCCGAACGCAGCAGTTTGTACAGCAAGTCGGTACTGATGTTGCCGGACCCGACGATCGCGACGGTCGCCTTCTCACCCATGCAGACACTCCCTATTCGAACGACAGACGGACCGAACCCAGCCCCAGAAAATCGGCGACGAAGTCGTCACCCGGACGCGCGTCAATCGCCCGCGTGCACGACCCGGGCAACACGATGTCCCCGGCCCGCAACCGCACCCCGAACTGGTCGACCTTGCGGGCCAACCACGCCACCGCGGTCACCGGATTGCCCAACACCGCATCACTGCGC
>NZ_JACKTL010000061.1 GCF_025822245.1 Mycolicibacterium hodleri
AACGTGGCCACCCATGGGGCCAACTGGGCCAACCTCTTCTCCGGGGCCGCGGCCGCGCCGGCCGCGGTGGCCTGCCGCGGCCGCGCCGGCCGCGGTGGCCTGCCGCGGGGTGACGGGGCCGCCGCAGGCCGCCGCCAGGACCACCACGGAGACGAGCAGAACGTACCTGGCATGGCGCATGATCACCCGATCTTGCCCGACGAATCCGGACGGGGCCGAGTTTGGCGGAATGGGTCCGCACCCACCGGGTGTTCCACCGATCAGTGGGGCCGCACTGGCGGGATCGGTGAAGTGCGGGACACTAGAGGTCACGAGGAGGCGAGGCCGCATGGCTGAACACCCAGAAAATCCGGGACAGCACTACCAACCAGAGCACACCGGCATCTACGAGCTGGAGTTCCCCGCTCCCCAGTTGTCGTCCGAGGACGGCCGTGGACCGGTGATGATCCACGCGCTGGAGGGGTTCTCCGATGCCGGTCACGTGATCAAGATCGCCGCCGCACACCTCAAGGACTCCCTCGACACCGAGCTGGTGGCCTCGTTCGCGATCGACGAGTTGCTGGATTACCGCTCCCGTCGCCCGCTCATGACGTTCAAGACCGACCACTTCACCCACTACGACGATCCCGAGCTGAACCTGTACGCGCTGCACGACAGCGTCGGCACGCCGTTTCTGCTCCTTGCGGGACTGGAGCCGGATCTTCGGTGGGAGCGGTTCATCACCGCCGTCCGATTGCTGGCCGAGCGCCTGGGCGTGCGTCAGGTCATCGGCCTGGGCACCATCCCCATGGCCGTGCCCCACACCCGTCCGATCACCATGACGGCGCACTCGGTCGACAAGGAACTGATCGCCGAGCACCAGCCGTGGGTGGGCGAGGTTCAGGTGCCGGCCAGCGTGTCGAACCTGCTCGAATACCGGATGACCCAGCACGGTCACGACGCGGTGGGCTACACCGTCCACGTGCCGCACTACCTGGCGCAGACGGACTACCCCCCGGCGGCCGAGGCGCTCCTGGAACAGGTTGCCAAGACTGCGTCCCTGCGTCTGCCACTCGGCCAGCTCGCCGAGGCGGGCATGGAGGTCCACACCAAGATCAACGAACAGGTCTCGTCGAGCGAAGAGGTCGCCCAAGTGGTGACGGCGCTGGAGCGACAGTACGATGCTTTCGTTGCTGCCCAAGAGAACCGATCCTTGCTGGCGCGTGACGAGGACTTGCCGAGTGGCGACGAACTCGGCGCCGAATTCGAGAAGTTCCTCGCCGAGCAGTCCGGAGACGATTCCACGGGCGGGGACGGCGACACCAGGTCTTGATTGGCCGCCTGACCAGGGCCCCGACGACGGAGTTGGTGATCGTGACGGAGCGAAAGACCAATCTGCGACCGGTGCGCGAGCTGACGCCGACGCTGCACTACAAGACCATTCACGGCTATCGGCGCGCGTACCGCATCGCCGGTTCCGGTCCAGTCATCCTTCTCATCCACGGGATCGGCGACAACTCCACCACGTGGAGCACGGTGCAGTCCAAGCTGGCGCAGAGGTTCACCGTGATCGCGCCGGACCTGTTGGGTCACGGCAAGTCCGACAAGCCGCGCGCCGACTATTCGGTCGCGGCGTACGCCAACGGGATGCGCGACCTGCTCAGCGTTCTCGACGTCGAGCGGGTCACCGTGGTCGGTCACTCGCTCGGCGGCGGCGTCGCGATGCAGTTCGCCTACCAGTTCCCGCAATTGGTGGAACGGCTGATCCTGGTCGGGGCCGGCGGGGTGACCAAGGACGTCAACGTCGCGCTTCGCATCGCGTCGCTCCCCCTGGGTACCGAGGCGCTGGCACTGCTGCGCCTTCCGCTGGTACTGCCCGCCCTGCAGCTGGTCGGGCGGCTCGGCGGCTCGGTGCTCGGTTCGACCGGCGTCGGGCGCGACATTCCGGACATGCTGCGAATTCTCGCCGACCTGCCCGAGCCGACGGCGTCCTCCGCCTTCGCCAGGACGCTGCGCGCGGTGGTCGACTGGCGCGGACAGGTCGTCACGATGCTCGATCGATGTTATTTGACCGAATCCGTTCCCGTGCAGCTGATTTGGGGATCGCACGATTCGGTGATCCCGGTCAGCCACGCACGCATGGCCCACACCGCGATGCCCGGTGCCCAGCTCGAGGTCTTCGAGGGGTCCGGGCACTTTCCCTTCCACGACGACCCCGATCGCTTCGTCGAAATCGTCGAGAAGTTCATCGGGGCCACCGATCCCGCCGTCTACGACCAGGAGGCGCTGCGCGATCTGCTGCGCTCCGGGAGCAGCGAAGGCGGCCTCACCGGGTCGATCGACACCCGCGTCGCCGTGCTCGACGCGCTCGGCGCCGACGAACGCAGCGCTACCTGACCGTCCGCGACATCCGCCACGTAGCATCGGTTCATGGCCTTGGACGTGACCGTGTTGCGGGTCTTCACCAACGCGGGCGGTGAGTACGGCAATCCCCTCGGCGTCGTCGACGCCAGCCTGGTGGCACCTGCGGACCGACAGCAGGTCGCCGCCGAATTGGGTTACAGCGAAACGATTTTCGTCGACTTGCCCGCTGCGGACACCCTGACGACGACCGCACACGTCTTCACCCCGACGGTGGAGTTGCCGTTCGCCGGGCACCCGACGGTGGGTGCGTCGTGGTGGTTGAAGAGCCACGGCACCCCGGTCAACACGCTCCAGGTGCCCGCCGGTGTCGTGCGCGTCGCCTACGAGGACCACGCCGACGGTGACTTCACCGTGATCACTGCGCGGGCGGACTGGGCACCGGACTTCTCGATCTACGAGATGGCCTCGGTCGACGACGTGCTCGCCGCCGATCCCGACGACTACCGCGACGCGGTCGAGCACTACGTCTGGGCCTGGATCGACGAGGCGGAGGGACGCATTCGCTCGCGAATGTTCGCCAGCGACCTCGGCATTCCAGAGGACGAGGCAACCGGCGCCGGCGCGGTCCGCATCACCGATCACCTCAGCCGCGACCTGATCATCACCCAGGGCGTGGGTTCGGAGTTGCGCACGGGCTGGAGCGCGGACGGCTGGGTGACGGTGGCCGGCCGGGTCGTCGACGACGGCGTCCGACGACTCGACTAAGTGGTCAGGTCGACGCGACGCCGCGGTGGGCGCGTAGCGCCTCGATCTCGCGTTCGAAGTCGGCAGCCGACGAAAACGACCGGTACACCGAGGCGAATCGCAGATACGCCACCTCGTCGAGGTCGCGCAGTGGGCCGAGGATGGCCAGGCCCACTTCGTTGCTGGGGATCTCCGGGGAGCCAGCGGCCCGTACGGCGTCCTCCACTTGCTGCGCCAACAGGTTCAAGGCGTCGTCGTCGACGTCGCGCCCCTGACAGGCGCGCCGCACGCCCTTGATGACCTTCTCGCGGCTGAACGGTTCGGTGACCCCGCTGCGCTTGACGACCGCGAGGACGGCGGTCTCCACCGTGGTGAACCGACGCCCGCACTCCGGGCACGACCGGCGGCGTCGAATGGCCTGGCCCTCATCGGCTTCGCGCGAGTCCACGACCCTCGAGTCGGGGTTACGACAGAACGGACAGTGCATCTCCGCTCCTTCGCCGCACGTACCTACTCCGGTCGCATACGAGCGTACCGTTGCACGGCAGCGAGTTTGACGGCGCATGCCGTGGATCACCCAACCGGCGCGATGAGCGTCTGGCCGGCGTCGACCGCCGCCGTCTTCAACTCGTTCAGGTCGCGGATCTCGTCGACGACCGCCCCCACCGAGGCGTCGGGGGCGATCCGTTGGGCCAATTGCTCCAGCGATTCGCCGGCCTGCACCTGCACCACGGCCAGCCGGGGCGGCGTGGTGGCGGGCGACTCCGGGGACGCCATCTCCGCGATCAACCCGAGCCATACCGTGATGCCCGCGGCGACGAGCGCCAGGACGACGGTCGCAAACGGCGTCACCTTCTTGCGACGGTTGGAGGCCCGCGACATCAGGACGCCGGTGCGGCGGTAGTGCAGCGGCGCACCCGCCGGCCGGTGGGGTTGCGGACCACGTCGCGCACCGGCCGCCGTCCGCCGCACCGGCCGCATGGGCCGCACGACGAGGTCGGTGGGGTCTTCTCGGGTGATGATCGTCATCTCGCGGGCCTTTCCAGTGGGGTCGATTCGCTCTTGTGTTCGAATACTAATCGCTCAGGTGTTCGATGACTAGAACACGTGATCGAACTGTTGCAAACGCTAGCGGCACCCACCGACACGTCGCCCCGTCCGCGACACGCGTCGAACACATGTTTGATTCCGAGTCCGAGGAGGACTACATTCGGCGCCATGAGCGAGAGCAACGACACGGTTCTGACCGAACGTCAGCGCACCATCCTGGAGGTCATCCGGAGTTCGGTGATGACCCGCGGATATCCGCCCAGCATCCGCGAGATCGGTGACGCCGTCGGTCTGACCTCGACCTCGTCGGTCGCCCACCAGCTCCGCACGCTCGAACGCAAGGGCTACCTGCGCCGGGACGCCAACCGCCCGCGCGCGGTCGACGTCCGCGCGGTGGACGATCCGTCGCGGCTCCCGGCCCCAACCGTCACCACCGACGTCGCCGGGTCCGACGCGCTCCCCGTCCCGACCTTCGTCCCCGTCCTGGGCCGCATCGCCGCCGGCGGGCCGATCCTGGCCGAGGAGGCGGTCGAAGACGTCTTCCCGCTGCCGAAGGAACTCGTCGGAGAGGGTGCGCTGTTCCTGCTGAAGGTGGTCGGCGAGTCGATGGTCGACGCCGCGATCTGCGACGGCGACTGGGTCGTGATCCGGCAGCAGAACGTCGCCGACAACGGCGACATCGTGGCCGCCATGATCGACGGCGAAGCGACCGTGAAGACCTTCAAGCGCACCGGCGGCCAGGTGTGGCTGATGCCGCACAACCCCGCCTTCGATCCGATCCCGGGCAACGACGCAGCCATCCTCGGCAAGGTCGTCACCGTGATCCGCAAGATCTAGAGCCCGGGACCCTCCGCTAGCCCTTCGCGAAGCCGTTCGTCAGCGCGAATTCCTCACTGGCGAACCAGATTTCGGGTTGGACGTCGTCGTAGCCACCGCTGTCGGGCGTCCAGTACAGCCCCGTCTTGGTGTCGGCCTTGATCGGATAACCGTTGGGGGCGTCTCGGCCTCCGCCGCTGGCGAGCCGCAGCGACGGCTCGGCCACCACGGGTTCCTCGAAGTGGATGGCCGCATGCCGCCCGCTGGGTGGCCCACTGTCGAATTCCGGCTCGACCTGCGGCACCACCGGCTCGTCGACGACGGGGGCGGAGGTGGGCACCGGATCGACCGCGACGACGGGCTCGGCCGTCGTGACGGGATCCGGATCGTCGAGGTCGGAGAACCAGGGCGCCTCCGGTTCATCCTCGGCGGCCGTGACGACGGGCGTCGGCGCGGTGTCGATGGCGTCCTGATCGGCGGAGAGATCGGCCACGAAACCGTCGGGCCCGTCGGCATCCGGCCTTGATGCGCGGTCACCGCGCTCGTCGCCGGGCATCGCCCACGTGCTGCGTCCCTCACCAAAATCGCCCACGGGAATCGGCCCGGAGTGCTCGTCCCGATCATCGTCGTCGTAATCGTCGTCGTCGAACTCGTCCAGGGGGGCACGGTCGTGTCGGCGTCGGTTCAACACCACTGCCGCCGTCACCACCCCGACGAGGACCAGGACGGGCACGATGCCCAGCAGCCACCACGGGCTGGGACGGAACCACTGAGATCCGCCGTCGGAACCCGCGGCCGTGGCCGCGGGCGCCTCCGGCGACTTGGCACCCGGCACCTCCAGCCCCTTCAGCTGGGACTGCAGGCTGGCCGGCTCGGTGGTGAATTCGTTGGTCGACTTGTTCCACGAAATCGCGCCGCCGCTGAACTTCTGGGTGACGACGTCGCCGTCGGCGGTCTGGTCGGCCGTGGGCGCGCCGAGCTGGCCGGTCGCGCCGCCGAGCTTGGTCCAGGCGGCGTTCATCGCCCCGCGCACGATCACGGCACCGAAGTCGGGCGTCCAGAAGATGACCGGCTTGTCGTCGGCCGCGAAGCCGGCAACCTTGCTCATCGGCGCGAGGCCACCGTCGGCCTCGTCGCCGGTGGGGAATCCGAGGTCGCCCTGGGGCCCGCCGACGCTCTCGTACTTGGCCAGCACCTGGCCGGTCAGGACGTTGGCGCCCGTCGCCGGGCTGTAGAAGATCTTGCCGCCGGCGTAGTTCTGTCCAGCGCCGTCGGACCCGATGGCGTACTGCCCACCGTCGGGAGCACCCAGGGGCCCCAGCGGCCCACCCGCGGCACGGCGCGCCGCGGCGATGGCCGTCGTCACGTCGCCGGGGATCTCGAGTCCGGCGAGCTGGTCGGCCAGCTCCGGCGGGGTCGTCGTGAACGCGTTCGACTTGCGATTCCACGTGATCTCGCCACCGGTGAAGGTCTGGCTGACGTCGTCACCGCTGTACGCCTCGTCGTCGGTGGGGACGCCGAGTACCCCCGCCGACCCGCCGAGCTTGTCCCACGCGGCGTTGACGGCGCCCCGGACCACTCGAGCGCCCGTGTCAGGGGTCCAGAAGATCACCGGTCGATCGGCGGCGCTGAAGGTCGTGTTGCGGCTGCCGGGCGCCTTGCCGTCACCCTCGTCGATGGTCGGGAAACCGAGGTCGCCGTCGGCAGGGCCCCCCAACGACTGGTATTCGTCGAGGATCGCCCCGGTCATGGCGTGCGCGCCGGTGTCGGGGGTGAAGAAGATCTTGCCGCCGGCGAAGTTCTGGCCGAAGCCGGCTCCGATCGGATAGACCCCGCCGTCCTTGATGCCGAGCGGTCCGGTGGGTCCGCCACCGGCGTCCCAGGCTTGCGTGATGGCGGCGTCGGCGTCGGCGTCCGGCGTGGCCGCCGCGAGGGGTGCGACGAGCAGGACGGCAGCCGCCACCGCGATGACGACGACGCCTGCGCGCCCGATCGTCCTGCTGAGCCGGGTTCCAAGCCCCGTCATGACGTGTCCTCCCCAACGAGCTCCGCCGGACTCCCGTGAGTTCCGCGTGCGTCAACTTTGCGTTAGTCGACGTCCATCTTGAGGGATATCCAACCCGTCCGGGAATGTGTCGCGCCAACGGGCTGGTCGAACACGACCAGGGAAAGTTAGCTAGACGCCCAGGCTACGACCGATGATCTCCTTCATGATCTCCGTCGTCCCGCCGTAGATCGTCTGGATGCGGGCGTCGAGGAATGCCCTGGCGACGGGGTATTCACGCATGTAGCCGTAGCCGCCGTGCAGCTGTAGACAACGGTCGTTGAGCCGCACTTGAGCCTCGGTGGCGTACCACTTCGCCATGGCGGCCTGTTCGACGGTCAGCTTCTCCTCGAGGTGCAATCTCACGAAGTCGTCGACCATGATGCGCACCACCGTGGCTTCGGTCGCCAGCTCCGCGAGCAGGAAGCGGCTGTTCTGGAAGCTGCCGATGGGCTTGCCGAACGCCTTGCGGTCCTTGGTGTACTGCAACGTCTGGTCGAGCACGGCCTCCATGCCGGCGGCGGCCATGACCGCGATGCTGATGCGCTCCTGGGGAAGGTTCTGCATCAGGTAGACGAAGCCGGACCCCTCCTCACCAAGGAGGTTCTCGGCGGGCACGTGCACGTCGGTGAACGACAACTCGGCGGTGTCCTGGGCGTCGAGGCCGATCTTGTCGAGGTGGCGTCCCCGTTCGAAGCCCGCCATCCCGCGCTCGACGACCAGCAGCGAGAAGCCCAGCGCGCCCTTCTCCGGGTCGGTGCACGCGACGACGATCACCAGATCGGCGTTGACGCCGTTGGTGATGAAGGTCTTCGAGCCGTTGAGCACCCAGCTGCCGTCCTCCTGCTTGACGGCGCGGGTCTTGATGCCCTGTAGGTCGCTGCCGGTGCCCGGCTCGGTCATGGCGATCGCCGTGATGTAGTCGCCGGAGCAGAAGCCGGGCAGCCACCGCTGCTTTTGTTCCTCGGTGGTCAGGCGCAGGAAGTAGGGCGCCATGACGTCGTTCTGCAGGGGGAACCCCAGTCCGCTGTAGCGACCGGCGGAGGTCTCCTCGGTGATGACGACGTTGTAGCGGAAGTCGTCGTTGCCGCCGCCGCCGTATTCCTCGGGCACGGCCATGCCGAGGAAGCCCTGCTTGCCGGCTTCGAGCCATACCTGCCGGTCGACGATCTTGTTCTTCTCCCACTCGTCGTGGAAGGGAGCGACGTGGCGCTCCAGGAACGCGCGGTAGGACTCGCGAAACAGGTCGTGCTCTGGCTCGAACAGCGTGCGGTCGTACTTGACGGCGCCCATGGATGACCTCCGGATCGGCGAAGCGGGATTTGCCTTCGACGATATACCACCCAACCGGATGGTTGACGCCGTCGGCAGCGTGGCGCACGGTGGCCCCGCGTGTGACGGGGCCACCCCCCTAGGATCGGGGCAATGGCGAAGAACTCGACGTCACTCACCCACTGGGGTGCGTTCACCGCCGACGTCCGCGACGGCGACATCGCCGCGGTTCGTCCGTTCGCCGCCGACGCCGACCCCTCACCCCTGCTCGGCAATCTCGCGGGCTCGATTCGGCACCGGTCGCGGGTCGAGACACCCGCGATCCGCCGCGGGTGGCTCGAGGACGGCCCCGGCCCCACCACCCGGCGCGGGTCCGACGAGTTCGTCGCGGTGTCCTGGGACGAACTCACCGAACTGCTCTCCGACGAGCTTCGGCGCATCGTCGACCTGCACGGCAACGAGGCGATCTACGGCGGGTCCTACGGATGGGCCAGCGCCGGGCGCTTTCACCACGCCCAGAGCCAAGTGCACCGATTCCTGAAGATGCTTGGCGGATACACCTTCTCGCGTCACTCCTACAGCCTGGGCGCGACGGGCGTGATCATGCCGCGCGTCGTCGGCACCCACGACGACCTCTTCCAACGCTCCACCGCGTGGGACGTCGTGGCGGAGAACACCGAGCTGATCGTCGGCTTCGGCGGGATCGGAGTGAAGAACTCGGCCGTGAACTCCGGTGGCACCACCGAGCATCCGACGCGCCGGGCGCTGCAACGGCTGCGCGAGCGCGGCGGCCGGATCGTGTCGGTGAGCCCGCTGCGGGACGACACCACCGGCGACTGCGAGTGGTTGGCACCCGTGCCCGGCACCGACGTGGCCGTCATGCTCGGCCTGGCCTACGTGCTGGCCACCGAGGGTCTCGCCGACCGCGGCTTCCTCGCCACCCACTGCACGGGCTATCCGCGGTTCGAGCGGTACCTGCTGGGTCTGGACGACGGCGTGGCCAAGTCCCCAGGGTGGGCGGCCGAGATCAGCGGGCTGCCCGCCGACGCGCTGGTCGCGCTGGCCCGCCGGATGGCGGCCACGCGCACGATGGTGACGGTGAGCTGGTCGCTGCAGCGCGTCCGCTACGGCGAGCAGGCGCCGTGGATGGGGCTGACCCTCGCCGCGATGCTCGGCCAGATCGGGCTGCCGGGAGGTGGGTTCGGTCACGGCTACGGCTCACAGAACGAAGTCGGCATGGCCCCGCTTCGCTGCCGATTGCCCACGCTGCCACAGGGTCTCAACCCGGTGTCGACGTTCATCCCGGTAGCCGCCGTCAGCGACATGCTGCTGCACCCCGGCGAGCAGTTCGACTACAACGGCCGCACGCTGACCTATCCGGACGTCAAGTGCGTGTACTGGGCTGGCGGAAACCCGTTCCACCATCACCAGAACCTCCCCCGGCTGAGGCGAGCGCTGGGACGGGTCGACACCGTGGTCGTGCACGACCCCTACTGGACCGCGATGGCCAAGCACGCCGACGTCGTCGTGCCGTCGACGACGCCGTTCGAACGCGACGACTACTCGGGATCGCACAACGACCCTCGGTTGATGGCGATGCCCGCTCTCGCCGCACCGTACGCGCAGTCCCGCGACGACTACACGACGTTCTCGGCGATGGCCCGACGTCTCGGCTTCGGCGACCAGTTCACCGAGGGCCGCACCGCCGGCGAGTGGTTGGTGCACCTGTACGAGAAGTGGTCGGCCCAGGTCGATTTCGAGGTTCCGACCTTCGACGAATTCTGGGCCGCCGGGCACCTCGTGCTGCCGACCGAGACCGGGCTCTCGCTGCTCGCCGACTTCCGGGCCGATCCGGTCGGCCACCGACTCGGCACGCCCAGCGGGCGCATCGAGATCTTCTCCGACGACATCGACGGATTCGGTTACGACGACTGCGCGGGCCATCCCACGTGGTACGAACCGGAGGAATGGCTGCGCGGACCCCGCGCGGCGGCATATCCGCTGCACCTGCTGGCCAACCAGCCGGCCACGCGGTTGCACGGTCAGCTCGACGGCGGAAAGACCAGCCTGGACTCGAAGATTCAGGGGCGCGAACCGATTCGCATGCATCCCGACGACGCCCTCGGCCGCGGCCTGACCGCCGGTGAGGTGGTGCGGGTGTTCAACGACCGCGGCTCGTGCCTGGCCGGCCTCGTCGCCGACGACGGCCTTCGACCCGGCGTGGTCCAGTTGTCGACCGGTGCCTGGTACGACCCCGAAGACCCGGCCGACCCCGACGCGATGTGCGTGCACGGCAACCCCAACGTGCTGACCGCGGACGTGGGAACGTCGTCATTGGCCAAGGGCTGCACCGGCGCTCACGTGCTGGTGCAGGTCGAGAGATTCGACGGCGCGTTGCCGCCGGTGCGGGCACATCAGCCGCCGACGATCGTCGGGCGACCGGATGGCCGCCCGACGACCGGAGACTAGGAGCTGGTCTGGGCCCGACCGGAGCCGGACCGGGGACGACGAGGACCGCCGCCACCGCGACGGGCGCCGCCACTGGAGGCACCCGGCCGACCGCCGGCGGCGTTGCCGCGGAACGGAGAACCGTTGCCGCGGCCCGATCCACCGGTGCTGCGGTTGCCGCCGCGCGACGACGGCGGCGTGGCCGGGCGCTCCGGCGGCTCGCGGTGCGGTGCGATCTCGCCGACGAGCTCGAGAACACTCGCCGAGTCGGCCCGCACCTGCTGCGGCTGGGCCGAAATGCCGGCCTTGCGCAGCAGCTGCTGGGTGTCCCTGCGCTGCTCGGGCAGGACCACGGTCACGACGTCGCCCGCGCTGCCGGCGCGCGCGGTGCGTCCCGAGCGGTGCAGGTACGCCTTGTGCTCGACGGGCGGATCCACGTGGACGACCAGTTCGACGTCGTCGACGTGAACGCCGCGCGCGGCGATGTCGGTGGCGACGAGCACGCGCGCGTCACCCGAGCTGAAGGCCGCGAGGTTGCGATCGCGCGCGGGCTGGGACAGGTTGCCGTGCAGGTCCACTGACGGAACCCCGGCGTCGGTGAGCTGCTTGGCGAGCTTGCGCGCCTGATGCTTGGTGCGCATGAACAGGATTCGGCGGCCGGTGCCCGAGGCGAGCAGGTGCACCAGCTGCGTCTTCTCGGCGGCGCCGGAGACGTGGTAGACGTGGTGCGTCATGGCCACCGGCGGTGCGTCGATCTCGTCGACCGAGTGGGTGACGGGGGTGCGCAGGAAGCGGTTGACGAGCTTGTCGACGCCGTTGTCCAAGGTCGCCGAGAACAGCAGTCGCTGACCGTTGGCCGGGGTGGCGGCCAGGATGCGCGTCACGCCGGGCAGGAAGCCCAGGTCGGCCATGTGGTCGGCCTCGTCGAGCACCGTGATCTGGACGGCGTCCAGCGAGATGTGGCGTTGCTTCATCAGGTCTTCGAGGCGGCCCGGGCAGGCGACCACGATGTCGACGCCGCCCCGCAGCGCGGACACCTGACGGCTCTGGGACACGCCACCGAAGATGGTGGTGACGTTCATGCCGAGCGCGGCCGCGAGCGGCTGGATGACGGCGGTGATCTGCGTGGCGAGCTCGCGGGTGGGCGCCAACACCAAGCCGGTGGGCTTGGACGGCCGTCGCTGGCCACCGGCCAGACGTGACACCAGCGGGATCGAGAACGCCAGCGTCTTTCCGCTGCCGGTCTTTCCGCGGCCGAGGACGTCGCGGCCGGCCAGCGTGTCGGGCAGCGTGCCGGTCTGAATCGGGAACGGACTGGCGATGCCCTGGTCGGCGAGAACGCGACTGACGCGCTCCGGCACACCGAGGGATTCGAAGGTGGGTTCTACGGAAGTCATGTGTCTGAAGTGCCTTTCCGGCATGGGTGCGGCCGCGTCTGCGCTAGACGAAATGGGTCAGGCGAATACGTGGCTCGATGGGCGAGATTGCCGGTGGGCAATATCGATCGCCGCGAGAAGAGCTAGTGCAATGCACTGATCGCCGGCATGCAGTGAGTCACGTCACTGTGACTGAAGGCACCGGGAAGATCGAGCGTTCCACGACGTGTTGACGGCGCGAGGCGACACCAACATTGACCCGAACTCTACCGCACTCCCGGGCCGCAACGGCCGCGGCGGCCTACAACGTGACGAAGTCGGCAAGCGCGGCGGCCAGCGCCGCCGGAACACGCGCCTTGATCCGCGTACCGGTTTCGGTGTGCTCGGTGGCGTCGACCCGGCCCTCGGCGTGCATGCGGGCGATCATCTCGCCGCGGTCGTACGGGATGGTGACGTCGACGGTCACGTCGGTGGGCTCGACCATCTCGCTCATTCGGCTGCGCAGCCGGTCGAGTCCGTCGCCGGTCCGGGCCGAGACGAATACCGCGTCGGGCAGCGCGCGCCGCAACTGCGCCAGGCCCAGACCCGTCGCGGCGTCAGTCTTGTTGACCACCAACAACTCCGGCGGCGGGGCGATGTCGTACTCCCGTACCACCTCGTTGACGACCTGGCGGACGGCGTTGACCTGAGCCAGCGGGTTCACGTCGGAGCCGTCGATCACGTGGATCAACAGATCGGCGTCGACGACCTCTTCGAGCGTCGACCGGAAGGCTTCGACCAACTGGGTGGGAAGATGACGGACGAACCCGACGGTGTCGGTGAGCACGAACGGCCTGCCGTCGTCGAAATGTCCACGGCGCGTTGTCGGTTCGAGGGTGGCGAACAGCGCGTTCTCGACGAGCACCCCGGCGCCGGTCAGCGCGTTCAGCAGGCTGGACTTGCCCGCGTTGGTGTAGCCGACGATGGCCACCGACGCCGCGTCGCTGCGCAGCCGGCGCCCGCGCTGGGTGTCGCGGATCTTCTTCATGTCCTTGATCTCGCGCCGCAGCTTGGACATTCGTTCGCGAATCCTGCGGCGATCGGTCTCGATCTTCGTCTCACCGGGCCCGCGCGTACCCACTCCGCCGCCGCTGCCGCCGGCGCCACCACCTTGGCGAGACATGGACTCGCCCCAGCCACGCAGCCTCGGCAGCATGTACTCCATCTGCGCGAAGGCGACCTGCGCCTTGCCCTCGGCGGAGGTGGCGTGCTGGGCGAAGATGTCGAGTATCAGCGCGGTGCGGTCGACGACCTTGACCTTGACTGCCTTCTCGAGCGCGTTGAGCTGTCCGGGGGTCAGTTCGCCGTCGCAGATGACGGTGTCGGCGCCGGTGGCCACGACGACGTCGCGCAATTCCTTGGCCTTGCCCGAGCCGATGTAGGTGCCCGCGTCGGGCTTGTCACGGCGCTGCACCATGCCTTCGAGCACCTCGGAGCCCGCCGTCTCGGCGAGCGCGGCCAGCTCCGCCATGCTGGCGTCGGCGTCGGCGGCGGTGCCGTCGGTCCAGACGCCGACCAGGACGACGCGTTCGAGGCGCAGTTGTCGGTATTCGACTTCGGTGACGTCGGTTAGCTCGGTCGAGAGGCCCGCCACCCGGCGCAGTGCCGAACGGTCGTCGAGGTCGAGTTCGCCCGTGCTGGGCAGTCTGGGAGTGGTCATGTAATTGGAGATGTTGCCCCTTTAGGTGGTGTCATGCATCCGAATATTCACAGCTGGGCTCGCCACCAGTCGTCGGACAGCTCGCCCTGAGCCACCATCACCGATGGTCCGCGCAGATAGCTGGTGGTGTCGGTGATCGTCACGGTGACCTCGCCACCGGGAATCCGCACGGCGAGCGTGCCCGTCTCGTCGCCCCGATGGCTCAGGGCGGCGACCGCCGCCGCAACGGTTCCCGTTCCGCACGAACGTGTTTCGCCCACTCCGCGTTCGTGCACACGCATCGACACGGCGTCGTCGACCGGGGCGGTGAGCACCTCCACGTTGACGCCGTCGGGGAATTGCGCGGCGTCGAACCACACCGGCGCGGCGACGTCGAGGTCGGCGAGCTCCGCGGCGGTGAGGGATCCGTCCACGCATGCGAGGTGGGGGTTGCCGACGTCTACGGCCACTCCGGTGAAGCGGCGACCCCCCGCTCCCCCGATGACGGCCGAGCCGATGCCGAACTGGTTGGCCTTGCCCATGTCGACCGTCACGTCCGCGGCCAGGTCGGTGACGTCGCGCAGCACCACCTGGCGTGGCCCGGCCAACGAGCCGACGACGAATTTGTCGCGCTGCTCGAGCCCGCTGACCCGCAGATAGTGGGCGAACACCCGCACGCCGTTGCCGCACATCTGGGCGACGGATCCGTCGGCGTTGCGGTAGTCCATGTACCAGTCCCCTGGGCCGACGCCTTCGGGGATCCGGTCGAGGACGCCGGCGGCCAGCGCCGCGTCGGCCGTGGTCACCCGCAGAATGCCGTCGGCGCCGAGGCCGCGGCGGCGGTCGCACAGCGCGGCGACCGCGCTCGGCGTCAGCGCCAGGCGGGCACCGACGTCGGGCAGCACGACGAAGTCGTTCTCCGTACCGTGTCCCTTGGCGAACATCACCTGCTCAGGATACGTGTTGCAGGATTGCGAGGACGGCGTCGAGGTTGCCGGGGTCGGACCCGTCGAGCCAGTGGATGCGATGGTCACGACGGAACCACGACCGCTGCCGGCGCACGTATCGCCTGGTGCCCATGAAGGTCCGCGTCCTGGCCTCGGCGATCGCGGCGTCGGCTCCCCCTTCCGAGGCCGTCTCGGCAAGCGCCTCGAGTACCTGCGCGTACCCCAGGGCACGTGCGGCCGTCACCCCGTCGCGCAGGCCGCGCTCGCACAGGGCCGTCACCTCGTCGACCAGACCGTCGTCGAACATCGCGTTGGTTCGGCGTCGTAGCCGTTCGTCGAGACGTTCGGTCTCCCAATCCAATCCGACGATCAGGGTGTCCCAGCGGGGTTCGCCGATCGTCGGCGCGCTGGCCGCGAACGGCTGGCCGGTCAACTCGACCACCTCCAGCGCGCGCACGATGCGACGACCGTCGGTCGGCAGGATCGACGCTGCGGCCTCGGCGTCGACGCTCGCCAGCTCCCCGTGCAGAGACGACACGCCGATCGCGGCGAGCCGGGCCTCCCACCGAGCCCGCACCTCGGGATCCGTGGCCGGGAATGCCCAGTCGTCGAGCAGGGACTGGACGTACAGCATCGACCCGCCGACGATCACCGGCACCGCCCCGCGGGCCAGGATGGCCTCGACGTCCGCGGTGGCGGCAGTTTGATACCGGCCAACGGTCGCGGTCTCGGTGACGTTCAGGACGTCGAGTTGGTGGTGCGCAATCCCCCGCCGCTCGGCAACCGGCAGCTTCGCGGTGCCGATGTCCATGCCGCGGTACAGCTGCATGGCGTCGGCGTTCACGATCTCACCGCCGAGCCGCTCGGCCAGGTCCAGCGCCAGTGCGCTCTTGCCCGTGCCGGTCGGTCCGACCACGGCGATGGGCCGGATCACCGCGGCCGCCACGTCCCGACGGCGTATCCGACGCCGTAGGGCGCGCCGCGGTACAGCTCGCTCACCTGCCACGCCGAGGATCCGACCAGACCGGCCAGCACCTGGAACGCCACCCTGCCCACGACGACGTCCGGCAGCCGGGTCAGCGCGTCGGCGTCGCCCACCGCCAGTGCGTCGTCCAAGGCCGCTTGCACCGGGACGGACGCGGGGTCGTAACCGCCGGGCGCCGACGCGGTCAGCGTGTTCGCCCCGTCGGCGACCACCAGGACCCCGACGGGCTCGGAGACGGCGTCGACCTCGGCGCGCAGGGCCCGGCCCCTGGCGAGTGCGGCGTCGACCTCGTGGTCGGCGGCGTAGACCCAGACCTCGGCACTGGCCGTGGGTGCGTACGTGGTGCGCACCCAGCCCGCGACCAGGGCGCACAGGGGCAGGGGCTTCGGCGCGGCGCCGGCCCGCTCGGACAGGGCGACGCGCACGTCGACGCCGTAGCCGCCGAAGGTCCCGGTCGTCCCGGGTCCGATCACGTTGTCGCTCGCGCCGACGCCGACGACGAACCAGCGGTCGGGCAGCTCGGCGGCCGCCTGCGCCACCGCCGCCGTCAGATCCTGCAGCTCAGAGGCCGCGCCGGTGGCCAGTTCGGGCACCAGGACGGGCGCCGACGGGACGAGGGCGATGGCGGTGAGCACGCCCTCACGCTAGCCAGTCCGGCGGCCGGTGAACCCGCCGAGGGCAACTGCTCGTGCAAAGCCGTGGGCACGCCCCGGTCCGACCTGTTTCAATGTCGGGTGGAGCAAGCCATCAGGAGCACCGCTAACAGGCGCCGCGTTGCGCGGCAGGAGCGTGGGTCACCCACGCGGAGGGCACGAGGTTCGAGAACATGACCACAGGTGAATCACGCGAAGCACCCAAGCCCGCACCCAAGCCCGTGCCCAGGCCAGGACCTCCGCGCCCCGCTCCGCGCCCAGGCGCCGCACCGGCCGCCGTGGTGGCGCCACCGTCGGGCGACCCGCACCGCTTCGGCCGCGTCGACGACGACGGCACGGTGTGGCTGACCACCGCCGACGGCGAGCGCGTCGTCGGTTCCTGGCAGGCCGGCGAGCACGAGGCGGCCTACGCACACTTCGGGCGTCGCTACGACGACCTGGCCACCGAGGTGGCGCTGATGGAACGCCGGCTCGCCTCCGGCTCCGGTGACGCCCGCAAGATCAAGTCCGCCGCCGCCGCGCTGGCCGAGACCCTGCCGACGGCGTCGGTCCTCGGCGACGTCGACGCGTTGGCCGCCCGGCTCGCCGCCATCGTCGAGGAGGCCGACTCCCATGCCGCCGAGGAACGGCAGAAGCGCGACGAGCACCGCGCTGCGCAGACCGCGCGCAAGGAGGCCCTGGCCGCGGAGGCCGAGGACATCGCCGCCAACGCGACACAGTGGAAGTCCGCCGGTGACCGGCTGCGCGAGATCCTCGACGAATGGCGCACCGTCACGGGCCTGGATCGCAAGACCGACGACGCGCTGTGGAAGCGCTACTCGGCGGCCCGCGAGACGTTCAACCGGCGTCGCGGCTCGCACTTCGCCGAGCTGGACCGCGAACGCGTGGGCACCCGCCAGGCCAAGGAGGCGCTGTGTGAACGCGCCGAGCAGCTGTCCGACTCGACCGACTGGGGTGCGACCGCGGCCACGTTCCGCGACATGCTGACGGAGTGGAAGGCGGCCGGCCGCGCCGCCAAGGACGTCGACGACGCCCTGTGGAAGCGGTTCAAGGCCGCCCAGGACAAGTTCTTCAAGGCCCGCAACGCCGTCAACGCCGAGCGCGACGCGGAGTTCGACGCGAACGCCGCGATCAAGGAGGCGCTCCTCGTCGAGGCCGAGGCCATCGACCTCTCCAATGCCGAGGCCGCCCGGGCCACGCTGCGCACGATCGGCGCCAAGTGGGACGCCGTCGGCAAGGTCCCGCGCGAGCGCGCCCCGGAATTCGAGCGCCGCATGAAGGCCGTCGAGAAGAAGGTTCGCGACACCGCGTCCACCGGCGGGGGCACCGACCCGGAGGCGCAGGCCAGGGCCGACCAGTTCCGGCTCCGCGCCGAGCAGTACGAGCAGCAGGCCGCCAAGGCCGAGGCTGCCGGTCGCACCAAGGACGCCGAGCAGGCCAGGGCCAGTGCCACGCAGTGGCGGGAGTGGGCCGAGGCTGCCGTCGCGGCGCTCGGCAAGAAGCGCTAGGAGCCGGGCTCGGGCGCCGGCCTCGCGGGGCCGATTCCCTGGTCGGGGCGTTCGTCGAGGTCGAGCAGCCCCTTGCCCTGCCGTTCGGTCGCCAGCCTGCGCCGTTCCTCTTCGGCGGCCAGGTGCACCGCCGTGCGTGACCAGACCACCCTGGCCCAGTGGAACGACAGCAGGATCACGGCGATCCACGCGACGATCAGCCCGATGCCGGGGCCCGGATGCGGCTCGGCCACCGTTTGACGCGACCACACCGCCAACATTCCGATGGGACACGCCACGGCCGAGCCGGCGAGCGCGACCCAGGCCAGGCCCCAGCGGCGGGTCAGCAGCGCGAGGATCGAGAAACCGACGCTGAAGATCAAGATCAGCCAGGTGAACACGCGCGACGGCAGGGCGATCGCCTCGCGAATCGCGGCGTCGGAGCCGACCAGGACGTCGAGGCCACGCGCGCTGCCGGTGTGCGGCAACACGAACGACAACAGGATGACGAACACCAGCACGGCGACCACCAAAGCCCGTGCGCCCGGGTCGATTTCGCGGGCCACCCGGCGTTCGGCGTCTTCGAGGTCGCCCTTGAACTCGTCGAAGTTCGGCTCGTTGCGCTTGTCGCGGCTCATCGGCTGCACCCCGCCACCACGGGCCGAGCGGGCGGCATGCCGATGCTGGGAAGTCCGAGACCGACGGCCTTCGTGCCGCCCGTGGTGATCTGGCGACCGGCCTCGTGGGCGTCACCGGCCTTGGTGCGGCGGTGCTCGAGGAGGACGGCGTCGGCGATGAGATGGTGCGGCGCCGCGCTGGTCACGGTGGTGGTGACGACGTCGCCGGGCCGGACGTCCCGCTCGCCGGGGGCGAAGTGCACCAGTCGGCCGTCGCGGGCCCGACCGGACATGCGTGCGGTGGCGACGTCCTTGCGGCCCTCCCCCGTGGCGACGAGGAGTTCGACTCGCGTGCCGATCTGGTTGACGTTCTCCTCCAGCGAGATTCGTTCCTGGAGTTCGATCAGACGCATGTATCTCTCTTGCACGACGGCCTTCGGTAGCTGATCGGGAAGCTCGGCGGCGGGGGTTCCCGGCCGCTTGGAGTACTGGAACGTGAACGCGCTGGCGAAGCGCGCCCGCTCGACCACCTCGAGGGTGGCGGCGAAGTCGTCCTCGGTCTCGCCGGGGAAGCCCACGATCAGGTCGGTGGTGATGGCGGCATCCGGGATGGCGGCCCGGACGCGGTCGATGATGCCGAGGTACCGCTCGGCGCGGTAGGACCGGCGCATGGCGCGCAGGATGCGGTCCGAGCCGGATTGCAACGGCATGTGCAGCGTGGGGCACACGTTCGGGGTGGCCGCCATCGCCTCGATCACGTCGTCGGTGAACTCGGCCGGGTGCGGGGAGGTGAACCGCACGCGTTCCAGGCCGTCGATTCGCCCGCAGGCACGCAACAGCTTGGCGAAGGCACCGCGGTCGGTCGGCAGCTCCTGCCACATCGTCGGGTCCTCGCGCAAGCGCTCGTCCGAAGCGAACGAGACGCCGTAGGCGTTGACGTTCTGCCCGAGCAGGGTGACCTCCGACACGCCCTGGTCGACCAGCGACTGCACCTCGGCGAGGATGTCGCCGGGACGCCGGTCGGTCTCCTTGCCGCGCAGCGACGGGACGATGCAGAACGTGCAGGTGTTGTTGCACCCAACGGAAATGGAAACCCAAGCGGCATAAGACGATTCGCGGGACGCCGGCAGCGTGGAGGGAAACTCCTGCAGCGACTCGACGATCTCGACCTGGGCCACCCTGTTGTGCCGGGCGCGATCCAGCAACGCCGGAAGCGACCCGATGTTGTGGGTGCCGAAGACCACGTCGACCCACGGCGCCCGCTTCAGTACGGCGTCACGGTCCTTCTGCGCCAGACATCCGCCGACGGCGATCTGCATGTCGGGGTTGGCTTCCTTGCGCGGTACCAGGTGGCTGATGTTGCCGTACAGCTTGTTGTCGGCGTTCTCGCGCACCGCGCAGGTGTTGAACACCACGACGTCGGCGTCGACCCCGTCGGCGGCCCGCTGGTAGCCCGCCTGCTCGAGCAGACCGACGAGCCGCTCCGAGTCGTGCACGTTCATCTGGCAGCCGTAGGTCCGTACCTGGAAGGTGCGCACGGGCGCACCATTGGCCACCATCGAAGTCACCCTCCAATGGTACGGCGGGGTCAGCCGCATCCAAACTTCCCGGATTGTCCAGAGCCCTGCCAGCTGATCGTTACCTGGGTAAGGTCTGTGCGCATGCAGACCGACCAGTCGGAGGCCGACCCACTCGAGCCGACTCCGACGACCGTGCCGATGATCTCAATCAAGGGCGTCAACAAGCATTTCGGCAGCCTTCACGTCCTCAAGGACATCAACCTCGAGGTGAACCGCGGCCAGGTCGTGGTGGTGCTGGGCCCGTCGGGTTCGGGCAAGTCCACGTTGTGCCGCACCATCAATCGCCTCGAACCGATCGACTCGGGCTCCATCGAGATCGACGGTGAGAAGCTGCCCGAGGAGGGCCGCAGGCTCGCGCAGCTGAGGTCGGACGTCGGCATGGTGTTCCAGTCGTTCAATCTGTTCGCGCACAAGACGATTCTGCAAAACGTCACCCTCGCGCCGATGAAGGTGCGCAAGTCGTCCAAGGACGCGGCGCACGCGGCGGCCATGTCGTTGTTGGAGCGCGTCGGGATCGCCAACCAGGCCGACAAGTACCCGGCGCAACTGTCCGGTGGTCAGCAGCAACGGGTGGCGATCGCCCGTTCGCTGGCGATGCAACCCAAGGTGATGTTGTTCGACGAACCGACCAGTGCCCTCGATCCCGAGATGATCAACGAGGTGCTGGCCGTGATGACCTCCCTCGCGGAGGAGGGCATGACGATGGTGGTGGTGACCCACGAGATGGGCTTCGCCCGCCGCGCGTCCAACCGGATCGTGTTCATGGCCGACGGTGCGATCGTCGAGGACGCCGAACCCCAGGAGTTCTTCTCCAACCCGAAATCCGAGCGCGCCAAGGACTTCCTCGGCAAGATCCTCAACCACTGAACGCTTCGGCGAAAGGAATACAGCTGTGCCCTCTAGAAAGCCGTCTCTTCGATTCAGGGTGGCCGCCGCCCTGGCGCTGTCGGTCGTCCTCCCCCTGTCGGTCACCGCGTGTGGCGGCGGTTCCGGCGGTGACGACGGCAAGATCGTCATCGGCACCAAGTTCGACCAGCCCGGTCTGGGGCTGAAGAACCCGGACGGCACGATGAGCGGATTCGACGTGGACGTCGCCACCTACGTCGCCGGCCAGCTCGGCTTCACCCCCGACAAGATCGAGTGGAAGGAATCACCGTCCGCCCAGCGCGAGACGCTGATCCAGAACGACCAGGTCAAGTTCATCGCCGCGACCTACTCCATCACCGACGCCCGCAAGGAGAAGGTCTCCTTCGCCGGGCCGTACCTGGTCACCGGTCAGAGCCTGCTGGTCAAGGCCGACAACTCCGACATCACCGGCCCCGACTCACTGCAGAACAACAAGAAGCTCTGCTCGGTGTCGGGCTCGACGCCGGCCCAGCGCATCAAGGACAAGTACCCCGGCGTGCAGTTGCAGCAGTACGACACGTACTCCGCGTGCATCGAGGCGTTGAAGAACGGAGCCATCGACGCGGTGACCACCGACGAGGTCATCCTCGCCGGCTACGCCGCGCAGAGCCCGGGGACGTTCAAGATCGTGGGCCAGCCGTTCTCCGAGGAGAACTACGGCATCGGCCTGAAAAAGGACGACACCGATCTGCAGACGAAGGTCAACGACGCCATCACCAAGATGGAGAAGGACGGCGACTGGGCGAAGGCGTTCGAGAAGAACCTCGGACCCGCGGGCATTGCGACGCCGGCGCCGCCGGCGCTCGACAAGTGACGCCGAGCGCCTAGAGCAGCGGAGACCACGTGGAGATCTTCTCCGAGTATCAGGACCGGATCTTCGAGGCGTTCTGGACCACCATCCAGTTGACGGTGTTCTCCGCCGTCGGAGCGTTGGTACTCGGCACGGCGCTGGCCGCGATGCGGCTGGCACCGGTGCCGATGCTCAACTGGGTCGGCACCACGTACGTCAACGTCATCCGCAACACGCCGTTGACGCTGATCATCCTGTTCTGCTCGTTCGGGTTGGCCCAGACGTTGGGGGTGACGCTGGTCGACTCTCAGTCGAGGACTTCGATCGAAGACAGCAACTTCCGCCTGGCGGTCCTCGGGCTCACGGT
This sequence comes from Mycolicibacterium hodleri, assembly GCF_025822245.1. Lineage (GTDB taxonomy): Bacteria > Actinomycetota > Actinomycetes > Mycobacteriales > Mycobacteriaceae > Mycobacterium > Mycobacterium hodleri. Next base: position 22,104 of record NZ_JACKTL010000061.1, read on the forward strand.
CTACACCGCGGCGTTCGTCTGTGAGACGGTGCGCGCCGGGGTGAACACCGTGCCGCTCGGACAGGCGGAGGCCGCCAGGTCGTTGGGGTTCACGTTCGGGCAGAATCTGCGAATGGTGATGCTGCCACAGGCATTTCGGGCGGTCGTCATTCCGCTGGGTTCGGTGCTCATCGCGTTGACGAAGAACACCACGATCGCCTCGGCCATCGGCGTCGCCGAGGCGGCGTTGCTGATGAAGGAGATGATCGAGAACACTGCGGCGCTGGCCACCATTGGGGCCATCTTCGCGCTGGGCTTCGTGATCTTGACGTTGCCGTTGGGTCTGTTGTTCGGCTGGCTGGGGAGACGATTGGCGGTGGCCAGGTGAGCGGCGCATCGGTTCTGTTCGACGCTCCGGGCCCACGCGCCCGGATCCGCAACCGCTTCATCAGCGCCGTCACGGTGGTGCTGGTGTTGGCGGTGGCGTGGGTGGTCTACGCGCAACTGGACGCCAAGGGTCAGCTGACGGCCGCCAAGTGGGAACCGTTCCTCACGGCGAACCTCTGGAAGACCTACATCTTGCCGGGCGTGCAGGGCACGCTGACCGCGGCCGCGGTGTCGATCGTCTTGGCGCTGCTGCTGGGGTTCCTCCTCGGCATCGGCCGGCTGTCCCACCACGACGGCGTCCGGCGGGTCTGCGCGGTGGTCGTCGAGTTCTTCCGGGCGGTGCCCGTGCTGATCATGATGATCTTCGCGTACTTCCTCTATGCGACCTACGACGTGTTCCCGTCGAAGTACCTTGCCCTGGCCGGCGTCATCACGGGTTTGACGCTGTACAACGGCGCCGTCATCGCCGAAATCGTCCGCGCGGGCGTCAACGCCCTGCCCCGCGGACAGTCCGAGGCCGCCGAGGCGCTGGGGCTGCGGTGGGGTCAGATCATGCGGTCCATCCTGCTTCCGCAGGCGGTCACCTCGATGCTGCCGGTGTTGGTGTCGCAGATGGTCGTGGTGCTCAAGGACACCGCGATCGGCTACCAGATCACGTTCCTGGAGATGGTCCGCCAAGGCACACAGGTGGGCTCCGCCTACGGCAACTACGTTCCCGCTCTGATCGTCATCGCCCTGCTGATGATCTGCGTGAACTTCAGCTTGGGGGCGTTCGCGACGTGGCTGGAGAGCCGACTTCGGCGCTCCAAGCGTGGGCCCGAGCCACTGCACGCCGCCCCGGTCACCCAGGGCACCTTCGGGGCGGGTGCCGGTGGCACGATCTAGGGCGATCGCCAACGTCACCGGTCAGACCCGGCGACGCTCCCGCTCGCCGGCCAGCGCGACCTTGACCACGTCGAGGGCCATCGACGGCGAATAGCCCCGGCGGGCCAGCATCCCGACCAGCCGGCGCGTCACCCGGGTGTCGTCGGCGGGGTCGTCGAGCCGCTCACGCCGCAATTTGTCGGCGACGAGTTGCTCGGCCCGGACCCGCTCGGCATCGGCGTCGACGTCGGTGAGCGCCTCGGCGATCACGTCGTCGTCGACGCCCTTGGTGCGCAATTCGGCAGCCAAGGCGCGCTTGCCCTTTCCGGCGTTGACGTGACGCGACCGGACCCACTGGTGCGCGAAGTCCTGATCGTCGACCAGCCCGACCGTCGTCAGCCGGTCCAGCACTCGCTCACTGACGTCGTCGGGGTAACCCCGCTTGGTCAGCCGCTCGGTGAGTTCGGCCCGGGTGCGAGCCCGCACGGTGAGCAGACGCAGGCACAGGTTGCGGGCCTGCTCCTCGCGTTCGCGAGGATCCTGCGCCTGCTCGTCGTCCGACTCAGAAGTCGACTGGGGCGGGCAGGGCTTTGTCATTGCTGGCGTCGTCGGTCAGCACGGCACCGATGCCGAGCTTTTCCTTGATCTTCTTCTCGATCTCGTTGGCCACTTCGGGGTTCTGGAGCAGGAAGTTGCGAGCGTTCTCCTTGCCCTGACCCAGCTGCTCACCCTCGTAGGTGAACCAGGAGCCGGACTTGCGCACGAAACCGTGCTCGACACCCATGTCGATGAGCGAGCCCTCCTTGGAGATGCCCTTGCCGTAGAGGATGTCGAACTCGGCCTGCTTGAAGGGTGGCGCCATCTTGTTCTTGACGATCTTGCAGCGGGTGCGGTTGCCGACCGCGTCGGTGCCGTCCTTGAGCGTCTCGATGCGGCGGACGTCCAATCGGATGGAGGCGTAGAACTTCAGCGCCTTTCCGCCCGTGGTGGTTTCGGGCGAACCGAACATGACGCCGATCTTCTCGCGCAGCTGGTTGATGAAGATCGCCGTGGTGTTCGAGTTGCTCAGGGCGCCGGTGATCTTGCGGAGCGCCTGGCTCATCAGCCGGGCCTGCAGACCTACGTGGCTGTCGCCCATCTCGCCCTCGATTTCGGCGCGGGGCACCAGTGCGGCCACCGAGTCGATGACCAGGATGTCCAGCGCGCCCGACCTGATCAGCATGTCGGCGATCTCGAGGGCCTGCTCACCGGTGTCCGGCTGGGAAACCAGCAGCGAATCGGTGTCCACGCCAAGCCTCTTGGCGTACTCCGGGTCCAGTGCGTGCTCCGCGTCGATGAACGCCGCGATGCCGCCTGCGGCCTGCGCGTTGGCGACCGCGTGCAGCGCGACGGTGGTCTTACCCGAGGATTCCGGGCCGTAGATCTCGACGACTCGGCCGCGGGGCAACCCGCCGATGCCGAGCGCCACGTCCAAGGCGATCGATCCCGTCGGGATGACCGAAATCGGCTGACGCACCTCTTCGCCGAGTCGCATCACCGACCCCTTGCCGTGACTCTTCTCGATCTGGGCGAGGGCTAGCTCGAGGGCCTTCTCGCGATCCGGGGCTTGTGCCATGGTGGTCTCCGTCCTGGTGAGTTCTCGATCGGTTCCGATCGGTTGGCCGTGACGCTAGAGGAGGCCTCCGACAAGGTGTCCGTCGAACACCGCCCACAGTAGACGAACACGTGTTCGATTCAAGTGGACACGCCGATGAGGTCGGAACGCGATGCCCGGACTCCCCGCGGGAGGTGCGCGTCGTTGTGCCACGAGGACCACCGGCCTATCGTGAGGACATCCCGCCCGGATGGGGGCAGACGTGCACGAGATGTCGCTGACGCAAAGTGTCGTCGATGCCGTCTGCGAGCACGCCGCAGGCAGACACGTGCACAGCGTCACGCTGGAGGTCGGCGCGCTGTGCGCGGTGGTACCGGATGCGATGGCCTTCTGCTTCGAGCTGGCCACCGAGGGCACCGTGGCCGCAGGCGCCCGGCTCGAACTCGACCTGCGACCGGGGGTCGCACACTGCCGCACCTGCGCCGCCGACTTCGAGCTCGACGATCCAATCCTGTTGTGCCCCTGCGGCAGTGCAGACGTCGACGTCCTGGGGGGCCGGGACCTGAGAATTCTGTCGATGGAAGTGAGTTGACATGTGCGCAACCTGTGGCTGTGGCGACGACGGCGCGGTGATCACGATCGCGGGTGAGACGGCACCCCACGACCACCACCACCCGCACCCGCACCCGCACCCGCATGATCACCCCCACACCGAGACCGTCACCCTCGAGCAGAAGGTGCTCGCCAAGAACGACGCACTCGCCCACCGCAATCGGCAGTGGCTCGCCGAGCGCGAGATCCTGGCGCTGAACGTCACCAGCTCACCGGGAGCGGGAAAGACGACCGTGCTCGAGCACACCATCCGACGCCTCGGCACCCGGCACCGCGTGTCGGTGATCGAAGGCGATCAGGAGACCCTTCTCGACGCCAACCGGATCACCGCCGCCGGAGCGCGCGCCGTTCAGGTCAACACCGGCGCGGGGTGCCACTTGGACGCCGCGATGATCGAACGCGCCCTGCGCGCCCTCGATCCGGAACCCAGCTCTTTGCTGTTCATCGAGAACGTGGGCAACCTGGTGTGTCCGGCGCTGTTCGATCTCGGCGAGGACAGCAAGGTCGTCGTCATCTCGGTGACCGAGGGAACGGACAAGCCGCTGAAGTATCCGCACATGTTCGCCGCGGCAGAACTGGTACTCGTGAACAAGATCGACCTGCTCCCCTACGTCGACTTCGACATGGATCTCTGTGCCCACCACGTCCGTTCGGTGAATCCGAATGCACGAACCGTGCCCGTCTCCGCCACCACGGGGGACGGCATGGAGAGCTGGTTCCAGTGGATCGACGACCGAGCCCTAAAGCTTGCCAAGATGTGATTGACAACACACTTTTGCCGGAGTAGATCTGAGAACCAGCGACGCGCAAGTGGGCCGAAGGGCGACTCCTGCGCCGTAGGGATCCCAGCCCGATCCCGGAAAGCCGCAGCATGTTGACCGAAGCTGCCAAGAAAGCGGAAGAGACCTTGATCCACATTCTGTGGATCAACGCCGGACTGAGTTGTGACGGCGACTCCGTGGCGCTGACCGGAGCCACTCAACCCAGTGTCGAGGAGATTGCGCTCGGTGCACTGCCGGGATTGCCGCAGGTGGCCGTCCACTGGCCGCTGATCGACTTCGAGTGCGGACCCAACGGCGGCGCCGACGACTTCCTCAGTTGGTTCTTCAAGGCCGACCGCGGGGAGCTCGAACCGTTCGTGCTCGTCGTCGAAGGATCCATCCCCAACGAGAATCTCCACGACGAGGGCTACTGGTGCGGGTTCGGCAACGATCCCGCGACGGACCAGCCGATGACCACCAGCGAATGGCTGGATCGGTTGGCGCCCAAGGCAACCGCGGTCGTGGCGGTGGGCACGTGTGCCACCTACGGCGGCATTCACGCCATGGCCGGCAACCCGACCGGCGCCATGGGCGTCCCCGATTACCTCGGGTGGGAGTGGACGAGCAAGGCAGGCATACCCATCGTCTGCGTGCCAGGCTGCCCGATCCAGGGCGACAACCTCTCCGAGACGCTGGTCTACCTGCTCTACATGGCCACCGGCCAGGCGCCGATGATCCCCCTCGACGACGCGCTGCGCCCCCAGTGGCTGTTCGGCAACACCGTTCACGAGGGCTGCGACCGCGCCGGCTACTACGAGCAGGGCGACTTCGCCAAGGAGTACGGATCGCCCAAATGCATTGTCAAGCTTGGCTGCTGGGGTCCGGTGGTCAAGTGCAACGTGCCCAAGCGTGGCTGGATCAACGGCGTCGGTGGATGCCCCAACGTCGGCGGCATCTGCATCGGCTGCACCATGCCTGGCTTCCCGGACAAGTTCATGCCCTTCATGGACGAACCGCCCGGCGGCAAGATCTCCACCACGGCGTCGGGCCTGTACGGCTCGGTGATCCGGAACCTGCGTCACGTCACCGGCCGCACCGTCGACGAGGAACCCAAGTGGCGGCACCGGGGCCGGGAACTGACGACGGGCGCGACCCGCACCTGGTAGGCGCGCGTCGCGAAGAAAGGCAGATTCGATGACCACCACAGTCCCCGGACCGCAGCACACCAAGAAGGACCCCGGCCAGCTCGTCGACATGGCGTGGGATCCGATCACGCGAATCGTCGGCAGCCTCGGCATCTACACCAAGATCGACTTCGAGAACCGCGAGGTGGTCGAGTGTCACAGCACCTCGTCGATCTTCCGGGGTTATTCGATCTTCATGAAGGGCAAGGACCCTCGCGACGCGCACTTCATCACCAGCCGCATCTGCGGGATCTGCGGCGACAACCACGCCACCTGCTCGTGCTACGCGCAGAACATGGCGTACGGGGTCAAGCCGCCGCACCTGGGTGAGTGGATCGTCAACCTCGGCGAGGCCGCCGAGTACATGTTCGACCACAACATCTATCAGGAGAACCTCCTGGCGGTCGACTACTGCGAGAAGATGGTCTCCGAGACCAATCCGAGCGTTCTGGCCAAGGCCGAGAACACCAGGTGCAACGGCGAAGAACACCACGGCTACCGGACCATCGCCGACATCATGCGGGCACTCAACCCGTTCACCGGCGAGTTCTACCGCGAGGCCCTGCAGGTCAGTCGCTACACCCGAGAGATGTTCTGCCTCATGGAGGGACGCCACGTCCACCCCTCCACGCTGTACCCCGGCGGGGTCGGTACCGTGGCGACGATCCAGCTGATGACCGACTACATCAGCCGCCTGATGCGCTACGTGGAGTTCTGCAAGAAGGTCGTTCCGATGCACGACGACCTCTTCGACTTCTTCTACGAGGCACTCCCCGGCTACGAGAAGGTCGGCCTGCGGCGGACCCTGCTCAACTGCTGGGGCTCGTTCCAGGATCCCGAGGTCTGCAACTTCGCCTACAAGGACATGACCGAGTGGGGCCGAAGGATGTTCGTCACCCCCGGCGTCGTCGTCGACGGGAAGCTGGTGACCAACGACCTCGTCGACATCAACCTTGGCATCCGAATCCTGCTTGGCAGTTCGTATTACGACGACTGGACCGATCAGGAGACGTTCGTCGCGAAGGATCCGCTGGGCAACGACGTGGACCGGCGCCATCCCTGGAACCAGCACACCAATCCCAGGCCGCAGAAGCGCGACATGGACGACAAGTACAGCTGGGTGATGTCCCCGCGGTGGTATGACGGCAAGGACCATCTGGCCCTCGACACCGGCGGCGGCCCCATCGCCAGACTGTGGTCCACCGCGCTGTCCGGGCTGGTGGACATCGGCTACGTGAAGGCCACGGGCCACAGCGTGCAGATCAACCTTCCGAAGACCGCACTGAAGGGCCCGGTCAGCTTCGAATGGAAGATCCCCCAGTGGTCGAACACCCTCGAACGTGGCCGCGCCCGCAGCTACTTCCAGGCGTATGCGGCCGCCTGCGCACTGCACTTCGCCGAGAAGGCGCTCGTGGAGATCCGGGCGGGACGCACCAAGACCTGGGAGAAGTTCGAGGTCCCCGACGAAGCCATCGGCTGCGGTTTCACCGAGGCGGTGCGGGGTGTGCTGTCCCACCACATGGTGATCAGGGACGGGAAGATCGCGAACTACCATCCGTATCCCCCGACGCCGTGGAATGCCAACCCGCGCGACAGCTTTGGAACACCGGGGCCGTACGAGGACGCGGTTCAGGGACAACCGATCTTCGAGGAGAACGACCGGGAGCAATTCAAGGGCATCGACATCATGCGGACGGTCCGCAGCTTCGACCCGTGTCTGCCCTGCGGCGTGCACATGTACCTCGGCAACGGCAAGAGCATCGAACGGCTGCACTCCCCCACGCAGTCCGTCACCGTGGAGTGACGGATGGCCCGGCCGCAGGGACAGGGCTCGGTGGATTCGGAGGTACCAGAGGCTACCCACTGGCGCTCCGCGGGTGACCGCATCCAGAACCTGCTCGACGCCTCCGCCGCAGGGGGTCCGGCCGCACTTGGGCGTGCCGAGGCGCTCGTCGCCGAGCTGACCGACCTGTACGGCGCAGGCATGCACCGGATGCTGTCGATCGCGGCCCAGACGGACCCGACGCTGGTCGAACGCTTTGCCGCCGACGATCTGGTCGCGAGCCTCATGCTGGTGCACGACCTGCACCCATACGCAGTGGAGCGCCGCGTCGAGGACGCTCTCGACGACGTCCGGCCCTATCTCGGGTCGCACGGTGGTGACGTCACGCTGCTCGGTGTCGTCGACGCCGCGGACGGCCCGGTAGTGCGACTGGCGCTCGCGGGCAGCTGCAAGAGCTGTCCGTCGTCGGCCGCGACGCTCGAGTTGACCGTCGACGACGCGGTGCGTGCGGCTGCGCCGGAGATCTCAGCCATCGAAGTCGTCGCCGCCGAGGCGGACCCGGTGCCGGGGGTGATCCCCGCCGAGTCCCTGATGACGCGCGTGCACGCCAGGAACGGAGCAGCCTGGTATCCGGCGCCCGACGTCGGAGCCCTCGAACCCGGCGAGGTCGGAGGCTTCACGGTCGCGGGCGTGACGGTGCTGGCATGCCGCGTCGGCGACGACCTCTTCGCCTACCACGACTGCTGCGGCAGCTGCGACCAGTCGCTGGCGGGTGCGGCGCTGCATCGCCGGATGGGGGGCGCCGCCGGCGCGGCGGTGCTGCGGTGCCCCCGGTGCCGCACCCACTTCGACGTCGTCCACGCGGGCGCCGGGCTCGACGGTACCGCCGCCCACCTGGAGCCGGTCCCCCTGCTGGTACGCGACGGTGTCCTCTCACTCGCGGTGCTTCCCGAGACCACCGGAGTCACCTGATGCCCGAGCTGAATTCCCCGGTCGCTCCGCTCCAGCCCACCGGAACCTACGACGTGATCTCGCGCATCCGCGCCAACCGGCGCATGCCCGAGGTGGCGGGCGAGCGCTGCGAGATGTGCTCCGAGCCCATCGCCGCCGAGCACCAGCACGTCGTCAACGTCGCGGGCCGGCAGTTGATGTGCACCTGCCGAGGGTGCTATCTACTGTTCAGCGATCCGAAGGCCGAGCTCAAGTACCGCGCGGTACCGGACCGCTACCTCCGATTCGCCGATCTGGCCCTGGACCGGCGGGCCTGGGAGTCGCTGCAGATACCGGTCGGTCTGGCGTTCTTCTTCCGGAACTCGTTGCAGGACAAGATCGTCGCGTTCTATCCCGGTCCGGCGGGGGCAACGGAATCCGAGCTGGACGTCGACGCCCTGCGCAGCATTGCCGGCGCCGACGTCCGACTGGAGACGTTGACCGACGACGTGGAGGCGCTGCTGGTGCGGGTGCGGGACGCGGAGCCCGCCGAGTGTTACCTGGTGCCGATCGATGCCTGCTACGAATTCGTCGGGCGTCTGCGAATGCTGTGGCGCGGGTTCGACGGCGGCCAGGACGTGCGCCGTTTCGTCGACGACTTCTTCGAGCGAATCGCCGCGCGCAGCAAGGTGGCCGCGCCATGACCGACATGACGTACACCGTGCTGGACGTGGCTCCCGAGCCGTACTCGCTCACCCCGCTGCTCGCCGCGCGCGTGCGGATCACCGCAGACTCCGACCACCCGGTGCAGGCGGTCGCCCTGCGGGCGCAGATCCGCATCGAGCCGCTGCGGCGCAGCTACTCGGACGAGGAGGCGATCGGCGCGCTAGACCTCTTCGGGCCGCGCGAGCGCTGGGCGGACACTCAGCGCAGCTTCCTGTGGCAGCATGCGACCGCCATGGTCCCGGGCTTCACCGGCGCCACCGAGTTCCAGCTGCCACTGGAGTGCACCTACGACTTCGAGGTGGCGGCGTCGAAGTATCTCCACGCCCTGACAGACGGCTTGGTCCCACTTCAATTCCTGTTCAGCGGAACGATTTTCGGCTACGGTGACCGAGGCCTGTCGGTCGCCCCCGTGTCGTGGGAGAGCGAGGCCCGTCACGACCTGCCCGTATCGGTGTGGCGGGACCTGATGCAACGGCACTACCCCGGCGCGGGGTGGATACGGCTCGATCACGACACCGTCGCCGCGCTGGCCGCCTACCGGTCGGCCCACGGGATGCTGGGCTTCGACGACGCCGTGACCGCGCTGATCACCGACGCGACCGAGGAGGCCCGATGACCACGGGCTGGGACCGCGCCCGTGCGGTCGCCGACGCGGTGCTCTACGAGGGGTACCTCTTGTACCCATATCGCGCCACGTCCGGCAAGAACCAATCACGCTGGCAATTCGGAGTTCTCGGCCCTTCGGGTGCCGCGGAGGCGGGCATCGGCGAGGACGACACCATGTCCGCCCAATTCGTGGTCGAGGGCGACGCCCAACTGAACCTGGTGCTCCGCTTCCTGCAGTTGCAGCATCGACAGGTCGAACGCCGCACCGCCGGTGGCAGTTCCGAACCGGTCGACGAACTCACCGGCGACACGCAGACCTGGGTGACGTGGGACGAGGCGACGGAACGCGAGCTTTCCATTGGCCCGTTCGACGTGGCGGAGGCGACCGCGACCCGCACCACCACCTTCACCGTCGTGGCAGGCGCCGATACCGAGGTCGTCGACGGCGGCAGACTCGTCAGGACCAGACGGGCGATCACCGGCGAGGTCGCGGTCGCCTCCCAGCCCGAGGACGGCTTCCACCGCGTGAGCCTGACCGTGCACAACACCGGAACCGGCGCCACGGACAAGGACGCAGCCATCGCCGCGTCGACGATCGGCACCCATGTCATCGCCGAAGTGGTTGGCGGCGAGTTCGTCTCGCTGCTCGAGCCGCCCGCCGCGGCCGCGGGCGTCGTGAGCCGGTGCGAACGGCACCGCTGCTTCCCGGTACTCGCGGGCGCTCCCGGGGAACGCGAGCTGCTGCTGATCTCGCCGATCATCCTCTACGACTACCCCGAGATCGCCGCACAGAGCGAGGGTGCGCTCTACGACTCCACCGAGATCGACGAAATCCTGACCCTGCGGGTGATGACCATGACGGACGAGGAGAAGGCCCAGGCCCGCGCCACGGATCCGCTCGCCGCCCAGATCGTCGACAGGTGCGACGCCATGTCGCCGGAAACACTGCAGCAGCTGCACGGGGTGCTGCGCAATCCCCATGCGGGCACGACGCCGGGCCTGGTGCCGGAGGTGCCCGAGGGCATTGACTGGTGGGATCCGCTGGCCGACACGGCGGTACGACCCGACGTCGACGCCGTTCTGGTCGGCGGCGTGCGCGTCTCGGCGGGGAGCCGGGTGAGGTTGCGGCCGTCGCGGCGGGCCGACGCGCAGGACATCTTCTTCGCGGGGAGGACGGCGCGCGTGACCTCGGTCCACGGGGACGTCGACGGCGGGCAGCACGTCGGCGTCATCGTCGAGGACGATCCGGCGGCCGAGATGCCCGACCACTACGGCCGCTATCTGTACTTCGCGCCGGACGAGATCGAGCCGCTCGACGCCGATGACCATCGAACCGACACCGAGAGAAGGAGTTCGACATGTACACAGTGGGCTGGGTGGCCACCGGGTTAGTGGCCGTCGTGGTGGTGGCAGGCGTGGTGGTGGGCGTGAGTTCGATCCCCGACATCAAGCGCTACATCCGCATCAGGAACATGTGACCGGGGCGGAGGCCACACCACGTCTCGGATACTGCTAGCCGGCATCGGCAACGTCTTCCTCGGTGACGACGGCTTCGGACCCGAGGTGTTGCGTCACGTCCTCGCTCGACAAAGAGACGACGACGTCCACGCCGTCGACTACGGCATCCGTGGCCTGCACCTGGCATACGACCTGCTCGAGGACTGGCGGGCACTCGTACTCGTCGACGCGCTGCCCGACCGAGGCGCGCCGGGCACCCTGCACGTCTTCGAGGCAGACCACGAAAGTCTCTCCACAACGGCAGGATTCGAATCCCACAGCATGGACCCTTCGGCCGTCTTCGCCACCCTGACCGCGTTGGGCGGTGCGCCGCCTCGGACGTTCGTGGTCGGGTGCGAGGTGCGTTCGGTCGAGGAGGGCATGACCCTGTCGCCGCCGGTTGCGGCCGCGGTCCCCGGCGCGGTGGCGGCGGTCACGGACGTCCTCGCCCGCCTTGGCGTCTCGAACGACGCGTCCGCGAGGAGCTGAACCATGTGCCTTGGAATCCCCGGCCGCGTCGTCGGGATGCTCGAGGGTTACGGCGGTCAACTGGCGCTCGTCGACGTCGCCGGCCAGCACCGCAAGGTCAACGTGGGCATGCTGCCGGAGGAGACCTTCGCACCGGGCGACTGGGTGATCATCCACATGGGATTCGTGGTCGAGAAGACCAACGCTGCAGGCGCGGACGCGGCGATGGCGGGTCTGGAGCTCATGGGCCGCGGGACCGGTGACGGCCTGGTGTCCGACGTGGCGAGTGCCGACCCCGGGGCGTCGACGTGACCGGTCGACGCAGGCTGGACGTCTGCGTGCGGGGTGTCGTCCAGGGCGTGGGATTCCGGCCCTTCGTCTACACCGCGGCGGCGGAGTTCGGACTGACGGGATCCGTGCGCAACGACAGCTCGGGCGCGCTCGTCGAGGTCGAGGGCGACGACGCCGCCGTCGACGCCTTCCTCGCTCGTCTGCGCGACCATCCGCCCCCGCTCGCCGTGATCGAATCCGTGGAGTGCCGAGCCGTTCCCGTCCAGGGCGGTACGGGTTTCGCCATCGCGGACACGTCGCGGTCGGGCGGCCGCACCCTGGCGTCTCCGGACGTCGCGATGTGCGCAGACTGTGCCGCCGAACAGTGCGACCCCCAAAACCGCCGCTACCGCCACCCGTTCGTCAACTGCACCAACTGCGGGCCGCGGTTCACCATCGTCGACTCGCTGCCCTACGACAGGGCAAGCACCACCATGGCCGCGTTCCCGATGTGCCTGCGGTGCGCCCGCGAATACGCCGACCCCGCCGACCGCCGCTTCCACGCTCAGCCGATCTGCTGCCCAGACTGCGGCCCCAGGCTGCGCTTCCACGCCGAAGGACAATCGACCGACGGTGACGCCGGGCTCGCACGGGCGCGACGGATGCTGCGCGACGGGGGCATCCTCGCGGTCAAGGGCATCGGCGGGTACCACCTGGCGTGCAATGCCGCCGACGACGCCGCAGTGGCCGAACTCCGCAGACGCAAGCGCCGCGGGGACAAGCCGTTCGCGGTGATGGTCGCGAACCTGGCGACGGCCGAGGCCGTCGCCCGCGTCGACCCCTCGTCGGCGCGCGTTCTCACCGGCGCGGCGCGCCCGATCGTCCTGATGCCCCGACGGCCAGGCGTCCGCGTCGCGGCGTCGGTGGCGCCGACGAACCCCGACCTCGGGGTGATGTTGGCGTACGCGCCCCTTCATCCGCTTCTGTTCGGCCTGCCGGGTGACGAGCCGGGCCCCGACGTCCTGGTGATGACGTCGGGCAACCTCGGTGGAGAACCCATCTGTTTCACCGACGACGATGCCCGCCAACGCCTGTCAGCGCTCGCCGATGGATGGCTCGATCACGACCGGCCCATCCTGGTGCCGTGCGACGACTCGGTCGTACGGGTGCTCGACGGCGTGGAACTGCCCCTGCGACGGTCCCGCGGATACGCGCCACTGCCGGTCGCGCTGCCGGTGCCGATCCCGCCGACGCTGGCCGTCGGCGCCGACCTGAAGAACACCCTCGCCGTCGGCGACGGCAGGTACGCGTGGCTCAGTCAGCACGTCGGCGACATGGACGACCTCGCGACACTGTCCGCATTCGACGGCGCCGAGCGCCACCTGCGCGCGCTGACCGGCGTGACGCCGGAGGTGATCGTCGCCGACGCGCATCCGAGATACCGGTCCACCGCGTGGGCACACCGCCACGCGAACGGCAGGCCCGTGCGACCGGTTCAGCACCATCATGCGCACCTCGCCGCGGTGATGGCCGAGAACGGTCTGGACGGTTCGGAACAGGTGCTCGGATTCGCCTTCGACGGGACGGGTTACGGCCCGGACGGCGCCGTGTGGGGCGGCGAGGTGATGCTCGCCGACTACAAGGGCTACCAGCGACTGGCCCACCTCAAATACGTGCCGCTGGCCGGCGGGGACGCCAGCGTGCTGCGGCCCTACCGGATGGCGCTGGCGCACCTGTGGGCCGCGGGGCTGCCGTGGGACGACGACCTGGCGCCGGTGCGGGCCTGCCCGGCCGACGAACGACGGGTGCTCCGCCATCAGCTCGAGACCGGGCTCGGATGCGTGTCGACCTCGAGCATGGGCCGGCTGTTCGACGCCGTGTCGTCGCTCGCCGGGGTCCGTCAGCAGGTGGCCTACGAGGCGCAGGCGGCGATCGAGCTCGAGGGGCTCGCTCGCGACGTGGACGGCGGGCCCGGCTATCGCTTCGGCGTCGACGCCACGGTGTCGCCCGTCCTCGTCGACCCCGCGCCGGTGCTCACCGCGGCGATCGCCGATCTTCGTGACGGCGCGGGGCCCGCCGTCGTCGCCGCCCGCTTCCACGTGGCGGTGGCAGACCTCGTCGGGCGACTGGCCGACGACGGCACCGGACGCCTCGTAGCCCTGTCCGGCGGGGTGTTCCAGAACGCGCTGCTGTCGACCCTCGTGTCGAAACGGTTGCGCGCCTTGGGTGTGACGGCACTTACCCACCGCCGCGTGCCCGCCAACGACGGTGGCATCGCGCTTGGTCAACTGATGATCGGAACGTCTGGATAGCGAAGGGAGACAACCATGTGCTTGGCGGTGCCAGGAAGGATCCTGCGCGTGGAGGACCGCGACGGCACGCTGATGTCCGTCGTGGACTTCGGCGGCGTCCAGAAGGAGGTCTGCTTGCAATACGTCCCCGACGCAGGCGTCGGGGAGTACGTGGTGGTACACGTCGGATTCGCGATCCAGCGGCTCGACGAGGAGTCGGCGATGCGGACACTCGCCGAGTTCGAACACCTCGGCGTGCTCGCCGAGGAGTTCGGCGACGGCTTCGAGATCGCGGCCAGGCAGGCAGGGGTGACACCGTGAAGTACCTCGACGAGTTCAGCGACCCGGATCTGGCGGCCAAGCTGATCGCCGAGATCAAGGCGATCACCACCCGGCGGTGGGCGATCATGGAAGTCTGTGGCGGGCAGACGCATTCGATCATCCGGCATGGCATCGACCAATTGCTGCCGGAGCAGATCGAGATGATCCACGGCCCCGGCTGCCCGGTGTGCGTCACCCCGCTGGAGATCATCGACAAGGCACTGGACATCGCCGCCCGGCCCGGCGTCGTCTTCTGCTCGTTCGGTGACATGCTGCGGGTGCCGGGTAGCGACGAGGACCTGTTCGGCATCAAGAGCCGGGGCGGGGACGTGCGGGTCGTCTATTCGCCGCTGGACGCGCTGACGATCGCCAAGGCCAATCCCGACAAGCAGGTGGTGTTCTTCGGCATCGGCTTCGAGACCACCGCACCCGCGAACGCGATGACCGTCTTCCAGGCCAAGAGGCAGGGCATCGAGAACTTCTCGCTGCTGGTGTCCCACGTGCTGGTACCGCCTGCGGTGGCGGCCATCATGGAGAGTCCCGTGTGCCGGGTACAGGCATTCCTGGCCGCGGGCCACGTGTGTTCGGTGATGGGAACCGATGAGTACCCGCCGCTCTGCGAGCGCTACCGGGTGCCGATCGTGGTGACCGGGTTCGAGCCGTTGGACATCCTGGAGGGCATCCGGCGTACGGTCGGCCAACTCGAGGCGGGGCGCCACGAACTGGAGAACGCGTACACCAGGGCCGTCTGCGCCGAGGGCAATCCGGCGGCCAAGCGGATGCTCGCCGACGTCTTCGAGGTCACCGACCGGGCATGGCGCGGCATCGGCACCATCCCGTCCAGTGGCTGGCGCCTGTCCCCCGCCTACCGCGATTACGACGCCGAACACCGGTTCTCCGTCACCGGCATCCACACCGAGGAGTCGACGGTCTGCCGATCGGGCGAGGTGTTGCAGGGGCTGATCAAACCGCACGAGTGCGAGGCATTCGGCAGTCAGTGCACCCCACGCAATCCCCTTGGCGCGACCATGGTTTCGTCTGAGGGGGCGTGCGCGGCGTACTACCTCTACCGCCGGCTGGAGGTGACCAGTGTCTGACGCCGTCGACGTCGAGTCCTGGGTGTGTCCCCTCCCGTTGCGAAACTCACCCAACGTCGTGATGGGCCACGGCGGTGGCGGCGCGATGTCGGCCGAGCTGATCGAACACCTCTTCCTGCCCGCATTCGGCCCGGCCGCCGACGCCGCGATGGGCGACTCCGCCGTCCTGGAGGTGGGTGGCGTACGACTCGCGTTCTCGACGGACTCCTACGTCGTCAAGCCGATCGTGTTCCCCGGCGGCACGATCGGCGACCTCGCGGTGAACGGCACCGTCAACGACCTGGCCATGGCCGGCGCCCAGCCGATGGTGCTGTCCACCGCCTTCATCCTCGAGGAGGGCACCGCGCTGGACGAGCTCGCCCTCGTCGCACGAGCCATCGGTACCGCGGCGCGTGCGGCGGGCGTACGGCTCGTCACCGGCGACACCAAGGTCGTCGACGCGGGCCACGGCGACGGCGTCTACGTCAACACGGCGGGCATCGGCATCGTGGACGCGCGTGCCGACATCCGCCCGCAGCGGGCGGCAGTCGGAGACGTGGTGATCGCGAGCGGCGACATCGGCGTCCACGGGGTGGCGGTGATGAGCTGTCGCGACGGGCTCGAGTTCGGCACCACCGTGACCAGTGACACCGCAGCGCTGAACGGGCTCGTCGCCGCAATGGTCGACACCGGCGTCGACGTCCACGCGCTGCGGGATCCGACCCGCGGCGGTGTGGCGGCCACGCTCAACGAGATCGCGAAGACCGCCGGGGTGGGCATAGCCGTCGACGAGCGGTCACTGCCGATACCCGCCGAGGTGCGGGACGCGTGCGGGCTGCTCGGTCTCGACCCGCTGTACGTGGCCAACGAGGGCAAGCTCATCGCCTTCGTGCCCTCCGACGGCGCCGAACGCGTGCTCGCGGCGATGCGCGAGCATCCCCTCGGCGCACGCTCGGTGGTCATCGGATCGTGTGTCGCCGAACATCCGGGGATCGTCGTCGCACGCACCGCGCTCGGGGGCAACCGGGTCGTCGACCTTCCGATCGGCGAGCAGCTCCCGCGGATCTGCTGACATGACGGCGGGCGCGGAGCTCTTCGCCAGGTACGCCTTCCCACCGAACGAACTCGGGTACTGCGGGCCTGGCGACACCCGTCCTGACGAACTCGCCTCGCACGCAAGGGAGTTCGACGGCGCCTGGCCGTACCTGACGGCCATCGCCGACGCCGTCGGCAGAGCCGATCCGCTGGACGAGGACGTGGTCCGCAGCTACTGGGTGGGCGGCCCGAGTCTCGAACGCGTCGACCCCGAGACGCTCCTGCCGTCGTTGCGCTCGGCGTTCGCGGGGCAGGTCACGGGTCTGCTCGACGCGTTGGGTCCGGATGGCGTGCTGGCCCATCACAGCTTTCACGTGTTCGCGGTCTACCCGTGGGTGCGCTTCCTCGACCGCGACCCCGCCACCCCGGTCTCGGTGATGCAGGCCTGCCGAATCCGGTGGGGCGTCGTGCGCGAGGTGGACGGTGACTGCGCCGTGGTGAGTGCGAGTCCGCTGACGTTCGTCGACCGCACCCTGGGCCTCGGAGCACCCGTCGACGAGCGTTTGCGGTGGCGCAGGGACGGCTCGTCACTGGCGCCGCGACCCGTCGTGGGTCAGGTGGTGGGTGCGCACTGGGACTGGGTCTGCGGTCCGCTCGGCGACCGCGACGTGACGGCACTGACGGCGGCTACCGAGACGACGCTGAAACTGGTGAATGCGGCGAGGGCCTGATCACCACTGGTCGCGGGGCACGTCGAAGTCGGCGCACAGCGCCCGCCACACCTCGCGCGGGTCGACTCCCGCTTCGATGGCCTGAAGGGCGGTCTGACCGCCGACGCCGCTGAGCACGTGGTCGACGAGCAGCGAGGCGCCTCGCACCCGGCCAAACTGGCCGTCGACCAGTTCGTGGAATTCCGTCAAACGCACGCCCACCAACTTACCGAGACCGCACGAGCGCGTCATGGCACACCCGTACCGGATCGGCGACGTCGGCGATGCTCTCGCCCGCCTCGCGGGCGCGTTCCCGATATCGGGGCGAGGACAGCACGTCGTCGACGGCGGCGGTCAAGGACCCCGCCGTCAGTGGCCGAAGAAGGCGCCCACTGCCCTGGCGCACAATGCGATTGGAGATCTCCCACTGGTCTCCCCCGCCCGGCACGAGGACCATCGGCACACCGGCCAGCAGCGCCTTGGCCACCAGGCCGTGCCCTCCCCCGCCGACCACCACGTCCGCGTGCGACAGCAGGGCGTCCTGACGGCCGAGGCCGACGACGGCCCATGGCGGCACGGACGCATCCCGCCCGGCCAGTCGGGACACCACCACCCGCGCGCCGGTCGGCACCGTCTGCCCGGGTATCAGCGTTTCGAGCGCCAGCTCGGCCAGGCCCTGCGTGCCGGTCACCGCCGTCGACGGGGCCACGACGATCACCGGTCCGGTGCCGTCGGGCACCTCGAGCACCGTCGTGGTCGGTTCGAAGTGGAGGGGCCCGACGACCACCGCCTCGGCGGGCCAGTCCGGGCGTGGCACCTCCAGCGCGGGCAGCGTGGCGATCAGCCGCCGCTCGGGTCCGGGATCCGACGCCGGCAGGCCGATCTCGACACGGGCAGCCGAACGTTGGCGCTGCCCCGTCCGCCACGACCGCGCGGTCAGCGCCCGCATCACCGCGTCGCGCAGATGCCCCCGCACGCCGACGCCGGGCGCCAGCCCGGAGCCCAGCGGCGGAAGACCCGTCGACGGTCGATACAGCGGATGCGGATTCAACTCCACCCAGGGCAGCCTCAACATCTCGGCGGCCATCCCGCCGCAGGAGGTGATGACGTCTGACACCACCAGGTCGAGGTCCAAGTCCGCGAGGCCACGTTCGTTGAGGACGGCCATGCGCGCCGCCCGCCGGTGCAGCTTGGCGCCGGAGTCGGCGTCGTCGTCACCCTCGACGGGGTCCAGACCGGCCAGCAGCATGGCGTCGACGCCCCGCTCGCCGGCCAGGTCCAGCCACTGGGCACCCGTCACCAGCGTGGGCTCGTCACCGGCAGCCAGAAACTTCAGGCACAGCGCGATGGCGGGAAACGCGTGGCCGGGATCGGGTCCGGCCACCACCGCCACGCGCATCGCACCACCCTGCCACGAGCGCCGGTGACCGGCGCCGACGCGATGAGCTCGGACTACTGTGAGGCCATGACAGAGCAGACATCGACCGGTCCCACGGTCGACAACAAGGCACTCGTCGAGCGGTTCCTGTTTGCGGTGCAGAACGAAGACTTCGACACCGCGGACACACTGCTCGCCGACGACGTCAAGTGGCAGAACGTCGGCCTGCCGACGATCACGGGCCGCCAGCGCATCGTCAAACTGCTCCGCAGCGGGCAGGGCCGCATGGGCTTCGAGGTGAAGTTCCATCGCATCGCCGCCGAGGGCAGCTCGGTGCTGACCGAACGCACCGACGTCCTGGTGTTCGGTCCGGTGCGGCTGCAGTTCTGGGTGTGCGGCGCATTCGAGGTGCGCGACGGCCGAATCACGCTGTGGCGCGACTACTTCGACTTCTTCGACATGTTCAAGGCCACGGTGCGAGGCGTGGCGGGAGCAGCGGTGCCGTCGTTGCGGCCCACCCTGTGACGAACGAGGTCGGGCGCACCAAGCCCAACGTCCTTCAGTACGTCGGCTACTGCTACGGCAAGCGCCTGCCCGCGTCCATGCGTCAGTGGGTGGCCGACGACCTGGCCGGCCCCGGTGCCACGCGGCGCATGATGACGCGGATGTTCGTGCCAGCGGTGTTGATCCTGACACCGTTCTGGATCGTTCCGATGTCGCTCTACCTGCACCTGTCGACGACGCTGCCCATCCTGATCCCGTTCATCTTCTTCTCGCACGCGCTGAACAAGGTGTGGCGCCGGCACATGCTGCGAAAGCACGGTCTCGACACCGCCCTCGTCGACTACCGCAACCGTCAGCGCGACGCCCACATCCACGACGCGTACGCCCAGAAGTACGGCCCCCGATCGGGGCCGCCGAGCAGCAGCGCCGTCTGAGGAGTCAGGCGCCGCGCAGGTGGCCGAGCTCGTCGAAGGCCTGGGCCCACCCGACGAGCCGGTCCGTCGCGTTGCCCAGCTCGTGCCGTTGACGCTGCGCTGACATCGGTGAGCTGGACATCGACCCGGAGTTGGCCGCGGACACCAATCGTGCTGCCGCTTCGACCATTTCGTCGTACTGCCGAACGCCGCTGTCGAGTTGGGCGGCGAAGGCCCGAATCGTCGGTGTCAGGTGCACCCGTGACTGGGGAGCCGCGGTCGCGGCCCTCTCCATCGACACGAGCTCGTTGGCCGTCGCCGTCATGGTGGTCGAGGTCAGGTTGGCCGCGGCGACGACGTCGCGCAACTCGTCGGCGGGCAGCATCCGGCCCCGCTCCATAACTCCAAGCAGGGAGAACAGGCCCCGCTCAGCCGAATTCAGGGCGGCGATCGGCTGGCGGGCCGCCGAACCCCACGGCGGCAACCGCCGCGACCGGCGTTCCGGCGGCAGCGGCGACCGCTTGAGCCAGCGGTACCGAATGAACGCCAGGGTGGCGAGGAAGGCGGCGCCGACGGCGATGGAGGCGGGAATTGGCAACACCCAGGCGGGGATGACGTCCCACGAGGCGAGCACCCCGGTCACCGCGATCCACAGTCCCGTGGAGAAGGTGAAGAAGACCGCCGCCCGCAGCGCCCACCGCCGCTTGCGGAGCAGCTTGGCCCGCGGGTCGGCGGCCGCACCGAGTCGTTGCGCCACGGTGTCGGAGAACTCGGCCGCGGTGTCCACGCCTCGCTGAACCAGCGTGCGCCACCCTTCGACCCGTCCGGTTCGAGGTTCCGCTGCCATGGCCACCTACCTTCGAGAACTATTGCGAGAGCGGATTTTCCGGCGTCGCCGCCGGGGGGTTGACCGCGGGCGCGGCCGGTGTCGCGGACGCGTCGCCCGCCGGGAGTGCGTCGCCGCGCATCGACGCGCGGATCTGCTCGAGACGGGAGTGTCCGGCCATTTGGACGCTGGCCTGCTGGATCTCCATCATGCGTCCCTGGACGGAGTTCTGGGCGAGCTCGGCGGAGCCCATCGCGTTCGCGTAGCGGCGTTCGATCTTGTCCCTGACCTCGTCGAGGCTGGGCGTGCTTCCCGGGGCGGAGATCTCGCTCATCGACCGCAACGAGGCGCTGACCTGTTCCTGCATCTTCGCCTGCTCCAGCTGGCTCAGCAGCTTGCTGCGCTCGGCGATCTTTTGCTGCAACACCATTGCGTTCTGCTCGACGGCCTTCTTGGCCTGCCCGGCTGCCTGGAGCGCCTGGTCGTGCAGCGTCTTGAGGTCTTCGACGCTCTGCTCGGCGGTGACGAGCTGGGCGGCGAACGCCTCGGCGGCGTTGGTGTACTCGGTGGCCTTGGCGGCGTCACCCGACGTCGCGGCCTGGTCGGCCAGCGTCAGCGCCTGCCGCACGTTGACCTGAAGCTTCTCGATGTCGGCCAGCTGGCGGTTGAGCCGCATCTCCAGCTGACGCTGGTTGCCGATCACCGACGCCGCCTGTTGGGTCAGCCCCTGGTGTTGCCGCTGCGCTTCCTCGATGGCCTGCTGAATCTGCACCTTCGGGTCGGCGTACTCGTCGACCTTGGAGCTGAACAGGGCCATGAGGTACTTCCACGCCTTGGTGAACGGGTTGGCCATCAGTGCGTTCCGCCTTCGTGTTGGAGTGAGTCCAGTGTGCCCGTCCCGTGCGGGGGGCTCACCGACATGCGTAGGTATTCGCTACCTGCCAACGTATCGGTTGCGCGCAGATCACCACACCCCTGCGCGCGTTTCCGACGTGGGAGAGCCGTTCCAGAGCCCTCAGGCCACCGCCATCGACACGGCCTGGGGAATGACGACCCGGGTGGAGTAGTCGATGGTGGCACCGCTGGCCGTGGCGACCGGACGCGGAGCGCCTCGTTCACTGCGTTCCATGGTCTCGCCGGCGTCGGTCAGCACGCGTGACAGAGGCACCTCCAGAGCCCCGCAGATGGCGCTCAGCAGCTCGCTGGAGGCTTCCTTGCGGCCGCGCTCCACCTCGGACAGGTAGCCGAGGCTGACCCGGGCGTCGTCGGACACTTCTCGTAGCGTCCGCCCTTGCGAGAGCCGGACTTGACGCAGCACGTCGCCGATCACTTCGCGAAGCAATGTCGTCATCGCGGTCTCCTCACAACGAAAGACGTGGTCACTGATTTCGGTTTCACTACCAAGCAGAACGCCCGCGGCGGCCAGATTGGTTCCCGACGGCCGCCCGCATCACGTCCGGACGCCCCGAACCGCCGACAGCAGGTAGTCCGCGCCGGTCAGGACGGTCAGCACGATGGCGGCCCACATGAACACCCATGCCCCGGTCAACCACGCCCCGCCCAGGGGCAGCACGAACAGCCCGATCGCGACGGACTGCACCAGCGTCTTGAGCTTGCCGCCCCGACTTGCCGGGATCACGCCGCTGCGGATGACCACGAACCTCAGGATGGTCACGCCGACCTCGCGGACCAGGATCACGATGGTGACCCACCACGGCAGGTCGCCCAGCATGCTGAGGCCGATCATCGCCGCCCCGATCAGCGCCTTGTCGGCGATCGGATCGGCGAGCTTGCCGAATTCGGTGACCATGCCGTAGCTGCGGGCGATGGCGCCGTCGACCCGGTCGGTGATCACCGCCACCGTGAAGATGATGAAAGCGACCACTCGCCAATACGTTTCGTGACCGTCACCGACGAACAAGGCCGCGAGGAACACCGGGACGAGCACGATGCGCAGACCCGTGAGCACGTTGGCGACGTTGACCACACTTACGCGCGGGGTCAACGGATCGACGTCTGACTGACCCGGCACGTGATCAGAATATCGGTAGCGCAAACCGATACCCTCACTGCTGTGACCAGAGCTCCCCTCGACGACGATCTGGTGGTTCGTCGCGCCCGCACGTCGGACGTCCCTCAGATCAAGTCTCTGGTCGACGTCTACGCGGGAAAGATCCTGCTGGAGAAGAATCTCGTCACCCTCTACGAGTCCGTCCAGGAGTTCTGGGTGGCCGAGGTGGACGACGAATTGGTCGGCTGCGGGGCACTGCACGTGCTGTGGTCCGACCTCGGGGAGGTTCGCACCGTTGCGGCGCACCCGCGGATGCGGGGCCGCGGCGTCGGGCACGCCGTCGTGACGCGGCTGCTGGACGTGGCCAGGGAGCTGCGGCTGCAGCGGATCTTCGTGCTGACCTTCGAGACCGAGTTCTTCGGCAGCCACGGCTTCCAGGAGATCGAGGGCACCCCGGTGACCGCCGAGGTGTACGACGAGATGCGCCGCTCCTACGACATCGGCGTCGCCGAATTCCTCGACCTGTCCTACGTCAAGCCCAACATCCTGGGCAACACCCGGATGCTGCTCACGCTGTAAGTGCCGAGCGTGACGCCACTGCGAGAATTCGGCCGAAGAGTCGCAGTGGGCTCACGTTCGGCGTCGTAGAGCTCGCCCCACCCGACCGATGATGGCGCCGTCGCTGTCCTCGGCAGTGATCCGAACGTCATCCCAACCGAGCTCGGTCAGGTCCGCGTGGCGCCTGATGTCCCTCGCGAACTGGCGGCGGGTCATCCGATGGTGTTTGCCCTCGTAGTCGACGCCCACCTTGAGGTCCCGCCAACCCAGGTCGACGACCGCCACGAGCTGCCCCCATTCGTCGTAGACCGGAATCTGGGTCTCCGGAGGCGGAAACCCTGCCGCCACGAGGACCAAGCGCACCCTGGTCTCCTGCGGTGACTCGGCGCCGGCGTCGACCAAGTCGAGTACCTCGACCGCGGCGCGAATGCCCCGACGTCCGCGATGGCGCTCGGCGAGTAATTCGACGTCGGACACCGTGAGCTTGGTGGCGCGCGCCAGTGCGTCGATCGCCGCGACGGCCCGGCCACGCGGGTAGCGGCACGCAATGTCGAGCGCCGTCCGTGCGGGTGTGGTGACGCGCACTCCGTCGACGTACGACGTCTCGTCGTCGTCGAATCGATCAGACCACGTGGTGATCCCGTCGGGGGGCCGCCGATTACCGAAGAGGATCTCGGCGGGGGCGTCGTCGTCCACCCACTTGGCACGATGCAACGCCGCCGCCGATTGCCCGGCGACGATTCCCGCACGTCCCGACCACAGCCACGCCGCCCGCGCGCGGGTCGCTGCGGTCAGCTCGGAACCCTTCGGCAGGTAGACGTCGCGATGGACGGCGACGAACCGACTCCGCAGGTGATACGGCGTCAGGTGACCCGCAGCCAAGGCCTCGCTGCCGACGAACGGCTCCCCCATGGCCGCAGTGTGCCGACACCGTCCGACACGTCGCCGAGCGTGAGCCCACTGCGAGAATTCGGCCGAAGAGTCGCAGTGGGCTCACGTTCGGCGATCAGTCCTCGTCGTCGGCGTCGGCACCGTTGGCGTCCGCGCCGCCGCGGATCAGCATCAGGGTGCCCGCCAGCTCGTCGGGCTTCACCAGGACCTCGCGCGCCTTCGAACCCTCGCTGGGTCCGACGATGCTGCGCGTCTCCATCAGGTCCATCAGGCGGCCGGCCTTGGCGAAGCCGACGCGCAGCTTGCGCTGGAGCATCGACGTCGACCCGAACTGCGACGAGACGACCAACTCGACGGCCTGGAGGAAGACGTCCATGTCGTCGCCGATGTCGGGGTCGACGTCGGTGCGCTCGCCGCTCGGCTTGGCGACGGTGACGCCCTCGGTGTAGTCGGGTTCGGCCTGGTCCTTACAGGCCGCGACGACGGAGTAGATCTCCTCGTCGCTGATGTAGGCGCCCTGGAACCGGACGGGCTTGTTGGCGCCCATCGGCAGGAACAAGCCGTCGCCCATGCCGATCAGCTTCTCGGCGCCCGGCTGGTCGAGGATCACCCGGCTGTCGGTCAGCGACGACGTCGCGAACGCCAGCCGCGAGGGCACGTTGGTCTTGATCAGCCCGGTGACGACGTCGACCGACGGCCGCTGCGTGGCCAGGATCAGGTGAATACCGGCGGCGCGCGCCTTCTGGGTGATGCGCACGATCGCGTCCTCGACGTCACGCGGCGCGGTCATCATGAGGTCGGCGAGCTCGTCGACGATGGCGATGATGTACGGGTAGGTCTTGTAGACCCGCTCGCTGCCCAGGGGGGCGGTGATCACGCCGGACTTGACGTTCTTGTTGAAGTCGTCGATGTGGCGAACCTTGTTGGCCTGCATGTCCTGGTAGCGCTGCTCCATCTCCTCGACGAGCCAGGCGAGCGCGGCCGCCGCCTTCTTGGGCTGCGTGACGATGGGCGTGATGAGGTGCGGAATGCCCTCGTACGGCGTGAGTTCCACCATCTTCGGGTCGATCAGGATCATCCTGACCTCTTCCGGGGTGGCTCTGGACAGCAGCGAGACCAGCATCGAGTTGACGAAGCTGGACTTGCCGGACCCGGTGGAGCCGGCGACCAGCAGGTGCGGCATCTTGGCCAGGTTCGCCGAGATGAAGTTGCCCTCGATGTCCTTGCCGAGGCCGATCACCAGCGGGTGGTGGTCGCGGCGGGTGGTCGGTGCGGTCAGGACGTCGGACAACCGGACCATCTCGCGGTCGGTGTTGGGCACCTCGATGCCGACGGCGGACTTGCCGGGGATGGGCGCGAGCATGCGGACGCTCTCGGTGGCCACGGCGTAGGCGATGTTCTTCTGCAGCGCGGTGATCTTCTCGACCTTCACGCCGGGCCCGAGTTCCACCTCGTAGCGGGTGACGGTCGGACCACGCGTCAGCCCCGTGACCGCGGCGTCGACCTTGAACTGGTCGAGTACCGACTGGATGACCTCCATCATCTTGTCGTTGGCCGCGCTTCGCAGCTTCGGCGGGTCCCCCGCCACCAACAGGTCCAGCGACGGCAGGGTGTAGGGCCCCTCGACGACGCGGTCGAGGGAGAGGGTTTCCTCGGCGACGGGCGCCGGAACCGGCGCCTCCGGCTTCTTGCGCTTGGGACGGGCCTTGGGCTCGGGTGCGGTGGGCGTCTCGTCCGCCAGGGGTTCGTCCAACGGGTAGTTGTCCATCGGCGTGCCCAGGCGACTCGCCGGGACGCCGGACCGAGGTGCAGTCGGCCACTGCGCCTCGTCGGCGCGGGTCGACGCGGGGTCGTCGTAGTACCCGTCGGAGAAGTCGTCGGCGCGCGCGGCGGGATAGTCGTCGTCGTACTCGGCGTCGTCGTCGTACTCGTCGTCATGGGTGTCGCCGCGGTAGGCGCCCATGAACACGTCCTGGATGACGCCGGGCACCTCGCGGATCGTCGTGCCGGTCACCAACAGCAGGCCGAACAGGATGCCGATGATCAACAACGGCGTGGCGATCCAGGGCGTCAGACCGTCGGACAACGGCCCGCCGATCGCGAAGCCGACGAAGCCCGCCACCCGTTGCCGGTCGGCGGGGTCCTGGGGCGCACCCGACCACAGGTGCCACAGGCCGAGCACCGGCAGCGCGATCATCGAGGTGCCGAGGACGAGCCGGGGCCGCGCCTCCGGGTGTGGTTCGGTGCGCATCAGCAGAATCGCGACGGCGATCAGGGCGAGGGGAAGCAGCACGACGGCGGAGCCGATGACGGTGCGGACGACCGAGTCGATCCACCCGCCGACCGGACGCGCCGCGTCGAACCAGGAGCTGGCGGCCAGCACGACGGCGAGTGCGAGCAGGCCGAGCGCGATGCCGTCGCGCCGGTGACCGGGCTCGAGCTCACGGGCCCGTCCGACGGAGCGCGCCGTGGAGCCCGCCCCCTTGGCCAGCATCAGCCAACTCGCGCGCGCACCCTTGCCGATCGCGGAGCCCGCGACCGCCACCGGAGAGGGATTGCGCCGTGGCGCGGGTTTGCGCCGCGGGGCGGCGGGGCGCGTCGTGCGCGCTCGGGGCTTTGAGCTGCTAGAACGAGCTCCCGAGCGGGCGGCGGTCTTACTAGCCATGCGGAAAGACTAGTCGCAACAACCCCACTTTCACCATTAGCCACACAGGTAACAAATAGCCAACAATCGCACGACGAATCCCGCAGCGCGTTGACACCGCGTCGACCTGCGGCGACATCCAACGTGGCCAGGGTCACGCCCCGGTGCGACGACGGATTCCGTAGGCGTCGGTACTCTCGACACGGTGATCGCACCGGCGAAAATTTCTGATGTTAAACCTTTGTTACACAACGTCTTTCGCTACGACGTTCCGGCCTCCCTGGTGGTCTTCCTGGTGGCGCTGCCGCTGTCTATCGGCATCGCCGTCGCCTCCGGCGCCCCGGTGGTGGCCGGTCTGATCGCCGCCATCGTCGGCGGGATCGTGTGCGCGGCCGTGGGCGGTTCGCCACTTCAGGTCAGCGGACCCGCCGCTGGGCTCACCGTCGTGGTCGCCGAACTGGTCGCACAATTCGGGTGGAAGGCGACGTGCGCGATCACCGCGGCGGCGGGCGTGCTGCAAATCCTGCTCGGTCTGAGCCGCATCGCCCGCGCGGCGCTGGCGATCGCACCGATCGTCGTCCACGCCATGCTCGCAGGCATCGGCATCACCATCGCCCTGCAGCAGGTCCACGTCCTGCTCGGCGGCGGGCCACCAAGCAACGCGTGGGCCAATCTGGTTGCGCTGCCCAGCCAACTCGCCGCGCCCCAATGGTCCGAGGTGCTGGTCGGCGGATTGGTGATCGCCATCATGCTGACCTGGCGCTTCGTTCCCAGTGCGGTCCGCGTCGTCCCGGGTGCGCTGGTCGCCGTGGTGGTGGCGACGACCGTCAGCTACCTCCCCGGCCTCAGCGCCGACCGCATCGGTCTCGACGAGTCCGTCGTCGACGCGATCGGCCTGCCCTCGATGCCGCAGGGCTCGTGGTCGGCGATCGCGATCGCCGTGCTCACCGTCGCCCTGATCGCCAGCGTGGAGAGCCTGCTGTCGGCGAGCGCGGTCGACAAGATGCACGGTGGCCCGCGCACCGACTTCAACCGCGAGCTCCTGGGACAGGGCACCGCCAACGTCTCGTCGGGTCTGCTCGGCGGCCTGCCCGTCACCGGCGTCATCGTGCGCAGCTCCACCAACGTCTCGGCCGGGGCCAAGACGCGCGCCTCGGCCGCACTGCACGGCGTGTGGCTCCTGCTGTTCTCGGTGTTCCTGGTCGGCGTCGTGGAGATGATCCCGAACGCCGCGCTGGCCGGTCTGCTCATCGTCATCGGCGTCCAGTTGGTCAAGCTCGCGCACGTCGAGCTGGCCCGTCGCACCGGCGAACTGCTGATCTACGGCGTGACACTGGTGGCGGTGGTCTTCCTGAACCTGCTCGAGGGAGTGCTGATCGGGTTGGTTCTCGCCGTCGGCATCGCCGCCTGGCGGATCGTGCGGGTCTCGATCGTCACCGAGGACCTCAGCCAGCGGTCCGCCGACGGCGGACGCGACCAGTGGCACGTGGCGATCACGGGGTCGTGCACGTTCCTCGCGCTGCCCAGGCTGACCGCGGCGCTCGACGGACTCCCCCGCGGCGCCGACACGTTCGTCGACCTCAACGTCGACTACCTGGACCACGCGGCGATGGACACCCTCCAGGAATGGATACGGCAGCGCCGTGCCGCGGGCGACGAGGTGACGGTTACCGAAACCGGCACGGCCCGAATGGAATTCGCTCACGATCGGCCACCGAAGCGCAACACCGAGGGCAGGCGGGTCATCTCCGCACTACGGCTGATCTGGCCCCCGCACCTCGCCGGCGGCGTCGACCGGTACAGCAACGGAGTCGCCCCCCTTCTGCGAGAGCGGTTCGGCTCCGACGACGAGCACAGCCCCCACACCATGCTGCTGACGTGTGCCGACGCCCGAATCCTGCCGAATCTGCTCACCGACAGCGGCCCCGGTGAGCTGCTCAACGTCCGCAACGTCGGCAACCTGGTGCCCGGCGGGTCGGCGGACGCGTCGGTGGAGTCCGCGCTCAGCTACGCCCTCGAGCGGCTGTCGGTGCGCACGATCGCCGTCTGCGGACACTCCGGCTGCGAGGCGATGGACGACCTCCTGCACGGCGGCGCCGACGGGGCGATCGGCCGGTGGCTCGACCACGGCCACGCCAGCGTCGCCGCCCTGCGCAACGGTCATCCCGTGGCCAAGGCGGCCGCCGAGGCGGGCTTCGGGGCAGCCGACCAACTCGGCATGGTCAACGTGGCCATCCAGGTGCAGACGCTGCAGCGACACCCCCTCGTCGCACCGCGGTTGGCGGAGGGCTCGGCGACCGTCGCCGGATTGTTCCTCGAATTGAGTTCGGCACGGCTGTATCTGGTGGGCGCGGACCACATCGCCGAGATCGGCCAAGGCGCCGCGCAGTTCGAAGGGCTCGGGGAGGTGGTCCGTTGACCCCCGCCTGCGCTGGGTAATGTGAGCCACGCCGATCCACTCGGTGCTACCCACTCGATGAGGAGTCCCCGCATGCCCGTCGTCGTCGTCGCCACCCTGATCGCCAAGCCCGAGTCCGTCGACGCGGTGCGTACCGCCTGCACCCAGGCGATCGAAGCGGTCCACTCCGAGCCGGGATGCCAGCTGTACTCGCTGCACGAGGCCGACGGCACGTTCGTCTTCGTCGAGCAGTGGGCCGACGAAGACGCGCTCAAGACCCACGGCACCGCGCCGGCGATCGGCACGCTCTTCGGGGCCATCGGCGAGCACCTGGACGGCGCCCCGGACATCAAGATGCTGCAGCCGGTCGTCGCCGGCGACCCCGCCAAGGGTCAGCTGCGTCCCTAGGCATGGGAACCCTCGAGGGCAAGGTCGCCTTCATCACGGGTGCGGCCCGCGGCCAGGGTCGCGCCCACGCGGTGAAGCTGGCGTCGGAGGGCGCCGACGTCATCGCCGTCGACCTGTGCGACCAGATCGCCTCGGTGCCGTACCCGATGGCCACCCCCGACGACCTCGCCGCCACCGTGAAACTGGTGCAGGACACCGGTTCCCGCATCGTCGCCCTGCAGGCCGACGTGCGGGATCGGTCGGCGCTGAAGACCGCGTTGCGGTCGGGGGTCGAGGAGCTCGGCGGGCGCCTCGACATCGTCGTCGCCAACGCCGGCATCGCACCGATGGCCGACGAAAACGCGTGGCACGACGTGATCGACGTCAACCTCACCGGCGTGCATCACACCGTGGACGTCGCGATGCGGCCGATGGTCAAGGCGGGCAACGGGGGCGCCATCGTGCTCATCAGCTCGGTGATGGGGTTGGTCGGCCTCGGCTCGCCGTTCGCCGGCTCCATCGGGTACGCCGCCGCCAAGCACGGCGTGGTCGGACTGATGCGGTCGTATGCGAACCTGTTGTCTGGTCAGAACATTCGGGTGAACTCGATCCACCCGGCCGGGGTCAGGACGCCGATGGTCGACAACGAGTTCACCCGAAAGTGGCTCGCCGAGATGACCGGTGGCGAGGAGGGCGACATGACCATGGCCAGCGTGGCCAACATGGAGACCGTCGAGCCGGAGGTCATCGCCGACACGGTGGCCTGGTTGGTGGCCGACACCGGCAAGCACATCACCGGCGTGGCCTTGCCGGTCGACGACGGTTACGTCAACAAGCGGTGACGGCCGCCTAGACCTCCAACACCGTCGGCACGATCATCGGCTGGCGACGGTACTTCTCGGCCACCCACTTGCCGACGGCACGCCGGGCGGCCTGGGCGAACCGGGTCGGGTCGGTGATCTTCTCCGCGACGAGCGACTGCAGCGATTCCTCGACGAGGCGGGTGACGGGCTCGAGGGCCTTGGGGTCCTCGGAGAAGCCGCGCGACTGTAGGTGCACCGGCCCGGCGATCTTGCCGGTGGCCCGGTCGAGCACGATGGTGACGGCGATGAAACCCGATGACAGCACCAGGCGTTCGCCCAGCGTGGCGTCGCCGACGTCACCGGTCACCAGACCGTCCACGAACATCTTGCCGACCGGGACCGCGCCGGAGATCTTGGCCCGACCCTTGACGAGGTCGACGCTGACGCCGTTCTCGGCCAGCACGATGTTCTCTTCGGGCACACCAGAACTTGCGGCCAACGCGGCGTTGGCACGCATGTGGCGCCAGGTGCCGTGCACCGGCATGACGTTGCGCGGACGTACCCCGTTGTAGAGGAACAGCAGCTCCCCGGCGTAGGCGTGGCCCGAAACGTGAACGCGCACTTGCGCGTTGGTGACGACGCGCACGCCGATCTTGGCCAACGAGTCGAGCACGTCGAAGATGGCCTCCTCGTTGCCCGGTATCTGCGACGAGGACATGATGATCAGGTCGCCCCGGGTCAGCGTGATGCTGCGGTGCTCACCGCGCGACATCCTCGACAGCGCGGCCATCGTCTCGCCCTGCGTGCCGGTGGTGACCAGGGTTATCCGGTCCGCGGGCAGCAGTTCGGCGGCGGCGATGTCGACCACGTCGTCGTCGCCGACGTTGAGAAAGCCGAGATCCTTGGCGATCCCCATGTTGCGCACCATGGATCTGCCGACGAAGGACACCTTGCGCCCGAGGGCCACCGACGCGTCGACGATCTGTTGCACGCGGGCGACGTTGGAGGCGAAGCACGCGACGATGACGCGCCCCTCGGCACCGCGGATCAACCGGTGCATGTTGGGCCCGATCTCGCTCTCCGACGGGCCCACACCGGGGATTTCGGCGTTCGTCGAGTCGCACAGGAACAGGTCGACGCCGGCGTCGCCGAGCCGCGACATGCCCGGCAGGTCGGTGGGCCGGCCGTCGAGCGGCAGCTGGTCGAGCTTGATGTCACCGGTGTGCAGCAGCGTGCCCGCGCCGGTGTACACGGCGATGGCCAGCGCGTCGGGAATGGAGTGGTTGACGGCGAAGTACTCGCACTCGAACACGCCGTGGTTGCTGCTCTGCTTCTCGGCGACCTCGACGAACACCGGCTTGATGCGGTGTTCCCGGCACTTCGCGGCGATCAGCGCCAGGGTGAACTTCGATCCGACGACGGGGATGTCGGGGCGCAGCTTGAGCAGATGCGGAATGGCGCCGATGTGGTCCTCGTGGGCGTGGGTGACGACCAGTGCCTCGATGTCGTCGAGCCGGCCTTCGATGTGCCGCAGATCCGGCAGGATCAGGTCGACGCCGGGCTCGTCGTGGCCGGGGAACAGCACGCCGCAGTCGATGACCAGGAGGCGTCCGAGGTGCTCGAGAACGGTCATGTTGCGGCCGATCTCGCTGATGCCGCCGAGCGCGGTCACCCGCAGCCCGCCCGGCTCCAAGGGGCCGGGAGGGACGAGTTCGGCGGTCATCGGAGCACGCCAGCTGCCCGCATGTCTGCCTCCAGCGCGTCGACCTGAGCGCTCGTCGCGGGGATCTGCGGAAGTCGCGGATCCCCAGTGTTGAAGCCCAACAATTGAAGTCCTGTCTTGGCCATGGTGACGCCGCCGAGACGGTTCTGGGCGTCGTTGAGGGTGCCGAGGCTGACGTGAATCTTGCGTGCCGTCGCAGGATCCCCGGAGGTGAAGGCCGACAACATGTCTCGCAACTGACTTGCCGCCAGGTGGCCCCAGACGCTGATGAATCCGGTCGCCCCCATGGCCAGCCACGGCAGGTTCAGGGCGTCGTCGCCGGAATAGTAGGCCAGCCCGGTCTCGGCCATGATCATCGCACCACCGTGCAGATCGCCCTTGGCGTCCTTGATGGCGACGATGTTCGGGTGCGGCGCGATCGCCCGAACGGTGTCCCATTCGATCGGCACCACCGAGCGGGGCGGGATGTCGTAGAGCACGTTGGGCAGCGCCGTGGCGTCGGCGACGGCGGTGAAGTGCGCGACCAATCCGGCTTGCGGCGGCCGTGAGTAGTAGGGCGTGACGACGAGGAGTCCGTGGGCGCCCTCGGCTTCACAGGCCTTCGCCAGGTGCACGCTGTGCGCGGTGTCGTACGACCCGGCCCCGGCGATGACCCTGGCGCGGTCCCCCACGGCCTCCAGGACGGCGGCGAGCAAGGCGAGCTTCTCGGCGTCGGTGGTCGTCGGCGATTCGCCGGTGGTCCCCGACACCACGAGACCGTCGCACCCGGAGTCGACGAGGTGCTTGGCAAGCTTCTTGGCGACAGCCAGGTCTACCGAGCCGTCCGGGCCGAACGGCGTCACCATGGCCGTCAGCATGGTGCCCAGACGGGCGCTGACATCGAATCCGCTGGTGGTCACGCGGTTGAGATTACCCGCTCGACACCGGCGATCACGAGCACCGGTGCTAGTCGCCGAGCACACCCGCGCGCCGCATCGCGGCGGAGATCAGTTCGAAGTCGATGCCGACGTGGGCTCGGGCCACGGCGTCGGCGTCGTCGGCGCGGCCGTCGGCGATTGCGTCGACCAACTCCTCGTGCTCGTGCAGCGAGCGCAACTCCATCTCCCGCATGGTCAACGGCTCGCCCCACAGATGGGCCGGCGCGCCGATGCTGACCGAGGCCTCCAGGTCGAGGAGGACCTGCTTGAGCACCGCGTTGTGGGCGGTGTCCATGATCGCCAGGTGCAGCCGGCTGTCGGCTTGCTGGGCGGCCAGCCCGGTGTCGGCGGTCCGGTACGCCTCGAGCGCGTGTCGAAGCCCGTCGACGTCGGCCGCGGTTCTGGCGTCGGCCGCCGCGCGGCACACCGCGCCGTGGAGTCGCGCGATCGCGTCGCATCGGTCACGCAACTCACCGAGCCGCATCGCCAGGGTGCGACGCACCGCCTCCGTGGACGACTCGGGCCACTGGTCGACGACGTAGGAACCCCCGCCCCGGCCGCGGCGGGTCTCGAGCAACCCGCGGTCGACCAGCCGGGCCAGCGCCGCCCGCACCGTCATGCGGCCGACGCCGAGCGCGGCGGCGAGGTCGCGTTCGACCGGCAGCCGGGCGCCGGGCAGGTACTCGCCGATGGCGATGGCCGTGACGAGCCGGTCGGTGATCTCGTCGACTCGCGTCGGCATGTCCAATTGCTGCGCGAGCAGGCCCGACGGCGGCCCGGCGTCATGCTCGGCCATCGGTGCCTCCCCCCGTCGTCGATACCGCGAATGTTAATTCCCATCGATTGGTCTTGCAGCGAGACCATTGTGGGTACATGCTGAGCGCCATGCTCGTCCAGACCCGCACGGTGCCCTTCCTCGACGGCGAGACCTGGGTGCAGATCACCAGTCCCGACGCCCCCCGTCCCGACGCCCTTCCGTTGTTCGTCTTGCACGGCGGCCCCGGCATGGCGCACGACTACGTGCGCAACATCGCCGAGCTCGCCGACGAGACCGGTCGCGTCGTCGTCCACTACGACCAGATCGGCTGCGGCCGCAGCACGCATCTGCCCGAGGCGCCGCGAGACTTCTGGACGCCGGCGTTGTTCGTCGACGAGTTCCACGCCGTGCGTGCGGCCCTGGGAATCGACCGGTACCACGTGCTCGGCCAGTCGTGGGGCGGGATGCTGGGCGCCGAGATCGCCGTGCGCCAGCCCGACGGCCTGGTCTCGCTGTCGATCTGCAACTCGCCGGCGTCCATGGAGTTGTGGATGGCCGCCGCCGCGCTGCTGCGCTCCGAACTTCCCGAGGACACCCAACGAGCACTCGACCGTCACGAGGCGGCGGGCACCGTCACCGACCCGGAGTACCTCGCCGCGACGCAGGAGTTCTACCGACGCCACGTCTGCCGGCTGACGCCTACGCCCCAGGACTTCCTCGACAGCGAAGCGCAGATGGAAGCCGAACCCACGGTGTACCACACCATGAACGGCCCCAACGAGTTCCACGTTCTCGGCACGCTGAAGTCGTGGTCGGTCGAAGACCGCCTGGGCCAGGTCACGGCGCCGACGCTGGTGGTCGCCGGCGAGTTCGACGAGGCCACCCACGCCACCTGGAAACCGTTCGTCGACCGGATCCCCGACGTGCGCAGTCACGTCTTCGCCGGGGCCAGTCACTGCACCCACCTGGAACAACCAGCCGAGTTCCGGGCCGTCATCGCCTCATTCCTCACCGAACACGACCGATAGGAGACCCTCGTGGTCAACTCCGACACGCCACCGGCGCAGGGGCAGCGCACCCTCGAATCATTCGGCTACACACAGGAACTCAACCGCTCGGTGTCGACGGTCGACCTGCTGGTGTACGGGTTGGTCTTCATGGTGCCGATTGCGCCGTGGGCCATCTTCGGCACCGTGTACAACAGCGCGTCCGGCATGGTGCCGCTGGTCTACCTCATCGGCCTCATCGCCATGATCTTCACCGCGTTGGCCTACGCGCAGATGGCGAAGTCGTTCCCGCTGGCCGGCTCGGTGTTCTCCTACGTCGGCCGCGGCATTCACCCCAGCGTCGGCTTCTTCGCGGGGTGGGCGATCCTGCTGGACTACCTGCTGGTGCCGACGCTGCTGTACGTCTTCGCCGCCGAGTCGATGGTCGGGCTGTTCCCCGGCAGTCCGCGGTGGGTGTGGGCGATCGTCTTCGTCATCGTCAACACGATCATCAACCTCGCCGGAATCAGCCTTCTCAAGTTCGCCAACCGGGTGTTCCTCGCCATCGAACTGGTCTTCGTGGTGGTCTTCGTCGTCATCGCGGTGCGCGCCATCAACGGACAAACCCTGCCGAACGTCGGATGGAGCACCCTGCCGATCTGGGACTCGAGCACCGTCACCGCACC
The DNA here is from genome assembly GCF_025822245.1 of Mycolicibacterium hodleri. Taxonomy (GTDB): domain Bacteria; phylum Actinomycetota; class Actinomycetes; order Mycobacteriales; family Mycobacteriaceae; genus Mycobacterium; species Mycobacterium hodleri. The sequence goes on from NZ_JACKTL010000061.1 coordinate 57,080, forward strand.
TCTGATCGCGAGCGCGCTGTCGATCGCGGTGCTCAGCTTCCTTGGCTTCGACGGCATTTCGACGCTGGCCGAGGAATCGACGGGCCGCAAGAACCCGGCCGGCCGGGCGATGATCATCGCGCTGTTCGTCGTCGCGTTCCTGTTCATCACCCAGACGTGGCTGGCGAGTCTGCTCGCCGGCGGCCGCGAGTCGTTCAGCGATGACGAGGCCGGCAACGCGTTCTTCACCCTCGTCCAGGCGGCGTCCAACACGGGCTGGATGAACGCGTTCTTCGCGGTCAACGTCATGGCAGTGGGCTTTGCGAACGCGATGGCCGCCCAAGCCGCCACGAGCCGCCTGCTCTACTCGATGAGCCGCGACGGCCAGCTGCCCAGCTTCCTGTCGAAGATCAGCGGCCGCAAGGTCCCCATCGCGGCGATCCTCGTGGTCAGCGCACTCAGCCTGGTGTTGGTGCTGTTCTTCGTCGGACAGATCGGCTTGATCTCCTCGCTGGTCAACTTCGGCGCGCTGTTCGGCTTCTGCCTGCTCCACGTCTCGGTGGTCTGGTACTACGTGGGGCGCCAGAAGTCGAAGAACTACCTGCTGCACCTGGTGGTGCCGACGCTGGGCTTCCTGATCATCGGCTACGTGTTGTTCAACGCCGATTCACTGGCCAAGATCGGCGGTCTGGTGTGGCTGGTGATCGGCGCGATCGTGTTCGGCGTCAACGTCTTCCGCGGCAAGGGTGTACCGGAGCTGCCCGAGGAGAACGCGACGCACTGACTTCTGGCTTAGGGTGAGCCATGCCGGCCAAGACCATCGCCCCTCGCCTGCTCGCCGTCGTCGACGACGACATCCTGCCGCTGACCGAGCGGGGTGTCGACGCGGGCAACAAGGTCTTCGGCGCGGCGATCTTGCGAAAGTCCGATCTGTCGCTCGTCGTCGCGGGCACCAACGACGAGACCGACAACCCACTGCTGCACGGTGAGGTCAACACGCTCAACCAGTTCTACCGGCTCACCGACCGACCACCCACGTCCGACCTCGTGTTCCTCACCACCCACGAGCCGTGCACGCTGTGCATGTCGGCGATCACGTGGGCGGGGTTCGACAACTACTACTACTTCTACAGCCACGAGGACTCACGCGACAGCTTCGCCATCCCGCACGACCTGGTGATCCTCAAGGAACTGTTCGGCCTGGAGCCCGGCGGCTACCGGCGGTCCAACGCGTTCTGGACGGCGTATGCCCTGGCCGACCTCGTCGAGTCCGAGGACGAGCCGCTGCGGTCGCAGTTGCGGGCGCAGACCGCACGCATCAAGGCGCGCTATGCCGCGCTGTCGGATCGCTATCAGGAGTCCAAGGGCGACAACGACATTCCGCTCAGTTGACCCGCGCTGGCCCGGCCCGCAACTAGAGTCGGCGGCGCAGCGCCTCGACCAGATCGCCGCGCTCCCCCACCACGACGTCGTCGAGCTCCAACCACATTGCCATGGTGCGCAATTCGCCCGCGAGCGCCGCGGCCACCCGGCCGGCGTCCTGGCCCGGTTCGGTGAAGGCGCCGACGGCGTGCAGTGCGCCCCGGACACGATCGGCCTTGAGGTCGACCCGACCGACCAGTTCACCGTCCAGCATCAGGGGCCATACGTAGTAGCCGAACTGACGCTTGGGTTCGGGCACGTAGATCTCGATGCGGTAGTGGAAGTCGAACAGCCGCTCCACCCGCGGCCGGAAGAAGATCAACGGGTCGAACGGGCACAGCAGTGCCGTCCCCCGGTTCACCCGGGGCACCACCTGGCCGGCGCGGAGGTAGGCGGGCGCCGTCCATCCGTCGACCTCGACGGGCTCCAGTTCGCCCTCGGCGACCAGGTCGGCAATGACGGGTTTGGCCTGCCCCGCGCCCAATCGGAAGTAGTCGCGGATGTCGGTCTCGGTGGCGACGCCGAGCGCGGTCGCCGACCGCAGCACCAACGCGCGCACCGCGTCGGCGTCGGCCACCTCGCGGGCGAACACCTCGGGCGGCAGCACCCGCTCGCTGAGGTCGTAGTGCCTGGCGAATCCGACGCGGGTGGCCGTGGTCAACGTGCCGGCCGCGAACAGCGCCTCGGCCACCCACTTGGTGTCGCTGCGATCCCACCACGGGCCCTTGCGTCCGCGCGGTTCGGCGGCCAGATGCGCCTCGATCTGGCCGGCCGTCGCCGGACCCAGTTCGCCGACCGCGGTGACGACGTCGTCGGCCAACTGCCGGTTCTTGCGGACGATCTCCTTGCCCCACCTGCCGTCGGCGTATTCGCGCATGCGCCACCGCAACAGGGGCCAGTCGTCGACGGCCATCAGCGCGGCCTCGTGGGCCCAGTACTCGACGAGCAGACGTGGCGACCTAGCGGAATGGCTCCACGCCGCCCGCTCGAGGATGCCGCGGTCGTACGGCCCGAGCCTGCTGAAGATCGGCGCGTAGTGCGCCCGAACGGCGACCGAGACCGAGTCCAGTTGCAGCACCTGGATTCGGGACACCAGCCGCCTGAGGTGCGCGCGGGTCACCTGGCCGGTGGGCTTCGGCTCGGCGAACCCCTGCGCCGCGACGGCGACCCGGCGCGCCTGAGCGGCGGTGAGCTTCATGCCCGGACGTAGGTCGAGAATCGGTAGCGCAACCCCGACGCGCTGGTGAGCCAGTCGCCCTCGGTGCCGACCCACGCCTCGTCGAGCACCGGTGCGACGGCGTCGTCGTCGTCTCGGGTCAGCGCGACGTCGACCTCGGTGACCTCACAGCGGGTGGCCAGCGGCACCGCGAGCGCGTAGATCTGCGCCCCGCCGATCACCCAGGCGTCGCCGTCGGTCAGCCCGTCGTCCAGGCTGCCCACCACGGTCGCCCCGTCGGCCACGTAGTCGGCGTGCCGGCTGACGACGACGTTTCGCCGACCGGGCAGCGGTCGCACCTTCGCTGGCAGGGACTCCCAGGTGAGCCGACCCATGACCACGGTGTGACCCAACGTCAGGTCCTTGAAGCGTGCCTGATCCTCGGGCAACCGCCACGGAATGCCGTTGGCCCGCCCGATGACACCCGACGACGACTGCGCCCAAATGAGACCAACGCTCATACGGCGACGGGAGCCTTGATCCCCGGGTGCGGATCGTAGTCGACCACCGCGACGTCGTCGTAGGTGTAGTCGAAGATCGAATCCCGCGGTGCGAGAACGAGTTTCGGATACGGCCGGGGATCTCGGCCGAGCTGCAACCGGACCTGGTCGACGTGGTTGTCGTAGACGTGGCAGTCCCCGCCGGTCCACACGAACTCGCCGACCTCGAGGCCGGCCTGGGCGGCCATCATGTGCGTCAGCAGGGCGTAGCTGGCAATGTTGAACGGCACGCCGAGGAAGAGATCGGCGCTGCGCTGATACAGCTGGCAGGACAACTTTCCGTCGGCCACGTAGAACTGGAAGAAGGCGTGGCACGGTGGCAACGCCATCTGGGGAATCTCGCCGACGTTCCAGGCCGAGACGATGTTCCGGCGCGAGTCCGGGTCGCGCTTGAGCAGTTCGAGGGCGGCGCTGATCTGGTCGACGTGGTCACCCGAAGGGGTCGGCCAGGACCGCCATTGCACGCCGTAAACGGGACCCAGTTCGCCTGTCGGACTTGCCCATTCGTCCCAGATCGTGACGCCGTGGTCCTGCAACCAGCCGACGTTGGAGTCGCCGCGCAGGAACCACAGAAGTTCGTAGACGACCGACTTGAGGTGCACCTTCTTCGTGGTGATCAGCGGGAACCCGGCCGCGAGGTCGTAGCGCAGTTGACGTCCGAACAGACTGCGGGTCCCGGTGCCGGTCCGGTCGGACTTGGGGGTCCCGGTCTCGAGCACCAGTCGCAACAGATCCTCGTACGGCGTTGGGATCGACACGACGCCAGTTTACGGGCAGCCCCCGACAGGTGAGACGGCACTCAGGGCCGCGAGTCCCTCGGGCGGGGAGTAGAACGGAGGTCATGCCCACGATCACAGACACCATCACCACCGGGGACGGAACGTGTCCGGTCACGCTTGCGACGCCCGACGGCGAGGGGCCGTGGCCGGGGGTCGTGATGTACCCCGACGCCGGCAGCCGTCGCCCGGTGTTCGACGAGATGGCCCAGAAGTTGGCCGACTACGGCTACGCCGTGTTGGTGCCCGACGTGTACTACCGCCACGGCCAGTACGCGCCCTTCGACCTGAACACCGCCTTCAGCGACCCCGAGGAGCGCACCCGGGTGATGTCGATGATGGGCAGCGTCACCCCCGACCTGATGGCCGAGGACGCGGTCGCGTTCTTCGACTATCTCGAGTCACGCTCGGAGGTCTCCGGTACGGCGTTCGGCACGACCGGCTATTGCATGGGCGGACGTACCTCCCTGGTCGTCGCGGGCCGCGTTCCCGAGCGAGTGGCGGCGGCGATGTCCGTCCACGGGGGCGGCCTGGCGACCGACGATCCGGGCAGCCCGCATCTTCTGGCCGATCAGATCAGCGCCGCGGTGTACGTGGCCGGCGCCGAGAACGACGGTTCGTTCACCGCCGAGCAGGCCGAGACCCTCGAGAAGGCGCTGACGGCCGCGGGCGTCGAGCACACCATCGAGACCTACCCCGCCGCGCACGGATTCGCGGTCTCCGACCACCAGGCGGTCTACGACCCCGCCGCCGCCCAGCGGCACTGGGACGCGATGGAGCACTTCTTCGGCGCCAAGCTGGGCTGAGGCGTCGGCGGGGCCGTTTTGCCTAGTCCTTGCCCCGTAGGCGACCATTGACCCGTGTACGACCAACCCTCTACCGAGCCCGATCCCTCCGACCCAGGGTTTCGCATCGACCCGGTCCTGGCCAGGAGCTGGTTGCTGGTCAACGGTGCGCAGCCGGACCGGTTCGCCCCCGCCGCGCACTCGCGCGCCGACATCGTCGTCCTCGACATCGAGGACGCCGTGGCGCCGAAGGACAAGGACGCCGCCCGCGACAACGTGCACACCTGGCTGACCTCCGGGAACGACGACTGGGTGCGCGTCAACGGGTTCGGCACCCGGTGGTGGGCCGACGACCTGGAGATGCTGGCGGCCACCTCGGTCGGCGGGGTGATGCTGGCGATGGTGGAATCCGTCGACCACGTCATCGAGACCGCGAAGCGCTTGCCCGACGTCCCGATCGTCGCCCTGGTCGAGACCGCAAGGGGGCTGGAGCGGATCACCGAGATCGCCGCGACGAAGGGCACGTTCCGGCTGGCCTTTGGCATCGGCGACTTCCGCCGCGACACCGGCTTCGGCGACAACCCGGCCACCCTGGCCTACGCCCGGTCGCGATTCACCATCGCGGCGAAGGCCGCCCATCTGCCCAGTGCCATCGACGGACCGACCATCGGGTCGAGCGCGCTGAAGCTCATCGAGGCCAGCGCCGTCTCCGTCGAGTTCGGCATGACCGGCAAGATCTGCCTGACGCCGGATCAGTGCCCCGCGGTGAACGAAGGGCTGTCCCCCTCGCCCGACGAAATCAGTTGGGCGACGGAGTTCTTCGCCGAGTTCCAGCGAGACGGCGGTGAGATCCGCAACGGCTCGGATCTGCCCCGCATCGCGCGGGCCACCAAGATCCTCGATTTGGCCAAGGCCTACGGCATCCACTCATCGGAATACGGCGACGACCCCGACCACGTCCCGGCGCCGTCGGACACCTACCACTACTGATCCCGGTGACGCACGAACGACGCCAGGGCGCGGACGATTCCGCGTCCGGCGTACACCGCGGCGGCGACCGACACCACGATCATCACGATGAACATCACCAGCCAGTTGCTGCGGCTGTGGCTGACGTTCCACCACACGATGGTGAACAGGACCGCGCAGACGAACACCACGATGTCGCGCCAGTTGCCGCGATAGGACTGGGCGAGTTCCAGCAGCGACCGGTTCTTGTCGACGGCGGCGATGAGGTCGTCGACCCGGATGTCGATGACGCGCTGGAGTTCGGCACGCCGCTCGGTCTGCTCCGCCGGAAGACGTTCCAGCAGGTCCATGTCCTGCTTGATCAATCCCCGTACGTCGGGTCCACGCAGGTTGCCGGCGACGACGCCGAGAAGTGCGCCACCGGCGATCGGTGCCCCCGCAAGGGCGAGTTCGGCGATACCCGGCATGATCGTCTCCTCCGTCAGGCCATGAGCGTAACGGTCGGCGCGGGCCGACCGGGTGGGATCATTGCGTCAGTCGAGCCGCGACCGTCGCGCCAAGGTCCCAGCACGCCTCCAGGCCGGCCTTCGTCGGTCGTCCCGAAACCGTCACGTAGTCAGCGGCTTTCACCCAGCCCAGCCCGGTCGTGATGGCGGTGACGCCCCGTTCGGCGCCCTCGACGCCTTCGTTTCCGTGGAGGTACAGGCCGAACGGACGCCCGCGGGTGGAGTCGAGGCACGGGTAGTAGCAGACGTCGAACGCGTGCTTGAGCGCCCCGCTCATGTAGCCGAGATTGGCGGGCGTGCCCAGCAGGTATCCGTCCGCGGTGAGCACGTCGGTCGGCGACACCGTCAGCGCCGGTCGTCGGACGACGTCCACGCCCTCGATCTCGGGCGTGGTGGCGCCGGACAGGACTGCTTCGAACATCTCCTGGGTGTGCGGCGACGGGGTGTGGTGCAGGATCAACAGCGTCTTGCTCACTGCCGCTGCTCCTGCATGGCGACGGCCTTCTTCATCGTCTCCCTGGCCCGGCCCCGGTCGCCGGCGTAGTCGTAGGCGCGGGCCAGTCGATACCACCGCACCCACTCGTCGGGGTGCTCCTCGACCTCGGCACGCACGGCGTCGAAGAGACCGTCGGCGGCCTCGCGTTCGATGCGGCCCGACGGCCGTCGGGGCAGCGCGTCGACGTCGAGCTCCATGCCCTGCTCCCGCGCCAGGCGGGCCAGGCGCTGATGCGCGAACCCGGCGCGCAGCGTGGCGATCAGGGCCCACAGCCCCACCACCGGCAACAGGAAGATCGCAACGCCGAGCCCGATCGCGGCGGGCCGGCCCGATGCGACGAGGAGCACGCCGGCCCGGCCGAGAAGCACGAAGTACACCAGCATCGCGAGGCACATGAACCCGATCAGCACCTGGATGCGCAGCGCCCGCGAGCCGTCGTTCGCGCTCACAATCCCATGAGGGGTTCGATGCCGATCGTCAGCCCCGGGTGGTCGGCGACGTTGCGCACGCCCAGCAGCACGCCGGGGACGAACGAGGTGCGGTCCAGGCTGTCGTGGCGGATGGTCAGCGTCTCCCCCATGGTGCCGAACAGCACTTCCTGATGGGCGACCAGGCCGGCCAGCCGCACGGAGTGCACCCGCACACCGTCGACGTCGGCGCCGCGGGCTCCGTCGATGCCGGTGCTGGTGGCATCGGGGCTGGGCGGCAACCCCTTTCGCGCCTCGGCGATCATCCGCGCGGTGCGGGTGGCCGTGCCCGACGGCGCGTCGGCCTTGAAGGGGTGATGCAGTTCGATGACCTCGGCGGACTCGAAGAACCGCGCCGCCTGCCGGGCGAACTCCATCGACAGCACCGCGCCGATCGCGAAGTTGGGTGCGATGAGCACCGAGACGTCGGGTGCGTCGGCGAGCCACGACCTGACCTGGGCGATCCGCTCGTCGGTGAAACCGGTCGTGCCGACCACGGCGTGGATGCCGGCGCCGACGAGGAACCGTAGGTTCTCCATCACGACGTCGGGGTGGGTGAAGTCGACGACGACCGCGGTCTGGCTGTCGGTGAAGAGGGTCAACGGCTCCCCCGCGTCGACGCCCGCCGAGAAGGTCAGGTCGTCGGCGGCCTCGACGGCATCGACGATCGTGGCGCCGACCTTTCCCTTGGCACCCAGCACTCCCACACGCATGGTGGCAGCCTACTTCCCCGAGCCGACCGGCCCGGATGGGTCCTCACTGCGGCAGTGCGGCCCTGGCCTTGAGGGCCAGCCACAGCTCCATCCGGTCGTCGCCGTCGTCGAGACGCCGGCCGGTCAACGCGGCGATTCGATCGATGCGATTACGAACGGTGTTGCGGTGCAACGACAGTCGATGCGCGGCCGGGTCCCAGGCGCCGTTGACGCGCAACCACTGGTCCAACGTGCGCAGCAGCTCCAGCCGGTCGCGCGGGTCGAGGTGGTCCAGCGGCGCCAGCACGGCGTCGGCGAAGCCGCGCACCACGTCCGGCGGCCCCACCGACAGCAGCAGCGACACCGTCTCCCCTTCACTGGCGGTGACGATGCGGCCGAGTTGCCCGCTGATCGGCAGCAGAGAGCGCGCCTGCATCGCCGAGATCGCCAACGTCTCGGGGGCCGTGGCGGCACCGATGCCCGCGGGCCGACCCGGCGCGTGCGCCGCGACGGCATCGGTCAGGGCCGCCAGATCGGAGTGCGCCACCTCCACCGTGGCTCCCTGCACCCGCACCAGCGCGCCGTCCAGGCCCAGGTGGACGCGGAAGGCCAACGACTCCGGGTCGTCGGCCGCGACGACGGCGACCTGGTAGTAGGCCCCGGTGAGGCCGACGCTCGCCGAGAGGTGTTGGGCGCGTTCGCGTTTGATCCCCGGCCTCAGCAGTTGGGTGAACACCTGGCCGCGACGGCGCCACTCGGTCTGGTCGGACAGGTTGCGCCGCTCGACGTCCAACGCGATCAGCGACACCAGCACCGTCGACGAGTTGCGCGACGTCACGTCCATGTCCGCACCGAGCACCACGTAGGCCAGCGGTATCCCGGCCCCGACGACGTGGACCTCCACGTCGCCGACCATCGACCAGCCGCCGCGCTGCGCCCGCGGGTCGAACGGGGCCCGGCAGGCCCGTTCGACGAACGACGCGTCGGCGCCCGCCGTCGCCGCCATCGGGCGCCCCCGGCTGTCGCAGACCACGCACGGTGTCCCGCTGGACGTCGACCACGCCGACAGCAGGGCCGCCAGCGGCGCGGCGTTGGTGGCCACCGCCGTGAGTCTGCGGTTGATCTCCATCGCGGTCTGCAGGTCCTGGCGCTCCTGGGCGGCGATGGTCTCGAAGACCCACTTCGTGACGGCGATGAACGGCGTCTCGTCGGGCACCGTCAGCAGCGGCACTCCGACCTCGCCGGCCGCCTGCCGCAGCGCGTCGGGGCAGTCCCGGTAGGGCAGACCGTGGCCCAGCCCCAGGGCCACGCCCGCCACGCCGGCCTCGGCGCACTCGGAGAGGTAGGCACGGCAGTCCGGCACGGTCATCGGCAACAACAGGCCGACGGTCATCAGCAGTTCGCCGCCGCGCAGCCAGTCACCGGGCGAGGTCAGCTCGGACACGTGCGCCGAGGTGACCTGCCGGCCCACCCCGTCCGAACCGGCTGCGACCTGCAGGTTCAACGCGGGATCGGCGACGACGTCGGCGACGGTGATCATCGCCCACCTCCCCCGCTGTGCATTTCGCCCAATGGTAATGGACACATTGAACAAATCGGCCATGGCGGACGCCCGCCCACGGGCGGAGGGTGACGTGCACCACCCACCCACCAACGTTGCGGGAGCCACCCATGTCGTCCACCTCGCCCGGGGCCACCGACGGCCGCACCGGTTCGATGATCGAAACCCGATCCATCGACTATGTGCCCGACGACGAACGCCACGGCAAGGTCTCACACCAGGGGCCGTTCTGGTTCGTCGGCAACTTCCAGCCGTTCACCCTCGCCCTGGGCTTCGTCGGCCCCAGCCTCGGCCTGTCGCTGTGGTGGACGATCGTCGCCGGACTCGCCGGCATCGCCTTCGGCACGCTCTTCATGGCGTTCCACGCCACCCAGGGACCGGTCCTCGGACTCCCCCAGATGATCCAGTCCCGGGCCCAGTTCGGGTACCGAGGCGTGCTGCTGCCCCTGATCGGGACGCTGTTCACCTTCGTCGGCTTCAACGTGGTCGACGTCGTCATCATCAAGTCGGGCCTCGAATCGATCTTCGGCTGGAACCCCGTTGTCGTGGCAGTGGCCATCACGGTCATCGCGGCGCTGGTCGCCATCTTCGGACACGACTTGCTGCACAAGAGCTTTCGCGTGCTCTTCTGGATCTCCCTGCCCCTGTGGATCGTGCTGACGTGTGGCGTGCTGTTCGGCGGCGTGACGGGAACCGCCACCAGCGCGGGCGGTTTCACGTTCGTCGCCTTCCTGGCCCAGTTCAGCGTGGCGGCGTCCTACAACATCACCTACGCCCCGTACGTGTCCGACTACAGCCGCTACCTGCCGCGCAACACCAAGCCGTCGGCGATCATCGCGTCGGTCTTCGTCGGCGCCGCCGCGTCGCCCGCCTGGTTGATCCCGCTCGGCGCGTGGATGGCGACCTACCTGGGCGCGAGCGACGCGCTGGCGGGCATCAACCAGACCGGCAACGACACGTTCTCCTACCTGGGCAGCGTGCTGGCTGTCGTCTCGACACTGGTGCTGGTGGCCACGATGGGACTGAACGCCTACAGCGGAATGCTCACCGTCGTCACGGGTCTGGACTCGCTGAGGTCGGTCACGCCGACGCGCAACCTGCGGGTGGTGACCATCGTGGTGCTGGCGGTGGTGTGGCTGATCGGCAGCCTGCTGCTGTCCAACGCGACGACCGCGCTCAACACCACGCTGCTGATCATGCTGTACCTGCTGGCCCCGTGGACCGCGGTCAACCTGACCGACTACTTCTTCGTCCGCCGGGGGCACTACGCGATCGCAGAGTTGTTCACGCCCAACGGAATCTACGGCGCCTGGTCGTGGCGCGGGCTGGTCGCCTTCACCGCAGGCGTCCTGGCCGAGATCCCCTTCGTCGACCTGCCGTTCTTCGTGGGACCCGCCGCCACGGCACTCGGGGAGGTCGACGTCGCCTTCATCGTCGGCCTGCTGGTGTCCGGCCTGGTGTACATCGCCGTCACCCGATCGCTGGACGTCTCCGGCGAACTCGCCTTCATCGACTCCAAGGAGCATGCGTGACCGACCGTCCCGTCGTCGGACCTCCCGACGCCAGCCGCGTCCCCCGCTACACCGACCCGGCCACCTTCGCCCGGCTGCCCCGCATCGACCAGGTCGCCGACGCCGACGTGTGCATCGTCGGCATCCCCTTCGACAGCGGAGTGTCCTACCGGCCCGGCGCCCGCTTCGGCCCGGGTCACGTGCGGGCGGCCTCGAAGTTGTTGCGGCCGTACAACCCCGCCCTGGACGTGTCGCCGTTCGCCAACCAGCAGGTCGCCGACTGCGGCGACATCGCGGTCAACCCGTTCGACATCGAGGAGGCGATCGCCACGATCGACTCGTCGATCACCGACCTCCGCACCCACGGTTCGACGGTGCTCACCATCGGCGGTGACCACACCATCGCGCTGCCGATCCTGCGCTCGCTCGCCCGCGACCACGGGCCCATCGCGGTGCTGCACTTCGACGCGCACCTCGACACCTGGGACACCTACTTCGGCGCGCCCTACACGCACGGCACGCCGTTCCGCCGGGCCAGCGAAGAGGGCCTCATCGACATGGAGCGCTCCCAGCACATCGGCATCCGCGGACCGCTGTACGGCAAGCAGGACCTCGAGGACGACGCCGTGCTGGGATTCCAGGTGATTCGGTCCGACGACTACGAATTCGACGGCGTGAAGAGCATCGTCGACCGGATGCGGGCCCGCCTGGACGGCGGTCCCGTCTACGTCTCGGTCGACATCGACGTGCTCGACCCCGCCCACGCCCCGGGCACCGGGACGCCGGAGGCGGGCGGCATGACGTCGCGCGAACTGCTGAACACGCTGCGGGGGCTCGTCGGGCTCAACGTCGTCGGCGCCGACATCGTCGAGGTGTCCCCCGCCTACGACCACGCCGAGATCACCGGCATCGCGGCCGCGCACGTCGGCTACGAGCTGTTGTCGGTGCTGGCGGCCAATCGCTGAAGGTCCGACTCGGCCTCCGCGAGGGCCGCCGAGGCGGCCGTCAGCGCCGTCGCGGCAGCCCGTGACGCCCCCTCCGCCTCGGAGTGATCGGCGTCCGCGACGCTCAGTGCGCGTTCCGCGGCGCTCACCGTCTCCAGAACCTTCTCGTACCGCCGGCGCGCCGTCGCGAGCGCGGCCGCCCGGTCCACCAGCGCCTCGTCGGCCTCGGTCTTGGTCTGCTCGGCGACTCGAGCGGCGCGTTCCGCCGATGCGAGGCGCTCCCGGGCCGCGGCCACCTCGCGCTCGTCGGGCCCGGGCTGCACCGGCGGTGGCTTCGGCGACGCGGACGCCTTCGCCTTGGGCGCGGGACCGACCGCGGTGACCGTGCCGAATTCGCCGAAGCCAGACCACCTTTCGGCCTTCTCCAGCCGACCCAGCCGGGACGCGACGGTGGGATCGGCGACGGCGGCCTGCAACGTACCGACGACGTCGTCGCGCAGCGTGGCCGAGGGGTGCGCGACGTCGGCCGCGGCGAAACCGGCGCGCACCAGTTCGTCGACCAGCCTGCGTTGCGCCGCCGACGACTCGCGAATCTTGGCACCGTCCATGGCCGCGTGCGCGGCCCGAAGCCGTTCGCCGATCTCGGCGAGCCTGTCGGTGGCGGTGCCGTCGGCGCGGACGAGCGCGTTGACCACCCACGCCGCCGTCGTCGGCCGCCGTGCCGCGCCAATGGTCCGGGCCGCCTCCTTGTCCCCACGTTTCTTGGCCGCGGCCACCAACTCCTTGCGCAACTCGGTGAACTCGGCCGGGTCGACGCCGTAGAGCCGGTCGAGATCCTCCTGCTCACCGGAACTCGTATTCACAGCGGGGACGCCCCGCGAAGGTGCTCGAAGATCAGCGACGTCTGGGTGCCCGCCACGTCGGCGTCGGAGTTGAGGTTCTCCACGACGAAGGACCGAAGGTCGTCGGTGTCGCGCGCCGCCACGTGCAGCAGGAAGTCGTCGGCACCGGCCAGGAAGTAGACGTCCATCACCTGGGGGCGGCTGCGGATGTTCTGGATGAAGCTGCCGATCTTGCCCCGCGCGTTCGCCTGCAGACTGACCGAGATCATCGCCTGCATCGGCAGCCCGATGGACGCGGGGTCGATGTCGGCGTGGAAGCCGCGGATGACGCCGATGTCCTGCAGGCGCCGGACCCGGCCGTGACAGGTCGACGGCGCGATGCCGACCAGGTCCGCGAGCGCGGTGTTCGACAACCGCGCGTCGCGGTGCAGCGCGGTCAGCAGGCGCCGGTCGGTGGCGTCCAGGTCGGCGGGACGAACATTCTTCGGCGGCTCCGGCACGGACGCGGCCATCTTCGAAGATCCTTCTGGCATTGATCGACTTTATCGAATCTATGACGAACTCGTTGCCATCGAACCGCACGTTCTTCACAATTTATCCAACAGATGTCGACTGAAGGAGCTGTCATGCGCGTCGGAATCCCGACCGAGGTCAAGAACAACGAGTACCGGGTGGCCATCACCCCGGCCGGGGTGGCCGAACTGAGCCGCCGCGGTCACGAGGTACTCGTCCAGGCCGGCGCCGGCGAGGGCTCGGCCATCTCGGACACCGACTTCAAGTCCGCGGGCGCGCAGATCGTCGACACCGCGGACCAGGTCTGGGCCGAGGCCGATCTGCTTCTCAAGGTGAAGGAGCCCATCGAGGCCGAATACGGTCGGATGCGCAAGGGCCAGACGCTCTTCACGTACCTTCACCTCGCCGCGTCGCGGCCGTGCACCGACGCGCTGATGGCGTCGGGTACCACGTCCATCGCGTACGAGACCGTTCAGACCGCCGACGGCGCCCTGCCGCTGCTGGCCCCGATGAGCGAGGTCGCCGGACGACTGTCCGCTCAGGTCGGCGCCTACCACCTGATGCGCACCCAGGGCGGCCGCGGCGTGTTGATGGGCGGCGTCCCCGGCGTCGCGCCGGCCAAGGTCGTGGTGATCGGCGGCGGCATGGCGGGCGACAACGCCGCCGCCGTCGCATGGGGCATGGGCGCCCACGTCACCGTGTTCGACCTGAACGTCAACACGCTGCGCAAGATCGACGCCGAGTACGGCGGCGCCATCGAGACCAGGTACTCGTCGGCTCTGGAGCTGGAAGAGGCGGTCAAGCAGGCCGACCTGGTCATCGGCGCGGTGCTGGTCCCCGGCGCCAAGGCCCCCAAGCTGGTCACCAACTCGACCGTCGCGGGCATGAAGTCGGGCGCGGTCCTGGTGGACATCGCCATCGACCAGGGCGGTTGCTTCGAGGATTCCCGCCCGACCACGCACGACGACCCGACGTTCGCGGTGCACGACACCGTCTTCTACTGCGTGGCCAACATGCCGGGCGCCGTCCCGCGCACGTCGACCTTCGCCCTGACCAATGCGACCATGCCGTACGTCGTCAAGCTCGCCGACAAGGGCTGGAAGGCGGCCTGCGCCGCGGATGCCGCACTGGCCAAGGGCCTTTCGACGCACGAGGGTGCACTGGTCTCCGAGCAGGTCGCCGCCGACCTCGGGCTGCCCTTCACCGATCCGGCCGGGTTGCTGGCCTGAGCGTCTCGTCGAACTTGACACCTGTCAAGTAAGCTGTGGGCATGCTGCTCACCGACGTTCTGCCCGACGCGCCCACGACCGCGACCGAAGCGCTGGCGATCTACGACGCCGCGCCCGCCGTCGAGCCGGACTTCATGGTCGGCACCTGGCACGGGGCCGAGCTGCCGACGAACCACCCGCTGGACGGCATGCTGGCCGCCAGCGGGTGGTGGGGCAAGCAGTTCGTCGACGCCGAGACCGTCCATCCCCTGCTGTTTCCGACCGCCGACGGTTCGGCGCTGTGGGCGCTCAACCCCGCGCTGGCCTTCGGCGGACTCGGCGTGGCCACCCGCGTCCCCGGAATCCGTAGCCGCGACTTCTCCGGTGCCATCGCAAAGCTCAAGCCGGTGCTCGGCACCACCGCCCCCAAGGCGCGGCTGCGCGCGACGCGGTACCGCGGCGTCGACACCGCCACGATGGTCTACGACCAGCTCCCGATCAACGACGTGTTCCGGTTGCTCGACGATGCGCCCGGATCCGAAACCGTGCTCGGCGCCATGGACCTTCGCGGATCCACCCGGCCCTACTTCTTCGTGCTCCGGCGCGACGAATCGCTGCGCGTCCGTTAGCCCGCCGACAGGTACGGCAGTACCACCTTGGTGACCTCGCCGACCAGCGGCCGTAGATCACCAGCGTCGGGATCGTCGGCCTGCGACCTGGTCATGATCGACAGCACCGCCCGTCGGCCGTCGGGACCGTAGACGACGCCGACGTCGTTGGTGCTGCCGTAGCTCCCGCCGCCCGTCTTGTCGGCGCTGGTCCACCCGGCAGGCAGGCCGGCGCGCAGGCTGGAGGTCTGGTTGCCGCGCATCCAGCGCTCGAGTCGACCGCGCTGCGCAGGCGCCAAGACGTCGCCGGTCAGCAGGCGCCGGAAGCCGACGCCGAGCGCGCGGGGCGTGCTGGTGTCCCGGGGATCGCCCGGCACGGCGGAGTTCAGTGCGGTCTCCCAGCGGTCGAGCCGGGTCCGGTCGTCGCCGAGCGTGCGCGCGAAGTCGGTGACCGCGGGCGGCCCGCCGATGATGCGCAGCAGCCAGTTTCCGGCGGTGTTGTCACTGCGCTGCAGCGCCGCCTCGCACAGTTCGCCGATCGTCATCGTCTGACCGACGCGCTGCTCGGTGACCGGTGAATTCGCGACGACGTCCGCGGCGTCGATCCTTACCGCGTCGCTCAGGTGCACGGCCCCGGCCTGATCCAGCTGAAGCACCCGGCTCGACGCGTAGACCTTGAAGGTCGAGCACATGGCGAACGGGTCGTCGGCACGGTTGTCGACCTGCCGACCGCTGTCGAGGTCGACGGCCGAGACACCGACGAACGCGCCAAACCGGTTCTCCAGGGCCGTGATCGAGTCGGCGACCACGCGGGCGCCGTCGGTCGGCTCGGCCTGGGTGGGCGTCGCCGCAGCCACCGCCAGACCGGCCAAGGCTCCCGCGCCGACCAGCAGTCCGCGTCGTGAGATGGCCGACCCCATCAGCCGGCGATCGACCGAAGTGCTTGCGGCAGTGACTTCTTGGAGCGGTGCGGGCCGAGCACCGCGGCGCCGTAGGGACGGCTCAACAGTTGGCGTGCCACCGCATTCACTTCCTCGAGACTGACGGCGTCGATGAGCGCCAAGGTTTCGTCGATGGTCCGGTGCTTGCCGAAGTTCAGTTCACTTCGGCCGATCCGGTGCATCCGCGAACCGGAGTCCTCGAGTCCGAGCACCAGACCACCGCGCAACGAGCCCTTGGCGATCCGGCATTCGGCGTCGGTGATCCCGTCGCGGGCCACCTCGGCCAGCACGTCCGAGGAGACCTGCGTGACCTCGTCGAAGCGTTCCGGCAGACAGGCCGCGTACACCGACAGGGCACCAGAGTCGGAGAAGGTGTCGATGCTGGAGTACACCGAGTAGGCCAGGCCGCGCGTCTCCCGGATCTGTTGGAAAAGGCGCGAACTCAGCCCGCCACCGAGCGCACCGTTGAGCACCGACAGCGCCCAGCGGTGATTCCAGTGCCGGCCGGGCGTCCGCACGCCGAGGAACACGTGCGTCTGCTCGCCGTCGCGGTTGACCAGTTGCAGACTCGGCCGGCCCGGCACTCGACCCGTGCCCTTGCGGGGCGCCACGGGTTCACGGTCCGTGCGCAGACGCGGACCGAAGTACTCCCTCACCAACGCGACCACCTGGTCGTGGTCGACGTTGCCGGCCACCGCGACCACCATGCGTTCCGGTGTGTAGCGCCGCACGTGGAACGAATGCAGTTGTGTACGAGTCATCGTCGAGATCGACTCGACGCTCCCGATCACCGGGCGGCCCACCGGATGGTGCCCGAACATCGCCGACAGGAAGACGTCTCCGAGGGTGTCCTCGGGATCGTCGTCGCGCATGGCGATCTCTTCGAGCACGACGTCGCGCTCGACCTCGACGTCCTCGGCGGCGCACCTACCACGCAGCACCACGTCGGCGACCAGGTCGACCGCCAACTCGAGGTCGGTGTCCAGGACGTGCGCGTAGTAGCAGGTGTGCTCGCGGGCGGTGAACGCGTTGAGCTCACCGCCGACCGCGTCGACCGCCTGGGCGATCTGCACCGCCGAGCGCGTCGGCGTCGACTTGAAGAGCAGATGCTCCAGGAAGTGGGCGGCGCCGGCCACGCTCTGACCTTCGTCGCGCGAGCCGACACCCACCCACACTCCCACGGACGCCGAGCGCACCGACGGGACGAACTCCGTGACTACCCGGAGTCCGCCCGGCAGTGTGCTGCGGCGGACGTGGTTAGTTGCTCGCTGTCGCGGCATCGGCGGATTCGGCACCCGTATCCGTCGTGACGTCGGCGTCGACGGGCTCCGGAGATGCCTCGGCGGCGTCGGACTCCTCGGCGACCAGAACCAGCGAGATCTTGCCGCGGTTGTCGATGTCGGCGATCTCGACGCGCAACTTGTCGCCGACCTTCACCACGTCCTCGACCTTGGCAATGCGCTTGCCGCGACCCAACTTCGAGATGTGCACCAGGCCGTCACGACCGGGCAGCAGCGACACGAATGCGCCGAAGTCGGTGGTCTTGACCACGGTTCCGAGGAACCGCTCACCGATCTTGGGCAGCTGCGGGTTGGCGATGGCGTTGATCAGGTCGATCGCGGCCTGCGCAGCCTCGCCGTTGGAGGCGCCGACGAACACGGTGCCGTCGTCCTCGATCGAGATCGACGCACCCGTCTGCTCGGTGATCGAGTTGATCATCTTGCCCTTGGGCCCGATGACCTCGCCGATCTTGTCGATCGGCACCTTGATCGTGGTGATCCGCGGCGCGTAGAGGCTCATCTCGTCGGGCTCGTCGATGGCCTCGGCCATGACCTCGAGAATGGTGATGCGAGCGTCCTTGGCCTGTGCGAGCGCACCGGCCAGCACCTTGGACGGGATGCCGTCGAGCTTGGTGTCGAGCTGCAGCGCGGTGACGAAGTCCTTGGTGCCTGCGCACTTGAAGTCCATGTCGCCGAAGGCATCCTCGGCGCCGAGGATGTCGGTCAGGGTGACGAAGCGACGCTCGGTCTTGCCGTCCACCTCGACGTCATCGGACACCAGACCCATCGCGATGCCCGCGACCGGAGCCTTCAGCGGCACACCGGCATTCAGCAGCGACAGGGTCGACGCACACACCGAGCCCATCGACGTCGAACCGTTGGAGCTCAACGCCTCCGACACCTGACGGATGGCGTACGGGAACTCCTCGATGCTCGGCAGCACCGGCATCAAGGCGCGCTCGGCGAGCGCGCCGTGGCCGATCTCGCGACGCTTGGGCGAACCGACGCGGCCGGTCTCACCGGTCGAGTACGGCGGGAAGTTGTAGTGGTGCATGTAGCGCTTGGAGGTTTCCGGTCCCAGCGAGTCGATCTGCTGGGCCATCTTGACCATGTCCAGAGTGGTGACGCCCATGATCTGGGTCTCGCCACGCTCGAACAGGGCGCTGCCGTGCGCACGCGGGATGACGGCCACCTCGGCCGACAACGCGCGGATGTCGGTGATGCCACGGCCGTCGATGCGGAAGTGGTCGGTGAGGATGCGCTGCCGAACCAGCTTCTTGGTCAGCGAGCGGAACGCCGCGCCGATCTCCTTCTCACGACCCGCGTAGGTCTCGGCCAGGCGATCGAGCACCTCGGCCTTGATCTCGTTGGTGCGGTCGTCTCGCTCTTCCTTGCCGGCGATGGTGAGCGCCTTGGCCAGCTCGTCGGTGGCCACCGAGGACACCGCGTAGAACACGTCGTCCTGGTAGTCCGGGAACACCGGGTAGTCGGCGACCGGCTTGGCGGCGCTGTCGGCCAGTTCCTTCTGGGCGTCGCACAGGGCGGCGATGAACGGCTTGGCGGCTTCGAGGCCCTCGGCCACGACGGCCTCGGTGGGCGCACCCGCGCCACCGGCGATGAGCTCGATGACCCGGTCGGTGGCCTCGGCCTCGACCATCATGATCGCGACGTCGTCGGCAGTCTTGCGACCCGCGACGACCATGTCGAACACGGCGCCCTCGAGCTGCTCGACCGTCGGGAACGCGACCCACTGGCCGTCGATGAGCGCGACGCGCACGCCACCGACGGGACCGGAGAACGGGATGCCCGAGATCTGGGTAGACGCCGACGCGGCGTTGATGGCCAGCACGTCGTACAGATCCTTGGGATCGAGGCTCAGGATCGTCACGACGACCTGGATCTCGTTGCGCAGACCGGAGATGAACGTCGGGCGCAGCGGCCGGTCGATCAGGCGGCAGGTCAGGATCGCGTCGGTGGAGGGACGGCCCTCACGACGGAAGAACGAGCCGGGGATGCGGCCAGCGGCGTACATCCGCTCTTCGACGTCGATCGTGAGCGGGAAGAAGTCGAAGTGGTCCTTGGGTTGCTTGCTCGCCGTGGTGGCGCTCAGCAGCATGGTGTCGTCGTCGAGGTACGCGACGACGGAACCGGCGGCCTGCTTGGCCAGCCGGCCGGTCTCGAAGCGAATGGTGCGGGTGCCGAAGCTCCCGTTGTCGATAACGGCGGTCGATTCGAAGACGCCGTCTTCTATTTCAGTTGCAGACATACGTGTGTCAGGCCTCTTTGGTTCTCGTGTGGTGCGCATTCGCACCCCTTTTTTCGCGCGACACGCAGGAGAACCCGGGAATTACGACGGCCGTCGATCGAAGCGGTCGGAGCCTCCCCTGTCTCGGGGGCTCCGGCAGCCACTACCGAAGACCGCCCATTGAAGAGACGGGTCCTGCCGGTGACGCACTGGAACGGTGCCCGCGGATATGCGCGAACCGCACCGACGTTCGAGCCAGAACAGGCTCAAAACATGTCCATGTTACACCGCGGCAATCATCGAACCCGCCGCTGGGGCCGTTACGACACGTCCTCGACGCACACCGTGAACTGGCGCTCGTCGTAGGCGTATCCGGTGCCGGTCGCGCACTGGTCGACGTTGGCGACGTCCGCGATGATCTGGGTGGCACGTTGACGATTCGGTACGGAACGATCCGCGCAGTCGACCCGGACGGGGTCACGACCGTTCTCCGGGTCGACGCTCATGCACCCGCCGACCACCCAGTCGACGTCCATGCAAATGGTCGAACCCGATCCGCTGAACGAACTCCGCGTCGAGTAATACGTGTCGACGTCGGCGGGGCATTCGTCGGTGTTCTGGACCGCGTCGACGACGCGGAAGTTGGACTCCGGGCTGCCGCACTGCACGCGGGCGGTCTCCGGCCGGTCCGGCGGACCACCGACCTCGAGGCAGTCACCCACCTGGACGTCGGCGGCCGCCGCGGGTGAACACCCTGCCAGCGCCGTCGCCACGGCGACGGCCGCGAGCAGGGCCTTCACCGAAGGCTAGCGGCGCAGGCCCAGGCGCTCGATCAAGGAGCGGTACCGCGCCACGTCGACCTGGGCGATGTACTTGAGGAGACGACGACGACGACCGACCAGCAGCAGCAAGCCGCGGCGCGAGTGGTGATCGTGCTTGTGCATCTTGAGGTGCTCGGTCAGATCGGAGATGCGCTTGGTCAGCATCGCGATCTGGGCTTCCGGCGATCCGGTGTCGGTCTCGTGCAGGCCGTACTGGCCGAGGATTTCCTTCTTCTGCTCTGTGGTGAGCGACATGACACTAACTCCATCCATGGGTTCGCGAATGATGACTAAGGCGTGGCCGCCGCGAACTGCAGCACACGCTGGGCCGTCGGGGAGTCTAACAGCGCCGAGACGGGAGAACCGAATCCTCAGGACTGCGCGAGGACCGCACGGGCCCGCGCGGTGTCACGGTCCATGGCCACGACGAGGTCGTCCACCGAGTCGAACTTCTCCTGTCCGCGGATGCGCGAGACGAAGTCGACGGCGACGTGCTGGCCGTACAGGTCGGCCTCGGTGTCCAGGACGAACGCCTCCACCGTCCGGGTGCGGCCGGAGAAGGTGGGGTTGGTGCCGACCGAGACGGCGGCCTGGTACCGCTCCCCCGGGGTGACGGTGCCCATGACGGGTCCGTGCCCGAGGACGGTGAACCACGCCGCGTAGACCCCGTCGGCGGGGATCGCCGAGTACATCGGCGGTGCGACGTTGGCGGTCGGGTACCCGAGCCCCCTGCCGCGGCCGTCACCGCGGACCACGACCCCTTCGACGCGGTGCGGCCGACCCAGCGCCTCCGCCGCGGCGACGACGTCACCGGCGTCGACGCAGGATCGGATGTAGGTGGAGGAGAACGTGACGGTCCCGTCGCGACCGGTGTCGGAGACCTCGGAGACCAGGGACATGCTCTCCACCGCGAACCCGGCGCGCTCGCCGGCCTTGCGCAGCATGGTGACGTTGCCCCCGGCCTTCTTGCCGAAGGTGAAGTTCTCGCCGACGACGACCTCGACGACGTGCAACCGCTCGACCAGCAGTTCGTGGATGTAGCGCTCGGGCGTCAGCTTCATGAAGTCGGAGGTGAACGGCATGACGAGGAAGACGTCGACGCCCATCTCCTCGACCAGCTCGGCGCGCCGGGTCAGGGTGGTCAGCTGAGCGGGATGGTTGCCCGGGAAGACGACTTCCATGGGATGCGGGTCGAACGTCATCAGCACCGTCGGCACGTCGCGGGACCTGCCCGCCTTCACCGCGTGGTTGATCAGTTCGGCGTGCCCTCGGTGGACACCGTCGAACACACCGATCGTGAGGACGCACCTGCCCCAGTCCGTGGGGATCTCGTCTTGGCCCCGCCAGCGCTGCACGACGGCAAGCCTACGACGCCCCGCGGCGCCCGGCACCGTCAGATGCCCGGATGGCGGACCGATTGCCTAAACTTCTCTGATTATGAGCCCCGACGACACTGCTCGCGACTTGTCATCGGTTGCCGAGGACTACCTGAAGGTGATCTGGACCGCCCAGGAGTGGTCGGTCGACAAGGTCAGCACCAAGATGTTGGCCGAACGCATCGGGGTGTCGGCCAGCACGGCCTCGGAGTCCATTCGCAAGCTGGCCGACCAGGGACTGGTCGACCACGAGAAGTACGGCGCCGTGACGCTCACCGACGCCGGCCGCCTCGCCGCGCTGGCGATGGTCCGTCGCCACCGGTTGATGGAGACGTTCCTGGTGCGCGAACTCGGGTACGGCTGGGACGAGGTGCACGACGAGGCCGAGGTGCTCGAGCACGCCGTGTCCGACCGGATGCTCGACCGCATCGACGCCAAGCTCGGTTTCCCGACCCGCGACCCCCACGGCGACCCGATCCCCGCCCGCGACGGCAGGGTGCCGACGCCCGACGCCCGCCAGCTGTCGATGTGCCGGGACGGCGACACCGCCACGGTGGCACGCATCTCCGACGCCGACCCGGAGATGCTCCGCTACTTCGACAGCGTGGGCATCAGCCTCGACGCCCGGGTGACGGTGCTGGCGCGCCGCGACTTCGCCGGCATGATCTCGGTCGGCGTGGAACAGCCGGGGAGCGCAGCCACGGCGACGACCACCGTCGACCTGGGAAACCCTGCGGCCGAGGCGATTTGGGTGGTCTGAGCGGCCGCTACAGCGTCGACGGGCGGATGACCACGACGGACTTCGTCCGGGCTCCGTCGTCGGAGAGCAGCGCGATCACCCGACCGTCGGCGGCGGTCGCGGCGTAGACCCCGTCGATCCCGCCCGGGGCCAACGCCCGCCCGTTCGACGCCGACTCCGCCTCCGCCTCGGTGAGATCGCGGCGGGGAAACCCGAGCAGGCACGCCTCGTCCAACGAATAACTCAGCTGCGGAGATTCGGCCAGTCGTTCGAGGGTGTGTGCCTCGGCCAGCCCGTAGCGGCCCACCCGGGTGCGGCGCAGCGCGGTGAGGTGTCCACCGACGCCGAGTCTCGCCCCGACGTCGCGCGCGAGCGCCCGAATGTAGGTGCCCGACGAACAGTCGACCTCGACGTCGACGTCGACGAATCCGTCCAGCCGGCGCACCGTGACCACCTCGAAGCGCTCGATCCGGACCCGGCGCGGGGCCAACTCGACCACCTTGCCCTCCCGAGCCAGCTTGTAGGCGCGTTGGCCGTCGACCTTGATCGCACTGACCGACGACGGGATCTGGTCGACCTCACCCCGCAGTCCGGCGACGGCCGCCTCGATCTCCGCGTCGGCGACGTGCTCGGCCGACACCGTCTGCAGCACGTCGCCCTCGGCGTCCTCGGTGGAGGTCGTCTGACCCAGCCGAATGGTCGCGGCGTAGGACTTCTCCGTCGCGGTCAGCAGACCGAGGATCTTGGTGGCGCGCTCGACGCCGACCACCAGCACCCCGGTGGCCATCGGGTCCAACGTGCCGGCGTGTCCCACCTTGCGGGTGCCAAACAGCCTGCGGCACCGGCCGACCACGTCGTGGCTGGTCATTCCGGCGGCCTTGTCGACGACGACGAGTCCGGGCTCGACCGGGCTCACAGCACGATCGCCGTCAGCACCAGACCGTCGTCGACCGACCAGCGACCCGACAGCGAGGTCAGCGGCGGCCCCGACTCGGCCTGCGGGTCGACCAGGATTTGCGATTCGAAGCCGCCCGCGCTCCCCGACCCGTCGACGGTGAAGGTGATGTGCGCATCCTCGAAACCCAACCACCGGTGCGTCAACGGAAACCACGTCTTGTACGTCGCCTCCTTGGCGCAGAACAAGATTCGATCCCAGTGAGGCCCACCGGGAAGCGCCGCCAGCTCACTGCGCTCCTCGGGCAGGCTGATGGCGTCGAGCACGCCCTTGGGCAGCACGGCGTGCGGCTCGGCGTCGATGCCGACGGAGCGGACGTCACCCGCCCGCCCGACGACGGCGCCGCGGAAACCCTCGCAGTGCGTGAGGCTGCCGACCACCCCGTCGGGCCAGCACGGCTCGCCCTTGTCCCCCTTGAGGATTGGCACCGGCGGCAGCCCGAGGTCGCCGAGCGCCTGGCGGGCGCAGTAGCGCACCGTGACGAACTCGTTGCGCCGCTTGGCCACCGAGCGGGCGATCAGCGGTTCCTCCTCGGGCAGCGGCGTCAGATCGGGCGGGTCGGCGTACAACTCGGCCGAGGCGATCACCGCGGGTACGACGTTCGAAAGCAGCTTGCCCGTCATGCTCGCCTGCTCCTGATCCGCTCCTGCATCTTCTCCGCGTTGGCGCGCATCTCGGGAGTGACCTCGAAGTGACCGCCGAAGTCGTTGAGGTAACCGGGCGGGTACTGCGGGTCGGGCAGAATTTGGCGCATCCACCGATAGGGCTTGCGGCGGCGCCACTCTCGCGGATATCCGACGGAGACCTCCTCGAACCGCACCCCGTCGTACCACGTGGTGCGTGGGATGTGCAGGTGCCCGTATACCGAGCACAACGCGTTGTACCGGGTGTGCCAGTCCTTCGTCGCGGTGGTGCCGCACCACAGCGCGAACTCGGGGTAGTACATCGCCTCGCAGGGCTCGCGCACCAGCGGGAAGTGGTTGACCAGAATCGACGGCGTCAACCAGTCCAGGTCTTCGAGCCGGTCGCGCGTGACCTTGACGCGGTCGCGGCACCACGCGTCGCGGGTGGCGTACGGCTCGGCCGAGAGCAGGAACTCGTCGGTGCCGACCACGTTGCGCTCCCGCGCGATCGCCAGCCCTTCGGCCTTGGTGGCCGTGCCCGCGGGCAGGAACGAGTAGTCGTAGAGCAGGAACATCGGCACGACGGTCGCCGGGCCGCCCTCGTCGTTCCACACCGGATACGGGTGCTCCGGGGTCACGATGCCCATCTCGTCGCACATGTTGACCAGGTAGTCGTAGCGCGCCTTGCCGAAGATCTGCATCGGATCCTTGGCGGTGGTCCACAGCTCGTGGTTGCCGGGCACCCAGATGACCTTGGCGAAGCGTTTTCGCAGCAGATCCAGCGACCACCGGATCTCGTCGGTCCGCTCGCCGACGTCACCCGCGACGATCAACCAGTCGTCCGGGGACGACGGGTGGAGCGACTCGGTGACGGGCTTGTTGCCGGTATGGCCGATGTGGAGATCGCTGATCGCCCAGAGCGTGGGATGGCGACGGTCTTGTGACAGCGGAGACACAACGGTCCAGCCTACGTGCGCCGCGCCGCGAATCTCACCCGGCAACTAGAACGTGTTCTGCTTTTTGGCCCGGACGCCGACGCGGGACTTGTACACTCCCGCCAATGGACAACGAGCGCGGAACCCATGCCGCCGGGGGTGGCGTGGTCGGCAGAATGCGCCTGCTGTCGGCGATGTGCGCCCTGGTCGCAGCGGTGATCGTGGTCTGGCAGACCAACCCGATCACCCCGGCCGACGCCGGCTCCGTGGAGCTGCGGTCCACGTCGTTGCCCATCAGCGGGGTGTCCAGCAGCATCAAGTGGCCCGTGATCGAAACCACCGACCCGCGCCCGTTCGACCCGTGCGAGGACATCCCGATCGACGTGATCAACGGTCTGGGCCTGGGCTTCACCCCGCCGGAGCACGAGGACGGCCTGCGCTGCCACTACGACGCGGGCAACTATCAGATGGCCGTCGAGGCGTTCGTGTGGCGAACCTACGAGCAGACGCTGCCCGCCGACGCCGTCGAGATGGACATCGCCGGCCACCGCGCCGCGCAGTACTGGATCCTGAAGCCGTCGGACCGCAACAACCGCTTCTGGTTCAGCTGCATGATCGCCTTCGACACCAGCTACGGCGTGCTGCAGCAGTCGCTGTTCTACGCCCCGGTCTACAGCGCCGACGACGTCGACTGCATGCAGACCAACCTGCAGCGCGCCCAGCAGCTGGTGCCGTTCTACAAGTTCTGAGCGCACCGCGCCGGTGCGTAACGTGGCTGCCGTGGCTACCCGACTGAGCGCCAAGCGCATCGCCTCGCACACCCTGAGCCGAGTTCTCCACCTCCCCCCGCCGACGACGGACTTCACCGTGCTGCGCGGATTGCGGGTGCCGATGCGCGACGGCGTCGACCTCGTCGCCGACCACTACGCGCCGCGGACCGCCGCGCCGGCGGGAACGCTGCTCGTGCGCTGCCCCTACGGCCGCGCCTTTCCCTTCTCCACCCTGTTCGGCACCGTGTACGCCGCCCGGGGGTACCACGTGGTGATCCAGAGCGTGCGGGGCACGTTCGGGTCGGGCGGCGAGTTCACCCCGATGATCCACGAGGTGGCCGACGGTGCGGACACCGTCGAATGGCTGCGCCACCAGACCTGGTTCACCGGGTCGTTCGCCACCGTCGGCCTGTCCTACCTCGGCTTCACCCAGTGGGCCATCCTGATGGACCCGCCGCCGGAGTTGTCCGCCGCGGTCATCACCGTCGGCCCCCACGACTTCAGCCAATCCGCTTGGGGCACCGGCTCCTTCACCGTCAACGACTTCCTCGGCTGGAGCGACATGATGTCGCACCAGGAGGACGGGAGCCGGCTGGCCGGGGCGTTGCAGCAGGGCCGGTCGCGGCGCCGGGTGGCACACTCCGCCAACCAGGCACCGATGGGCCCGTCCGGGCGCACCCTGCTGGGCGCGGGCGCGCCGTGGTGGGAGTCCTGGGTCGAACACCCCAACCGCGACGACCCGTTCTGGGAACCCCTGCGGCTGACCGACGCGCTCGACCGCGTCGACGTTCCGGTGCTGCTCTTCGGCGGCTGGCAGGACCTGTTCCTCGACCAGACGCTGGCCCAGTTCGCACGGCTGCGTGACCGCGGCGTGACGACGGCGCTGACCGTCGGCTCGTGGACCCACACCCAGGTGATGACGAAGGGCGCCCCCACGGTCCTGCGGGAGTCGCTGGCATGGCTCGACGAACACCTCGCAGGCAAGCCGGCGCCCACCCGACGCCCGGTGCGAGCCCACGTCCACGGCGGAGTCGACCGTGGCGGCTGGCTCGACCTCGAGACGTGGCCGCCGACGATGCCCGAACTGGTGACGTATCTGCATCCCGCACACCGGCTCTCCGACGTCGCGCCCGAGGAGTCGGCGCCCCCGTCGGCGTTCACCTTCGACCCGGCCGACCCGACCCCCACCATCGGCGGCCGGCTGCTCTCGCCTGAAGGCGGGTACCGCGACGACACGCGCCTCTCGCTGCGCCGCGACGTCCTCGACTTCACCGGCGACCCCCTGGCCGCCGACCTGTACCTCGTCGGCAGTCCCGTGATCGAGCTGTCGCATTCGTGCGACAACCCGTACAACGACGTCTTCGTTCGGCTGAGCCAGGTGGACCCCGACGGAAGTTCGGTCAACGTCACCGACGGATTCATCAGGCAGACAACCGATTCCGGCGCCCTCCGACTGACCCTCGACGCCGTCGCGCACCGCTTCCCGGCGGGGTCGCGGCTGCGGGTGCTGGTCGCAGGGGGCTCGCATCCCCGATTCGTGCGCAACCTCGGCACCGACGAACCGCCGATCTCCGGCACCACGTTCACCCCCCAGCGACACACCATTCACCACGGTGCGGGCGGAGTGTCCCGGCTTGTGCTCCCGGCCGGGTCGCAACCCCCGTCAGCCCACTGACGCCCTGACCCGTTCGACGACCGCCGCCAACACCGCGTCGTCGTGGACGGGGTCGCCCCACCTCACCGCGACCGGCACGTCGACCCAGCTCTTGCAGCCCGCGTAGGCGGGGTCTCGCGGCAGCCGCACCGGATCGAGCAGCGGACGCGCCTGGACGACCAGCACCGTCAGCCGGTGCCTGGGGCGGAAGTCCACCCGATCCGACCGCACCGACTCCGACGTCCAGATGTGGGTGTCGGCCAACTCCTCCAGCCCGTCCAGCCGGTCGACGGCGACCGCGGCGACGACCTTCGCGCCCGCCCGAAGCACCACGTCGTCCTCCGTGCTGTCCGGCCCGGCGGTCTCGAGCAGGTGGCGATGTTCGGGACGGACGCGGTCGGCGTGCCCGTGGGCGACGGTCGGAAAGAACACGAACTCGCTTGCCGCGACGTCGAAGCGCTTCTCGTGGATGCCGCCCTTGCGCAACAGCACCGTCTGACGGCCGTCCAGCATGGCGTGCACGGCCGCGCTCCACTCCTTGAGCGCCGGTGTGCTCACGTCGCAGCGAGCCGGGCCCGCACCTCGGGCCGCCGCAGTGGCGGCACCGTCTTCGGCGGCTGACGGCGCGGCGGCAACGCGCTCAGCAGCCGCGTCGTCGTCGCGGTCACCTCGGCGACCGCGGCCTCGAAGGCATCGGCGTTGGCGGCCGTCGGCCGGGTGATGCCGCTGACCTTGCGGACGTATTGACGGGATGCGGCCTCGATCTCCTCGGCCGTCGCGGACGGCTCGAGGCCGCGCAGTTCGGTGATGTTCCGGCACATGCCGTCAACGATAGGTCGGGCGGTCGATACGGTGAAGGCATGCCGAGCACCGACGCCGAATCCGTTCTGCTGGTCGACACCACCGACCGGGTGCGCACCCTGACCCTGAACCGGCCTCGAGCCCGCAACGCCTTGTCCTCGGAGCTGCGCACCCGGTTCTACTCGGCGCTGCACGAGGCGGAGGCCGACGACGCGGTCGACCTCGTGATCCTCACCGGTGCCGACCCCGTGTTCTGCGCGGGCCTCGACCTCAAGGAACTCGGCGACACGACCCAGCTGCCCGACATCTCGCCCAAGTGGCCGGCGATGAGCAAGCCCGTGATCGGCGCGATCAACGGAGCCGCGGTCACCGGTGGTCTGGAGCTGGCGCTGTACTGCGACATCCTGATCGCCTCGGAGAAGGCGCGGTTCGCCGACACCCACGCCCGGGTCGGGCTGCTGCCGACGTGGGGCCTGAGCGTGCGGCTGCCGCAGAAGGTCGGGATCGGCATGGCCCGCCGGATGAGCCTGACCGGTGACTACCTCTCCGCCGACGACGCCCTGCGGGCCGGGCTGGTGACCGAGGTCGTCGGCCACGCCGACCTGCTGCCCGCGGCTCGCACGGTCGCCGCCTCCATCGTCGGCAACAACCAGAAGGCCGTCCGGGCGCTGCTCGAGTCCTATCACCGCATCGACGAACAGCAGACCCACGCCGGCTTGTGGATCGAGGCCACCTCGGCGACACGGTGGATGGCGGTGACCACCGGGGACGACGTCGCCGCCAGCCGGGCTGGGGTGCTCGAACGCGGCCGCACCCAGGTCCGCTGAATGGCGGACATCAGCCGGCGGACGTTGTTGACCCGCGGCGCAGTCGCGGCCGGTGGGGCCGTCGCGTTCTGTGGTTACGAGTTCCTCCGCCGGCCGGGCCGCACGGATGCCGCCGCATCGGGCGGTGACAAGCCCAACATCCTGGTCGTCGTCGTCGACCAGATGCGGGCACCGCAGTGGTTTCCCGGCGCCGGTGAGCTCGACGCGCTGCTGCCCAACCTGGCACGGCTGCGGCAGAGCAGCGTCTCCTTCGGCGCGCACTACACCGCCTCCAATGCCTGCACCCCGTCGCGGGGGGTGCTGACCACCGGGCTGTACTCGCATCAGACCGGTTGTCTCTACACCGGCGACGGCCCAAGCGAGTCGAGCCTCGCCCCGCAGTTCCCCACCTGGGGCACGATGCTGCGCGAGCAGGGCTATCGCACGTGGTGGTGGGGCAAGTGGCATCTCGGAGCGGCCGCCGACACCACGCCCGACGGCCTCGACGCCCACGGGTTCTCCGGCGGCACCTACCCCTCCCCCAACGGCGCACCCAATCAGGGATTGCGCAGAGACCCTGGCATCACCGACCAGTTCGTCGAGTGGTTCGACGCCCACGCCGCCGACGGACCCTGGTGCACGACCGTCTCCCTGGTCAACCCGCACGACATCATGTGGTGGCCGAAAACCCCGCTGCCAGAAGACGTCCCGCGGGTGTTCGACGCGAAACCGCCGAACTTCGAGACACCCGAGGATCTCCGGCGACACGGCAAGCCACGATTGCAGGTCGACTACGTCGACTTCGTCGCGCCACTGCTGGCCGGGGCGCTTCCGTACGCCGGCCCCGACGTCGAGAGGCAGTGGGCGCGCGGTCTGGACGTCTACCTGTGGCTGCAGCAGCAGGTCGACCGCCAGATCGGCAGGGTCCTCGACACGTTGGCCTCCCGCCCCGACGTCGACCGCAACACCGTCGTCGTCTTCACCTCCGATCACGGCGAATACGGCGGCTCCCACGGCATGCGCGGCAAGGGCGCCGCCATCTACGACGAGGCGATCCGGGTGCCGCTCTACGTCCGGGACCCCGCCAGTCGTCTCACCCCCACCCCTGGAGAGGTGCGTACGCAGCTGACGTCGAGCGTGGACCTCGCACCGCTGTTGCTGACGATCGGCGCCGGCGGGAACGGATGGCGCGGCGACTCCCGCCTCGCCCACCTCGCCAGCCGAGCCGACATCGCCGGAATCGCCGCGAGCGCGGCCGCACGGGGTCGGCCCTGGATCGCCCACGTCACCGACGACATCTCCGTAGAGGAGATGGCCGCCATGATGACGGCGGCGGGCATGCCGGCCGCGACCCCACCCACCGCGACACCCGGCCAGGTCCCCACCAACGCGCCCAGCCACATCGTCGCGGTCCGCACCCCGGCGGCGAAGTTCGGCGTGTACTCCCATTGGAAGCCCGGCGGGATGACGGTCGACCCTTCCCGCGAGGTCGAGCTCGAGTTGTACGACTATTCGACCCCGGACGGCCTTCGGGAGGTCGACAACCTCGCCGGGCGCAGCGCGTTGCAGCCAAAGCTCCAAGGACTGCTGGACACCGAGGTGAGAGCCGAAGTCCAGGCGCCGCTGCCCGCCGCGCTGCACCAGGCGCAGGAGCTCGGACTGGCCAACATGCAGCAGGTGACGGCGGCACGCGGCGGGTGACCGTCAGTGGGTGCCGGGCACCAGCCACCGGCCCGAGAACGCGCGCCACCCGACGAACACCAGTCGCAGCACCATGAACGTGGTCAGGCCCGACCAAATGCCGACCAGCCCCCACCCGTAGATCAGCGACAGCCAGATCAACGGCAGGAACCCGACGAGCGCACTGGCCAGCGTCGCGTTGCGCATGAACTTCGCGTCGCCCGCGCCGAGCAGCACCCCGTCGAGGGCGAAGACCACCCCGGCAATCGGCAACTGCGCCACCAAGAACCACCACGGCACGCCGATCGCGTCGAGAACCGACTCGTCGGAGGTGAACAGCCGGGGCAACGTCGTGGCCCCCACCGCGAACGTCGCGGCCAACACCGCCGCCGCGATGGTCGAGAAGACGGTCACCCGCCAGGCGACCGACTTGGCATGCGCCAGCAGGCCAGCCCCGAGTGCCGCCCCGACCAGGGACTGCGCCGCGATCGCCAACGAATCCAGCACCAGCGCAAGGAAACTCCAGAGCTGCAGCACCACCTGGTGCGCGGCGACCGCCGCCGCACCGAAGCGAGCGGCCACCGCGGCGGCGGAGACGAAGCAGGCCTGGAACGCCAGCGTGCGGACCACCAGGTCACGGCCCATCACGACCTGGGCGCGCAGCACCGCGAGGTCCACCCGCAGCGGCACCCCCTCGGCCAGCAGCGCCCGGCAGAACAGCAGCCCCGCCAGCCACTGGCCGACCAGGTTCGCGACCGCCGACCCGCTCACGCCCAGCCGCGGCGCCCCGAGCCAGCCGTACACCAGCACCGGGCACAGCACCGCGGACACCGCGAAGCCGGCCACCACGTACCGCAGCGGCCGCGAGGTGTCCTGCACACCTCGCATCCACCCGTTGCCCGCCAAGGAAATCAGGATCGCCGGCGCGCCGAAGATGGCGATCCGCACCCAGGGCAGGGCCGTGTCGGCGATCTCGCCGCCGTCGGCGATCACCGCCAGGATCGGTACCGCTGCCGCCTGGACCACCACGACGACGACCGTTCCGAGCGCGACGCCGAGCCAGGTGGCCTGCACGCCCTCGCCGACGGCCGCCGCACGGTCACCGGCCCCGAAGAACCGGGCGGCCCGCGCCGTCGTCCCATAGGACAGGAACGTCAGCTGCGAGGACAACAACGACAGGATCAGACCGCCGATGGCCAGACCGGCCAGGGCCACCGCGCCGAGCCGACCGACCACGGCGATGTCGAACAGGAGATACAGGGGCTCCGCGGCCAGCACCCCGAGTGCGGGCAACGCCAACCCGGCGATGCGACGGCCGGTGACCCGCTCAGCCAAAGCGCCCGCTGAGGGTCTCAGCCAAGGGCATCGGTCAGCGCCTTCACCACGGCGTCCACCGGCCCAACCGCCGAGTAGCCCGCGGCGAGCCGGTGACCTCCACCGCCGAAACCGCTTGCCACCGCCGCCAAGTCGACCTCGGACTTGGCGCGCATGGACACCGTCCACTGCTGCGGCTCGACCTCCTTGAACACCGCCGCCACCTCGGCCTGGGCCGTCGTGCGCACGATGTCGACGACGCTCTCGACCTCCTCGGGCCTGGCGTCACACCAATCCTGGTGTCCGACAACGGCATACACCAGACCGCGACCGGCAGCGGCCTCCGGCACCAATTGCGCCGACGCCAGCACCCGCGACAGCATCGGAAGCCAGGAGAACGGGTGGGTGTCCAGCAACGTGCGGCTGATCGAGGCGTTGTCGACCCCGAGCCGCAGGAGGCGCGCAGCCATCTCGTGCGCCCGCTCGCTGGCCCACCGGAACGATCCCGTGTCGGTGGTCAGGCCGGCGTACAGACAGTGGGCAACCCGCTCGTCGAGCGGCTTGCCCCACGCGTCGAGCAATTCGGCGATCAGCATCGTCGTCGAGTCCGCCGACGGGTCGACGTAGTTGGCCGTACCGAACAGCTGGTTGGAGGCGTGGTGGTCGATCACCAAGACCTCGCGGCCGGACTCGGCGAGTCCGAACAACCCACCGAGGCGGTTCACGCTCGGCACGTCGACGGTCACCACCAGGTCGCTGTCGTCGCGCATCTCGTCGGGGTCGACGAGAAGGTGTCCACCGGGCAGCGACTGCAGCGACTCGGGCAGGTCCGACGGGGCGGCAAAGCCGACCTCGACGCGCTTGCCGGCCCGTTCGAGGACCAGCGCCAAGGCCAGACCGGCGCCGATGGTGTCGGCGTCAGGAAAGACGTGGCACACCACGCTGACCGTGTCCGCCGCGTCGAGCAGCTCTGCAGCTCCCCGACCATCGACGCGCAACGATGACCGAGATAGTTCAGTCTTCGGGTCGATCGCGGTCATAGGTGTCCTCAGGGTCGAGCACGTCAGTGTTGTCCTCGGGCCCCCCGGCCACGTCCTCCGCCCCCGTCACACGGTACGGGTCTGGGTCACCGGCCGGAGTGGCACCCTGCCGAATGCGCGCCAGATCGGCGTCCGCCTGACGCGCGCGCGCCAACAGGTCCTCCATGTCGCGTGCCGTGTCCGGCAGCTTGTCGAGGACGAACGTCAACGTCGGCGTGAACCGAACACCCGTGCCGGCCCCGACCTTGGACCGCAGCACGCCCTTGGCACGTTCCAATGCCGCGGCCGCACCCTCGTAATCCGGCTCCTCGTCCAGGGTTTCACCCCGGACCGTGTAGAACACCGTCGCATCGTGGAGGTCGCCCGTGACCTTCGTGTCCGTGACGGTCACGAAGGCCAAGGGCGGATCCTTGATCTCGAACTCGATGGCCGAGGCGACGATGGTGGCGATTCGCTTGGACAGCTTGCGTGCCCGCCCCTCGTCGACCACTTAGGCCCGTGCCTTCTCGACGAGTTCGTACGCCTCGATGACGTCGCCTTCCTTGATGTCGTTGTACGTCACCGTCAGACCACACTCGTAGCCGTCTCGCACCTCGGTGACGTCGTCCTTCTCCCGCTTGAGCGAGGAGATGGTGACCGTCTCGGCCACGACGACGTTGTCCCGGATGAGACGCGCCTTCGCGTTGCGGCGGATGACGCCAGAGGTGACGAGGCAGCCGGCGATGTTGCCGACCTTCGACGACCGGAAGATCGCCCGGATCTCGGCACGGCCGAGTTCCTTCTCCTCGTAGACCGGCTTGAGCATGCCCTTGAGCGCTGCCTGGATCTCGTCGATGGCCTGGTAGATCACCGAGTAGTACCGGATGTCCACGCCCTCGCGGTTGGCCAGCTCGGTGGCCTTGCCCTCCGCGCGAACGTTGAACCCGATGATGATGGCGTTGGACGCCGACGCCAGGTTGACGTTGGTCTCGGTGACGCCACCGACACCGCGGTCGATGACGCGCAGCTCGACCTCGTCGCCGATCTCGATGCCCAGCAGGGCCTCCTCCAGCGCCTCGACGGTGCCGGAGTTGTCGCCCTTGAGGATCAGGTTCAGCTGGCTGGTTTCCTTCAGCGCGGCATCGAGGTCGTCGAGGCTGATGCGCTTGCGGCTACGAGCGGCCAGCGCGTTGCGCTTGCGCGCACTGCGCCGGTCGGCGATCTGGCGGGCGATCCGGTCCTCGTCGACGACGAGCAGGTTGTCACCGGCACCCGGCACCGACGTGAAGCCGATGACCTGGACGGGACGCGACGGGGTCGCCTCCTCGACGTCCTCGCCGTGTTCGTCGACCATCCGTCGAACACGTCCGTAGGCGTCGCCGGCGACGATCGAGTCACCGACCCGCAGCGTTCCGCGCGCGATGAGCACGGTGGCCACGGGACCACGGCCGCGGTCAAGGTGCGCTTCGATCGCGACACCCTGGGCCTCCATGTCGGGGTTGGCCCGCAGGTCGAGCGAGGCGTCCGCCGTCAGCAGCACCGCTTCGAGCAGCGCGTCGATGTTGGTGCCCTGCTTGGCCGAGATGTCGACGAACATGGTGTCGCCGCCGTACTCCTCTGCGACGAGGTTGTACTCGGTGAGCTGCGCCCGGATCTTGGCCGGGTCGGCACCCTCCTTGTCGATCTTGTTGACCGCCACCACGATCGGCACGTCGGCCGCCTGCGCGTGGTTGATGGCCTCCACCGTCTGTGGCATGACGCCGTCGTCGGCGGCGACCACCAGGATCGCAATGTCGGTGGCCTTCGCACCACGGGCACGCATGGCGGTGAACGCCTCGTGACCAGGCGTGTCGATGAAGGTGACCAGTCGCTCGTTGCCGTCCAGTTCGGTGAGGACCTGGTAGGCGCCGATGTGCTGGGTGATGCCGCCGGCCTCGCCCTCGCGGACGGTGGCGTTGCGGATCGTGTCCAGCAGTCGCGTCTTGCCGTGGTCGACGTGGCCCATGACGGTGACGACCGGCGGACGGAACTCGAGGTCCTCTTCGCCGCCCTCGTCCTCGCCGTAGGTGAGGTCGAACGACGACAGCAGCTCGCGGTCCTCGTCCTCCGGGGACACGACCTGCACGACGTAGTTCATCTCGCCGCCGAGCAGCTCGAGGGTCTCGTCGCCTACCGACTGGGTGGCGGTGACCATCTCACCGAGGTTGAACAGCGCCTGGACCAGAGCGGCCGGGTTGGCGTTGATCTTGTCGGCGAAGTCGACGAGCGAGGCACCGCGGGCCAACCGGATGGTCTCGCCGTTGCCGTGCGGCAACCGCACGCCACCGACGACCGGCGCCTGCATGTTCTCGTATTCGGCGCGCTTTGCCCGCTTCGACTTGCGACCACGGCGGACGGCGCCACCGGGACGACCGAACGCACCTGCTGCGCCACCGCGCTGACCGGGGCGGCCTCCGCCGCCACCGCCACCTGGGCGACCACGGAAACCACCGGCGGGAGCGCCACCTGGGGCACCGGCGCCACCGACGCCGCCACCGCGGTAGTTACCGCCGCCACCTGCACCGGGGGGACCACCGGGACGACCGCCGCCGCCGCCGGGTCCACGAGCACCCGGGCCGGGGCGAGGTCCGCCGGGACGACCGGCCGCACCTGGCCGTGCGCCGGGCGGACGGGGAGGCATGTTGCCGGGGGTCGCACCCGGGCGGGGTCCGCC